>NZ_WHNZ01000016.1 GCF_013141725.1 Paenibacillus planticolens | reverse complement strand
TGGCATCAGCCAGCCATTGATATTAACTGCGAGCAGAGTAACATCAATCTTCTCCGTACCATCGGACGGAATAACTGTTGTCATTTTCACACCAAGCGGCTCGGCATTCTCTTTTCCTACGATTAAGCCAGCCTTTTCAAGCTGATTCTGATCGACCTGAGACCTAGTGAAGCGGTGATTAGAATCCTGTTCCAAGACAAAATGAGTTGCAGCCATATTCTTAACGGAAGCCGCGTTATCATAGGCAAGCCCCTGTGCAAGACCAGTGACAAACAGAACAAGAAATGAAACAAGCACCATAATTGTAGCGATTAACGTATACCGGGCCTTAGCAAACCTCATTTCTCGAATTGCTAAATACATTTTGCTTCCCTCCTTCGTAATATCTTAAGTATAGGAAGTTAAAATGAACGGCAAATGAACAGCATGTTACAAGTGCCATGGTTAGAATCCACAGAAGTCTGGGCATGTTATTGAGAGTGCGACTTTTGCGGCTCGCTGTATCGAGAACGAGATCTTGATTGTACAACCGCAAGTAAAGGTAGAAAAGGCGCAATATAGCTAATTGTTTATTAAGTTAAAATTCAATAAAATTTATTATGTGATGTAGCAATATGGCGGTTAGTCATCCAAGCAGAGGAAGGGGAAATCAATAGATTCGTTTGAGAGCGCTTAATTGCAAACTGACCTTATATTGACCTCACGTCATACGGGAAGAGATCCAAATTAGCAATTAAAGGAGGGGTTATATGCGTTACGCGATCAGCAGTAATGCTTACACTCGTTTCTCTTTGAACGAAGCCATTGAACGAATTCACAATTGCGGGTATTCTGCTTTGGAAATCCTTGCCGATCACCCTCATATTTCGCCTCTTGATATTACGCCTCAAGAGGTGAAACAAGTGACTCGCTTGTTGGAACAAAAGGGAATGTCCGTTAGTAATATGAATGCGAATACTGCGGTCAGCGTGTATCCAACGATTCATCATATCGGAGAGACCGTTTTTGAGCCTTCCTTATGTAATCGAATAGAGGAAGTACGTCTTCAAAGAATTCGATATACCGAAAGATGTATAGATTTGGCTGCGGAATGGGGAGCGTCCTGTATCAGTGTTACTTCCGGTAAGTGTCTTGCCGGAAATCCTCCGGATCAAGCCTATTTACTATTAGTAGAATCTCTAACTCAAATGCTGCCTTATGCGGAAAAAAGAAATATTCGAATAGGTATTGAATATGAACCAGGTCTGTTAATTGAAAATGCTAATGAGGTTCAGCGCGTCATTGCGGAGTTCAATCACCCCTTGCTGGGTATCAATTTGGATCTAGGACATACGGAAGTTCTCGGCGAGCCTTTGGCAGGAACCATCCAACGTTTTGGTGAGAAGATTGTTAATATCCATCTTGAAGATATCCGAGGACGCAAGCATTATCATCTCGTGCCTGGAGAAGGCGATATCAATTTTGAAGAAGTTTTGGAAGCGCTTAAATCGATTCATTACGATAATTTTGTTACTTTTGAAATTTATTCATATCCAGACGACCCTGATGGGGCTGCAAAACGTGCACTTGCATATATGTCAAATTATACCATTTCGTGTTAAGCCACAAAAACAAGGGAGAGATGAGTATGCGTATTATAGATCCACATGTACATATGTATTCAAGAACGGTAGACGATTACGAAAGAATGTCGTTAAGCGGTATTGAAATTGTCGTTGAACCTGCATTTTGGCTGGGAAGTGAACGGACATCGGTTCATACGTATTATGATTATTTTAGCCATATCCTTAATTTTGAACCTGTAAGAGCAAAGAAGTATGATATTGAGCATTATTCATGTATAGCTGCAAATCCGAAAGAAGCCAACAATTTGGAGCTTGCCCTTCAAGTGGTTGAGGGCATGGAGCCGTTTTTGTCGCACCCAAGATGTCTTGCAATTGGTGAAATAGGCTTTGACAAAATTACGGACGCGGAAGAAGAAGTGATGCGTAGACAACTTGAACTGGCTAAAAGAAAAGACATGCTTGTGATGGTTCATATTCCGCACGTCAATAAACGGGAGGGTACAAAAAGAACGATTCGAGTTTTGGATGAAATCGGTATTCGTCCTGAGAAGGTATTGCTGGATCACAATATTGAAGAAACGGTTGACCTTGCATTGGAATATGGCGCTTGGGCGGGTATGACCGTATACCCAGGGAAGATTACACCGGAAAGAGCGATTGCGATTATGCAGCAATATGGAACGGACCGGCTTATGATTAACAGTGCCTGTGACTGGGGACCGGCAGATCCAATAAGTGTTCCTCGTACGTGTAAAAAAATGAAAGAAGCCGGATTTGCCAAGGAAGAGATTCAAAAGGTCGTTTGGGACAATCCTTATCAGTTCTACAAAATGTCAGGAAAATTAAATATGTAGGTTTTATATGTACGAATAGGAAGAGGAGGAAGCTCAATGAAGCTAGGTTTCAGCGCAAATGCGTATAAAAGATTCGATTTACTGACGACCATGGATACGTTACAAGAAATTGGTTTTGATGGAATAGAAATTTTGTGTGATATCCCGCACGCCTATCCACCCGATTTAACCCCGGCCAGAAGACAAGAAATCAAAGCGCGAGCAGAAAATAATGGGCTGAAGATCTGTAATTTGAATGCCTTCATGTTATATGCTCTCGGGGATTGCTGGCGCCCCTCGTATATTGAAAAGGAGGCAAGCGAAAGACGGAAACGGATCAACCACACGTTAAGCTGTATTGATCTGGCTGCAGAGTGGGGGGTTCCTCACCTTTCGATTGAACCGGGAGGACCGCTGGATGGGGCAAAGGAAGATTGGGCGTTGGATGTTTTTGAGGAAGCGATCCACGAACTTGCCGAACACGCGGAGAAAAAAGGCGTAACCGTCATGATTGAACCTGAGCCGGAACTATTAATCGAGACTTCCGGGCAATTTCTTAAGTTTATGGAACGTATATCGTCACCCCGGATTGGCCTCAATTTCGATATCGGTCATTTCTACTGTGCAGGGGAAGATCCTGTGCAATTGGTCAGTCAATTAGCGGCATATACAAAACATTATCATTTGGAAGATATATCGAATTCAAGAATTCATCATCATTTAGTCCCAGGTGAAGGGGCCATTGATTTTAGAGCGGTCCTGAATGAAATTGCAAAGACGAATTATGATGGGTTTATTACGATTGAGCTGTATCCTTATGAAGAAGATCCGGTGCCGGCCACGAAAAAAGCGTTTGAGTATATTTCTCCCATCCTTCAAGAGCTGACTAGAACCAAAACTGCGATTAACGGTTCAAGATGAAAGCCTATCTACAAATTTTAAGGGTTCCAAATTTAGTCACCTCCGCAGGTGATGTGTTAGCTGGGGCGTTTATTGTTTCCAGCGTTGGTCAGGGTCTTTCGGGTATGGTTTGGCTGCTGCTCGTTTCTTCGATCCTGCTTTATGCGGGAGGTGTTGTTTTAAATGATGTGATGGACGCCTCCCTGGATCAAATCGAGCGGCCTGAACGGCCCATACCGTCAGGGAAAATTAGCAGAAGCCATGCACTTATGCTGGCATGTTTTCTATTGGCAGGTGGTTTAGCTCTAGCTGCTGTCTTCAGTCTATTTTCTTTTTATGTTGCTCTGGCCTTGGTGTCTTCTATTGTGCTTTACGATACTTGGGCAAAAAAATACGGGATCCCAGGCACACTGGTGATGGCTTTATGCCGAGGTCTTAACTTATGGCTGGGACTATCCTTTTTGCAGGAGCATTTCTGGGATTTTGCGTTTCTTGCGCTGCTTCCCTTCTTGCATATTATCGGAGTGACGGCGCTAAGCCGGGGAGAAAATTACGGATACACAAGGACAACCATTTTGTTAATTGCCTTGATTCCATTTGGTATCTTAGTATGGCTAATCGGTTTTGGGATGATTAAGGACTCTTTATCGCTGATAGTGCTATTTTTTATTGCCTTATATGGTTTTGTAGAGGGATTTGCCTTGTATCCGGCTATACGTGAACCTAAACCTGCTTTCATTAAGCGGGGAGTGAAATATGGAATTTTGTCTTTATTGCTGTTAAACGCAGCAATCGTTTCCATGATAGACGGCGGTCTTCACGCATTAATCGTAGCTTTGTTTATTGTCGTATCTTCTTGGATGGCACGAACCATCGCCATGACTTAGTGAAGCACAAAAGAAGAAAGTGGGGAAAATATGCAAAAACAAGCGAAGCATGTTGTTGTTTTGGATGTGGTGGGCTTAACGCCAGCTCACTTGGAGAACAAAGAATTAACGCCAAATTTAAATCGTATCGCTGCTAGGGGCAGTGTATCTAAGATAAAGCCTGTTTTTCCTGCAGTCACAGGAGCGATGCAAGCCACAATTACGACAGGTGAGGAACCGAGTCGTCACGGTATTGTGGGGAACGGCCGTTTTGATCGTAAACAAAGAGAAGTTTTGATGTGGGAACAGACGATTGCTCCGCTCGAAGGAGAACGGATGTGGGAAACCTTGAAACGACTTGATCCTGAATCGAAATCGGCTGTTTTATTTATGCAGCATATTAAATATGATAGCGCAGATTTTATTGTTACACCGTCTCCTATGCACTTGGAACAGGGGATGGAGGAGTGGTACTTTTCGAATCCTCCTGGGTTGTATGAGCAAATCGCAGAGAAGCAAGGTCCTTTCAAGCTTCATTCTTTCTGGGGACCCCTTGCAGGAGTAGCATCGAGTGAATGGATCGCGAAGGCCGCACTCAACATTATTGAAGATCATCATCCAACCTTAACCTTCGCTTATTTGCCAAATCTCGATTACCAAGCTCAGAGATTTGGCCCTGAAAGTGAACAACAACAGCAAGCGATAAAGGAGATTGATCAGATCGTTGGACAGTTTGTGGATTCGCTGGAGCAAATGGAAAAAATGGATGATACCGCTGTGGTCATTCTTTCCGAATACGCGCTTCACCCTGTGGAGTCACCGATTTATTTAAATCGCATTTTCCGCGAGCAAGGTTGGTTAAAGGTGATTGAACTGAATGGCAAAGAGTATCTTGACACCTATCATAGTCAGGCTTTTGCTGTTGTGGATCATCAAATCGCTCATATTTATATCAATGATCCTGTCATTATGGATGATGTGAAACGCGTTCTGTTGGAGGTTGATGGGGTTGGGCAAGTCCTTGGCGAAGCCGGCAAAAAACAGTGGAGCTTAAATCATCCGAATGCAGGCGAACTTGTTGCAATTGCCGAGCGAAACGCATGGTTTGCCTACTATTGGTGGAATGACCCGAATGCAGCCCCTCCGTATGCTACAACCGTGGATATTCATCGTAAACCTGGGTACGATGCGGTAGAGCTGTTTATGGATTTTAAGACGCGGTCCATTCCTTTAACGCCGGAGCTCATCAAAGGTTCTCATGGTGTTTGTCCGACGACCGAGGATGATTTGGTAAGTCTCATTGCTATTGGTCCATCGCATGAATTCATCAATCAAGCTGCCGTATGGCGCGCAAGGGATATTCCGACAATCATTTTCAATATGTTGGGCTACGATTCTTAGAAAGGGGAAATGAAAATGAATGAACGGAGATGCTACCCTTTCCGCTTGGGGTTTTCCCCAACCCCTTGGAACCAGGGGGATTCCCAGCTTTCGGACGGGCCGTTCCGTGCTGCTGATTTCATGCAAAGAATGTCCTCCCTAGGTTTTGTTGGTATCGAGCATGGTGGGCAATTTTCCATAGCTCCAAATCAATTCAAACAAATGTTGAATGATTATGGTCTTCAACTTGCATCACAAAGGAAAACCGTCATTTTTTCAAAGCCTGAATTACGTGAGAGCGAGCTTGAATCGTTACGGAAACATGTGGAATGGTTAAAAGAAATGAATGCTAAACACGTTATCATCTGTGAAGTCGGAGGGTCTATGCACTGGGACCCGGCTCGTCCACAGCCCAATAAAGATGTCATTCGATTAACGGAGGATCAATGGAGCTTTTTCATAGAAACCTTGCATTTGGCGGGTGAGATCTGTCAATCGTACGACATGTTATTAGTTTATCAGCATCATGTCGGTACGATTGTGGAAAAGGCCAAAGAAATTGGAAAAATGATGGAAGATACAGATCCGCAACTTATACATTTGCTGTTAGACGCCGGACATGCGTACTACAGCGGCGGGGACCCGTTAGCTCTATTGAACCACTACTATGATCGAATTCCATATATCCATCTCACGGATATTAGACAGTCCGTCTTAAATCATGTAAGGGGAAAATCTTTAGATTATTTAACTTCCGTTAATGAAGGCGTGTTTACGGTTCCTGGAGATGGTTGGATTCAATTCAGGCCTATTTTCAAGAAATTGTTGGATCGTCAATTTAATGGATGGGTGATCGTCGGAGGCGAACCCAATCTTTCAGCAGAGGATCCCTTCTCTCATGTAAGTAAATCCAAGCAGTATGTTGACGAGACCCTTTCTAGTTTTGAAGCATCTTATCAACGAATGGAGGGTTAACCATTTACAAAAAACAGATTCAATTCGGTACGCATCAGTATGGCTTCATTTCAGGCGAAGGTATACTGGGCCAGGTCGCGGAATGGTTAAATCCCCTTGAACTTGAAGTCGACACCTATATGATTATTAGCGATAGCGGCGTTCCCCATCCTATTATTGCCCAAACGGTGGCTGCATTTGAAAAAGCAGGAACGACTTATTTATTGACTTTTCCTCCGGGGGAGAAAAATAAAAATCTGATTACCGTTGAGAGTTTATGCAGAAAGGCACTCGCTCTCGGGGCGGATCGGCGTACTGCCATCGTAGCTCTTGGAGGCGGGGTTTCAGGTAATGTTGCAGGGATGGTCGCTGGGATGCTGTGCCGTGGGTTACCCCTCATTCATATACCAACGACGTTAATTGCCGCATCCGATTCTGTCTTATCGTTAAAGCAAGGTGTGAACCTGGATCAAGGGAAAAATATTCTCGGTTTTTTTTACACGCCAAGAGTCGTATGTGTCGAACTGTCCTTTCTTCATAGCTTGCCGGCAAGAGAAATCCGTTCCGGTCTTTGTGAATTGGTGAAAAACTTATTGGCGATCCTTCCTGAACAAATGGATACGTATCGAAAATTGCTTAGACCATCGAATCAGTATCGGATGGAAGAACTTCAACAGTTTATTGAGTTTTGTATTGAGGCTAAGATGACGGTCATGCAAGATGATCCTTATGAAAAAAATCACGCTGTCGTGTTAGAGTATGGGCATACGATTGGGCATGCCGTGGAATTGCTTGGAAATGGGGATTATTCACATGGAGAGTCCATTGCCTTCGGTATGCTGTGCATGTCAACGGTATCCAAGTGGTTGGGGCTCCTGACAGAAAAAGAAGTGGACCTGCATTACGAGCTATTGGAGCTAGTCGGTGCTAACGTCATTCCCCCATCTTTGTGGATTCCAAACATTGAGAGATACATGCTGCGTGATAACAAAAAGGGATACAGACGCTATGTTCCCGGCAAAACAGGCCTTGTTCTTCTAAACGGGCTGGGGAGGATTAATCAAGAAGCGGGCTCTTTTATCACCTATGTGGATGATGCCCTTGTTCGTGAATCGATTCGTTATCATACGGAATCCAAGATTCATATAAAAGGATAGTCCTTCGAGCTGATCTCACAACAAAGTGTGGAAGGGGGGTTGTATATATACAACAAGAATATGTACTTTAATCTCAACTTAGTTAATTGTTCGTGTGATCGGTTTCAATTAGGATAAACCTATAGACGAAATAGCTTAGGAAGCTGCATGAAAGCGCTTAACACAATAAACGTGAGTCCGCCTTGATGATATGCAAGCGCTTGAAGGTTCTTGAAACAGAAGATACGTCACCTTCTTGAAGGGGGGGATATCGGAAAGTGCATGCGGTTATATGACAAA
Source organism: Paenibacillus planticolens (assembly GCF_013141725.1). Taxonomy (GTDB): domain Bacteria; phylum Bacillota; class Bacilli; order Paenibacillales; family NBRC-103111; genus Paenibacillus_E; species Paenibacillus_E planticolens. The sequence continues at coordinate 44,974 of NZ_WHNZ01000016.1, read as the reverse complement.
TGGGAAGCGGGGTGAAAGCGTCGACAATGTGTACGAAAACCGGGCAGTGGGCAAGCCTATCGAATTGGATGTTAATTTTAACCTATTAAGGAAAAAGAAAGGGATGAAGAAATGAGTCGACGGCGCTCAGTGATGTATGGATTTTTAGCTCTTATCATGTTTTTATCTACCATTTTATTACCACTTAGTTCTGTTATAAGTTCTGGGGTAGCATCTGCACATGAAGGAGAAGAGCATGGGCACAAAATTTTGGCTATTTCTAAAACAACAGGCTTCCGTCATGCATCGATTGATCAAGGAGCTAAAATAGCACTTCCTGAAATGGCAAAAAAATATGGTTTTCAAATTGATTTTACGGAAAATGCGGCAGATATTAACGCTGCTAATCTTGCTAAGTATGATGTTGTCTTTTTTGTCAGCACCACAGGTAACTTTAGCGATTGGGGTTTGACGGATCAACAGAAGCAAGATTTCATGAATTTCATCAAATCTGGTAAAGGCTATGTAGGCGCACATTCGGCTACAGATACTGGGTATGATTGGCAAGAGTATGGCGACTTAACAGGCGCATACTTCAGTCATCATCCATGGACGCAAACAGTCAAATTCAATGTAGAAGATTCCAATAATCCAGCAACTGCCCACCTGGGTCCATCCTGGACAGCGCTTGAGGAAGTGTACTATTTCAAAGAAAATCCACGGGATAAAGGGAAACATATTCTTTTAAGCTTAGATATGAACAGCAATGGCGTAACGGGAGGACCGTTCGAGGACCATCCGAATGCTTGGTGCAGCCCGGTTCAAAACGGAAGAATGTTCTATACGGCATTAGGTCATCATCCGGAAACTTGGTTCAAAGAAGATTTCCAACAGCATCTTCTCGGCGGTTTGAAATATGCATGGGGAGAGGCTAACGATACGGATTGCGATCAGTCTTCTCCAAAAGGCGGCCTGCAGAAGGTTTCTCTGGTCAAAGGAACTATCGCAAGTCCGGTTGGAATCGATATTTCCAAAAGTGGCGAAATTTTCGTAATCAGCCTTTTCGGTAAAGTATATACCGTTTCTCAAGAAGGAGATACGAAGGAAATCTTGAACATCCCTACCAATTTGGAGGGTGAACACGGGTTATTGGGTTTGGCCCTTGATCCTGATTTTGAATCCAATCACTACATTTATCTGTATTATACAAATCCAGTGAAAACAGCACAGGGTCAACTGATTAACAATGTTTCTCGTTTTACATACGAGAACGGGGCAATTAGTGGAAATACAGAAAAGAACTTGTTAAAAGTAACATCCGATGTGACCTGCTGCCATCAAGCCGGCTACCTTAAATTCGGGCCGGATGGCAAGATGTATTTGACGATAGGGGACAACAACACACCTACACAAGGGCCACAAACCCGTTCCTTGCAGACATCTCAGAACTTGGATGATATGCGTGGAAAAATTCTTCGTTTCAACAAAGACGGTTCCGCGCCGAACGATAATCCCTTCTTTACAGGTCAAAGCGGTGCAAGAGATTACGTCTATGCTTGGGGCTTCCGTAACCCGTACCGTATTTCTTTTGACACCACAAAAGGAAATGGTAAAACCATCATCTACGAAGGAGATGTTGGTCCCGACGGTACCTTTGCTGGCGGAAGTAACGGCGACTACGATGAATTTAATGCGATAACAGCGCCTGGTCAAAACTTTGGTTGGCCTTATGGGATTGGTGATAAGGTTTATAACAAAAAAGACTATGTTGGTGCCAATAATTTAAATGAAATCAATGATGCTTTATATGCAGAGAAATTTGCCACAACGAAAAAACCGATTGCGTTCTACCCGTATACCAATGATCCAATTTGGGGTCAAGGCGGAAGAACGGCGCTGGCTGGTCCCGTTTATGACTACACAGGACCAAACGCAATCCCTGGATTAAAAGGAAAGTTTCTAGCTTATGATTTTACCCGCAATTGGGTTAAAGCGGTTACAACAGATGACAACGGGGAAATTGTCAAAGTAGAAGATTTCTTATCCGGAATGCTTGCTCCGATTGATATGAAATTGGGTCCGGACGGTGCCTTGTATATTGCCGAGTTCGGAAAATCATGGGAATCTGATGAAGACGATGGTATCACCAAGGTATTCTACGGCCAATTGCACAGAAACCCTGTTATCAAAGCGAAAGCAAGCGCTGTATCAGGTAAGACACCATTAACAGTTAATTTTGATACAACTGGAACTTCGGATCTGGACGGCGATACGATTGCTTTTGCATGGAATTTCGGAGATGGAACCACATCTCATGATGCAAATCCGTCTCACACGTACTCGGTAAACGGAAGCTATGATGTAACATTGACGGTTACCAATGGAAGCGGGAAATTCTCCGTGTGGAACACGAAGATTACCGCGGGTAACACCGCTCCTGTGGTGAAAATCACTTCTCCTGCTAACGGAAGCTTCTTCACGAATGGCGAGACGATCACAGCAACAGCTTTCGCCACGGATGAAGAGGACGGACCGATTGCATGCGATAAGATCCAGTGGTCTGTCAACCTGCTTCATGACGCTCACTACCATCCGTTCCCAGGAACTACCGGATGTAGTCCAACACTTACATTATTTGATGATGGACATGGACCGGAAGCTAAGATTGCTTGGAATATCGCTGCGACAGTGACCGATAATGGCGCGCCAGGAACAACGCCATTAAGCAGTTCAGATTCCATTACCTTTAAGAATAAGCGTCTTCATGCTGAGGACTTTGATGCTACAGGCGGTGCCAGTCCAACTGCTCCTGCGGATCAAGGCGTGAAAACGGAAAACACATCTGATATGTACGGCGGTAAAAACGTCGGTTTCACAGAACGCAATGACTGGTTTATGTTCAAACATATTGATATTAACAATATTAAAAAAATGTATTTCCGAATGGCGTCCGACTCGAACAGCCTGAATATGGAAGTGCGCCTAGACAGCCCAACCGGCGAGAAGATTGCGACGGCAGCGGCTCCGACAACGAAAGGTTGGCAGAACTGGACGACTATCAGCAGCGATGTCGTTCAACCGGCCCATAATTTAGATGCCGCCCAAGCGGACTTCCATGATCTATACTTTTTCTTCCCTGCAGGTGGCAATAATATCAACTGGATCCAGTTTGCATACGCGGGAGATGCAGCACCAACTGAGAAGGATGTCTGTAATGCCAACTGCAGCGGCGGCCCAGGAACTTCGCTGCCGGATGTCAGCGGTTCTTACAGCCGAACCGGATGGGCAGCAACTGCGAGCCATTCAGAAGCAGCAAGCCCACCCTCTAACGGTATAGACGGCAAGCAAACAACCCGCTGGTCAACGGGCGCCGATGCGGCTCCTGATATGTGGTACCAGATCGATATGGGTAAAGTACAAAAAGTCGACCGCATCGTTGTTGACCACGGATCGCACTGGGATGCCTCTGAAGTCAGCAAGCACCCTGACTATTTCCGAGGCTATGATCTTCAAGTATCGACTGACGGAAAAACGTGGACTACAGTTGCAAGCAAAGACACAAGCTGGAATAAGCTGGTTGTCGATGAATCGTTCTCATCGATAGATGCACGATACATTAAAATGGTGAATAAAGGAAGCGTTAAAGGCTTCTGGCTTTCAATTCATGAAATGTATGTATTCCCGCCAACCGGTGGCACCAAATATGATACGACAGGTGCATTAGATCGTACTAACTGGACGGCAAAGGCTAGCCATGGCGAAAATTATACATCTAACGGAACGCCGCCGGACGATCCGAAGAGCTGCTTGAAGTGCGCCTTTGATGGAGATTTGTTCTCCCGCTGGACGACAAGCACGGTGTTGAAAGCTGGCATGTGGTATCAGATAGATCTTGGAGCTCCGACGGATGTATCCCGCATACTTGTGGACTTCGGTTCATTGTGGACCACTGCGCAGCAAGCCAAGCACCCGGATTATTTCCGCGGATATAACATCCAAGTATCTTTGGACGGCACTAACTGGACTACAGTGGCTTCAGCGGATACCAACATCGAATATGTGGTCGATAAAACGTTCGACACCGTAAAAGCGCGTTATGTAAGAATTGAAAATACGAAGGATGATACGACGAATTCGTGGTGGGCTTCCATTCATGAGCTGTATGTATTCCCGGGGAAAAGCATCGATGCGACACTGAAATCAATCACATGGAATGGTCAGCCGCTCAGTGGATTCAACCCTGAAATTCATTCGTATCAAGTTGTCCTGCCTGCCGGCACGACTGCAGTTCCTGAGGTTGGCGCAGCAGCAAACCACGAAAAGGCAACCTTTAAAGTCCAGGCGGCCCCAGCTATTCCGGGAATAACGACGATATTGGTAACAGCTGAGAACGGAAGCACCCAATCATATGAGGTCAACTTCATTCTTTCGGGAGCTCCGGCTTCACAACTGACAGGACCTGCCGATGTTCATTCAGGACAGTCCTTCGATCTTACTTACAGCTTGGGCAATTTGACGCAAAAAGTGTATGCGCAGGATCTTACTCTCACTTATGATTCCAACCTGCTGGAATTTGTTTCTGCCGATGGCGTCAGAGATGACATCATCGTCGTAGATAAAGGAGTGAAACAGAACCAGATTCGATTCATCATTGCCAATCTGATCGGAGACAAGGCGACCGGTGATGTGCTGAAGCTGCATTTCAGAGCTAAAGTTACAAGCCAGGTAACGAGCTCGGCTGTTACGCTTACGAATGTAGTTCTGGCTAATGGCGAGGGCGAAGAGATTCACGTGGAAGGCTCATCTTACAGTGTTCAAATTCACGGCGTGGATAAAGCGTCTTTAAGAAGCTTGATTGCTGAAGCTCAAAGCAAGCATGACGCAGCTGTAGAAGGAACAAACAGCGGTCAATATCCTGTCGGCTCCAAAGCAGTGCTCCAAGCGGCTATCGATCAAGCCAAGGCGGTTGCCGATAACGCTGAAGCTGCGCAAGAGCAGGTGGAGCAAGCTGTTACGGAACTAGCAGCAGCGCTGCAAGTATTCACGGCTTCGGTGAACATTTCTAAACCTGGTGATTTGACCGGTGACGGAAGATACTCAATCGGGGATTTGGCCATTATGGCTGCTGCGTATGGTAAAACGTCAGCAGATTCGGATTGGAATCTGTACAAATATGCAGATTTGAACAACGACGGTATAGTGGATATCCTGGATCTTGCGGCTTTGGCCCGCTTGATTTTAGAGTAAGCGAAGCTTTGTAGGAAGCAAGGGTGAGGGCAGCGATGCCCTCACGATGAAAAAAAGCATACGGATACCGGACGGGCTTGTTCCGGTATCTTCATGCTTTATTTGTTAATTTAATTCTGAGGAAATTTCTGATCTCTCTTCATCATGGAAGAGGGATGGGAGTTTTCTATGAGGAGAAAAGCGGATGGTGAAGAATAGGAAAAGGATCGCTGCTGCCGGCCTGCTATTCGTTGTATTCACGCTGGTCTTACTGTATGCCGCAATTCAGTCTATATGGGCGCATGAGAATCATGTTAAAAAAATTAGTTTATATGCAACGGATGGGTACGTCACCATGCCGGACGGAAACCAAATGTATATTTGGGGTTATTCGTCACAGAACAAAAAAGGAACAGCGGTCTATCCTGCGCCAACCATGGAAGTGGAGGAGGGGGATCAGGTTGAAATTACGCTTACGAATCTTGGGCCGTCGAAGTCGGGAATTCTGCCTGTGTCCCACACGATTCATTTCCATGGATTGGATACAGACCAAAAAAATGACGGGGTTCCGCATACCGCTCCCCCGGTATTCGTAGGAGAAAGCTTTACTTATCAGTTTAATGCCAAACATGCCGGCACTTATTTTTATCATTGTCATGTTGACACGGTAGAACATTTGCAAATGGGCATGACGGGAGCATTTATCGTTAAGGCGCATGGAGGCGTCAAGCAGGCATGGACGGGAGGACCGTCCTATGATAAAGAAGCGGTGTTTCATTTGAATGAAATCGATAGATCCTGGCATGATGCGGTTGAACAACGGAAAACGTATGACAGGACGGTGTTTGAACCGGATTTTTGGACAATGAACGGCGAATTCAAATCCCGAAACGCAAGTTCCTCGATCGTAGCACAGGCGGGGGAAACTTATCTGATCAGACTCATCAATTCCGGTTATGAAAAGCATACATTCCATATGAACGGGCGCACTTTTAAAGTCATTGCATCGGATGGCCGGCCATTAAGGCAAGCTGTAGACAAGCAATCCATTACGATGGCATCGGCAGAACGATACGATATCCTGGTTAAGTTTGACCAGGCCGGGACTTATGCGGTTGAGGTTGACGGACAGGCAAAATGAACGGGATACAAATGTTAGGTGGAGGTGAGAGGCATGATTCGCTCCGGAACAATCAAATGGTATTTTTTTATGCTTGCAGCATTCTTCATGCTAATGCTTGCCTTATCTACCCATGCGCATGCAGCCGAAGTTAAAAAAATTCAGCTGTATGCTACAGACGGTTCATTAACATTAGCAGATGGGAAAGAGATCTACATTTGGGGCTTCAGTCTGGTTAACAAGCCGGGGACAGCGGTATTTCCAGGGCCGAAGGTAGAGGCGGAAGAAGGGGACACGTTAGAAGTCACGGTAACGAATATTGGCCCGCAGCAAACAGAAACGGATTTCCGGGTATATCCGATTCGTTTTCACGGCATCGATACGGATAACGGAGTGGGCCAGGCGCTTGCCGTCGGTCAGAGCGATACTCGGCAGATTAAGGCTATTCAGGCTGGTTCCCATTACTATTATTCCGGGGATGCCAATCAATACGGGGTGCAGATGGGAATGAGCGGACCGTTCATTGTTAAAGCTAAAGGCTCTTCCAAGCAGGCATGGACAGGCGGGCCGAATTTCGACAAGGAGTATGTGTTTCATCTGGGTGAACTGGACCCTGTCTGGCACAAGGCGTCAGAAGACGGAACCGTTTATGACCGCAGCAAGTTCCACCCCCGCTATTGGACGATCAATGGCAAATCATTTCCTGATGTAGAGGAAGATCCAGCCTCTATGATTCATGGTATGGTGGGTGAAAAGATTCTGGTTCGTTTAATTAACCCGGGTAACGATGAACATCCGATGCATCTTCACGGCCATCATTTCCAGGTCATTGCAGAGAACGGAATTCCGCTCGCCGTGCCGGTAGATAAGGATACGGTAGGTCTTGAACCGGGAGAAACAAAGGATATTCTCATTGTGTTTGATCAGAGCGGCCATTTCCCGTTCCATAGCCACAAAATTTTGGATAATACCAACGATGGTGTTTACCCGGGCGGTTTGCATACGATGACGCATATAGAGCAAGGAGGGTCTAACGGGGGATCGATCTCTCTTGAGATCGGAAGCAATCATGCGATGGTGAATGACGGCCATGTAATGCTTGATGTCGCACCGTTCCAGTTGAAAGGAGATACTTATGTCCCTTTGAATTTTATCGCTGATCAGTTTGCAGGAACTTTGCAGGCCCATATGGGGGATCGCAGTTTTACCTATAAGACGGAACATACCAAGATGGAGTTATGGCCGCTTCAAAAGCAAGCCATCATGAATGGACAGCAAGTTCAGCTTCAGTCTCCTGTGCTGCAGGTAAAAGGGACAGCGATGGTTCCATTAAGTTATGTCTCATCTTTTTTATGCGCGAAGGTCCGTGCGGGCAGTTCCCCTAATTCTACTTTCATTGAGTTTCAGACCGGTCAAGAATGTCAAAGTCCCGATCTTGATCATAACCCACCTACGGTTTCGGCAGATCCGCCGGGAGGAACCTATCCGTCTGCACGGACTGTCAAGTTAGTTATCCGGGACGAGGACCCGAACGCGAGGATTTACTATACCAGGGATGGTACAATCCCTTCGGAACATTCAACACTGTATACCGGTCCGATCACCATTGCCCAAACCACTACGTTAAAATTTATCGGAATCGATACAAGCGGAAATGCCAGCGAGGTCACAACGGAGAGTTATCTCATTCAGCCTGCACCGGAAGTATTCGTGGATGTTCTTGATGATAAATTTACTCCTGCTCAAATCAAGGTAAAAAGAGGCACCACGGTAACTTGGGTGCTGAAAGGTACGATGATGCATACCGTTACTTCCTACGATGGGCTTATTAACGGTACGATCGATACAAACGGAAGAACGAGATTCAGCTATACGTTCAACGAGGCGGGGACGTTTAATTACTTTTGCATGGTGCATCCCTTTATGACGGGATCCGTGATCGTCGAATAATGCGAGAAAGGAGGAAGGAATATTGAAAGAATGGAAAAGTATGTGCTGCCTCCTGCTATGCATACTCATGATCGGGATCATGAGTCCGGTTTCCGCAAGCGAAGAAACGGTTTCTTTTACGGATGCGAACCTGGAGGCCGCCGTCCGGGATGCTTTGAACAAACCCGCAGGGGCTATTACTGCGGAGGAAATAAAGGGATTGACGCAGCTTCAAGCATCCGGTCGAGGAATTATAGATGTCAGCGGAATCGAATATGCTGTGAATCTGAAATCTCTCAACTTATCGAATAATGCCATTCAGGATATCTCCAGGCTCAGGTCTCTGTCAAAGTTGGAGACATTGATTATTAACGGAAACCAAATCGCAGCTGTAGATGCGCTCGGAAGCTTAACCTTATTGAAGTCGCTGTGGCTTATGAACAACCAAATCTCCGACGTTAGTGCAATTGGCTCGCTAAAGCAGCTGGAGCATTTATATTTGGCTAACAACCAAATCAGCAGCCTGATGGGGTTGGGAACGCTGCTTCAACTTCAGGAATTGAACCTTGCTTTGAATAGAATCAAAGATATTTCCCCCATCAAGACCCTGAGCATGCTGCAGTCGCTTAATCTGGAGGGTAACCAGATTTCCGACATTTCCGGACTGGATCGGTTAGGGCAGCTGCAGTGGCTGTCACTTGCCTATAATCCGGTAAGCAATCTGACGCCTCTTGGCGGGCTGACCCAACTGAACTATATCAACCAGCGGGGATATCCAGTTTCCGATTCGTCCAAACAAATCCTGCATCAGTTGGAGAACAGAGGCGGGATTGCTGAGTATGCGTTAGTGATTCCTGCCGGAGCTTATGTATATGATGTGAACCAGGATGGAATCACAGATGCGAACGACATCAACGATATGATTAATTATTATTTGAACGTCAACAATATGAAAACAAAGCATCCGGAACTGAAAATTGCGGGCAATGTGATCGATCCTGCTCTTTTAAACAAAACATCGTATATCTATGATATTAACCGGGATGGGGTGGCCGATACGAACGATATCAACGATGCAATTAATTTTTATTTGAATTTGAAAGATATGAAAAACAAGCATCCCGAATTTATAGTGGTGGCAAATTGAATGTATAAGGAGGAACATTTCAAATGATCCTATTCAGGAAAGTAGCGCTATGGTCGCTTGTTCTCCTCATGCTGTTCTCCGGTGTAGCTTCAGCGGCTTCCAAAACGATCTCTGACGCCAACGGAAAATTAATCATGGAGGCAACCAACGAAGGGAATCAGGTTAAGCTGTCTTTTTCGTACCAGGACCTAGCGGAGGACTTTACCGGATTTAATCTTGAAATCAGGGTCCCGGACGAGCTGGATGAATTCAGCGGAAAATTCAATTCGGATAACTTCGCCATCAAATTCAGTGCGGCAGACAATTTTGATACTACGGTTGATTTATACAAACTTGTTATCTTAAGTCCGGCCTTAACATCCTCTCCTCAGGGGAAGAACGGAAAGATCGGCAATATTACGTTTAATTATAAACCGGGTCGGGGACTTGCTGATCTTGCTTTCCTGTTTCCGGTCGTACGGGTATACGGCGGCGGCGAACAAATTATTCTACGGAAAAATGAACCGTTCTTGGTAGCCGGTCCAGACACAACAAAGCCTGTTGTTGCAGTGCAGCCAGCAGGGGGTACCTACAACGCCCCCCAGACGGTGACTTTAACGATTACGGACAATGATGCATCGGCTAAAATCCATTACACATTGGATGGCTCGGAGCCGAAGTCAGCATCGCCCGTATATACAGCACCTTTGACGATAACCGGGAGTACGGTACTGAAATTTATTGGAATTGACAGTGCTGGCAACCAAAGCGATGTAGTCACGGAGCGTTATACAATTGATACAACACGCCCGGAAGTATCCGGAGTGGAGATCAAGGATGACCAGACCTTGACGGTTGCTTTCAGCAAGCCTGTGGCAGATCATACCGCAGATTTATCCCGCAATTATTTTACCGTGGCGAAACAAAGCAATACCCAGGCGGTGGTGCAAATCGCTTCGATTGCATTAAACGCGGAGAAAACGGCAGCGGAGCTCAAGCTGGCGTCAGCGCTGGAAAAGAATGTGGACTATTCCTTAACCGTGAAAGGCGTCATGGATGCAATTGGCAATGAAATGACGGTGCCATACCAAACATCGTTGAAAATTGAGGACAAAGAGCCGCCTGCGCCGGTAACCGGCCTGACTGTTGCGGGAGTTACGACAAACACCATTACAATAAGCTGGAAGGCGAACAAGGAGAGCGATCTTGACGGGTATGGCATCTATCTTAACGGCGTCTTCCAAACCAAGGTAAACGCAACGAGCTACACGGCATTCGCTCTTGCTCCCGATACGAGCTATGAATTGGGCGTAGAAGCGGTCGATGTTTACGGTAACAAGGCTTCGGTCGTCACGGTCACAGGGAAAACGGAACGTGCCGACATGACCGGACCGGAAGTGACGGCGGTAAAAGTAAAGGATGATCAAACCTTAACGGTTTCTTTCAATGAGGCTGTCGCAGATGAAACGGCGAACTTGTCGGGCAACCATTTTAGCTTATTGAAACAAGGTAATTCTCAGGCGGTGGTGCAAGTGTCTGCGGTCACATTGAATGCGGATAAGACAGCTGCGGAAATCAGACTGGCGGCTCCGTTGGAAAAGAATGTGGACTATACTTTGACCATCAAAGGGGTCAAGGACCGATTCGGCAATGCGATGGCAGTTCCTTACACGTCTTCAATTAAAATTATCGGCACGCTTCCTGCCGGAGAGGCTGTTCTGAGCACGAACCTGACCGGAAGATTCCTGGAAGTCGGAGACGAAGTGAAGGTTACGATTTCCGCTAGCGGCGCCGAGAATCTTTATGCGGCTAAATTGCTGCTCACTTACGATGCAGCCAAGTTCGAGTATGTTAGCAGTACGCTCAACAGCCAATTTGGCAAAGAAGGAGAAACAGCTTTTCTGTTCCTCAAGGAAGAAGAAGGCAAGCTTTCCATGGCTCTGACCGCTTTTGGGGATTCCCAAGGCCGCAGCGGCAATGTCGCGCTAGCGGATATTACTTTCAAAGTGAAGGCTAATGGTAGTGCAACGCTGATCAAAGGAAGCGAATTCTCAAATGTCAACGGACAAGAGGTTGAATTGAACGAGGAGAAAACGGTCTCGGTCACACTCTCCAACGCTGACGTAAACGGTGACAGCAGAATTAGTGTCGCTGATATTGGTTTGGTAGTTCAGGCATTTGGCAAGACAACCTTTGACCCTAGACTCGATTTCAACCACGACGGGAAAATCGACATCGAAGATATTGCGTATGTAGCTAGAAAATTGCTTGAATCTTAATCTAGACGATCTTATGCATCTGCCTTCCAGATAGAATCATCGGATACCAGTCCATGCTATGGGCTGGTATCCCCATTCATAAAAGAATAGTCCTTCGAGCAGCTGGATCAACCGAAACCACAAGAATGTGTACTTTTAACTCAACTTAGTTAATTGTTCGTGTGATCGGTATCAATTAGGATAAACCTATAGACGAAATAGCTTAAGAAACTTCATGAAAGCGCTTAACGGTTGCCTATAAATTATTGAAATAGCGGGAGGCTTTTATCGAAATGGCAAGAAAAACATTTTGGTTCATGACGGGCACTTTAGCGCTGCTGGTTGCAGTTGTCGGTATAGGACAATGGAACGGTATAGAAACGACATTGGCCGATTCAGCCGATTCACAAGTAAACGGCCCTAATGAAATTACAGGAAGCAGCAGTGAAGCGATCGCTGAATTAAAGCGCATTATCCATTCTGACGATCATAACTTTGTGTACTTGTATAAATCGAATTGCGGGCTCTGCACCAAGCTAGAGCCCCTCATTTCAACTGCTGCCGAGAAAAAGGGCGTTAAGCTGTATCGTTTTAATCTGACGAAATATGGCGGCGCAAAGGACTTGAAAAATGAAAAGGGATTGCCGCTTGTCCATTTCTACAAGGAACTTCCTGCCGTAGCGTATTACAATAAAGGCTGGCTAATTGCATGGATTGAAGGCGATGAGAGCGAAAAGAAATACGAGGAATTCTATGAACATTTCCAGTTTGGAGATGACGATGGACATGAACATGGGGACGGACATGAACATAAGGATATGAAATGAGAATCAACAATTCGATCTCATTTCTGTGATGAAATTTGGAAAAAATTGCCGTCCCACCCTTTGTTTGATACAATATGTAACATGAAGAGGTGGGGGGAACCCCGAAGTTTCGAGTGCTGTATGTCGCGTTAATGGATTGGATCATGAGCTTGTGGTGCTGTGGGAATTCAAAAAATTACAAAAGGAGTGGGGAAATCCAAATCAGATGGGGACCATTTTTTTAGATACACCTCGCTTCCTATCAGCCGTACAAGTTCGTTCCGAGCACTTGGCAGAGTTCTCTTTTTCTTCCAACCCACACACAGAAATCTTTTTACTTCAAGAAGGGCGTGGCGAGTTTTATAATGGCGACCAAATGCAATCGATTCTTGAAGGGGATTTACTTGTCATTCATCCGGACATGGAATATGGTATGCGACCAACTACGGGTACATCCTTTCGGGGGATATTAATTTCGATTGCTGGGGTATTTATTTCAGGATTGCCGCAAGGTCGGCTGCTTGATCAGGATACGCTGCCGTTATTAAGAATGGAGACAGAGTTCGACAACTTCAATCGATTTTTCTCGGATATCTATAAGGAAGCTTGTACACCTGCGATAGGGTCTTCGGAGATTATCGCTTCTTTGCTTCAAACCTTTCTCATTATGCTATTTCGATTTACGGATCACAGACCGCGTTCAACAACGATTTCTATCCCACAAATTGTAAAGGCTTACATTGAAGAGAATTATGTCAGGGATCTCTCCTTAAATGACTTAGCAAGCGTTGTTTATGTAAGCCCGTATCATTTGGCTCATTTATTTAAAGTGGAAATCGGGATTTCACCTATCCAATATTTGATTAAATGCAGAATTGATAAAGCGAAAAGATTGCTAACGGGGACGTCTCTTTCCGTACAGGATATCGCCTTGCAGGTCGGGTACCCGAATTCCAACTATTTTAACCTCCTGTTTAAGAAAACAACGGGCGAATCGCCTGGAAAGTTTAGAAAGCAATCCTAGCCCAACCTTCGGCGGCTTAGTCCCCGATCATTGGGCTAGGGTGGTGAGATAAAGATGAATATAGAGGGTGTGGATGGATGCTCCTGGATATGCAAAATATTAACAAGTCATTTTTTGGGGTTAAAGTACTGGATGGCGTTAATTTTCATCTGGGGCATGGAGAAGTGCATGCGTTGATTGGCGGTAACGGAGCCGGTAAATCGACACTGGTGAAAATGATTTCTGGCTTTCATCAACCCGATGAAGGCGAAATTAGCATCGAGGGTAAACGGGTTCATATTAACTCGTCCATTGAGGCGCAGCAATTAGGTGTGTCGATAATTTATCAGGATCCAGCGCTCGTACAAGATATGAGTATTGCTGAGAACATATTCCTGGGTGTGGAGCCGAGGGTTTTTGGACTTTTTGCGAACCATCGCAAGATGAAAAGGGATGCAAGGGACATTATGAAGTCGTTAGGTTACATGCATCACCCTGGCACTCTGGTCCGCCATCTATCGCTTAGCGAGCAGCATGCTGTTGCGATCGCAAAAGCAATTTCAAAGCGTGCGCGCATTTTAATTATGGATGAACCTACGGCAAGCTTAACGGATATGGAAAGAGAACGTTTATTTCTACTGATCCGTTCTTTTAAGGAAGAAGGCATTGGCATTATCTATATTACACACCGCTTGGAGGAACTGCACAACATCTGTGATCGGATTACCATTCTCCGTGATGGTAAACACGTGATTACGCGCGATTTGAAAGGATTAGGCGAGAATGATGTTATTCGGTTTATGCTGGGCAGAGAGCTGAAATATTTATTCCCACAGGTCACGCATGAGAAAGGAAAAGAGCTTCTCAGTGTGAAGGGACTTACCCGCAAGCCCTGGTTTACTAATATACAATTTCAGCTGTATGAGGGAGAAATTCTTGGATTTGCCGGTTTGGTCGGTTCGGGAAGAACAGAGCTCGCGAAGACGATTTTCGGGGAGCTAAAAAGGGATTCCGGCGAGGTGATCTGGAAGGGAAAGGAGGTTCGTTTTCGCGGCCCTCGCGAAGCGATCCAGCATCGTTTTGGTTTCGTGAATCGGGATCGATTAGGTAAAGGATTGTTTCCGGATATGAATATTTCCCAAAACTTGACCATATCAGGTCTGGATCATTTACATAAATGGCAGTTTCTTCTGTTTAAAGAGGAGCAAGACAAAGCTCTGGATGCGATCCTTCAATTGAGCATCAACATCCAAGGGCCGGACCAGAAGGTAAAGTACCTTAGCGGCGGAAATCAGCAAAAGGTTACCCTAGGCAGATGGCTGGTTGCGGATTGTGACTTATACTTCCTGGATGAACCTACCCAAAGTATTGACGTAGGCGCTAAAACCGAAATGTATGCCTCTATCCATGATCTTGTGGAAGCAGGCAAAGGAATGATCATCATTTCCTCGGATCTATCAGAGCTGCTGGGCATATGTACTCGTATTTTAGTCATGCATGAAGGCCATATTGTGGATGAAATGACGCGTATGGAAGCAACGGAGGAAAGAATTACCCAATCAGCATCAGGAATGACAGGTACACCTAGATCGGAGGCACAAGAAATTGAATAAAAGATACGGCTTGCCTTTGAGAGTTAATCAACCGGGACTGGCCTGGAGGTTCGTACAGAAGAATCATGTCTTTCTCATTATCGTCGTTTTTTTTGTTATCGCTTCTGTGACGAGTGATTACTTCCTTTCCTGGGAAAATCTGATGAACCTGTTTCGTCAAGCATCGGTTGTCGGCATGATTGCGCTCGGCGTCCATTTCGTTATTTTACTAGGTATGGTCGACTTTTCAGTAGGTTCGGTTCTAGTCTTCTCGGGATCCATCATTATGGTTTTACAAGGTATTGATGGATTTGGCATTTGGTTATCCAGTATTGCAGGTGTTATAGCGGGAATGCTTCTTGGTCTCTTGAACGGGGTGATTGTCGTCTATGGGAAGGTCCCCTCTTTTATTACGACCTTAGGGATGATGTTTGCCGTTCGATCCATTTCACTTTGGTACGCTTCCGGCGGTGCCCTGCAAGGCAAGTATAGCCAGTATACATCTCTAGGACATGGCTATACATTAGGCATTCCAAATATTTTATTCCCGCTTATTCTTGCCGCGATTTTGGCCCATATCGTGTTAACACGCACCCTACTGGGCAGGTACATCTATGCGGTTGGCAACAATCGGATTGCAGCCTTTTTATCCGGTACACCTATGCACTGGGTGACGATCATCGCCTTTGGCATTAGCGGATTGGCGGCAGGAGTCGGAGCTATTCTGGAGACCTCAAGGCTGAACTCCATTTCTACGTCATCCTCAGCAACTACCTATGAGCTGGATGTGATTGCAGCCATTGTGATTGGTGGTGCCAATTTATCGGGCGGAAAAGGGACAATCTGGGGCACCGCTTGCGGTGTGCTCATTCTAAGCATGATTAGCAACTACATGAATCTTGAAAATGTGTCGCCTTACTTACAAGGCATTCTTAAGGGCATCCTCATGCTGGCAGTCTTGTACAAGCAAAAGAAAATGGATTAGAAACGCCTGTGATTCCGCAGGAAAGTGAAGTTTTAACATCGTTTTATTCATTGTTGACAAGGTTCAAAACCTCTATCATCAAAGTATGGATGGTGAGAAGAGGAGGAGAAACATGGGATGCTGGTAATGAAAAATATTAGTAAAACTTTCAATGGCATGAGCGCGCTTGATAACGTGAATTTGGTGTTAAAACGGGGCGAAGTTCTCGCATTAGTGGGAGAGAATGGCGCAGGCAAATCTACCCTGATGAAAATACTCGCGGGCATTCATGAACCGGATGAAGGAGAAATTCTGCTAGATGGAAAACAGGTGAAAATTCATTCACCTACGAGTTCTCAGAAGCTGGGAATCGGTATTATTCATCAGGAATTGAATTTAATCTCTCACATGACGGTTGCAGAGAATGTGTTTTTGGGGAGAGAGCCTCGCAAGTTGGGCGTATTCACGGATAAGGAAAGCATGGTAGCTGAAACGCGGCAGCTCCTGGAAAGCTTTCATTTGGACCTGGACCCCAACGCAAAGATTCATTCATTAAGTATAGGTCAACAACAAATTGTTGAAATTGTGAAAGCGTTATCGCTTGACGCAAGCATCCTCATTATGGATGAACCCACAGCCGTACTTGAGGAAAGAGAAAGTGCCCGGCTATTTGAACTGATCCGCAAGTTTAAAGCAAGAGGCACCTCCATTATCTATATCTCGCATCGCTTGAACGAGTTGCGCCTGTTCTGTGACACCGTAACCGTTATGCGCGATGGACAGAATGTAGCGGCATTACCGATGTCAGAGCTAACCGAACGTTCAATAGCCAATCTAATGGTAGGCCGTGAATTGAATGAATTGTTCCCATCCAAAGCATCTAAATTCGGTGAAGAAGTATTGAAGGTAGAGAATTTGTCGCTTAAGCCTTATTTCAACAATGTGAATTTCAGCGTACGCAAAGGTGAAGTTGTAGGCTTCTCGGGGCTGGTTGGCGCAGGTAGAACGGAATTGGCCCGTACTTTATTCGGCGATTGGAAGCCGGACACAGGCAGGATTTATTGGAAAGGAAAACAGGTTCATTTGCGTAATCCCGTAGACGCGGTTGCGTTGGGGTTTGGCTTCGCAACAGAGGATAGAAAACAATCCGGGTTATTTCTAGATATGAGTATTACGCAAAATATTACAATCGCAGTTCCGAGAAAAGTGAGCAAATGGCAGGTGATTAACCGAAAAACCGAGGATCAAACCGTAGACCGGAAGGTGAAGGAATTAAATATTAAGGCAAATAAAGTAACCCAGCCTGTGAAGAGCCTGAGTGGCGGTAATCAGCAAAAAGTAGTTATCGCCAAGTGGTTGGCAACGGACTGTGAACTCTTCATCCTGGATGAGCCGACACGAGGCATTGATGTAGGAGCCAAGAGCGAAATCTATCATCTAATCTCGCGATTTGCGGCGGAAGGAAAAGCAGTCATTGTCATCTCATCGGAATTACCGGAGCTTCTTGGATTATGTAACCGTATTCTAGTCATGCATCGCGGGACTATTCATGGAGAATTAGATCATACAGAAGCCAATGAACAAAAAATAATGGCATTAGCAGCCGGAATAGCGGAGGGAATGTAGTGGCAAAAGTAGTTGATTTGAGTGCACCCCCCACCCCTAAAAACAGATTTGGGGTAAAAGTAATTTGGGAACAATACAGTGTCATTTTTGCTTTTATTGTCCTTGTTGTGTTGGCCTCTGTTTTAAGTGAGCATTTCCTCAGTGTAGCTAACATTACCAATGTATTAAGACAAATTTCAATCGTAGGCATTATATCTGTAGGCATGACGTTTGTCATTATTTTAGGAGGCATTGATTTATCCGTCGGTTCCATCCTGGCGCTATCCGGTATGGTGATTATGGCTGCACAGGTCACTTACCATTTGCCGATTGGTATCTCGATTTTGCTGGGCTTGGCGATGGGAATTATACTCGGCCTCATTAACGGATTTATGATTACCTATGGCAAAATCACAGCATTTATCGCCACGCTCGCCATGATGACCATTGCGAGGTCACTCGCACTTTATTATGCGGATGCTGGTGCGATATCAGGAATGAATTCAAACTATGCGAAAATTGGTAACGGATATTTACTCGGAATTCCTTATCCTGTGTTGATCTTTGCGTTTATTGTGCTCATATCCTTTGTCGTATTAGAAAAGACAGTCTTCGGCAGACATATTTATGCCGTAGGCGGTAACAGACAGTCCGCACGTTTATCGGCGATTTCGGTCATACGGGTGACGATCATTTCTTACATGATTTGTGGATTCACCGCGGCTATTGGTTCGATCATAGAAACCTCACGCTTAAATTCAATTTCGACTTCAAGCTCGGGGAACATGTATGAGTTGGATGCGATAGCTGCTGTAATCATAGGTGGGGCTAGCCTATCCGGAGGGCGGGGCCGCATCATTGGTACATTATTTGGTGTTCTGATCTTAGGGGTTTTGAGTAATGTCATGAATTTGCTTAATATTTCACCCTATCTGCAGGGGGTGGTCAAAGGGCTGATTATTATAGCGGCCGTTATGCTACAAAAGAAAGAATAGCAAGCCATTTAAAATTTATTCTCAGGAGGTCTACTATGTTAAAGAAAAAATGGTTTCATACCGTAGTTGTCATGATTACCTTAACAGGTGTATTAGCGGGTTGTACGACATCGGATAAAGTGGCATCTACAACAACGGAGCCTGCGGAAAAAGCGACTGAAACGCAGAGTGTGACTGCCGCTGGCGGCGAATATACGTTAGGAATTTCGGTGCCTTCGGCGGACCACGGATGGATGGGCGCTCTCGTAGCGAATGCGAAGGCGGAAGCACAGAAGCACAAAAACGTGAAGCTTATTATGTATACAGCGAGTGATCCTGCTAAGCAGACCTCGGATATTGAGGATTTGATCACGAAAAAAGTCAATGCCATTGTGATGCTGCCAATTGAGTCCGCTGCCTTAACACCAGCTGCTGATAAAATTGCAAAAGCTAACATTCCTTTGATTGTTATTGATCGCGCTGTAAATACAGAAAACTATCGTACGTATATCGGTGGAGATAACTACGGGATTGGTTTCGGGGATGCCAAGTATTTGGTAGCAGAGATGACGAAGCGTAATGGAAAACCAGAAGGAAAAGTGGTTGAAATTTCCGGAGTTCCATCTACGGTTACCGATCTCAGGTCGAAGGGTTTCCGCGATTACCTCAAAGATTACCCTGGTATTCAGATCGTTGCTACGCAGCCAGGTGATTTTACAAGAGAAAAAGCCTTGAAAGCAATGGAAAATATTTTACAGGCAAATGCAAAAATTGATGGCGTTTACTCGCAAGACGATGATATGACGATTGGTATCGTTCAAGCTATTCGTGATGCGAAGCGTGATAAGGAAATGTTTATTGTAAGCTCAGGCGGTGAGAAAGAAATTTATCAAATGATGAAGGAAAAACAAAAGCCTGATGTGATTGTATCCTTAACTTATTCACCGACGATGAGCGGTTCAGCTGTTAATCTGGCTGTTAAGCTGTTAGAGGGCAAAGGTGTCGATGGCTTCTGGGAGAAAAGTATTCCTCATCACATCATTCTGGATGCCGCTCCAGTTACACCGGCAAATGTTGACCAATATTATAAAGCAGATGCAAACTACTAAAATTTGCAGGAGAGTGTTTCTATGAAATTGGGCGTGTTTGCAGTACTGTATGGCGAGAAAACGCTCGAGTCAGCTCTTGATCTTGTTCAAAAGGCTGGATTGCAAACGGTAGAAATCGGTACAGGAGGATATGTGGGCAAAGCCCACATATCGCCTTCCGAGGTTTTACGCGATGCAGGCAAGATCGCTGACTTGAAACGAATGGTGGAGCAGCGCGGTCTATCGATTAGCGCTTTAAGCTGCCATGGAAATCCGCTTCATCCGAATGCAGCCATCGCGGCTGAGCATCATGAAGATTTTCAGAATACTGTGCGTCTAGCGGAAGCTTTGGGTGTTGAAACGGTCATTACTTTCTCAGGATGTCCAGGTGATTCAGACACGTCCCAAAGTCCATCGTGGGTCACTTGTCCATGGCCGCCTGACTTTTTACAAGTACTGGACTGGCAGTGGTCGCAGAAAACAATTCCTTATTGGCGTGAGCAATCCGCCTTCTGCAGGCAGCATGGTGTTCGCGTAGCGATTGAGGCGCATCCAGGCTTCGTCGTATACAACACTGAGACGGCTTTGCGGCTTCGTCAAGAAACCGGAGATAATATCGGCGTTAACTTTGATCCTTCCCATTTATTTTGGCAGGGGATGGACCCTGAAGAGTGCATTAAGAAGCTTGGAAAATCGATCTACCATGTGCATGCCAAAGACACGAGGATCGATGCGCGCAATACTTCGTTAAATGGCGTCCTTGATGTAAAGCCTTACAGCAATGAGCTTGAACGTTCATGGATTTTCCGTACGATTGGCTATGGGAACGATATGAACGTGTGGAAAGGAATCATCAGCACGTTGCGCAAGGTAGGCTATGACGGAGCGATTAGCATTGAGCACGAGGATAGCTTAATGTCGACCGATGAAGGCTTCAAGAAGGCTGCGGATTTCCTGAAAGGGATCATCATTGGTGAACAGGCAGGTGAAATGTGGTGGGCTTAAAACCAGTGATCAATGTGGGGATGGTTGGCTACAAATTTATGGGCAAGGCTCACAGCCATGCTTATAAGGATGTAGGCATGTTCTTTGAACTTGATGCAGATGTTTCTATGCAAGCTATCTGCGGTCGCGATAAAGACGGCGTACAGGCTGCTGCTGAGAAATTCGGATGGTCTAGCTATGAAACCGATTGGCAGCGCTTAATCAACAGGGATGATATTGATTTAATTGATGTGAATGCTCCAAGCAATGCGCATAAAGAGATTGTACTCGGGGCTGTTAAGGCCGGTAAGCATGTGTTCTGCGAGAAGCCGCTAGCCTTGACGCTTGCTGATGCTAGAGAGATGCTGCAAGCAGCAGAGCAGTCGGGTGTCAAGCATGCGATTTGCTTCAATTATCGTTTCCTGCCTGCCGTACAGTTGGCCAAACAAATCCTTACGGATGGCCAAATTGGGGATATTCATCATTACAGAGCAACCTATTTGCAGGATTGGTTGGCAGATCCCGACTTTCCGTTAGCATGGCGCCTCAATAAAGAGGTAGCCGGTTCCGGTTCACATGGGGATTTAAATGCCCATTGTATTGATTTAGCTCGTTTCCTGATCGGCGATTTTGAACGCGTAGTCGGTCACAGCAAAACGTTCGTACATAAGCGCCCAATCCCCGCATCAAGCCAGGGTCTTACAGCCGTAGCATCGGATGAGACGGGGGATGTCACTGTGGATGATGCGACGTCATTCTTGGCTGAATTTAAGAATGGCGCGATGGGGACATTCGAAGCAACTCGTTTTGCATATGGTCGAAAAAATTACCAAACCTTTGAAATATACGGCAGTAAAGGCGCCTTGCGATTTAATTTGGAACGACTCAATGAATTGGAAGTTTACTTTAAAGACGATCCGCCGCACCTTCAAGGATACCGTACGATTCTTGTAACAGAAGGCGTACATCCCTATACCGCCAATTGGTGGCCGCCAGGTCACACGATCGGGTATGAGCATGCATTCATTCATTTGGTGTATGAATACATTCAAAGCATCGTGAATGGTTCTGATTTTGCACCTAATTTCTATGATGGTGTGCAGTGTCAGCAAGTGCTGGAAGCCGTGGATCAATCCATTGAGAAAGGCGCATGGGTACGCGTTGAGGAAGTGTAAAACGGGAAAATCCCTGTTGAGGTCTAGCGGGATTGACACCCTACCGCAGATAAAAAATGAATATCTAGTTCGAGAAATTCTAAGAAAAACGAAGAACTGCTCTTTCGCAAAAAATGCGAACAGAGCAGTTCTTTTATCATTGTTCTACGGAAACTAAATCGGCAGCACAGTTCGATGATATTTTTTTGTTGTGCCAAGTTGGTTTGTAGGATACTTGAATTAGTTGAACTATTTGGCTAATCATATTAAAGTTAATAAATTATAATTATTTTGATATTGGGGGAATGAAACCATGCAAATACGTGAAATTGAAGAACAAGACAATCAAACAATAGAGCGAATTATTAAAAGCTCATTGGAATCATTTAACCTAAACATTCCGGGAACAGCATATTTTGACCCTCAACTGAGCAGTCTGGCCCAATATTACAAGGAACAACCAAATTCAAAGTATTGGGTTGCCGTGAACGAACAAAATGAAGTGGTAGGCGGTGTGGGGATTGCACCATTTGGGCAGGAACCGGGAATTTGCGAGTTGCAAAAGCTTTACATTGCACCCGAAGCTCAAGGTATGGGTCTGTCGAAAGATCTTATGAAAGTAGCACTCGACTTCGCCATGGAACACTATACACACTGTTACTTAGAAACATTGAAGAAACTTCAAGCAGCAAATCTCCTTTACATCAAATTAGGTTTTCAACAACTTGAAAGACCACTAGCTGGTTCAGAGCATAATGCTACGGACGCTTGGTTTATAAAAGATTTATCGTTTTAACGAGGAACGAAGCTGCCGGCACGATCGGCAGCTTCATTACGTCCATCACCTTAAAATATAACCGCCATCCGGATAGAGTGTGCTTCCAGTCGTATACCCATTGGTCATTAAATAGACCGTAGTATGAGCGGCTTCGTAAGCGTGGCCGACCCGACCCAGAAGATTCAATCGGGTATACGCTTCATAGGCTTTATCTCTGACGGCTTGCTCAGCACCTTCCCAGTTAAAGGAAGTATGAATCGTACCCGGAGAGATCACATTTACTCGAACGGGGGCAAGCTCGACAGCTAGTGCTTTTCCAAGGCTTTCTATAGCCCCGTTGCAGGCAGCATAAGAGGCTCCGTCCGCCAACGGCCGTTGGCTAAATGCTCCAGACATCAAGACTATCGAGCCATTCGGGTTCATATAGGGTACTCCATATTTCACAGCATGGTATTGCGGCCAAAACTTGGCATCGAAGCAGCTTCGTGCCACATCCAAGTCAGAGGTAATCGGCCCTCTTACATAGGAAGCGCCTGGAGTAAATAAATGATCAAAGCTGCCAATCCGATCAAAAAAAGTCTTTAATTCCTCTACGTTTCGGTTATCTAATGTAAAGATTTCAATGCCATCATTCCCAAGCCATTGACGGGCTTTTTCCAACTTATCCAATGAACGACCGGCAATAACAACCTGCCCGCCCTGTTCAATCGTTTGCTTGGCAACGGCTAGACCTATACCGGAACTGCCGCCGATGATGACGACTCGTTGATTTTGTAATGTGTTATGGGGCAATGTTTTCACCTCTATACAGTAATGAGAATCGCTTACGATTACTATTATTAGACAAGCTCATCTTGCTGCCAAGTACGCACTTTTTTCGTACTTGGTACGAAATTTCATACGAATAGAAGCTTAGGATCGGGAGAAGTCATCGTGCAAAAGTTGTCCACAGCAGGTATCATAGGGAGGAGGGGGCGTATAACCATGGATTTAAAAGAACCTAGGCTCAAAGGAGTACTTGCAACACTTCAAATGATGGGCGGCAAATGGAAGCCGCTTATATTATTTATATTGTTAGTGGACGGAACCAAACGATTCGGGGAGCTTCGACGTCTTATTCCGGATGTATCGCAAGGTACATTGACAAAGCAGCTGCGCGAGCTTGAAGAGGATAAGTTGATTGAGCGTAGTATCTATCAAGAAATTCCTCCGAAAGTTGAGTACAGCTTAACGGAGCACGGCAGAACGCTATCCTCGGTATTGGACAGTATGTGTGGTTGGGGACGCAAACATTTGGAGCTGGTAGAAAGCCGCAAAGATTAAAAAGAAGGCTTCGTCCAATCAGATAAACCCTTGAATGAATAAGATATTAGAGAGACGTGACTTTTTCGCAATATCTTATTTATGAAGGGGAGTATGTATGATTCGTAAATATACGACGGGACCTCTAAATAACCTAACGGAGAAAGACAAGACTGTTTCCAAAGATATTGTTGTGAACTCGCTAAACCAGCATCAACATAAGAATGCCAAAGTAAGAATCAAAGTGTATGCATTAAACGGAAAGAAGAAATTGATTCATAATGTTGCGTTTATTGTGAAACCGAATGCATCCACATACAATAGCTTATTTGTGGGAAATGCGAAGCAGTATGAAGTCCAATTTATTACCAATGAAATGAAGGTTCAATTTGCATCGTTTGGGATTAGTCCGAAAGATCGTTATGTTGCCGCACATCGAGTAATTAACAGTGAATTAACTAGAATCGTATGAGTTTACTGAAAGCCGGTTCTTGATTATACAACAACGCCTAAGTCGGGGATTCCGATCTTAGGCGTTGTTTTTTATGACGCCCGTTGATTACTTAAAGGGCAAATTAATTTCAACTGTTGTTCCTCTGCCGACTTCACTTTCAATGTGAATGGTTCCGTGATGCTCCTTGATTATTTTGTAGCAAACCATTAAACCTAGACCTGTTCCTTTCTCCTTCAAGCTGAAAAAGGGTTCGCCAAGGTGGGCAATTCTGTCTTGCGGTATACCGTATCCTTGATCTTTGACTCGAACCGCAACGGAATCCTTGTTATATTTGATCATGATATCAATTTGTCCGCCGTGCGGCATCGCTTCAATGGCATTTTTCACAACATTGATAAACACTTGTTTAAGCTGATTTTCGTCGCATTCAATGAACCGATCCTCAGATTCCGACGCTATCAAAATCTGTACATTGTGCATGGTCGCAAGGGGATAGAGAAAAGAAGCGACCTGCTGAACGACATCTCCTAATTTCCTCCTTTCAAATTTTACGATTTGCGGCTTTGCCACGGTCAAAAATTGGTTGGCAATCCATTCCATTTGTTCAATTTCGGTTAACATGACATCCAAGTACCAACCGTCTTTATCGGTTGTTTGGGACTTCAGTAAAGTGAGGAATCCTTTGAGTGTCGTAAGCGGATTGCGAATTTCGTGGGCAATCCCTGCCGCTAGCTGACCGACAACGGCAAGTTTCTCCGTTTTACGCAGCAATTCTTCTGTTTGTTTTAGTCCCGTAATATCTCTTGAAATTAGCACATACGCAACGGTATTGCCTTTGCTGTCAAAGAGCGGGGAGGCGTAATTGCTGACATTGATCAGGCTGCCATCCTTGCGCTGTCTAACGGTTTCATAAGGGATGACTTGACGGGAACTGAACATATTGTTGCGAATTTCATCTAGTTCCCACATCAGGTGGTCAGGAATCGTTGGGTTCATTTTACCGAGCAGTTCCTGTTCCGTCCAGCCATATATTCTTTCAAAAGATCTGTTGGCTTTTACAATATGAAGATTGGCGTTAACAACGAGAACCGCGTCTTCGGTATTGCCGAAGTAGAACTCAAGCTGTTCTTTCGTAGACTTCAAGTCTTCAGAGATTTGTTGATGATGCGGAGCGATATCCCGGACTGCTTCATAAACGCCGACGATTTCGTTTTCCACAATGATAGGAAAGCTCTTTACCGAGACAAGAAGACTATGCCCCTGCTTATGTCGGAATGCCGTATCATATTCCTGCTGCTTTCCCCTTACCGAATTGGCAAAAGCCCGTAATTTTTGTTCGATGTAGTCAGGAAATGTGAAGTCTTCGACCATGATGTTTCTCAGTTCACTCGCATCATAGCCAAGCATTCTTTCCGCAGCCGGATTGGCGTCGAGGAGAATTCCTTGTAAATCATAAGTAAAGATGGCGTCCGGATGATGTTCGAATAGCGACTTGTAAAATTGATCTTGTTTTGAAACTCTTTTCTGACTTTCAACTGCATCGTTTTTACTGAGTGGTGATGAGGATGCAGGGAACTGGCGGAAATCCGGTAAATAGTTGAAAACGGCAATGTCCGGCGGAAGGACATTTACAATCGAGCCAATGGCCACTCCACCGTAAAAGTAAGGCGAGAGTTCAAATAACCACAACTTATTGTCATCCTTCAATTCCCAGTTTGTCTTTGAAGGAAAAGATTCTTTAATAAAAGATGTATGATCGAAACAATGATCAGGCGAGATCCAGCCTTTTTTGTATAGCAGTTGAGAAGCTTTGATGACTCGTCCCCCGCGGTCTAAAACCGCTAGCGGCAGGGTCGTTCTTTTGGTTTGCTCAACAAAATATTGAGACAACCGGAAACGTTCGAATTTCAATTGGCTATAAAGCATATTTTCGATATCTTGGGCCACCATAACAACGGCATCCAGCGATTCCGGTTCAAATACCGTCCAGAAGCTAGTTAAATCGATAACACCGAGTACTTTCCCTGTAGCGGGATCGTGAATGGGGGCAGCTGAACATGTCCAACCATGAATTTCTTGGCAAAAATGCTCGCTGGCAAACACTTGAATCGGGACTCCGGTGGCGAGGGCTGTTCCAATTGCATTCGTCCCTGCGCTGCCTTCGCTCCAATCTGAACCGGGCGAGAAGTTAATGTCTTCCGCTTTCAACATTAAAGACATATCGCCGTCAAAGTAAATCATTTCACCAGCCGCATTGGAATAAGTCACGAGGTAGCCGGTATTTGCGGCAAGCTGCTTCAGTTTCTTTAAAAACGGTTCGACCATTTGGAATAGCGGATCAGACGTCACGTACTCTTGAATTTGATCAATTCCTAAGTTATTAGAGGCTTTACTAAGGAGAGGATGGACCCCTTGCTCCATGCAACGCTGCCAAGATTGGTGCATAGAAGTTCTGACATTAAGCTGTGAGAAGCTTCCGGACATAAACTTTTCCCATTCGTGTTCGATCGTTGCTTTTTCACTTTTGAGAGAACGGCTAAGACGAAATGTCTCGAATCTATGATTTGCCATAATTACATCCAATGCCTCCTGCCATAACCTCAATGATTGTTACGGAATTGATAAGTATGGGGTTTTCATTAGGTATTATATTATAATAAGAAATGGATTCCCATAATTTATAGGAAATTTTACATTCTCCTATGATCGGGAGTGAAAGGAGTGATATTTATGGATAGTTGTTGTCAAACACCCACAAATCCTAAAACGATATACACTTGCCCTTCTTGTTTGCGGAATGGCAAAGCTGTCCCGTCAATTACTCTAAAAGCAATGCTTAAACCTTCTGCATTAGAGAACTTTCGACCTGAAATATCATACGCTTTTTGCTCCACTCCATCGTGTGATGTTGTGTATTTTTATGACTTGCAAATATTTAACAAAGATACGCTCAAAGTCCCGGTTTTCCAAAAGGATAATTCAACAGAAGTACCTGTTTGCTACTGTTTTAACTGGACAAGAGAGCGTATAAAGTCAGTGCAAGATAAAAAACAACCTATTGACCACATTCGAGAACAAGTTCAAGCAGATCGTTGTGGTTGTGAAGTAAACAATCCGCAAGGCGCTTGTTGTTTAGGCAATGTCACCGTATTTGTTAGGAGCCTCGAAACGTTACAATAGTAGTGCAATAAAACAGCGGCAGTTTAGGACTTGATTTTTTTCGGTCCAAGCTGTCGCTGTTTCCATTTCTATAAGGCGAAGAAGCCAAAAAATTATAATAAACGGATAAGTAATTCTATTTTTCTATCATAATGTAAGTGCTATCATTTTGATCAAGGCAGCGGAAACCTCGTAAATCCTATGAGAGCTGCTACCAGAGTTGAGACAGCAATGATTATTTACATAATGTACAACAGATGGGAAGTTTCCGCCTGGTTTTGTTAGCGCATTCAAAATTAAAGGAGGATGAACGTGTGGGAAAAAAGATCGTTTCTCTGTTGTTGACGATTTCCATGTTGGCAGGATTGTTGCTTGGAATGCCGACGACCGGGGCAGCTGCCGAAGACAGCAGCCTGATGCTCTGGTATAGGTTTAATGAAGGCACGGGTACCACAGTTGCCGATTCGTCGGGCAATAACCGCAGCGGTAAACTGAACGGCACCTACAGCTGGACGAAGGGACCGGATGGCTCCGGCGCCATAAGTTTGGATGGCAGCAGCGGATTTGTACAGATGCCGAATGCCATTCTTGCCGGTCTAAGCAGTGTTACTGTCGCAACCAACGTATTCGTGGATCAGGCGAACAGCAACCCTTCGTGGGTGTTCACCTTCGGTTCTTCGACCAACCCGAACGGTGATGCGAATGCCCATTACCTGGGGCTTCTGCTTGAAGCCGGCGGCTATCGGGCCATGCTGGCAACAGCCCGCTGGACGAATGAGCAAAGTACAAAGGTATCATCCGATTTTGTCAAAGGGGTATGGAAGCATGTAGCCTACACGCAAACCGGAACTACCGGAACCTTGTATGTGGATGGGGTTCAGGTAGCCCGGAATACGGGTGTAACCTTTACTCCGGCTCAGATGGAGTCTACCATCGCCAACTACATCGGCAAACCGGCATATACGGCCGACAGATTTTTCAAAGGGAAAGTATCCGATTTCCGGTTATACAGCCGCGCTTTAAGCGCTTCGGAGGTTAAGGATTTGGCGAACAGCAGTGACTTGGGTTCCGTTGCCCAGGATATGGCCGCACTCACTTTGGGCGATACGAGTGAGGTGATCAGCAATCTGAACTTGCCATCGGGAGGTGCATTTGGAAGCACCATAACATGGAGTACGAGCGACGCAAGTGTCATTACGAACACAGGCGTGATTACTAGCGGCGCTGCGGACAAAACGGCCACACTGACGGCAACAATCGCCAAAGGAGCGGCATCGGCTACAAAAACCTTTACAGTAACCGTGAAAAGCAGTGATGTGGCCACAACCAGGTTCCTCCAAGAGGAGGCGGCCAAGCTTGCTGTCCGTGATGCGGATGCGATTCGTGGGAATATTACGCTGCCCCTGACAAGCGATAAGGGAGCGGCGATTACATGGACAAGCGACAAGCCGGATGTCATCAATGCGAATGAAAGCGTAAATGAAAATTATGACAATACGCCGCCGGGCGTCCTAACAAGACAAGCCGTCGATACGCAGGTAACATTAACGGCAACTCTCTCCTATAGCGGGAAAAGCTACGAGAAGAAAATACCCGTTACAGTTAAAGCCAAGCCTAAGGCACTTACTCCGGCGGATATGAAGGAGTATTTATTCTCCTACTTTACAGGCGAAAGCTCGACCGGTGAACAGACTTATTTTGCCACAAGTAAAGATGGCTTGCACTGGAAGGACCTGAACGATTTAAATCCTGTCTTGACCTCGGACATAGGGGAGAAGGGCGTTCGCGATCATTTTATTTTGCGTTCGGCTGAAGGGGACAAGTATTACATCCTTGCGACCGATTTAAGAATTGCCAGCGGGAAAGGCTGGACTACGGCCATGCATAGCGGAAGTACGTCGCTGGTGATCTGGGAATCGACGGATTTGGTCAACTGGTCCGCTCCAAGATTGGTGGATGTAGCCGGTGCCATTCCGGGAGCGGGATGTGCGTGGGCACCTGAAGCTACCTATGACGAAAAGACGGGCGAATATGTCGTCTATTGGGCCACGATTTCACAACAGCCCGACTCAACGTGGAAAGCGATCGTCTATTATGCAAAGACAAGAGATTTCTACACTTTTACAACGCCGCAAAAATTTATTGAACGTCCTTCGCATGATATCATTGATACAACCATTATCAAAGCCGATAACAGCAAATACAAATACTACCGCGCTTCGGGAGACGGCCAGATTACGATTGAAGGAAGCAACCAATTGCTTCATAGTGATTGGGATGTAATAGGCACGCTTCAGTCTGTAGGAAAGACCGGAAGCGATGTAGAAGGCCCTGAAATTTATAAGTTCAATGACAGGGATGAGTTTGCCATCATAGCTGACCAATTTGCAACAGGAAAAGGATATCTTCCGGTATTAACGAATGATCTATCCGATCCTTCAACGTATCACATTCCGGATGCCTCGCAGTATTGGTTTGGCGTGAATAAGAAGAGACACGGCGGACTGCTGAGCATCACCCAGGAAGAATACGACAGAATTATGGCCAAATGGGGTGACGTGCCTGTCACGCCTAACGAACAGCCGCAGCAGAATCCCATTCTCGAATATAATTTTGACGAAAACAGTACCGGCGGCACCATCAAAGATGTTTCCGGAAACAACTACACGGGTGCTTTGAACGGAAATGCAAAGGTTGTGTTCGATCAGGAAAAGAACTCGCAAGTGCTGTATCTGGACGGATCCAGCGGGACGTTCGCGGCTTTTCCGCAAGGCTTCTTCGACGGCCGGGATGCGGTGACGATTTCCATGGACGTTAAGCCGGTGACCGTATCGGGCAGTTTCTTTACCTTCACAATCGGAAAGAACACGACGAAGTACATGTTTTTGAAAACCATGGACACCCAAATTCGAAACGCGATTACGATGGGCTCCTATTCCTATGAGGAGGAGGCTAAAGCCACAACGGCATCGATCGCTAATAAGTGGATGAACATTAAGCTCGTGATGACGCCTACGACGATGACCATGTATAAAGATGGTGTTCTGTTTGCGCAAAACAACAATCTTAACGTGCCGATATCGTATTTGGGCAAAGATGTACTGGCATATTTGGGGAAATCGTTCTATTCGGCAGATGCTTACTTTAAGGGCAATTTCGATAACATAAAAGTGTACAACCGCGCATTGACGGCGTCGGAAATCGCCGGTGAAGGGGGAGGAGCGGTAACCGGAGTGTCGCTGAATAAATCAGCTTCCGTACTGGAGGTAGGGAAGAACGATACACTGGTTGCCACAATCGTCCCAAGCTATGCAAGCAACAAGGCAGTCACCTTTGCTTCAAACAGCGCGGCAGTGACCTTATCCAATCCTGTCTACGATGCACAAACCGGAACCACAAGCGTAACGATCACCGGAGCGTCTGAAGGAAGCGCGGTGATTACGGCAACGACAGCGGATGGCGGAAAAACCGCCGTATGCGTGGTTACCGTAACCACACCTAAAGTTGAAGGCTTGAAACTATGGTATAAGTTTGATGAGGTCAGTGGAAGCATCGCGGCGGATTCTTCAGGCAACGGGTATAACGGTGCTTACGTGAACACTCCAGCATGGGGTACGGGCATGAGCGGAGGCTCCTTCAAAATGAGCGGCGGAGCCTCCACATCGACAACAGCTCCCTATGTGAAAATACCTAACGGAGTATTAAACGGTACCAATAATATGACGATAGCTTCCTACGTGAAATGGAACAGCTCCGCGACCGTA
The DNA here is from genome assembly GCF_013141725.1 of Paenibacillus planticolens. GTDB lineage: Bacteria > Bacillota > Bacilli > Paenibacillales > NBRC-103111 > Paenibacillus_E > Paenibacillus_E planticolens. The sequence continues at coordinate 13,709 of NZ_WHNZ01000016.1, read as the reverse complement.
AATCAATGGTTGTATGCGCTTGGAATAAATTCCAACAAATATATATTTACATCTCCATACAACGGATCCGGTCTGCTGTATTCGGCCATCACCAATTACAAAGGGACTTCTTCAAATTATGGATATACCACTGAGGAAAAGCTCACGGCATCCGCGGGATTAACAGGAAATACGTGGAAGCATGTTGCGCTTGTCATCGACTCGGATAACCATACGGGAACCATGTATGTAGACGGAATTCCTGTAGCAACCAATACGAATGTTACCATTAAGCCATCCGATTTATATGATGCAAGCAAGGATTATTCCGGATATATCGGCAAGTCGTTCTATTCCGCCGATCCGTATTTTGCAGGAGAAATTGACGACTTCCGCATCTACGACAGGGCGCTTAGCGCCGATCAAGTGGCGGATCTGGCAGGTCCGCTGCTGCCTACGACCAGCATCATCAAGGCCACTGCGTCCGGGCTCAAATACGATGCCATTATCGATAGCGCAACCTCGAAGGTAACGCTGGCCTTAAAACCCGGAGGCAAAATCCAAAGCATCGCACCGGAATTTACCTTGTCGAGCGGAGCGACAATCAGTCCGGCATCAGGCTCGGTGCAGGATCTCACCAATCCCATTACGTATACGGTGACAGGCAAGGACGGGAAAACCCAGAAATGGACGGTTGCGGCTGTCATTGCCAACAATCCGGTTCTTCCAGGCCTATATGCAGACCCTGAAGTGGCTGTATTTGGCAACAAATTTTATATTTATCCTACTACGGATGGATATTCGGGCTGGGCGGGCACTTCCTTTAAGGCTTTCTCTTCCGATAATCTTATCGATTGGAAGGATGAGGGGATCGTCTTCGATCTGCAGACCGACGAGAACTGGGACGGCGCCGGCAAGTATGCATGGGCTCCGGCCATTGCCGAAAAGAACGGCATCTATTATTTCTACTATTGTGCAAACAAGAGCATAGGTGTTGCAACGTCGACCTCGCCGGCAGGTCCCTTCAAGGATGCTCTTGGCAAAGCATTGATCAAAGCCGGTGACTACAGCGGACAAATGATTGATCCTGCGGTGTTCAAGGATGACGACGGGCAATATTACATTTATTTCGGGCAAGCGCCGGGGTATGTAGCGAAATTGAATGACGACATGATTTCCCTGAATGGCAAGGCTCAGACCCTCTCGATCAGCGGGGACTCTTTCCACGAAGGCGAATTTATGATCAAGCGCAATGGCATCTACTACTTGATGTGGTCCAAAAATGATACCGGCAGCGAAAATTACCAAGTCGTTTATGCTACCGGATCTTCACCAACAGGTCCTTTCACAGGCAAAGGAATTATTCTTCAAAAGGATCTGTCTCTTGGCATCAGAGGAACGGGACACAGCTCCGTCATTAAGATACCGGATAAGGACGAATACTACATTGTCTATCACAGAATGGCCATTCCGGACGGAAAAGACGGCTACCATCGGGAAGTCTGCATAGACAAGCTGGAGTTCAACGCCGATGGCACGATCAAGCCCGTAGTGCCTACCCTGGGGGGCATATCAACGCCGGTTTATTTACCGGGCCATGGGACCGTTCCTACGGCAACACTAAGCGGCGCTGCGACGGCATACCCTGGGCAATCCATAGATCTGACCTACCGTTTAAGCGGGGTGGCGGACAGCATATATGCCCATGACATCACGCTTGCTTATGATCCGGATCAATTGGAATTTGAATCCGTACAGCCGCTTCGAGAAGGGCTGGAGGTCGTCAGAATGTCGAGTCAGGCTCAAGGAAAGTTCCGGTTTCTGGTAGCCGATGTGAGCGGTGGACTAATGGACGCTAATGCCGATTTATTCAAATTCGTTTTTAAAGTCAAAAGTCAGACCCTCCCCGGAAGCGTGAGCGTCAGCCCAACCGACTTACTCATTGCTAACGGTGCGGGTGTCGAACAGCCTGTAACCGGAACATCTTACAGCGTGAGCATTGTTGCGCCTGGGGTGCCGGGCGATGTAAACAGCGACGGTAAAGTATCGGTTGGCGACCTGGGTATCATTGCCGCCGCGTATGGCAAAACTTCGGCCGACCCTGACTGGGCGAAGTACCGGAGTGCAGACATCAACCATGACGGCAAGGTGGATATTGAGGACCTCGCAGCCGTGGCAAGACTGATTTTAGGTTAGAAATCATAGAGAGTGCCCCGCATGACGAATGAGGATTCGGTCGTGCGGGGCACTTTATTTTGCGGAGTGTCGGTTACCGGCAGTCCTTATTTAGCTAAAAGCCTTCATTCAATCAACTCACGTATTGCTCTAGCAAATCGGGCTATCCCCAGTCCAATATCCTCCGGCTTCGTTCTGGCGAATGTAAACCGCACGTAACCCGGGTCAGAACCATACACACTCCCGGGTACAAAAATAATTCCTTTCTTAATGGATTCTTCCAACAATTTAGCGTCAGGAATATTCGGGATCAATTTGCACCAGAAATGCAATCCCCCTTCTGGCGCGGCGTACTCAATCAGACCTGAAAGCTCCTTCTCCAGGGATTCGATGAGTAAATCCCGTTTAAATTGAAGTTGGATACGCAATCGCTCCAAATGGGGATCCAAATAAGATGATTGTAAAAATTGTCCCGCTACTAGCTGTGGAATGATGCTTAATCCAAAATCCATCTGTTGCCTAGCATCGGCTAGTCGCTCCACAATGGAACGAGGCGCTACCATCCATCCTATCCGTAAGCCGGAGGCTGCGATCTTGGAGAATGAGCCGATATATAGAATTGAACCCATCGTATCCATGGATTTGAGCGGTAAAGGAGGAACGCCCTCATAAGAAGTTAAGCTATAGGGATCATCTTCCACAACCGGAAGTCCTAATTCACTAATGATATCAAGAAGACGTTTGCGCCTTTCAATACTTAGTACCGTTCCCGTCGGGTTCTGGTAGTTCGGATTCAAGAACACCATCTTAATTCGATGTTTTTTATATAAAGTACGAATATCTTCTGGCTGTATGCCATGATTGTCGACCGGTAGGCGGAACAAACGAAGACCAGCTGATTGAAACATAGGCAGCGAATAGCAATAGGAAGGATCTTCAATAGCAACGGCATCTCCAGGTGACAGCAGACATTGCGTGATCAAATATAACGATTGCTGGGATCCCGATGTAATAAGAATGGAGGATTCCGTTGTCCGAATGCTTCGATAATTGTTCAGAAATTCTACTAAAGCTTCTCTTAATAGAGTCGAACCTTGAGGGTTATCGTAACCCATATAGGACGTATATGCGTTTCTACTCATTAATGTAGCTATTTCATCTGTGGGTGCTAAATCAGCAGATAATTCAGGGCTCGCAAAATCAATCAGTGATGGATTTTGAGCTAACGCTTCGCGAATCCTTCGCAAAAAGGGCAGGTTAGGAAGAAAGTTTCCTCCTTCGGCAAAACGACTCCAGTTTGGAGTATGCTTCGGAGTGGCTCCCCATTTGGATGTGCTTACCCGAGTTCCGCTACCCGTACGGCTTTCGATAATCCCAAGGGATCGGAGTTCGGCGAATGCAGAAATGACGGTGCTGCGGTTCACATCAAATTGTTCAGCAAGTTTCCGCTCAGAGGGCAGCAAACTGCCTGGAGGAAACTCCCCATATGAAATTCTTTGCTCGAGATGATCGGCAATTTGTTCGTAAAGAGCTTTTTTATTATTGCGTTCAGGTTTCCACATCTTAAATTCCCCTTGAATAATCAATCAAACGACACAAATTTTAAATTTATAATACCACTTATCTAAGAAAAATAATCGATATTTTCGCCTTTATCATTTAGCATTCTGTGAACATGCAGGGTTAGTGGATGGCATAAAAAACTGCTGGATTGGTTGGTTACATTCGCTCACTTCAATTTTATGATATTAATGAGTATTACGGTTGATGTCATAGACTGTGGAAGGAAAGGAGATGGACCCGTTGGCAGCTTCGATATCTTTTATTTTGCTTTGTTGTGCACTTGTAGCAAGTCCTTTGGTTATCGCCATAGAGGGGGCTTCTCTCATTCGTAAAGATGAGCTTGATATGAGTAAATAGTAGAGGAGAATTATAATGAATAATTCACATAGAAACAATTATGAACAAAAATTGGATGGACTTCTCCCATTAACAATTATTTTCTTTCTTTTCGTTTTTTCAGGCTTTTTTTATTTTTTAATTAACGAAGTTTTATTGAAGTAAAGCTATTATAGCGAAGGAAGTTCTTGAACAACATCACTTTAGTCGTCAACGCAAATAAAAACACCTTCAAGAGGAGGTGTTTTTATCTGTTTTAAGCTACGAGTTATCTTGATTTGGGCTCAGTGAGTCGGCCTACAAGCAACCCGTACATCAATAGAGCGAACAAGGTAATAATAAAAAGGATCCATAACACTTTTCCATAAGATACTACATCCATCAAAGACGCGGTATAGGTGATGCCTATCGAAACGGCCACATTCAACACCAAGTTGTAGAATCCAATGGCTGTTCCTGTTTTTTCTACAGGAATAGAGCTTATACAGGAATCGAGCATAGGTGCGTACATGAAGGCGAATGCCCCCGAGAACAGCAGCATGGAGAGAACATATACAACAATTGAGCTTCCAATAAGTCCGGGCAAAGCCAGGCTGCATGCGATAATAACCATAGCAACGGAAACCGCTTGCTTATTGGTCAATACTTTTGCAATTTTTCCTGATAGCGCTCCAACTAGTACGGCCGTTAGATAACCTGGAATCAGCAGTAGTGAGATCGTGTCGAGCTGAAGACCATACATCTTCTGAAGCAGGAATGGGAAAATAAAGATGTAGCCCAGTTGAACGGAATAAATCACAAAGGCGATGGCAAGAATGGCTGCAAACCGTTTATTTTGAAAAAAGGAAATCCCAATGAACGACTTCGTACTCTTACTGATGTAGCCCAGGAATAGTCCCGCCGCAACTATGAAGATGACAATAAAGATCCAATTGAAATTCGTTAAATACAGCATGACTGAGGTAGCAATGGCCGAAATCAGAAGCAGACCGATGATATCAACATGGCTCTTTCGGGATTGTTCCTTCGGCAAATATTTAAGAATGAAGGGAAGGAGGATTAAGGACAGCAGCGGGATTAAAAATAACATTGCCCAATTTAAGTAAGTGGATACGTACCCTCCCGTAACGGAGCCAATAACAAGGGAGAGCGAATAGCTGCTTGTGCTGAATCCCAAAAACTTTTTTTGCTCCTCTTTGGGCAGATGCTTCGTTACATAGATTACATATAAAGTTTCAGCCGAGGCCAAGCCTGCTGTCTGGATCATACGCGCAATAATAACGAGCAGGAAAGAGTGCTGAAAAATAAACCCTATAATAGAACCTATACAGATTAAAATAATACCTGCACTCAGCAGCTTTCTAATACTGAAAGAGTCGGCCAGAGAGGCATAGATCACTGCACCGATGCCAATCACAAGCCCCGCTAATGAGGCCTGCCAGCTAACCGCGGCTGCCGATATTCCCAGATCATCGGCAATAGCTACCGAAACCAACTTGAATGAGTTATCGATAATTAAGGCGAAAATGAAAAAGAGCAAAATCACAGGCACAGCCTTTTTGGCCTGAAAGGATGGGGCAATTTGCGGTGTTTGTTCAGTTAGTGTAGCCATTAGCCATATTCCTTTCGTAAAACTAAATGGTTAAGCAAGTTCCAAGGCAATTTCCATCATTTTAGTGAAAGCTGTCTGTCTCTCTTCAGGGGACGTGGATTCATGTCTAAAAATATGATCACTGATCGTCAAGATGCACAGTGCGTTAACGCCCGCATGAGCTGCGTTCATATAGAGACCTGCGGATTCCATCTCGGCGCAAAGAATGCCCATTTCACTCCATCTCTTTAGCGCCGTTGGATCTGCATTATAGAAGATGTCACTGGAGAGAACATTGCCTACATGAACCTTCTGCCCTTGCGCATCCGCTATTTTCTTGGCTTTTTCCAACAGCTCGAACGATGCCGTAATCGAATAGTGACCTGGGAGATTGTACTGATGTCCATAATTGGAATCGGTTGCAGAACCCATTGCAAAAACAATATCATACAGGTTCAAATGATCTTGAATCGCTCCTGCGGAACCGATCCGAATGAGATTTTTTACACCGAATACATGAATCAGCTCCCATGAATACAAACTCATGCTAGGAGTTCCCATTCCAGTTCCCATCACTGATATTTTTCTGCCTTTGAAAGTTCCCGTGTAGCCCAGCATACCGCGGACTTCATTGAACTGGACAACATTATCCAAATAGGTCTCTGCGATAAACTTCGCTCTTAAAGGATCGCCTGGCAATAGAATCGTCTCTGCAATCTCTGCTCCTCCGGGTTTAATATGCGGCGTTTCTTTATTGGATGTATTCAATGTACATCTCACCCTTCTTTACGAATTTGTATAGTTGTATAACAACTTGTCTAATTGGTACATAGATAAAATACCATAGATCGTATTCCATTATCAACTTTTTTTTGCGAGATATTTCTCATATTCTTTCCCTCTAGGCGGGCCACCAATGCAAAAAGGCAGTGGACTCTCCTTTATGGAGAACCCGCTGCCCTGCAATATAATACGTACTAGCTACATCTATTTCGAAGCGTTGATCATAATCTGGCTAAATTCTTTAGGAATATAGTATTTATTGTATACAATAGGGTGCTGTTCATTTATATATAGACTTTCCAGCAGCAAGTCACACCCTTTGCCGCTATCAAGTTCAAATATTTGAGATGAGGTATTTAGCACCGTGGAATGTTTGATCTCTACCGTTGCAGAGTTAGCCAACTCATATACCTTATTCTCAAGCATGTCCAGCAGTTGCGCTTCATTTTGGAGGTCCAGGTTCAGTTCTGTTACGGCTTCAATTGCCATAAAGGTAAATCCGAAGGCCACTACCTGATCTCTGCTCTTGTACCAACGTTCAATGGCTACCACCGCGGTGGCTTTCCTGTTCAGGACCTCTTTGGTGTAGTCACTCTCCAAGTCCAGTCTGAACTTTATTTCTACATGGTCAATGTCCTCCGTATGGCACTTATAAATCGGATTTCCGATTTTCTCCAACCCCACCTTTTTCTCTGTGATTCGAGATCGGGTAACAAAGTTCCCTTTACCATGAATACTCTTCACCAGCCCGTCATCCTGTAGTAGAGCTAGCGCTTGTCTTAACGTCATTCTGCTTACATCGAACATTTTGGCTAGTTCAGGTTCCGTAGGTAATTGGCTATTGGAGGGGAACACACCATTCATGATTTTTTTGAAAAGTTCATCGTATACAGTAAGGTAAAGCGGTTTTTTTGATTTGGCCAGCTGTTCCGTCTTTATTTCCATCAGTTCACACCTATATTCTCCTAATTCATCAGTTAAAGTACATTATATCATGTGATGGTGTGTTTGGAAGCTCATACATGATAACTCACTTATTTGGTAATTAATATCCTTAGGTACTGGTTGCATTCCAGATTGTAGTGCATCTAGACGATTCTAATTTTTCTATATATAATAAAGGGAATTTCTGGTATGCGTAACTGGCGAAACGTAGAGGACTACGGGGGAGCGCATACTTCATACAGCCGATCGCCTGGGCAGAGCGTTTGATCCGATGGGTCGAATGCTCTTTTTATTTCTAAGGAGATGATGTCGATGGAAAGAGTGAGGCAGGTTGGCGTTGTGCTGTACGATAAGGTAGATACTTTGGATTTTGCCGGTCCTCATGATGTGTTTGGGGTGGCTGGATACTTGGGTAAGAATTTTCGGGTCTTTACGGTAGCCGAAAAGAAAACCCCTTTGACAACCGTTAGCGGCATCACGATTACTCCCCAATACAGCTTTGATACTTGTCCAACGATAGACATACTCATCGTCCCCGGAGGTTTGGGCTCTCGTACAGAAATAACCAACTCGCGACTGATCGCTTGGATTCGCGAGACAGCGGGCAACGCCGAGATTGTGCTTTCGGTATGTACCGGAGCCCTGCTGCTGGCGAAAGCCGGTTTGCTGGAGGGGCTTCGGGTGACAACGAATCGGATGGCGTACGACCTTTTACGAGGCATGGTTTCACCAGGTACAACAATTGTGGAGGATGTTCGGTATGTCGATAACGGTAAAATGGTCATGTCAGGTGGTGTCACTACAGGGTTTGACGCGGCGCTGCATGTCGTTGCAAGGTTGTGCGGCGAATCATTGGCGATGGAAACGGCTTCGCGGTTGGAGTACCGCTGGCATGATAAGCTGGACATTCGAAGAGCGGAACTGGAGGATACTGAAGCGGTACGTGGACTTTTGGTAGGTGCGGCACAGTGGATCCAGCGGACGCAGGGCTTGGTCCAGTGGCGTGAGGAGAGGTTTACGCATGCGTATGTGTCCGATGTGATCGATCGGTATGAGTTATTTGTGGCGAATATGAATGGTGTGCCCGTCGGCTGTTTATCCGTTCAGTGGGGGTATGAAGAGATTTGGGGAGATCAGTTCCACGAAAATGCTGGCTACGTACATCGGCTGGCTGTTTCCCGGGATTGTCAAAGCATGGGAATCGGCACGCGGCTGCTCAATTGGGCTGAGAGCTATGTCAAAGACCAAGGAAAAACTTGGCTGCGTCTAGATTGTATGGCTGATAACGCGGCGCTTAATGGGTATTATGCCCGTCAAGGATTTGCGTTCTGTGGACGCTATGAAGGTCAAGGCTGGAGCGCGCACTTGTACGAACGGCGTGTTGCAGGGAATTCAGATGCTAAATAACTCTAATCATGGTAAAAACAAACAGGGAGCAGACTGCCGCGGCAGCTGCTCCCTGTTTTCATTCAAGTGGCGAACAGAATGGTCCCAATATATGGTAGTATTGTTTGTGAGGGATTAGAAACGTCTTGTCTACGAGGTGGCCCGTTTTAGAACTGAGCTTTATGATTCAAGAACCAACCAAAATTGAGAAAGTTATCAAATGGTGGCCCTATTATGATAACTGCTGATAGAATATATAAAACTATGGGTTGAAATTTTAGGAAAGGAACATAGCCTTTTATGAGCGAATTTACGCAAGGTACTTTGCTGAAGAGCGGGCATATTTCGGACATTTTACGTCTTCGCCGCCAGTTGGATATGGACTGTATCATTCAAATGCTGAATAGTAAATGGGGAGTCTGCTTCTACCGCGAGGATATTTCATTTCCATATGTTGAAGAATTTCATTTGGAATGCTCTAGGTCCTTTCCACTGCTTGCTTTCTATAATTTTGAGGATCATGGTTGGGGGTTCACAGTCTATCTAGACGGCTACACTCACCATAAGCTTGATATCTCTTACGAAAAAATTGATAGGAACTTGCAAAAGTTCCAACCTCAATTATTTGATTCGTTCGGTTTCACTGCAGAAGAGCTGCTGGAAATCAAGAATTCAGTCGTCCGAGCGGACGTTGAACGCTTCAAGCATGCAATGGGTTTCCCTGAAATGTCATGGCTTTCATATGATTATGCAGTGGGAGACATTGAGGAGGAGGCGGATGAAGATAATAGACTAGAGGCGCTTCAGGGACCGACAGTCTGTTCATCTAAATCTCATCCGGACAAGCGTTGTCGAAGCTCAAATGACACTCCTGAGTACGGGGTGAATGATGCGAGTGACTTGACACCGTTTCAATTCAACGGACTTTCAGGTTTTTTTAATTCGCTAGGGAAGGTCGTCATTCCGCCTACTTATCAACAAGTCAAATATTTCAGTGAGGGGCGCGCCGCTTTCAAGCGTGACAACAGATGGGGGTTTATCGACGAGGAAGGCGCTGAGGTAATCAAACCGTCCTTCGACCGAATCGGCATATTTTCAGAAGGCGTCGCACTAGTCAGCAAGGAACAAAACAGTCTACTTATTGATCAAAGCGGTCAATTTCTGCGTAGATATGAGCATTTATTTGAAGAGAAACCATTTCTCAACTGCTTCGTTGAAGGTCATGCCGTCGTCAAAGTTAATGGTCATTACGGGCTGCTTGACCGGAACGGAGAGTTTGCGCTAGATCCGGCTTTTTCAGCAATCGGACAGGTTTGCAACGGCTTTGCAGTCGTACACCCGAAGGACATGCCTTCATATTTTTGGAGGACAGACGGTACTCGGATGGATGCGCCGAGGGGTTACTCAATAGCCGGCAGCTTCTCTGAGGGACTTGCTCCAGTGCAGTTAGATGGTGACTTGCATCATTTCTCCTTCATTAACCTAAATGGTGAGATCGTCCTAGAGAATATTCCAAGTACGTTGTTTTCTAAAGGCTTCAACAGCGGGCTCATGCCGATCCTCGGCCCCAAAAAAAAGTATGGGTACATGAATACCATTGGCGAGGTCGTCATTGAACCGAAATTTGATACAGCTCTTCCATTTGTCGGAGATGCAGCTCTCGTCGTGAACCGTGGTAAAACTACCTTTATTCGGCCAGACGGCACCCCCTACTTCAAATCAAAGGAACTTCATAACCTGTCACAGTGGAGTTTTCGTCTTTACAGCCCTCTTGTCGCACTAGATATTTTTAATACCGATTACATCAGTAGATACACAGGCGAACTTGTCTTTTCGAGCAATTCATACCATCAATAACTCAGGATAGATCGGCAGCTTTCGCAGCAAATTGACAGCATAAGCAATCTGATAATGATTCTAGCTATCTTTAGATTCAAAAACAAACAAATCTGGCGCTGATGCGAGGAAATAGGAGGTAATATGAACGACTTCTTACGATTTTTAGAAAGGCATCTGGGCACAATCCAATATGGTTGGAGTAAGGATGGAGATGGTAATAAACTTCCATTTCAAATTGTTAAATACAGTAATGGTCATCCGTTCTCAGGAACTACGACATATTCAACTTTAGGTTTGAGTAATGACACGTTAATATCACCTGTTTCAGGAAAACAAATTCGACAAGAATTAGTTTTTGTTTCGGATTCAACTTTTGGAGATAAAAATATTCCTGGAATCATCCAACAAGTTGGTTTAAAGGCGTTGCACAATAAAATGGCGTACTTAAGAGGGGATGTAATTGGTCCATATGGTTCTTTATTTGATAATTCAAGATTAGAAGCATTGAATGTTACAGTCCCTGTTTATTTTCCAGAAGCATTTCATACATTTTTTGATAATGAAAACACTCCAATTGTTATGTCATGGTTAGTTCCAATTACATTAGAGGAAGCAAATTTCGTAAGGTTAATTGGATGGGATAAGTTTGAAGATAAGCTTGAGGAGATAAACCCTGATTTGATTGATTTCAATCGCAAGGGCTTACTCTGATTCATTCATATAGAAGAGAAGTTCGATGCAAAGGAAAAGCACTCAGTGGTATCTTGTTTAGTTTGTGGACAACCTGTATTATTCATTAGATATTACGGTGAACCGTATAGGAATATTTCAAATAAATCAAATATCTGATGGAGTGGTTTATATGAGTTACGATGTTCATATTACTAAGGCAGATCACTGGATATCTAGCGAGCAAAACCCGATAACACAAGATGATATAAAAAAAATCGCTGATCTCTTAAATACCTATAAGGGGATACCATTTTTGTTTAAAGAGGGCAGAATTACTTTATGCCGTGCTGATGAAATGGTAATTGGCGTAATGATTACTATCGCCAATAGAATAGGTGCTCGAGTTCAAGGCGATGAAGGAGAATACTACGATAATACTAATGAGTCTTATCCGGAACCGCCAGAGCACTTACTTATGGCTCCAGTAGTAAAAAATATCTATGATTCTGAAATAAATAGCCCCGATGAGCAACTAAAATTTATTGGAGCTCTTGGGGTTGGAGATGAGATCCAACATGATAAATTTGGAAAAGGTGAAATTCTTGAAATTATTACCGAAGGGGAGAATACAGAATTCACAGTAAAATTCAAGGAGGAAATAATAGGAACTAAAAGAGTTCTACCTTTTTTTGCGCCAATCAGACCTTGTAAACAGGATTAACTTGTTGAGCTAACGCAGAACGTTAGTTCGCAGGAGCAGAATGCCGCAGCAGCTGCTCCCTGTTATCATTCAAGTAACGGACAGTTTTGTTGAAAAAGTTGTAAATTTAACATTTTAAAGTAAAAGCATTTCTTTGTAATGAGAAATGCTTTTTATTTTTATAAAAAACGATAATAATTTATTGCAAAACGATAAATTATGTTATAAAGTAAAAACTGACATTAAATAAGTGAGGTGCAGTTTATGAAACGAGGAAAAACACTCTTTTTGAAGATAGCTGTTATTCTTATTGGAATCCCTATTCTCGCTTTGTGCATATTTTTAGTGCCTAAGATAGGGAATTTTGCTGGAGAATTGTATCCAGAAACGGCTTATATGAAATCTCTCGTTTTAATCGATATGTACGCAGCAGCGATTCCTTTTTACTTTGCTCTGTATCAAGCTTTTAAACTTTTAAGCTATATTGATAAGAACCGAGCGTTCTCGGAATTATCGGTAAAAGCTTTAAAGAATATAAAATACTGTGCCATCACAATCAGTACCTTGTACCTGCTAGGCATGCCACTCTACTATCTCATGGGGAAGAGAGTTGACCCTCCAAGTTTCATACCAATGGGATTGGCCATTATTTTCGCCTCTATGGTGATCGCCGTTTTTGCTGCTGTTCTCCAAAGACTTTTACAAGAAGCTATTAATATAAAATCAGAAAATGATTTAACGGTCTGAGGTGGAGCATATGGCAATTATTATTAATATTGATGTGATGTTAGCAAAACGAAAAATGAGCGTAACGGAGCTTTCGGAGAGGGTTGGAATTACTATGGCGAATCTTTCTATTCTGAAAAATGGGAAAGCAAAAGCGGTGCGGTTTTCAACATTAGAAGCGATATGTAAGACTTTGGATTGTCAGCCAGGTGATATTTTGGAGTACAAAAGCGACGAAGACACTCAATAAAAACAGACAACAAATTTATTTAATTAACGGGTCTCTATAGTTGAAGAGCTTTCTTTGCGGCGGCGCTTGTGAAATATTTCGAAGAGGCTGAGCTTTTATGGAAAACCTATGTGCCAAAGCAAGGTCAATCAGAGACGGTACAGGGCGAATTAATAAGAGCGATAGAGAAATTAAGGGATGAGGCTCAAAGAAACGGAAATGACAATTGGGATAAGTGCTTTGTTATGTTTTGTGATTACTTGGAAATAACTCTGTGTGATTCGGGAGTGGAGCTTACCTCGCGGGAGCTCCTTTTTTTGTTCATTCAAGTATCGGCCAGGATAGCTTAACTATAAGCATTTTCTACATCCAGTATCTTGTGGCAAATGGTAAACTAAGTGTATTATCACTTCATAATTTGAAACAGGAAGTGAAACGGGTGGAGAGGCTTTTAATTGTTATCCAAAAAAGAGGTGTCTATAACTTATGGGAATGAATCGGAAGGGTAGAAGGAAGTTAATTCATAGTGGAAGAACTTTTTATTGGTATGTTGAAAAAGAAATAAATGATTATGGACAAAAAGATCTTATTGTCGTATCAGAGGATAAAAGATTTAACATTTCATATGAAGTTGGCCAGTTTGATAAACCTCAAACGCCTCTTGTTGTGATTAAGGGAATGGAGTTTAAAGGACTTGAAGGATATAATCGGCAGGGTTGGACAAGGGTAAAAGTACCCGCCTGGGAGGATAGCATTATCACACCTGGTTTAGTAAAAACAATACT
>NZ_WHNZ01000015.1 GCF_013141725.1 Paenibacillus planticolens | reverse complement strand
GGGCGTTGGCAATCAGCATATTCAGCGAGGATTTATTCACAATATGAATCTGGATGTAGTGGGAGGAGCCTTCTGTCTGAAATTCCTTTCCTGCGCCGTCAGCCAGCACTGCTGAAGCTATGGAGACGTTTGTGCTGGAACTAGCTGCAACTGACTTGGCTTTAAGTTGAAGCTTAAGTATATCTCCATCGGTTTTTATCGCCTTGCTTGATCCCAAGCTTGCAAGTATAAGCCGTACTTCACCCGGTCCTGTCACCTTCTTATCTACGATAGACACAGCTGTTGGGTCCGATGGTTGCGCATCAATATATTCAATGTCATTCGGATCAAAACTGATAGTCAAATCCTGAGCATATACGCCTTGCTCAACTGCTTTCATTAGGTGTTTCAAACCATAGTTCAAACTAAAGGATTCGCCTGGTGTTACGGAGCCATTCCCGGTTAGAGTAGTTATCGCGATGGCGTCGTTCACAGTGAAGAAGTCGTTCAACGCAATGTTATCCGAAGAGTTGCCTACATACACTTTATACTGACCATTGAGGGTCGTCCACGCATCGGTGTCTGCGTTCCAGATGGACAGCGGGTGGTTCGTTGCAGCAGGATTAATGGTAACTGTGACCTGCTTTTCTTCACCGGGGGCAAGCCAGATCTTTTTGAAACCTACCAAGCGTTTGGGGGGCTGTTTCGCATTCTCAGGCAGACCCAGGTAGACCTGAGGCACTTCGGCTCCCGCAACGTCTCCTGTATTCTTCACAAGGAACGATACCTGAATCGGACTGGTCCCATCGGTGATCCTTTGTGTTACGTCGAGATTAGAAATCTTAAAGTCTGTGTAGGACAGACCGTGACCGAAAGCGAATAGAGGGTCGATGCCATGGGCATCGTACCAGCGGTAGCCCATTTCAAGACCTTCGCTGTACGTCGCTGTCAACGGCAGGGGACCTGCTCCGTCGGGGTCAATCCCCGGCCACTGCGCAGGCGTGGCGGTTGCGGCTTCCCGCTCCTTGGTCGGGAACGTGATCGGTAGTTTGCCGGAGGGATTGATGATCCCCAGCAGCAGGTTGGCGACGATGTTGCCGTCCTCCTGCCCTGGATACCAGGCCTCAAGGACCGCTGGCACCTTGTCGAGCCACGGAAGCAGCACCGGGCCGCCGTTCTTGAGGACGACGACGGTGTTCGGGTTGGCTGCAACCACGGCCGCGACCAGTGCGTCCTGGTCCACTCCGTCCGTAACCGGCAGCGCGAGCGATGAGCGGTCGACTCCCTCACGGGAGATATCGCCGACCATCACCACGGCGACATCAGATTTTGCGGCCAGCGCCGCTGCCTCCGCGATGTTACTGGCGTTGTTATAGGTGACCGAGGCGTCGGAGCCCAGCGCGTGGAGCGCGTTGTTCAGGCCTTGCTCGGGCGTCACGGTATAGGGCGAGGTCACGACGATCACATTCGAGGGTCCCTGCGAGTTGAACTTCGCCGAGCCGGCGAACGTCGGGGTCCCGATGAGTGCGACCGATTTGAGTGAGGCCGCCTTCAACGGCAGTGCGCGGTGGTCATTCTTCAATAGGACGCTGCCCTGTTCCCCGATGTCCTGGATCCGCCGTCCGTTGGTCGCGAAATCGATTGGACTTAGGCTGTTGATAGGGTCGTCGAATTGCCCCAGCTTGAACATCACGGTGAACCGCCGGTCGAGCTGCCTATCGATATCGGCGACGGTCAGCGCACCCGTATCCAAAGCCTCGTGGATCAGTTTAGGGGTAAACCAGAGGGGGCTGGCGAACTCGAGGTCGAGGCCTGCCTTGATGGCCGGTGCCGTGCTGTGTGTTGCCCCACGGTCGGACATGACATAGCCCTTGAATCCCAGGTCCTCGCGCAGCCAATCGGTGAGCAGTTCAGAGCTTTCGCAGGCGTACACGCCGTTCAAGTGCGGGTAGGAACACATGACTGATGCGAGGTTGGCTTCTTGGATCGTCATTTCGAACGGCAGCAGGTATAGCTCGTGCATGGTTCGGTCGTCGACGATGGTGTCCATGGTCGAGCGGCTGGTCTCCTGCTCGTTGGCCGCAAAGTGCTTGGCGACGGACTGCACCCCGTGTGCCTGCACGGCGTTGACCTGGGCGACGGCCATGACTCCCGCGAGGTAGGGGTCTTCACCAAAGTACTCAAAATTGCGTCCGGCGTTCGGAACCCGGCCCAGGTTGATGCCTGGAGTGAGCAACACGTTGTGGCCGCTGGCACGGGTTTCCTCCCCGATGATGTCGCCCCACGCCGATGAGACGGCCGGGTCGAACGATGAGGCGACGGTCAGAGCACTGGTCAGACCCGTTGAAGTCGGTGCCACAGCGCAGTCACCACCGCCAAAGGGACCGTTGGTCATCCGGAGAGTGGGGATGGCCAGCTCGGGGATCCCTTCGACGTGGCGCCCCTGCGCGGAAAAACCGCAGCCAGGGAGGCTGGTGTTTTCCACCGGTTTCATGGCAATCTGCTGAATCTTCTGATCGAGGCTCATCGCGTCGATGAGAAGTCCAGAACGCACTTCGGGCGTGAGCGAGGCATTCATCCACGGAAGCGTGGACGAGTCAGATGTCTGTACAGTGATGGCAGGTGCACTCAATTCCTCGGCTCCGGCACCGCCGGTGAAGGTGAAGGTCGACGACAAAATTAGTGATACCAATGTAAGTTTTTTCAAATGATTAGAGATAATACCCAAAACAGAATCCCTCCAAATGGTAAGATAACTCTCGGCAATCGCCGAGGTGAATAAGGTTCATTCATTCGTGTTTTTTCTCTGGATGATTTAAAAAAAATACATTTCTAACTTCAGCGGAAATCTGGTCCTAATAGTAAAACGCTTTCAATTTTCCTGAAAAAATGAAACATCTACACAATATCAGGAGAACTTCTTGAAAATTTGGGCATCTTTTTCTTCGATTTTTAGCTTCCGGGTTTCTTTAATTATTTTTTTACCACCTCGCATTGTAACCCCTCAACGGAAATATTCCTTAATTTAGGCGTACTTCTTAACTCGTTTTATCTCCCTAAGTACCCAGACTACAATTAATCTTCTTCAAGTACTTTAATATTCAAAAGATACAACTACATCACCTCCCACTATAAATTAATGTTTTCTTTCATTTGCTCCTGTTTTCTTAGATTTTCAACATCGACATTCTCAATATATGGAGATATCAAGCTAAAATAACATATATTTACTAATAAGAAATCGACTGGGATATAGCTTGGAGAATATTTTCCAATCTGTTCAAGACTCTATTTAATTGAAGGTAATCACCAGGTTGCAGATCATAAGCAGGATTTTCCGTTCGTAATGTAATATCGGATAAGTCTGCATCATTATCGATAATCGTTAAACTCGTTACCAAATCGGTTAATTTATCGTTTAGAAAGCTTTCGGTTTGTGAAACCCAACCCATCCGAACATTGCAGTTACCTTCTCGGATGGGTCGGACTAGCATCTTGCTCCCATGAATCGTCAGTTATTTCTTGATTCCTTTATCATATTCCATTTTCGCCTTTTCCATCGCGCTGGCCCAACCATCAAGAAAGGCTTCGGCTGTCATCGTACCGGACATTACCTTTTGGAAATTTGGTTCCAAGGTCTGAGCCAGGATGCTGCTGTAATCCGGCAAATAGATCGGTAAATCCAATACAACCGTGTTTTTATCAGCCATTACATTGGCACCGTCTTGAATATGTTGTGATTTTTTCACATAGTCGCTTTGTAGTGAGTCTACGTTAATAGGCATTTGTCCAATTTTTTCATTCCAATACGCCTGTGTTTCACTAGAGAGAATAAATTTGAAAAACTCCCACGCTTCTTGCGGATGTTTGCTGTTTTTGAATATACCATAACCATTGGCGGTTGGAGCCACGATCGTTTTGCCGGTGTCTGATTTAGGCAAAATCGTTGACGCGAATTTCCCTTCACCGAGCGATTGCAGATGGTTGTTGTATGAACCGAAGTTATGCTGAACCATTGCTGATGTACCCGTATCAAACGTAGCTACCATTTCTTTATAGGCATTAGTAATGTCGCTCGTAGGTGTATACTTTTTATACATCCCTACATATTTCTTCAAGAATTCCAGATTCTTCGGATCGTTTACTGTAGCTTTGCCTTTGGCATCAAAGTAATGCTCCACGCCAGAATAAGCATACATCGCAGTAGTCAACTGATTTATACTTCCTGAACCGCCACGGATGGAATAACCGAATTGATTCTTTCCGGTATCGGTCAGTTTCTCAGCATCTATGAAAAAATCGTTCCATGTTGTAGGCGGCTTCAAACCCGCATTTTTGATCAAATCGGATCGGTACCAGAAGACATCCATATACATCGTACCAGGAATTTGATACAGCTTCTTGTCAGGCACCAAGGTGCGGTTGTAATCAACCAGACTTTTGGTAATTTTGTCCTTGTCAGTCCATTTATCGAAGAAAGGATCCAATGCTAAGAGTGCACCTTTGGCCGCAAAATCGGAGATCCAAATCCCAGTAACCCCGCCAATATCCGGTGTATCGTTTGAAGCGATTGCGACATCATACTTCTGTTTAGCCGAGGAGAATGGAATCCCAACATATTCAACCGTAATGTTCGGATTCTTCGTTTGAAAACGGCTAATAATTTCCTGTAAATAAGGCGTGCGATCAGGTCCGGCATTTTCATCCCAGAAGACGAGTTTAACATTCTCGGCTGGCTTTGCCGTAACGGCTGACTTCGCAGTATCCTCAGGTTTGCTACTAGCTGGACTGCTGGTACTACTGCTCGTGCCTGCTCCGCAACCGGACAATAGCACGGTAAAACTGAGGGCACTTAAAGTAAGAACAGAATTCATTTTTTTAAACATGCTTTCAACATCTCCCTTTTCATTTATTCGTATATAGGCTAATTCCCAATGGGAAGTTAGTTCAACCTTAGCCTTTAACGGCTCCAGAACCCATGCCCTGAACGAGATACTTCTGTACAAAACCGAATAAAATTACAGCAGGTACCAATGATATAAGACTTCCGGCAGCAAGAGCACCGTAATGGATATCGAACTCACCCTGCATATAGCGTAAACCGACTGGAAGCGTGAACAATGCCGGTTTACTTATGAACATCAATGCAAACAAGAACTCGTTCCATGCACTAATGAATGTGAATACTGTGGTCGCGACTATACCAGGAAGAAGAATCGGAAATATCACAAGAAAGATCGCTTTCAGTCGGCTACAGCCATCCACCATTGCAGCCTCCTCCAGCGCCTCCGGGATATTGCTGATGAACCCGCTCATAAGTAATGAATTGAAAGGAAGTTGGAACGTACTGTAGGTAATAATGAGGGCAAGTAGATTACTCGTCAGCCCCAATTGTTTGAATATCATAAATAACGGAATCAGTAGCATTGCGCCAGGTACAAATTGTGTACATAGCAGCATGATCATGAAGGCATTCTTTCCTTTGAATTTAAATCGGCTGATCGCGTACCCTACCAATACAGAACAGACAAGTACGATAATGACAGTCATTCCCGAGACGAATACACTATTTTTGAAAAAAATCGAAAACCCGACATTTTTCCAGGCAACTACATAATTTTCAAAAGTGACTCTCTCAGGCCAATAACGGATAGGTAACCTTGTAATTTCTCCCTCCCGCTTAAGAGATGTCACGATGGCCCAATACAGTGGAAATAGAGTGAAAGCCATAGCCAATAGGAGGGGCAGTCTCAATACGAACAATCGATCCAATTTTCTCAACATTTGTCTATTCCTCCATGCCATAACGACTCAGTTTCAAGTAGCCCATTGCAAACACTAGCAGTATGAAAAAACTGATTACGGTCAAGGCAGATCCATATCCAAAGTTCTGTGAGATAATTGCTTGATTGGCCACATACATCGTTAGAGTCGTAGTTGCGTTAGCCGGTCCTCCACCTGTCATCGTGAAAATTAAATCAACATTATTGAATTCCCAAACGGCTCTCAGCAAGGTGGAAAGTATAATCGAATTTTTCAAAAATGGAAGCGTAATATGGATGAATGACTTCCATCGTCCCGCTCCATCTACCCTCGCCGATTCGTATAAATCTTGGGGGACTGTTTGCAAAGCCGCCAGCATCGTAATCGCAAAGAACGGAATGCCTCTCCAGAGCTCTGTGATAATCACAGCCGGGAAAACCGTATTCAAGTCCGCCAGCCAAGCGAAGTTTTTTTCGATAAACCCGAATCTTACGAGTAGACTATTGATAAGGCCCATATGCTCATTGAAGAGCAGCGACCACATCGTTGAAGTAATGACCCCAGAGACCGCCCAAGGCATAATCGAAATGGATCGGAACAAACCGCGATAAGCAAAAGTCTGCGTTAAGAGCAGGGCAATCAGCAGTCCAAATATTAGTTGAAATACAACTTCTATCGATACCCACTTAAAAGAAATCAACAAGCTGGAGTAAAACAATTCATCCTGACTAAAGATATTCTTGAAATTATCCAAACCGATAAATCCGTTATAATAAGGCTTGGCTGGATTAAAATTTTGAAAGCTGTAATAAAACACATTGACCATGGGGTAAAATAAGAAGCTCATAATGAGTAGAACGGCGGGTGCAATCAACATATAAGGCATCCAATACGTTCGTGGGCGTTTCATTCGGTTTCGCGATGTCCGATTTGTCGGACTGGTCGGCAGTTTGTCTGTGTAGGTCGTGTTGGCACTCATTTGTTTCCTCTCTTTCGCTATGAATTACAGAATTACAGCGAATATGGAGCCGTATTCGCCTCACTCCGTTTGGCTATAATATAAATATAGAGAGTATTGGTGGAGTTTGGAATTCAATATCTTCTTAGCTCTTATCAATATCTTTTCATCCTATATAATAAGAGTATCCGGATTACTTTCACTCAGACTTCATAATAAAAGTTCAATGCTTAAAAAATGAAAAACACCCCCCTATGCTTTGGGAGTGCTTTTACTGGCTCAATCCTGAAATTTATTTTTTCAGCTAAATTAGTCTTTTAATCTTATATAAGTAAGAGTACATGGAATGATTACTTTCATCTGGGTCTTAATTATATGTAAACAATTGCAAGCAATTCTTCAAAATCTTACTAGTTTTTAGTTTGACGCATTCTTAAATTCTGATGGGGATACCCCTGTATATTTTTTGAAGCAGAGACTGAAATAATGCGGATTTCTAAAGCCTACTTTCTCAGCAACCTCATACGATTTCAAATCAGACATGCGAAGCAGCTCCATAGCCTTTTTCATACGCAATTGATTAAGGAATTCACTGAAATTAATGTTTTTTTCCTTCTTGAAAATAATACTTAAATACGTGGGACTGATGTGTACTACACTCGAAACATCTTGTAAAGAAAGGCCCTCTTGATCATAATGCACCTCCATATACGCCACAGCCCGATGGATGACCTTCTTCATGTGATTATCGCGTTGATGATTGACGATGGCCACTAATTGGATCACGAGTTGGCGGATACAATCAAAAATTTCATAGACCGTTTGCATTTGTTGCTGCTTATTGTAGATCGAATAAAAATCATCTAGTTGCTTTGCATGTTCTTCTAATTCTTTGTATATCACGACGGTAATTTCAACCCCGATTAGACGCACTCTCGATAAGGAAATCGATTGGCTCTTGATGATGGACTGCTCCATGGTACTTAATATGGAAAGCGCATCCCCCTCCAAGCCCAACTTGACCTTCAAGGCCAGTTCCTTCTCCAATCCTTCAAATTGACCTGATTCACTGTGAGGTGCCAGACCGATATCGGCAACCGTTAATACGCGATTCGTCCCCAAAATATGACGGAGCTCCAACGAAGATCGGGCATCCTGATAAGAAAAAGAAATTTCTGCTACCTGCTCATAATCAAAACCGATGCCTGCCGTCACCGTAGTTTTCAAAAATTTCTCTACATTAGCACGGATGGTTTCCGCGATCTCATAAGCCTGTCGTTCCACATTCTCATGCTCACCTTCAGCAAACACAATAATTACAACCTCGTCGTCAATGGAATTAAACACAATCCCCTTTCCCAAGCTAGCAAGCGTTTCTTCAGAAACGTTGATTACACAGTACTTCAGTACTTCTTTTCCAAAGCGATTCTGGTACTCGGGGTAGCTATAGTCATCCGCCTTCAGCAAAATAACGACAAAGCGGGCAGCTTTAAGCTGAAGACCGAGGAAGTCGATACCTGAATTAATTTCTGCCGGAGCCAACTTCCCTTCAATCAGTTTTACCAAAAATTGCTGTCTCAAAAGAGGCATTCCTTCAACGACCTTCTGCTTCATTTCGGACTCATATTCAAACTCTTTCATTGCACGTTTTGCCGTATCGAGCAACTTTTCACTATCAATGGGCTTTAACAAATAGTCAAACACCTTTAGTTGTAGCGCCCTTTTTGCAAATTCGAAATCATCGTAGCTTGTCAACATCAGGATTTTGGTCTCGGGAAAAGCTTTAACTACCTGCTCACTCAGTTCAAAACCATCGACAAATGGCATGCGAATATCTGTTATTATCAAGTGGGGCCTTTTCTCAGCTACAAGTCTCAAACCTTCCACACCATTCGATGCCGAGCCCACCAATTCAAAGCCGTTATACTGCCAATCTATGTTTTTACTTAAACCACGGGTAATAATGACTTCATCATCAATAATTGCAACCTTATACATATAGGATCCTCCTCGAGCGTTTTACGTTGAAAGCATTTACTTCATAAACATCACGATAGAGATTCAATTATCTGAATGTAACGATAACGACGGTTCCCGTTTCGGAACTGCTCTCATAACTGAGTCCATATTTCATGCCATAATTCAATTGCAGCCGCTTATGCACATTATAAATTCCAAAGCCCGCCCCATCCTCACTCATGTTCATGTTCGACAAAGATACGTTAATTTGGTCAAGCTGCTCAGGCGCCATTCCCGCACCGTTGTCCTCTATACGGATTATACAATCATCATCCTGAATAAAAGCCTTAATGCGGATATGCCCCTTTTTGAGACTATTCTTAATTCCATGATAAATCGCATTCTCAACTATCGGCTGCAGGGTAAGCTTCACAATTTTAAAATCCAATATAGCCGGTTCCACATCAATTTCATAGGTAAAGCTGTCGCCGTAACGCAACTCTTGAATAGTAAAATAATGTTTGATATGCTCGATCTCCTGAGAAACTGGAATAATCTCGTTACCTTTACTAATCGAAATACGAAAAAAGTCGGAAAGCGAGGTTACCATCTGGCTGGCTTCTTTTTTTTCGTCCATTTCGATCAGATGCTTGATAGAATACAGTGTGTTATAAAGAAAATGCGGCCTTATTTGAAACTGCAGCGCTGCTAATTCTGCCTTCCGTTTTTTTTCCTGCTCTTTCTCTATCTGCTTAAGTAGTTGTTTGATCCTGTGAATCATATCCCTTATGCCTTTATTCAGCACACCGATTTCATTTCGCGACAGATCTCTGAATTCGATGTCCAGGTTGCCTTCTTCGATCGAATTAATTTTTCGTGTGAGTTGAATGATCGGCTTCGTGATAATGTTGGCCAGAAAATTAGAAAAGAAAATCACAATCACAAATAGAATGAACATAATCACTAAGATAAGGTATTTGATGTAGTTCACATTATGGAGTAATTCATCCTTAGGTACAACCGCAGCAATTTTCCATTTGTTAATTCTTAATGTATCGTAAACAATCAGCATTTCGTTCCCATACTCGTTGGTAATTGTTATTTGTCCGGATGCTTGCGTGGTTTGCAATATAATCGGCTGCAATTCCGAATCCTTAATCCGATATTTTCCTGCAACTTTCTTGTAGGAGATAATTCCGTCATCGCTAATTAGGCATAAATAACCGTTATTACTGATTGCTGGATTACTTAATATCGTTTGAAAGAATGAATCTTTTATATTAAAAAGAATAATACCTTTACTATGTTCCACATCTTTACCCAGCAAATTATATAAGCTAACCACTTTCCCGCTATCATTCTGATTAAAAGAAGCACCAAAAGGGTCGGTATGAAGGGTTACCCAATGGATAACAGAAATCGGATCGGTTGCTTGTCCAAGCCTGTAAGGTTCAAGCGAAAATTTCACTTGTTCGGTCAGGTCATCTTTTCTGTAGAACGCTGGACGGTCATGGTTGTATAAGATCAGCGTTGAATCGATCAAAGCTCGATCGGGAGATGCTCTGTTCAATACTCTATTCAATTGTAAATAATCTTCCGTTTGTAAGTTATATGCCGGATTTTCCGTACGCATCGTAATATCGGATAAGTCGGAATCACTAACGAGAATAGTCAGACTCGTCACCACATCTGTTAATTTATCGTTTAGAAATCTTTGAGTTTGAGAGACGGTATCGGAAATACTCGTAAATGCATTTTTTTGCAACTGACTGGAAGCAAGTAGGTAGGAAAATAATCCAGTGATAAAGACGAACAACATAATAATTGGGATAATTATTACTAATATGGTCGATTTCAACGAACGATTCCGAATGAATGACAGGGTAACCCCTCCATAGTTATAATCACAAGGTTCAATTGAAAAGAGGACTGTTTTAGAAAAATGAAATCCAACCCATCCGGACACTCTGAAAGCTGTAATAAATACATTTGCCATGGGAAAATAAGAACCGAATAATAACTAGATTTGTAGGAGCAATCAACATATAGGGCATCCAATGCGTTCCTAAGCGTTTCTTCCTGTTTCGCGCTGACCAATTATCGGATTGGTATGTAGCTTGTCTGTGTAGGTCGTATTATCGCTCATTTATTCCCTCTCTTTCGTCATGAACTACAGAAGTACGGTGAATACACGGCCTTTGCAATAAGCTACCTTCACTGGCATATTCACCTACTCTGTTAGGTATGAAATGAATATATAGGGATGTGGATAAATGTGGAATCCAATATCTTTTTCGCTTTAATCAATATCTTTTCAATCTTTTGCTCGGAGCAGTCATTTTAAAAATTAACATATTTTTAAAAGTTTGAGACATATAAGAGTCAGAATTTTGATTTCTTTTCCTGAAGCGGTTGCAAGATTAATTTCGCTTTATCGCCTATTCATGAAAATTTTTCTAACTTTTTAATTATACGATAAACTTCTTACTTAAACACTGAACTATTTTTGCAAATACTGAACTATTTTTGCAAATACTAAATTATTTTTTATTGATTTTGAGCGCAAGCTTTTTATCCAATGACCGTAAGGATGATCTTGGTCTGCTGGTTATTGGGCGATTTTCAATCCAACTAATACGGCAATTGATGCCACGATATCTGTCGCATTATTTAATCCATCGGCTTCAGTCTTCGGACACCCCTAGCTCAGTTGAATTGCTCTTTTAACTATTCTTCATCTCCATTTGTTAATCTGATACCTCCGCCAAAATACCATCCTATAGATTCGATATACTTTATGAACGCATCTACAAATTCATCTTGGTCTAAACAACACTTTGTAATTCATGCCTAATTATCATAATAGCATCATTCATAAATCTCCGCTGAATTTGAGGATAGTCCATATAGTAATTTCTTTGGTTCGTGAAGTTGATCCAGAATGTTCCTACTTTACATCAAATTGAATTACTTTTTAAAAATAGTTTCTTATATACCTTAATAAGGTGATTTTTTTGTCGTTGGTACATAATAATGGGATTTTCACGTCCAAAGAAAAACGACAAGAAAATACGTACAAATGAAAAAGAACCTTGATATATCAAGGTTCTAAAGCGGGATTATTCTGTCGTTGTACTCCCCAGCAGTCTAAGGGTTGTTTTCTCCCTTCTGAGAACCACAGACAACCTGTCCGTTTACTTAGTTCTTGAAAATCTCTCGCGAAATAATTGACTGCTCTTCCTGCCTCGCCAAAGTATATTTTCCTATCAGTGGTTACTTGAGTGAGTGACCTATCAATAGAACCAGTTTTATAATGTGAAAGATAACCACTTAAAGCATTGCCAACGGCAACCTCATAATTCTTTGTTTTTTTGTAACTAATTAATTTCATCGATTTCAGCTATTTATCACTTTCGCCATAAACGGATTAAAGCTCTTTTGAGCATATTCCATAGCATCGATATACTCTTGCTGTTTTAACCGCTCCATCATTTCTTCAGGGCTAACGTCTTCTACTTTAGAAGTTATCCACCAAATACTGCCAAATGGATCGACCACTCTCCCTCCTCGTTCCCCCCATGCCATGGTTGTCGGCTTCGTCATGGATATAGCGCCGGCCTTTATGGCCTGCGAATACAGTTCATCGGCGTTCTCCACATACAGACGAATTAAGCAAGGAAACGCTGGCCATTCGTCAAGAGAATCGAACATAAGAATTTTCGAATCGCCGATGCGCACCTCCGCATGCCCTATGTTTCCATCGGGATTGTATACCCGTCCCAGTTCCTCTGCATTAAATGCGGCAATCAAAAAGCTAATTAATTTCTCGGTGCTTTTTGTTGTGATCCAAGGGGTGATAGTACGGTTATCAGTTTGCAACACCTGACTCTCGTTCATTTGATCCAGCCTCCATTGATTGATTTCGAATTGATTGTTTGACTTTAACCTAATTATAAGCTGGGATTGCTGACTGCATCATGTCAGTATTTATCAAGAAATGTTTCTCCATTATCCTGCCGTTAGCTTAATGTCGTTCCTAGTCTAGTAGATTATCTACTAAGAAACAGGTTTTTCAGCATATGTGAATGAATCCCACGAAAGTGTAATTATTTACGCAAAAAAATGGTAAAAACAAATAAAAACACGGAATAATACAAATACATTTCGCCAGAAATGATACACAATGTATCTAGTGATGAAGAAATATATCTAGTGATTGGAGGAAATAGCTTGAAAAAAAGACTAACTTGCATGCCCAGCAAGATTCAAAAGGTTCTGTCGTCTGCCTTAATTGCCAGCATGGTTCTAACATTCACAGCGCCCATGGAGGCTGTAATGGCGGCAGGAAATGATCCCATCGTGTTCCAAGATGATTTTAATGACCGCAATGCCGATGGGTGGACGACATATGGAGGATCCTGGAATGCTTCAGATGGAGCCTACCATAGCGATAAGGGAGCCGGTTTCAAGGCCGTTGCAAACGGTACCAACTTCAGCAACTTTGTGTATGAAGCCGATATTTCCATCAAGGATGGCGTCAATTCGGATAATGCCGGACTTATTTTCAGAGTCAATAACCCCACCCTCGGGGCGGATAATTTTCAAGGCTATTATGCCGGCATTACGGTGAATAATCTTGTTCAGCTGGGAAGAATGAATAACAATTGGACAGAACTGGCCTCTATCCCTTTCACGGTTCAACAAAACAAAGTCTACCGTATGAAGGTGGAAGCCAAAGGAAGCAATATTGATATTTATATGGATGGCAAGCATGTACTCAGTGCAGTAGACTCCACTTATACCCAAGGCGCTATTGGAGTCAGGTCCTTTTGGACGAATGCGACCTATGACAATTTGAAGGTAACGGATCTGGGACCTGTCGCACTGCCGAACTACGATTGGTCGTGGGTAAAGGGGGCTGTTTTTGTGCCCACCAATGTGGTGAATCAGGTGCAGCAGTGGGAAGAGTACGACCATGACATCAATGACAGGGAGCTTTCCTATGCGAAAGCATATGGAATTAATTTTGTAAGGGTTTTCCTGCATAATCTGGTTTGGAAAAAAGACAAAGAAACGATGTTGAACAACATAGAGGATTTCCTTCAGCTAACCGACAAATATGGCATCAAAGTAGAGTTCGTATTCTTTGATGACTGCTGGGATGATCATCCACATTTAGGGCCACAGGAAGCACCTCGATACGGAGCCCACAACAGCCGGTGGATGGAAGCTCCCGGGGACGACATTAAGGCGAACTATGAGGCAAACAAGCAGGATCTCAAGGATTATGTGCAGGGCATCGTCAATGCGCATAAGGATGACCCAAGAATCGCTTTCTGGAACATATTCAATGAACCCGGTAATGGCGAAACCGGCCTCATGGATCGCGTAACCAAACAGATTATGAACGATTCGAGAATGTGGATTAAGGAGACGGGCTCAACGCTTCCTGTATCTTCAACCGGCGGCCAGTTCACGGGAGGCCCCTTCTCCGATTTTATCACCTGGCATCCGTACGAGGCCAATTATCCGACGCCGTTTGGTGTAAAGAGCTCTATTCTTGCCGACGAGACCATGAATCGACTTAATCAGAGTGTGCCGGGTATTGTCGAACATTACGGTAATAAAGGCATCGGATATGTCATGTGGGAACTTGGCATCGGCAGAGATAACACCCGTTTCCCATGGGGGACTGACGTTAAACCGGCGACCTCCGAACCTGCGGTACCCTTTCATGGTATTGTGTATCCCGACGGCCATCCTTGGGATGTCAATGACGTAAAGGCGTTAAAAGGCGAAATATTTGAATCAATGCCAGTTTTCCGCGTCCAGTATTATGGAGACGAGCAATTTACGAATCTAGTGAAAAGTTCCATAACCCCGCGTATCGATTTTGATTTGGGCGACGAGAAAGGAACGGGATCGCCTGACGCTTCCGCGGGCATTGGTGAGGACCATTTTTCAGTCCGCTGGACAGGTAGCATTGAGTCGGCTGCTACAGGTGAATATACGTTCTATGCGGATAGTGACAATATTGCAAAAGTATGGGTAGGGGATTTGTTAGTTGTAGATAAGACAAGCCCTGCAAGAGAAGAAGCAAGCGGTAAAATGACACTGGCAAAAGGACAGAAGGTGCCAGTCAAAGTTGAATACGTGCATGGAACCGGAAATTCCAGCCTGCACATCAGGTGGTCGGGACCTGGCTTGACGAAACAAGCGCTGCTGCCTGTGTATTCCGGGAAAGCGGTTGAGGCCATCTCCCTGAAGCAGAGTGCCTTAACGATCAAGGTTGACGAGAAACAAACCCTTATTCCTGAGTTTAAACCGATTGATGCAGGCAATCAGGAGGTAAGCTGGACATCCAGCATCCCTGCTGTAGCAACCGTGGATGGCAAAGGCGTTGTAACCGGGATTAGCACAGGAAACGCAACGATTACCGCTACCGCTAAGGACGGCGGGGCTACGGCATCTGCTGAAGTGACGGTACAGGCCAGCACAACTTTTAAAAATCCGATTGTTCCTGTTTCCAACAGCAGCGGCGGTTCAGCTGATCCGAGCATCGTATTTAAAGATGGCTATTATTACTATGTAAAATCCAACAAGGATGCGTCTATCTCGATTTCCAAGGCAAAAAGATTGCAGGATATCGGATCAGTCCCGAGAGTAACTGTCTATACGCCGCCAAGCGGCCTCCCCTATTCAAAGGAACTGTGGGCGCCTGAGCTTCAATATCTGGACGGCAAATGGTACATCTACTTTGCGGCAGATGACGGCGCTAACGAAAATCACAGGATGTATGTGCTGGAAGGAAACTCCCAAGATCCTCAAGGAACCTATACGTTTAAAGGGAAAATATCGGACAGCACGAACAAGTGGGCTATTGACGGAACCGTTCTTGTCAAAGACGACAATACCAAATATTTTGTATGGTCGGGCTGGGAAGGCGATGTCAATGTGAAGCAGAACATTTATATCGCTCCAATGAGCAATCCTTGGACGATCAGCGGTCCGAGAGTTCAAATCTCTACGCCGGATCAAGACTGGGAGCGTAAAGGAACTCCTTATATCAATGAAGCACCGGAGATTTTGAAGAAAGACGGCAAAATATTTATCGTTTACTCGGCCAGCGGCAGTTGGACGGACGATTATACGCTCGGCATGCTAAGCAATACGGA
The DNA here is from genome assembly GCF_013141725.1 of Paenibacillus planticolens. Classification (GTDB taxonomy): domain Bacteria; phylum Bacillota; class Bacilli; order Paenibacillales; family NBRC-103111; genus Paenibacillus_E; species Paenibacillus_E planticolens. Next base: position 514,930 of record NZ_WHNZ01000015.1, on the reverse strand, counting down.
CGGCCAAGTATTGAACCCTGCATCATGGAGCAAGTCTGGCCCTGTTTTTAGCAAAGTGCCAACAGCCTACGGCCCCGGTCATAACACGTTCACCACTTCTCCCGACGGGAAAGAGGACTGGATCGTGTATCACGCCGATCAATTCTCCGGCGGAAGCTGGGGAAATCGCAGTGTCCGCGCGCAAAAATTCACGTGGAATGAAGACGGCACTCCGAATTTCGGAATGCCTGCCGCTTATGGCGCTTCCATGGAGGAGCCCTCTGGTACTCCGAATGTAATCAGATACAAATATGAAGCTGAACTTGCACGCCTCGGAGGTTCGGCAGCCATCACTTCTTCAGATAACGCATCGGGAGATAAGGTAGTCGGGCATTTGGATCAGCCTGGAAAAGATTATGTAGAATTTACGGTTGATGTCAAGGAAGCCGGCGACTATTCACTCTTGGTGATGGCTGACAATGGATCGGCCAGCGGCGCATCTGCGGCACATGATGTTTCCGTTAATGGCGGTGCAGGCCAAACGATCACCTACAAAAACTTTGGGTGGAAAGGTTTTAACCCGGTATCCATGGATGTTAGCCTGCATGCTGGGATTAACACGATCCGTTTAACCAGTAAACTGAATTTTGCCCAAGTCGATTACATCGTTCTTCAACCTCTGGAAGGGGATGACGTCTCAGCACCGGTAGAAAGCATTACGCTGGATAATCAAACCGTTACGATTGGAGTCGGAGAATCTGCTTCCTTGATTGCATCCGTCAGACCGCTGATCGGAACGAACAAGAATGTCGTGGTAACTTCAACGGCACCTGAAGTAGCGACAATTACCCAAGACAGCAAGGATACAGCTACAGGAAGCACTCTGCTGACGGTAAAGGGACTGAAAGCGGGAACGGCAACAATTCGAGTTATAAGTGCTGATAACGGCTCGGTCATTGGTGAATGTAAGGTTACTATCCGTCAAGCGTCAGGGGAACCGGATTTATCGAAGTTTACCGTTGATTCCTTCGACAGCGCAATACTGGACCCGGCATGGTCGATTTTCCAAGAAAGCAAAAGCAATTGGAGCTTAACTAAAAATCCGGGCTCGATGACTATTCATACGACGCCTACCGACGTTTATCAGGATAACAATAGTCAAAACAATGTATTCCTGAGAGATGTGCCGGCCAATGGGGATTTTGAGATCGTTACGAAAGTTACGGCGCCTATTGCCTTAAATCACCAGCAAGGCGGTCTCTTCGTCTGGCAGGATGCGGATAATTTCGTTAAGCTTGCTCATGTATGGGCGAATGGAAAAATCATTGAAACCGCTTATGAACTTGGCGGTAGTTACAAGAAACCAGGCAATGAGGCGGCTCATCCCGGCGGGGATACGTTGACGCTCAAAATTAAGAAAATGGGGAATATCTATACCACCTATTATTGGGATGGATTTGACTGGATTCAAGCGTCCAACCCTGTCACAGCGAATTTGAAAAATATCAAAGTCGGATTTTACGCAAACAATATTGTTGCAACAAACAATCCGATCGATGCCCGATTTGATTATTTCGCTGTCAGATCTATCCAAGGCGGCGTTGATCTTGACCAGAAGAAGCTTACACTCGAAGCAGGTAAGACAGCGCAGCTTCACAACTTGGGAGCTAGCGGCGAAGAAGTGACTTGGACCTCCAGCAATCCGGAGATCGCGAAGGTCAGCAGCAGCGGATTAGTAACGGCGTTATCGCCAGGCAGAGCGGTCATTGAAGCGGTATCTACAAGCGGTGATTTCCGTTCTCAAGCTAGTGTAACCGTGCCGAACTCCGAGCCTGTGCCGGAGATCCTGTACGCCAACGACTTTAGCGGGCCATCGGCTGAAGGCTGGTCTACGTTTGAAGGCAATTGGACCGTCTCTAACGGTCAGTATGTGGTAAACAGCGGTCCCGGCTATAAAGCGGTGCTTGACAGCAAAAGCTTTACGGACTTCGTACTTGAAGGCGATGTGCAAATTACGAGCGGGAACGAAGCAGGGCTCATTTTCAGAGCATCGAATGTTGCAAATGGCCCGGATCATTTAGACGGATATTATGTAGGCATTAATGCTTCCGCACAATCAGCCGTACTCGGACATATGTCGAAGGGCCAATGGCAAGAGCTTGCTTCCAAAAAGCTGCCGATTTTTGCAAACGAGTGGTATCACATTAAGGTCGTTGCGAACGAAGATCACATTCAGGTTTACGTGAACGACAATCCGCTCAACGTCAACGGGTATCCGAAATTTGACTTGTTGGACGCATCGCATATGGCTACCGGTAAAATCGGACTGCGCACCTGGAATGCGGATGCCAGATTTGACAACATCAAAGTATCTTCGTACCACGATTCGATAACTGGGCCAACTTATACCAACTCCGTGCTGCCAAACATTGCGGACCCATTCGTACTGCAGCATGACGGCAAGTATTACTTGTATGGGACGAATACAGATCCCAAAAAGTCGTCATTGGGCTTCAAGGTATATACATCGACGGATCTGGTAAATTGGTCGGAACAGAATGAATTGGCGTTAAAACAGTCCGATTCTTGGGGGACCAGCGGTTTTTGGGCGCCTGAGGTCGTGGAAAAAGACGGGACATTCTACATGTACTATGTAGTCAATGAAAGGCTAGCGGTAGCAACAAGCAGCTCTCCGTTAGGACCGTTCGTCCAAGACGTCAAACAGCCTATGCATCTGAACACGCCGGAAATCGATGCGCATGTCTTTACGGACAATGACGGAAAAAGATACATTTACTTCGTCCGCTTTAATCAAGGCAATGAAATGTGGATGGCTGAACTGAGTGACGATATGAAGAGCATGAAGGAAGATACGCTGCAATTCGTATTCCGGGCTACACAAGATTGGGAACGCAGTCAGAAGCAGCCGGTTGCAAGCATTAACGAGGGGCCGTTTATGATCAAGCATAATGGTACCTACTACTTAACCTATTCCGGCAACCATTTCGAAAGCCCTGATTATGGCGTAGGGTATGCAACGGCTCCGACTCCAATGGGACCATGGACCAAATACACATATAATCCGATTATGAAGTCCAACACTATTGTGCCTGGAGCGGGACATCATTCCTTGATCTATTCACCGGATGGTACGGAATTGTTCATGGTATACCACACACATTACAAGGCCGGTACAACCGAACCGCGGAAACTTGCGATTGACCGTGTCCATTTTGTACCGCAAGCCGGCGGTATCGATGCGATGGAAGTATGGGGACCGACCATTACTCCTCAGCTTAAGCCTTCCGCCGAGCAATCGGCAGCACCGATGGCTACATTGCAAGGAGCAAGCAGCGTGCAGGTTGGACAGTCCATCGATCTTACGTATGGTCTCAGCCATTTGAGCGCCACTCAAAGTATTTATGCCCAAGACGTCACGGTCACCTTCGATCCTGCACAGGTAGAGTTTGTTGATGCTGAGCCTGTTCAGCAGGGATTAACCGTCGCGGGTAAAAACGAAGCATCCGGTCGCGTGCGCATCCTGCTTGCCAGTATGGGATCAGCCCATGCCATCCATGCCAACGGCGATCTGCTGAAGTTACGCTTTAAGGCAAAGTCTTCCGCACAAACAGCCATTATCGGTCTATCCAATGTGACTATTTCGAATGGCCTAGGGGAGGAAAGCGTACTTGGTAATGTATTCGTGAATGTAGAAATTCAAGCAAGTGATCGAGCAGCGCTAAGCGCAGCTATATCAGCAGCGCAAGCGAAGTTTGATGCCGCCGTGGAAGGAACAGAAGTGAATCAATATCCTTTAGGTTCTAAAGCCGTATTGCTGTCAGCCATCGAGAAAGCAAAAGCTGTTCTGAACAATCCGAATGCTTCCCAACAGCAGATCGATCAAGCAACAACGGAGCTTAACAAAGCGCTTCAGGCCTTTATCGATTCGGTTAATAAAGCTCGTCCTGGGGATGTCAACGGCGATGGACGCGTTGCGATCGGCGATCTTGCCATCGTGGCTGCAGCCTATGGAAAAACTTCCGATGATCCGAATTGGAATGAGTACAAGAAGGCAGATGTTAACGGTGACGGTAAGGTAGATATTGAAGATTTGGCAGAGGTAGCCCGAATGATATTGAATTAATATGAAATGGCGTGCAAATTGACAATCAATTTGACACGCCATTTTTTTGCTTATGAGGAATGATAAACTCAAGCTTCAGCAAGTGGTCTCCCGTCGGTTTTTCGGAGCCCGGTTTTACAACATATTAAATACCTGGATAGCCAGGGGGATATGGATAGTAGGAATATGGATACGGATACGGATACGGGTAGGGATACGGATAATAAGGCTGAGTGGTGCTCCAAATAATAGGGGCTACAGCCCAAGGGAGAAAATCTACGCCGCCGACTCCAGGATCGACGAATTCCGGACCAAGTCCCGTTCCGTGACCGAATCCAGGGCCATGCCCTAATCCGGAACCATGACCAAAGTGCCCTGGGCCTCCTGGGCCTCCCAGTCCGCCATGTCCGATGCCTCCGCCATGTGAACCGCCTGCAGGCGGACGAAATTCTTCATTTTCAAGTTTCGTCATTTCAGGAATCACTCACATTCTGTGGTAGTAGTTTATAGCCTAATACACAGTATGTGTGTGAATGCCCAGTTGGTGAATGATTCGCAGAAAATGGGCGAAAATAAACCGGAAGCCATCCGTTTATGGAGGCTCCCGGTTAAGAATTAGTTGGGATTATTATCCGCTTTTGCTTTCGCTTCTTCATCCGCTTTTTTTTGTTCATATTGTCCCTTATAGGTATCGACAATGCTTGTATCATACCCATTATTCGTTAGCTTCGTACTCAAATCGTTCATGAGTTGATTGAAAGTTGCATCGGCTTCAGCGATTTTAGACAATGCTTCTGCAATTAAACTACTATCTTGGGTACTTTTATATTGATTATATAGGGAAGTCAGATCATTCTTGCTTTTCGTTTGAAGCTCTCTTAGCTTCTCCTCTGTCTCGGATTTAATCGATTCAAAAGAAGGCTTCGCGGAACCTCCGCTAACCGGTCCTCCACCACCAACGGCACCGCCTCCTCCAACTGCTGGCGCTGTCGGCTCAGGTTTAGGAGTCTCCGGTACTTTCACCTCAGGGGCCTTCTTACTAACGGCTGAAACCGTGTAAGTTTCAGGGTCCCATTGAATCGTTTTGCCAACTGACTCGGAGAAAAAGCGAATAGGAACATAAAGACTGCCATCGACAATGTAACCTGGCAAATCTTCAGGCGGATTTTTCGCAACCCCATCGAAAACATATGAAATCTTCTCTTTATAAACATTCAACTTGCTGACTGCCAAATTCGCTTTGTCTAACTTTTTCTCATTACTTTTCGAGTAAACCTGCGTGTTGAGCTTGTACTCTTTGATATTAATTTTGTCTGCTTCCTTAGGTTCGGATATCGTAACTGTATATGTATCCGCATCCCATTTCACCGCTTTATCCAAGGAGTAAGAAATGAACCTGATCGGGACATAAGTACTGCCTTCATAAATAAACCCCATCTGGCCTTCCGGCGGTGCATACTCTTTGCCGTCAAATGTGAAATGCATAGGAACTTGATACACATCCACATCAACAGGAGCTTGTGCGGCGGATGCCCCGGTACTCATTCCCATGAATAATGCTAAAGATAATCCTGCTGCAGTTTTGAACCGATTTTTCATTTTCACTTGATCCACACCTCGTATATTTATTTGGTTGTAACAACTTTTGGCACTGTTTTTATCTAAATTCCAAGTAATAGGTAACTATCCATCATGCCGCGGTACATCAAAGGTTATAAGTTCACATTTTTTCTCAAAACATAGCGCTAACTTTGCAGGGATATACGTGCATCGATGAGAATTAGAGAGTAGCTGCTTATAGCGCGCAAATACTGCATCTCTTTTTGAATTTGTAATATCTAAGTGGCTGTATTTAAGCATAAAACAAAGAGGTGCAGCATTTTGATCGATGGCATGAACGAAAACAAAAACAATCGCTTTTTGATGTTTAAAGGTTGTCTATGGGGACTGCTTATTATGATCCCATTTTGGGTTGTATGTATTTATCTCATAATAAAGTACTTGTAGTCGTTCTTGTCTATATGCCACTTAAACATAAAAAAAGCACCCTTATAGGTGCTTTAATCAATCCCTTTATGATAAACAGACCTGTCCAATAACTTCATGCCCTTTTTCAAAGCGCTGAACATCGTCTGTCATACAATAAGTACTGGAAACTGTGTTTTGAGGAAACTCTTTTGCAAACATAGCCTCAGCCATCTGATCTGCTTGTTTAGCAACTGCAAATATACTAACATAAAAAATACACCCCACAATCCAAAGAATAGTCAACATGGTTAACCAAAACATATTCTTCTCTACCTCCCAATCGTTTGTTCCACATAAGAATCAGACGGAGGCCGTATTCGGCAGCTGGCTGACATACCGGTTCTTTTCCCAGTTTAGTCCCTTTAGCTTTGCGTCACTGACTTTCATCAATTTTGCCATTGTCTTACGATTTATGTGATTGTCGTTTATAGGATTATTTTAGCAAAAGATACAGATGTAGCATGAGCCATCCGAACCATTATTTGGATTCATAAACGGGTCGGTGGAACTACTTGTTTGAAAGAGCTTTTTCGATCTGACCAACTGCACTGTTTTGCGCCGCTTGCTTCATAGCATTATAGGATTGCTTCCAGCCATCAATCTCGCCAGAGCCTACTCCAGCTTTCCCCGCATCCGAAAGGATCCCATTAAAGCCAGAATCGCACTTGGACTCCGCATCCACAAACTTTTGCATAAACGCGCTTTGCAGCTCTTTAAGGCCCAGATCTTTGTTCCCTTTCTTTGCGTTTACTACGCTGGAGACAAGATTGCTGATGTTGCTTTGGCAAGAATTTTTTAGCGAATCTAGCTTGGAGTTGTAGGTTTCGATAAGTGCTGGATCTGACGGTGCAGATGACGGTTCGACTTGAGATGTTAACTGTTTTTCTTCATCTTTGACAACAATCTCTTGTTTATTGTTCTGCTCCTGGATTTGTTGGCTTTTCAGCGACTTTTCCTTGTCTTGTAACTCACTAAGGATTTTTTTACGTTCTTCTGGGTCATACACACCAATTAACTCAATTGGATAATCAGGATCAAGGATTTTTAACTCCTTGCCGTAAGGGGTGGTTATCGCTCGTAATGATTCTATTTCTTCCTTTGTAAGCTTAGAAAGAAGCAGATCGCGAATTTTTTGTTTCTCACTATTGGAAAGCTTATCACTTGCCTGACCTGTTAAATAATAGACTTCTTTCAAGCTAAGACCTGACTTGAGCAAAATGGCCGCTACATCTAATGCATCTTGCGATTGGATCGGCTTGGATGCGAATTCATTGGCTTTATCCACAGGTGATGATACGAAAGAAGGAAGAGCAGTCGAGTTTGTTTGGCTGTTATCTTTTAAACCCTCGATTTGTTCCCCAGCAACACTCGGAGCGTGACGCTTCAAAATATCTTCCATTTGAATAGCATTAATTTTGTAATACATAAACCCAATTGCAAGTAAAACTACAACCAAAAACGAACCAAAAATCCATATCGTCCAACGAATCCAGGGCTTTAACTTTTTCACAATAGGCACCTCCCTCATTCCATAAAGCTTTTACATATCTTCAATTTCCACTTCAAATATAAATAGGTTTCTTCCTCAGACCCTGATTCGCTATTTTTAGTAAATACTTACCGTACTCATTTTTAATCATAGGCTCGGCCAAATTTAATAGCTGATCCTTTGATATGTATCCTTTGTTAAAGGCAATTTCCTCAAGGCATGCAATCTTTAAGCTTTGTCTTTTCTCAATGGTCTCAATAAACTGTGAAGCTTCTAATAAAGATTCATGTGTGCCGGAATCCAACCAGGAATATCCTCTTCCAAGAATCTCAACATTTAACTGTCCAAGAAGCAAATATTCTTTGTTAATATCCGTTATCTCAAGTTCTCTACGAGCTGAGGGCTTAGTTCTTTTTGCCATTTCTACCACTTTGTTATCATAGAAATACAACCCCGTGACTGCATAGTTGGAGCGAGGTTCTACAGGCTTCTCTTCAATCGAGAGCACTTTTCCCTGTTCATCAAAGTCAACTACACCAAAGCGCTCCGGATCATTTACATAATAGCCGAATACTGTCGCTCCACGGCTTCTCTCTACTGCTCTTTGTAACATTTCTGTCAATCCGTGGCCGTAAAACAGATTGTCGCCTAAAATAAGTGCCACTGAATCATCACCAATAAAATCTTCTGCAATAATAAAAGCTTGAGCAATTCCATCTGGCGAAAGCTGAACAGCATAAGTAAGCGAAATTCCGATATCCGCCCCATCTCCTAATAATTGTTTAAATCTAGGAGTATCTTCGGGTGTAGAAATGATAAGAATCTCCTTGATACCAGCAAGCATTAATACGGATAATGGATAATAAATCATCGGTTTATCATAGATAGGAAGCAACTGTTTTGATACTGTTTTCGTTAACGGATATAATCTTGTTCCACTTCCACCGGCTAGAATAATTCCTTTCAAATTGAACAGCTCCTTGCCACTTATTACTTCTTAATTTGTTAAGAACAATCGCTCATATTCATTCACTATTTTTAGCCATGAGTATTCTTCGTTAATTCTTTGTTTGGCCTTTTTCGATAAACCATCAATCATTGGAGAAGAATATTGATCCACCTGATTAACTAAAGCCGCGAATGAACCTTCTTGTTTATTAAAATAAACAGCCCCATCCAACGCAACTTCTTTATTAAAATTAACATCGAGGAGCAAATTTAATTTGGTCGAAGCCAATGCTTCCAGTAAGGAAGGATTCGTTCCTCCTACTTCGTGCCCGTGCAAATATCCATACGCCAGCTCACGAATCTTTTTCAACAATTGTTGATCGTAGACAGTTCCAACAAATTTAATTCTTTGATCCTTGTTAAACTGCGTACGTTCAGATAGACCTTGGAAGAATTGATTTTGTTCCACATTGGTTATAATGACTAAATCTTTATTTGAGTTCGATTTCATAAATTCGCGAATCATTAACTCGTAATTATTTTCCGGTACGAACCTTCCTACTATTAAGTAGTATTCGTTCACTCTGATTCTGTGCTGCTCCATCCAAGTTTGCAGTACTTCTGATTCATCTGTCAGATTTGATTCTGTTACATCGGCTCCATATGCAATAAAAGTTGTTGCCGGGTTATAGGTTTTATATTCGGATTGGATATAACTCTCTATTCCTTTTGAATCGCAAACCAATAAATCCGCATGTTTAACCATCATGCCTTCTGAAATCTTCCAATACTTCTTAATAGCAGCGTTCCATTTACTACGTTTCCATTCATGCCCGTCAGGATTCACATACACAGTGACACCCATCTTTTCCAATTGCCTCTTATAGGCATAAAAAAAAGGCCCGATGCGGCAAGCCAAAATGTAAACTGCACAGTCTTTTAATTGATTTGTTTTTAAATACTTGATGCATCTTCTTAGACTTAGAATATCGTAAAGAACTGCAGTGGCTCCACCAATTTTCTTTGTCTTCACATTGAAGCAGCGGGCGCCATTGTATTCAAATTCATTGTTGTTATTAGCCAAGCAAGATACGTGATAGCGGATGTTTTCGCTTTGCTTTCTCGCGGTAAGCTGCTCTACAAATGTCTCGAAACCGCCATACTTAGCCGGGATACCTTTTGAGCCTATGATGAATATGTTTTTCATTTTCTAAACTCCTGTAGTATAAAAATCAATCATTTGATTCGTATGCTGCTGCATAGAAAATACAAAATCATGATTCAAAATATTTTTATTCATCTTTGATAAAATCTCTCTATTCTCAATAATGGCTGAGATTTGCTCAGACAGTTCCTTTTCGTCTGCTTTAAATATGATTCCTGTTTCTCCATGAGTGATAATATCTTGTAATCCTACATGCTCAGAAATCATGATCGGCACTCCATGCGAGAGCGCTTCAAGACCGATAAATCCAAATGTTTCTTTCCATATGCTTGGTACAATTAGTATGTCTATTTTTTTAAAAATACTCGACAGATCAGCGTGTTGGTACCTTCCATGGAACGTATAATGATTGGAATCGCTATCAACGTCGGCTTTTGCTGAATCTCCGTATATATGTAAGTGCCAATTCCCCCCTTTTAACTCATTTAAAGAATTTTGTAAAAAGTAAAAGCCCTTATATCGATCTACCGGGCCAAGGTAAGCGATTTGTAAGGGCTTGTTATTGTCATATTGTCGTGAAACTCGAGAATCGTGAATATCATTATGTGTTATTGGGATTACTTTCCCTTGAATATTTAAGTACTTCTCAAACTCACTCTTTGCTGTGGAGCTATTAAAATGGAATATATCAATTAAAGAAAACATTTCAAGATAATAATTTCTCAAGTCTACATATTTATTTGCATGAGTTTCATTCAGTTCCGTTAGAACTGCTGATTCCTTTTCATAAATAATATGGTCATTTTTACTTTTTTCTCGTTGACGAATTTTTCTCATAATTGATGTATCTTTCACAAACCGATAAAGTTCGGATTGCATAGCAAGAATTTTGAGTGTACTGTAGCCATTTGCATTGCAGTTGATGCATTTCTCTCCAGCATCGTAGTTATTGCAAATGTTACCGAGATGATCCATCAAATTAACTTTTGGACATATTCCGAAATAATCGTGAGTGGTATAGATGATTCTTATTCCCAACTTTTTCGCTGCCTGAAGAAATTCTTTATGAATTCCTTGTAATGTATGAAAATGTATAGTTTCAGGCCTTATATCTGAAAGGAATTTTAAATACACTTGTATATTAACTGACTTCCTAAATGATTCTGGTTCTTTAATTCCTCCAAGTAAAGGAACTAAAAGTGGGTTAATTATCTCATAAACATTTATCCCTTGAAAATCTCTTTTTCTGGAAATACCCAGACCTCCAAGATGATAAGACCCAGGATATAAAAGAGATACTTTATGTTGCTTTTCCAACTGCATTAACATTAAATCTACAGAGTATTTGGTTAGTCCTCCTGTTCGAAATGGAGGCACACCTAGAGATACATGTAGTATATTCATTATTTTTTTAGCTCCAGGTTCTGTGGCTTTTCTTGGAACTTCATTAATTTTCTTATTTGTTTTAGATACTCTCTTTTTCTGCTTACTTTACATTGAAGTGCAAAACTATTTCTTCTTAACAGTAACAGTGGAATATCTTTACACCATAGCATCATAAATCTTAAAGTATATTGTAGTAGGACATCCGTCTTTTTTTTCGTTTCCATATGCCATTGAGCCATTGAAGCTCCTTCAAGTTTTAGCCTTCTTAAAACATAGTCTTGACTTACTTTATTTCTATGTACTTTGTGTCGAACATAAGCTTCTGGCAAATAATAAATATTTCTCCCTAATTTTCTTATCTTTTCACATAAGGCATTCTCCTCACCTAAAAATAGCTCATCGCCTTTAATCCCTAAGTTAATATTAAACATTCCTGTCTTTCGGAATATCTCTTTTTTAAAGATCATGTTGCATCCTATTGGAACTTCTTGAAACTTTAAAATTCTTTTCTTTTCTCCATAAGTTGTTTCTCCAATAATGGAAGCAAAATTTTTGACAAACCATTCCGGCTTTTCAAATTCCCAGACAGGTATTACCTTCCCACCAGCACAAACCTCTTCTGGATGCTCACAAAAAAATGAATGAATTGCTTGAATATATAATGGACTTACTACTACATCATCATCGATAAATGCAACAATCTCTCCAGTTGCTTCGGCAATACCTGTATTTCTTGCAATCGACAAACCAACCTGTTCTTCTTTTACATATCTTACATTACTGTAATTATTGGTGAAAAGTGAAACAATCTCTTCAGTATTATCATTCGAATTATTATCGATTACCAAGAGTTCAAAATCATTTTCCACTTGATTCTTTAGTACGCTTTCAATACACTCCCGAAGAATTTCACTTCTATTATAGGTACAAATTATTACTGAGATCATTCTATTAGCTCCTTAGCCTGTTACATAACATTCAGTTCACTCTTCTGTAAGAAGTTATCTAATCGTTTTGTTAATTCTGATCGGTTAAACATATTAAACCTTTCCACATCCTGAGATGTAGATAAGCTATTCATCATCCAGTCTTTATAGATCTTTTTCAATTCATCTTTAATCGACTCTTTAGTATTATCTTTCACGTTATAGCCCAACTGATATTTATCCATAGCATCACATAAAAGTTCATCATTACTGATACTCAATATTGGCCTCATAGCCCCTATATACTCAAAAAGTTTACCAGGTAATGCATAGTCACTTTGGTTGTTAGTATGAGTAATAATTAAATTAACATCTGATTCTTGCTCTAATCTTATTACTTCTGTATGTTCCATTCTCGGTATTAGTTGAACGTACTCAGAAATATTATATTCTTCAATAATTTTTTGTACTTCTTCTTCTACACTTATCCCCTGAAATTTACCTACCAAATTTACGTTAATATTCATATTCTCATTACGTATCAACTCACCAGTTGCTTTAATAAACTCTACTGGTGATCTCGTACCATAGAAACTTCCAAAATGAGAGATAACAAGTTTATCTTTCTTTGTATATACACTTTTAACATAATCATCTGAATCAAATCCATTCGTAATTACTTCAAACTTTTTGTCTCTAAGTTCATATTTAAACTCATCATAGTATTTGTTCTTTATGTTTTCAGTCAAATAAATGAATTTATCTACATATTTCATTGATTTCTTTTCAAGATAATAATTATATGATTGCTCTAAAGAAGTTAATTCACTATTGTATATTCCATTTGAAAACATTAAGTCTCGAATCTCTTCTATTAATTCAATCTTTGGATTCATTGCTTTAATAAATGCACCTAACACAAGAACATCAAGTGTTGGAACTGTGCACAGGACTTTGGTGATATTCTTTTCTTTAATTAGTTTTCTCGCTTTAACATATGATGTGATTGACCATGAACTTACACTTAATATTTTATATAGAACTTTTAAACAACCTTTAAAAATTTGCTTATTTAACTTGTTATACTCGTTTGGGAAGTTATTTGTTCGTATAGAACCTTTTTCACTTTTAAATTTAGACCTCAATAAATTGATTTTATTCTCATTGCCTATGAAATTACTTGGTTCAATTATCTTGGAAATAACATTTAATTCTATTTCTGAACTAGTTAATACGTAAACATCCCAATCCATCCGTCTCAAATATTTTATTATTGACTTCAATCTAATCGCAGCTATTTCCAATTGAGGAGGAAAATGACTTGTTATGATTAGTATTGTTTTCCTATCCATATCGAGTCTCCTGAAGTTATTTATTAAAAGAAATCCTACTTTGAGAAGCGTATACTGTCCAAAACAAAAAACCTATTGCAGTATGATTAATAACGGGATCGATAAAGCTCACTAAAAATATATATAAATAAAGAAAAGAAGCTTCTTTATAATAGAAAAATGAATTGTTCTTCTTATTAATAAATTGATTCTTTACCATTTGATAGACAACTAACATAAATGAAGAGAACCCAATTACTCCGGTTTCCACCAATATTTTCACATAATTATTATGAGCATCGATACTAATCGAAATAACTTTATTGGAAATATTAACAAAGTTTTGAAGTCCAAAGCCAAATAATAAGCTATCCGATAACAATAAAAGAGAGCCTATCCACAAGTTAATTCTCCATGCGAATGAATCCGTATCGGCATCTCCATTTAATGCATTATTTAGATAATTAATATTTGAAAAAATGTTAAAAACATCTTGAAAACGTTCCTGTACCAATTCAGATTTCTGAAATAAAAATATTAGGCTGCCGATTAGCACAGAAATAACTAGTATTGCCGTAAGTTTATTTTTTGTTCGTGAAACTAACATTACCACAATTGTTAATATTAACATCATCAAAGCAGTTCTTGAGTAAGTTAGTACGACTTCATATAAGATAAGACCAAAAAAAGTAGCATAAAGCAACTTCATGTATTTATTTTTTTCAGTAATAATTTTCCCGAATACGATAATGCCTACTAACGAAATGAAATAAGCAAAATGGTTAGAATGTGTAAATCCACCAGTTATTCTAATTACTGTTCTACCGCCTATCCAAGCTGTTATAGGTGATTGATGTGCTATCAGTTGGAAGGCGCCATAGCACATTGGAATCACTGCCGAAAGTATAAGCAGATTAATAATTATTTTCATATCGCTTTTTTCTTTTATTAGATCGGGTATTATCAAAATCAAACAAAAATAGAAAAGCATTTTAAGCAATTCCTTTACACTCGCAAATACATCTATTGCAACTATTGAAGATACAATACATGCTGCTATATATATAGCAAATGCTAAAATCACGCCCTTCCTAGTATTGAAATGGACCCGATTTTTCAAAATATGAAGCAATGATATATAAATAAAATATGCTGACAGAATAGCGTTAAGCATAATAGATCCATTAAAACCAACACCAAGTTGGTTCAATATTTCAACAGAAGGCATGCATAGCAACAATGTAAAAAAAAATCGTCTAATATTCAAACAAAACACCATTATCAATAATACGAGCGGTACTATTAATAATAAAATTTTTCCACTTAGTAAGACTGCAGATATTGATGTAGCTACTAACAAAAAGGCAATGCTATAAATTAAAATTTTGCGACTTTCTAATATTGGAAAAATGGGATCACCCCTTCTTATAGGCTGTTAGAATAACCGTATAATCAGCTTTTGAGAATAAATACTGGTTAGACCCTACAATATTTTCTTAGCGATACATACGTCTGATAACTTTATTGATATATTTCCGATGATTTATTCTAACCTTTAGTACTGAATACCATTCTATAAAAGGAAATATTAACAAAGTAAGCTATTATTAATGTAATAGAACTTGCTAAGGCTATACCGAGCATACCTAAGTATCTAATCAAAATAAAATTAAGTACTACATTTATTACAACAGAAATGATATTTGCATATAGATTCAAGTCAATTCTGCCAATACTCATTAGTGTATTATGTTTAGGTGAATACATACTCCAGAATAACAAACCTATTAATAGCACCTTGAAATATGGTATTGAATTAATATAATTAACTCCGAATGCGAATGGAATTAATATTGGCAATATTAAATATGATAAGATGACAACAACAAACATTACAATAATCACTCTTTGTTCATATTTCTTCAATAACCTATTTATCTCTAAACGATCGTCATGTTTCTCAGATATATATGGAACCATTATCTGAGTTATCGTACTTGGAATAATCATCATGGTTGTTATGATTAATGTACCAATGCCATAGTATGCTATCTCATGACTATCAACATTCATGTAATTCGCCATTATGATTCCAATTGATTGTAATGCTTGCCATGAAATACTTGTTGCGAGTGCAAGTCCACTAAACTTTAACATTTTTTTAGTGGTTTCACTTCCACTTTTAGTAAAAAAAACGAACTTCATATCCCTCTTAATAACCATTATTAAAACTATAAATGTAAGTACATTACTAACCACTAATCCGATAACATAACCGTAAATTCCAAACAGAAAAGCTGTGAAAGTGCTTAGTAAAATAATGAGCACTCTCGAATAGCTTTGTACTTTAGACATTTTATGTATTTTTTTCTGTGATTGTAAATAAGCAACAAATAAGTTTGTAAATGCAAATAAAGGTATCAGAAGCATATATAGCTGCATAATTGAATTAATTGCATTGTCATTTGAAAACCCACCTAATCTTGCTATTACAAATACTACTATAATACTTAAGACTGAAGTTATCGTACATATTAATATCCCTTGATTTAAAATCTCATTTTTCGTTTTTTCTGTAATCTTTTCAGAGCATAGTTTTAATATCGTAGTGCTGACACCAGCCGAAGCTAGAATAGTAATAATTCCAAAAAAAGATTGGACTACTCTAATCCTACCTATATCATCAACTGGAACTATCCTTGTTAACAGGATCTGACCTCCGAAACCGGCAATTTGGAGTAGTAGGTTTGCTGAGAGCAAATGAAAAAAGCCCATTTTAAGAGCCTTATTCATAAGCTGTATTATTTTCCCCCTCATAATTACTCCTGCCCCATACTTTATTTAATAAACCCTCTAGTATCAATAACTATCTTTTCTTTAAGTAAGTTTCGATCTATTGAACTGAAGACTTTATGGTCAACCAAAAGAATGACAATATCAGAAGAGCGAATCGCATTCTCTGTTGTTGTCAATGTAATATTATCCTTTTCCAACTTCTCAGGAAGTTGATTAACATGCGGCTCAGCCACATACAACTGCCCAACATTGCTCCGCGACAAATGCTCAACAATCTCAACAGCCGGACTTTCCCTCAAATCATCAATGTTAGCCTTAAAAGAAAGACCAAGGCAAGCGATAACAGGCTCTTTAAATCGTTCTGCTTTCGCTTTTACTTTTTCAACGATATATCCTGGTTTATAATCATTCACAACACGTGCTGTCTGAATTAGTTTAGCCTGCTCTGGAGCCGCATCTACAATGAACCATGGATCCACCGCAATACAATGTCCTCCTACGCCTGGACCAGGTTGTAAAATATTAACTCGGGGATGGTGATTGGCTAAACGAATAAGTTCCCATACATTAATATCCAAATGGTCACAAATCATAGATAATTCATTGGCAAATGCGATATTGACATCACGGAAAGAATTTTCCGTTAGTTTAGCTAATTCCGCAGTCCTTGCATTTGTTTCCAATATCGTACCATTGATAAATTGACGGTAAAATTCAACTGTTTTAGTTGTAGAAGGTTGATCAATACCACCGATGATCCGGTCATTATCAACTAATTCTTTTAAAATATGACCTGGCAGCACTCGTTCAGGGCAATGTGAGACGTAAAATCTATTGCACTGTGAGTTCATCTCAACTGGTACCGCCAATTCCGGTCTTTCTTCCAATATCCATTGAGCTACTTTTTCGGTTGTACCTACTGGACTTGTTGACTCTAAAATAACCAAATCATCTGCTTTTATATAAGGCGCAATTGATCTAGAGGCACTTTCTACGTAAGTTAAATCGGGTTTAAAACCATCCTTAAACGGTGTCGGTACCGAAATAATAAATATATCAGCCTCTTCAGGCTTTATGGACGCTTTAAGTTTTCCGCTTTGTACTGCTGCTTTAACCAGAATATCCAGATCAGGCTCATAGATATGTACTTGACCGTTGTTTATCATATTAACTGCATTTTCATTAACATCTACGCCATGCACATTATATCCTTTAGTTGCTAGTAAGCTTGCAGTAGGTAAACCAATATATCCCAAACCCACTACACATATTTTTGATTTATCCATATGATCTCCCACTTACCCTCTCGCTAAAATGCATCTTTTGAACCAAGCAATACAAAAAATGTTTTACATATGATCTTAAAATCGAGTGAGAAGCTTCTCTTCGATATATACTCCAAATCCAAAGCAACCATCTCTTCAAACCCTACGTTGTTTCTCCCGCTAACCTGCCAAAGCCCCGTGCAGCCAGGCGTTACCTGCAAACGCTGCTTATGATAACTGCTGTACTCCTCAACCTCGCGAACAAGCGGGGGCCTCGGCCCAACTAGGCTCATCTCGCCTTTTAAAACATTCCAAAGCTGGGGAAGTTCATCGATACTGGTCTTTCGAATAAATCTTCCGACTTTCGTGATCCGTGGATCTTCTTTTATTTTGAACATATGTCCTTCGATTTCATTCTCCGATAGTAGACTCTCGAGGAGCTCCTCTGCGTTGCTAACCATGGATCTAAATTTGTACATTTTAAATAACTTCTCATGTTTGCCTACTCGCTGCTGATAGAAAAATACTGACCCTTTCGGATTCTCCACCTTTATCAGTGCCGCAGTAATCAGAAATAAGGGAAATAACAACAAAATGCCAATACCTGCACCTACTATGTCCATCAGCCGTTTAATAAACAAGTAGTAGGAAGCCGGACTTTCCACTGTTTTTGCTTTTGTCTGACTAGTCCTTTTGTAATATTGGTTTTTCTCTAGCATCGGTGTATCATTAGATAGATTCGACATTTAGTCCCTCCTACACAATTGCACGGGGCGACGTTTCTCGTTGAATAATTTCATTAATCGCTTGTAGTAACGGGATTCTAAGCTCATCATTTCTTAGGGCAAATTCTAATGAAGTAAGAATAAAGCCGAGTTTCTCCCCTACATCGTAGCGAGTGCCGCTAAAATGATAAGCATAAACGTTTTGAATGGCGTTTAATTTACTGATTGCATCCGTCAGCTGGATCTCTCCGCCGGCTCCCGTTTCCTGAAGTTCTAGGAAATCAAATATGTCAGGGGTCAAAATATAACGTCCCATAATCGCCAGATTGGATGGCGCTGTGCCTGGAGCCGGCTTTTCGACAAAGTTCCGGACATGATATAAATTCCCTTCGTTACTAATCGGATCAATAATGCCATATCGATTGGTTTCTTGATCGGATACAGGCTGTACGCCAATCACCGACGATCGGGTAATTTCATATTGTTTCATCAGTTGTTTTAAGCAAGGGATACTCGCGCTCACGATATCATCCCCTAGTAAAACGGCAAAAGGCTCATTTCCAATAAAACGGCGTGCGCACCATACGGCATGACCTAATCCTTTGGCTTCTTTTTGCCGGATATAATGAATTTCAACTTTAGCCGGTCTTAATACCTCTTCAAGAAGCTCGAGCTTTCCTTTTTCCGCCAAGTTATACTCCAGTTCAAACGCACTATCGAAATGATCTTCAATAGCCCGCTTTCCTTTACCTGTAACGATGATAATATCTTCAATGCCTGATTCAATAGCCTCTTCAACGATGTATTGAATGGTAGGCTTATCAACAATTGGAAGCATTTCCTTAGGCATCGCTTTGGTTGCCGGCAAGAATCTTGTCCCTAAACCCGCTGCAGGAATGATTGCTTTTCTTACCTTCCCCTCCATGTGTATCCCTCCATTTTTTTCTACAGTCACTTATATATTCATCAAAAAGTAAAAAAGCCAGGCATGTTGTCTTACTCGAAAACAACACGACTCGATTTTTTAACAAAAAACAAAGGGCATCGAACCCCACCTCACCCCACACCACCGAAGATAAACATCTAAGGCGCAAGCACCCACAGCATGGACGAGTATCTACAGTGATAAAGGTTCAGTAGATATTACCTAATCTAACAAAACAACTATTCGCTAACCGAAGCACATCCAGCCTATTTACTCTCACCGTAGTAATAGTAATAATATGCATCTCTATTTTTTCTATCTACGTTATTAAGAACAACGCCGAGTATTCTGGCTCGTACATTATCAAGGTTTTGTTTCGCCTTCAGTGCAGCGTCTCTTTTCACTCTGTCCGAATCTACCACTAAAATAACGCCATCCGAGCGGGTGGCTATGATCTGAGAATCGGTCACTGCTATAGCAGGCGGAGCATCGATAAGCACAATATCAAATTGCTGCCTCAGCTCATCTAGAACGCTTGTCATTTTCTTGGAAGCAAGAATTTCTGATGGGTTAGGCGGAATTGGACCCGACGTAATGATGTTTAGATTCTTGATAGCACTTGCTTGTAACACTTCCGGAATGGATAGCTGATTGGTCAACAAATTGGTAAGTCCCCAACGGTTCGAAACTTGCAAAGTGTGATGCATTGTTGGTTTTCTGAGATCCGCATCAATAACCAATACTTTCTTATCCGCTTGCGCATAGGCTACTGCGAGGTTGACAAGTGTGGTCGATTTCCCCTCTCCCGGCCCTGCAGATGTGATCATCAGCACTTTCAATTCTTCATCGATAGATGAAAACTGGATATTGGTTCTCAGCGTTCGATACGCCTCAGAAATGGGCGATTTCGGATTTTCATGGGTAATAATCGGCCTTCTATTGGTTGAGTTTGACATGTGACGGCTCCCCTACCCTTTGTTCGAATGTTCTCTTACTTTGATTCTGAAAATCTTCCGGTTTCATCTTCGTAATCATCGTTAACGTTGGCAATCCCAAATACTGCTGTACTTCTTCCTCTGTCTTTAATTTATCGTTCATATATTCCAGCAAGAAGGCTATTCCCAAAGCAAGCATGAGAGATACAACAAAGCTGATAGCAACGTTTAATTTTTTATTCGGCTTCACCGGTATCGGTTGATCGATATCTTTTGCTTCATTTAATAGTGAGATATTATCCACTTTCATAATTTTAGGAATTTCGCTTTGGAATACTTTCGACACGGCATTCACGATATTCGCTGCTCGATCATAGGAAGGATCTTGAACGACAAGGGTCATGACTTGTGTATTATTAACCGAGCTGACTTTTACAGTCTTGACTAATTGCTCGGCAGTTATTTTCAATTCCGGGTGATCCATTACTACCTTGTCCATAATTCTCGGAGTTCTAATAATTTCCTTATAGGTATCAATCAGTCTGATGTTCACATTAACGGTATTGATATCGACTTGAGATAAACCAACTTGATCATTCGATTTATTGACGATTAATTTCGTTGAGGCCTCATAAATCGGCTGTATGAAAAAATAACTAACAACACCTGTTGTAATCGTTGCCAGTAAAACAATTGTAATTATCATCCACACCCTTTTTTGTAAAATTTTCAAATAATCTTTTAAATCCAGTTCCATTCCATTCCCTCCGTATCCGATCTGTCGGTATCATCTGTCGGTTTCATCTTTCGGTCTTTTGTGAAAATTCAAGGAACCCCCCTCTAATTCAAGAAGAGGATTCCTCTATAAGCTTATTTATTCAGTAAACGGTAAATCACTACAGCAGCTTGAGCACGAGTCGAATTTGCATTGGGATTGAATGTATTGCCTTCTTCACCAATAACAATTCCTTCGCTTGCGGCAAGAGCAACGCCCTCTTTCAGGGAACTGTTAATAAAGCTCGAGTCAGCGAATCCTTTAAGCGCTTCTTCAACCTTCGCCGGAGTTATCGACACTCCCTTGAGCGACAGAGCTCTGGAAGACATAACTGCCATCTCAGCGCGTGTAATCTGTCCATTCGGATCAAACTTACCTGCTTCTTTCCCATTCACAATGCCATTCTTAACTGCGGAAGCCACATATAATTTGAACCAATCCGTATCATTCACATCATCAAAGTTTTCCGTTGCATTGGCATTTTCCAAAGCGAACGTTTTGACGATCATTTTAGCAAATTCAGCACGTGTCACGAAGCCATTAGGATCGAAAGCATTCTCAGCGCGTCCTTCTAAAATCCCTTTGGCAGCAGCGACTTGAATCTGTCTTCCTGCCCATCCTTTGACTGAAGCTGTATCCTCGAAAGATACTTTGTTTTCAACTACGGTATATGTGGAGAAGGAGTTACGAACACCTTTCAATGCCCCATTCGCATAGCTTCCACCGTAAAATTCTAGTTTGCCGTCTACGATTTTGGCGAGTGACAGCAGCTCAGTGTCGAATTGCTTGCCGTTAGGTACCGGAATCGTCACTTCAACAGGCTTGTTGAAGCTGCCCACTTTGCTTCCGCCAGAGGTAAATTCAAACTCATATACACCGGATGCTACTGGCAGCTGTGTCACACTCGTTGCAACTGCTGTATCTTGGTTAGTCACTTTAAGTGTTGTATCCGCACCGAATTCAGATGGGCTAACCGCAAGGGATAGGCCGTTCATGGCAATCGCAATCGAATCTACGCCATTCGCAATTGCTGCTGCTAACAGCTCTTTCGCTAATGGAATTTCTGTTTCCTTCGCATTCACGGTTCCGAATTGAAGGGTAAGCGGAATCTTCGCTTCCTTCGCATTAGGGTTCAGAGCCTTCAATTGATCGTTAAGCGTTTTGGCTTGGGTAGCGATATCCTTTAACTTGCTAACGAGATCCGCTACATTAAGCGTTGGTTTCGCCGTGTCGCCTTGTATCGTAATCAGCGAGTTAAGATCCAGCGTTGCAATTTCTTTAATTGCATTTTCAACCTTGGATTGTGCTTCTTTGAAGATCTCTTGTTTTCTCGCATCAGATGCATCTTTCAGCTGGTCTTTCAGGCCAGTTAGATCATTACTCGTTGGGGTTGCTGGTTCAGGCAAACCTCCGCCCCCTCCGCCGCCACTTGTTGTTTCTTTAGAGAGTGAAGTGGCATTAGGCGAGATATAAAGCAGCATACCGAATTTAGAATCTTTGGCCTGAATAATGCCGCTTCCGGAGTTCGCACCATCAAGCACTAATTTGTTTCCACTGAATTTAACATTTGACCCACTTTGAACGCTCCATGTAATGTAATCATTCACTGGGATAGTAAGTACTTTTAATCCTGGTACCACTTCTGTTTGAGTAGTTGATACAGGTGCATACTGAATATCGCTTTTAAGAAGATATCTAATGCTGGCAGACTCAAGTGCAACTCTAGCATCTTTTGCTTTAATTGTAGCGTCTATTAATTCAATAAAGTTCGTGACTTTATTTTGTACTACATCCATATCGCTTAATGTAATACCATAGTAGTTCATTAGTTGGCTAATAAGTAAACTATTAGGTTCTACAATCGCAGTATTAACAATATTGCTAACTGCGTTTTTAATCACTTGCGAGTCAACTTCATTTCCAGTAAGTGCGGATGCGAGTGTTCCTATAAGCTGCCCTTTATTTGTAACTAAAGCTTGCAGAGCTGCATCTTGGAAAGCGATGACGTCTTTCTTAGTCAACCCGCCAACTTCATCAATACCTTTAAGATTTGCTGAAAGGAATAAATCATTGATAATAGCACGGTTATCCGCATCATTCATTAATTCTTCAATCTCTTCTTTTGAACCACTGTAAAATACATCTAGTGCAGTAACAAGCTTGAATGCATTGTCAATATTAAGAACAGATGGGGAGGACAGTCCCGGAGCAGAATTATTACGTTTTGCTTCAATCTTATCCCAAATTACTTTAATCAAATCATACTTTTCATTGGTAGTTGCCGTTAATTGATCTTTCACATAACTCCTAACAGCAGCAACATTCTCAGCACCTGCCGTATCTCTAGCAAGCTCAGCTTTCAATGCATTCAATTGATCAAATGCAGAAGCAGCCGAAGCCACGCTAACCGTAAATCCAAGCTTGCTTGCCAATCCTTTCTCACTCAATGGAAGTCCAGCAATAGATGCAAACATCATGCTTGCGGCCAATGTAGTAACAGTAACTTTCTTTTTCATCGTCATGCTAAAATTCACCTCAATTAATTTAGTTTACTTATATATTGGATTTCCAAAATTGAAACCATTTTGGTCTCGCCCAAACAGGTTGACAGCTCTCGATTTCTAAGTCATGGACGACACTGCTGGCGTTATTTTGGAAGGTGTTCACAACATCTGTTCCCAGCTTTTCTTGCAATATGTGATAGGCGCCGGCAAGTGCGAAGCCCCGATTCGTTGTATTATGAGCATCAGATGAAACAAAGTGAGCCAAATGATTTCTGCATAAATGAAGCGTTAAAGCTTGAATGGATTTGCCGAAATGACCTAATAAGGAATGAGCTGTAATTTGGGATAAAGCCCCTAGCTGCACTAGCTCAAGAAGCTTCTCAGGATGCTGGACGATCTCCCGGTTGCGCTCAGGATGAGCAATAATCGGTACAATTTCCATTAACCTCAGCTCGTGCAAAAGGTCATGAAAACCGGACGGTATCCGGTCGGAAGGAAATTCCAACAACATGTACCGCGAGCCGTTCAGCGTAGAGGTTCTCTTAGCTTCAATATCCTCTACCAAATTTCGATAAACGCGAATTTCTTGACCGGCATGTAGGCGAAGCGGAATATTCCTTTTTTGCAGTTCGACTTGAAACGCTTTAACTTGCAATTCAACGAACTGAGCGTCATTGGTGTATCTGCCGTTCTCATGATGAGGTGTGGCAATAACGGAGTGTATGCCCTGTACGACAGCTTCTCGTGCCATCAAAATGGATTGTTCTAAATCGCCGGCCCCGTCATCGATATCTGGAAGTATATGGCTATGTATATCAATCATTTTGAAACCCCAATCCGACAAAAAAAATATGAAAGAACAAGATGCGACATTGTTCTATGTTTAATTCTCATTTTGAAGTTTACCATAATTATAAATGCCTTGCCTACACCTATTGACATATTTATGGTACTTTTGTCGCAATTTGATGTAATCTTTATAAAACAAAAAGTGAGTCAATTATACCGTTCATTTTTCGAGAAATTCAGAAAAGAACAGTACCAAGGGCATATTGTAATTTAAACGTCATCATTCCTATAATTTCGACACGAATCGACACAAAAAGCCAAGAGATTCGACATGAACACAGCTTTACAATTTCGAATTTTCAGATTGTTCAGGCTGCCCTTTTCACATTTTAAAGCGCCGAAGCGAAAAAAACGCCTTAATAATTTGTTCACAAAATTGAGACTTGATTTATTAAGATTTCCAAAATACACCTTTTTCCAACGTAAAAAAGACCCGAGGCATCATCGGCGCCTTAGGTCCTTAACGTTCTGTTATCTGTTCAGCAAACTTCCCACATAACGCAGCAATTCATTCGCACATACCGGGCAATAGCCGTGCTCATCGATCAACTGCTTCGTAACATCATTAATCTTCTTCAACTGCTTCTCATCCGGCGTCTTCGACGATGTCGTAATCTTCACAATATCTTTCAGATCGGCAAATAGCTTCTTCTCAATCGCTTCGCGCAGACGTTCGTGGCTGCTGTAATCGAATTTCCGGCCTTTGCGGGAATAGGAGGAAATACGAATGAGTATTTCTTCGCGGAACGCTTTTTTCGCGTTTTCGGAGATCCCGATTTGCTCCTCGATCGAGCGCATCAAGCGCTCATCCGGATCCATCTCCTCGCCGGTAAGCGGATCCTTGATTTTGCCCCAATTGCAGTACGCCTCAATATTGTCGAGATAGTTATCGAAAATGGTTTTGGCCGACTCTTCGAAGGAATAAACGAATGCTTTCTGCACTTCTTTTTTGGCGATGTCATCGTACTCCTTGCGCGCGACGGAGATGAAATTCAGGTACCGCTCACGCTCATCCTTCGTAATCGACGGATGCTGATCGAGACCGTCCTTCAGAGCGCGCAGCACATCCAGTGCGTTAATGCACTGAAGATCCTGGCGGATCAAAGCACTGGAAATCCGGTTGATGACGTACCGCGGATCAATGCCGCTCATGCCCTCTTCTTGGAATTCGTTTTGCATTTCTTTCAGATCGGCTTCCTTGTAGCCTTCGACGACTTCACCGTCGTACATCCGCATTTTTTTGACCAAATCCATCCCTTGCTTCTTCGTTTCTTTCAAGCGGGTCAAGATGGAGAAGATCGCAGCCACCCGGAGCGAGTGCGGAGCAGTGTGAATGTGCGACATATCGCTCTGTCCGATGAGTTTGTAGTAAATTTTTTCTTCATCGGAAACCCGCAGGTTATACGGAATCGGCATAACAATCATCCTGGATTGCAATGCTTCATTCTTTTTATTCGCAATAAAGGATTTGTACTCCGTTTCGTTCGTGTGGGCAACAATGAGCTCGTCGGCGCTAATAAGCGCAAACCGTCCGGCTTTGAAGTTCCCCTCTTGCGTAAGGGAAAGAAGGTTCCAGAGGAACTTTTCATCGCATTTCAGCATTTCCTGGAACTCCATAATCCCCCGATTCGCCTTATTGAGCTCCCCGTCGAACCGGTAAGCGCGCGGATCGGATTCGGAACCGAACTCGGTGATCGTCGAGAAGTCGATGCTTCCCGTCAGATCGGCAATATCCTGCGATTTGGGATCCGAAGGACTGAACGTCCCGATACCGACACGGCCTTCCTCGGAAACGAACACCCGCTCCACCAAGACGTCTTCGATGCACCCATTGTAGTCGGTTTTCAGACGCATTTGGCAGGACGGACATAAGCTGCCTTCAATTTTTACATTTAACTCCCGCTCGATCTCGGGGCGCAGTTCCATCGGAATCAGATGAAGCGGCTCCTCGTGCATCGGGCACCCTTTGATCGCATAGACGGCCCCTAAATCCGTTTTGGCGAACTGCTCCAACCCGCGTTTCAGCATCGTCACAATTGTAGACTTACCACCGCTTACAGGACCCATTAGCAGCAAAATACGTTTACGAACATCCAATCGACGGGCTGCGGAGTGGAAATATTCTTCTACCAGCTTCTCAATCGCTCGATCCAGACCGAAAATCTCTTGGTTGAAAAATTTGTAAGACTTGTGCCCCGATTGATCGTTAATCCCTTGCGAAGCAATCATATCATAGACTCTGGAATGTGCGGTTCTTGCGAGTCCAGGATTTTTGCGAAGCAATTCTATGTACTCCGCGAACGTACCGGTCCAGCTCAATGCATCCTTCTCCGTACGATGCTCCGAAATTCTTTTGAATATGTCCATGGGTACCTCCTTTCACTGCTGCCTTCAAATATAGGTCAGCTCGTGATGGTGAATTGTGTACTACAATCCTATGCACCCACAGAAGATAACTTGCCCGAAATTTTTATGAGAATTGGTTTTCACAATAAAGTTCATACGTCTTTCCAGCTTCAACGGAAAACGCTATGACCCGCTGTCCGCCGCTTGCGGGGATGTCATCTTCCCCGCATCGTACGGCCACCGAATCGACGGTCCGGACTTGGCAGAGGCCGCCCCTCGTCGCCTGAATAGCTGCT
The DNA here is from genome assembly GCF_013141725.1 of Paenibacillus planticolens. Taxonomy (GTDB): domain Bacteria; phylum Bacillota; class Bacilli; order Paenibacillales; family NBRC-103111; genus Paenibacillus_E; species Paenibacillus_E planticolens. Next base: position 488,139 of record NZ_WHNZ01000015.1, on the reverse strand, counting down.
CTCGACAGCTCCCCGCTGCGCCAAGTCACGTCAACGATATAGCCTCCGCGAGCTCTTAACCCGGTTACTTGGCCATCCGGCCATGCAAAGGGCAGAGCAGGCAGCAAGGCCAGTTCTCCGGCATGCGACTGCAGCAGCATTTCTGCGATGCCTGCCGTGGCGCCAAAATTACCGTCAATTTGGAAAGGAGGGTGCGCGTCAAAGAGGTTGAGATAAGTTGATTTGCGGAGCATATGCTGCAAATGGGCATACGATTGCTCTCCTTCCTCCAGCCTGGCCAGCATATTCACGATCCAGGCGCTGCTCCAGCCCGTATGCCCTCCTCCGTGCGCCAACCTGCGCTGTAGCGTTGCCGCAGCCGCCTTGGCTAGCTCCGGCGTGCGGTTCGGGCTGATTTGTGTGCCTGGGTGCAGCGCAAATAATTGGGAGATATGCCGATGGCCGGGATCAGCCTCCTCATAATCCTCCAGCCATTCCATGATTTGTCCGTGTTTGCCGATCTGCGTCTGAGGCAGCCGCTCCTGCAGCCCGGAAAGCCGGCTGCGCAGCTCAACATCAATCTCTAGATACATGCTGCTCAGTCTGCAAGCTTCAAACAACTCGTAGATGATCTGCGAATCCATGGCGGGTCCCATGCATATGGCGCCCTTGGTGCCGTCCGGCAAGACGTAAACGTTCTCAGGAGAAACAGAAGGACCGGTTACGAGCCGGCCATCCGGCAACTCTGCCAAATAATCGACAAAAAATGCCGCCGCCTCCTTGAGGATGGGATAAGCCTTTTGGCGCAGAAAATCCATATCCTGTGTAAACCTGAACCGTTCCCACAGATGCAAGCTTAGCCATGCAGCTCCCATCGGCCATATCACACAGGTTGGAAATAAGCCTTCCGGCCGCGTTTCTCCCCATATATTCGTGTTATGATGCGCAACAAAGCCCGAGCAGCCATAGAGCTCTCTCGCCGTCTCCCGGCCGCTCGCCTGCATCCTCTCGATATGGTCGAACAGCGGTTCATGGCATTCCGTTAAGCCGCAAACCTCGGCAGGCCAATAGTTCATTTGCGTATTGATATTAATTGTATATTTGGACTCCCAGGGCGGCGTAAAGCTGTCATTCCAGATGCCCTGAAGATTGGCAGGCAAACAACCGGGACGGGAGCTGGCGATGAGCAAGTAGCGGCCGTAATGAAAGTAAAGCTCCATCATGCCGATGTCCTCCGCCTCACCGGGCTCCTGCAGCCGTTTCAGCCGCACATCGGTAGCTATGGCATCGAACGGATCCTGATTCGTCAAACGAAGCTCAACGCGATCGTATAAGGTCCGATAATCCTCCGTATGCCGGAGTTCCAGCTCGCTGTCTGTGAACCGGCCAGCTTCATCGAGCTGATACCGGCAAGCCGCCATAGGATCCGCCTCGCGGAACGTACTGGCTGCCGCAAGCATCAGCGTAACAGAACTGGCGCCTTCAACCGATAAGAAATCGCCGATAACGGATATTCGGCCATCGGCAGAGCGAGCTTGCACCATACAGGCATAATCTACCCCGTGCTTGCCGCATTCGCCGCTCATCCAGATGCGATCCGACGACTCAGATCCGCTTTCTCCTTCATACGGTCTGCGGTTTAAACCTGCTGACAAGTTCAGCATCCCCGGGCTGTCACACGCCAAGCGAATGATGAGCAGTTGATCCGGGTAGCTGGCATACATCTCGCGCCGGTACGTGACGCCATTGATCTTATACGTCGTTCGGGCAATGGCTTGGTTCAAGTCCAGCTCCCGCCGGTAATCTTCGACATGCCCCTGCTGCCCATGAAAGTACAGTCTTAAATCCCCTAAAGGCTGATAGGGATTATAATATTTGGGTGTAGAAAAGAGAGCCAATCGCGTTAATCTCGTGGCCTCTTCTACATTTTCAGCAAATAGATGTTCGCGAATTTCACCTAAATAACGGAAGCCATCCGGATTCAGCCCTTGCTTAGGGCCTCCATACCAGATGGAATCCTCATTTAATTGAATCTTTTCCTCTTGCACATGACCGAAAATCATCCCGCCCAGACGGCCATTGCCGATCGGCAGCGCCTCCACCCATTCTTTGGCAGGCTGCGAATACCACAACTTCTTGCGATTGCTCAAACAAATTCCCCCTCTGCGCCGCCCTAGAGTGCATTTTTAGACGATGCCGGCATCATCATGATCATTTTGGTTCCTTGTTCGGCTTTGCTTTCAATTTGCAAGCCATACTGTTCCCCATAGACCATTTGAATTCTGCGGTGAACGTTCAATACGCCAATTCCGCCTTTTTTACCCGCTTCATCCACTTCTCCGTCCGCCAATCGATTAGTATTCAATTTCTCTTGGAGCTGACTGAGCTTCGTCTCCGACATCCCGGAACCATTATCCTCTACACTGATCCAAAAGATGCCTTCGCGAATCCCGCCGTCGATCCGAATATAGTGGTAGTCCTCCAGACCGTCCGGAAAGGCATGTTGAAACACATTTTCAACCAGCGGTTGAAGCGTCAGACGAACCATGACATGAAGCAAATATTCAGGCTTAATGGCAACGTCGATCTCGAACTCCCGACCTATGCGATGCTTCAATACGAGCAAATAATACATAACGTGCTTCAGCTCGTTAGCCACTGTAATTTCTTCCAGATTCGTCTGAACGGAGTATCGCAGCATATACGCGAGCGCTTTCACGATTTCTGAAATTTCCTCGGAATCCTGAATGGTTGCATAACAAACGATTGTCTCCAGCGTGTTGTACATAAAATGCGGATTGATCTGCAGCTGCAGAGATTGAAACTCCGCCTTCTGCCGCTCCATCCTAATTTCCGAATTGCTTAGTTCCACTTGGACTACGCGATCAACGGCTTCCGAAAGCCGCTTGACCATCAAATTATAGCGGACCATCAATTCAACAATTTCGTCACGGTGAGGAGGGAGCGGAATCGTGGCCCAATTCCCCTTTTCCGTCTCCCGCATGCCGCTTTTGAGCGTTTGAACCGGTTTGGCAATCGATTTGCCGAATCTGTAGGCGAGCAGGAGCGCTAATACCAACGTGAACAGACCGACAACGAGCGTTGTCGAACGAATGTTGGATAGCGGCTTGCGCAGCTCGCGAAGCGGCATGGAAACAACGAGCTGCCAATCCGAAAACTCAGATTTGCGGGCTACGTACATGCGCTCATCGCCTTCATTGGCGTCGGTAAAGGCACGCGAACCGGCTTGATTCAGCTTTTCAAAAAAAGCTTTTGGAACCCCCGTTCCGACTTTTCCTCCATTGGGGTGGTAAATGTAGCGCCCTTTATCGTCAATGATAAACAGGTAGCCATACTTCCCTAAATCGATGCCTTTCCATAAGGCAGACAGGTCGGCAGACCGCATTTCAATCGCTAGCAAACCGGACATTTCCGGTGACGTATAGCCGCGAATACGGCGGACAATCGTCAGCATCTGGTTCTCTTGCCCTTCAATAATCGTGTGATTCAGTATGCTTAATTGCCCGTCCGGCGTCGTATTCGCAAGAAAATAATCGCGCTGCTTTTGAATATCCTCGGCGTTGAAGGACATCTCGTTCACATTGTTGTAATAGTAAACCGCATTCTTCTTATCGCTGATCAGATAGACGGAAGCCAGTTTGGGATTGCGAATAAATAAAGGATCTACGCTAAATTCCCGTATCGTTTTCCGATACATATAATAATCATATTCTTCCCTTGTGACAGGCAGGTCAATGAACTCCATGATCTGTCTATTCGTTAGTAACGAGACAATGGAGCGCTCGTAGTCCTTTAAATACAGATCGGTATGGTGAACGGCGTTTCCGGCAATTTGATTCATTTGGTCCTCTACCATTTCCTCCAGCTCACCGGAAGTAATCATATACGAGAAGAAACCTACACAACTGAGCGAAAGGATAATGACAATGAGAAAATAGACGAATATCTTCTTCGTAAAACCTCTTATCTTCATTTGATACCTAGTCTGGCGCGGTATTCCGTCGGGCAAACGCCGACTATTTTTTTGAAGGTTTTTGTAAAATGGGGGTAATCGTCATACCCTACATCCGCCGCGACATCGACAATTCGAACATGCGGAACAGCCAGCATTTCTTTCGCTTTGGCCATCCGTTTGTTGATCCGGTACTGCACGAAGGTCTCTTGGGTTATCTTTTTAAAAAGCGAGCTGAAATACGTCGGCGTCAATCCGACCATGGCAGCGACTTGATCCAGGGAAATATCCTCCGACAGCCTGCTGTCGATATACGCCTTGGCTTCTTCCATCGGATCTTTGAAATGACCGCTGCGCACCGCATGCAATCCACTGAGCATCTTCAAAAGGCCTTTTTCAAATGCGTCCAGCGCTTCTTTAACACTATCCGCTTGCAAGCGTGCAGGAACGGACGAAGGCGAGTAATGGCGAGCTTGGAAGCGTTTCACAAGCATCGCATTGCAATCATCCAGCAGCTCTTTCAGCTGGGCAAGCGAAATATTGGCAGACAGGCAATATTCGCGCCAGCGAACGATGAGGCTTCGGAGTTCCTCCGTTTGCAGCGCCCAAATTTGCTGTTCCATTTGATCAATCCATTCAATATAACGGGACGGCGATAAATAACCCTGTTTCGGTTTTTTGATCAATTGATCCAGCATGTCATGGACATCGCTCTTTGTAGCCGGTTTCAACAAATAGTGCCTGACACCGTAGCTCATACTTTTCTGCGCATATGCAAAGTCATTGTAACCGGATATGACAACGGTTTTAATATGAGGAAATTCCTCATGAATAATTTTGCATAATTCCAGTCCGTCCATTTTGGGCATGCGAACATCCGTTAACACCAGATCAGGCTCAGAAGCCCGGATTTGCTCCAAAGCAGCTTCGCCGTTCTCGGCCGTCTGAATTTTGGAGAAGGCTGGGGCGTACATTTCCGCCATTTTTACCATTCCTCTGCGAATAACAGGTTCATCGTCTACGATTAGTACATGCATGTCAGACCTCCTTATGCTTTTCCGCGTTGTTAATCCAATTATGACTCACGACCGTTCGTTCATCAACCTCGTTTGCGAGAATCGCCAGTTGACAACGTGGTAGGAAGACGAGGCATCATTTTCTCCCGTCCATACACCGGCATAACGGCCATCTTGATCTTGGGCAATCGACACTTCCCACCAGCTGCATTTGCCTTGCTCATAATCGAAGGTTTCCCCATCATCGTCATAGAGCCGTGCTGTCCCGGGTTCTAAGCCAAAATGCACGAGCTCGATCTCCGTCCGCGTTCCACATGCCGGTACATGCGGCAGGGCAGCCATCATTGGAAGGATCGATCCGCTTTTGACGAAAATCGGGATATGATCCAAGCCTGCTTGTACCCGGATCACGCAGCCGCCGGTATACCGCTCCCCGGTTTCCAACCCATACCAGACGCCCGCAGGCAAAAGTACGTCGCGTTCCGTCTCCCCCTCAACCATCGGAGCTACGAGCAGCGCATCGCCAACCATGTATTGGTCGTCCCACTCTCTCGCTTTTTTCTTGCCGTATGCGGCATCTGTCGTATTCAGCAGGAGCTGCTCATCTGCGGCTGACTTCGCTTCAGCATCGGCAATCTCATTTGGCGTCAGGACGAAAGGCATCGCCCGGAAAGGCGGAATTCCCTGCTCACGGTAGATGGCGAAGGCGGTGTACAAATACGGCAGCAGCCTCATCCGCAGCTTAATATAATGCCGAACAATGCCCTCCACTTCCGGGAAGGACCAAGGCTTTGTCCCGTCACCCCAAGCGTTCAGCATAGCCAACGGGGAGAAACAGACGGTTTGCATCCGCCGAACCCAATCTTCGGCGTTTCTCGCCCTGCGCACCTCCGGTGTCCACAGCAGGCCGCTGAATGAGGAGTTGCAAAGCGCCCGAATAAACTGCTTATGGTCGTACAGATCCGAGTACAACACATAAGGCATCGTGGAAGCTGCGGCATTCGAAGCCCGGACGAGTCCGTACGTTCTGCGGTTGTGGCTGCGGAACAGATCGGCCGTCATTTTTTGAAACATTAACCCGTACATCTGCCTCATCTGTTCGCCGTCCAAGCCGGATGGGAACCGGGCATGCGCCGGGAACATCCATGAGTGATTCGTCAATTCACTGCCATCACACTCATCCAGCTTGTACCCGGACACCCCAATGTTGACGTGCTGCTCTTCATGCTGCTTCTTATAGAGCCCAGCTGCCTCCGGCAGAGCGTAGTCCGGCGCAAGCCCGCCCCACACGGTATGGCTTCCCGAAAGCGGCTGCAGCGCAGCATACAAATCGCTCTGCGGCGAGACGTAGGGGTGCTCCCAGAGGTTCACGCGAAAGCCCTTTTGTGCGAGCTCACGGACAAAGCTTTCGGGATCAGGGAATCTGCTCTTTTCCCATTCATAGCTGACCGGATAGCTATGGCTATGCCAGCCGGGTTCCAGTCCGATCACATCGCAAGGAATATCGCGAAGACGGAACTCCCCGGCTTCTTCGAGCACTTGCTGATCGCTATACAGCGTCGGGACGCGGTGCCAGAAACCAAGTCCCCATTTGGGAGGCAGCACGCCTCCACCGCAAAATAAATTGTATCTGGCAACCACATCCGAAAGAGCAGGCCCGCCAAATAAATAGATGACTGCGCCTTCGGCAGGAATCCGAATCTCGACCCGCGAAGCTACCGGCGTAGCCTTCCATCCCTTATCCGTATTGCGATCGCGAATCTCCTCGTTCTTCGTATCTTCTTGTTTTAAAGTAGAACCGCAATACAGTGTCACAATACGGGAAGTATCGACCCATACACCGTAGCCCTGATCGCTTACATAAAAAGGGACAGGCGCATGCGTTTCACCGGTATCCTGCTTAGGATCGCTGTTGACCCGCAAATAACGGCTTTTCCCCCGTTGATTCATTCGCATCAGCTGAAGGCCTGTACCATACAGCTTTTCGGTTGGATTCAGCGGAAAGGATAGAATGAGGCTCTCGCCGACTTCCTCAAGCTCAATAGCGTCCCAAGCAAAAGGCGGCTGTACCAGCGGCATCTGCTGCAGCGCTTCATCCTTGGGCGAAACGCCCATCCAACTTAGCGGAGTCATCCCCCGAGGCTCTCTAATGGTTAAGCGCCAAATGCCTGGCGCCGTTTGTTCCCAATTTTCGATCGGCATACTCGATTCTCCATTCATCTATAAAGTCGGAACCTCAATGACGCAAGTCTGACCAGACTCGCTTGCCAGCTTGGCATAATGCACAATCGCCTGCGTTTTCAAATAATCCCTGCCGCTTGTTTCCGCTTCGCGCCTCTCCCGCAGCGAATCCACAAATTCGTCCAGCGTATCCGTTTCGTCCACACCGCTGTAATCTTCGATCAGCAGCGCCTTCCCGTCCTTGATGACGCGAATTTCCTTATCGACGACTTCGATCGCTCCCTCAGTGCCTTCGATTCGCCAATTTCCGCTCCATGGCGTTTCGGTCCCTCTGGCTGAGATGGATGCGCTGTACGAAGCCGTAATCCCGTTATCCATTTCAAAGAACGCGTAAGCATTAATGACGGCGCCTTCCTGTTCCCACGCATTAACCGGATTATACAGCCTGGCCTGCACCGATTTTCCTTCTCTACCGCTTAAATAACGAAGCAAGTCCATGTGATGAACACCGATATCATCCAGGACACTGACTGTATATTTCCTTTGTACGTTGTGGTACCTGTAAAACTGTATATCCAAAGAAGACAAACTTCCGATAACGCCTTCGTCCAGAAGCTGTTTCGTTTTACGGATATACGGCATCCTGCGATAATTTTCGGCAATCATAAAAGGCAGCTTTTCCCGCTCTGCCCGGGCGACAACTTCAATGGATTCCTCATAGTCAAAAGAAATCGGCTTTTCGCACAAAACTGCCAGCTTACGGTCAAATGCCGCGTGATTCACCGCCGTGTGCATCATCGGCGAAGTCACGTTGACAAGAAAATCCGCCTGCTCATGCTGCAAGGCTTCCTCTAACGAAGTATAAAAGGGAAAGGGATCTTCCCCCATCTTCGCTTTCATCGCCACATCCACCTCAACCACTGCTGCTAATAATCCACGATCTCGCAAACGTTTATACCAACTAAATCCTGCAGCACCCAAACCCACCAATATCGCTTTCAACTGCTGGTCCCCTTCCATCGTTTCGAAAAAAGTATCCCTCAGCAGGTTACCTTGCTGTAAGGATACTTTCTTCGTTCAACAGCCTATTTAATATCGATCATAACCGCGCCTTGCTTCTTGTTCCAGCGCTCTGTCGCTTCTTTAATAATTTCATTGCCGCCTTTGGCCTTATACTCTTCGATCACTTTTGGCCAATCGGAGATAGGTTCTTTACCGTAAATCATTTTAATCATGTGATCCACGATGATTTTGGGACCAACGTCGGGTTGTGGCGCCGCTAAATCAGGGAATTTGGAGAACGTGCTCAAATCCGGATAAAATCCGATGCCTGATAGCCCTTCCTTGGTCAATACCTCATCGAATGCTTTCAAAGTCGCTTTGCCATCCTCGTTCAGCAGCAGCCTTGGCTTATTGTAAGTGGAGTCATGCACGGCCCACAAGGTTCCGCTGCGGAAACCTTCTTCATCGGTCTCTTCCTTCGTCGTAGGGAATTTATAATTGATGTTTCCGCTGCTGTCCTTGGTGTAGGTATCCCCTTCAATTCCGAAGGTGAAGAAGGTTTCGGCTTCCGGCGACACCATCCAATCGAACATTTTAACAATGTTTGCTGCTGTTTCTTGCTTCACATTTTTGTTAATAAAGAAGGTACGGATGACCGGCGCATAGTAGAAGTATCCGCCTTTGCCTTCCGGTCCTTTCGGCGATGCGACAATATCAACCTTGGACCCCGGTACGGCTTGCTGAATTTTCGTGCGGTACCCCGGCAAACCTGAAGCGTTCTGCGACCAAATCCCCGCTTTGCCCGATTCAATATTCTTTGAAAAATCGGTGGAGGTGATCGTAGCGAATTCCTTTGGAATCAAGCCTTCGTCATACATCGTTTTGTATGTAGTAAGAGCTTTCTGGACATTTTCCACATCGAAAAATTTCGGGACAACCTGACCGTCTACCAGCTCAAATTGATCCTTATAAGGCAGTACATCGTACGCTCCCAAAATAACGTCCGCATACTTGAAGTTTTCTCTCATTTGGTAAGGATTCTCTACACCGAGCTTCTTGAACGCCCGCAGCACATTAAGAAATTCATCCACCGTTTTCGGCGGTTGAAGCCCTGTTTTTTCCAGTAGATCTGTACGAATGAACGTAGATCGACGGGACGGATTGCTCAGAAATTCAGGAACCCCATAAATTTTGCCGTTATAGGAGACGCTGTCCCAAGCCGCCTTTGGAATTATTTTCAGCAAATTCGGAGCATTCTGCTTCAGCAGATCGTCCAGCGGCATAAATACGCCGTTCTCCACGGAACCGGACATCGATTTGCTGCCCGGGCCGCCGATACTGCCGACAACATCGGGAATATCGTTGCTTGCGAACATAACGCCGAATTTGGCATCCTCCATCACTTTAACGTCCAAATCCGTGTTCGTTAACTGCTCAAGCTTCAGCACCCATTTGTCCTTGTTCAAATCCGGCACACGGGTATGATAGCCCGTACTTACCGTCGTTGGAAAAAGGATAGAGAATTTCGCCGGTTCTTTCTTCGTAATTGCAGACGGCTGCGACGATGCTTTTTCAGTTGTTTTCTCATCTGTCGAACAAGCCGTGAGTGCAGATGCTGTCAGGATGACAGCCAGAGCGAGACTGATCGGTTTTTTCATATAACCCCTGCTTTCCTTGTTTGTTTGCAAGCGATTTCAATGATCTGACATTATCATAGCGATTATGATTTATTTTCTAAATGTATAAATTTAAGGAGACCTGTCATTTTATACGATTGCCAGACGATTAGCATGTGACAAAAAACCGTCCCGCACAGGGACAGTCTTTTCATTTGTTTTTCACAGTTTCTTCCCTAGGAGAAGTACACCCTTTTTATTCTGATAACGGTCGGTTGCTTCTTTGATGATCTCATATCCGCCTTTGCTTTTATACTCTTCAATGACCTTCGGCCAGTCGGAAATCGGTTCTTTGCCGTATATCATTTTGATCATATGATCCATAATGATTTTCGGAGCTGCATCCGAACCCGGTGAAGCAGCGTCGGGGAATTTGCTATTAGCCTCCAAATCGGGAGCAAAGCCAATGCCGGATAACCCTTCATGGGCAAGCACGTTATCAAAGGCATTCAAAATATACGGACCGTTAGGATCTGTTTCCATTTTCAGACGGTTAACGGTGCTTTCATGGGCGGAGTGCAAGGTACCCCGATGATCCTGCTCTTCTTGTTCCTCTTTGTTGGTCGGTTCCTTATACTTAATTTTACCATCGACCACCGTGTATGTATCGCCTTCGATTCCGAAAGTGAAAAACTTATAAGCTTCGTCTGACGACATCCAATCGAAATACTTTACAATTTCCGCTGCTGTCTCAGGCTTCACATTTTTGTTAATATAATGCGCACTTGTAACTGGCAAATACATGAGATAACCGCTTTTGCCTTCCGGTCCCTTCGGCGAAGAGATTACATCGACCTTAGCGCCCTTCACTGCATTCGGAATATTCGTCCGGAAGTCATTTAAGCTAACCAGGTTGGATGACCAGATGCCAACATCGCCGGCACGAATATTTTTCAACCAATCGGTAGATGACGTCGTTGCGAATTCCTTGGCCATCAGCCCTTCATCAAACATGGTCTTATAGACCGTCAACGCCTTCGTCATATTGTCTACATCGAAAAATTTCGGTACGACTTGGCCGTCTACCAATTCGAACTGTTCTTTATATGGAAGCACGTCGTATGCGCCGAGGATCGTATCGGCATATTTCAGTGTTTCACGCCCCCCATACGGATACTTGACGCCCATTTCTTTAAATTTGCGGAGTACATTCAAAAAGTCGTCAACTGTTTTCGGCGCCGGCAGCCCCGATTTCTCCAGAAGATCGCTGCGAATGAAGGTGGCGCGCCGGGACGGATTGTTCAGCCAGTTTGGAATACCATAAATTTTGCCTTTATACGAAACAGCCTCCCATGCTTCCTTCGGCACCAATTTCATCAAATTAGGAGCATTCTGCTTCAGCAAGTCATCCAGCGGCATAAACATGCCCGCTTCTACCGAACCTGACATCGCTTTATCTGTCGCTGTTCCCAAGCTTCCAACCACATCGGGCACGTCATTGCTTGCGAACATAACACTCATTTTGCTAACTTCCGTTATTCTGAGCGTGAGATCTGTGCCCGTCAGCTCTTCTAACTTTTTAACCCATTTGTCATTGTTAATATCAACACGGGTATGGTAACCGGTATTCGCAGTCGTCGGATAGGATATGGAAAATTTCGTCGGCGGTTTCTTTACTCCGGTTGTCGCTGTAGACATTGCTGTTTCCTGCGGCTGAGTTGTTCCTGTGGAGCATCCGGCCATGGTACCGAGAGACAGTGCTCCGATAAGCGCCACGGTTACTGCTTTTCTCAATGGAATCCCTTCTTTCTAATCGAAATTAGACGCGTTTCCATACGGTTAAGACTTGACTGATCCTACCATCATGCCTTGAATAAAGTGTTTTTGCAGGAACGGATAGATAAGGAGGATTGGAATCGTAGCGACGACAATAACCGCCATCTTAATTCCTTCCGGTGAAAGAAAGAGCATTAATTCGGACGATAAGTCCGATTGGCCGAACTGATCCGTGAAGACAATTTCCCGCAACTTGACCTGCAGCGGAATCAAGTTTCGGTGGTCGATGTAAAATACAGCTTCGGCATAACGATTCCAATGTCCTACTGCGTACATAATCCCCATGGTCGCCATGGCAGGTTTGGAAAGCGGCAGTACAATGTTCCACAAAATGCGAAACTCACCGCATCCGTCCATTCTTCCTGAATCCAGCAGCTCAACCGGAAGGTTCAGAAAAAAAGAACGCATGACAAATAAATTAAAAGCGCTAATCGCCATCGGGAGCATTAAAGCCCAAAGCGTATTGAGCAGACCTAACTGTTTGACCAGCAAATAATTCGGAATTAACGGCGCGCTGAAGATCAGCGTAAACAGCACCATGATCAGAATCGTTTTACGAAACAAATATTCAGGTCTGGATAACGGATAAGCCAGCGTTGTTGTCATGAACAAATTAATGAAAGTACCGAAAACAGTAATAATAACGCTGTTCCGAAACCCTAGCCAAATCGTCGGATCTTGCAGAATCAGCTTATAGCTTCCCAATGTAAAACCAACCGGCCACAACGATACATGCCCTGCGTTAATCGCAACGTTATTGCTTAAGGATTGCGCAATAATATGGATAAGGGGGAGCACCATACTTAATCCGATAGCCCCTAACAATACAACATTGAAGAAATTGAAAATTTTATGGCCTCTTGTCATAATCATAGCGATTTGCCTCCTTTCGTATCCGTGACATCAATACAAGCCTTCGCCCGTCATCTTTTTACTGAATGTATTGCTGATCATAATTAAGGCTAAACCTACAACCGATTTGAACAGCCCAATGGCCGTTGTATAGCTGTATTGACGGTCAACAAGACCTGCACGGTATACAAACGTATCGATAATTTCCCCATTTTCGTTGTTAAGCGGATTAAGGAAGACAAATACGCGTTCGAAGCCAAAGTCGAGAAAGTTGCCAATATGGAGCAGGAACAAAATGACAATGGTCGGTAAAATCGTCGGAATCGTGATGGAAAACACTTGCCTGATGCGACTGGCGCCATCGATTTGAGCTGCTTCATACAGATCGGGATTAATCCCCGCAATCGCAGCCAAATAGATGATCGTTCCCCAACCGCTGTCTTTCCAAACCCCGGAGGAGATGAGAATCGTACGGATATACTCATTTTCCCCTAAAAAGTAAATCGGATCGATGCCGAATAAGCCGAGAAGATGATTGACAATTCCCGTGGAAGGCGACAGCACGCCGACGACAACCCCGCCGACAATGACCCACGAAAGAAAGTGCGGCATATAGACCACCGTTTGCACGATTCGTTTGTAAGCCATGACCCGTATTTCATTGATCAGAAGGGCCAATATAATAGGAACCGGAAAGGCGAACAGAAGATCATACATGCCGATCAAAATCGTATTTTTCAAAATCTGCAAAAACTCCGTATACTGAAACATGCGATGGAAATTTTCCAGACCGACCCATGGACTCCCTTTGATTCCCTTGAAGATGTTGTAGTTTTGAAAAGCAATGACAGAACCGAATAACGGGATATATTTAAACAGCAAGAAATAAATAATTCCCGGTAATGAAATCACATAAATCGGCCAATGTTTTCGCATAAAAGCCCATTTCTGACTCTGCGATGAGAAATCGTAAACCGTTCGATCGGATGGCTGAATTTTACTGGCCATGTTCTCCTCCCCTTCGTGCGTGCTGCATTCATCTACTCTTTTATCTTACAAGGGTTGGTAGTAGGTAGCGATGGTGAAACTTATAGCGCTTTGTGTTTTTTTACGATCGAAAGAGTTCCTCAAGACCATACCGCTTAGCTGCGCTTCGGTACAGCCAATTCTCTGCAATCCGGATAGCCGCATCCTGATCGATCCACCCCGCCTCGATTTGGTTCCATAAGAATTCGCTCACCAATCGTTTGATCACGACAATTTTACCGTAGCTCCACTCCATACAACGGGCGTCAGACACAATCAGTGAGCTCTTGATGGCCGGAAGCGCTTCCAACCTGTACTGCATGCTGTCACGGTACGTGCTCGCCCGAAAGTTAAACCACCAATGGCCACCTACATGAACATTGGGAAAGTTCCATGCCGCTTGTACGATATCTAGATTATTAAGCTCTGAAGCCACGACAAGCTCAAACGGGCAGGCATACGTTTCGAATAGGGCAGATAGCTTCAAGATACGGGCCGGATCGTTAACCGGGGTGGCGGTTCCGCACCAGGAGCGTTCCACGCCTAGGAATAATTGAAGGAGCAGCCCTCTCTGTTCGGCAGCCGCACCGATCTCGTGCAGAAGCATCATGAGAATCTCATCTTTGGTGCTCCCCTGCCCGATGACAACCTTTCGGTTGGCGCTAGCTTCATAACCCGGCAGAGTCGTCATGATGCCTATGATGCCTTCCTCTTGGTACGCGTCCAATAACTGCGCCAATTTCAGACGTGTTTGCGCAAAAGCGGTAGCCGGGTTATTCGACGATTCGATCTCTTTGACCCATGGGCCTATTCTCCCGTCAATACGCGGGATAAGGATGGCATTCTGCCTCATGCCTTGAAACTCCGTATGCTCCGGTATATTCACGACGAACCGGCGCGCTTGCATGCGGTCCGCTACCTCCTGCGCCCAGTCGGCCCTTTGAGCGGACTGTTTGACGGCAGCAATGGCTTCCCACACGGAAGCTTTGTCGCTAATCTCAATGCCGTAAAGATCTCTGAAAATGTGGGTGAACGCTATGTTCATCAAGGTGTTTCTAGTCTCATGGTAAGCCTCCAGAAACGCATCGATCCGCAAATCCTCCGGAAGCTCCATCGCACTTGACGGATAGCCCGCTGCCTGCATCTCGCGAAACAGCCAAAAATAATGAGCGATTTCCCAAAAATCCCTTGCAGCGAGGCGATCCCCCACCAGATGGGTGTGTGTATCCAAAACCTGCAGCTGCATAATATGCGCTGCGAACGCTTCCTTACTGCGTTGTATCCCACTGTTCATCCTTGATTCCTCCCTCTGCGACAACGAACGATATCCCGATCGATTACCCTGCCAGAATTTGATCGATTAGAGCTAATTCATCTTCTGTAAAATGCAGCTGGTTCAGAGCCGCCACATTATCCTCTAATTGCTTCACTTTACTTGCACCGATTAAAGATGAGGTCACATGTCCGTTGCGCAGAACCCATGCCAAGGCCATTTGGGCCAGACTTTGCCCTCGTTCCTGCGCCAGCGCATTCAACAAGCGGGACTTTGCGATTTTCTCCTCTGTAATGTCTTCAGGTCTCAGAAACACGCTGGCGCCTGCTGCGCGAGAGTCCGCTGGAATGTTCTCCAGGTAACGGTCGGTGAGCAGCCCCCTGGCTAATGGACTATAAGCGATCGTACCAACGCCCTCTTTGGCCAGCACGTCCTGCAGCCCTTGTTCCAATCGTCTTTCGAACATCGAATAGTGGACTTGATGGATCACGAACGGCGTTCCGAGGCTTTTCAAAATACGGGCAGCCTGCTCCGTCTGCTCCGCATTATAGTTGGACACGCCCACATACAGCGCTTTCCCTTGACGTACAGCTTGATCCAGAGCTCCCATCGTTTCTTCGAGCGGGGTTTCGGCATCAAAGCGATGCGAATAATAGATATCGACATAATCCATGCCTAACCGCTTCAAGCTTTGATCGAGGCTGGACAGCATACTTTTACGGGAGCCTCGTTCCCCATAAGGACCGTCCCACATGCAGTAGCCTGCCTTCGTGGCAACGATGAGCTCATCGCGGTACGGGAGCAGATCTTTTTTCATGATTCGGCCAAAAGTTTCTTCCGCAGAACCTGCCGGAGGCCCGTAATTATTCGCAAGATCGAAATGCGTGATCCCCAAATCAAACGCGTGCCGCGCCAAAGCTCTGCTGTTCTCAAACGTATCTGTGCCGCCAAAGTTATGCCATAAGCCGAGCGAGATCGGCGGCAGCTTAAGCCCGCTATTTCCTGTTCGAGAATAAGTCATTCGGGTATATCGTTGTTCGTCAGCCAAATAGTTCATGAAAGGTACCTCCTAGATTTACGAAAAGATTAAGGTTGCAACGCCGGAAGCCGGGATCGCCAGCTGATGTATGCCAGCCGTAAGCTGTGCAGACAGCTCCTCCACGATCTCCCCCGTGCAGGATCTAATGACGATCTTGGCTGCCGCAGCACAGGACATCTCCAGGTAAAGTCCATCCTGTCTTCTGCCGTTCACCATAATCCACTGAGACACAGCCGTGTCTATGGACACAATCTTTTCATGGTAAGCGACAGCGATCCCTTTGTTCCCTTTAACGGAACGTACTAGCGGGTATAACAGCTCCGGGTTCAGCGGTTCTAAGGCGCCATCCAGTAGCAGGTCCCTGTTCTCTTTCCAAAAAGCAAGCCAGAAGGCCAGCATCGACGAATGATCCTCTGGTAGTTTATCCAGCAGGACGGATATTTGGGGCACGGAGAACAGGCCGTTAATCAGCTGTAGTGCGGCGCTTTCCACCGGCTCCTCCGGATGCCACATGATCATATCCGCGTGAGCGGCCGTATGCCCGCAGATCAGCCGGATATCGAGTGTCCGCACCCGGTTCTGGATACTGTCGTTCGGGCAATCCGATGCCCGGAACATATTGCCGTACTTGCGCATCGCCGGCCCCACATACATTTGGCGGAATTCGATCATAATATCGGGCTTCAATTCCCTCAGCCTGCCGATCGAGTCCGTTAAGAGACGGTCGACGGCAGCCGGTACCGACTCATAATCCTTCCCTTCCACCGTGGAGGGGAGCTGCGCCTCCGGCGAATAAAACGTATCGATGAAATCAAGCTTAAATCCGTCTAAGTCCCATTCCTTGACCGCTTCCTCATATTTCTCAATGATATATTCCCGGACATCCGGGTATCTCGGGTCGAGTACGGCAGCCCCGTGATTTTCATTAAACCGCAGAATCTTATCTTTAAAACGATCCCATACTTCACTGTTTTTGCCGATAAAAGGCACCGAGTACCAGAGAATAAACTTCATGCCCAGACGATGGACCGCGTCCACATGCCTTTTCATATCGGGGAATTTCCCCTCATAAGCCTCCCAATCGCCGCAATACGCATATCCTCTGCGGTTATCCTCTGTCTGCCAGCCGTCATCTACGATGACAGCCTCCATTCCTAGCTTTTTAGCAAGAAGGCACTGCCCTTCGATATCTGCATCCGTTACATTCTGGTGCATGCTGTACCAAGTCGAGTACATCGGTTCCTTGGCTGCATCAGGAACGAACGCAGGACGATATTCTGGCATAGCGCTCCACCACTCCTGCACGCCTTGCAAGCCCTCATAATAAGGAATATCTCTCGTGTCCACGAGAAGCTGGGCTTCATAAGTTTGGAAAGGCGCTGTCGCTTCTGCAAACAATTGAACCCGGCAATGGAAGTCAGCTGTTTCCTCGCTGATGCCTCCCGAGTAATGAACAGTATTCAGCGCATCCGAATAAGCGAATGTCAGTCTATTGCGACCGACACTGTTAAACAAAGCGTACACAGGGGCCGAAGCAGCTGCGTTGGATCGCAAGGTGCGCATCCAGTCAGCTTTAAAGCTTTTGTTCCGGTCTTGCGCAGGATGCCAGCTAGCTTGAATGTCGCATGCGGGATGCGACCAGCGCAGCGTGAGAACAGGAGGTATAGATGCCTGGGCAGCTTCCAAACGCAGCGTAATTAGATCAAGACCTTCCTGAAGTTTTTCCGCGGTAAGAGCAACAGTGAAAGGATGATCCTCTCCAGTTAACGTAAACGTATGGGTATCCGTCGTTATTTGCTTGTTCATACCGACTCCTCCTGCTGTTGATTCTTATGGCGGTTCAAGCTTGCATGGCACCACACCGTCACAATGGGATCCTCCTCACTTGAATTCAGATGGTGATCCTCTCCCGGCTCGACAATCACGATATCCCCGGTTGCAACGGGAGTATGGCTCCCATTGATCTCCATCGTTCCCGTCCCTTGCAAAATGATGAATGCTTCGCAGTCCCCATGGATATGATAGTCTCTGCCATGGGGTCCGTCATTCGTGTGGCTGCGCTCTCCCCGTTTAGCAAAAGAAAGACCGCCTGATGACAAATAATCACCCGGTAATACACCCTGCAAAATATGACCGTGCTTAGTATCCTGCAGCTCGCTTAAACGCAGCTTTATCATCGCTACTCCTCCATTTTCAAACGGTAAAGGCGGCTTCGGAAATCACCTTTCCAGATCGGTAAATTCAGTCCTATATGCATTAACTCGTCGCCTCCGAAGCAAGCCGCTTCCAACTCGTCCGGTGCATCTGCATCATACAATTGATAATTGCCTCCTGCCTCCAAGCCCTTCAGTCTCAGCTTCTTAAGCGGGGCATTAGGTTCAGCCAGCACTTGAAAATAAGCGACCAGCGCTTCCTTCCGATCTTCTGACACAAACATCCAAGCGGCGTCAACACCTTGAAAAGGACTGCTCAACCGGTAAAAGTCTCCGAATTGAATCAGCGGACGCAGCTGCTTATAAAGCGCAACTTGACGCTTTACCGCTTCCTTTTCCATCTCTGTAAAAAGGGTCAAATCCAGCTCATAGCCAAAATTGCCCGACATGGCCGCATGTCCCCGCATATCCAGAGGCGTCGTACGATGCACTTGATGATTCGGAATCGCGGAAACGTGCGCTCCCATCGCGCTGACCGGATACACGATGCTTGTGCCGTATTGAATTTTCAATCGCTCCACGGCATCCGTATTGTCACTCGTCCATGTCTGGGGCATGTAATAGAGCATGCCGGGATCAAACCGTCCGCCTCCACCGGAGCAGCTTTCGAACAACACGTTCGGGAATGCGGACGTTATCCGCTCCATTACCTCATAGAGACCAAGCATATAGCGGTGAGCCGTCTCCCGCTGGCGCTCCGGCGGAAGGTGCGCGGAGCCGATTTCCGTCATATTGCGGTTCATATCCCATTTGACATAGGCGATAGGGCAGCTTGCAAGAATATCCGTCATGACCGTAACGATGTAGTCCCTCACATCCTCACGTGAATAATCAAGCACCAACTGCTGCCTCGCTTCCGTCCTGCGACGGCCTGGCACGTGCAGACACCAGTCGGGATGAGCCCGATACAAGTCGCTGTCAGGAGATACCATTTCCGGTTCAAACCATAGACCGAAAGCCAGATCCTGCCGATTGACACGGCTAACCAAGTCCGGCATGCCCATAGGCAGTTTGTTTCGATCGACGAACCAATCTCCGAGTGAGCTTTTGTCATTGTCCCGTTTGCCGAACCAACCGTCGTCCAGAACTAGAAGCTCTAAACCGAGCTCCTTTCCGGCCTTGGCAAGCGCTTCGATTTTATCCGCATTAAAGTTGAAATAAGTCGCTTCCCAATTGTTAATGAGAATCGGTCTGTGACGGTCCCGAAACTCCCCACGGCATAGCCGTGTGCGGTACAGCTTATGATAGGTGCGCGACATCCCGCCAATACCTTCCGCCGAGAAGACAAGGACCGCCTCAGGCGATTGGAAAGATTGTCCCGCCTCCAACAGCCAACAAAAATCGAATGCGTTGATCCCCATGACGACACGGGTTGTTCCGTAAGGATCTACCTCCGCTTGTGCCGCAAAACTTCCGCTATACACAAGACTGAAGCCATAAACTTCCCCTTGATCTTCATCCGCCTGCTTGGACAGCAGCGCCATAAACGGATTAAGCGAATGGCTGCTGCTTCCCCGGCGGCTCTCAATGACAGACCCGCCTGTTGCAATAGGACGTCTTTCGATATGGCGCTCGCGCGCCCATGCGCCCGACAAATGCAGCATATCGAAGTCGGCATGGGGCAAATCGATGCCGAAGCTTAAGGCTCTAAGCAGCTTCATGGAGCGATGTCCGGTGTTAATGAAACGAACGGACCGGGAAACCGCATCATGATCTCGGAATACCGTATAGGTAAGAACGGCTTTCAGGCCGATCGCTGTATCTGCCAGAACAATATCGAGGCTCTCTGCTTCGCTGTCCTCTTCCACATAAGTAGCCGGCAGCCCCCCCAACCGCGGTTTACCCGCGTAAATCCGGTGAGACTCATAAATAAGCTCGCTGACTGTCGTCCCATCATCCATTTGAACTTGATAAGCCGGCACGCGAAAATCACTACCTCCGTACGCCGGAAATTCCTGCGGCAGCGTGTCAAGCGACAGCGTTAAGTCGTTCGGATCCGTAGACGGGGAAAATGAGCAACGGCGCCGAATAGCGAGCAAACTCCCAAGATTGCTTCCGCGTACTTGCCGCCCCCAATGAACGTGTGCCAGGTATTTGGATTTAACCAACTGCATGACATAGCTGGATGACTTCCCCTGAAGATGGAAAGTTTGCGACTTCGGATCATAACTAATTCCCATATCCCGCAGCTCCTTTCTTTACATTAAACCTTTACATGTTTCCAAACCATGCGTTTAAACCTGAAATAAATCAAATTTGACCGCAGAAATTGATCGCAGGCCACGGCACTCCATAAGCCGAACATCCCCCACGAGAAGATGTAAACAAAGAGATAACTGAGTAAAACCCGCACGCCCCAGACACCAATCAAAGTCGAGTATAAAGGAAACCGCGTATCCCCGGCCCCTCGCAGCGCGCCACCAAGAATGAACTGCGAGATTTGGGAAACCTGGATGAAGCCTACGATCCGAAGAGCCCATGCGCCCTCGCGAATAATGGCAGCGTCACTCGTATAAAGCCTAAAAATATAAGGAGCAAATAAGATAAATCCCGCCCCCATTACGCCGGCTACGATCATGCCGTACTTCCTAATTTGCCATACATACCGCTCAGCGAGATCGGGTTTGCTGACCCCAAGCGTTTGACCGACCAGTGTTGAAGCCGCAATGGCGAAAGCAGCGCCAGGCATAAACGAGATGCCAATAATACTCGTCACAATTTGTGACGCCGCAACGGCAACCGTTCCAAGTCCTGCGCATATTTTGACGAACGTCATAATACCGAGGCGCATAATAAGCTGCTCAAGGCTCGACGGGATACCGATTTTCAACATGCGGTAAATCATGCTTTTATCCAAACGGCTTATTTCCGCCCAACCGATTCGGACGGCAAATTTCCCGCTGAACATGACCGCTAGGAGTGTAATCATTGCCCCGGCTTGAATGATTAAGGTCGAGATCGCAGCTCCCGTCACTCCCATTTCCGGTAAGCCAAGATGGCCGTAAATCAACACAAACCCGAGGGAAATGGACAGACTCCCCGCCAGCACGTTAATTTTCATCGGTGTCCGGGTATCTCCCGCACCTCGCAAAATAGCGGACAATGCCGAAGAGATTGAGGAAAAACCGATGGACAGAAACATCAACCTGGCATAGGTTAGGCCATACCGAGCGACCTCCTCGCTTGCCCCCATCATCCGGAGCAAATATTCCGAGTACGCGGTACCAAGTACAACGACTAGGATCGAGAGTGTGGAGCCGAGGAGAAGCGACTGTCCTGCAGCGCGGTTCGCATCGTCCGAATTTCCCGCTCCCGTGGAACGGGCTACGATAACCGTCGTCCCTGTATTTAGCGCCGCAAAAAGGACAGTCATTAACATATATGGTTGGCTTGTTAATCCAACGGCTGCAACGGCAATCGCTCCTAAGTGGCCTACCAGAATCATCATCACCATTTGAGTCATATTAATGAGCATCATCTCTGCCAAGGATGGACCGGCAAGTTTGAAAATGATCCGGCGGACCGCCTTGTCATCTTGCGGATCGACGGCGGTGACGGATGCTCCATTGGGTTCTGAACTCATGGCTGTCCCGCCATTAGATGATCCATCCCGGCAAATACGCTTTCGTATTCTCCAGCATCTGATCGAACAACGCCTCAGCCTGGTTCACATCAATAGTCACAAGCGGATCGTTCACGAACGCATTGAACGCTAATGCTTTATCCTTTTGAAGCGCAGCCTTTAAAATAAGTTCCTGATTCACCGTATGCTGCAGCACCAAGTTGTTAACAGCAAGCGGAAGCTCTCCTGCATAGACAGGGCGCAAACTGTTCGCTGAGAATACAGCGTTCGTCTCGACAACAGCTCCGAGTGGAATGCCCTTCATTTGACCCACGTTCGGAACGTTGACATTGGTCACGAAAGTTTGCAGACCGATCAAACCTTTGAGCTGTCGCACTTCTTCCTCTCCCGATGCCTTCAGCGGCAGCTTCTCCTCTCCGCTCAGCAGCTTGCCATAATAAAGCTCAGTAGCAACGTGCTTCTCGACACGGCTTTTGACCGTCGTTAATCCAAACTTCCAGAAACGTACCGTTTCCGGATCTTTCATATACCAAGGAGGCATAAACTCTGCCAAATGGCGATCTCCTGCTGCCGCAATAATGCCATAACGCCGGAACAAATCGAACTTCACGCGGTTAGCTGCTGTGTACGTGTTCGTCATCCAGGCATCTTTGTTGTGCTCAAAGCCTGATTCGTAGTACTTATCTACAAACTTCCGGTACATGGGAAGCAAATCCGTCTGTTGATACGTGGCTTGATCAATCCATGTAAAATGATTAATGCCCAGCACATTCACCTTCACATCGTCCCGGTGGACGCCTTCCAAGCCTTCCATATCACGCAGCATGCGAATCAATAGCCCTTGTGTGCCGAAAATTTCATGGCAGCAGCCAAGCGCCTTGATGTTAGGAAAAACCTCGTAAAGCGTCCGCGTGCAGAGCGTCATCGGGTTTGTATAATTAAACACCCAGGCATCCGGGGAAAAGCGCTCTATAGCCTGAGCAATTTCTACATACATAGGAATCGTACGCAGTGCCCTAACCAGCCCCCCAGGTCCGGTTGTATCGCCTACCGCTTGGTAAATGCCGTATTTCTCAGGCTCATGAACATCCGATTGCATCTCGCGAAACGTTCCGGGAAGAATCGAAATGAACACAAAATCACAACCGCTTAACGCTTCCTTCAGCGATGGATACGCCTTATATGTCCATTTGGACTTCGCTTCGGCATAGTCGGAAACCGAGTTGCCTAATTTCTCGTTATTTTGCGCCTTGGCATAGTCAAGATCATACAACCGGATCGTCCCTGACAGCTGCTCATCCAGCGCCAGATCGGCAATCAGATTTTTCGCCCAATACATGGAGCCTCCGCCAATATAAGCAATTTGTATCTCGCTGACTTTCCCGCTATTGAATTTCATCTTGCTCCTCCTTATGGACTTCCCTTTCTCACAATGAGTCCCAATGACATGCATACGCTACAAGTATAGAAAACAATCCCTTTTTAAGGGATGGCAAAAATTTAGCGGGGTTGTGATTTTTTACACTTTTCATTTATGTAACCGCCCCTACTAGGACAATAATTCCGCTCTTTCCCCTCCACAATGCCAAGCGCCACCCTTCGTTCACGGTGTTTCATGATGCAAAAAGAGGCCGTCCCATAAGTGAAAATGAAAGGCGCGGGACTCAGATTATGGGCAGGCGAATGCCACCCGACCTCCAGACTTACTTTGAGTAAGCCTCGAAGCAGGAATCTTTTGAATCCACGGTTTTAGCGGACAGCCTTCACAACTTGCACTCCGGTAATGCCGGTATTCGATTTCAAAAAGGAGAGGGTGTCCCCAGTCATTTCCATGACTTATGGGATACCCTCTTTGTGTAATTTTGCTTTTGCAGTCAAATTAGAAGGAAAATTTTCCTCTAATCTGACTGCAGAAGCCTCTCAGATTCCATTTGGCTGGAAAAACTCCCTCTATTTGCACCAATTTCATGAGAATTCTCTGATTCCGGTCAAATTAACGGGAGAGGTTTTCCTTCTAAATTCCCTGCAAGGTCATCATTCGAATCATTTAGTGGGAGATTTCCCCTTTAACTCCAATAAAATAAAATGCCCTTATTTTGTGATTTGGAAATTGGCAAACTGAATTTTGGCTTCCGGCATATCCGTATAAATCTTACGGTAAATGCCCCATTTGGGACGATTGATGGTGGCTCCTTCTCGCCAATTATCCTTCGTACCGCTATAGGACATCAGCACGGTACCGTCCAATTTTTTGAGCGTCATATTAATCGCTCCGCTATCCGTATGTTTCACCGTAACGGATGCTTCCACCCATTGGCCGTCGATGTTGGAGAAAGAAGTTTGGGCTAACGTTTCAACTTGATCCATGGTTGCGCCGATCGGGCTATGTCTGAACTTCAGGTACCCTCCTTCCAATGAAAAAGTCAAAATCGGTGCGCCATCATCGCCGTCTTGAGCTTTAAGCTGGAAAATATGATGGAAATTCCCTGACGGAGGCATCGGATAGGGACTAACCGCTCTAAACTGCCATTTGTATGTCGTTGTCTGTCCGTTCGTTGCCGTTACATTGCTGGGTGAGCTCTTGTATGCTTTAACCTCAATACGCTGCCTGTCGGTATTGCTGCCGTCTAATACAGCGGTATCCGAAGAAGTGCCTGCCTTGAATTGAAACACATTGCCTACATGCGTAGAAGTGGATTCATACAAGTGGCCCGAATCCGTGGGGCCATCGATCGGATTTGGCCCAAAATATTGCTGGAAAATGGCAAGCGCACTCAACCCTGTATTGGGACCATCGGAGTTAATGGTAACAGTGGCTGCATAAACGGTTGTTGCAACGGCAATCGTGGACAGGAGCGTTACGCTTGCTACCATCATTTTGACATTTTTTTTCATCATCATACTTCCCTCCATATCAACCCTAAGTTTACTGAAGAAACGAAAACCTTGCCGCATTGCATAGGTCGTTTACTGAGAACTCAGATCATGCTGCTTGGTAATATCCATCCTCCTCTCTGTTTAGAATGTGATCTGCTTCAAGGGATCTGTTATGTACGCGCTTACAATCCTTGAACGGTTCTATCATAACCCGCTTGCGAGAAAAACTAGCTGCAGTTTTTTACGATACATCTGTATTTTTTTAACATTTTTCATGATCCGGGTTCGACACTACCTTTGTAATAGGGTGGAGGAAGTCCCGAGGCTCAGCACAAAAAATCCTCTCCAGAACAGGAGAGGATCGTTGTCATTAGCCCCTATAAGAGCCGCAATAGCCGCAAAATCGTAAACCGGTTGCGCACGAACAGCGCATCCTTCAGAGACGCCTCCACCAGCTCAGGCTCCACGCCGAGCTGCTCGGGCGTCAGCGGTCCCTGCACAGCCCCGAGCCAAGCGATGAGCTGCTCGGGTGCAGGGACCGCACGGGCGATGGCTTGCACATCGCCCCACCTCGAAGCGATGCGCGCCTTCAGCGCTTCGCTATCAACAACCACGCCATCCGCCGGAAAATTCTCGGCGATGACCTGCTCCGCCATGGCCCCGTAGGCCCCGCGGATGCGTTCCGCATCCGTCTGCCGGCTTGGGGCCTGGCTTTGCGCTAGGCGCGCAGCGGCCTCAGCGGCCGTGACGTCCCGCAGCGACGCGTAGCGCTGCGCCATCAGCACGGTCGCGACGCCGACCTTCGCGCCGTGCAGCAGCGCCCTGCGGCGCTGCTGCAGAAGCACCATCTCCCAATAATGGGAGAGATGGTGCTCTGCCCCGGAGGCCGGCCGGGAGTGGCCGACCAAGAGCATGGAAAGGCCGGACAGCAGCAGGCCTTCCATCAGTTTCAACAAGCCGAGATCCGTGCGCTGCGCGATCTCGTCCAAGTTAGCCGTGCACAGCTCCACGGCTTCCAGCGTCAACTGCGCGCTAAGCTCGCAGTAGTGCTCATCAAGCAGCACGCGGCCCAGCGACCAGTCCGCAAGCGAAGTGTGCTTGCCGAGCATGTCGCCGAGGCCGGCCGCGATCATCGCTTGCGGCGCCTCTGCGAGCAGGGCAAGGTCGGCGAAGATCGCCTCCGGTGCGATGGCAGGGATCGTCTGCTTGAAGCCGCGCACGATAAGCGGCGCGCCGACAGAAGCGAAGCCGTCAACCGATGGCGCTGTCGGCACAGACAAGAAAGGCCGCTTCGTGCGGTGGCTGACGAAGCGCACGATGTCGTGCAGGGTTCCCGCCCCCACGGCAACAAGAGCTTCCGACGTTAGCGGCGTGTCCAGCAGCGCTTGGATGATCGCCTCCTCATCGGCGGCAACTTCCCCCATCGCGTTCTCGCGGATCACGCTGATGCTGACCTTGACCTGCGCGGCTTCGAGCAGGTCACGCAGCTTCGCTCCCGCCGCTTGGTACGTCTTCTCGTCCGCAACAAGCGTCACTTCACCGTAGCCGGCTTCTTTCACATAGCCGGCCACCCGCCCCAAAGCATCTCGTTCAATGACGATGCGCCGAATCGGAATTTCATGCCTCTGCCCACAAGCGCAATCAATCGTGCGACCAAGCCATTTATTCAAAACCTCACTCACTCTCATCACCCTCCCCTGTATATTCCACTAACAAAAGTTTGTCTGCTCCGTCTCTCGCTATTCAACTCCCTCGGCATCCCTGCCCAGTCTCTCGCTGTTCAACTCCCTTGAAACCCCTGCCCTCTGTCTCCATTTTCAGCTTCCTCAGCACTTCCACGCTAGCGCTCGCATTCCAGCTTTATTTTACGTTCCTTCCCGCCAACCACAGCCAACCCACAACATGTACGTACAAGTACTTCTTCCCCTATTTTAGCAAAACCTGTGTTATAATGAAACACATTCTGACTGCCTTCATCCCAAGTAGGGGGAGAATTTTCACCATGCCTATCCAAAACGAAACGGAGCTGTACGCTCCGGTTAAACAATATTTTGAGCAGCGCGGCTATGCCGTTCGCGGGGAAGTCAAGCATTGCGACTTAGTTGCCATTCGCGGTGACGAGCCTCCGATTGTCGTCGAACTGAAAAAGAGCTTCAACATCCCGCTCCTTGTGCAAGGAATCGACCGTTTGCGTCTCACCGAGCAAGTGTATGTCGCTTTTGAGCTGCCGAATAAAGGGAAAGCGCCGCACCGCCTGCAGTGGGAGGACATTCGGCGACTCTGCCGCATGCTGGGACTTGGCGTCTTAACCGTTCAGTTCTATAAACGCAAAAAGCCCGCAGTCGACCTTGTCTGCGAGCCTACGCCATATACGTTGCGTCATAATAAAAGAGCGGCATTGCGGGTCGTCAACGAGTTTCATGAACGCAGCGGCGACTACAATGTGGGAGGCAGCTCCAAACAAAAGCTGATGACCGCCTACCGTGAGAAATCGCTGCACTGCGCCTATTTGATGCGTGAGCACGGACCTCTCAGTCCGCGCCAGCTGCGTGACCTGACGAATAACAAAGCCGTCAGCTCCCTGCTGCAAAAAAACTACTACCGGTGGTTCGTACGCCAAAGCCGCGGCATCTACCACATTACCCCGCTCGGTGAGAAAGCATTGGCGGAATACGTACACGTTACCGCAGCCTTTTCTCCCTCCGCCGGCTCCACTGAACTCTCCTAAGAGCGGACGACCACCCGGTTGGCGTTCGCCTCTTCTTTTAACATCAGCAGCACTTTGTTCATCCAAATCGCAGCTTGCGCACCCTCGCCCATGGCAATCGTCACTTGCTCGGCGTGAACACCTACGTCACCGGCTGCCCAGAGGAACGGTACGCTGGTCATTTTCGAACGAGGATCCGTCATGATATGCCGATTTTCCATGCGTTCGGCTCCCAGCTGGCGGGCCAGATCCGATTTCACTTCATTTCCACCAAAAGCAATAAAGCCGCGCTCCGCTTCCAACCGTTTTCCACTCACCGTCACCAAGCCCTGACAAAGACCATTTTCCGCTGCAATAACTTCTTGGATGTCATCGGCTATGTAGGTAATCCCATTTTTCTTGAGCTCTTCCAAAAGACTCATTTTCACAGCGTACTGTCCATGGTTGACGTAAGTCAGCTTATCCGTCCTCAGCCTTAGCTTCAGCGCCATTCCCGCTCCGGCATCGCCTGAACCCATCACTATGGTCGTTTTATTTCTGATTTCATAGCCGTCGCAATCCGGACAGACATAGATCGTTAAGCCGAGACAAGGTTTGAGTCCTGGAATTTCAGGGATACGATCCATAAGCCCGGTCGCCAGAAGCAGCGTCGGCGCTTCATACCCATTCCCCGACTTCCCCCATAATTCGAAACCGTCCCCTGGCTTCCCTTTGTTTACAGCTTGTACAACTTCATCCTTGATGAAAGCAACCCCTAGCCTCTCGGCCTGCATCCTGCCCAGCCTGCGAAGCTCTTCACCCGACACACCGTCCGGCCACCCCAGCAAATTGTGATAGCTTTTGCACAAGGTCGATCTGCCGTATCCGGCATCAATAACAAGCACTTTATACTCATATCTGCCGAGTTGGATGGCCGCCTGAAGTCCGGCGATGCCTCCGCCGACGATCACACTGTCATACTTTTTCATAACCTGAAGTCCCTCTTCTCCTGTCATCTATCCCTAGGATAACCTTGTAAGGGCGCTTTCATGCTCCCTCTAACGATTCTTAACGGACCAGACTAAGGCAAACTGTGTGAGGGCAGCGATCAAGAGAATCCACGGAATCAATCCGCCATCCAAATCACGCCCGTATGTAATGAAGCAAAAAATCGAAATCACACGGCCGATATTGAGGAAAATTTCCCGAACGACAACGCTTTCTACTTTCAACTCGCCTTTGAGCGGCAGTTTCCCGATGAGTCCATAATAATAACCCGTCATCGTATTGCCTTGCAGCGGTGAGAATATGGAGTACAGAATCATAAAGCCTACGACCGACCAGACCGTGATACTTCCCATTAAAAACGAAACCCCGACCAAATAACCGACCGTCGAAACCGTTAAATACAAACGGGATTTGCTGCTCCTTGCATATTTGGAAATAAACATCCCCATGACAATGCTTAAACTGGAGTAAAGCACGCCTAAGTAACCTACAATATCTTCCCGCGGCATCACCTTAAATAAGAGGATATTCGGCAGGAACAGCATGATGCCCTGGAGCAGGCCCATCCCGAAAAAACCGAGCAGAGCCTTAAACCAGTCCCTTTCTTTCTTCATGATCAGGCCTGTCAGCTTCAAATAATACACGCGATGATGCCCGCTCGAGGCTTTGATTTTCAAAGAAATCAGGGCCGCCAGGAGAAACATGCAGAATGCGATCGAGAAAACGATGGTGTACCCGCTGAGTCCTTCTTTTAACCGAATAATAAATCCCGCAAGCGCAGGTCCAGCTAATGTGGCCATCGTGAAGAAAATCATGTTATAGGCGAGATAGCGAATCCGGTTCTGCTCGGTAGATACATCATACATAAGCGTTAAATAACCTACCCAGTAAAATGCGCCTGCCAGCCCATTGAAAATGGCAAACGCTATGTAATATTCCACGAGAGCTTCCTGAGCGATAATGACACTCAAATAAAATAGACCGATCAGCATAATGCCAAGGCGGTATGACACCATTCTGTCTTTCTTTTTGATCATCCAGCCGCCAATGGCAAAGCCAATCGGTGTCAGGAGGTAAACGATAATGCTGTACGTTCCGTTTACGGCTACGCTGTGTGTTAAGCGCCAAAGATATAAATTCAGAAACACACCCGACATGGAAGCGCCGAATTGAAAAGTAGAATGAATAATGAGCGAAATTACAGCTTCGCGTGTTAATCTTTTCTCTTGCGGCAGAGAATTGCCTCTGCTTTGCAGCCAAGTCCTAAATCTTACGTTCATCGTAGCCCCCCGCTCCTCAGTCCTCCTTATTGTAACAGCCCGATTTCTTTCTGTTAAACGGCAAAAAGCCCCAGCATTGGCGCTGAGGCTTTATTACGACCCACTATGGTGTTACTTCTTCAAGCTATCCCATGTTTTCTGGAATTCATCCAGCATTTGATCCTTCGTATACTTCTTCGCGACATAACCTTGCATAATATCGCCGAATTTTTTACTGGATGCTTCGCCGCCTGGGAATTTGAACCAGTTCCAGCTCAATGTTTTACCGGCTTTGCTGTACGAAATGATGTCTGCTGCTAATGGTCCAAGAACTTTCTCGTCAGCAGGAATGGATTTGAACGCAGGGATGAATTTGAATTCATCAGTAATGTATTTTTTACCTGTATCGGAAGTTACCATCCAGTTCAGGAATTTCTTCGCTTCGTCTTTCACAGCGGAGTTTTTGTTGATTACCCAGTTGTTAGGTACGCCTACGAACAATTTATCGTTCGTTACAGCGTCATCCGTGATCGGCATTGGCAAGAAGCCAATTTTGATATTCGGGTTCGTTTTAGTAATTTGAACTTGTGTCCAGTTTCCTTGCTGTGTCATAGCCGCTTTGCCTGTAGCAAAGTCAGTTACTTGCGTGTTGTAGTCTGTTTGCAGCGGGTTTTTGTTGCCGTATTGCAGCGTCAGATCAAACAATTTCGCCCATTGGTTGAATTGTTCGTTGCCTGGAATTTTCGCTGTTCCTTTGTTCAGACCGTCAATGAAAGCATTTGAATCTTTTTGGTAAGCAAATGGAAGGTTTACAAAGTGGTTACCCAGTACCCACCACTCGCCATAGCCGTTCTCAAACGGTGTAATACCTTTGGCTTGAAGCTTTTTAGCGGCATCTTCCAGCTGTGCAAGTGTTTTTGGCAGCTCAGTGATGCCTGCTTGTGCGAACAGATCTTTATTGTATTGGAAACCGTATCCTTCAAGGTTAAGCGGCTGTCCATAAATTTTGCCGTTTTTCGTCATTGGCTCTTTCGCAACGTCTACCAGATCGTTCACCCATGGTTGATCGGAAAGATCTTCCAGGTTTTCAATCCATTTATCCAAATCCGAGAAGCCGCCGTTGTTGAAAATGTCCGGTTTATCGCCGGAGTTGAACTTCGCCAGCAAAGCTGCGCCATAGTCCGCACCGCCGCCAACTGTGTCAACTTGAATTTTCACGTTAGGATTCAGCTTTTGATATTCTGCAACCAATTTACCCAATTGGTCCGCAATTTCTACTTTGAATTGGAACATTTTAATTGTAACCGGTTTGCCAGCCGGAGCAGGCGTTGTTGTTGCTGCTGCTCCCGTTGAAGCCGTTGGCGCAGGTGTCTCTTCTTTCTTGCCGCAGCCAGCTGCAACCAATGATAATGTAAGTACGGTAGCCATACTGATCATCGTTAATTTTTTCATTAAGGTAAAGCCTCCCTTTTTTTGTTTACTCATCATACATGATCACGGGCAGAGGATTCATTTCTCTCGTCGTCATCAGTTCACATGGTTTATTGTAAACACTTTCTTAAACCCTTAACACAGAGAATATTGAACATAAAGGTGGAAGATTTTGAACCACTTTACAAATTTGTCACCCTTTTACGGAACCTGCTGTAATTCCTTCAACAATATGCTTCTGCATAGCAAGGAAGAAAATAACGATCGGCAATACGCCAAGTGTCAAACCGGCAAGCGCCAAATCCCATTGTTTCGTATACTGTCCAAAGAAGGAGAACGTCGCCAGTGGTATGGTTCGCAAACCGGGACTGTTTAACACCAGGGAAGGCAGCAAGTAATCGTTCCATATCCACAAGCTGTTCAAAATAATGACCGTCGTGGACATTGGTTTAAGCAGCGGGAAAACGATGCGCCAGAATACGCCATAGGGCGAACAACCATCCACAGTAGCGGATTCTTCAATTTCCATAGGAATCGATTTAATAAAACCGTGGAACAAGAACACGTTAAGGGAAACACCGAAACCAAAATAACAAATGATTAATCCCAATTTGCTGTCCATCAGTCCAACTTGACTTGCAACGCGTACCAGCGGAATCATGATGGATTGAAACGGAATCACCATCGCGGCTACGAAAGCTAGGAAAACCAGATTGTTGAATTTACTCGGCTTACGCACCATCCGATACGCCGCCATGGAACTGATGATGACAAGCCCTACGTTACTGAAAACCGTAATGATCAAAGAATTCATGAAGGCGCTGGGGAATTTCATGATCGTCCATACTTTTTTGTAGTTATCAAAATACAAGCTTTGCGGAAGCTTCGCTGTGCTTGCAGCCAGTTCCGGGAATGTTTTGAGTGAGTTGACAATGACAAAATAGAACGGAACCAGAAATAAGAGAGCGATCAGGATACCCAACACTTCAAGTGTGAATAACCGTCCTGAATATTTTTTGACTGTATCCATTACACTTCAACCTCCTTGCGTTTCGTATACATGACTTGGATGGTCGAAATGATGGCCACTACAATAAAGAATACTAACGCTTTCGCTGTTCCTAAGCCATAGTTGTTATTGCGGAACGCTTCTTGATAAATATTGATAGACACCGATTCCGTCGAGTTGAACGGTCCGCCTTTGGTCAAGGAGAAGTTCAGGTCAAACATTTTGAAGTTCCACGAAATGGTTAGGAATAAACATACGGTAACCGCCGGCATGATCAGCGGAACGATAATGTTTTTGAGTACTTGAAAACGGGTAGCACCGTCAATATACGCAGCTTCAACCATATCTTTGGGCACATTCGAAAGCGCCGCAATATAAATGATCATTAAGTACCCGGCACCCTGCCAAATACTAACGATGGCAATCGCCCAGAATGCGGTAGGAGCGTCGCCTAGCCAAGGCAGTTGAAAAAAGCTCCAGTTCGTCAACTCGCCGAGCGTTCCGAATCCTTTAACGAAAATAAACTGCCAAATAAATCCGAGCAGAAGTCCGCCGATGACGTTCGGCATGAAGAAAATCGTGCGCAGCACATTTCTCGTTTTCAATGCTTGTGTCAACAAAAGGGCCAACAGGAAACCGACAACGTTCGTAAGGATCACATCTGTCACGGTAATCCGCGTTGTGAACCAGAACGCATTGCGGTAATCTTTGTCATCAAAAAGAAGGTGCTTAAAATTGTCCAAGCCGTTGAACTTCACGCTTGTCGTTACACCGTTCCACTCTGTGAATGAATAATAAATGCTCATGAGAAAAGGCGCTACAACGATGAGGGCAAAAAATAGGAACGCAGGTCCGATAAATACCCACTGCTGTAATAGTCCTGATACCCCTTTGCTCTGTTTCATGGGAATTTCCCCCTTACGATTAGGTAACTATAACCTATAGTATAAAACCCTTTCCCCTGATGAAACACAGATTATCGTGATGCATTAGGTGGAATTTGTTGACCTCTACTGCTACAATATAGGGTGAAAAGTCCACGAAGAAACTGAGTTGATTCGACATGTTCCGTCATAGTATACGCAATAAACTGATCCTTTTTTTGCTGATCGCGACGCTCGTTCCGTTCATAACCTCCATCGTTGTCTCCTATTTATTCACGAAGGGAAAAGTCACCGAAGACACTATCACGAACAATTCTGCCCTGATCTCTCAAGCAAAATTGAATATATTAAACTATTTAAACGGGGTTGTTCAAACGTCCGCAACCATTTATACGGGACAGCATTTGTCTGAGCTTGGACAATTATACGACATCCTGGAACGCGAACGTGAGATCGACTATATGAGCGATAAAGTGATCAAAAGCGGTTTGCAAGTCATGTCGCATGCCGTTAAGGAGTTCAAACAAGTCTACTTGTACGCTTCCGTCAGCGACCGCTCCTTCTTATCCAGCAACGATTTTCAAGGAAGCACGACCGGCAAATATGAGTCTCTGCGTCCTTTTCCGGAAGACAAAACGGTGTATTTCGAGACCACCCATCTGAGCCACAATTACAACATTGCACTTAACGTGTATTCTGCTCCAACCCCTGTCCTGTCTATGCACCGCAAGCTGATGTATTCACCGAATAACACATCCATCGGAGAGCTGATTATCGATTTTCATTTGGACCTTATTTCCGAAATTTCACAAAACCTGTACACACATGACGAGGAAGAACTGTACATTCTGGATGATGCGGGCTATATTGTGTTCGGTCCCGATCCTTCGAAATGGGGGAAATTGCTGGAAGGAAACTGGGGAGATGAAGCCATTCACAGCACGCTGGATAAAGGGTCCTACGAGTGGAGCAAAGGGGCCTACGCGGGCATAAATGTTTACGAAAAAATGAAAACTGACTATGTCAGCTGGACGATGGTCAAACGTCTTCCTTATGAGCAATTAACGAAAAATGCCAAACAGTTGACGTTGATTAACTCTCTCGTATTGACCTTTTTCATGTTAATTGTCATTGGGGGAACCATTTTCATCTCTATTCGCTTTACAGCGCCTATTAAACAATTAATTCGTTATATTACACGCATTCAGGCGGGGCAGGTTCAGCTTGGCCAAATGCATAAAGACATTGAACTGACGCGCACGGACGAAATGGGCATTCTCGCCAATCGTTTTCATGGCCTTATGCAGGACTTGAATCAAATGGTCATGCGCGAATATCGCTTGGAGCTTGCCAACAAGTCGAATCAGCTGATGGCGCTGCAAGCACAAATCAATCCGCATTTCTTGAATAATGCGCTGCAATCCATCGGTACGCTAGCTCTGCAGCATGATGCGCCGAAGGTTTATGCCCTAATCGCCTCCCTCGCCAAAATGATGCATTACAGCATGAATACGAACGAATCCGTCGTTCCCTTAGGCAAGGAGCTTGAGCATGTCAAAGCCTACCTGGAGCTGCAGAAGCAGCGATTCGAGCATCAATTCCATATCGTCTATGAGATCGAAGAAGAAACCAAAGCACTCTCCGTGCCCAAGATGATTCTGCAGCCGCTTGTCGAAAACTATTTCAAACATGGCTTTAAGCCAAGTGCAGCCGATGTGGGACTACTGCGCATTCAAGCGACGAAACAATCCGCTGAAGGGTATGAATTTTTACAGTTGGTTGTAGAGGATAATGGAGTTGGCGTTACCGAGGCGCGGCTGCGCGAAATGAGAAACAGGCTGCTGTCCCCTTCGACCGGCAATGAAGCCTGTATTGGGCTAAGCAATGTATTAACCAGAGTAAAATTGTATTTCACCGATGATGCTGCTCTCGAGATTGAACATGCACAGCCCCGGGGTCTAAGGATCGTCATCCATATACCGATGAATAAGGGAGCTATCTAATGAAAGTATTACTTGTCGACGATGAAAAACATGTACGTGACGCCATCCGTCTGCTTGTCAATTGGCAGCAGCACGGTATCGATACGATTCTTGAAGCGCCGGATGGCGAAAGTGCCACCGAGCTGATTGCCCGGCATCGCCCGGAAATTATTATGACCGATATGATGATGCCCATCATGAACGGCGTGAAGCTGCTTGAATGGCTGCAGGCGAATGCGCCGGATTCCAAAACGATCGTCATCAGCGGGCATGACGATTTCTCTTTGTTGCGCCATACTTTGAAGTATGGAGGAACCGACTATATTCTAAAGCCCGTTGATCCCGACCAGTTGAATGATGCGCTGGATAAAGCGATTCAGGCTTGGAACAAAGAGGAAGAGTTCCGCCAAACTAACCGCGAGCTCAATATTGAAATGAATACAATTAAGCCGATGTATTGGGACAAGCTCCTATCCGGAATGATTGCTGAGCCAGCCACTTACGAAGGTGCAGCTGAACAACTCGACAAAGAGCTGAATTTATCCCGCAGCGTTGGCGAATGCCGGGTTGCCATTTTATCTCTGGACACGATGGAACGAAGCGTGAAAAATAAGTTCAGCCAGAACATGGATCTGTTATTTTTCTCCCTGATCAATATTTGCAATGAATTTCTCACAACGGACGGACGCGGCTACGCTTTCCGCCATTGGCACAGCGAAACTGAAATCGTCTTGTTGCTATGGAAGGATTTGCCGGGCGCCGAGGCTTTTCTTGAGAAAATTAATGAAGGCATGCGCACGACGCTGCACGCCCGCGTAGATTTTGGGATCGGACGCATTCACGCCTTCCCGGCTGACTTGACCTCGTCCTATCAAGAAGCTCGCGATGCGCTTAGAAAGCGAAACCTCAAAGCCAAAGACACGTGGATTCATAGCATGCTGAACCCGGTTAAGTCGCCTCAACCGTCTCTAATGTTCAGCCATTATGAAGAGAAAATTAATCTGGCGATTCGCAGCGGCAGCAGCGGGCAAATTGAGGAAGCCATTTCGCAGTGGATGGATTCCGTCAAGCAGAGTGAAGTCATTACTTTGGAACAGCTCGACCATTGGTGGCGGGAATTCAGCGTGATGAAACGGCGCTTTGTCCAACAGTTCTTCTCAGGCGCCAGTGAAGACAAAGTAAAGCAAGTGCTGTCCGACGAGCCTGCCAGCGTCATTGTCCCGCTGGACGAGCATGGGATTCTATCCCTGTCCCAATGGCAGCAAGAGCTTACCCGGAGTATTGTGCACATATCCAAACTGCTGCTCGAAAATCAACAGAAGGACAAAAATGTTATTTTTGAAATTGCCGAATATCTCGAAAAGCATTATCACGAAGATGTGACGCTGCAGGATATAGCAGGCCGTTTTTTTCTGAGCCGCGAGTATATTTCCCGCAAATTCAAACAGGAATTCGAGGTCAATCTTTCCGATTATTTAGGTCAAATCCGCATGAGCAAAGCAAAAGTGCTGCTGCGCAACCCGCATCTTCGGATTTCTCAAGTCGCCGAAATGGTCGGTTATCAGGACGAGAAATATTTCAGCAAGGTTTTCAAAAAATTAGAGGGCATCACCCCCAATGAATATCGAAAAACATCGAATTCTATCTAAAATTCTGCATAAAATTTGGAATATGTTATACTAGGAAACAGAGGTGATTATCATGAGCATGCAAATCGAGACAACGACTGCGAATTCCTTCCCCCGGGCTGCAAAAGCCACAAGAAATGGAAGAAAAACGTACGTTTACTTGTTTCTTGGTTGGGTCATGCTGATCGCAATCGGAGTGGCAGCAGCCATGCTGTATACAGAGCATTTGAGACAAAAAATAGCAACCGATATCGCACAGCAAACTCAGCAGCAACTGCAAATCGTACAGCAAGATTATCAGAAGCAGGTTTCCGAATTGAAAGACAGCGTTTCAACCGACATGAAAGCCATGCAAACCAAAGTAGACGCCCTGAATGAATTGCTTGCCTTCACCAAGGACAGCGCCAACAGCAAAACGGATAACAGCAACCAACTCTACACCCAACTGGCCGATGTGAAAAAGAAGCTGGATGAGCTGCAGAAGAATCTGGATGTGTTAAAGTAATGAGTGCTATTCAAGGAATCAATCGCGTCTTTCTCTTAGCTTGCGCCCCGTTCGTAGGTATGTTGATTTGGCTGCTTTTCGTTTCCGCGAGTATCCCGATCAGTCCTTGGGCAACGGAAGCGCCGCCCCCTGTATCGTTTCACGAAGAGGCGCTCTCCCTGGACAGCTTGCTGACGAAAGCAACGAATGACGCTGCGCAAACCAAGACGATCATTCAGCAATATTTTGAGTTGTATGAGAAGAGCACGGCGGAAGTGACGGCTGCTCTCCAGGTCGCCACAGCCCAAATTGCTAAGCCGGGCATCATTTATGACACAAGGATCACGGCGAAGCTCGGTAGTCCTGTGAGACAAGCTTCCTCTGGGAATATCGATTTAAAGCTGTTTTCATTGAATGAAAATAACTACAAAGGTTATGCTCTTAAAGTAAACCTCAAGAGTGATAAAGCCATTAAGCTTGTTTTGGGCAAAGACAAAATGGGTTCCAGCGAGACAACCTTGGAAGCCGTCTCGCGCTACGGCGCCATTGCCGGTGTGAACGCAGGAGGCTTTGCGGATGACAGCAAAGGCAAACGCTATCCGCTCGATACGACGGTGATGAACGGCAAGTACCTCAATGGCTTCTTCCCGACGAAGAACGATACGACCTTTATCGGTTTGAACAAAGACCGCAAGCTCATCGGCGGCAAGTTCAGTTCGCAGGCCGAGCTCGACAAGCTCAATCCGCTGATGGGATCGACCTTCGTTCCGACGCTGCTTAAGAACGGCGCCAAAGCGACCATCCCTTATCAATGGCAAAGCTCGCCGGCACGTGCAGCCAGAACCGTCATGGCCAACTACAAAAACGACCAGCTGTTGTTTATCGTTACAGACGGCTATGATGAGAGCGGGAACTCAGGAGCAACGCTCGCCGAGCTGCAGGACAAGATGCAGCAGTTAGGCATCGTTGACGCCTATAACCTGGATGGAGGCGGCTCTACGACCTTGGTTATGGGAGGAAGCGTCATTAACCGGCCGTCCGATGGAAGGCTGAGACCGCTGGCTACGAACTTCTTATTTTTCAAATAAACGAAATTATTCACACTTTATTCGTTTCTTTTTTAAGGATGGTTGGGTATAATAAGCCTTAACTATATGCTTTTACGTTCTTTAAACTTGTAGGGGGTGCAGCAATGTTTGGCTTATCAACAACATTTTGGCTCGTTAATTCCGTTTTTGTACTATTTCTCGTCGCTATGATGACGGCTTCCTATAACGAGGACAAAACTAAAGGCCTGTAAGTTTACCAAAGACCGCCAGAATGATTCTCATTCTGGCGGTCTTTTTAATAGGAAAAAGGACCCCTTTCGGAGTCCTCTTTGACGGTGAATAATTGGATTGGTTTTGCCTTTGCCTTACATCAGCTCGGTCTCTACCTCATTACACTATTGCAGTATTGGATACTACATTTAATGGCCTTTGGCACATCTCCTCGCTTCTATACGGATTCAACAACAACCTCCCGGGTGTACACTGTCTTTGACACAACACCTCTCTGCTTTCACCGTCGAAAGATAGTATGTCCGTTTCACGCGTGCATATGCAGTCCCCTCACAACAAAAAAAGCACCGCTCTCTCTAACGAGAAGGCAATGCTTTTCCATTTACACCGTTTAAGCTCTTACTTTGAGCATATTCATTTCAGTTACGCACGTATTGCATATGTAACGCTCTTTGAACTCACTCACCGTTTCCATACTGCCGCAAAAAACACATTTCGGGCGGTATCTTTCCAAAATGATATGATCACCCTGCACTAAAATCTCGACAGGATCTCCTTCATTCATTTGATATCGTTTACGTAACGATTTAGGCAGTACAATACGTCCCAATTGATCGACTTTACGAACGACTCCGGCTGGTTTCATCATAGGACTTCACCTCTCTTCCGTTCTCATTTTCTATGCCTAGCCAATTGGCTGAGCATGCCTATACGGACTGATAGGGAATACTATTCGCCGTTCGTTAAGAAACTCCTTCTAATTAACAGCTGAAATTTCTTTTATTGTCAAATTTGTCGACCCAGACCTAAATGAAATCGAATAAGACGTTAGTCAAGCCCAGCGAAGCCTGTCTGACGCAGGCCCTCATACAACATAATCGCGGCGGAGTTGGATAAATTGAGCGATCGAACGCTATCTGACATCGGGAGTCGAAGCAGTGTCTCTGGATGCTGGCGCAGAAGCTCTTCCGGGAGACCTTTCGTCTCTTTGCCGAATACGAAAAAGTCACCGTCCTGAAATGTAAAATCCGTGTAACGCTTCTTCGCCTTCGTCGTTGCAAAGAAGAAGCGGTGCTCCTTATACTTTTCAAGCACCTCATCGAACGAATCATGATACTCGAGTTTAACGGAATGCCAGTAATCCAGGCCCGCGCGTTTCAACGTCTTGTCGTCCGTCTGGAAGCCAAGCGGTCTAACCAAATGAAGATGCGTCCCTGTTGCAGCGCATGTCCGTGAAATATTCCCTGTATTCGCAGGAATTTCGGGTTCAACTAATACAATATGAAAAGCCATCTCTGTCAAATTCACCTCATCTTCTATCCTATTATATGTCCATGCGGATTGCAATTTTACACAGGGTTAACTTTATCTTAATATGTCGATGATAGAGCTCCTCCATAATAGAGTTATCCTTCTCGATAAAAGGAGTCAAACTAACCATGATGAAAAAAAAGATCCTCGTTGTCGATGACGAACCTTCCATCTCCATGCTTATAGAGTTTAACCTGAAGCTCGTGGGCTTCGAAGTACATTGCGTATTCGATGGAGAAGCTGTCTTCGATGCTATCCAGACGTTTCGCCCTGATCTTATCGTTCTGGACCTTATGCTGCCGAAAATGGACGGCTTCCAAGTATGCCGCAAGCTTAGAAACCAGAATAACCTCGTACCGATTATTATGCTGACCGCCATGCAGGACCTTACGGATAAAATTGCCGGGTTGGATAACGGAGCCGACGATTATATGACCAAACCGTTTTCGCCGCAGGAGCTCATTTCCCGTATCCACGCCATTCACAGGCGTATTCAAACCTTGCCGTCCGCAACGGAAAACGCACCGATTACAATTGGTCAGATCTCGGTGAAAGCCGATCAACGCGAAGTTACGATGAACGGCGCACCGATCGAGCTCACGCCCAAAGAATTTGAACTGCTGCTCTTCTTATGCAAGCACCGCGGCAAAGTTCTCAGCAGACAGCAGCTGCTTCATGGTGTCTGGGATTATCATTTCCTCGGCGATACCCGGATTGTCGATGTGCATATCTCCCATCTGCGGGACAAAATCGAGCAAAATGCTCGCAACCCGGAATATATCATGACCATTCGCAACGTCGGTTATAAGCTGACAGAGCCTGTGGTAAAGGAATCGTTAGCTTAGGCACATGCAAGGAATTAAATTTCCTGAGCCTTCACGAGAACCGTAAAAAACTACCTTGACACCGCATATGTGACGGCCTCAAGGTAGTTTTTTTGTCTAACATCTAGAAAACAAAATCATCATCCGTCAACGCTTCAACATGAATCGTACGCACATACCCGTTCCCTTTTTTAGAGAAAAAGTCATGCTGCTTCGTCTTCGTGCTGAGTCCGTTCAGAACAATCGGATTGATTTCTTCTTCCTCGAAAATCGGCTCTACGCCTAGGTTCATGAACGCTTTGTTGGCGTTGTAACGCAGGAAAGCTTTCACGTCTTCCGCCAATCCCAGAGGCCCGTAAAGACTCTCCGTATAGCCCTCCTCATTGGCATGAAGCTCCTTAAGCAATGCACTGAGTGTCTCATACGCTTCATCCTGCTCTTGAGGACTTAGCTCAGCATAGACCTCTTGAGCCAGTACGCCTATGTACAGACCGTGAATACTCTCATCGCGCAAAATCAAATCAATGATTTCGCCGCTGCTCGTCATTTTACCCTGTCCGGCCAAGTAAAGCGGGTAATAGAAGCCGCTGTAGAACAAGTAACTCTCCAGCAAAACCGACGCGGCCATCGCTAAATACAGCTCTTTAGTCGTTGTAATATTCTCATAATAATGGGAAATCTTAGACGCTTTAAACTGCAGATAAGGATTGTGCTCTACCCATGTGAACAGCTCATTGATCTCTTCCGTCGTGGACAGTGTCGTGAAAATGGAACTGTACGACTTCGCATGAATTTGCTCCATCATGCCCATGAAGCTTAGCACCGCTTTGCGCTGAAGCCCGTCAACATGTTCAAGAATCTTAGGCATGCCTACGCCGCCTTGCATCGTATCGAGCAGCGTCAGGCCGCCAAGCACCTTCATGTACAGCTCGCGCTCAGCCGGAGTCAAAGTGATCCAGGACATTTTATCGTCAGACAATGGGATTTCCTCGTCTGTCCAGAACTGCATAATGTTCTGATTCCAGAAAGTTATCGTGAAATCATCGTCCGGCCGGTTCCAGTTCACGGCTTTTTTGACGGTTGGATGATTAACCGTAGTTGCAGTACTCATCTATATACAATCCCCTTCCCAATTACACCGAGCAGCTTACGCATTCCTCAACAGATAGCTGGTTTGTTCGCGTGTAGTAGAGCGATTTAAGTCCTTTGTGTGCCGCATACAAATATAGTCTGGCCAACTGTCTCGTGGACACATCGCTATTTACGTGCAAAATAGTCGAAATGCCTTGATCCACATGCGCTTGAATTTCAGCAATGAGATCGAGAATTTTGAATTGGTCCATTTGATACGCGGATTTATAGTAGAAAAAATTGTCGCGCGCCATGAACGGCATCGGATAGTAAGTCGTTGAGTTCGCGTAAGTACGCGTCTCGATAGGCTCTACAATCGGCATAACGCTCGAGGTCGAATTTTGAATATACGAAATGCTTTGTGTCGGAGCAACCGCCAAACGGTAAGCATGATATAGACCGTGCTTCTGCACTTCATCCTTCAGCTTGCTCCAGTCGCTCGGAGACGGAATCTCCATCCCCTCAAACAAACCCTTCACCTTATCGGTCAGCGGACGGTAATCCGTTTCCGTATAACGGTTAAAATAAGCGCCATTCGCATATTCGGACAGCTCGAAGCCTTCGAAAACCTGCCCTTTCGCTTTGGCGATTGCCATACTTTGCTCAATTGAATAGTAGTTCATCGCCATGAAGAACGTACGGACGAAATCTTTCGCTTCATCGCTCTCATAGCTAATTTTATTTTTGGATAAATAGCCGTGCAGGTTCATGACCCCTAATCCGACGGAATGCAGCTCACGATTCGCTTTGGCCACACCAGGCGCATTGCTGATCGTCGTCATATCGCTGACCGCTGTCAAAGCTGTCATGCCTTCGTGGACGGTCTCCCGCAGCTTCTTGCGATCCATCACATTGGCAATATTCATGGAAGCCAGGTTACAGCTGATATCGCGTAAAATCAGATCGTCTTGGCCATAATCATTGATTTCCGAAGTTTCTTGCAGTTGGAAAATTTCCGTGCAGAGATTGGACATTTTAATCGTACCGATCCCTTTCAGGGCATGATCCTTGTTCGCATTCGTGCGATTCATGATATAAGGATAACCGGATTCCAGTTGGGTAGTAGCGATTTTGACCAGCATGTCACGGGCGCTCATCACGACTTTTTTCTTTACTTTCGGGTTCGCCAGCAGCTCATCATACATCTCATCAATATTCAAATCATCCAAATGCTTGCCGTAAGCTTGCAAAACCGTATAAGGCGCAAAAACGTGAAGAGGCTTGTTCTCCTCCGCCAACTTGTAAAACTTATTCGGCACAATCAAACCGATGGAAAGAGTCTTCAGACGGGATTTCTCATCCGCGTTAATTTTCTTGCTATCCAGGAACTCCATGAGATCCCAGCCGAAAATGTTGTAATAAGCCGCTCCGGAGCCTTTGCGCTGACCCATTTGATCCGCATAGGAGAATGCGTCCTCCATGAGCTTAAGCACAGGCATAATGCCTTTGGCTGCGCGTTCCACACCTTTAATGGATTCCCCGCGTCCGCGAAGCTTTGACAAGTTCACGGCTACGCCGCCGCCAATTTTGGACAGCTGCATGCAGGTCGCCAGCACATAGTTGATGGAGTTGAGGGAATCGTCCATTTCCAGCAGGAAGCAGGATACCATCTCGCCACGGCGGCTTTTCCCTGCGTTAAGGAAAGTCGGCGTTGCCGGCTGCAAGCGCTGCTCCATCATCGATACAGCAAGCGTACTGGCCGTTTCTACGTTGCCGCGCCCCAAGCATAGAGCTACAATCGCAACGCGATCCGGGAAATGCTCCAGATACAAGGTCTTATCGTCACTGCGCAAAGCATAGTCCGTATAAAATTTCGAAGCTGCCATGTAAGAGGCGAACTCGAATTGATGATCGTGAGCCACTTGATAAACTTCGTTGACTTCATCTATGGTGTAATGCTCATAAACGTTCTCGTAGTAGTTGTTATCAATCATATAACGAACTTTCGAAGAGGTATCGGGGAAAGTGAGGCTTTTGCTGTGTACGTCCGCCATAAATACTTCAACGGCTTCTTTATCCTTCTCTAGTTGAAAAAAACCGTCCGCTCCGCGTTGCATTAATAAATTATTCAGCTCAATGTGCCGCAATTGCATGTACCCCCTGAACAAATCGTTCTACATCATTTTTGGTGCCGGATAACTCAAATTTCGTTAACACAGGCACATCATACAGTTGTGAGATGGTGTCTGCGCTCTTGGCAAACCCGTCTCCCCAGTTGCGGTTCCCGCTCGCTGCCACTCCAATGAGTTTGGAGGCATTACTTTCCAGGAAGGAAGCAACCTTCTCAGGAACTTGACCAAAACCGGTTGTATAGGTAACAAGCACGAAAGGCTCGTCCACTTTCATCGCTTCCTCGATTTGAATCGCCGGCATTTTGAGCTTGGCAATAAATCGGCGAACATTTCCCGTTTTCGAATCATAAGCAATCAGCATGGCTCCGTCTCCTAACATTTCTATCGTTCATTAAGCTATTCTCGTTCTTGTGTTTCTCTTAAATGAAACAAACCATATGTAGTGTGTAATATAAATCTTACCGTCTATCCATATGTAGTAAATCCACCGTTCCATCGACAAAATAAACAGTT
This sequence comes from Paenibacillus planticolens, assembly GCF_013141725.1. Classification (GTDB taxonomy): domain Bacteria; phylum Bacillota; class Bacilli; order Paenibacillales; family NBRC-103111; genus Paenibacillus_E; species Paenibacillus_E planticolens. The sequence continues at coordinate 444,171 of NZ_WHNZ01000015.1, read as the reverse complement.
CATCACACGTGGGAAAACGGTTGAAATCAGGCGGTAAATCAGGGTTTTACGCCGCATTTCGCGGTATTTTAAGGGCGAGTCAAGATTCTGTGCAATTCGCTTTTTCCCACGACATCTAGTTGATAGATTCAAATTTATATCAATATATTGTGTTTGTCAACGTGTCTTATGACACATTTCTGGGCCCAAAATAGCCAAACCCAGGCAGGACGCGCCTCGCGAGGATTTGAAAAAAAATTTTCATTTTAGACTTGAAATTTTCACATTTGTCGAAAGGAACAAGGCCAATAATTTCCATAACCGCACTACTAGATTTAGAGTCTCCCCCCCATGCAAAAAAGCCTCTCAAACGGTCTCAGAAGCCCTATTAAGACATTGTAAACGAACAACCGACCATTCTAACCCGCAACAAAAAAAAGCTACTCACGCGCACACGAGGGTGCCATGAATAGCTCATGAACAGGTATTCGATTCGATGTTAACCGTTGCGTTTTTGGAAATCAATCATGAAATCTGCGAGCGCTTTGCAGGACGCGTAAGGAACCGCATTGTAGGTAGATGCTCTCAAGCCGCCTACGCTGCGATGACCTTTCAACCCGACAAACCCGTTCGCTTCGGTTTCCTTGATGAACTTCTTCTCCAGCTCTTCATCCTGCAAACGGAAAGTAATATTCATCGCAGAACGGCTGCCTTTATCAACAGGACCGCGGTAGAAGCCTCCGCTTCCATCAATTGCGCTGTAGATCAAGCCTGATTTCTCCAGATTGTTTTTCTCGATAACAGCTAGTCCGCCTTGCTCCTGAATCCATTTCAGCACGAGGTTCACCATATAGATGGAGTACACAGGCGGCGTATTGTACAGGGAATTGTTTTTGCTGTGAATTTCATAACGAAGCATCGTCGGGATTGTTTTCGGCAGATCCTGCAGAAGGTCTTCTTTGACAATGACAACCGTCACACCGGAAGGACCGAGATTTTTTTGAGCGCCGGCATAAATCATGCCGAACTTCGAAACGTCAACTGGACGGCTCAAAATATCGCTGGACATATCCCCAATGAGCGGCACATTGCCTGTATCCGGATAACTTTGGAATTGAGCGCCTTCGATTGTCTCGTTGGACGTCAAGTGCAGGTAAGCGGAATCCGGGTGAATGTTAATCTCGCTGAGATCCGGAATTTTCATGAATTTATTTTCTTTGGAGGAGGCTGCAATCGCCACTTCCCCGAACAGACTTGCTTCCTGTACCGCTTTCTCCGCCCAAGCGCCTGTCAGCACATAGCTGCCCACTTTGCCCGGCTTTAAGAAATTTAGAGGAATCATTGCGAATTGGGAGCTTGCTCCGCCTTGCAGGAACTGGACTTGATAGCCATCCGGAATCCCGAAAATTTGTTTCAATAATTGCTGCGTTTCATTATGTACTTGCTCGTATTCTGCGCTGCGATGCGAAATTTCCATGATCGACATGCCGATGCCTTTAAATTCGACAAGTTCCTCTTGCGCTTTCTGCAAAACTTCTAGCGGTAATGCCGCAGGCCCTGCGTTAAAGTTATAGGCCCGATTTCCCATGAATGACCACACCTTTGCTTTTGTATTATGGCTATGATAGCAATATTCTCCCCATGCATCAAGTAAAACCTTAGTTGGCAATGCTAGTTAAAGCAGCAAACCATCACCCTTACACCGGTCAAAAAAAGTCATAAAGGAGTCCTCATTTCCATGCATCCTTCCGACCATTCGACAAAAACGCTTTCATCACCACCGGTCAATTATCGGCTGTTTGTCGGCATCCAGCTTCCGCCGGAGTCCAGGCGGGCGCTCGCCTTATGGACGGGCAGCCTTCGCGAGGCGCTGCCCTTTCAAAAGTGGACGCATCCGCAGGACGTCCACGTTACGTTATGCTTCCTCGGCGACACGTCCGCCGAGACAGCGGATGCGCTGGCGGACGAGCTTCGCCAGCTTGCTGCAGCGGCGCTGCCGCTGACCTTGCACGCCGAAGGGCTTGGCGTGTTCGGACCTCCGGCGGCGCCGTCGGTGCTGTGGGCGGGCGTCGCCGGCGACCTGGACGCGCTGGCTGCGCTGCAGCGCGAGGTCGCGGGCGCCTGCGCCCGCCATGGCTTTCCGGCCGAGGCTCGCCCCTATCGGCCGCATCTCACGCTGGCCCGCCGATACCGCGCTGCGGCGGGTCCGTTCTCGCGCGCCGCCCTAGCGGCAGGCGCGCCAACGGGCGGCCAGCCCGCGTGGCGGGTAGAGGACATCGTCCTCTACCGGAGCCACTTGGGCCGGTCGCCGGCGTATGAGCCGATCGGTGTTTTTCCGTTCGGCTCCAGCGAAAAATAGCCATTATTTTCACGAATAATGGCTAGGCTTTCATTTCTGAACTTGTCTTCGATGAATTGGACCCCGATCCCCCGATGTGCCAGCTGAGACGTCGCGTGTTAATCCAACAGCACGTGAGAAGCCGGGCCGCTCGCAAGCTCAAACATGCTCTGCACTTGTTCCACAGTGTTCCGCTCGATCGAAAGAGGCGGCAGCTCGTCTGCACCGAAGAAGCCGACCTCCGTCGTTTCCAAGCCGGCTTCCAGCGCCTCCCCGCCCGTCAGCTCACACAAGATGAATATCTTGTATGTATGGTTGGGGGAAGGAGGATGGGCGTGGCGCTTCTTATCCAGAACCGCCAGCAAACGAACCGGCTTGACGTCGTATCCGGCTTCCTCGCGAGTCTCTTTGATGGCGACTTCGGTCGGTGTAAGGCCAATGTCCGCCCATCCCCCCGGCAATGCCCAGGCGCCGTCGATCTTTTCCTTCACAAGCAGCAGCTTGTTCTCCTGCAGGACAACGGCCCGAACATCGACCTTCGGCGTCTGGTATCCCTTGTCGCTAGCGAATAATTCGGTCACTTTGTCAATCGGTGTGTCTGTGAAGTAACTCATCATCTCCACGCTGATCTTGCGAAGCGCCTCGTAGCGTTCCAAATCGTAGCCGTTCTCGCCGTATGCGAGCCCTGCTTGACTGATCGCTTGAATTTCTTTAGCCCAATGCAGCCACGGTATATTCATTCTTTTTCCATCTCCATCCCGATAAATGACTTGATCCCGCGATAGATAGCGACCATTTCCTCCAGTTTCATCCGAACGAGCCCGCTGGAAGACGGGCAAACATACTCGACAACACCCTCTACGAGAGGCTTCTGCTGGCTGCCCCACTGCATGCCTCTTCGTCCGCTGTACTGCTCGTAAACTCCTTTGCCCACAAAACATACAACCCGCGGTCGATACTTCTGAATTTTCCCCTTTAAAATCAAGCGGCCTTCCCGATATTCCTCAGGTGTAATTTCAGCAGCCGTTAGCGAGGGTCTCGCCACGATGTTCGTAAACCCATATCCAAGTTCAAGTAAATCTTGATCTTCTTGAGGCTTGTAAAGCCGTGGCGTTAATCCTGCCTGATGCAAAATACGATAAAACCGATTGTTCGGATTCGCATAGTGATGGCCGGTTTCGCCGGACCGAATACTAGGGTTATATCCCACGAAAAGGATGCGTAAATGCTCCTGCAAATGATCCGAAATCGGCTCAATCCCCATCGCTTCAGCCCTCCTTCCTTCTGACTGACGAAAACTCCGTCTTTTCTAGTAGGTTACCATGAATTGTAAATAAAGCAAAACAAGAATGATAGCCCTTTGGACCTACTATTGAGAACGTTGCCTTAAGATCATCAGAACCCGTCCGATCCTCTATCCTGATTAGGAGCTACTCCTTGCATCAACAAAAGCTCATAGGTTGCAAAAATGCCTCCTGGTACGCTAAACTTCGCCTCGTACACTTCGTACATGCCGGCAAACAGCCGCCGCTTGCTTAAGCCGGGCACAGCCTCAGCTTCCGAGGTGCTGGCGCCCATTGCCTTGACAGCAAGCAAAAAATCCCTTGGCGTCGGGTACGTTTCAACGTGAAAAGAGGATTGCTCTTCAATGTGCGCAAAACCTGAGTCTGCGAGCATTCTCCTCCATTGAACCTTGGATTGAAAAGACAGACCGTGCCGCTGCGGCTGCTGTCCCCTGCTTTGATACACTTCCCTGAAGGACTCGTGAAGCTCACCAAATGTTTCCGGCCCAAAGGTCGTAAACACCAACGAACCGCCTGGGCGAAGCAGCCGCCGCAGTTGCTGAAGCGTTTGTACCGGATGCTTCAGCCATTGAAAGCAAGCGCTGGAGACGATCAGATCGAATGAAGCCGTCTGTGCAGCAGCTGACCATTCCTCTACATCACCTTGGATGAAGCGTATTTCATAACCAGCTTGCTGATCGAGCCGCTGTTCCGCCGCCCGAAGCATCCCGGGAGCAATGTCCAAAGCGGTAATCGCCGCTTCAGGCCATATGTCAACCAGCCTGCTTGTCAGATTTCCCGTTCCGCAGCCAATTTCCAGAATGTCGCATACAGACGTGCGGCCTCCTTCGCCCTTTGTCTCGCCGAGCTTAGCTGCCAACTGATCCGCCATTATTCGCTGAACATCCGCGTGCCGATCATAAGATCCCGAGGAGCTGCGGTTAAATTGACGCTTAACCTCCATACTGCTGTTCATGCCACCAGCGCCTCACTTTCTCTGCGATCTCCTTCTCTCTTCCCAGGAACGGTACATGCCCGCAATCGGGGATAGAAAGCAATTGGGCTTGTGGCAGCCCATCTGCAAGCTCCTTCGCTCCTTTATACGGGCAAATCTCATCCTCCATGCCGTGGACCAGAAATACCGGGCAGACGATCTTCGAAAGTACAGAACTTACTTCTTCATTCCTCAAAATATGAAGACCCGCAAGCAGCGCCGGCATTGTCCAGCTGCCTATGGGAGGAAACATGTCGCATATCCCTGCACTCCGCTCCGATTCTGTCCACAGACGCTGTCGAAATTTGATTTCGACTGCTGCCGAATCTTGCATGACTGCTCTCATCATCTGTCTGACGTAGGCATCCGGTTGACCCAACTCTCCCTCGTCCTTCGAACGGATAAACCGGGCCGTAGCCGCAAACAAGATGAGGCCATCCGTCAAGCCTTTAGCCGCTAATCCCAGCGCCAGCAATCCGCCGAGCGACCAGCCTCCAATGAAGAGAGGACGGTGTTCTCCCGAATTTGCCAAACATTTTGCAACCGCTGCTTCCGTTAGCATCATGATGTCATCCGGTGATTCGGCATCGCTGAAATCGATGAGCACATGATGATAATCGGGCAGCTCCTCCCGAAGCTGTTCGAAAACTACAGAGGACATGCTCCACCCAGGCAGCCATAAAATCGTTCCACTTCTTGTTGCGCTCATCGCCTAATCACTCCAAGCTGCAGCCCTGCCTCGCGAATGCATGCAATCGCATCCCGCAGTTCCTCATCCGTATGGATGGCGGATAACGAAAAGCGTATGCGCGCAGTTCCCGCCGGCACCGTCGGCGGTCGGATGGCGACCGCTGCGATGCCTTTCTCTTCCAGCGCGGCGCTGAAACGCAGTGCGGTCTCATTATCGCCGATCGTAATCGGAACGATGGGGGAATCGCCTGCTGGGATCTGAAAACCTAAGCTTAGCAGCGAATCTCGAAAAAAACGGACAGCCGATTCTAGCCGATCACGCCGCCAGTGCTCCTGCTGCACCAGTACTAAAGCTTGAGCAATGCCTGCGAGCAGCGCAGGCGGCATCGCCGTCGAATAAATAAGCGGCCGAGCCTTATTTACGAGGAAATCGGCGAGGGTTCGACTGCCGCACACATAAGCTCCGTAGACGCCGAAGGCTTTGCTGAACGTTCCCATATGAATGTCCACTTCATCCTTGATCCCAAGTAGGTGGCATAATCCCTCTCCCCGTCCGCCATAAATCCCTCCGCTGTGAGCTTCGTCCACCATCAGCATCGCTCCGTACTCGCGCTTGAGCAGCGCAAGCTCGCGCAGTCTGGCTTGATCTCCGTCCATGGAGAAAACGGCATCGGTCACGATCAGCTTTCGCCTTTTATCGCGGTGCTTATGCAGCAGCGCTCCCAAATGCTCCATATCATTGTGCCGATACCGGGCCAGCTCCGCCCGGCTCATCAGAATGCCATCTACGATGCTGGCATGGTTAAGCTGATCGCTAAACACCACATCGTCACGGCCGACTACGGCACGAATAACTCCGGCGTTCGCCATATAACCATTGGCGAAAACAAGCGCCGCTTCGCAGCTCTGCCATTCGGCAATAGCCTCTTCAAGGAAGGAATAAGCCATCCGGTTGCCTGTCACGAGACGGGAGGCTCCAGCTCCCGCGCCTTCCTTAAGCAGAGTGTCCCGCATCGCCTCGACGATAGCGGGATGCTGGGATAGTCCAAGATAGTCGTTGGCGGACAAATTAAGCAGGTTGTTGGGTCCTGTTCCGCGAACCATGCGCCCCGGTGACCCTGGAACCGCGCTGTTTGTGCGGAGGGATCGCCTGAGCGAAGCTTCTTCCAATGAAGCAAGCTCCCGTTCCATCCATGTCAAAGCTGACATCGTATTCATTGCCGGCACCACCTTACAGAGCGTTAAGTTCAATTTCAAAGCCCATATCTTCGATGATTTGGTGATCCACACCGACCGCTTGACCGGCCGTTGTCAGGTAATCACCGACAAAAAGCGAATTCGCCGCATACAGTGACATGGGCTGCAATGTACGAAGATTCACTTCGCGGCCTCCCGCAACGCGGATTTCTTTGGACGGACAGATGAAACGGAATAAAGCCAGCACTTTTAGAGCTTTCATCGCGGGCGTGCGGCCTGCATGCTCCAAAGGCGTTCCCGGGATGGCATTCAGGAAATTAACCGGAATGGAATCACTGTCCAGCTCGCGCAGCGCATAGGCCATTTCTACGATTTCTTGATTGGTTTCACCCATGCCGATAATGACGCCGGAGCAAGGTGACATTCCGTATGTTTTTACTTTTTCTACAGTCTCAACACGCTGGTCATAGGTATGGGTTGTCGTAATCGATGGGTAATTCGCTTTACTCGTATTGAGATTATGGTTATATCGATGAACGCCGGCATCTGCAAGCCGCTGTGCTTGCTCATCTTTCAAAATACCCAGGCAGGCGCATATTTTGAGCGGCATCGTCTCGCGGATTTCTTTTACCGCGTCCACCACTTGCTCGAGCTCCTTGTCTGTCGGGCCTTTCCCAGCCGCTACGATGCAGTAGGTTCCGGCTTTGCGCGCCAACGCCTCGCGAGCTCCGGCAAGCAGCGTATCTTTATCAAGCAGCGTGTATTTCTGAACTGGCGCCGTTGAGACGATCGATTGCGAGCAGTAGCCGCAGTCCTCCGGGCAGAGCCCGCTTTTCGCATTAATAATCATGTTCAGTTTGACTCTTTTGCCGTAGTAATGTTTTCTGACTTGAAAGGCGGCCTGCAGCAGCGGGAGCACTTCATCGTTGTCGGCTTCAAGTACAGCCAGCCCCTCCTCGATGGTCAAACACTCCCCCTGTAATGCTTTTTGAGCTAACAAATGCCAATCCCTTTGGGTTGAAATGGTGTTCATGTTCTCCTCCTTGGCGTTAATTGCGGTTTAGCTTTAACGCTTGTTTTATGGGTTCAAGTTGTATGGATTGCCGAACCGTATGTATTAAAAATTCCCTCTGCACGTCTGCAGGCAAGCGCGGGAAACGCCCTAGGACATTAAGACCGCCGTACTGCTCGATAAGTTCCGCATTGGTGGCAACGCTCGGATCGTCCGGAGAATCCGGGCCTTCGCCGTCATTAAGAATGACGCCGGCTATGGGGATTCCATAGTGCCTGAGAAAGGCTGCCGTCAGAATGGTATGGTTAATCGTACCTAGACCGGAACGCGCCACAATAAGTGCAGGAATTCGGAGCTCCGCGATCAAATCCACAATCAAGGCGTCATCGCTCAGCGGAACGGCAGCACCGCCTGCGCCCTCTACGAGCAGCGCTTCGTATCGCTCAACAAGCGGTTTGCCTGCGGCGATCAACTCCTGCAGCGTTAAGGTTGCGCCGGCAAGCTTAGCAGCAAGCATGGGAGCCAGTGGCGCTTCAAACGTATATGGCGCTACCGTTTCCGGCCGCTCATTGATTTCCGTTAGCTCCAGCAGCCGTTCGGCATCGGTTGCTCCGCTGCCCAGGCTTGCGCCTGACTGCACAGGCTTCCAAACGCCTGCCTCCCACCCTTCTGCGCGAAGAGCCGCTGTTAACGCTGCCGTCACCATCGTCTTGCCGACGCCAGTATCCGTGCCCGTAATGAACAGACCTCGTATCGGTTCTGCTTGAACGATGTTCATCGTAGGACGCATCCTTCCGTGACGTGAACAATCGATTGGGCCAAAATATCCGTCATCTCCGCGAGCTCAGACTCCGTGCTGGCTAACGGCGGAATGAAAACTATCACATTGCCGAGCGGCCTGGTCAGCATGCCCAGCTCTCTTGCCCGCTGACTCGCCCGAACGCCTACCCGCTCTGCCCACTCGTACGGCTCCCGCGTATCTTTATTACGGACGAGCTCAATGCCGATCATCAGTCCTTTTTGCCTGATTTCACCGACATGCGGTCTGTCCTTAAGGGGCTCAAGTCGATTTTGAATACTTAACGCCTTAGCACGCACGCCCTCCAACATGCTCCGCTCCTCAAAAAGCCTCAAGCTGGCCAAAGCGACCGCACATCCGAGCGGATTCCCCGTATAAGAATGTCCATGGAAAAATGTCTTCTGCTCGCTATAATCCGCATAAAAGGCATTATAAATCTCGTCCGTCGCCAGCGTCGCTGCCACAGGCAAATAGCCGCCGGTCAACCCTTTTCCGACCACCATCAAATCCGGCTGTACGCCTTCCAAATCACAAGCGAACATCTCCCCCGTCCGGCCGAAGCCCGTCGCCACCTCGTCGGCGATAAACAGGACATGATGCTTACGGCAAAGCTCAGCCATCTCGCGCAAGCAGCCCTCCGGCATCACGATAATCCCACTGGCCCCTTGGACAATCGGCTCTACGATCAGGGCAGCAATCTCGTCCGCCCGTGCCTCGAGCAAATCTCTCAACGCATGTAAGGTTGCCTCCTTGGCACCTTCCGCCCCTCCTTCATGGCGATACGCATAGGGATAAGGGATGGTGTGCGACTGGAACAGCAAGGGACGAAACACCTCATGATACAGCGGGATCGCACCGACGCTAACGGCCCCAACCGTATCTCCGTGATACGCCTGATTCATCGTAACAAACGACTTTTTACCACGCGCACCTTGATTATGCCAATATTGGAACGCCATTTTGATGGCAATCTCAACCCCGGTTGCTCCTGAATCCGAATAAAACACTTTGTTCAATCCATTCGGCGTGATTCTGGCCAACTGCTCAGCAAGCTCAATGGCTGGAATATTCGCCATGCCTAGCAGCGTTGAGTGAGCCACAAGCTCCAACTGGTTCGTAATCGCCCGATTAAGCTCGGGCACATTGTGTCCATGTACATTCAGCCAAACCGAGGAAAAACCGTCATAATAAGCTCGTGCCTGGACGTCATAGAGTTTAACGCCTTCGCCGCGCTCAATGATGAGAGGATCCTCGTTGTTATAGTCTTTCATTTGTGTAAAAGGATGCCAAACGTGTGACTTGTTTAAGGCAGCAAGCCGTTCATAGGACATTGACACAAAAATCCCCCTTTTCTAAAAACTAATTGTCAACTTCGTTTTTGTTGTTTTGGTTAACAATTGAATGTCGTAATTCTAGCAGATAACAAAAAAAAGAGCAACACAAAGCGTCAGGAACACTTTGCATTGCTCATCTATAAAAATGTAAATTTAAATACGTTATTGTCGAACAACCTATTGTCGAACGGACAAGGCTGCTGTCAAATCAAGGAATCCATTTACGACACGTCGAACGCGTTTATCGACATCAGGATGAATATCGCTGTAGGCTATTCCGGTTTGAAAGCTTTTCCGCTGATCGCCGCCAATCGAAACCCACTCCGGGCAATTGATGCCGTGAAGGTTTCGAACGATTGTTTGCAGCTGGGTTAGCGAGCTTACAGCTACGGCACCGCCCGATGAACTTACGGAAAGTACAGCTTTGTTGTTAAAATAATCTTGCCCGAGATGATCAAGCGCATTCTTCAGAACCCCCGAGATTCCGCTGTGATACTCCGGTGTAGCGAGCACAATGCCATCGGCCTCATGCATCGCACGCTTCAAATTCTCCAGCGCCTCAAGACCTCCATGCGCATCATCCGGTGAATAGAAAGGAACCGGCGTTTGGTGCAGATCAATCAAAGTTGCTTCATGTCCCTGCGAAATTACCAAATGCTTGATATATTCGACAAGTTTTGTACTTGTTGCCGCCTGGTGGTTGCTTCCTGCGATAAGGGTTACTTTCATACATATCTTCCTTTCTGTCTTATCCGCTATGAGTTTGGAAATATTGCTGAATGCTCTCATTATACCTCACATACATAAATTTTCCAACGTTATTTAGAATTATTATTAAAAGATATTCAGTATTAATGAAAAAAACTACTCCCACCATGAATGACCATGGCAGAAGCAGTTCTATGATTATGACGATATAAGTGCTAAAGAATTAGCAGTCGAAGTACAGGTTGTACTCGTGCGGGTGAATGCGGATTGCAACTTGTTTAGCTTCGCCGCGTTTCAATTCGATGTAGTTGTCGATGAAATCTTGTGTGAATACGCCGCCTTCAATCAAGAAGTCGGAATCAGCTGCAAGAGCGTCAAGAGCTTCATCCAGTGTGCCAGGAACGCTGCGAATTTCACCTTTCTCAGCATCTGACATTTCATAGATGTTTTTATCGAAAGGACCGTATCCAAGTGCACGTGGATCAATTTTCTTTTTGATACCGTCAAGACCAGCCATCAACATTGCTGCGAAAGCAAGGTATGGATTAGCTGTGCTGTCCGGAGTACGGAACTCGATACGGCAGCCTTTAGGTGTTACTGCTGCGATTGGAATACGAACTGCTGCAGAACGGTTACCTTTGGAGAATACGAGGTTAACCGGTGCTTCGTAACCAGGAACCAAACGTTTGAAAGAGTTTGTGCTTGGGTTTGTGATTGCAATCAAAGCCGGAGCGTGGTAGAGAATACCACCAATGTAGTTGATCGCCATTTCGCTTAAGTTCGCATATGCTCCTTTTTCGTAGAACAAAGGCTCGCTTCCGTCGAAGATGGACATGTGAACGTGCATACCGCTACCATTGTCGCCAAACAGCGGTTTAGGCATGAAAGTTGCAACTTTACCATATTCTCTAGCAGTGTTAGCAACGATATATTTGTATTTGAGCAGGTTGTCTGCTGTTTTAGTCAATGTGTCAAAACGGAAGTTGATTTCAGCTTGACCAGCTGTAGCCACTTCATGGTGGTGACGTTCAATACGAAGGCCTGCATCGGCAAGCTTGTTACACATTTCGGAACGAATGTCTTGTTGAGAATCGATAGGAGCTACTGGAACGTAACCGCCTTTAACCGGAACTTTATAAGCAAGGTTTCCGCCTTCTTCTTTGCGGCCTGTGTTCCAACCTGCTTCTTCGGAGTCAACTTCGAAGTAAGACTTGTTCATACCATTTTCGTAACGAACATCATCAAAGATGAAGAATTCGGATTCTGGCGCGAAGAATGCTGTCGTACCTACACCTGTTGTTTGAAGATATTCTTCAGCTTTTTGAGCGATGCTGCGCGGATCGCGGTCATAGCGTTCGCCTTCAGGTGTGTGGATGTTGCTCATAATGATTAATGTTGGATGAGCTGTGAAAGGATCTACATACGCAGTTTCCGTATCTGGCATCATTACCATGTCAGATTGTTCAATACCACGGAATCCTGGGATGGAGGAACCGTCAAAAGCTACGCCGTTTACGAATGTATCTTCGTCTACTTCAGAAGCAGGCAAAGAAATATGCTGCGCTTTACCGGAAAGACCTACGAAACGAAAATCTACCCACTCAATATTTTTTTCCTTGATAAGGTTCAACACGTTTTGAACTGACATTTAAAAAACCCTCCCATTTCCGTACATTCAACGTACTTTACATGATTAATGTTCAACTTTTTGTTGTTATCTTGCACATATTATATAGCGATTGAGCTTACACAGTCAATACTTATGTCAGGTATTTTTTATTGGTGTGTAAGCTATGCTCACACTAGTTCACATTGTTTTCTTATATACAAATAAAGGAAACGAGTTCTTCTATAGAAGAAACCCGTTTCCTTGAACGAAATTTTATGCCAAAATAGCTTCTTTTTCCGTATCGAACTTCTTGCCCAGCAATGGCGCAAGCTTCTCTAAATCAACCAGCAATTTCGCGAATTGGTCCGGGAACAGTGACTGGACGCCGTCGCCAGTCATGGAGTTGTCCGGGTCCGTGTGCATTTCGATGATCAATCCGTCCGCTCCTGCGGCTACGGAAGCTTTCGTCATCGGAACAACAAGTTCTCTGCGGCCCGTGCCATGACTTGGATCCGAGATGACCGGAAGATGGCTGAGCTGCTTAAGAACAGGAATGGCAGATAAATCCAATGTGTTTCGCGTGTAAGTTTCGAATGTTCGGATTCCGCGTTCACAGAGCATGACATTCGGGTTCCCGCCGGCAAGAATATATTCCGCTGCATTTAGGAATTCATCGTAAGTAGAGCTGAATCCACGTTTGAGCAGGACAGGCGTTTGAATGGTGCCCAGCTTGCGAAGCAGGTCAAAGTTTTGCATATTGCGTGTGCCTACTTGCAGAATATCAGCGTATTGCGCGCACACATCCACATATTCAGGAGTCATGACTTCAGTGATCGTTAGAAGTCCATGCTTTTTGCCGGCTTCCGCCATCATGATCAAACCTTCAACACCGACGCCTTGGAAGCTGTAAGGTCCTGTTCTTGGCTTGAATGCGCCGCCGCGCAATACTTGCCCCCCCGCCGCTTTGACCAGACGGGCGATTTCGTCGATTTGCTCCGGCGTTTCTACGGCGCAAGGTCCGCCCATAACAACAAGCTGCTCGCCGCCAATTTCTACGCCTTTGATCTTGATAACGGTATCTGCCGGATGGAAGTCACGGCTTGCTAATTTGTATGATTTTGAAATTTTCACGACTTGTTCGACTCCTGTCATTTGGCGCAGCTGCTCTGCTAATTTGGGATCTGCTTTACCGATAATTCCGATGACTGTGCGATCTTCTCCTTTGGAGACATGAGCTTGCACACCTTGCTTCTCGATAAACTGTACAATTTCTTGAATACGTTCATCAGACGTTCTGTTGGATGTAATGGCGATCATGATATACACGCTCCTTATTTATATGGGCTGTTCCACTTAATCACTTCAACGCTTGTTCGCTTCTACGCTTTTAATCACTAAAGTAAATATACAACGCTTGACGAAGATTCGTCAAGCGTTAATTTATGTGCTATTCTTCTGTGTTGGATGATACAAGTTGATCTTTGCGGATTCTGCGTTTTTCTTTGCGGCGATTCGTATGGTATTTGAGGAAGAGCACGACCGGGAAATAGGCGATGATACCTAGGACGGTTCCAACCACCATACCGCCAACAATCAAGTCCAAACCACTTCTAATGATATTGGAGAGAATATGCGGCAAATGATGGATCAGATAAAACTTAACGTGCTTAGGTACCAACCAACTTCCTACCTGTTTATTAAGAATGGAGAACGGGATATAAATCACTTTCCCGAATACAAACCCAATTAATGCCGCAGGCAAGTTAGCTCTTAACAAATAAACCAAAGGAAAAATAAGAACGAAAGCAAACCCAGCTGTAGGCAAGGTAAACATTTCTATTGCCAAACCAATTGAAAAGCCGCGCGCTACCTTAGACGGTCCGCCTTTGGCACGTAAAAGAAGTAAATATTTGTACCTGAACCAGCGTTTGCTGCTTTTCCAATCGTAGCGAGTTTTCATCATTTTCACCTTCTGAGTGCTCTGCATGCTGGTCACAATCCCGCCCTGTGAAATAAATAGGAATTACTCACTGCTAGCCGCTTTGGATTTAACAGCCGGAATGAGCTTCTTCATATTAATAGTACGTGTAACTGCCCAAGTGGTTTCATCTTTCGGATCGTAACTTTCTAGGTAAGATATGACTTCTTTGGTAATCGGCGTCGGCGTTGATGCCCCGGATGTCACACCAACTTTGCGAACATGGGTTAACCATTCGCGATTCAGTTCGGTTACATCACCTACTCTATACGCCCTCACCCCGGCAATCTCCTCTGAAACTTGCGCTAAGCGGTTTGAATTATTGCTTTTGGGATCTCCAACGACAATCACAAGGTCAGCTTCCTTCGCCTGCTCAGCCACTGCTTCTTGCCGCACTTGTGTCGCAAGGCAGATTTCGTTATGAATTTCCGCTTTAGGGAACAGCTCTAATAAGCGATTCATAATATGTCTGATGTCCCACTGGCTCATCGTTGTTTGATTCGTAATAATGATTCGCTCAGCTTTGATATTCAGATGTTCGGCCTCTTCAACCTTTTCAATCAGGTGCACCAGGCCGGGAGCAACACCAACTGCGCCTTCCGGCTCAGGATGCCCCTTCTTACCAATATAGATAATTTCATAGCCATCTGCTACTTTTTCGCGAATTAAATCATGTGTTTTTGTAACATCCGGGCACGTCGCGTCGACAACCGTCAAACCTTTGTCTCTTGCCAAACGTCTAACCTCCGGGGAAACGCCATGCGCGGTGAAAATGACGGTTCCTTTTTCGACTTGTTCCAATATTTCAAGACGGTTTTCGCCATCAAGCGTGATGACTCCCTCTTCTTTGAAAAATTCTGTGACGTGCGCATTATGCACAATCATACCTAATATATAGATAGGTCTAGGAAGATTTAAATTTTTAGCTGTCTGCATAGCTAGTGCCATTGCGTCTACGACGCCATAACAATAGCCCCTTGGAGATATTCGAACCACTTCCATGCCTTCCACCTGCCTGCTTCATCGGTTTTCCTTTTATTATAGCGGATTACACAGGTAGAGGAAAGTTTGCCGGCAGCCATATCATAAATGTACTGCCCTCATCCTTCCGTGTAGTCACTTCAACGGATCCGCCGTGTTCATCAATAATCCATTTAGCGATCGAAAGGCCTAGTCCTGTGCCCGCGGTGAGCCCTCTGGATAAATCAGCGCGATAAAATCTGTCGAAAATATGGGGAATCTCTTCCTTGTCCATCCCGATCCCCGTATCCGCGATTTGAATGCCGATAAAGGTATCCGTCCGGGACACGTGCAACGATACGTTCCCATTCGGCGTATATTTGAACGCATTCTCAATGAAAATGAACAACAGCTGCTGCAAATAATCTCGATTGCCTTGCACAATGGCATGGTCTAAAACCTGGAGGTCACCCACCTGCCAGTCCGCCGTATGATCCAGCAATTGAGCCCTTCTCACAACCTCCTGCACGAGCGGCAGCATTTCGACAGGACTCTTCTCCATAATCACACCGGCGTCCGCTCTAGCCAGTGCCAGCAGGTCGTTTACGAGCCTGCTCATCCGCTGGGCTTCCCCGGCAATATCATGCATTGCTTCCAGTGACATTTGCATCTGTTCAGGGGTAGCAAGCTCCGTCCCAGACGTTTTCTTCCACATTTTTTCCAGAAGATCCACATTTCCCCGAATGGTCGTGAGCGGTGTTCTCAACTCGTGAGAAGCGTCCGATACGAATCTGCGCTGTGCGCGGTACGCTTCGTCCAACTCAAGATAAGTAATCTGGATACGCGAAAGCATGCCGTTAATCGTTTGCGTGAGTCGTCCGATTTCATCCAGCGGTCCTTGGTACTCGATTCGCTTCTCCAAATCATCCCCGCTCCCAATTTGATTCGCAGCATCAATCACGCGTTCAATCGGTTGGAGCGCCTTCCGTGATAAGAACCATCCCAGCGAAGCCGCAACGATAATCGTAAGCAGTGCCCAGACCATCAGCGTATAGCGGAGGGTAACGGCCGTTTTCTCATAACTGCCTATGGGTACAGCGGCTTGCAGAACTCCGATCAGTTGGCTGGTTTGATCATAGATTCCTTGATAATAGATGAGAAAATCTTGCCCTAATACTTTTGCTTTTTGAAAAAAGCCGCTGTCATCCACCATTAATTTATCGATGCTAGGTTTCTCAATGGGCAGAGAGACATTGTAAAATTGCAAGTTTGCCGAGCGATTATAGCTTTTGAGCTTCACATTATATAATTGCAGGAACGTATTCGTAGAATAAAAATCTCTGTTTTCCAGCTCCAATTCCACGACAAGCCCCTTCTGTGAAAGGGCAAAGCTTTTCTGGATACGCAAAGAGGTATTCCCTGCTTCTCTTCTCAAGTCTTGACGGATCTGATCGTACAAAAAATAATTCAGGAAAAAGTACAACACGATTCCGAAAAGCAGCATAGTCAGTGCCAAAACTCCCGAATACCAGAGCGTCAGCCGCAAACGAAGCGACATATCAGGATTCTCCTCTCAGTACGTAACCCGCTCCCCGGACGGTTTGAATCAATCGTTTGTGGCCGAACTCTTCGGTCTTTTGGCGCAGAAGCGCTATGTACACCTCGAGTACGTTGGATTCGCCGCTGTAATCGTAACCCCATATTTTTTCCATAATAATATCGCGGGAGAGCACCCGCTTCGGATTCTGCATAAACAGGTGCAGCAAATCGAATTCTTTCGTAGTCAATTCAATCAATTTATCGTCACGAAAAACTTCGCGCGTATCCAAATCAAGTGTCGTATCTTCATAACTCAGTCGATTCGTCGGCTGTTCAGTTCTCTCCGTTCTCCGGCGCAGAAGAACTCGCACCCTTGCCAGAAGCTCCTCAAGCGCAAAGGGCTTGACCAAATAATCGTCGGCACCGAGATCCAGGCCTTTGACGCGGTCGCTGATTTCATCTTTTGCCGTCAGCATCAGAATCGGCACCTCGCTTCCGCTTTCACGAACGCGGCGCACAACCTCCCAGCCGTCAATGTGAGGCATCATGACATCCAAGATCAGCAAATTAGGCTCCGATCTTAGCATTTGTTTAAGCCCCTCCGCGCCATTGCTAGCCGTTTCAACGGAATATCCTTCAAAAGCCAAGCCTCGTCTCAGCATAGAGGTAATTTTCTCATCATCGTCGATAACCATAATATTTTCGCGCATCGTTTGGCCCCCCTTCATTCTCTTCATTGTATCAAAATCAGCGATCCAAGCAAAAAGAAGCGGAGCCTGCAAGCTTCAAGCCCGCGGGTCTCCACTTCCTTGTAACCGTACGTACTAACCTTTGTTTATCTCTACAGATGTTTTTTATTATTGAGCGGGTGTTTCGGCCAGTGCGTTTTTGTCTCCAACCGTAAGCGGCACTTCCATGCGCTTGCCGTCTCTGATGATGCCCAGCGTTACTTTATCGCCTACTTTTGTCGCTTGAACTTTCGTGATTAGCTCTTGAGAGTTCTTGATCTTCGTACCGTTAAGATCTACGATCACATCATATTGGCGCAGACCGGCTTGGAAAGCAGGACTTTTACGTTGAACGCTGCCAACTAATGCCCCATCCGTATTCGAAAGCTTCAATTCGCTAACCCAGTCTTTACCGATATCCTGCAAGCCAACCCCTAGGTAAGGAACAGGCTCTTTTGGAATTTGTACGTTATTTTTCAAGTTTTCCAATACCGATGAAATCGTGCTCGTCGGAATAGCGAAACCGATACCTTGCGCTTGGGAGCTTACCGCTGTATTAATACCGATAACTTCACCATTCAAGTTAAGTAAAGGACCGCCGGAGTTACCAGGGTTAATGGAAGCGTCCGTTTGCAGCAAATGTTTGTATTCACGTGTTCCTTTGGTATCCGGAATGGAGATTGGACGTTCCTTCGCACTCAACACGCCAACCGTTACTGTATGATCAAACCCGTACGGGTTACCGATTGCGACAACCCAGTCTCCAACGCTAACATCTTCTGCCTTACCGAGAGGTAGAATCGGAAATTCTTTGTCTCCCTCAATTTTGAGTACCGCCAAGTCTAAGTCATAGCTGTTGCCAAGCAGCTTGGCTTTGAAAGGTTTATCATAGCCTTCGACAGTGATTTGAACTTCATCCGCACCATCGACAACATGTTCATTTGTTAAAATATAACCGGTTTTTTCGAAAATAAATCCGGTTCCCATCCCCGCAGGTTGTAGCTCACCGCTGCCCGAATCTTGCGTGCCGCTCTTCGGTGACGTACCGCCGCCGTTATCTCCGAAGAATTGACGGAAGAAAGGATCATCGAAGAGCGAGTTGCCGCCGCGCGTGGACTGCTTCGGTTTCACCAAAGATTCAACCTTCACGATAGCCGGTCCGGCATTCTGAGCAATGGCGGCAATATTGCCTGGACGGACAACGTCTAATCCTACATTTTTCACCTCGCCGTTCGAGCTCTTCGCCGAAGCTGTAGTCGAGCTGCCCGAGGCTAGCGGCTGGTTGCCTGTGAACAAGTTCAATTTGTCAGCGCTGAACATCAGTGCACTTACGACCAATGCGCCTGCCATGAAAGCAGCGAAAACGCTTTTCACGGAAGAACGTTTCTTAGCGTGCGGATCCCAGTGGCCAGGCCCTTGACCCGAACTTACATCCGGACCGAAACTGAAAGGGCGCAAGTTCTTCGGCGGCGTGACCTCAACGCTGGATGTTCCCTCTGCTCCTGAAGCGGAAGTTGTAAGTGCTTCCTGCTGCTCGGGATTTTCGTTAAAAGCCGACTTATAAGGTCCGTAAGAATAATAGTAGGAAGGTCTTTCTTTATTAGGATCATGCGGTTCTTGATGGTCAGCTTCTTTACCATTCGTTGAATCGTTAGAATCGTTATTGTTATTCTGCGACTTGAAGAAGTCGCTGTAGTCTTTTTTGTTATCGTCCATACTTTCTTACCTCCACTTGTTTAATAAGTTATAATGTGCATTTTCATTAGTAGGCTAATGTCTTGCTGTCTATGGTTCTATCATGCACTCACAACCTTAAACGAATATTAAAAAACAATAAAATGGAGGTAAAAAAAGGACAATATTATTGAATCCAAGCTTGCTCAACCTTTTTAAGCAATCCCGCGGCTTCTTTCACCCATTTGTCTTCCACATCGGCATCCGGATCCAGCGGCGCTTGAAACTGATCAATCATCGCTCCGTAGGTTTCCGCTTCCGCCCCTTGATCAAGCCCTTCATTATAAACGTGCTTCAGCACAAAAGGCGTACCCACTTCCACAATGGCATCCGTCGCCTCTGAATCGCCATCGATTCTGCCGGTGATGACTTGAAAGGGAATGCGAAGCCAAACTTTATTCGCTTCATCTAAATGGCGGTCGAAATAACCATGATCGTAATCCCAGTTTCCCCCTAATGCAAAGTCAAACTCATGCAGGTGGTCACGCACACTATCGAAGGACTCTCTGACTTGCTCTAACGATGATGATAATGTTTTCATTCTGACACTCCTTAAGCGCTCATATTAGTTGCCGTACGCATAGAATGTGCCAAAATGTAGTTTTTATGTGTCAGGTTCCTACTTCATCAAACCCAACCTTTACGGTGTGCAAAAATAGCTAACTGTGTACGATCGTCCAACTCGCACTTCATCAATAGATTGCTGACATGCGTTTTCACTGTTTTTATACTAATAAAAAGTTCCTCCGATATATCTTTGTTGCTTTTGCCTTCCGCAATCAAAAGCAGCACTTCCTTCTCGCGGGAAGTCAGCCCCTCTTCCTCCGGCATCGCATTGCGCTGTCTTACACCTCTCGTTAAGGCCAAAGATACTTCCGAGTTCATCACCGGCATGCCGCGGTACGCGCTCTGGATGGCATGAATCAATTGCTCGGAAGAGACCGTTTTCAGCATATAGCTGATTGCTCCCGACTCCACGGCCTCAAGCACTTTCGTTTCCTCCAAGAAACTCGTAAGCATGATGATTCGGATCTCCGGAAACTTGCCGCATATGAGTTTGGTAGCCCCTATCCCGTCAAGCACGGGCATCGTAAGATCCATCAAAATCACATCCGGAAGTTTTTGGGACAACTCGCCGCCGTTTAACTTGTCGAAAGCCTCCTGACCATTCCCTGCTTCGCCCACAACCTCCAGCCCCGGTTCCATGGATATATATGTCCTTAATCCTACGCGGACCATATCGTGATCATCTACAATCATTACCTTTATGTTACTCATCGCCATTACCCTCTTTCTCCTTTGTGACAAGTCCGTTCTGTCCCGTAAAACGCGGAATGCGCACCCGAACGCGGGTACCTGATCCTAATTTACTATCGATTTCCACATCGCCGCCGAGCTTTTGCGCCCGTTCTCTCATTGTCGATAAGCCATGGGAGGCTGACGGAATATCCCTTCGCTCGAAGCCTTGGCCGTCATCCTGCAGCTGAAGCACATATTGATGCTCTCTTTCGTAGATCGCGAGCCGAACTCCTTTGGCGGAAGCATGCTTGACCACATTCGCAAGACCTTCTTGAATAATGAGGAAAAACTGATGCTCGATCGCTTCCGAGATGGCTTCATGCAGCGAAACATCAAGCTGGCCCTGCAGTTCATGAGTCCGGCAATATTCCGGAAACCATTTCTCCAGGGCTTCTTGTAAGCTCATATCGTTTAATTCAATTGGTCTAAGCTGCGAAATCAAACCGCGCATCTGCTTCTGGGCATGATGCGACATTTGAATGAGCTGATTCATCACAGTCGGAGCTGCATCAGGGTTTCTTTCCAGTATTTTCGGCAAAGAAGAGGCGGACATATGAATAGCAAACAGCTCTTGACTGACAGTGTCATGCAGGTCGCGCGCCAGGCGGCGCCTTTCCTCCATCACCGCATTTTCCGTAAGCTCCTGATCGCGAATAGCCTCTGCCTCGCCTAATTTCTGCAGCAGTTGAACGCGCTCTTCAACAGAGGCAGCCATTTTATTGAAAGCATCATATAAATACATGAATGGTTCTACAGGCTCAAGCTCAACGCGGCTGGAGAAGTTCCCCTTGGACAATTCAAGCATGGCCACATGAAGCTCATCGACCTTGCGCTGCCATCTCTTGGTTGCTACATATCCTACGGTTAGACAGAGCGCTAAAATGGCAATGAGAAACCACATCCGGAACTCCCATGACGCAAGCTCCCGGCTGTAGTACTCAAGCACGATAAAAATACTTGAGACGGTGAGTATACTCGATATCAGAAAGTAATTCAGCAGCTGCCACTTCATATTGAACATTCGCAATTTGTACATGCTCCATCCTTAACCTATCTTTTTGATTGTGATGTCACCAATAAACATGCTGGTTGTAACAACGAGCTTCCGGTCTGCCTCTTCATAGTGCGAGGTTTGCGTTCTCACGCTGCGCAGGAATCCGCTCTCACGCCGGTCAAGCACCTTCATGTCTCCAATAAAAGAGCTGGCCATAACGCGTACTTCCACATCAAGATCGTTCGGAATAAAAATTTTCACATCGCCGATAAATGCCGTGACATGAATCGTTGTTTCACCTAACGGAATTGCCGCACGGGTCAAGTCAATGACAGAATCTCCAATAAAATGTGAAATTTGAATCGGCTTTAATTCCCATGCTTCTTGACCGAGATGCACATCTCCGATAAAGCCGTGCCGATGGAGCACATCGCCGGAATCGAAATTTCGCACGAAATCATCGTATCGATGGCCGTGATGCATGTTCTGTGTTCTTGGCTGTTCCTGCTTATCAAGTCGAACACGCGGGGCCTTAGGAGCAGGCTCTTCAGAGCCGAGCCATTCCTCCGCATGCTTCGTGTGGAATTCGCCATGAATATCCTTCAGTACCTCTTTTTCCTCATCGCTAAGTGTATGCTTCGTTTCATTTCCCGAGAAATGATCCTGTTCTGTTTTTTCCTTAGGGAACGGCGCCTTTGCTGTATGCGGATGCCAATTCGAGGAATCCCACGGATTGCTATGTCTCCCGTGTTCCTTCCTCCTTGCCTCCCGTCTTTCTCTTCTTGCTTGATCTTTCGCTTCTTTCATCGCTAGCCAATCGGGAGACTCTTTACGACCCGGTCGGAAGAGCACATTCAAACCGAATAAAATTAAAGCAGCCGGAGCCAAAATTTTAAACATTTCGCCTATAGACCGATCGGTCAAGTTTAAATTCTTTAAAAGGAAGATCGTTCCGACACCGGCGACAAGCAAGCTCCAAATCGAGCCCCCCCAATGATACTTCCGCTGCCACAGGAATCCAACGAGGCCATAAAAGATGAGAATGACAGGCCAATACGTGGAAAACATATAGGCAAGATCAACATGGATGAAACCCAGTTGATTAAGTAAAAAAAGGATACCTGCCGTCACGAGGACAAGCCCCCAAATCATGCGTTGAAACATATGCGGATTCATACGTTCTTCCTCCATTTGTGTACATCGTTGTTAAGATACTTCTAGTCTATAAGATACAAGCAAGATTGAAAAGAGACGAGGGATTGAAGGCTCCCTCGGTCTAGAGACCGAGTTTTTAAAAAGCCACAAGCAGAATAACTGACATGGTTTCTAGAGGATACGAACATTAAGCTTCATATGTTATGTTTTCTTACGTATTCCGTTGACATCTTTATCATCAGAACCGTATAATTGTTCCATTAGAACGCGTCGAATATAAGGAGAGATTACAAATGGATCAAATCCAACAGCTTTCCAGCGGTCTAGATACCATATGGGTGGTTCTAACCGCTGCCATGATTTTATTGATGGAGGGGGGCTTCGCGTTACTCGAAGCAGGCTTTGTCAGACAGAAAAATGCCGTAAGCATCATTATGAAAGTGTTTGTTGATATCGCTTTCGGAGCACTTATTTTCTATTTTATCGGCTTTGCACTTATGTACGGCAAAGACGCTGGGGGGATCATAGGAACGAGCGGTTTCTTCATGGGAGGAGATTTGACACATATCGTTTTGAACATCTCACATGAAACCTACTGGCTGTTCCAATGCGCTTTCGTTATCGCTGTTATTTCGATCGTATCCGGAGCCGTTGCCGAACGCATCAATTTCCGGGCTTACATCCTCTACACAATTGCCATGACAGGTTTAATCTATCCGATTGCCGGTCACTGGGTATGGGCCGTAGGTGGCTGGCTGGGGAAATTAGGCATGGTTGATTTTGCCGGATCGGCTGTCATTCACGGCCTGGGCGGATTCTCGGCACTTGCAGCTGCGATGATAATCGGTCCACGAATCGGCAAATTTTCCGCAAACGGTTCAGCCAACATCGTTCCTCCCTCTAATTTACCGCTTGCCTCAGTAGGAGCCTTCATTCTTTGGTTTGGCTGGTTCGGCTTCAACTCCGGCAGTACACTGAGCGCCACCAATACATCGATTGGCCATATTGCCGTAACAACAATGCTGGCAGCAGCAGCAGGCAGCGCAACCTGCATTTTGTTTACCATGCTGCGCTACCGCAAAGCCGATCCGCCGATGGTCATCAACGGCGCACTTGCAGGTCTGGTCGGCATTACCGCCGGCTGTGCTTTTGTCAGCGATGCCGCCGCCATTTTCATCGGGGCCGTGTGCGGAATCGCGATGGTCTACGCAACAGAGATGCTGGAAGCCAGACAAATCGACGATCCCGTCGGCGCGTTTCCGGTTCATGGCATCAGCGGCAGCATCGGGACATTGGCTGTAGGCTTATTCGCACAGCCTGACGCCATCCGCGAAGGAACCGCAGGGTTATTCTATGGCGGCGGATTTGGTCTGCTAGGCGTTCAAGCGTTAGGCCTTGTTACGGTTTGTATTTGGGGTTTCGCCCTCACCTGGGGCGTTATGAAACTTATTAATTTGATTGTTCCTTTGCGTGTGAGCAGAGATGAAGAACTCGTGGGCTTGGATGTAGGGATTCACGGAGTTCCGGCATACAGCCAGGAAGACGGTTTTCTGGATTTGGAGCAATTGAAAAAAGGATAGATGGACGATGCTGTCCCAAAAGGAGTATGTGTACCGCGCGAAGAGGAACTACGATCCCTTATTATTCGAAAAGTCGATACTTCTGCAAGTTAGAGAGAACTACGATCCCCTATTTTGCGCATTCTGCCGGAATAGGGGTTTTTCATAGCAGATAAGACCCCGTAGTTCCGTCTGCAGCCAATAAGCAGCCCATCTAACTCAAATAGCGTCCTGTAGTTTCCACAACTTTACCTGCCAATGGATCTGGAGGAAGCGATGCCTTAAAATTGCGGGACCAAAGCTGGCAGCAATCTCAAGAAAGAAGCAATCAGCGCCAAAAGCAAAGGAGCTAAGCACATACTAGCCGCTTAGCTCCTTTGACGTTCAACTATTCACTTTTTTCTACCGTTTAGGATCGTATATATTGCACTCGCTAAGGAAGCAGTTCTTCAAATTCTTCCGGAATGGTGATATCATCGCCTGGCTTGGATTCATTCAGAATCTGTCTGGCACGTGCAATCTCTGCACGCAACTTATTTACTTGCTCCATCGGTTTCTTCACATAGTGGATATACTCTACAGCAAGATGATGGTCGGGTTTCTTGCCCGTGAACATGCGGCGAAGTGAAGACATCGCCTGATAAGCTCGCTCTTCCTTCATTCTCTTCCTTTCGTAACGCTCCACCACTTGCTCAATCTCTAAAGCCTGCTGCTCCTTGCGGGCAATGTAAGCTTCCAAGAATGGAAATACCTCCGCGGCTTTCCTCGGTGTCCTTTGAGAATCCCCGTCCAATCGCATAGCACTCAGCATAGTCACTCACCTATCTCCCCATGTCAACATTCATCACAGTAATCTTATTTTACACTAAACTAATGTATTTGAGAACTATTATTTCAAGATTAAATCGATTCTTACGACACCAAAAAGAGTTCCCATGTCATCTTTTATCGCTTTTGATAAGATAATACACTGTTTTTCATAATATCTGACATGCCATGCACTCCTACGAAATGAAAAAGTCCCGGGCCATCGCCCGATTCGATTGAAGATGTCCTATGTCTCATTACGCTTCGGACACAAAACAAAAACAGAGACCCTTCCGGGTCCCTGCTCTTTTTTACCTCTAAGTTTTTATTCGTTATTTGTTTTGATTTTGGTTTTGATTGTTGTTTTGTTGCTGCTTGTTAGACACCGCAGATTCCGTAGCAAATTCTACGTCTTGAGCT
Source organism: Paenibacillus planticolens (assembly GCF_013141725.1). GTDB lineage: Bacteria > Bacillota > Bacilli > Paenibacillales > NBRC-103111 > Paenibacillus_E > Paenibacillus_E planticolens. The sequence continues at coordinate 419,055 of NZ_WHNZ01000015.1, read as the reverse complement.
ACTCTGGAGTTCAAGTTGTTGTTTTTGTTGTTCTTGTTCTTAGCCATGTTCAATCACCTCCTGTATGTATATCGTTCCCCAAACAGGATTTTTTATGATGAAAATGTTAGCCAAAACAAATTTTACAACGATTTGGTCGGAGATAAAATCTCGTCCTTCAACTGATTCCAAATGAGCTCAGTCACCTTGCCATTCCCCTGCTTGACGATAAAGACTTTGACGGTTTTTTTGCCCCATTCTTTGTAGACCTGATCTTTTGTGTCAAAATATAAATCAATTTTCTTCCCTTTAATTGCACTTCCCGTGTCAGCAACGACCCCATAGCCATAACCCGGGATAAATAAGACCGTACCCAGCGGGAAAACGCTCGTATCAGCGGCAATGGTCGATAAAGCTTTATCGTCCCGCTTCACTTTAATTCCCGAAAAAGTAATCCCGTACTCAGGATGATCCGGATTCTTGCCCGTGGATTCTTTGCCTGCGTAATATCCGGTGGCCGTCACTTCAACAGCTTTCAGTTTCGACAAATCTGAATCCAACCTCGGAACATAGCGATAATTGATTTGCTGCCCGCGATCTTGTGCTACCGGCACCGAAACAGGTTCCGTTTTCTCCGGAATATCCATTTGATGCGGCACTTGTATATGGCTTACGGTGTCGGCCGTGTTCCTTGTTTCTTGTCCCAAAAGCGCAATCAAAACATTCATGACCATCCATGCGCCAAGCCATTTGGGCTTAGTAAATAAGTCAGCAAACATCTTGTGAAACCTCCCCCTACTATTGCAGGTTGTCCAGTTCATTCCAGAATTAAACCTCCATATGCATACTCACTGTTTAAAGTGCCCCCTTTACGTTCCCTTATACATACCAAACCAAAATCATATAAATTGTTCTATGAACACAAAAAAAAGCAGAGAAGACGTCGTCTTCTCTGCTTCTTTTATATGAAAATTGACTTAAAGTTTTTTGCTTATCTCTTCATTGATCATGCCAATGACCTGCTCAATCGGGTGAGTACCCAAGTCCCCTTGCCCCCGTTTGCGGACAGAGAGGCTTTCGTTCGTCACTTCATTTTCACCGACAACAAGCATGAATGGAATTTTCTCGAGCTGCGCTTCGCGAATCTTGTAGCCCAGCTTCTCATTGCGGTTGTCCGCTTCAACACGGATGCCTGCAGCCAATAAACGCTCAGTCACCTTGTTCGAGAATTCCTCAAAGGCAGGCGATACCGGAATAACTTTGGCTTGCACCGGCATTAACCAAGTCGGCAGCGCACCTGCGAAATTCTCGAGCAGGAAGGCTGTCATCCGCTCCATAGTGGAGATGATCCCTCTGTGAATAACGACAGGGCGATGTTTCTGACCGTCTTCCCCTGTGTATTCCAACTGGAAACGCTCCGGCAGCAAGAAGTCGATTTGCGCAGTAGAAAGTGTTTCTTCTTTCTTCAGTGCTGTTTTGATCTGAACGTCAAGTTTAGGACCATAGAATGCCGCTTCACCCTCAGCTTCGTAGAACGGCAATCCGAGTTCTTCAACTACTTCACGTAGCATGCGCTGGGAAGTCTCCCACATTTGATCGTCTTGGAAATACTTCTCGGTATCCTTAGGATCCCGGTAGGACAAACGGAAACGATAGTCGGTAATTCCGAAATCCGCATAAACTTGACGAATCAAAGTGACAACGCGGGAGAACTCTTCTTTGATCTGATCCAAACGGCAGAAGATGTGCGCATCGTTGAGTGTCATGGCGCGCACACGGTGAAGTCCGGTAAGAGCGCCGGACATTTCGTAACGATGCATAGTGCCAAGCTCAGCAATCCGAACCGGCAGATCGCGGTAGCTGCGCATATCGCTCTTGTAGACCATCATGTGATGCGGGCAGTTCATCGGACGAAGGACAAGCTCTTCATTGTCCATCACCATTTTCGGGAACATGTCCTCATGGTAGTGATCCCAGTGACCGGAAGTTTTGTACAGCTCAACGTTAGCAAGCACCGGAGTGTACACGTGCTGGTAGCCCAAACGCTCTTCCAAGTCCACGATGTAACGTTCCATTGTGCGTCTTAGCTTGGCACCGTTTGGCAGCCATAGCGGCAAGCCTTGACCTACTTCGCGGGAGAAAGCGAACATTTTCAGCTCTCTGCCCAGCTTGCGGTGGTCACGCTTTTTCGCTTCTTCAAGCAAGTGCAAATGCTCATCCAGCTGAGCTTTTTTAGGGAACGCTGTCCCATAGATACGCTGCAGCATTTTGTTTTTAGCATCGCCGCGCCAGTAAGCACCCGCTACGCTCAGCAATTTGAAAGCCTTAATCTTGCCGGTAGACGGCAAATGCGGTCCGCGGCACAAGTCAAAGAACTCGCCTTGGTCATAAATGGTGAGGACTGCATCCTCCGGTAGATCACGAATCAACTCAAGCTTATACGGATCTTCCATTTCAGTGAAAATGCGAATCGCTTCTTCACGGGAAACGACGCGGCGGGTAATCGCCAGGTTCTCATTGGAGATGCGTTCCATTTCCTTCTCGATTTTCACCAAATCCTCGGGATTCAGCGGTGTTTCCAAATCGATGTCATAATAGAATCCATCTTCAATGACAGGCCCGATTCCCAATTTTACCGCTTTGTCGCCATAAATTCGTTTAATCGCTTGAGCCATCAAATGTGCCGTACTGTGGCGATACATTTCTAAACCCGCTTCATTATCAAGCGTCAAAATTTCAACGTCTGCATCATTTTCCAATGAGAATGACAAATCGACTGATTTTCCGTTCACTTTGCCGCCTACCGCATTTTTCTTAAGCCCAGAAGAAATGGATTCCGCCACTTGCTCAATGGTCGTTCCAACTGCGTACTCTCTCACTGCGCCATCTGGTAATTTCACTTGTACAACCATCTTCGTTCCTCCTGTATATGTGATTGAACGCAAAAAAGCACACTGCATCCCTTAAGGGACGAGTGCGCTCAGCTCGTGGTTCCACCCTAGTTCGATTCGCTGCATAACCACAGGGTATGGCGAATCCTCATCAGCATTCGATAACGGGAATGACTCCGGTGCTGTATACTAACAAGTCTGCCAATCAGACTGAATTCCACAACACGGCTACAAAGGGGTAAACCATCTGAATCGCTGAAGGAGATTGCAGCCTAGTCTCCTCTCTCTGAGCAGTTCTTGCAGAAAGTTCTTGTCTTTGATCTTAACGCCTTCGAACATTATTATAATTGGCTCTTCGTTCAAGGTCAAGGGGATAGTTGATCTTGTTTCTTGGGTTCCCCTAAATAGATGTCACAAGTACGGCAGTACGAACACACCGTCGTTCGGTCCTCAAAGATTTGCCTAATCGTTTTGATAACCGTCATGTCCGGATCTCTTGTGTGAATGTAGATGTTTGCAGGGGATACCGTTATGAGGGTGCTCACGATCATATCCTCGAAATTAATATCCTTCTCCAGCACTTCCAATTTAAACGTAGCATCAAATTCATTCGCATCAATGAGTTCCAACCGATCATTCAAAATAACAAACTCATGCCCGCCTTTATGAATGAGGTGAACAACCGGGATCTTGGCCTCCTGGATATATACAAAATATTGCAAAAGGGAAATAAATTCCTGGTATTGGCGATCCATCATATATTCATCAATCGCATATTCCGCTACTTCCCGCAGCTCGTCCGCATAATCCTGCAACCGGAAATGAAGAAAGCCATCCAAGCTAAGCCTTGATGTCTCCTCAAAAGCTGACATCAGCTGCTCGACTAATATTTGCTTGCGGCGCTGCAGCCCAAAGCTATTGCTTAGAACAGGTACATCCTCCATCCCGGATTCCGTATAAAGCGATTGCTTACAATACCCCTCAATGGCCTCTAGGTCTTCTTGGGCTTCATACTTAAATTCCTTGATAAGCAGGCTACGCAAAATGCTTGATTCCTTATCCGCGATGATGTGATCAGCCAAACAACCAGCCAAGCACGGCATCACTTGATTCCGGATTATTGGAGCCTCTAACTCCGTAAGATTTGCTTCAAGCCGGATATATGCATGTGTTTCAGTCCATTCGTACCCGATTGTCCATCCACTTTCAACGTTATGTAAAAGCTGCAGCTCACGTTCTATCTGAGCGCTTAGCGAGCGCACATATAGCTCATCAACCTTCATAACCACGATAGCAAACAGTTCCATGCCCTCACTCCTTCCATCAATACATCCTCCTCTTAAGAGTATATGGTCGATAGGTAGGAGATATACGACGAACAAATTGCCATTTACTTTCAGCTTTCTTTATCAAATCTTTATGTAAGGTTACTCCAATCCCGTAAGTTTTCATGCTATGATATTTATTATAGTGCTTTAGTCGCATATTTGGAGTGAGTATCCATGCAAATTGACGTATACCAATTGCACAGACATGCTTGGAACCGTAAATTACTGAACACGTACTGGTTTCTAGTGATGCTTCAACTGCCATTTGAGTTTCTCTACTCTTTCACAGCAAAACGGGACCTCCCCAGCACACTGAGCCATTTGGCCTCTTCTGTCCTTATCATGATTCTCATCCTAATCCTGCTAGAAACGACTAATAGGTATTATAAAAAGCTGCTAGACTATCAAATCATTAGCGGCGGCGCTATCTTGTCTTTTACCATTATTTACTTCAACTATGAAGTTGATCTGGTTGCCCTCTATATTTTACTCCCAATTTTCGTTTCTATCTTTTATCATCAACTTTCCAAAATCGTTTATTCTGTAACCTTAACTCTACTGTCATTCTTCATTCTTTTTACTGTAAGATGGAGTGTACTCTCGGATTATACGTTAGCGGATATGCTGACCATTCTACCGGTACTTAGTATCATTACGATCATCGTATCCGGGATTATGAAACGCGGCGTTGAAATTCTGGACGATTTACGGACAACGACCGAATTGAAACAAGAGCTGCTGATCAAAAATATTATCATGGACAAACTTTCCAAAACGGATGCGCTAACCGATCTATATAATCACATGACCTTTCATGAATACCTGGACGAACTTATCGAGCAAAACGCTTTAGGTCACTTCCGCATCCATATCGCTTTACTGGACATCGACAATTTCAAAAAAGTCAACGATACCTACGGCCACAGAGCTGGTGACGCTGTCTTAAAAAACGTGAGCAGTACTTTAAAAAACCACGTAGGTCTCAATGATTTTGTGGCTAGATACGGCGGGGAAGAGTTTGCCATCATTTTCACAGAGAAAAACACAGATGAAGTGTTTGATTTGCTTGAACGAATCCGTTGGCAAATTTCCCAAGCGAAACATGCGGAACTGAACGAACATGCGGTCACCATTTCTATCGGCCTCTGCGAGTATTTGCCGGGTACCTCCAAAGAACTGCTTTTCGCTGGCGCCGATCAATCGTTATATACAGCCAAAAAAACGGGTAAAAATAAAACCGTCATCCACAGCGCTCCCCTAAAAGAAGCGAATTGAACTTTTATAACACAGAAAAGCCTCCATCCACGGTGAATGTGGCATGAAGGCTTTTATTATGAACAAATACCCTTAGTTCTGCATCACAAAATCTTTATCGACTTTGATATTCTCGTCATCAAAAACGCGCAGGATCTGATACTTCGTATTCCGCTGCGCAGGAATTTTGCCCGCTTGGCGAATGATGTCCAGCGTGGAACTCACGTTGACTTTGTGCGTCGTTCCCGCCGCGGAAACCACGTTCTCTTCAATCATCGTAGAACCGAAATCGTTGCAGCCGTAGCTGAGCGTCTGCTTACCAACCTCAGGTCCCATCGTAACCCAAGAAGATTGGAAGTTAGGTACGTTGTCCAGCATGATTCGGCTAATCGCGAGTGTTTTCAAATATTCTTCTGGCGTTACTTTCTCCGCCTTCATGTTCGTATTGTCCGGCTGGAACGTCCACGGAATGAAAGCAAGGAAACCTGGCGTGTTCAGCTTCTGCATCAGCACATCGTCTTGAGCGTCACGAATGCGCAGCATGTGAAGCGCACGCTCTTCCATGGATTCACCGAAGCCAATAACCATCGTGCCCGTAGTATGCATACCGATTTTGTGAGCCGTTTGCATCACGTCCATCCAATCGCGCCAAGAGCCTTTGAGCTTGCTGATTTTGCGTCGGGTCCGGTCATCCAAAATTTCGGCTCCACCGCCAGGCAAAGAATCCAAGCCGGCTTCATGCAGTTGGCGAATGACTTCTTCCAGCGACAAGCCGTCAGAGACGTCTTTCATTTTCATAATTTCAGCCGGTGAGAAAGAGTGCATCGTAATATCAAAACGTTTCTTAATCTCCCGAAGAATATTCGTGTAATAACTAAATGGCAGGTTCGGATTCGTTCCGCCCTGCATCAGAATTTCAGTACCATTCACATCCAAAGTCTCTTGAATCTTCTGGAAAATGGTTTCATCCGGCAATACATAGCCTTCCGCCGAACCCGGCGCACGATAAAACGCGCAGAATCTGCAGTAGACGTCACATATATTCGTATAGTTGATATTCCGGCCAATGACAAACGTCGTGATCGGGTCCGGATGCCACTTCTTCATAATCTGATTTGCAGTGTCGCCAATTTTTTCTATTTGATCGGATTCGAACAGTGTAATGCATTCTTCTACATCAATTCGCCCGCCTGATTGTGCTTTATTTAAAATACGATCGATCGGTTTCATGGCTCTTCACTCCTTTAATTTCTGATAGCTCGTATCCATTTATCGTACCATACTCATGCCAAAAAAGCAGCAAAATGCTGCTTTTCCTCCGAAAGATCCATCTGCAAATATGACTATTTTGGGAATTCCATCACCGTTTATCCGCGGAGCGCTTGCTCCAAATCTTCAATAATATCTTCAATATCCTCAAGACCTACCGAATACCGGACAAGGCCGTCAGTGATCCCTCGCTGCAAACGAACTTCCCTTGGCATCGCGGCATGAGACATCATCGCCGGATAGGATAGAATGCTTTCAACCGCACCTAGGGAAACAGCAACGAGTGGAATGCGTACTTTGCTTAACAAGTTTTTCGCTTTCTCGCCGGAGCCAACATCGAACGAAACAACTGCCCCATAGCCGAGAGACTGTTTCTCGTGAATGTCTTTGCGAGGATGGTTCGGCAGGCCTGGATAGTAAACAACATCAATGTCCGGCTGCTCAGACAGCCATTGCGCCAATCGCCGGGCGCTTGTCTCGGACGCTTCCATGCGGGCTTTCAACGTTTTCATTCCGCGAATGAGCAGCCATGAATCTTGAATGCCCAGGACGTTCCCCAACCCATTCTGGATTTGCTTCATTCTGCGTCCCAGACTATCATTAGCAACTACGGCCAGTCCAGCCAGAACGTCGCTGTGACCGCCTAGGAATTTGGTGGCACTATGAAGCACAATGTCAATTCCCAGCTCGATTGGGCGTTGGTGATACGGCGTCATGAATGTATTGTCCAACATCGTCAGCAAATCGTGCTCTTTGGCAAAAGCAGCCACTTCTGCGATGTCTGTAATTTTAAGCGTCGGATTCGACGGGGTTTCAAGGAAGACCGCTTTTGTGTTAGAACGCAGCGCTGCACGAACTTGAGCAATATCCGTCATATCGACGAACGTAGACTCGACACCCATCCGATTCATAATTGTCGTAAGCAAGCGGTATGTACCGCCATAGACGTCTTCCGTTACAATGACATGGTCTCCTTGAGAAAGGAGCATGAAAGCCGAGGAAATCGCGGCCATGCCGGAAGCAAAGGCGAAGCCCCGGGTTCCCCCTTCGAGGACAGCGATGTAGTCTTCCAAAGCTTGACGGGTCGGATTGCCCGAACGCGTATAGTCATACTCCGGAGAAACCTCTAAATCGGCTTGATGGAAGGTTGAAGCCTGATACAGGGGCACGCTGGACGCCCCTGTCACTTCATCGATCTCACCTCCGAAATGGATGAGCTTCGTTGCGAATTTGCCGTGCGGCTTGCGTTTTTCTTTATGTGAATGGCTCATTACAGGGATTCTCCTTCTAATTCTGCTTGTGCTTGGCTGAGCGCATTCGCTAAATCAGCGATGAGGTCATCCTGATGCTCAATTCCGACAGAGAAGCGCAGAAGGCGGTCATCCACCCCGATTTGTTGGCGAATTTCAAGCGGGATATCCGCATGGGTTTGCACTGCCGGGTAAGTCATCAAAGACTCAACGCCGCCTAAGCTCTCAGCAAAGGCAATCAGCTGAATATGGCGCAGAATCGGCTCAATGAGCCTCGCATCCTTTACCTTGAAGGAGAAAATCCCCGTGTTCCCGCTGGACTGTTTATTTTGAATAGCATAGCCAGGGTGCGATTCCAAAGCCGGGTAGTATACGTCAGAGATCAGCGGGTGCTCCAGCAGGAAGTTCGCAATTGCGGTTGCATTCTGCTCATGACGCTCCATGCGAAGCGCCAACGTCTTCATCCCTCTCATTAGAAGCCAGCTGTCTTGCGGCCCAAGCACGGCTCCGATGGAATTGTGGAGGAACGCCATTTGTTCCGAAAGCTCCTTGCCCTTGGTCACGATAAGTCCGGCTAGAACGTCGTTGTGGCCCCCCAAATATTTGGTCGCACTGTGGACGACGATATCCGCCCCCAGTTCAATCGGGCGCTGCAGGTAAGGTGTCAATAGCGTATTATCGACAATGGACACAATACCTTTTTTGCGGGCCCATGTACAGACAAGCTCGAGATCCGTAATCATCATAAGCGGATTCGTCGGCGTCTCAATGATCAGCCCTTTGGTGTTCGGTTGGCAGGCAGACTCCAAACCGTCCAAATCGTTGGTATCTACATACGTCGCGGTTACGCCGAAACGTGACATGATTTTTTCCAGCAGACGGTACGTACCGCCATATAGATCCAAAGAAACAATCAGATGATCCCCTTGGCTGAAATAAGCAAAAACCGTTTGCAGCGCGGCCATCCCGGACGAGCAAGCGAAACCGGCATCTCCGGATTCCAGCTGTGCGATCGCATCTTCAAGCACTTTACGAGTCGGGCTTTTGGTGCGGGCATAATCAAAGCCAGTGCTTTGACCGAGCTTCGGATGACGGAAAGCTGTTGCTTGGTACACAGGGAAGGAGACTGCTCCTGTAACAGGTTCTTCAATAGAGCCAATTTGGGCGAGACGACTTTCGATTTTCAACAAAGGGGGTTCCTCCTCAAGATTTAGGTTCGAATTCACATTACAATTGCGCGCTTGCCAAGCTTTCGTTGATGTTCGTGTTAAACTCAAAAGGTGTTTCTTGATACACATAGTAGTTCAACCAATTGGAGAACAGCAGGTTTGCATGAGCTCTCCAAGTGTTATACGGCTGTCTGCTTGGATCATTGTTGGGATAATAATTTTTGGGGATTTCAATCGGCAGTCCCTTGCTCACATCCCGATCATACTCCCATTTCAATGAGTTGGCATCATACTCCGAATGACCCGTTACGAAAATATGTTTCCCGTCCCGCGTAGCCACGATGTACACACCAGAATCCTCAGACTCGGACAAAATCTCCAATTCCGTACATCGCTCGATATCATCACGACGAACGTCGGTATGACGCGATTGCGGCACATGGAACACTTCGTCAAAGCCGCGAAGAAGCTTCGTATTGGGTACCTCGACCGTGTGCGGGAATACGCCGAACATTTTGTTGTCCAAGGCAAATTTACGCACGCCAAAGTGATGATACAAGCCTGCTTGGGCTGCCCAACAAATATGCAATGTGGAAGTGACGTTTTCTTTGCTCCAATTAAGGATTTGTGTCAACTCTTCCCAGTAAGTCACATCTTCAAATTCCATCTGCTCAACCGGAGCTCCGGTAATAATCATGCCATCCAGCTTTTCTTCCTTGATGTCGTCAAATGTTTTATAGAACAATTCCAGATGCTCGGCGGACGTATTCTTGGAAGTGTGCGTTTTCGGATGCAGTAGAACGAACTCCACCTGCAGCGGCGTATTCCCGATCAGGCGCAGCAGCTGCGTCTCGGTCGTTTCTTTCGTTGGCATTAAATTTAGCAAAGCAATGCGAAGTGGACGTATATCCTGGTGATACGCGACAGATTCATCCATGGTGAAGATGTTCTCTTGGTTTAAAATTTCTTTGGCAGGCAGGTTGTCAGGAATCTTGATCGGCATCCTGTTCACTCCTCTTCATTGATTATTTTAGTGTAAATAAATACAAAAATGACCTTCTCCGGAATCAGAGAAAGGCCATGTGAAAGTCACTGTCAATGTCCTTCTCTTATCTCCCAGATTCGCTTTTTACAGCGTTTCCGCAAGAATTAGCACCGTGCATCCCTTTGCTTGCAAAGGTTTGTCGGTTGCCGGGTGTCATAGGGCTAGTCCCTCCACCTACTCTTGATAAGAAAATGAAACGTATGCGATTAAAAACATCATACTATAAAATGATGTAAAGTCAAGACATTAACCATACCTTAACAAGCCCAAAACGAAGAAATTGCATAAAGTGTCCCACCTATGATAACATCGATACGAAATGTATCCTGTTTTGATGTTTAAAACAACCTGAAAACGGGTTAAAAAGATATCAATAGGTTACATACTTGCCTAATAAAAGGAGGTCTATTATGTCCGCTCCGTCCTCGGATAGTTTCTCTGCTTTCGCTTCGTTGAACCGGTATTTCGCTTTAATCGAAGCCTCAAAACCGACATTGCAGCAAGCAGAGGAAGCTGCAGCCTTGTTATATCGAGTCTACGGTGCTAAAAGTGAAGAGGATCTGCTGCTCCGCGGGGATCCAGAATTAATTGAGTTGTATACAGAAATAAAAGGAAAGATCTTAGACGCCGCCATGTAACTTCATGGCGGTTTTTTTTTGGCACCAGCCCAGTCGTTATTCCATACAGTATCTAAAGCGCATTTTTCGCTTGTTTCGCCAAACTTTTTGGCTTGAAACGGGGTATATGAAGGGTTATACTAGACAAGTATTATTCGACACGGACGCAAAAGGGGGGCATACGTTTGGACGGGGAACCGAGGAGTAGCACCTGCAATGTTTGTATATTAAATAGTGTATATAGTGTAGGAATGCAGTCGGTTATTCCATCATCCGTAGCCTCGCGCAATCGATGAACTGAACCCGGCTGATTCCATGCAAAGGGGTGGATCAGATGAAAACACGATGGGTTCAGAATGGCATATTTACACTGGTCGATGACGTGTCTGTCGCACTTACACCTCCAGAAAAAGGCTTTTATTGGATTGATGCTGGGATCGAGGATTTAGAACTTCTTCAACCTATGTTCCATCTGCACGATTTGGCCGTGGAGGACTGCTTGAGCGAAGAGGAACAGCGTCCTAAGATTGAATTTTATGATTCGCATTATTTTATCGTTATTAATAGCATTCGTTTCGATGATGAAGAAATTTTTCTTCGCGCACTTAATCTATTCCTCAGCAAACATGTCATTATTACCGTTACCAGACAAAAAATCAATGAGCTGCGCGCCTTAAAGCCTTTCCTCTGGGAGGAAGAGGTCAATACCGCAGATCGTTTCCTTTACCATCTAGTCGATCTTGTCGTCGATAATTACGTTGCGGTTGGTGACCGTATCGAGGCCAAGATTGAAAAGCTGGAAGAAGATATTTTGGTCGCAACCAAAAAAACGCATTTAAATGAAATTATCGGACTTCGTTCGGAAATTCTCTGGCTCAAAAAAGTGCTCGTTCCGCAGCGCGATGTCATCGGCACCCTCGGCAAGAAGGATCTTAGGTTGATCGATCATCAGCTCCAGAAATATTTTGGCGACATTTATGAGAATGCCGTGAAAATTGTCGATACGTTCGATACGCTCCGCGATCTCATGGGGAACTTACGAGAAGCTTATCAGTCCAGCCTCGCTAACCGGGCGAATGATATCATGCGCGTCTTTACCGCACTGACTACGATATTCATGCCGCTGACGTTCATTACCGGTGTTTTCGGAATGAACTTCGATAACATTCTCGGGCTCCAAATCCCGCACGGAGATGAATACGTATTAGCTCTCATGGGACTATTAGGCATTGCGATGTATGTTTTGTTCCGTAAAAAAGAATGGCTGTAATCATCATATGAAAGGGCTTCTTGAATCAGTTGACTGCTGATCGGGAAGCCCTTTTTCTGATCCTAGCCCAGCTTTATTTTCACAAATTTACGTTTCCCCACCTGAATGATGTCGCCATCCTGCGGACGAAGTGACTCATGAATATTCGTGATTTTCGTTTCATTGATTTTCACGGCGCCTTGCTCGACACTGCGTCTTGCCTCGCCGTTGGATGTTTGCAGTCCCAGAAATACAAGCAGCTTTATGATGGAGATTTGGCCTGCTTCCAGCAGATTGCCGCTTATCAGCATTTCTTCGATATCGTCTGGCAGCGCCCGTTTTTGAAAGACGGTTATAAAATGCTGTTCAGCCTCTTGAGCCGCCTCCGCCCCATGGTACATATGAACGTATTCCTTAGCCAGTCTGAGCTTGGCATCCCTTGGATGGATAGAGCCGGCCGCCAGTCCCTCCTTCAGCTCTTGAAGAGCTTCGCTGGAAATCGCTGTCGTCAGCTCATAGTATTTGAGCATAATCCCATCCGGAATGGACATCGTTTTGCCGAAAATGTCATTCGGTGCTTCGTCGATCCCGATGTAATTTTTCAAGCTTTTACTCATCTTTTGTACGCCGTCCAGCCCTTCGAGCAGCGGCATCAGAATGGCCACTTGCCCCTCTTTCGCCTCGTATGCGCTTTGCAGCGTACGTCCCATCAAAATATTAAAGGTCTGGTCCGTGCCCCCAAGTTCAATATCGCTTTCGAGGGATACGGAGTCGTAGCCCTGCATGAGCGGGTAGAAAAATTCATGCACATGAATCGGCTGATTCGCAGCGTATCTTTTGGCGAAATCGTCCCGTTCCAGCATGCGCGCAACCGTCACCTTTCCAGCCAGCTTCAACACATCATCGAATCTCAACGCTCCTAGCCAACTTGAATTGTAGAAAAAGGTCGTTTTGGTGAAATCCAAAATTTTGGACAGCTGCGTCTGATACGTTTGCGCATTCTGCTGAACATCTTCTTCTGTCAGCTGCTTGCGCGTTTCGGACTTCCCAGTCGGATCGCCGATACGCCCCGTGAAATCTCCGATAATAAGCTGTACTTCGTGGCCCAAATCTTGGAATTGGCGCAGCTTTTGCAAAACAACCGTGTGCCCGATGTGAATATCCGGTGCGGACGGATCCAGGCCCAGCTTTACTTTTAACGGTTTTCCCGTTGCGACCGCTTGAACGACTTTCTGCTTGAGCGCGTCTTCCGGGATAATTTCAGCCGCTCCGCGCTTCATGATTTGCAGCTGGCGCCGCACTTCCTGCTGCTGTGCATCCGTTAGCTCATTCCACTTCATCTGCAATCCCTCCTTATTCTGAAAAAACATTGTTAGAAAAACGCAAAAAGACAACCTCATCGTCCACAAAGGGACGAGACGGTTGTCTCGCGGTACCACCCTAATTAAAGAGAGGGAGCCTGCGACTCTCATTCGCAGCCTTCTCTTTCACTTCGTTTACATAACGGCACAGGAGGGCCGGGTATAAGCTACTGATGCTCTACCTGAGCATGTTCCCTTATCCAACTCGGAACGGTAGTTCGGAGCCATACTTGCATCGGTTTGCACCTTCCACCGACTCTCTGCAGCAGCGGCATTACTCCTACTCAGGGATTCCCCTCTGTTCGTCATCGCTTTCTTTGCTATTTAGATTATTGACCATTTAATCATATCTGCCTAAACGTTGTCAATACTAGCTTGCGGCTTGGGTATTTACATTTTCCTTCTCCTTGCGGAAACGCAACCGGAGCAAGCGCAGCCACTCATAGGCGCGGTCAAGCTCTTTGCCTTTCAGCCCCTCTGTGCCGCCCATGCGCTGCAGCACCGGCTTCAAGTAGCGGTCGCCTTCCGATTCGAAGGCGTTCCAGGCTTTGATCTGTTCCTCCTCCGGGATCGAAACAAGCTCCGCTTCCACCAGCGGGTCCAAATCGTAGCCTTCCCGGTCCAATTCCTCCACCCAAAGCAGGAGTTCCCTGCGCGGCATCGTTAAATCAGCTTGGAGATCAGCCAAGCTCCCTCCCCGGGAGGCAATCTCCAGCAGCTTGCGCTTGCTGGCCTCACGGTCCAGCTCCATGCGCAGTTTCTGTTCCTTTTGCGCTAAGAGCCATGCTTCGAACTTCACCACATCAACGTTCTTGGGAACCCAATCTAATGGGAAGCTGTTCGTACGCGTGCTCTCCGCGGTTAGCTTGAGCACATCCCCGGCATACATACCGGTCTTCTGCTCACCAAAGCCGGGGATCTGCTGCAGCTCTTCCTTGCTTTGGGGCAAAAAGACGGAGATCATGCGCAGCACCCGATTCGTGGCGAGAATGTACGGCGCCTTCCCTTCGCGCGCAGCTTGTTCGCGTCTCCAAGTACGCAGCTTCTCGAACACCTCTTCGTTCGGATGTTCCTCGCAGTAATAAGTGAGCATCTGGGTTATCCTGGCTTTCCCGGAAAGAGCTTGCGCAGACTCCAAATCCGAACTCACGATCGGGCGGAAACCGCCGCGTATCTTCTCTTTCAAGCCTTGGCGGAACGTACTGAGCATCTCATCCCAGCTCATACCTTGATACCAATGAGCTTGCTGCGGCTTCCCTTTGTTATCGGGTTCATTCCAGAAAACATTCCAAATGCCCTGCTCCTCGCCAATCGACACCTGCGCCGATACTACGCGATGCTCCCCCGTTTCTTTCTCCAGTGTGTTTAGAAATACAATGTTCATGCGTCCTCCTCCAGACTGTAGCCTAAAATAGTTGTCGGAAAAAACGAAAAAGCACCTCTTCAGCTACGCTGAAAAGGTGCTTCCCTTTTTTCGATATCCAAATCATACCATGTTTGTCAGATAGGCGCAACCTATGTTTTGTAGACAAGCACATTTCGGTTATAATGAAAGACATACCAGAATGAAATGAGGGCCCTTATGTCTGATTATGACTTTTTATACGACCATCAAGAAGAAACGACAACGCGCTTTGTGTGCTTCGTCGGTCAAGCTCTGCACCGTTTTGACCTTGCAATTATGACAACAACCCGTTATTACGGCAAAAAGCTTGTCATTGATCTACAGTCAGGACGCAGCGCTGTTATTGGTCCCGATGACTTGGCTGAAGAAGGATACCTGGAATACGTATTCAAGCTCAATGAGGAGCAAGCCCAAGAGCTTAATGAATTCCTATCGCAAATTATCGGTTCCATTCATTTTACGGATATTTAGCGAAGCGGAGGGGGACACTGGAAAAAGCATGTGCAACCTAGACGAGGAGGCTTTTTCCATGAGTAATGAATCCCCGAATGACGAGTATACCGAAACAGAAGGTTTTATTTCTGAGCATCGAGATGCGTACACCGATTTGGAAACGGTCGAGTCCCAGCGAAATGACCTGATTCCCGAGGAATTTCCCGAAGGTCCCTATGGCACTAGCCTTAATACGGAATCGCTCGGGAAAAGCTCCCCGTGGCGGAAGGATCAACGCCCTCCGAACCGTTTCTCCTATGAAAATCATGAGCTGCATGAAGGCATCAAACGAGATTATCCGGGCGCAGATGATAGCCGGAATGAACCATTGAATCAAGAGTGAGTATTGAAAAGGGACTATCTTTAAGCGGATGCATCATCTTGAAGATTACCCCTTTTTGTGCTTAGAACTTCATCCATTTTCCGCCAATCTTTCGACGGAAGGGAACTAGAGGGCGCTATTTATCCCAAATCAGCCCCTTTCATGAGCAAGACGGAACTACAGGGACTTATTTGCCCACGGATGGTGTCAACGAGACCAAACATCGGCAAATTAGAGGATCAGAGTTCCCTTTCATGTGCGAAATGGCTGTTTTGAGCAAGAATAACGGACTATAGTTCCCTCTCCGCCAAGTTATCCTATATGGTAACCAGCAAAAAAGCCGACCTCCAACACCGGAGATCGGCTTTCATCTTTTTATTTACCCAGCAGCTCTAAATGTCTGCCGATATGATGGCGAAGACCGTCAGCAAACGTGTCTTCCTGTTCCGTCATCGTTTGGAAAAACTCGTCAGCGAAGACTTTGCTGCCATCGTCATTTTTCGCTTGCAGCAGAAGACCGTACGTAATGTGCAGCAATTGGCGGGCATTATTCTCTTCCATGTAGTCAGGCAGCTGCGCATCGGCAACTTCAGCCAGCGGAGCGATCGCTTCAATGTCTGTCGTAACATGATAATAGGCTGTCGCTTCTGTGAAATGATCCAACGCGAATTGATGCATGCGGCGGTAAAGGGATGGGTTCACCTTAGCCACAACACGTACAGCTTCAAGCCAATTCGTACCCGCTGTTTTGATATGGAACAGACCGTTGGTGTATTGACCGATCAGTGGGAATACGCTGAATTTGTCACTGCCGGAGTGGATGCTAAGCTTGTATTCAAAATGCACAGCAATCGCCGCATGGCTCGCCAGCTCACGCTCAAATTGTGCGATATCGCCAATATAGTCAATCCCTTTTTGGAATTCCCCGCAGAAGCGTGGCGCCATGCTGAAAATCGTAACTCCACGGTCACGAAGCTCGCTCGCAACCAAATAATGAGCCTCAGGCGAAGTCGGTGTTGCTGTTTCATCAATGGAAATTTCGAAATCGACCGCGCGATCCAGCGTCACGATATATTTACGGAAAATCGCTTCCATGAAATTAATCGCTGCGTCGTAGATCAGCACATCCTTTTGGAGCGCTTCGCGCGTATAGTTCAGTTCCGCACCCGGAACGTTAGCCGGCGCATCCAAATAGCGCTTCTCATAGTGCTCGCGCAGGCTGGCAGGCAGCTCAGCATACTTCGCTGCGATTTCAGCTGCGGACAACGTTTCAATCGTATTGTCGATATTTTCGGAGCAATCGAGCGTCAACATCGTGAAGCCAAGACGCAGCGCGTACTCGATGTCTTCTTCTTTCTTCAAATGGTCGCCGTCTGCGCCATAGCCATCTTTGTAGCCTTCTTGGAACACGGCAAATGCCGCTGCATCCAAGACGTCCTCATATGTTCGGCCTGTAAGCGCGAGCTCGCGAATGCTTTGCTGTGCCAGCACCGGACGAATGTCTTTGCCGCGGAGCGTTTGGATATGTCCTGGGCTTGCAATGCCGAGGCGGTCGCCCAGACCCATCGTAGCAACCTGTGTGCCAAATGCCTGCGGTGCCGTGTAAGGCAGATATTGATTTAGAGTCAAACGGTTTTCGTGGGATAACGGGGCAACTTTAGCGCCGTCAACGATTTCCCCCTGCAATTGATCGTACAAATCGCTTTCGCCAACCGCGAGCAGCTGTTTTCCAGCCTCAGTCCGTACCATAAGAAGCGAAGTGTTTCCAACTTGTGTAAAAGATGATGCGTATACTTTAACGCCAGGCGCCGCTAGCGCCGATGTATTGCCGGATTTAATTGCGTCTATAAGCTCTTTCATTGTGTGATCCTCCCTTATTTTGCAAACGTTTGCTAAATTCCTATAGCTTTATCATATCGCAAGTTAGGAGCGTTTTCTCTTCATCTATTCCTATTTTTAACGAAAACTGTTCATATTTTTCACTTCATATATGGTATACTTCCTGTAACAACGTTGAGAAATAAAGGAGTACTCCCATGCCCAGCACCGTCACCTTCGGCAATGAAGATGAAGGCCCATTTTATATCCAGCATATTCATCGTTCCGGTTCGTTTGAGAGGACTCAGCACATGCATGACATGTACGAGCTCTATTATTTGTACGAAGGAGAGCGCATGTATTTCATTCGGGACCGCTCGTATCTCATCCTTCCGGGAGATTTAGTGCTGATTAACCGGCGTGAGCTTCACGCCACTTCCGACTCCGATAAGCTTGGCCATGCGCGTGTCGTTATGAATTTCAGCGAGGGCTTCTTGGAGAGTGTGAAAGAGGATGCCCCTTTCCTGCTCGATGCCTTCACGCATGCGACGCCGGTATTGCGGTTGGATCTCCCAACCCGGCGATTTGTCGAAGACATCCTTGGCAAAATGATTGTTGAAGCGAAAGAAAACCATCTCGGGCAAACATTCGCTTTGCGTCATTTTCTGATCGAACTGCTGCTGTTCACCGCACGCTTTGTCCGCCAGCATCCCGTCACCTCACCTGAGCACGTTTCTCCTTTGCACCGGAAAATATCGACGATCGTGCGTTTTATCAATACGCATTTTGCCGAACCCATGCGGCTGGAGGAGCTTGCCGAGCGATTTGAAATCAGCCCGGCTTATTTGAGCCGGATGTTCAAGGAGATCACTGGATTTTCACTCGTCGAATATGTGAATCTTGTTCGCGTGCAGGAGGCGCAGAGGCTGCTGACGGAGACCAAAATGAAAGTCATTGCGATTGCCGAACAGGTCGGCTTCGGCTCCTTAGTCCAATTCGGCCGTGTCTTTCGGCAGATTGCCCGAACGACTCCCCTTCGCTACCGGCGGCAAACGGCAGTTACTTAACTATATGTAACTAAGTGAATAAATTGTGCGTCATTGTCAGCTATCCGTCCCCCTCTTATAATGACAGTAAGCAGCAGAATGAGAGGATGAGAGCGATGAAATATAGAAACGTTGGCAATAGCGGATTAAAAGTGAGTGAAATTGCACTCGGAAGCTGGCTTACTTACGGCACAGCCGCCGAGCAAAAAGCCGCCGATGCTTGTATTGAAAAAGCTTTCGAAAGCGGTATCAATTTCTTTGATACGGCTAATGCCTACAACCGGGGAGAAGGCGAGAAAGCGATGGGGGCGGCGCTGAAGCCGTATACGCGCTCATCCTATGTCCTGTCGACGAAGGTTTTCTTCCCGATGGGCGACGGTCCGAACGATCGCGGCCTCTCGCGGAAACATATCTTCGAGCAATGCGATGCAAGCTTGAAACGTCTAGGCGTCGATTATATCGACTTGTACTTCTGTCACCGTTATGATACTCAAACACCGCTGGAAGAAACGCTCCGCGCCCTGGATGACCTGACAGCTCAAGGCAAGATTCTATATTCCGCTGTCAGTGAGTGGACCGGTGCTCAGATTACCGAAGCGGCAGGGATTGCCGAGCGCTTGAACCTGCGCCCTCTGATCTCCAATCAGCCGATTTACAATATGTTTGAGCGCTATATTGAGCGGGAAGTGCTGCCTGTCTCAGCGAATAAAGGATTGGGACAAGTGGTATTCTCCCCCCTTGCTCAAGGCATTCTTACCGGCAAATACAAGCCGGGAGCAGCATTGCCGGCTGATAGCCGAGCAGCCAACAATTCCGTCAACAGCATCATTACCAGCTATTTGAACGATCAGGTGCTCCAAGTTGTTCAGGAGTTAGAGCAGGTAGCTCACCGGCTTGATATCTCCCTGGCACAGTTAGCGCTGGCTTGGGTACTCCGTCAAACGGGTGTGAGTACGGCTCTCATCGGAGCGACCAAACCTGAACAAATCGAAGAGAATGTGAAAGCCGTCGACATACAGCTTGAGTCTGAAACGTTGGAACAAATTGATGAGATCCTGAAGCAAGTCGCACATTTCTCGCCAAAACGCTAAACAAAAATAGACCCAGCGGATCGCATCATCCGTTAGGTCTATTTCTTTACAGGCTCATCTTCTGTGACAGGAATAACTGCCGTTAACCAATTAACTTGATTAAACCTTTATAGGCAATCTCCTCGAACTTCGCGATAACCTTCTCCCGCTCCATCGCCCAACCGCAGTCCTCCAGCGCACAAGCAACAGGCGCATCCAAGCGAATCGTCGCCAAATCACGCGATAAATGCAGCATCTCGAGCTCCGCTTCGATTTTGGCGCGAACGCCTTTCGGCAGCGCCGCCAAATTTTCCAAAATGCCTCCGATATCCTGATATTCGTTCAGCAGTTTGGTCGCTGTTTTCTCGCCGATGCCTTTGACCCCCGGATAGTTATCCGCCGTGTCGCCGGTTAGGCCTTTCAAATCAATAATCTGCGCAGGCGTCAGGCTTTTCTCTTCCATCAACGTTTCCAGCGTATAAACCATGTAGTTGGATTGACCTTTTTTCATAATAATGACTTCCGTGTTCTCATCTACAAGCTGGAGCATATCATGATCTCCGGTTAAAATTTGCACCTTGGTCAATGGGCTGTATGTACGGGCCAGTGTTCCGATACAATCGTCTGCTTCGTATCCGATTACACCGATATTCGGGATGTTAAAGCTGGCTGTAACCTCTTTTACCAAATCGAACTGAGGAATTAACTCCTCCGGGGCAGGACCGCGATTCGCTTTGTACGCTTCGAATTTCTCCGTGCGGAACGTTTTGCTCCCCATATCCCAGCAGCACACCACGTGGGTAGGCTTGAAGGTTTGAATAGCATCGAGTAAATATTTCAGGAAACCGTAAACGCCATTAATCGGCACGCCGGATTCTGTTCTCATGATGTAACCGCTGGATGAAGTCGCATAATAACCGCGAAATAATAAGGCCATGCCGTCTACAAGCAGCACTGAACCAGATGAATTCTCTGACAACATAATCGCTCCTATCAAAATAAATATAAGTCCAGTATAGCACGAGAGCGCTCTCCCCGGCACGCAAAAACCGCCATCAGCAAATGTTACCAATGGCGGCTGCGTCATATCTATTTCCTTTTAGCGGCTGGTATGCCAGTTAATTTCTTGTACAAACTGCGCCAAAGACTCGTGCAAACGCGTGGAGATTTCATCATCCAAAATGGCCTGACCCTGATCGCCCCAAGTCACTTGTTTATCCAGCACATAGACGCCTTGCAAAATATTTTGCGCGCCAAGTGCGGACAGCACCGGCTTGAGGGCATAGTCGATCGCGAGCAAGTGGGAAATCGTTCCCCCTACGGCAAGCGGGAGCACGATTTTGCGTTCCAACCCTTTTTGCGGGAGCAGATCGAGGAACGCTTTCAGCACACCGGTATAGGAGGCTTTGTAGATGGGCGTTGCTACGAGAACAGCATCCGCTGCAGCAACAAGCGCATTCGCGTTCACGATGGCTTCGCTGTCAAACTTGGCATATAACAAGTCCTCAGCAGGGATATCCCGTACTTTAATCCAGTCCACTGCAAGTCCTGCTTGTACCAGTTCGCTCTTTGCTTGTTCAATAACCCCGTGCAAGCGGGATGTGGGGGTTGGACTGCCTGAGATAATCACGACTTTCGCCATTTCATTCACTCTCCATTAGTTTTTGATGATAAAAAGAGACCCCGCTTCCTTTGTTCGATAAAAGGTGGGAGTCTCCTGCTGTTCGGTCGACTTTTTAATTCATAGTAATTTACTTGGAATTATATTACCATTGCTTATTGGGAACGTCAATACCTTTTCTTTAAAAGAAGTTCCACCCCGGCAGCCACCGGAGGAAGAAGGAGTAGGTCGATGGAATGATCATCCCCGAAAGGATCGGATAGAACAAAGCAAACAAAACGAATACGCCGGCTAAATAGCCGTAGACCCATCTTCTTTTGTGCAGCGGCCCCACTTCCAAATACTCTTTGATATAGTAAGTCAAAATGAGCACGAGGAAAGGCACCATAGCAAAATAATGATAAATGAAGGTCAGTCTTGGCACCAGCATCCACGGCAAATACTGCGAGCAATAAGCGATCAGCAGCATGCGCAGCAGCTTATCTTTCCTCTTAATAGCCACGTAGAACGATAAAAGGACAGCTATGAAGCCAGGCCACCATACGAGCGGATTTCCGAACGAGACGATGCTCGACAGCATGCCTTGCGGCATGAACTTCGCTTGATAATACCAGATGGGCCGAAGCATCATCGGCCACTCCCACCATGGCGAGGAGAACGGATGAGTCGCTACCAAATCCTTATGATATTTGTACATGTGCACCTGATAGGTGACGACGTCCTTCAACTGGTGTCCCGGTCCCGGAACCATCATGAATGGGATATAAGACAACGTATAGATGCCTAAAGGGACGACGACAAACATCAATACACACCACAGCAGCGTAAGGATTGTATTTCTTGCAAAAAGCTTCTGCACAAGCATCAGACGGCTTCGCTCCGACTCTGTGAGCGCCGGTTTCGCTTCCGCTTCATCGTTGTCCGCCTGGAGCGGAGGCGCTGTTTGAGGAGGAGCCTCCTCCTGCAGCAACCGCCGGGCGAACCGGTATTCGCTGAACCGTTCCATTAAAGATAAGAGCAGCAGCAGCGCAAGGCCTGCGCCGCCATAGATCACGATCCACTTGGAGGCGGCTCCGATTCCGAAGAATAGGCCGGACAGCCCCAAAGGGATCAACGTGGTCCATAGCTTTTCGCGATAGAAGCTGAGTGTCGTATAGCGGTACATGAAATAGAACATCAGCATGATAAAGAATACGCCGTATACATCGATGGTCGCTATACGCGTTTGCGCAAAGTGCATGAAATCAAACGTTAAGAGGAATGCGGCGATAAAAGCATATTCGGATCGGCCAAACATCCGCTTCGCAAACACATAGATGACGGGAATCATTCCGACGCCAAACAGCGTTCCGACAATACGCCAGCCGAACGGATTAAGTCCGAAAATGTAAATGCCGATGGCCATGAGCACTTTACCGAGCGGCGGATGCGTGCTTTCATAAGGCTCTATTTTGTGTATATGCTCGTAGGCCGTCCTTGCGTGATAAATCTCATCAAAATAAGTCCCGTTCATATAAGTAGGCGTGTACGGTACTATACTGGATTCATCGAATAGATTCGCTGTTTTCCCTTCGTCCGCCAAGTTTATATCTTGTTCCTTAACTTCCTTAATCGGCAAAATAGCCGAGCTGCCATCTCCGAAAATACCGATTTCATGCAGATGCAGCGGTGCGCTGTCCTGCCCGTCAATCACCATTTTGACGTAACGAGCGTCCTTATTCGGTTCCACCGTGTTCCAGGTGAAGACCTTGGTATGATCCGATTTCACGGCGATTTGATCCTGCCACTGCTGGCCATCCTGGGAAAACCAGAAGGAATAAGAGCCTTCCCCAACACCGGCAAAGGTATTAATTCTTGTAATGTTATGAGAGCTGCCCAAGTCAGCAATAACCGCTTCTCCTGCATTAGTCGGCTTCCAAAACGTTGTAGGCGCTTTGTGCCCGCCCAGATGGAATAAAGCGATGATCGTGTAAATGACCACCAGCAAGCCGAGATACAGCATATCTTTTTTCGAGAAAAAACGTCCCTTCGGGCTTCTTTCTACGCCGTCCTCGCTTGGCTTGAAAATAGCGTTCCAGCGCTCGCTCCATTTGTCCGTCGCCGGAGCTTTTGGAATCGGAACGGGTTCATCCTGTCGTTTCTGTTCTTGTTGTGATTGCACGAAAAGCCTCCATCCCAAAGTACAAGCATAAATAAATAATATAACATTGATCGCAGAAACAATCAGCATCAACGAATCATAGCGCGGAATGTGATAGTCTTGATGAAAGCTTCGCAGCAGCACATCCGCGATATTGATGAAATGTGTTAAGCTAAACCCAATAAACAGGCCTAGAATCCGGCGATCCTTGATATAAATAAAACTTGTAAGTGCCAGCAGCAAGCCGTAATGCAAATAGCGCTCATGCATTTTGGTCATGCACATAAAAACGGCTGTAATAAATAAGAAGGCTATGTATAAAACAGCACCGCGCTGACCTTTGCTGCGAATATATAAATAGCCCGTGTACAGAACGGAAAGAACCATGAGCACTAAACCTAATCTTTCGTAGGAAAGATGCAGGAAACTCGTTTTCATATCGATAAAATTGCCGCCAAGCAGCGCCATAAGATTAAAAGCATTCAAGGAAGCATAAGGATATGAGGACAACGTGCCTGAGTACAGCTCAATCAACCACCCATAGCCTCTTCCTATGGCAAAAGGCAGCGAAACGACCGCGATCGTCGCGATGCCGCTGAGCACACTCAGCAGGAATACCATCAGGTTGCGTTTGCGAATAACGTCAATGAGCAGAAAAATACCGAAAAGAAGCGCCTGCGGTTTAAGCAACAGAGCTAGCGCGATAAATACGGACGCTTGAGGAAGCTTCCCGCGCTGCTGCAGCAAAAATGTCGCCATAATAAACAGCATGAAAAACGAGTCGACCTGTCCCCAAATCGCCGAGTTCGACCAGATCGCAGGATTAAAAGCAAACAGCGCAGCAATGCCTATAGCTTGCAGCCATGTGCGTGCTCCGCCTTTCCAGCTAGAGGCCAGTCGAAACAATACGTATACGGTTACGATATCTGCCAGAATGGCAGGAAATTTAAGCAGCAGCAGCGACTGTCCGCTTTCCCATGGAATAGACAGCTTGTGGTGCAGCATACCAACGACATACAGGACATACATATAGCCGGGCGGGTAATCCAGAAAATAATCCTTAGCGTTGGTATACATGCCGGACAACCCCACGATATAGGCACGATCGGCCCACGCCAGGAAGGTTCGGACATCGGTATCGTAGCCCACCCAGATCGGTGCAAGATATAGTCTTAGTAATAGCGCTGTCAGTAGCAGTAAACCCAGAAGTAAGAATTTATAAGGCCTTTCGCCCACTTGCTTGAACCAGCTTACCATGCGGCATCTCCTTAAAAATAGACTACTACCATTATACCCGTCCACTCTCTAGCAGAAAAGGAAAAAAGCACCGACCCTTTCGGTTCAGTGCTTCGGTTCAATCTTTTCGATGCGCTCGCAAATTTCATGCAGCCAATCATAGTCTCCTGTAAGCGATGCACAAAGCGATAAATTTTCTAGTTTTAATCGGTTCCATACATATGTCGCGTTAGCTTCCATGCACAGCATTAACTCATCCTGCTCTGCTCGCGTCAACTCCCGCGCTCTGCGTAATGTCCATAACTCCGCCATACGTTGATGAACGGCCAACATGGTTTCATGACCCTCCTGCTTGATAAGTTGCTAACATTATGCAGTATGGACAAAGTTGGCGAGACTGAAACAGAAAAGTCTGCACTCCGGCATAATACCTGACAGGTACGACCCTCGTCATGTGTGGGAGGGAACTACAGGGCGCTATTTTTGCCATTCGTACTGCTTTCACGATCTTATGGGAAGTACAGGGCCTTATTTGACTCCATAAGCCTTCGCTTAGCTTGAAATCCGCAAAATAGCGGAACACAGTTCTCACTCAATTAGCGTAACGGCTGTTTTTAGTGGAATTAACGGACTGTTGTTCCTCAATGACACAAGCACTATCAAGGCAATACATAAAAAAGAGACTATCCATCAGATCATTTCTGACCTATCAAGACAGCCTCTTCCAATCTTTTTTTAAGGAATGTGGATTACGGCGATTTTATCGATCGGGAAGAAGAAGATAGTACCGTTATTACTTGCAAGTATAACATTACCGTGTTCAACACCAAGGAATTTGCCTGTGTGGTTCGGAGTAGTGCCAGCATGAATAGTGATGACAGTGCCAAAGCTGATGCGGTTTAAAGTAGCTAATACGGAGCAACTCATCGTTTTCTCCTCCTTTCAAGCTTTATAGTATATAGTATTCTAGCTTTCTATTTCTGATATAGACGAATGATAGAAGGAGTTCGTATATTTCGTCCAAATCTAGCATCCGCATGCATTGAAATACCTCAGGAAAAAGCCAAAAAACCCCTCACTCTTAACATTCGTTAAGAGTGAGAGGCTGGTAGTTTCCTTAGATTTAGCAGTAGATTTATGCAGTAGATTCTTCTTCCTCAGACGCACGTTCTGCATCCGTACCTTCGAGGAAAAATTGGACAAGCTTCACGTGCTTTTTCAATGATTTCTCGTGAATCAGGTTGATTTTACCATTATCCAAAGCGCCGAAGACATAGATCAATTCCTCATTCTCATGCGACCAGTCAAAGCCTTCAAGAATTTGGAGGCAATCTGTCCATTCTTCGTTGTAATGCCCATTCGGGAATAAGAAACGGTTTGAATAAAGCGCGATACTTTCCTGAATAACACGATTCGCTGACGTGTACTGCGCCAGACCCGGCTGCTCCGGCATCATCGGCAATAACGTATTGAAAAACTGGTGCAGAATTTCAACATACGTCGAAGGATCGTGGCGAATTTTACGCTGAAGCTCATAAGACGGCTGCATTCTGCCTGAAAACAACATCGTAGCTGTCGCGTATAACCAGCTGAAGCACGTGAAATTCTTGTTGAATGATGTCAAATTGCTGCGTCGCTCCACGCCAACAGCTTTGAGATACACGTTGTGATCAACGACTTGCTGAATAACCAAATTAAGCGGATCAATGGAATCGAAAGAGTGTCCAAGCTCCTTACTCACCAGTTGTACTTTGGAGTTGATGTCGCCGAATAACTGCTGCTCTTCTTCCTCCGTTAAGCCGATGTAGATCTGCACAGCAAGTTGTGTCTCCATTAAATCGAGACGTCTGCTTTCCAGTTGATTAATCGTGCCTTCCGTCTCTTCAACTTCTTGCTTAATATCCGCATCCTGCGGCATTTTACGCTGTTTGATTTTCAGAAGCACAAGCTTCTTCTCGTAGCGTCTTACTTCCTTCTGCATTTGCTCGTTTACATAACCAAGCGCAAGAATCCGGTGCTGCCCATCCAAAATAGAAAGTTTCGAGCCGTGTCTCAGCAGAAACTCCTTCTCACCCTTGGACAATTGATTCACTTCGCGAAGCGAAAGCGTAACCGGTCCGAAGAAAACATGGTCCAACTCGCGTTCTTGCAAATACGTAGAAATTTTGCGTCTTTGCATATTGCTAAGCTTCCGCTGCACCATAGGGTCGATCATCGTATAATTGAGCAAATCCTGCACGCGCAAGGCAACGGTGGAAAGTCCGAATTTTTCACAAAACGGATGAATCGTCATTTTAAGGCGTAATCCTTCCATTAGCTCACGTCCTCCTTATCGCTGATCAAGAATGCATTCTGTTCTTGATAGAAGTTTTTGATGAAATTGTAGGCTTTCATGATGCGGGTACGTCTAGGCAAACGATCCTTCTCGTCACCCGCGTAGATCCCGTTCCAGTTCACATGAGGAAGTATTTTCAAAGCATGTTCAAGCGCATAACGATTGAATTTGCCTGTTTTCGTAGCTTCTTCATGAATAAACAAGGCTAGAGCAATTTGGATATTTTCCGTCCAAACTAATTCGCCTTTAGCTGGTGCCTCCAAATAATTCAACAAGCCGTTGAAGTAGGTCCCCGCTAAAGACACCAGATCCTGCAGATCTTTATCCTCATACTGATAACCGTTATTTCGCGCAGCGGATTTCATTCTGCCTTCAAACAAAGCAACCAAGATTTCAATCAGCAAGTGATAGGAGAACAGATACTCCGGCGACTTGCCGCGTTCAGAGAACATATCAACCGTCAGCTTTTGCATGGCTGGCGCTTTAGCAGCAAGCTCCGTTGCAGCCACATGATAAAATCTGCGCTGGTCGCGAAGCACAGCCAGGTTACCGCCAAGTTTCCTTGGAAGCTTGTTAATGTCAGAGAACAGCTGACGCTCTTGACGGGCGTTAATGTCCAAATACGTCATGGTCGAAATCGGGAATGCGTACAAACGGCGCAGTTTCTCTGTAATTTCTTCCATTTTCTCATATTCCCGGCGGTCTTTGGCGCGAGCCATCTGGCTTTGCAACGTTTCCATAATGCGCTGGAATGCTGCCAGCCTATGCTGGCCGTCTACCACGTATAATTTTTCAATAGGCTGCAATCGAAGCGCTTGTTGCTCTTCATCATATTGACCTGCGCCTCTTGCCGAGAAAATGATTCCCGGGAAATAGATCGGTTGGCGATTTTCTAAATACAGATTGACATAATCGATTAATTTAGAAAGATTGCGTGGAATAATCGCACGCTGCACTTCTAAATCAACTTCATAGAGTGAAAATAACTTGCTCATAGGTAATGTAGCTGCAATTGTCGCTTGCCCAAACGTCTGGCCCAGGACTCCTGGAATTTCTACAAACGATGATGGCTTCTGCTCAGCTAAAAGCTCTGACAATGAGGAAATGGCGTCCATATGCTTGCCCCTTTCAACTATTAAGGTTTAATGTTACTCAATACGATTTAATATATCTCTCATTCTCCTATTTTTACCAAAATCTCTAACTTTCATTCTACGGTTCGAAGCCAATCTCCTATGCGCTTTGCCGCCTCAAGCAATCTGACTTCATCTTGCACCAGAGCAATTCGCACATAGCCTTCTCCTTCCGCTCCGAAAGCGTCTCCAGGTATAACGGCTACACCTGCACGATACAGCATTTCCCGGGAAATTTGTCGAGATGTCCATCCTTTTGGAATGGGTGCCCAGATGAACATGGTTGCCTTGGGGGGCGGTATGATCCAACCCGCATCCTTTAAAGCCGAAATAAATGTATTACGCCTTTTCTCATAAACATCGGCAACAGAATGATCGTGTTCCATATCTTCCTCTAATGCTGCAATCCCAGCCGCCTGAATAGCACCGAATACGCCATAATCAATATTTGATTTGAGCGTTCGCAGAGCCTTTACAGCAGCCTCATTACCGGTGAGGAAAGCGATCCGACAACCTGCCATGTTAAAGCTTTTGGACAGAGAATGAAACTCGACAGCAACCTCCTTAGCGCCTTCGATCTCCAAAATGCTGATCGGCTTAAAGCCGTCAAAAGCCATTTCAGAGTAGGCTAGATCGTGTACGACAAGCAACTCATGCTTTTTGGCATAGGCAATCAAATGCTCAAAAAAAGCACGATCTGCAACAGCAGACAGCGGATTGCTCGGATAGTTTAACAGGATGAACTTCGCCTTGGCAGCCACGTCTACTGGAATGTCATCTAATTGTGGTAAAAAATCATTGATTGCGCGCAGGGGTAGCAAGTAAGGCTCAACTCCCGCCAGCACAAGACTTGCCGAATATATGGGGTAACCTGGATCGGGAACAAGAGCGATGTCCCCAGGATCGCAGAGTGAAAGCGCCAAGTGAGCAAGACCATCTTGTGAGCCCATTAACGTTAAAATTTCATTCTCAGGATTAAGCTCTACGCCGAATCGGTACTGGTACCATCTGGCCACCGCTTCCCGAAAGGCTAAGCTTCCTTCCGATGTCGGGTATCCATAGTGCGCCGGGTTGCGCACAGCCTCAGTAATGGCATTCAAAATGCGTTCAGACGGGGGGAGATCAGGACTTCCTATACCTAAATCTATGACGTCTACCCCTTGGTTCATAACCTCTCTCTTCCAATCTGCCACTTCCGAAAAAATAGCCGATCCTAACTGACTAAGCCGTTTTGATCCTGTAAATGACATGGTAGTTATCCTCATTAAGTTATATTGAACAGTTAATCCATAATTCCTGCTTGATGAACCATCCTTATCATATAAAGCAGAAATAACACGAGACCCAAGTAGGCGGCGCCGAATTTCCAGCGTGTTTTGGCCGGAACCTCATAGTAACGATCCCCATTGCCCATAGGCGAGAAGTCGACCTGAACCTGCAGTCCCAAATAAAATCCGCTTTCTTTCTGCAGACGGTCTACCTTGACAAGCTGCACTCTCCGAATTAACGATTGCTGTGGCAAATAGGCATGACCTTCAAAGCCAATCCCTTGCCAGTACATGACGATCGTTTGCCGTCCGTCGCCTGCGCCCTGTAAATCTGAATATGTCGAAAAATCCAGCTCGCGCATATGATTTTCTCCAGGGATGATGTACCCTTGCTGGAGCAAATGATCGGCGGCAAATTCAAAGCGGGTGGAAACAGAAACTAACTGCTCTCTCTTTCTGTATTTCACATATTTCTTATACAAATCCCAGGCAAACATCGCCCAGATGACAAAGAAAATAAGCTGATTGATGTAGTGATCCAAATAAAAAATAAAAACTAAACCACCAATTAGGCCCAAAATCCATAACCATCGGGTTACTGCGGTTGCGATTCGCCCACCATCGAGCGGATGAATCGGCAGCAAATTAATTAAATTTAAATAAAACGCAGCATATGCTATAGAAACAATGACTGGGGAATCGGTATATACGCCCAAAGCAAATGCAGCAACGCCACCTAGAGTCCCCAATATAGGTCCTCCAATACCAATGAAAGCTTCCGTTGCTGCATCGGCCGGATTCTTTTTCATCATGATTAATGCGCCCAGAAACGGAATAAAGACAGGCGCCGAGACAGGAAGTCCTTTCAACCTTGCCGCAATAACATGACCGAGTTCATGAATCAGAATCATGACCACAATCCCGATGGCAGAAGAAAGCGGGGCCAGTTGGGCGTATGCCCAAACCGTAATAAACATCGAGATGACAGCTCCACCGACCTTGCCAACTTTTAAAAATGTCAAAAGCAGCTTTCCTTGCGAAAGCAGCACAGCCAGGAAACCGCCTATGGCTAACGGCGACTTTTTGCGTGATGGTTTCTGCTTCTCCTCCAACCTCACATCACCCCTTTGCCCATGCTTCCTCAAACTCTGCTTCCTTAAAGCCGACCGTAACCTTCGTGCCGTCCGTCACAATGGGGCGTTTGATCAACCTGCCGTTGGAAGCCAGCAGATCCAGCATTTGCTCCTGCGACATGCCGGGGAGCTTGTCTTTCAAATTCATTTCCTTGTACACTTCACCGGATGTGTTAAAAAACTTTTTGATGCCTAGCCCGCTATCGCTTAACAGCTTGGCCAATTCTTTCGCGGAAGGCGGCGTCTCGAATAACGGTACGTTCTCTGTCACGTCGACGTCGTGAGCTTTCAGCCACTTCACAGTGGCCCGGCATGTCCCGCATTTATCGTAACCATATACTTTTACTCCCATGATGTAAGGACTCCTTTATGTAAGTGTAAAGCTTATTTTGATAATTAATTAAAATTTTGGGCTAATTTATACAGAAAGTCAAGTTATTCGAAATAAAAACCACCCTAAAATTTGGATGGTTTTTGTAAAACTAGTCATTTTATTGTAACCAAGCTTGCAAAGCGGCTAAATCTGCAGGAAGCGGAGCGTTAAACTCCGTCCATTCCCTCGTTCCAGGATGAACAAAGCCCAGTTTAAAAGCATGCAGCGCCTGGCGGGTCAGCCGCTCACCGGCCTCTGCCGCAGCGGGGCTCGTCTCAAATTCAGGCAATGTATACATCTTGTCCCCAAGCAGCGGATGACCTAGATGCCGCATATGCACGCGGATTTGGTGCGTTCTCCCGGTTTCGAGCCATATGCGGACTAAGGTGGCCTGCGCATATTGTTCCACGACCTCGTAATGAGTCACTGCCGAATAACCCTCTGGAGTGACGATGCGCACATGCGGCTGCTCCGGATCCCGGTCGATGGGTTCATTTATCGTTCCTTTGGTATCCGTGAAGCGCCCCCATACAAAGGCCAAATATTCTTTTTTTACCTGGTGCTGAATCATCTGCTCCGATATTTGCTGATGAACGTAGGGCGTCTTCGCGATGGCCAATACGCCCGATGTTTCTTGGTCCAGCCGATGTACAGGGCGGAAACGGCATGTGATGCCGGCCTGCTGCCAGTGATGCACAACGCCGTTGGCTATCGTGTTCACGTAATGCCCGTGCGTAGGATGCACAATCATGCCTGCATCTTTGGCCAGAATCAGCAGATGCTCGTCTTCATGAAGAATATGCAGAGGAAGGTCTTGAGGCAGAATATCCTCAGATGCTTCCTCCTCCATCCGGATCTCCACACGGTCGCCGGCTTTCACTTTGATGTTGATGTATTGCCTGACCCCATTGACCGTAATCCCCTGCTCCGTCAATTTAATACGGGACAGCAGCTTGCGGGAGACCATCAATCTCTTTTGCAGCACCGTCTTCAGAATAAAGCCTTCTTCCTCGGGCGGTACGATATATACTAACGGTTCATAATAGCTCATGATTTACGTCTAAACACCTCTGCGCTGCGCACATATTCCACATCGGCAATCCCTTCGCGGTGATTCGCCGTGCGGGCAATCGTAAAGAACAGATCGGATAGCCGGTTCAAATACCGGCGCACTTCCGGATTAATTTCTTGCGTACGGGCCAGCGTAACGACCCGGCGTTCCGCTCGGCGGCACACGGTTCGGCAGACATGAAGCGTAGAAGAAACGCTTCCCCCGCCGGGCAAAATGAACCGCGTAATATCCGGCGTTTCGGCATCGTATTTATCGATCCAAGCCTCGAGCGCATCCACCATCGTCGCTGTAACTTTGTAGGGGCGCAGTTCCTGCTTCAAAAGAGCAAGATCCGAACCGCAATCGAACAGCTCATGCTGCACTTGCAGCAAATCCGGCAGCAAGTCCGGATATTTGGCCGGGTCCATGAAGCTCATCGCCTGACCTACATAACAATTCAATTCATCCGTCGTTCCGTATGCTTCAACACGAGCATCGTCTTTGTCCACACGGCCGCCAATTACGCCTGTCTGTCCGGCATCCCCGGTACGCGTATAAATTTTCATTCTTTAACGTCCTCCCTTTGACAAGGCTGTGATACTTTCATCATCTCATAAACGCGCTGCATATCCAAGTGACTTCTAACATGGTCAGCCAGCCTATCGAATGCGGCCTCTCTGCGCTCCTTAAAGCGCAAACCTCCAACGACAGGCGCCAGCCCTTTCACTTGCCGGATGCGGTTTAACCAAGCTCTTCGGAAATCATCGTTATGCAAAATCCCGTGCACATAGGTCCCCCAGATACGTCCCTGCTCCACTGCCGCCCCGTCACCATGCCGTTCGTTGTCCGAAGCATAGGCTACATCATTGGTATACGCCTTGATTTGAAAAGGCATGACAACTTCTTCCAGAAACCTTGTCCGTCCCATATGGATTTCATACCCGTCTATCATCAGTTCTTGACTGTCTTCCTCCATAAAAAGCGAAGCGCTTCCCTGCACCTGAACCGTGCGTTTGCTGGACGTAAACACCGTCTCCGTCGGCAAAAGGCTTAATCCCTCAAGCTCCGGATGATCGGATTCGTAACCGTGCGGATCAAGCAGCTTAACGCCAAGCATCTGATAGCCGGCGCAAATACCGGCGACCCATCCATTCTCGGCCTGTGCGAAAGCTTGAATGCGCGCTGCCAAACCGGACTCGTGCAAGTAACGCAGATCGTCCATCGTATTCTTGCTTCCCGGGAGTAAAACGACATCCGGATCGCCCCAATCGGAGAGGTGAGTAATATACCGGAAATACACATCCTTTTCTTCCTGAAGCGGATCAAAGTCCGTAAAGTTAGACAGGCGAGGCAAGCGAATCACCGCAACATCCAATTGATCTTTTGATTTCTCGGGCGTACTCTGTGCCCTTTTCTGCAAGCGTTTTGAATCTAAGGAAGCGGAGTCTTCATCCTCAATGCCCAGCTGAGGCAAATAAGGAATAACCCCTAATACGGGCTTCCCTGTCCGCTCCTCCAGCCAGTCCAAGCCCGGCTGCAGCAGACTAACGTCGCCACGGAACTTGTTGATAATGAAACCGTGCACCCGGTCTCTTTCCTCCGGCGTCAAAATTTCCAGCGTCCCGACGATCGAAGCAAACACGCCGCCTTTATCAATATCAGCGACGAGAATAACAGGCGCCTCTGCCCATCCGGCTAAGCGCATATTCACGATATCGCGATCCTTGAGATTCACCTCCGCCGGGCTCCCTGCGCCCTCCAGCACCACAATGTCATATTCGCTGCGCAGACGGCCTAAAGCGTCTTTGACAATGACTTCCGCCTGCGGCAGGTACGATTCCCGGTAGGTCCTTGCATCTAAATCGGAGTAAGGCTTGCCGTGCACGACAACCTGGGCGACCATGTCCTGTTTTGGCTTCAGCAAAATCGGATTCATATCCGTTGTCGCTAAAATCCCGCAGGCGTCCGCCTGAACCCCTTGCGCCCGTCCGATCTCCTTACCGTCAAAGGTGACGTAAGAATTGAGGGACATATTTTGCGACTTGAATGGCGCAGTATGCCAGCCGTCCTGAACGAGAATACGGCATAGTGCTGCCGTTAGAATACTTTTACCGACATCCGAAGCTGTTCCTTGAATCATCAGCGTTGCTGCCCTTGCCGCCGTTTTAGTCCTCATATTGTCCTCGATTCTGCGCCAAAGCTGCCAGCATGAGACGCAGCCCCTCGATTAA
Source organism: Paenibacillus planticolens (assembly GCF_013141725.1). GTDB lineage: Bacteria > Bacillota > Bacilli > Paenibacillales > NBRC-103111 > Paenibacillus_E > Paenibacillus_E planticolens. The sequence goes on along the minus strand of NZ_WHNZ01000015.1, from coordinate 384,969 downwards.
CCGCTCATTGTCCTCGCGAAGCCGAATGGCAACACGGCAGTATCGTTCATTCAAGCCCTCAAAAAGAGAGGCGTCCCTTATCAAAATGCCCTGCTGCCCCATATGTTTTTGCGCCTGCTTCACAGTTATGCCCATTGGCTCAGGAAAGGAAAATAGGGCAAAATTCACTTCAGTGATCACCGCATCCAAGCCCAATTGCCTCAGCTGTCCGATAAGCCAGGTTTTCTCTTCCTGCAGCCAATGCCGGCTGTTTCGCTCAAACGCTTCATCCTCCAGCACAGCCGCACCGATGCGCTGAGCCAAATAATTAACACTCCACTGCACTTGCTGCCGGCTTATTTCCCGAATCGCATCCGGGTGCGCCACCATAAAACCTAACCGAATCCCCGGGATGGAATAAAATTTCGTCATCGACCGAATAACGAAAAGCTGCCGGCTCGTCGAAGCCAATTTCAAGAGCGAGTGCTCCTGCTCATTTGGCACAAAATCCATGAAAGCCTCATCGAGCACGCATTTGCGCCCGCTCTCCACAAGATGATCCACGATATGACGAGGAATCAGCTTGCCTGTCGGATTATTCGGATGTCCCAGAAAAAAAAGATCCACAGCCGGCAATGCAGCTTCTACATCGTGCTGCTGCAGCTCAAATTGGCAAGCGGATCGCAGCGGGATATTGTAAATGCCGCCGCCTGATTTGTGAATCGCTTCCTCATATTCGCTAAAAGAAGGTCTCACTAATCCAGTCATGGAAGGTCTCACCACTCTCGCTGTCAAATCGATCAACTCTGCCGCCCCGTTGCCAACCAAGATGCTCTCCTCGGGGATATCGTATTTGCGCGCAAGCTTGCTGCGCAATTCGCGTACGGCTGGGTCCGGATATTTGACGATATCCCGCCACGCGTCCGCCATGATTTGCTGAACAACGGGAGGAGGACCCAGCGGGTTCATATTCGAGCTAAAATCGAGAAATTCGTCCTTGGGCCGGCCGAATGCTTCTTCTGCGGTCCAGAGATCGCCTCCATGCCCATAGCGTTCTAACATGAGTTCCTCTCCTTTCTTTAATAAGTTGCAAAATGTATTACAAACACGACGACACCGAGCAGCAGCACAGCTTCTAGCAGCTCATTCAAGGCGCCGTACGTATCGCCGGTCAATCCGCCTAATTTGCGGCTCATGTAAGCCGCCATGAACCAACCTGCTATGCATGTGACGCTGGCAAAACAGATTAGTACAGGCCAAATAACCGTGCCGTCCCCTGCAAAAGCGAACCTCACAAATGCAGTAGTTGTAAACAGAGCTACTAAAAAAGAAATAAGCACATGCCCTCTGCTCACGCCTTGGAAAAAGCTGCCCAGCCCCGATTCTTTCCGGGCATAGGGCCAGCGCTGAATAGCCGCTGTCATAAACCATCGGCTCCAGATCGGAACGATGGCTAATAAAATGAGACCGCTAAAGGATTCACCCGTGTTCTTCATCTCCAATAGAGTATAAAGGAGCGAAAATTTGAGCAGCAGGTGAAGGACCGCTACGATGACTCCCATCGCTCCAACTCTGCTGTCCTTCATGATTTCAAGCATTTGTTCTCGGGACCGGTGGCTGAGAATGCCGTCAGCCGTATCCATGAGCCCATCCAGATGCAGGCCGCCCGTTACTATGATCCAAAGTCCCAGAAGCAGCACCGCTGCCGGCAGTGCAGGCAGCAACAGGCTCAGCCCTTCTCCTGCCAGGAGCAGCAGAAGACCGATCGCACAGCCGGCTAACGGGTAGAAGATCACACTGCGCCGGAAGACCAGGTTCGTATAATTAATTTGCACGGGAATCGGCAACCGGGTTAGAAATTGAAAGGCTGCGATGCAAGCACGCAGCCAATCTAGAACAATACGAGCAGTAGGCACAGCAATCCTCCCATCACTACAAAGCTGACGCCGTAGAGCATCCTGACGGCGTAGACGATATCCCGCTGCGTCCGCGGACGCAGCGGCCAGCCCAAGCGGGCGCGTTCGCTTGCGACGCCGCCATAGACGTTCAGCCCGCCAAGCTCAATTCCGAGTGCCCCGGCGACCGCCGACTCCGGAATTCCGCTGTTCGGGCTGGGGTGCAGGTGCGCGAAGCGGCGAATCGCCGCCACTGCGCGCTTCGCCGAGAGGCCCCGCTGCAGCAGGGCGACGAGGATCAGCAGGAGGCCGGTCAACCGGGCCGGAATCCAGTTCATCGCGTCGTCCCAACGGGCCGACGCCCAGCCGAAATGACGGTAACGGTCATTTCGGTAGCCGACCATCGAATCCAGCGTATTCGATGCCCGGTACAGCATGGCGAGCGGAGCTCCGCCGATCAGCGCGTAGAAGAGCGGCGAGATCACCGCGTCCACGATATTCTCCGCCACGGTCTCGACGACCGCGCGTGTCAGTTCTTCTTCGCCGAGCGCATCCGTATCACGGCCAACGATGTAGCCCGTGTACTTCCGAGCATCGGCAAGTTCGCCTTTGCGCAGCGGATTGTACACGAGATAAGCGGCGTCCTTCAGTCCCTTAATGGCAATTGTCGTTGAAATCAGCCATGTCGTGACCGCGTAGCCCAGCCACTCGTTGACGGCACGTGCAACTAGAATGATAGCGAGCACACAGCAGAAGCTCACCATCACAGTAGTAGTTGTAAGCAGAACTCCTTTTATCTTCTGCCTTTCCGGGCTATCGCCATCTTTGCGCAGCACGCCTTCCATCCAGCGTATCCAACGGCCGATGAGAATAACCGGATGTGTCGGCCATTTCGGATCGCCAATGATCCAATCTAACACAATGGCAGCAGCCGTCATACTGACGATCTCCTGCCAGGAATAAATCCACATAGTCATCACCGTTCCATGCTTCTAAGACTGTTTGCTTCCGCTTTCACCGAGCCGGTAAGCAATGCTCTTTAACTCGATGGGGATACCGACCGTTACAAGAAATACTTGCTCGCACACTTCGGCTAAACGCTGATTCATCCGTCCAGCCAAGTCGCGAAACCTGCGGCCAAGCGGATATTCCGGCACAATGCCGTCTCCGACCTCATTCGTCACCAGAATGAGCTGTCCGCGGTAGCGAGAGACGGTATCCACCAGTTCCTCAACACAGTCCATAACCAGTGCTGAAGCATTCTCTTCACCTTCATACCGGAGCAGCCAATTGCTTAACCAGAGCGTTAAGCAATCGACCAAGACAACGGCCTCCTCGCCGCTCTCGTCCAGCTGGTTCAAGAGCCCGCACAGCCGAAACGGCTCCTCTCGTGTATCCCACGGATACCCGGAGCTGAGCCTCGTCTGCCGGTGCAGACCTACCCGCTCCCTCATTTCCTCATCGTAGATGTGGGAGGTCGCGATATAAATCCCCCGCTCGCAGCCCTGCATCGCGAGCTTCTCGGCGAACGAACTCTTGCCGCTGCGCGCGCCGCCCGTTACCAAAACCGCCATGGCGCCTTCGCCTCCTTCCCCTGCCGCCTACTCTCGCGACACGCCTGCGCTTTCGAATGTCGCCATCTCTCTCATGATCTTGCCTGCAGCCTCGATCAAGTTAAAGACAAGCACCGCGCCTGTTCCTTCGCCCAGGCGCATATCCATCCGCAGCATCGCAGAGAGGCCGACAGCCTCGAGCATCTTCGCGTGCCCCTGCTCCTGCGATAAGTGCGAGGCGAGCATGTACGGCGCGCTTAGCGGCGCCAACCGGCTCGCCACGAGCGCCGCCGCCGACGAGATGTAGCCGTCGACGACAACCGGGCAACGATTCTTCGCGGCACCAAGAATCACGCCAACCAGTCCGGCGATCTCCAATCCGCCGACTTTGCTCAATACTTCAAGCGCGTAGTCGCCGCTTGAGCGGTCCGCCCCATTGTCCTTCGCCGGGCGCAGCCCGTTCACGTCCAAAGCCCTATTGACGACCGATTGCTTATGCAGCATTTTGGCATCGTCAATGCCCGTTCCGCGGCCTACGGATATTTCGGCGTCTACGCCTGCCAGCGCGCATAACATGGCTGCGCTCGCAGTTGTATTGCCAATCCCCATCTCGCCGGTAGCGAAGAGACGGTAACCCTTCTCCGCCAGCTCATCCACAATCTGGACACCCGCCTCTATCGCTTGTACAGCTTCTTCCAGCGTCAATGCCGCTTCACGCGCCATATTGCGCGATCCTTTCCTGACCTTGCGCGAAACTAGATTCGGGTGTTCCAAATCTGCGTTAACTCCCATGTCTACGCAAACTACATCTGCTCCCGCGTGTCTGGCAAGCACGTTAACCGCCGCGCCGCCGTGCAGGAAGTTCAGCACCATCTGCGGCGTGACTTCCGCCGGGAACGCGCTAATGCCTTCTTCGCAAACGCCATGATCGCCAGCCATCACAATGACCGCTTTTTTATCAAAAACAGGCTTGACCTCACCGGTAATCCCGGCAACTTGACGCGCAATATCTTCCAATTTACCTAAGCTGCCCTGCGGTTTGGTTAGTTGATTCAAATGATCATTCGCTTGATTTACCTTCTCTGAATAAATGGGTTCGATAGCTTCGATTATAGCTTGCAAGTGGCTCACATTTCATTCCTCCGTTGCTTATTCATTCTTTTCAGGCTGCAATAAAATCTGTGGCGCTTGGTTTACAGGGTGTTGCAGAACAATAGGCTCTGTTCCGTAAACCTCTGTAATCAGCTTGCTGGTAATGATCTCATCGGGCGTTCCTATCGCTGCCAGCATACCGTTATGTACCACCATCAGTCTGGTGCAATACTGGGCTGCCAAATTCAGATCATGCAAGACAGCTACAACCGTTAGCTGCGATTCGCGCTGCCATTGACGAATGTAGTCCATCATTTGCACTTGATATCCGATGTCCAGAAAGGTTGTAGGCTCATCCAGCATCAGCAAACGCGGCTGCTGAGCCATCACTTTAGCAAGCGCAACCCGCTGCCGCTCTCCGCCGCTGAGACGCTCAATCGTACGTTCGACAAGCCGTTCCAAATGCAGCTTCCGGATAATCCCTTCAATTAATTGTTCAGCCTCGGCCGTATCCTCGCCAAGCCAATTCTGGAAGGGGTAGCGGCCCATTTCCACAACTTCACGAATGGTAAAGCCAACCGGCGGCAAAGCATCTTGCTGCAGAACAGCCAGCCATCTAGCCAGTTCTTTTCGCGAATAGGAGGATGCCGGCCGGCCATCCAGCAGGACCGATCCGCTTTTTACCGCATCAATCCCGGAAAGAAGTCGAAGCAGCGTCGATTTCCCGCTTCCATTAGGCCCAATAATGCCAAAAAACTCACCGTGTTTGACCTCAAAGCTCATATTTTCAAGTACTTGCCGTTCATGAAAACTTTGGGAAAGCTGCTCCACTTTAATCATCTTGTTCAACCTCTTAACGTTTTCTTATCCTTATGAAGCAAATAAGCAAAGAACGGGGCGCCCAAAAACGCCGTAATGACACCAAGGGGAATCTCCGTCGGACTAAGCAAAGTACGGGCAAGCGTATCCGCCCACAAGACATAGATGCCGCCGCCAATCGCGGATAACGGAATAATGAGACGATAATCCGGGCCCACTAGCAGACGCACCAAATGCGGAACGATAAGTCCGACAAAACCGATGACCCCGGCTACGGATACAGCTGCTGCTGTGATGAAGGTAGCGACAATGAGCACAATCAACTTTGTTCGTTCTACATTCACCCCAAGATGGGCGGCCTGCCGCTCTCCCAGCGCCAGTAGATTCAATGATCGCGCATAACTAAGCAGTACAACTAAGCCTATGAATAAGTAAGGCGAAATAATCGTGATGTACGGCCACCCCCGCATGGCCAAGCTGCCCATTAGCCAAAAAATAATTTCATTGATCACTTGTTTGGAAATGGACACCATGAAGGATACAATCGCGCCAAGAAAAGCCTGCATGACGACACCTGACAAAATAAGCGTCTCCATCTTCAGCTTTCCATCGATTTGAGCCAACCTAAGAACCAAGAACAGTGACAGGAGTCCCGTGCCAAAAGCAACAATAGGAATGGTCCACTGGCCAAACCAAGCCATCTGAAGTCCGAAATAGATTAAAAATGCCGCTCCAACCGATGCGCCCGAAGAAACGCCGAGAGCATAAGGATCAGCAAGCGGATTCCGCAAAACGCCTTGGAAGGCAGCACCCGCTACTGAGAGGGACGCCCCTACGAGAATTCCGAGCAGCACGCGCGGGAAGCGCACTTTATTGATGATCTGCTCCGCCGATTGCTGCCAGCTGGCATCGATATAGTCACCTACCCATGGAATATGTTTACCCAGAATGCCCGCAATTTGGAGAACCGGGAGGTTGGCTGTCCCCATCGATAAACTTGCCAAAATAGAAAGAAGAAGGAGTATACCTCCTACTCCTCCCCACAGCATTAGTTTTCTTTTCATTTATTTCACCAGTTCGGGATAAATGCCTTTCGCCATTTCCAGCAGTCCATCCGTCAGTCTGGGTCCTGGACGGCTGAGCATGTTCTGATCTAAGCCGATCACCTGCTTATTCTTCACAGCATCAATAGCATCCCAACCGCTTCTTGTACGAATGATTTCATCCAGTGACTTCTTGCTTTTGCTATCAACGACTCCGTTCGCGAACAGAATGACCGCTGGATTTTGCGCAATGATTTTCTCTTCGCTGATTTGGTACCAGCCTTTTCCGTCGCCTGCTACATTAATGCCTCCGGATAACTTGATTAACTCATCCATGAATTCGCCGCTGCCGACAGTCCAACCCGGGCTGAATTCAATATATACTTTTTTCTTATTTTCCTGCTTCACGTCTTTCACAGCATTAACTACCTTCTGGCGGTCCGCCTTCATCTTGGCGACCACTTTCTCCGCTTGTTCCTGACGATCTGTAATTAAACCGTAGGTTTCAATGTTCGCCATAGCGTCATCCAACGTTTTAGGCTCCACTTTAAACACGTTGATATTCATCTGACGCAGCTTCTCCACCGTGTCAGCTTTCATCGAGACACCTGTAAATACGACACTTGCATTGGTGGCGATTAAAGCTTCCTGGTTGGGCTTTGTGATACTGCCTAGTTTCGGCTTCGACTTCGCTGCTTCGGGATAATCATCAAAATCAGATACGCCTACGATATTAGCATCTAATCCAAGGGCAAACAAAGCTTCCGTTTCTGCCGGGGAAACAGACGCAATCCGCTCTGGCGCTTTGTCAAAAGTGAACTCTTTGCCCGTTGCATCTTTAACTTTCAACGGATAGGCCGTCTTTTTTGCAGGAGCAGTCGCTGTTGTTGCGCTAGGCGCTTTCGTTCCCTCTCCGCCAAGCTTGGACGGATTCGTAATCTCCGCTTCTTTTTTGCCGCATGCCGCTAAACTGACGGCTGTTGTTAAGGCGACCGTTAGGATTAGCGCTTTCTTCATCCATTTCTTTTGCATTTGCATGATGCAACCTCTCTCTCACAATATTTTATTTCGATTGATCCTAATAAAAAGCCCCTCTGCTCCTAAGGAACAAAGGGGACGATAAATCGCGGCGCTCAGCAACCTGCCAGTTGCTTCCTGATTTAACGCGATCCTTTTCCTCGAAGGATGTCGTAACGGCACCATGGCAGGTATCCTGACTTTCCGGAAAACTTTGACCTTCCGGATTACAGTGGCGGGACCGCGCCGGACTTTAACCGGCTTCCCTTTTAAGCGGCAAATTGTTCGAAACACTCTCGCGTTTACGGAATTCGTTTGCCGGCACCAATGGCTGCATTTTGGACTATCAATCTATTTGTCGATTATAGACGTCTTGCTACTTTTGTGCAATCACTTTAAGCACTTGCTTTGCTTCTTCCAGCTTCGGCGCATTAACAGGAATGAAAGCAACGAGCCCTTTGCCTTCAAAGCCTTGTTCCTTCATCCACTTGTTCCCTGCGAGCGGAATTCCATACAGATGCTTCTGTGCAGGCTTGCCCTCTTCCGCAATTTCGATGACCCCGTCCGGGTAATCTTCAGGCTTAATCGTTTCGTCCAAAGAAACGAATCCTGCTTGGCTGCTCAATCCTTTGAACTGCTCGTCCGCCAGAATAAAAATGCCGTTGCCTCCTGCCGCCAGCTCGACGATCATTTTCTCCATGGAGAAAATAGGCGATGTATTCAGCTTGATGGTAGGAGCCTCACCGATCTTCGATTTTAACGACACCTCAAGCTTCTCTCCTGCGTCGCTCGGGAAACCATTTTGACCCATAACAAATATAGACACATCCGGCTTCGGTCCGCCGCACCCCGCAAGCAGCACCATAAGCGTCGACATCAGCATTACCAACAGCAATTTCAATTTCATGTTGTAAAAGTACCTCCGTATGATCTAATTATATCGATAGTCGCGAGAAAAGCCGGTTTTCACCGACTTTTCTTTCCATCATTCATATATTCATTTATTTTGAGATCAAGTAACGTACTGAGTTCTACGACGGAATCCGATGTCATTTCTTCCCCGTCGAGAACCATCTGCTCCAGCCTGCGCCGCAGAGAATGTATCTCTTCTTCCAGTAAGTTCAGGGAGTTACGTCTCTTAGCATGCTTAGTCAACCAACGTTGTCCGAAATCTTGTTCATTAATTTGCATATGTTTTCGATAGGTTGATAGTTGGTATTCCAAAAAAGCCATGCTCATCCCTCCTTACTACAAGAATACCAGTTTTCAGCCATAATGAACATAGATTTTTAGAGCAGAATTACAATTTTTTCAGAAATTTTCCGATTCTCTCCAGTGCTTCATTCAGTTGAGAAACGCTGTATGCATAAGAGCAGCGCAGGAAGCCTTCCCCGCCTAATCCAAAGACATCTCCCGGGACGGCAGCGACTTTAGCTTCGAACAAAAGCCTCTGGGCAAATTCATCTGAAGTTAGTCCTGTAGCGCTAATACTTGGGAATGCATAGAAAGCTCCTTGTGGTTCATGGCACTCAAGTCCTATGTCGCGGAACCCTTTGACGATCAAACGTCTCCGTTGATTATAAGACTCTATCATGCGGTCTTTCTCTTCCAAACCGTTCGTCAAAGCCTCATGCGCGGCAACCTGACCCATAACCGGTGCGCACATTACGGTATATTGATGGATTTTGGTCATCGCCGAGATAAGTTCTTGATGACCGCAGGCATAGCCCATTCTCCAGCCTGTCATTGCAAAAGCTTTGGAGAACCCGCTAACCAAGATCGTACGGTCCTTCATACCGGGAACAGCCGCAAAGCTCACATGTTTCTGGCCGTAAGTCAACTCGGCATAAATTTCATCCGAAATGACAATTAGATCGTTCTCTTCCACAACTTTAGCAATCGGCAGCCAGTCCTCATAAGTCATGATACCGCCTGTCGGATTGCTCGGATAGCAAAGAATTAAAATTTTGGAACGCGGCGTAATTACATCGCGGAGCGCCTTCTCCGTTAGCTTGAATTGATCCTTCGCGAAGGTTTCGATCCCGACGGGGACACCGCCGCTAATACTTGTAATTGGTGAATATGAAATATAGCATGGCTCTGGAATCAGAATCTCGTCTCCTGGCGTGACCAAGGCGCGCAGTGCCAAGTCAATGGCTTCGCTGCCCCCGACAGTCACTAAGACTTCATTCGACGGCTCATATTTCACCTTAAATGACGTATGCAAATAATCGGCAATGGCTTCACGAAGCTCAGGAATACCTGAGTTTGGCGTATATTTGGTTCTGCCTCGCTCCAAGGAATACACCGCAGCCTCACGGACGTGCCACGGGGTAGAGAAATCCGGTTCGCCAACGCCGAGAGAAATAATATCATCCTTGCTGTTGCTGACCAAATCAAAAAACTTCCGAATACCTGAAGGTTTCATTTCGCGTACGGCAGGTGCGAGGTACTCCTGCATCGATTTCACTTTGCTCGGCTCTATTATTGTCTCATTTTTGATCATAGCGTTACCTCTTCCTTACGGAGAGACCAGCATCCGATGATCATCTGCTTGATCCTCGAAAATGATGCCGTCTTGTTTGTATTTTTTTAAGATAAAATTCGTTTTGGTTGAAAGCACGCGATCAATCGGAGATAGTTTGTTAGATACGAAAGAAGCGACTTGTTTAAGGGAATGGCCTTCCACCTCAACAAGCAAATCATATGCCCCTGACATGAGATACACTGATTTGACCTCCGGGTATAAGTAGATCCGTTCCGCAATAGCGTCGAACCCGCGTCCGCGTTCAGGCGTAATTTGCACTTCAATCAGGGCAGTAACCTTTTCGTCATCCACTTTGCTCCAGTTTACGACTGTGGCGTACTTGACGATGACCTTATCCGCTTCCATCTCGCTTATCGCTCGCGCCACCTCGTCCTCCGCCGTTCCTAGCAATGTGGCGATGAGTTCCGCACTCCGGCGGGCGTCTTCTTTCAGTAGTTCGAGAATTTTAAGCTTCAAAGCATCCATGGTTAACCAACCTTTCTGTGATCGTATTCATTCATCCTTTAATCTTACAATGAATTGCTGTCCTAATTCAATTACTCCGCTTACCTAATTTTCAGATAATTTGTGTATAATCGATGTTTCCTGCAAAAAAACCAAAAAAGCCGCCTGAGACGAGGCAGCTTCATAGATGTAACGAGTTAGGATTGCGCGTGAACCATACCAAACTTGGATTCGGCTTTCAACAATTTGGACACCATATGCTCGATTTCACGATGTTCATACGCAGGACGCACATGAATGCTGGGCTCCATGGCCAAACAGCCGATTCCGACAAGCGTATCTTCATCGTAAACTGAAATCACATATTGGGATTGGAGACTGTCCCAGTCCACTTGATTTTTCGCTCCTGTTTTTATGCATTCATTTGTATATGTTTGTATAAATTCATGTAATTGTTCATTTTCCGGATATGCATTGATATAAGCTAATTTCAAGATAATCCACCTCTCTGAACGCGTGTTATTACTTTTATAATTATACTCAAACATGAATTTTTATTCAACATTTTTCTTATAAAACAGAAAAAAATACGGCGTCCAGATGATTGAAATCCCATTAGCCATATTTCGAAGCATATCGATTATTCAAAAAGGTCCATACTCAAATATCTTTCACCTGTATCCGGTGCGATGCAGATCACCCTTTTTCCCGCTCCCAGCTTGCGGGCGACCTGCATCCCCGTCCAAACCGACGCACCGGCAGAAGGCCCCACCAGGATGCCTTCTTTGCTAGCCAAGTCCCTCATGGTTCGAATGGCATCGTCATCGGCCACCTGAACGATATGATCGTAGACGCTTGTGTTCAAAATAGCCGGTACGAACCCTGGGCTCGTCCCCACAAGCTTGTGAGGACCTGGACTTCCTCCGGATAATACGGGCGATCCCTTCGGCTCCACAACATAAATCTGGATATCCGGCAGCTTCTCACGGAGCGCCTCGCCCGTTCCGGTGATCGTTCCGCCGGTGCCTGAGGTTGCGACGAAGGCATCCAGACGCCCTTCCATTTGCTCCAAAATCTCAGGAGCCGTCGTGATCCGATGAATGCTTGGATTCGCCGGATTCTCGAACTGCTGAGGAATATAGCTGTTCGGGATTTGGTCCCTCAGCTCTTTCGCTTTAGCGATAGCGCCCGGCATCCGCAGCGCGGCGGGAGTAAGAAACACCTCTGCCCCATAAGCCTTGAGCAGATTGATTCGTTCTTTCGTCATATTGTCCGGCATGATGAGAATGGCTTTGTAGCCTTTGGCTGCGGCATTCATCGCCAGGCCAATCCCCGTATTGCCGCTCGTCGGCTCAATAATCGTCGCCCCGGGGCGGAGCAGCCCGTCTTTCTCCGCCTGCTCGATTAAATTAAATGCTGCACGGTCTTTCACGCTGCCACTTGGATTAAAATACTCAAGCTTCACATACAATTCCGCATCACCTGGCTCAACCAAGCGGTTAATTCGTACCGCTGGCGTATCGCCGATCAGTTCAGTAATGCTGTTCACCATTTTTCTATGTCTCAAGGGTTGTCCCCTCCTCTTCCCATAACCAACTCTATACACATTTTTATCGGGAAGATCCTGAGATGTCAAGATTTAAGTACGGAAAGCTGCCTTTTCATAAAATACCAACTAAAAAGTGTAGAGCTGCCAATCATCAACAAAAGTATATTAATAACCAATGGCGCCTTGCTCCAGGAAATCACAATAATGAACAAGAGAACGCCGCAGACCCTGCCAACATTCAAGGCAAGCTCACGGAGCACGATGTACTCCTCCCTTTGCTTGGCGCTTTCTTCCGTCGAGCCAATCAGATCGAATACAGCTGAAACCATAGGCACGGAGTACATCGGGAAGAAGAGCGCAGAACCTAAACCAAAAATAAGCAAAGTGCTGTAACTCATCTTCCAGAAAAAAGGAACAATGATCGCCACAACCATAGCAGCACCGATAAACATACTTACATTGCGAAAACGCGGCTTGATAAACCGGCCTGCTGCCCAGAAACTAACGAGCGACACTGCCGAGGTAATCAGCACAAAATTTCCTAAGCTCGCTTCGCTCGAAGTGGAAATATAGACGAGCAGCGCAATCATGAAGCCAAAGACGCCTTCTCGAACACCTTGAAAGACCAAAGCCAAGCTTACACGCTTCCATGGCGTTTCCGCTTGCCGAAGGCTTCGAATGGGGAACATCCACTCGTATGTCCCTTGAACTTTTCTCTTTTTCAAAAAAAAGCTTATGATAACACCTAACAGAAAGATCCCTAATGAGATAGAGAAGATCAATCGGTAACCTGCAACATCCCCCAAGTTAACGATAAGCAACCCCGAAATCCATGGGGCGATGATGCCTGCGCCAGATCCAAGCAGTCCTACCGAACCGTTGAATCGATCGCGATTGTCAGGGTCCGTCACTTCAAAATAAACAACATTAAAAGCAACCCAGAACAACCCTGCAGAAATACCTTGCACGATGCCTAGCCAAACGAAATAATGAAAACTGTTTGCGCCCAGCCACAAAACCAGCATATAAAAAAGGGCCGAAACGGCGACACCTATGCGCAGACAGTTCATTTTATTATGCTCCTTCACCCATTTCCCTGCTAACCAGAAGGTGATGGCCATCGTTAAATGGGTTGCTAAAGTAAACCACCCGATTAAAGCGTAGTCATTTTTCGCCTTCCACAAATAAACCCCGACGAAAGTGCCCGATAGAGCATTAGCGCTGCCAAATAGCGTATGTACGATAAGCAAAAGAATCGCCTGTGAATCCAAACGGCCTTTTTTATGCGACTCGCTGTCCTGTGCAGGTTGTTTACCGCGGCCTTCAAAATAATTGCTTCTCTTGCTCTCACTTGCTTTACCGGGATGCGTTCCCTGCATACGATGATCGTTTTGCATACTTCTCCTCGCCTTTCCCCTGGATAAGAAATAGCTCTAGTTAAGCTTCCCCAATCCAGTGAAAATATGAGGTTTTTCCATATAAAAAACCGAATCCCTGAAGGACTCGGTTGTCTGCTTACTCCGATTTAATGCGTTCGACCATAAGTAAACGGTCTGTATCCGATAAGACTTTCTCAACTCTGAAGCAGGAAGGACAAACATACACATTCATCGTAAAGGGGCCTGTCAGGAAGGCACTTCCCAACGTTTTGGGGATTTTCGGCGTGAATGAGCTCTCGCTCACTACCTCATTCCCGGCAAGCAGCAGCAATTCATGGCAGCTGGAACACTCAGGCGCTTCTTCCTGCTCGTCGGTGATATGCTGTACCTTTTCCCCGTATTTATCAAGCGGCTCATCAGAGTCATCCCAAGCTAAAGACAGATCCTCATCGGAATCAGGGTATTCCTGGTCTTGGAAGCGGAGCGGCTGACCTGTTAGCTTCACCTTCAAGTCAATACTGCGATAATCATTCAACTCATTAAAGCAATGTGGACATTCATCCTCAGGTCCAATCTCAGGATCCCAAACAATTTCCGTTTGACACCAAGGACAAACAACTTCTTCGTTCGCACTCATTACACAATCCTCCACCTATCGCATTCAAGCAAATTTCATTAAATAATAAATCCCTGCCGCCATAAACACAAATGCAATGGCAAACAAGGTGCCCCACAGGTATTTCATGTTCAAGCCTCCAAGAATTATGTATGATTCTAAGTAACGCATGCACCCACTACATAAGAAAGGGAGCCGGATAGCGTCATGGACAGGAAACCTACAGCGCGATTATCTTTTTTGATTTCATCATCAATTTTAAAATAAGGCGTTAAAAACTCAAAAATAAAGTAGGCTACCAGCAGCAACAAAAATCCGAAGCCTGCCCAAATGAGAGAATGAATCATGGTGTCATTGTTCAAAATAGCAAACCGGAACAAGTTACAAATCCCAAAAATCTTCCCGCCTGTCGCCATTGCGACAGAGAGGTTGCCTTTTTTGATCTCAGCCCAATCATCATATTTAGTGACCATTTCAAATATCGTTAAAAAGACCACAAGCGCGATGACCGCGACGGCAAAAAAAGCAAGCGTCGATAAATACGGATTACTCAGCAACACATCCACCTCTTCGTTCATATCGTCTCCTGCCTTCCTTCCATTCAGAGAATTTAAACATCGTTTAAAGATCCCTATATACGGTAGAAGAGACTGAGCTGGCTCAGTCTCTCGCAGGTGCTATTAGTATATCATTAAGATTGTTTTTTTTCAGCAAGCTTTGCTTTCATGGCTGCCAATTCATCATCAATGCCGCTTTTACTAGCGCCAAGCCCGTCAAGTTCGTCGTCTAAGCTGCGGTTCTTAGCGCGAATCTCTCCACTTGCTTGCGCTTCAGCTTCCATTTGAAGCACTTTCTCACTCATGCGGTCAAACCCTTTAGCGGCGTTGTCCGTACCAAAACCAGACATCGCTTGATTGATTTGCTTTTGCGCTTTCGCTGTTTCTGCGCGCGCAATCAACAAATCTTTCTTGTTTTTCATTTTGTTGAACTCGTCTTTCATCTCAGACAACTGGCCGCGAAGCTGATCCGCATTCGTTTTGGCAAGATCATATTGGCGTTTCAATTCATCATAACGGCCTTGGTGCTCTTTCTTATCTTCCAACGCGCGGCGGGCCAGATCTTCATTGCCTGCTTCAAGAGCTTTCATCGCTTGCTCTGTGCGTTTGGTAACCATTTCTTCCGCTTCTTCAACCTGAAGCTTGAATTTCTTCTCGATGGCAATTTGCTTAGCTACCGCAGATTCTGCTTCCAAAATATCTTCTTCCATGTCACGCAAAAACTGATTTAACATTTTAACCGGGTCTTCCGCTTTGTCCAGCAGATCGTTAATCGAAGCCATAGTCATGTCACGAAGTCTTTTAAAAATTCCCATTTTGAAATCCTCCTAAAGTTTAACTTTTTTTATAATTGGTGTTGCGTTTTCTTTTCTAATCACCGGTGCTTACACACATTAAATACGCAATCCCCAAGCATGAGTTTCAAAAAGTTCGAAAAAAAATTTAGAAGTTATTTCAATTCGACAACGGTAACCCCGGCTCCGCCTTCGTTGTAGTTCCCCATCCGGTAACTTTTCACGTGTTTGTGACGGCGCAAATATTCCTGCATGCCTGTGCGCAGCACACCTGTTCCTTTGCCGTGAATCAAATACACTTGGCCCAAATTGCTCAGGAAAGACTCGTCAAGGAAGCGGTCTGCCTCAACTAAAGCTTCCTCCATGTTCAGTCCGCGCATATCCAGTTCCATTCGAACGCTGTCATCCCTTGTCCGTTTGACGGTAGTTGCCACCTGATGGACAGATTTTTTCTGAGCAGGACTGCCGATTTTCTCGAGATTGGACAACTCGACCTTCATTTTCATAATCCCAAGCTGCACGGTTGCTTCCGTGGAGCTAACGATCTCAACAACGTGACCCTTCTGACCAAGGCTCACGACACGCACTTCATCCCCGGCCTCGATTCGCTCCGGCCGTTTCTTCGCTGCGCGAACCTGCTTCTCGCGCAGTTCAGGCGCCGCCTGATCGAGGCGGCGCTTCGCTTCAACCAGCCGGTGGTCCTTGACCCCACCGGCCTCCTCCAGCGCCATGCGCCGCAGCTCAGCGATGACTTCGTCCGCCTCACGCCGCGCCTTGGCGACAGCCTCGCGCGCGTCGCGCTCGGCTTTCTCGAGCAGCTTATCGCGCTGCTCGTCGAACTTGAGCTGCTGCGCCTCCAGGGCTTGGCGCATCGTTTCCGCCTCGCGCCGTAGCCTCACGGCGCTCTCACGTTCAGCTTCGGCGATCAATCGGTTCTCTTCGAGAGACGCGATCATCGATTCCACGCGTTTTTCTTCTTCGCCTACCTGCGTGCGTGCATGCTCAATAATGCGGCGTGACAGACCTAGTCTTTCCGCAATAGCAAATGCGTTGCTTCGCCCGGGCACACCTACAAGCAAACGGTAAGTGGGACTAAGCGTTTGTATATCAAATTCCATACTCGCGTTAATTGTGCCTCGCGTTTGATACGCATAAGCCTTGAGTTCTGAATAATGGGTTGTTGCAATGATTCGGCAGCCTATTTGATGGATATAGTCCAGTATGGAGATCGCCAATGCTGATCCTTCGGCAGGATCCGTACCTGCCCCGAGTTCATCAAGCAGCACTAAGCTCTTAGGCGTCATATCCCGTAATATGCTAATGATATTCGTCATATGACTTGAAAACGTACTTAAATTCTGCTCAATGCTCTGTTCATCCCCAATATCCGCATAAATAGCATCGAATACACATAATTGACTGCCTTCCTCCGCAGGAACAAACAAGCCTGACATAGCCATCAAACTTAAAAGACCTACCGTTTTGAGAGACACTGTTTTGCCTCCCGTATTCGGTCCCGTCACAATAATTTGCGAGAAATCATTCCCTAATTCCAAATCAAGCGGCACAACAATATCCGCCGCGATAAGCGGATGCCGGCCTCGTTTAATTTTAATGAATCCGCGGTCATTCAGCCTAGGCATTGTAGCTTTCAGTTCCCTGGCCAGCCCTGCTTTGGCAAACGTAAAATCCAAGTCAGCCAACTGATCCACATCATAAACAAGAACATCCACCTGTTCAGCGACGAGCTCGGTTAGGGCACGCAAAATCTTCTCAATTTCAGCTTCTTCCTTAAACTTGAGCTCACGAATCTTATTATTCAATTGTACAATGGCATCCGGCTCAATATACAGCGTAGCACCCGAAGCCGATTGGTCATGAATCATCCCGCCAAAGTTAGAACGGTATTCGGATTTAACAGGAATTACATACCGGTCGTTACGAATAGTGATCAGCACATCCTGAAGCATCTTCTGCACGGACGAATTTCGAAGCATTTGCTCGAGCCGCTCGCGCACCCTGCTTTCACCTGTACGCAGTTCGCTGCGCACACGCCCAAGTTCAGGGCTGGCACTGTCAATTACAACTGCATTCTCATCGATGCAGCTATTGATTTTATCTTCTAAGGGCTTATTCTCTGTAAGCAATCCAACCTGTTCCTTGAGCATCGGAATCGAATACTCTTCGTGAACGGCCAAAACAAATCGTTTGAGTCTGCGGGTTCCAAACATCGTCGTAGAAATATCCAACAATTCCGTCGGGTTTAACATGCCTCCAATTCTGGCACGGTGCAACGCGGCTCTGATATCCCTAATCCCGCCAAATGGGGCGTTGCCTTTTAAACGTTCCACATTGACTGCTTCATCGGTTGCTTGCAGACGAAGCTTAACAAGTTCGAAGTCGCCGTTTGGTTCCAGCTTCTGAGCAGCGTCCTTGCCAAGGGAAGTAGCCGCATGATGAGCTAGTTTATGTAAAATCTTTTCGTATTCTAGTGTTTTAATTATTTTTTTGTTCAACTGTCCCTACCTCATTTCTCTACCCCTTATTATAAACCAAATCGGGTATGATTAGCTACGGAGACAATTGTTATATGGAAGATGCTGCCTACCATAATCTGTTCAACAAGTGGATACACTAAGTTGTGCACCCGTTCCTTCTGCCAAAGGAATCGAAATACATTGTAAAACACACCAAGCAAAATTCAACAAAAAATCATCTTTCTAGTTGTGAGAGAGCTTATCTCATAACAGAAAAAAGGAGGTTCTTGGATGCATCTTCTGGGACATCTGGTTAGGTTTATTGTATCTGCTTTGGTATTAATGTTTGTGAGCTGGTTAGTTCCAGGCTTTCAGGTCGGTGGATTCTGGAGTGCGTTTTTCCTTGCATTAGTCATCGCCGTTGCTGCTTGGATCATCGAAGGAGTTTTTGGCAAACAAATCACTCCCTTTGGCAGAGGAATCGTCGGCTTTCTGGTGAGCGCGCTGGTCATTTGGGCGGCCCAGTTTGTCGTAAGCAATGTATCGACAAGTGTTATAGGTGCGATTTTAGCCGCTTTAGTCATTGGAATAATCGACTTGTTCATTCCTGTGAAAACCCCTTTCGAACAAGGGATCACAGGAAGAGAAGAACGTCGATAGCCTTATCAGTCTTCCCCCTGATAGCCATGATAAAGCCCAAAAAAGATCGGTCTGCTGCGTATCCATTCGCCGGGCCGATCTTTTCTTTTGTTCGTACCCTCCGAACCTCTTTCACTAGTTTGTCACTGATTTTTCTAAATGGGTAATGTACAATTAAGAGGAAAACAAATACATTTTATATATCGGAGGGTATCCTAAGCATGAGAAAATTACTCGTTCTTTTTATGGGAGTTGCTATAGTTATTGCGATAACAGCATGCGGAAGCAAAGAAGCAAAACCCGCAGAAACAACGGCTCCTGCCGCAACAACACAAGCTGCCGATGGTCAAAATGTTGCTTTGAAAGCAACTAACTTCAAATTTGATCAAGCTGAATACCGTGTTAAAAAAGGTCAGCCTGTTACAATTACACTTGACAATTCTCAAGGCGTTCACGGTGCCTCGATCAAAGAATTCAATGTAAAACTCGACAACAGCAACAAAACGTTTACTTTTACGCCGGATAAAACGGGCTCATTTCCTATTACATGCTCGATCATGTGCGGAAGTGGCCATGCAAATATGAAATCAACTTTGATTGTTGAGTAACAAAAGCTTCTAAATTCAATGCCTTATCGCGAAAACCCGCGGTAAGGCATTTTTATATCCGCGCTAGAACAATTGATAGTACCTTAAATATACGGGATATAAATATACGGATAAGAAAGCATTCATCCACTTCCTAAACAAAATTTCCTCATCATACTTGATGTTCTTCGAATTTACGAAAATAAACTTACAAAAACTCGTAATTTTTTTGCTTGTACTGTTTTGAACAGTACTTATACGTCTATATTCCTTATTTAATGCTTGATGGATTTTCTCCAACATTAACTTAGCAGTCCGATAATTTACGTTCAACAGGCTCGCAAACGATCCAATAGTATAAGTCTCTTCTTCTTGAATTAGTGCTCGTATAGCTTTGAACCACAGCATTAAGGGCAATTTGGACTTATGCATAACAGTTCCAGCCGTTAGTGATATTTGAGTACGACATTCTTTACACTCCAATAAATTTCGAGTTTTTACTTTATAAAATAAATGATGGTCGCATTTCGGACAGCAAAAGCCATCTCCCCAACGTTTTTTCATCAAAAACCGCTCACAATCTTCCTCAGTTATGAAGGAGTCCTCCACGGATTCAAAAACAAATAAATTCACGAATATAACCTCCAAAGCGAACATTAGTTCCCATATCTATATTATAAAGAACATTCGTTTCCATGTAAAGTAAATTTTGTATTTTCCGGACATTGGTTATACCTTCAAACGCTATTTTCTGAGATATCTACAAATCGATATATTCTAACATCTGGGGATACAGCGGCTACACTCACTTCGAGTAAGGTTAGGAACTTTCGGATTCGGGTGGCGGGATATGAGGCGCGGGTACGATACGGTACTGGCGCTGTTACGTGGCGGTGCTGTCGGATGCAGGGGCTGTTACGTGGCAGTGCTGTTCGGTTGCAGGGGCTGTTGCGTGGCGGTGCTGTTCGGGAACTGGAGCTGTTGCGTGGGTGTGCAGGTACGAGAGGTTGCAGATATGGAGGCAGGTCGGTTCGTTTCAAGGTGCGGGTTGGGGGTATTGTAGATACTTCAGAAAATGCTTTTTCGACTTATACGGAGGGGGCGGGTTGGGGTGGCCATATAAAAGCCGCCTCTTTCTAGACAACTAGAAATCGGCAGCTTTTATATGGGTATTCCTTCCTTCCAAAGCTCTTGCAGTTTCCCTGCAACATTGGGCAATTCGTTAATTAAATATGGCGCTATTGTTGAGCTGGAAAGTAGTTTTTGAAGTCCATCTGAAGGAAAGATGGTGATGACATTAACGGCTATGATGATGATTAATAGGGCTTCGGCTAAGCCAAGAAATGCACCGCTCCAGCGGTTGATGAAGTTCAATCCAGGCGTTTTAGCTAAAATGTTTAACGCTCTTCCTATGAATACCAAGGCGAATTTCACGCCAAAAAACAAGATGGCAAAGGCTATCGCATTCAAGATATACGTATCCAGATTGAGCCCTTTTACGATAAATTCGTACTTCTGGTAATTTTGATAAGTGGGCAATGAGACAGCGTTACGAAGCAGCGGTGCAAAATCTTTATAAAAGTAAAAGGCTACTAAGTAAGCCAGGACAAAGCCTGAGAGAGAAACAATTTGGGCGATGAAGCCTTTGAAGTAACCAACCAGCAATCCTAAAGCGACTATAGCTAATATGATATAATCCAATTTGTTCATGATCACTCGGATTACCTGATAGGGCTGTCTGTTTCAACAAGCTCGATCCATTCATTGTACTCGTTCTGCAGCTTGGCATATTCCTCACGCAGTTCTCTGTACTCTTCTTTAATTTGTTGAAGTTCCTTTTGCTGAGCTTCATCATTCAAACTCTGGCTCATTAATTTTTCTTTTTCGCTGGCGAATCGTTCCAGAAGCTGCTCTTTCTCTTCTTCAAAATATTGATTCAACAACGCTCTTTCCTGCTGCTGCTGCTGAACTAAAGTTTCCATTTGAGCTTGATAATATTGAATAATGGTTGATTTCTGCTCTTCGAACTGCTTAATAATGTTTGTTTGTTGTTCTTGGAACCGTCCGATGATATCTACTTTTTCAAGCTCGATACGATGAATATTCGACTGCAGCTCCTCTTTGTGCAAGCTTTCCATAAGTTCGATTTGCTCCTGATGCTGCATATCGGCCGATTCTTTTTCCTGCAAATATTGCTGAACTAGCTCCTCTTTTTCCTGATGATATCGTTGATTTAATTTTTCTTTATCCTGTTCGTGCCGCTCTGATACGTTCATTGCTTCTTCAAGGTGCTGTTCGTTCAGCGCTTGAATTTGTTGAGTCAACTGCCGCTGCTCTTTTTCGAAACGCTGCTCTTGTTGTTGCTTCTCTCGTTCGAATTGCTGTTTACTCTGTTGATGCTGCTGTTTTTCCTGATCGAGCAGTTGCAGCGCTTGCGATGCTTGTTTTTTCTCTTGTTCCAACTGTTGTTTAATTTGCTCTTGAAGAAGAAGAACTTCTTCATTCTGCTGGCCAGCTTGTTGCAATTGCTGCTCCACTTGTTCTTGTACTTGTTTGCTTTGTTCCAGATGCTGCTTCAATTCCAACTGCTGCTGCATAGCCTGATCTTGCTGCTGCTTAGCTTGCCGTAATTGCTGCCTTAGCTGCTCTTGTTGTTGTTTGCCTTGTTCGATTTGCTGTTTGGCTTGTTGGTGCTGCTGTTTTTCTTGATCAAGCAGCTGACGTGCTTGCGCTGCTTGCTTTTTTTCCTGTTCCAGTTGTTGCTTGATTTGCTCATGGAGCTGATTGGCTTGGTCTTGCTGTTGCTTAGCTTGTTCGATTTGCTGTTTGGCTTGTTGATGCTGCTGTTTTTCTTGATCAAGCAGTTGCCGCGCTTGTGCTGCCTGTTCTTTTTCCTGTTCCAGTTGTTGTTTGATTTGCTCATGAAGCTGTTCGGCTTGTTCTTGCTGTTGTTTAGCTTGGTCTTGTTCCTGTTTCGTTAGTACCTGCTGCTGCTTCGCTTGCTGCAGTTGCTGCCTCAACTGCTCTTGCTGTTGTTTATCTTGTTCGATCTGCTGTTTAGTTTGTTCGTTCTGCTGTTTGGCTTGTTCAATCTGCTTTTTGGTTTGTTCGATTTGCTGTTTAGCTTGTTGATGCTGCTGTTTTTCTTGATCGAGCAGTTGCCGCGCTTGGGCTACCTGCTTTTTTTCCTGTTCCAGTTGTTGTTTGGTTTGCTCATAAAGCTGCTTGGTTTGGTCTTGCTGTTGTTTAGCTTGCTGGATTTGCTGTTTAGCTTGCTCATGCTCTTGCTTTCCTTTTTGTACTTCCTGTTGGAGCTGCTCCTGCTGATCTTTGAATTGGTCTAGTTTGGTTTTTTGTTCAGATAGAACGGTTTGCTGTTTATCATATTCATGCTTCAATTGGTTGTATGTAACGTTCACTTTCTCATAGGCGGCTTTGATTGCTTCCTGCTCTTTCTGTGCTGCGCTGAGCTCTTCCATGATTTCATTCATGCGGAAGCATTCATCCGCCATGTTCACAGCGGCAAGAACAGCAATTCTTTGCGAATCCAATCGTGGATATCCCTTGGCGATACGAAACATTTGGTCATTCACATATTCCGCAACACGCTTCATGTAGTTGGTGCTGGTGTCTGCTTTTAACTTGTATTGATTTCCATATATGTCAACGGTTATTTTCGTTTTGTCTTCAGTCGTCATTTTATTTCCCCCTTAGATGAAAAGGCTGGCCCTATCGAGGTTAATTTCGATAAGACCAGCCTGTTTTCCTGCAACTTACGTGAAAGTTGCTCTATTTTCTTAACTCTGCCTCGTATTGTTGTTCAAGGGTTTGAACGACTTTGGCATGGAGTTCCGTAACCTCTTCATCTAGGAGGGTTCTTTCAGCGTGACGGTACACGAGAGCGATAGCTACGCTCTTGCGGTTTGCCCCAAGACGTTCTCCTGTGTAGATATCAAAAACCTGGATGGACTCCAACAAATCTCCGGCAACTTCAGCGATCGTTTGCTCCATGAGACCGACCGGTACGCTTGCATTTACGACTACGGCAAGGTCGCGTCCAATGGACGGATAACGCGGCAGCAGTTTATAAACAATCGCATCGCCTGCGGCTTCCAGGATCGGAGCCAGCTCAACCTCAAGCACGTACGTATCATCTAGATCACGCTGCTGTTGAACGGTCGGGTGCAGCTGCCCTATGCGGCCAATAACCTTCTGACCTTCAGAAGTGGTTAGCAGAAGCTCAGCCGTCCGTCCCGGATGGAAACCGTCTGGCGACGCAGATGTGTAGGTTAGTCCTTTGACGCCTAGGTAGCTGATAAGACGTTCAAAGATTCCTTTGATGTCATAAAAATCAACTGCTTCCGACTTCTGTGCCCAGTGCGCCCCAGTCCGTTTGCCCGTCATTACGACGGAAAGGAGAAGCTTTTCTTGCGGCAAAGCGGTAAGTGAAGACTCATCTGTAACAAATGCTTTGCCGACTTCGAAAATCGCTACGTCATCCATTGTACGATTGCGGTTGTAGCTTACAACTTCCAACAAGTGCGGCAGCAAGCTCGTGCGAAGTTGGCTGCGGTCCTCGCTCATTGGCATCGCGAGCGAAATTGGTTTTGCCGCTGGATACAGTCCAGGCAGCGAAACGGTTTGATCCGGGTGCGTGAAGGAGTAGGTAATGACTTCATGCAGCCCGCTTTGGGTCAGCAGGTTCCGAGTTATACGACGGACCGCTTGCTCTTTGGACAAGGACCCAGGTGTTGTCACGCCGGTCATCAAGGTCGTCGGGATGTTGTCGTAGCCGAAGAGGCGCGCCACTTCTTCAATCAAATCCACATCCCGTGTGATGTCTCCGCGGCGGCTCGGCACGTGCACGAGCAGCTTGCCTTCTCCCGCCTGTTCGAAGCTGAAGTGCAGGCGCTCGATGATTTGACCCATCTCGGCCAAAGAAAGCTCGGTGCCGAGGTAGTTGTTCACACGGTCAGCGGCAAGCTCGATGCTCACCGGTTTGTGTGATCCGGCAACGGCTTCGACGATGCCGTCTGCGACTTGACCGCCAGCGTACTGCGCGATTAACGCAGCGGCACGGTTTAATGCCGGAAGCACCGCTTCCGGGTTCACTTCTTTCTCGAAGCGAAGACTCGCTTCGGAGCGAAGGCCCAGTTGGCGCGATGTGCGGCGCACAGAGGAGCCTGCGAACTTAGCGGATTCAAGCAATATCCGCGTGGTTCCGTCGGTCACTTCAGAGTTCGCGCCACCCATAACCCCAGCGATCGCTACAGGCTTTGTGCCGTCCGTAATGAGCAGCATGTGCGGCTCAAGCGTACGCTCCACATCGTCAAGCGTAACGAGCTTCTCGCCGGCCTCAGCGAGGCGTACGTCGATGTGGCCATTGTTCAGCTGCTCGGCATCGAAAGCGTGCAGCGGCTGGCCGTACTCCAACATCACGAAGTTCGTGATGTCTACGATATTATTGATGGGGCGGATTCCTGCCGCCATCAAGCGGTTTTGCATCCATAGCGGAGAAGTGCCTACGCGCACGCCTTCGATGAGGCGGGCTGCGTAGTGTGAGCACTGCTCGGTCGCTGTGATCTTCACGCTAATGCGGTCTGCCGCTTTCACACCGGCAGTTCCTGCCGTCTCAAGCGCTGCTTCCGCATCAGGAAGCTTAACGCTTCGGCCAAGGATCGCGGCTATCTCATAAGCTGCTCCGAGCATGCTCAAGCAGTCAGAGCGGTTAGGCGTCAGGTCGAGCTCCAGCACTTTATCATTGATGGCCAGAACATCGAGAATCGATTTCCCGATTTCCGTATCTTCCGGAAGTACCAAAATCCCTTCCTGGATCTCTTTGGGCAGCAGTTTGTCATTCAAGCCAAGCTCTTTGGCCGAGCAAATCATGCCTTGGGATTCAACGCCGCGCAGCTTGGCGCGTTTGATTTGCAGTCCACCCGGCAGAACAGCTCCGATCATCGCGACAGGCACTTTTTGGCCGGCATCGATATTTTTTGCTCCGCACACGATTTGCAAGTCTTCGCCTTGACCGGCGTCAATGACACAAACGCTTAATTTGTCTGCATCCGGATGCTTTTCACGGGATTTGACATAACCTACGACAACATTCGTTACGCCTTTATTTCGGTCCTCCACGATATCCACTTCAATACCGCTTCGGGTTAATTTTTCTGCTAATTCTTCAGCCGTGAAGCCTGATACATCTACATAATCGGATAACCATTGGTATGAAACATTCATGCTTAACCCCTCCTTTTCCTGTTGCTTACAAATGTAAGAATTGCTTTAAGAAACGCAAATCATTGGTATAGAAATGACGGATATCTTCGATACCGTATTTCAGCATGGCAATACGCTCAACGCCCATACCGAATGCAAACCCTGTATATTCCTTCGGATCATAGCCACTCATTTCTAGTACGCGAGGATGCACCATACCCGCTCCTAGAATTTCCAACCAGCCAGTTTGTTTGCAGGTACGGCAGCCAACGCCGCCGCACATCGTACAGCTGACATCGACCTCAACGCTCGGCTCAGTGAACGGGAAAAAGCTTGGACGCAAGCGGATTCTTGTCTCTTTGCCATACATTTCTTGCACAAATTGCAGCAAGGTGCCTTTCAAATCGCTCATCCGCACGTTGCGGTCGATAACCAGACCTTCGATTTGCGTAAACATATGGGAATGTGTCGCATCATCGTCGTCGCGGCGGTATACTTTGCCCGGGCAAATGATTTTGATCGGAACTTCGCCTCTACGTTTCTCCATCGTTCTTACTTGTACAGGAGAAGTCTGGGTACGCATCAAAATTTCTTCCGTAATATAGAACGAGTCCTGCATGTCGCGGGCTGGGTGGTCTTTCGGCAGGTTCAGCGCCTCGAAGTTGTAATAGTCCTGCTCAACCTCGGGACCTTCCGCAACGGTATACCCCATCCCGATGAAAATATCTTCAATCTCTTGAATAACTTTGCTTAAAGGATGTACAGCCCCTTGCTCGGACGGACGGCCCGGCAGCGTAACGTCGATCATTTCAGCACGAAGACGGTTTTCCGTTTCTTGCTGCTGATACGCCGCTTGTTTCTCCTCGATCACCGATTCAATCGCCGCTCGAACATCGTTCGCCACTTGCCCGATAACCGGTCTCTCTTCTGCGCTTAATGCGCCCATGCCGCGGAGAACCTCGGTTAACGGCCCCTTTTTACCCAAATACTTAATACGTAAATCGTTCAGCTCCTGCTGGCTTTGAACGCCGCTTAGCTCCTGCAGCGCTTCCTGCTTTAAAGCTTCTAACCGCTCTTTCATTGCAATCCCTCCTGAATTAGGCCCTGATTCAACCATAATGAAAACACAAAAAAGACTTCCCGCTCCCTCGCAAGGGACGAAAAGCCGTGGTACCACCCTAATTAGATTCAATTCCTGCCCATATTGGCCAAAAATGAATCTCACTTCATTCCAGATAACGGACGATGCGTCCGGTTCCCTCTACTTAAGAAAACTTGCTTCTGTTCAAAGGACTGCTCGGGAGCGAACTTCGGCAGCCTGATTCTCGGGGCCAGCTCTCAATCATCGGCTCACCCTCCCTGTCAAGAAGCACTGCGTACTCTTCTCCGTCAAAGCATTTTCACGTATATGTACCAGTTATTATATGCAAGATATGACTCATATGCAAGTACGCGAGTCTCCTATCTTGCAATTTTCCAGTTGACTAGGCAGGCAGATGAGTGTATATTTTGTTAAATAGTTTAAACATTAATTTATATAAATATTTCATTGTTTAATAATTCGACCCATTAATTAACCGGAAGGAGGATTTCAATGGAAGATGAATTGATGGCCTATACCAATCGCTTCCGCACAACTTTTGAAACTGCCCATCGAAAAATTAACAGCGTCGTATTTGCCGAATTGAATTCGGAGTTAACGGGACCTCAAATATTTATGCTTTACATGATCGCCAATATCGGAACTCCCAAACAAACTGCTCTTGCTGACAAAATGGGCGTTAAACCCAGTGCGATCACGGTAATGATTGATCGTCTTGTCCAAAGTGGGCATGTTATACGTAAGCATCACGAGACGGACCGGCGCATCGTGTTGGTGGAAAATACGGAACTAGGAAATGCGATCCTCTCCAAAGCCGAAACGGTCCAAAAAGAAGTGATAGCACGCGGACTTTCCAAGCTTCCCCCTGAAGAATTGGACGTTCTGGTCAAAGCCTTTGAAAAATTAACCTCTTATTATTAATTTCATTTTTTTATTTTAAAAAGGAGTGATTTACAGTGGAATCTATTCAAAAAACTGTCTCTGACGACAACCTTGCCGAATCAGCGGCGCCAGAACTCAAAAATCGCGGCCTCCTGCTGACAGGACTTATTATTGCCATGCTGTTTGGCGCTCTCGACGGTACGATTGTCGGAACCGCTATGCCGCGGATCGTCGGGGAATTAGGCGGACTTGGCCTCATGGCTTGGTTAACGACAGCTTACATGCTGACCTCAACCGTGGTTGTGCCGATTGCCGGTAAACTGGCTGACTTGATCGGCCGCCGCGTTATCTATGTAACGGGTCTCGTTATTTTTATCGCTGCTTCTGCGCTTTGCGGAATGTCCCAGAACATGACGGAGCTCATCTTATTCCGCGGCTTGCAAGGTCTGGGCGGCGGTATCATGATGCCGATGGCGATGATTATTATCGGGGATTTGTTCACCGGTAAGCAGCGTGCCAAATGGCAGGGGGTATTCGGTGCGATTTTCGGTCTATCTTCTGTTATTGGACCTCAAATCGGCGGATGGATCGTTGACGCCTTAGACTGGCGCTGGGTGTTCTATATCAACCTTCCTGTAGGTGTTCTAGCCGTTATCTTAATCGCCATTGCATTGCCTAAGCATAAAGCTGCCGGTAAAGTTAAATTCGATATTCCGGGGATTGCCACTATGGTAATCGGTGTCGTTTCCTTGCTGCTCGCCTTGACTTTCGGCGGTAAAGATTATGCTTGGTTGTCTTGGCAAATCATTGGACTTTTTGCAGTAGCTATCGTTTCTTTGGTATCCTTCGTCTTTATTGAAAGCAGAGCGGAAGAGCCGATTCTTCCCGTTCGATTGTTCAAAAACAGAACTTTTACAACGATTAACGGCGTAGGTTTCCTTATGGCTGTCGGAATGTTCGGAGCGATCATGTTCGTGCCTCTCTTTATGCAAGGCATTGTGGGAATCAGCGCTTCCGCGTCCGGTACCGTAATGACGCCGCTTATGATTACAATGATTGCAGCCAGCGTAGTTTCCGGTCAATTTATTCATAAAATCGGTGTGCGTAAACAAATGCTTGCCGGGATGATCATCATGGCCGTTGGCTTCTATTTCCTTAGCACAATGGGCATCGACACGACGAAGCTGACTGCTTCTACCTATATGCTGCTCTTAGGACTCGGTATGGGCCTTGTGATGCCGATTCTGACACTTGCTCTGCAAGAAAGCTTCCCGAAATCCGAGCTTGGCGTGGTTACGTCATCCAGCCAATTTTTCCGTCAAATCGGCGGTACATTCGGCATGACGATTCTCGGCGCGATTATGAACCACAAATCAACCGTGTTGTTGGAGCAAGACCTGACTCCGGTCGTGAAGCAGCTTCCCGCGGAAGCAAGCGAGTTGTCTGCGCAGATGACCAACATGATTCATACGAACCCGCAGAGCTTGTATTCTTCCTTGCTTAATCCTGAAACATTAGCCAAAATGCCAAAAGAATTCGTGCAGCATATGCTTCCGATTTTGAAAAACGCACTGGTCTCATCACTTCATCAAGTGTTCATTATAGGTCTGGTGTTCGTATTGCTTGGAGCCGTTCTTACGCTGTTTATCGGCAACATTAAAGTATCCGGCCGTAAATCCAAAAAGCCAGGTACAGAGGGTGAAAAAGAACTTTCCCCCGAACTCGCTTAATCTAAGCTCTCAGCTCCCTCCTTTTGTACAAGGATGGGAGCTTTTTTATACAAATGCTGGATTTAATATTTTGACATCAATCGGTCAATAGCGTTTAATGAGGTTGGATACTATATGAGGAGAGTGATCGCCATGAAATATCGCAGACTTGGGAAAACAGATTTAAAAGTTTCCATTGTTGGTGTTGGCACTTGGCAATTCGGAGGAGAATGGGGACTTACGTACACGCAAGCTGAAGCAGATGCTATTTTGGATCAAGCCGCTGATCTCGGCATTAATCTAATCGATACCGCGGAATGCTATGGCGACCATCTTTCCGAATCGTTTATCGGCAATTATTTATCCAGACGCAATCGCGAGAACTGGGTCGTAGCCACGAAATTCGGCCATCACTTCCACGATCTGTTCACCCGAACGGATGAATTCAATGCCGAGAGCGTCATCAAGCAGTTGGATGCTTCGCTCAAAGCTTTACAAACGGACTACATAGATTTATACCAATTCCATTCCGGGCCGGACAGCGTATTCGACAACGATGACTTATGGACAACCTTAGATAAGCAAGTTCAGGCAGGGAAAATCAGACACCTGGGAACGTCAATCGGAAGCAATGCCAACATTCATCAAACGGAAGCTTCCAGCAAAGTAAACTCGAAGGCAATTCAAGTCGTTTACAATCGTTTGGATCGAGCGCCGGAAGAGCTTGTCTTCCCTTCATGTGTGGATCAAGATCTTGGCGTTCTGGCGCGTGTGCCATTGGCAAGCGGCTATTTGAGCGGCAAATACAAGCCTGGTGCAGTGTTTAGCAATACCGATGTCCGCCATCGCCATGATGCGGAAAGCGTAAGGCAGAAGCTGGAGGACGTGCAGCGCATCCAGAAGGAAGAAGTGCCTGAAGGCATGGATATGGCGAAATGGGCGCTCGCCTGGTGCTTAAAGCACGATGCCGTAACAACCGTCATTCCGGGCTGCAAAAACCCAGAGCAAGTCATCGCGAACGCAAGCGCAACGGAGCTTATCAGCGACAATCATCCACAAGCCTGGAAGGGCTGAGCAGCAAGGAAGGAATGACTTCATGATGCATCAGAGCGAGCATACAACAACTTGGAAGCAGCTTAACGACCATTTGGCTGAATGGGTTGCGGCAAGCAAAGCCCATACCGCAGATGGCCATGTTGCTTCCTACATTCCTGAACTTGCGAATGCTCCCGCCGATATTTTGGGTATCTGCATCATGGATGCTGAGGGGAATACGGTTGCAGCAGGCGATACGCACTATCATTTTACGCTGCAAAGTATTTCGAAAGTGTTCACGCTTATTCTTGCTTTAATGGATAACGGCGAAGAGACCGTGTTTTCAAAAGTAGGCATGGAGCCTACCGGAGACGACTTTAATTCTATGTTAAAGCTGGAGCTTGTGGAGCCCGGAATTCCTTTTAATCCGCTTATTAATGCCGGAGCCATCGCGATTTCATCCTTGATAGCAGGCAGCTCGCCTAAGGAACAAATTGAACGCATTCTTCAATTTTTCCGAGAGATTGCCCACAATCCTGCGCTTGATATTAACCAGGATGTGTTCAAATCAGAATCGGACACCGCCCACCGCAACCGTTCGCTTGCCTACTTCTTGAAAGACAACGGCGTTCTGGACCGCGAGGTCGACGATGTTCTTCAGGTCTATTTCAGCCATTGTTCCATTCAGGTCAGCTGCGCGGATTTAGCCAGAATGGCTTTAGTTCTCGCCCATAACGGCGTCGACCCGATTCGCAATCAACGCCTCATTCCGCGGCGCTTTGTGCAGATCGCGAAGACGTTCATGTTCACTTGCGGGATGTACAATGCATCCGGCGAATTCGCAATGAACGTAGGACTGCCAGCCAAGAGCGGCGTGTCCGGCAGCATTTTGACGATGGTGCCCGGACACTACGGTATCGGCCTGGTCAGTCCTGCCCTGAACCGTAAAGGCAACAGTACCGCAGGCGTTCACCTCCTGGGGAAACTGTCGCAGGAATTTGACTGGAGCTTATTTTAAATAGCAAACGAGGCTGTCCCGCAAGTCATAGAAATGACTGGGGACAGCCTCGTTTGGCTTATATCACGTGCAGGCTATTGGATAGCTCGTTTTATTCGCTGCAAAGCTTCAATCAGCTCGTCGATCTCGCTTTCATTCAGGCGAATCGTTACGTAGTTAGGCGATATTCCCCCATCGTTAACTTCCAGCAAGGCAACCTCATCCTTGTTATCCAATTTAACGGTCAATTGTTCTCTTTCGAGCATGTTCATCCAAGCCATGACGGCACCTACCTTCGGGCAATGTTAGATTATTTCCTTATTATCCTTATAGCTCTAATATACGATGAAGTCTTTGCGGTATACCGTTTCATTATCATCCGCATCCATCACACGCATTTCCAGCTGCCAGTTCCCTCTGAAAGGAAGATAGGCTCCCTCTGCCCGATAACTGAACTTGGCAAAGCCGTAAGACTCTTCATCTTTCTTATCTTCGTATGCCGCTATTGGCACAGCAATAGGAGCAATTTCTTTATCGTCCATATAATGAAGAATCATAAGCACTTGCTTCGGTTTCCCTGAATTTTCCGGAAGAAACACTTTTGCTGTGAAGGAATTTGTTCCTTGAATTTTCGGTGTGATGTCCGCAGACACATGGACTTTTTCTCCCATTTGATGCCACTGCAGCGGCTCATTAGCCGGAATCGGTGCCACATAAGTGATGATGCCAACCAGCAGCACAATAATGACCATAAGCGTTAGATCTACCCTCACCCAGATGAAAGATTGTGCAGCCTTCTTCTTGCGCATCAGGAGTCGAATGACAAAAGCCGTAAGCACAACAAGGATAACCGCGCCAACTTTCACGAGCATCAGAATACCCCATCCGGAGTATAACAAATAGCGCAAACTCGGTAAGAATAGCACAACGGACAAGACTCCTGACAGCGTGAGCACCACAATGGAAATCAAAGCCATCTTCGAAAATTTGCTCATATACGCGCTAATGTCATTGCTCTTATGACGCCACTTGGCATAGAGCAGCACCAAGCCGCCTACCCACATCGCCGCGCCCACCAAATGAATCCAATCTAGCCCGATCGTCGCCCATACCGGTGAAAAGGACGCGGCGTGGCCGCTAAAGCTCTTGGCTGCTAGTAAACCTAATGGCCATATCCAATCCAACCATGCCAGTTTGCCAATTAGGACGAACCCGAGAAAAGATAAGACCAGCAGGATCAGCCAGGAAATACCGACGCCCGTCGAACTGAAAAGCTTCCATAGCTCATCCATCCCTCCGCCGCCAAGCAGATCCTCGATATGGGTAAAAATGAGCAGCAATAGGGCAACCAGTTGAGCACGCTGCAGATTCAGCGTCCATGAAGCTAAGGCGCTTCCTGTTTCTTTCCCGCCGTCTTTCCCAAGTACTCTTAACCAAATCACCCATCCTGTTAATGCGAGCAGCATCAGGTACCACAGACCGCGCGAGGCATACTGCAGCAGGACCTTGGTCGTCAGCGGACCTGATCCGTGATCGTGATTGGCATGAGCGGAAGGAAGAGCAAGCGAATCTTCTTGCGGCGGATTGCCGATCGTCAGCGGATAGCTGCCGCCAATCGGGTGACCGTCAGCCGAAATGACATGATAGCTGATCAAATAAACGCCTTCGGTCAACTTCGGAAGATCAAGGAGCACAGTTGTCTGCTCTTTGTTCAAATAAGCTTTATTGCTCGTCATTTCATTGCCGTCACGATTAAAAACTTTGATATAAAAGAGTCCTGCATCTAAAGATTCATTGAAGGTAATCGCAACTTGGGGCGGAGAGCTTTCCAGCTTTGCACCCGATTCCGGAATCGCCTGTACCAACGATGCATGAGCAGACACGGATTGCGGGACGACAAATGAACTTAAGAGCATCATAGCTAGTATACACATCAGAAATGCAGGCAAGAACCAAAAGCGTTGACGACTATTTTGTTGCTGTCTATTCATAGATAAGTTCCTCTAATCCATAATTGGTCTACGCCCGGCATAACCATCCTCTTTGCCGTGGTAGTAACGGATTCTGTCCTCTCCTTGTTTCCAACAAAGCAGCACTTCCTGACCCCCGATTAAAGACGGGAAATCCACAAGGCCTGTTTCTATATCCTTAAGCTCTACTCCCGTTTGCTGAAAATGCTGTATCAGCCCGCGCGCCTCGATCTGCATAAATTCAAGCTCCGCTTCCTGTAGAAAGAACGGGTCCTTCTCCGTGCCGGGCGTTTCAGCCAATTCATTTTTCTTTCTGCGCAGCTCGGTGTATTTCTCTTCAAAAGCACGCTTCAAGGCTTGCATTTTCTTTAATTCCTGATCCACGAACGGAAGCATTTCATTGGCTTCCTCCAAACTGAACCATTTTTTATCAGACATCTCGCACCTCCAAGCCTAATTTTATCAAAAAAAGAGAGCAACTTCGAATCCTACGCATACCTTTTACTCTACCAGAAAGTGACGGTGCCGCAAAATCTTTGCGTTTCATTCGAGGTGCAGCCAACCATATGGCAAAAGGGAGCGGACATAAGTCCAACCCCCTTCTGTTATATGAAGTTCATCAGTTTTTTCACGCGGACTTCCAGCTCTACCAGCGAAAATGGCTTCGTCATATAGTCATCGGCGCCCATTTGATAGCCTTTGAGCAAATCATCTTCCTTTTTCTTGCCGGAAAGCATGAGCACCTTCATATTCGTATTCGCTAAGCGGGAATCCTTGTGAATCTGATCCAATAAGGAGAACCCGTCCAACTTCGGCATCATCCCATCTAGAATGCAGGCATCGTAGCTCTTTTCCTTCAGCAAACCGAGCGCCTCTTCACCGTCGGAAGCATGGGTAATCGTAATCGGCAAATGCTCCAAATGCGAAGTGAGTATCGCTCTTAGAATCGGGTCATCGTCGACGATAAGCAAATTTTTCTTCTCAGGGTGAGGCAGCGCAGTCGATTTGTTCGGCTGAGCTTCTTTATCTGCAGATGCGCCTAGAATTCGGTTCCTGCCCTGCTGCTTGGCTTGATACATCGCTTCATCCGCTTTGGACACCCAATCAGCTACTGTCATTTCTTTCTGCCACTGGGCAATGCCTGCCGAGAAAGTAATGGAGAACGTTTTCCCCTCATACTGGGCAACCGGGTTGGAGCGAACTTTATTCAGGATGTTCTGCATCGTGAATTGCGCCTGTTCCAGGCATGTATTCGGTAGGGCAATCACAAATTCTTCGCCTCCGAAACGGGCCAGCAAATCGGTCGCGCGCAAATTGACTTGCATTAAGTGAGCCAAGCCTTGCAGCACCAAATCTCCCACGTGATGACCATACGTATCGTTAATTTTTTTGAAGCAATCAATATCGATGAAAACGAGCGAAATCGGCGCAGGATAGCGTTCGATCCGCTGCAGCTCCATGCCAATTTGAAGGTCAAAATAGCGACGGTTGAACACACCGGTCAGCGGATCGCGGAAAGCGAGCTGCTCGAAATTTTTCGTCCTTTTGAGCAGTCCGTAGATCCGCGCGGCTAACTCCTCATATTGAAACGGCTTTGTGACATAATCGTCAGCTCCCAGATGGAAACAGCGCACTTTATCATTCAAATCGTTTCGTCCTGACAAGACGATGAGCGGCAGCCACTTCAACGTAGGATCTTCCTTGAGGAATTCAAACAGCTCATACCCCGACTGCGGATGCATCATGAGATCGAGCGTCACGAGATCATACGTATGGGTACGCAGCAGCTTCATGGCGGACTCCACATCAGCGGCCTCATCGACAATACAATCATCAAGCTGAAGGCGCCTGGTCAAATAGGAACGGAGCACTTCGTCATCGTCGACAAGAAGCAGACGGCTTTTCAGCGTTCTAAGCATGGAACCTGCGCTTCGGTCCTTTTGCTCATCCATTTGAATTTCCGTCATGCCGATATCATATTCCATATTCATTTCACGAAGAAACTTGATGCTGCGTTCTATGCTTTCCAGAACCGGATTCATAGAAATAAACGACTCATCCTGCTCTTGATCGATAGCTTGCGTCCATTCCCACAGACGAACCAGATCTTCCGCCAGTCTGCCGATCCGGTCATAACCAAAAATCGGCGCACTGCCTTTAAGCGTATGGATGATGCGGTAAAATTTATTTAAGTCCTCCACTGCCGGCACAACGCGAATTGCATCCAACAGAGCTTCAAGCTCTTTCAGCTGTTTTTCAAACTCACGAATGAACAGTTTTCTGCCTTGCCTGAGAATTCTTGCGTCTTTATCCGATTCTGACCCGGGGCTCTTTGTGTGCTCTAGATTCGTATTATGCATGACGGACAATCACCCTTTTTACTTATAAAATTAATCTCTATAGAATTCGAATCAACTTTCTAATAATTGTCCGACCGTATTTAGAAGTTGAAGCGGACTGAACGGCTTGACAATATAAGTTGTGACGCCAGCCGCTTTGGCTTTCTCTTTATCTTTATCCAAAGCCTTAGCCGTAAGCAAAATGACAGGAAGATCGCGATTCGCATTATCGCTTTGACGCAGCCATTCACAGACCTCAACGCCCGTGCGCTCAGGCATCATATAGTCAAGAATAATCAAATCAAATGATTCAATTTGAAGCTGTTCAATGGCTTGCTGGCCGTCCTCTACCTCCGTAATTTCATACCCTTCATCCGATAACGTTTCCGTTAGCAGGAAGCGGAGTGCAAGTTCGTCGTCAGCTAGCAGTATTTTATAAACGGACATAAGTTTCTCCTCTAATAAATAAATTACTTTAATTATAGCATCATGCTCATAGGCAAGACAGGAATTTGTCGAAAAGAGTCAAAATAAATCATTTGCTTCGCCCAGCGTTATATGTTTTCCATGACGAGCCGTCAATTTCTTTGAGCCCTTTGACAGTGGGGTAGATGTACACCCAGCCTTCGCGCAGCCCGCTCACATCACGGATCCAGACACGTTCATACTCATTGGAGGCACCGGGTCCATGGTAGCCCTCCAGGGCATCCATCGCTTGCAAGCCCTCTTCGTTTACTTCCAGCCACTCTCCAACAACGTGCCGCTGGCTATCCCCTTCGGTTAACAAGAGCGCAGGATAAGGTCCTACATCAAACAAACGTCCATAAATCGTACCAGGCCGCACAGACTTCACATAAGGAGCAGCTACCGAGTGATTGCTCTCTCCAACGAGTAAGGTGCCGTAGACGAATACAGATATCATAGAAACTCCTCCTGTCGAAAAATGTAATCTCATGATCTCCTTTATTTCGCTAGCCTTCTCATTGATCCCTTTTAGATTCAACCAACATTTTACAATTTATCACAAAGAAAAAAGCAACATCGCAATGGATGCTGCTTCTATGCTTGATTAGCTGTTAATTCGCGTGTCTTCACAATAATTTTGCGGATGCTGTCTTCCGACAGATGGAACGTCTTGATCAGCTCCATCACGGTGGAGCCTGTTTGGTACAACCGGAAAATTTCTTGATTTCTACGCTCGATTATAATGCGTGTTCCGTTATTTTCTCCCCATCCGGCGCGTTTCTGCTCTTTCTTAGGGATATATACGATTTCACCTTGGATATATTCTTGTAATTGTTTTAATAGGTTAGGGGGAAGAACGTCTTTCCCGTTCTTGTAACTCATGGATGAAAACCTCCTCAAATTGTCGCAAAGATTAAACTTTGTTCGGATTTGCAGAGAGTAATCTCATCGCCCCTAAACCTCATACCATTCTTATCAAAATGGAATAAAAAAAACACGACCTAATCGTGCCTGTCGGTTGTATATGCGATTATACAAAATTCAGGTGAACGGTTATTCCACGAATGATATTCAGTTAGGAGACGGTTACCTCTGCGGCGGCCGCAACATTCATCGCTACTGTCATTGTCATTGTGTTCATTAAAAAGCACTC
Organism: Paenibacillus planticolens; assembly: GCF_013141725.1. Lineage (GTDB taxonomy): Bacteria > Bacillota > Bacilli > Paenibacillales > NBRC-103111 > Paenibacillus_E > Paenibacillus_E planticolens. The sequence goes on along the minus strand of NZ_WHNZ01000015.1, from coordinate 348,107 downwards.
CTTTCACCTTATATTGGGATTTGTTGAGATTTGGTTGGAGAGCAAAGTCTCTCCTGTGTTGCTTGTGTTCACTTCGTGTTCACAATTCTCATTATATGTAAAAAGCTTCTCGCTGTCTACTCGCAAAGTTAAGAATATGCGGGGGCCCAGGAGCCCCCGGTTGAAACGATGATCTCTGCTTACGCAGAGATCACCTCCGCTTTTGTTGTAATCACCTTGATCACTCCTTTCCGAAGTCATTAGCCGGCCGGCTACTTCTCTATTTACTCATATTCCCTGCCCAAGCTCAAGTGAAAGAATCGTTATAAGGATTCTTTCCTAGTTGGACGGATTGTGGGAGGAGGAATTGAATTGAATAGAGGCAGGGATGGTGGTTTTTGATGGCGGAGGGTTGATGAGAGGGGAAATGAATTGAAAGAAGCAGGGATGGTGGTTTTCGATGGCGGAGGATGGATTGGACAACAGGATTGGTGCAAAGTGACGGGGGAATTGACTGCGTTCACGACATTTGACGCCACCAACGGACCTATTAGCCGTTATTTTGATTTTCAGCATCATTAGTAGGAGTTAACGGACTGTATGGTCTTTATCAGTTAATTTTAGGAAGGATATAGGGAATTTCGGACAGATAGCTGCACTCGAGTCCGTTATATTCTATTCCCATCCTAATAGTGGCAGATAGCAGCATCTCAGTCCGTTAGGCTCTGGGCTCTGGGCTCTGGGCTCTGGGTTCTGGCCTCTGGGCGCTGGGTTCAATCCCCCAGCGCCATTACCGCGATGCCGCTGCGGTTCAGCTGCGCGCGGATATCGCGCGCAAACGCCACGGCGTGTGCACCGTCGCCGTGGATACAGATCGTGTCCGCACGCATGCTCAGATCCTCTCCCTCCCGGGAGAGGACCTTCCCCTCGCGGACAAGCCGCACCACCTGCGCCGCCGCATCCGCTGCGCTCTCCAGCAGCGCCCCGGGCTGATCCCGGGGCGCTAAAGCGCCGTCCCGCCGGTAGGTGCGGTCCGCGAACGCTTCGCTCGCGGTTCGCAGCCCCGCGGCGGCGCCCGCCCGCAGCAGCTCGCTGCCGGGCGGGCCGAACAGCGTCAGCTCCGCGCTGACGCTGAGTGTCGCAGCCGCAATGGCCGCGGCGAGATCATGGCGCTTCGCCGCCATGTGATAGAGCGCGCCATGCGGCTTGACATGCTGCAGGCGTCCGCCTTCGGCGTGGACGAACGCCTGCAGCGCCCCGAGCTGATACAACGTCAGCTCGTAAGCATCGTCCGGCGTGATCGCGATCTCGCGCCGGCCGAAGCCCTGCAGATCGGGAAGGCCCGGATGGGCCCCGATCGCAACGCCCTTGCGCAAGCACAACTGCACGGTGCTGCGCATGGTGGCCGGATCGCCTGCGTGGAATCCGCAGGCGATGTTGGCGGAGCTGACGAAGTCCAGCAGCTCCGCGTCACTTCCCAGGCGATAGGCGCCGAAGCCTTCGCCCATATCGCAATTCAAATCTATACGCAGCAAGCTCACTCTCCCATCCCCTTCCATAACTCCGCGGTATATTATTTATGTCTTCATGTTTGGCGGTTGGCTTTACGATCCACTATGATCCTTGAACCACGCCAGTACGCCGGCTTCTAACAACTGCAAATCCATAGCTTGCAGCAAAAGCTGCTCCTGCGCCTCGCGCAGGCTGACTTCACGAAAGCGAAGCTTGCCCCCGGGTTTTACTTGCGCGATAATCGGCAGATGAGCCGTGATCACATGCGCAATGCGTGGATAACCTCCTGTTGTTTGGCAGTCGGAGAGCAAAAGAATAGGCTGACCGCCCGGAGGCACCTGAATCGTCCCTTGTACGACTCCTTCCGAGATCATTTCATAGGCAATATCGCCATTCGACGCTAAGGGCTCTCCCTCTAAGCGATATCCCATCCGGTCCGATTGTGGAGTGACCATAAAGCTTTTGCTCAGAAACTTACGCTTTGCGGATTCCGTAAAAAGCTCGGCCTCCTTGCCCCATACGACGTTTACAACCGGATTGTCTTCGTAATTTGGACAAATATAAGCACTCACAGCGCCTGAAACAGACAGACTGCCGATGTTCAAAGCTATCTTGCTGGCCCTGCTTACATTCAATTCATCACCGGCCACAAGCGCTCTGCCTTCGTGACCGCCTATTCCCGCTCGTAAATAAGTGCTTTTGCTGCCCATGCTGACTTTTGCCGCGAAACCCCCATGTACCGCTAAATAGGCTCGGCAGCCCTTAGCCGCGTATCCGATGTTCAGCTGTTCACCTTTGCGGATGAGAAAGGACCGCCATAGCGGCACCTTCCTCTCCTCCACACAGGCTTCCATCTCAGCTCCACACAGGGCCAAAAGCATATCCGTCTGCGCAACCATGCGGGGTCCTTGCAGCGTTATTTCTAAAACAGCGGCATCCGCCGTATTTCCTACAAGAATATTAGCGGTTCTATGGGCGAACAAGTCCATGGGACCTGATGCAATCACGCCATATTTGCGGAATCCATAGCGCCCTTCATCCTGCATGGTCGATAATAATCCCGGCTTGATGACTTTAAAGCCCATGTCCTTGGTTCCTTTCAGCGATAAAATGGAACTGTTCCGGCGTGATCGAGACGAACTTCACCAGATCTCCCGCACGTAGTAAAGATGGGGACTCAGAATCCGGCTGAAACAAAGCGATCGGCGTGCGTCCGATCAAATGCCATCCGCCCGGCGTTTCCAATGGGTAAATGCCGGTTTGCGCTCCGCCAATCCCTACGGATCCGGCAGGAATGCGGGGCCGGGGCACCGATTTTCTTGGTGTAACAAGCCCTTCGTCCATTCCCCCCAAGTACGGAAAGCCCGGCGCAAAGCCAATCATATAGACTGGGTAAATTTTCGCTGTATGCAGCGCTACAATCTCTTCTAAAGTCACACCGTGATGAGCCGCTACATCCGTCAGATCCGGGCCAAAATCTCCGCCGTAACAAACGGGAATTTCTATTGGGACCTCAGTCAGGCCGGATTGGATCGGACTATCGGGTTCAAAGTTTTCTAAAAGCCGTTGAATATGATGCAGAACTTTGTCACAGGGCAGCAAATAGTTCGCTCCGGCGAGATACTCCTGTTTGCGGAAGACTTCCGCTTCCGAAAATTGCCGATATACCGAGACGGCGTCATAATAAATCGTTATGGTTGTATAGGCAGCCACTGCTTCCGTGAAACCTTCGAAAGGATGTTTCTCCAGATAGGCTGTTACTTGCTTTACCAGCTCCAGTGTAGACGGCTCTATGCTCCCGCCAAGCGTAAGCACGATCGCCGAATCTCCGAGGTGATGGCATTCATAATGCAGCTTCGTCATGCGAACTGCTGCTTCTTCAGCCAATTTGCGCAAAGCTCCGGCCACAAATAAGCTTCGCCATGATCAACTGCCATGCCGATTCCATGCTTTCCACTCTCAAAAATGTGCAAATCGTACGGCACTTTATGGCGGCTTAGCGCTCCAGCAAACAGCAAGCTATTCTCTACGGGAACGGCACCGTCGTCTGCGGTGTGCCATAGGAAGGTCGGCGGCGTGTCGTCTGTGACTTGTTTTTCAGTGGATAGCAGAGTAACCAGCTCCTCATCCGGTGTTTCGCCTAATAAATTGCGTTTGGAGCCCACATGTCCATACTCGTAGAAGGAGATGACCGGATAACAAAGAATTAAAGCATCCGGACGACTGCTTTGTCTCTCGATCGGATCGGCCGCGTCTTGATTCCCAGCGTCGTAAAGAGTCCCCGCCGAGGATGCCAGATGTCCGCCGGCAGAAAAACCAAGGATGCCTACTCGCTTCGGATCAATGCCCCATTCCGCTGCGTGATGTCTTACGGTTCGAATCGCCCTTTGGGCATCTTGAAGCGGAACCGGATGTTCGTATGGCGCTACCCGGTAGTTTAAAACAAAAGCGGATATCCCTAGTCCATTGAGCCATTTTGCAACGGGCTCCCCTTCGTGGGCCGCACGCATGGCGTAACCGCCTCCCGGAAATACGATAACGGCAGCGCGCAAGCCTTCGCTTGCGACAGGATACAATGTCAAGCTCGGACATCCTTGGTTTACCTCACCGATGCTCTCCCGGGATGCTCCGGGCCATAACTCAATCGTTGTTGCTGTGCTCAATGCAAGAAACCCCCTTCTTCAATTTCATACTACGCTTATCATATCGAATCCACACCCGGTTCGCATAGAGAGAATTTCACAAAAAATCCTGCTCCAGAAGTAGATTTTTGATTGTTTCCAAATCCAAGCTTTACTGAAGAACACGAAGGTAGCTAACTGGAAAAACTCCATCTAAATTACTCGAAAGTTGACCTCGCAGGAAAATAACTGGAAAACCTCCCGTTAAATTGGCCGGATTTCGTAGGTTCTCACGAAATCGGCGCAAATAGTGGGAGTTTTTCCAGCTAAATGAATCTGACAAGCTTCTTCAGTCAAATTAGTGGGAGCTTCTCCCTTTATTTTGATTAGCGAAGTGCAAGTTGTGAAGTCAACTTGAAGTTATTTGCGATTAAAGAAAGCGACCGTAGACGCAAAAAGGCAAAGGAGTTAAGCAGATGCACGCATGCAAGCCGCTTAATTCCTTTGCCTGATTATTGGCTATGTCCATAGCCTATAGACATCCTCATTCTTTCATCATTTCAGCTTATTGTGAGTCCCAGATAACTTCCCAATTCCCATTCACGGTAGCTTCGATCGTGCCCCGCTCCATAATGTATCCGGCAAGAAGCTCCGCTACGTCTGTCGGAATATCCTTTATTACCGGCTTGTCCTGGAACATGGCGTAATTGCCGCCGCCCGCCGCCCGGTAATTGTTCATCACTACGTCGTAGGACGCGTTAAGGTCTAGCGGCTTCCCATCGTAGTCGAGTTGAACGACGCGTTCGCCGATCGGACGGGAGATGTTCAGTTTATACGTTATGCCTTCCCACATATCATAGTTGTAATGCTGTGGCTTCGGCTCGCTAAACTTGCTGCTGACCTGAACTTCGCCGTCAGGCGTAAGCTCAAAATATTCCGCAGACTGCTCCAACGCATCCTTGATGTCTTGTCCGGAAATGCGAATTACTTTGAGTGTATTCGGATAAATGTAGTTGGATACGATATCCCGCATCGTAATATCCGAAGGAAAGCCCGGCGATACGTTATCGAACAGCGCCGTATTCGAGATGGACGCTCCGGACAGATCCATTTGCACGCGGTTGATGAACTCAATGAGCGCACTGTCTTTTAGACGAGTCTGCATAGGGTCTTTCACCAGCATATCCCCGGTGAGCTTGCCGATAGGCTGATCCAGCCACTCTTGTGTTTTTGCTTCGTATGCACTGACAAGCTCTACGAGCTTCTTGTCCGCTTCCACTCCGGAAACCGGGAGCAGCTCCGATGTTTTAGCGTCTATTCGCCATTTGCCATCCAACATCGACAGCTCCAGCTTCACTTTCCCAAGGGTAACTCCTGCCGTTCCAGGCTGGACAACGGTGACGCCGTTAATGGCTTGGCCTGCAATGCTCCGGTGCTGATGCCCTGTAAGCAGCACATCCATCCCTTCGATTTCCATACAAAGCTGATAGCCTTGGTTTTCTCCCGTCAATGGTTCTGTCGGTTCGCCTGTCTCCAGATGTCTTTCGAAGCCGCCATGATAAGAGAGCACAACGACGTCCACCTGCTCCTCTTCCTTGAGCACTTTCACCCATTTCCGGGCTGTTTCCACGGCATCCATGAACTTCAAGCCTGCAATGTGAGCGGGACTCTCCCAATTCGGAATATAAGGCGTCGTCAATCCCAGAATGCCGATGCGTGCGCCTTCAGGGAGCTGTTTAACGATGTAAGGCTTCCCTAAGAACGGCTCTCCGGTCTCCTCATTGAGAATGCTTGCGCATAACCAAGGAAACTCGGATTCTTTGACGGCTTTACCGAGCACGTCAAGCCCATAATTGAATTCATGATTCCCGATAACCGCCGCATCGTAGCCGATATAGTTGAGACCAAGCACCATCGGATCCATCGGCTCGTTATCCAATCTGGCATGATGGTAGGCAAGCGGAGTGCCCTGAATGAGATCGCCGTTGTCGATCACAATGACATTGGCTTCCTTCTTCCGCTCTTCGGCAATCAATGCCGCCACTTTGGCTAAACCCACATCGTTTGGCTTATTATTCGCATAATGCAAAGGCAGCATATTACCATGCAAATCGCTTGTTTCCAGTATGACTACTGTACTTTTCTGAACCTTATCAGGTTGAGTCAAGTTCCCCACTCCGCAACATTTTATTTTGTAAAGCGATACATATCAATTGTCAGTTTAACAAATACTTCACACTATCTTCCATATCTTTTATGATAATGTTATATTACATCTTAGATAAATAGCAAATTAAATTAAACGGAGGTCAAAAAGAAATGAAAAAATTAACAGTTATCTCGTTGTCCATGGTTGTGGCGGCAAGCATGCTTGCAGGCTGCGCCAAAAAAGAAACTCCGGCTCCATCTGCTTCCGCTGGTGCAGCGGCGACTGCTACTCCAGCAGCAGCGGCAGGTTTTATTCCGAAAGAACTTAAAGTCCAGTTCGTTCCTTCCCAAAATGCTGAGACGCTTGAAGCGAAAGCAAAACCACTTGAAAAACTTCTCGGGGACAAGCTGGGTATCCCGGTTAAAGTTTCCGTTTCAACTGACTATAACGTTGTTATCGAAGCAATGGCTTCCAAACAAGTTGACGTAGGCTTCCTTCCTCCGAGCAACTACGTTGTTGCCCATGACAACCGCAAAGCCGCTGACCTGGTTGCTCAAGCAACACGTCTTGGCGTTGACGATGCAACAGGCCAACCAACGAAAGATCTCGTAAATTTCTATAAATCCGAAATCCTTGTTAAAGCAGACTCCCCAATCAAATCCGTTGCTGATTTGAAAGGCAAAAAAATGGGCTGGCAAGGTGTTACATCCGCAGCTGGTTATGTGTACCCAGGCCTCTTATTGAAAAAAGCTGGCGTTGATCCGGTGAAAGACGTAACAGGCGTACAATTCCAAGGGCATGACAAAGCGGTTATCGCGCTTCTGAACGGTCAGGTTGACGCTGTTGGCGTGTTCCAAGATATTCGTACGAACATGACCAAAGATTACCCGGACATCTTTAAACAAACCAAAGTTCTAGCTTTTTCCGATAAAATCCCTAACGATACAATCGCTGTCCGCTCCGATATGGATGCAGCTTGGAAAAAGAAAATCCAAGACGCTTTCATCGCGATTGGTAATGACCCTGAAGGTCAAAAAGTAATTTTTGAAGTTTACACACATAAAGGTTATGTTGTTGCCAATGATGCAGATTTCAATATCGTTCGCGACGCTAACAAAGAAATGGGCTTGAAATAAGCCATCGGGCTTCTCTTATCCAAACAAAAACCTCTACATGGACTCTTCCGGGATCATGTGGAGGTTTTTTTCAATTCTACGCCGTTTTACTCTTGCATACTATGAGTGTGGCACGTCCGTGCAAATTTTTTTTTACTTTTGCATGACAACTGTTTACCTGGACTTGTCCTATATCATAGTGGGGTGAAAATTGGATGTTCGAAAAGCTAATCAGCTGTAAAAATGAAGTCTCCATCCGGTGCGGCAAAGATGAGATTAAAGGAGTTATTACGAATTACTATTCAGCTTTTCGACTTGTGAAAATACGCAACGTTTTGATTCCAATTGAACTGATCGAACAAATTGAAGTTTTGGAACCGCCTAGCAGTTCATCGGGATTAGCACCCATTAGCCGCGGATCGCTTCGTTTGGTGGTGCACGAGAGGCTTTCCGGCCAGGTGAAATAGATAAACCTACATAACAAAACAGACGCCGCAGATGCGGCGTCTATTGCTTTAAACGATACGTTTGCGAAGCGACCCTGAGATGTAATCAATGATAGAGACGGTAATGATAATCCCGATGAGGATAATGCCCACACGAGGCCACTGCCTTGCATTGAGCGCGAAAATCAGCGGCGTACCAATCCCTCCGGCACCAATGATACCGAGCAGGGTAGCGGAACGAACATTAATTTCAAAACGATATAAGGTGTACGAAATGAAATCAGGGATGACTTGCGGCACTACGGCATAGGCCATCCGCTGCCATATGTTCGCACCGACGGCATTCATTGCTTCTGTAGGTCCCATATCCATGTTTTCGATAGCTTCCGCATACAGCTTTCCGAGCATCCCTACGGAGTGCAATCCTAGTGCCATTACCCCGGCATAAGCATTAGGTCCTACGGCTTTGATAAAGATTAAAGCCATAATAATTTCGGGTATCGTTCGAACAACGCTCAAAAAGAATTTCCCCGTACCCGAAACAGCACGGTACCGGCTCATATTTGCTGCAGCCCAGAAGGCAAACGGCAAACATACGACTGCCGAAACGAAGTTGCCTAAATAGGAAATCGACAACGTTTCAAGCAGGGAGCGAAGCAAATCTTCGCCTTCCGGAATATAGACATACGCCCAATCCGGGTGGAACAAGCCTGAAATCATTGCTTTTGTCAAAATCCAAGTCGTTGGCTGGAAGCCCGTTAGCTCCAAACCTGTCAACGACCAGATGAACAATGCGATAACCGCACCCCAGCCTACGATTTTGTACGTACGTGAGCGGGTCTCCGACATCGGCTTTGCGCTGCCTTTCAGCAGGTAAGAACGGAACCGTGTACTTACCAGATCGATGATGACAACAACCAGCAAGGTGTAAATAACAATCGCGCAGGACTGATCGTAGCGGAACAGATCCAGCGTGTTTTTGAGCAGCAAGCCGATACCGCCGGCTCCAACCAAACCGAGGATGGCGGACGCGCGGATACTAACTTCAAACGTGTACAGGAAATGAGCCAAATAGGTAGGCGCAACCTGTGGGAGAACACCGAAACGAATCAGCTTCAGCTTGTTGGCGCCAACAGCTGTCATCGCCTCCAGCGGACCCGGGTCGATCGCTTCCGTCGATTCATAGGAAAGCTTGGACAAAATACCGAACGTGAAGAAAACCAGGGCAAGCGTACCTGCTGTCGGGCCAAAGCCCACCAGCACCGCAAAAAGCGCAGCGTACAGCAAATCCGGAATCGTACGGAGCAAGTTCATGATCAGCCTCGCCGGATAGAATAGCCATGGCGATGTCGTTACGTTACGCGCTGCCAGCAGCGCAAAAGGATAAGCGAAGATCGCTCCAACGGTCGTACCAATAATGGACATTTGGAGAGTTTGCGCCATCGGCTTCCAAATGTCGGCGAAGAACGCCCAATCCGGGGGAAACATTTCCCCGATGAATTTGAAAATTTCCGGCGTGCCTGTAGCCAGCTTCGTGAGCGTCGCGTCTGTCTGGTAAATACTTCCGACCAGGAAAAGCACCATGATCAGAGCTGTGAGATAAAGCTTCGTACGAGGAGGTCTTTTGACGGTCGTCACACTCATCCCTCCTGCACCCCCAACAACTCATCTTTCTTAATGGCACGGCCATAAATTTCGGAAAACACTTCATCCGTCGCTTCAGCAACAGGCCCGTCATAGACGACTTTACCGGCGCGAAGTCCAATGATACGGGTTGCATACTCGCGTGCCAAATCAATAAAGTGAAGGTTAACAACCGTTGTGATGCCTAATTCTGTATTAATGCGTTTAAGATCATCCATAACCTGTCTCGTTGTTAACGGATCCAGGGAGGCTACCGGTTCATCCGCCAAAATAATTTTAGCTTCTTGGGCAAGCGCTCTGGCGATGGAAACACGTTGCTGTTGACCGCCGGACAATTCATCAGCGCGTGAATAAGCTTTCTCCCGAATATTCACTCTTTCCAGTGCTTTCAGAGAAAGCTCGATATCATGTTTTGGAAACAAGCCGAGAACAGTACGCAGTGTGGAGTGATAGCCTACACGGCCTGATAAAACGTTGCGCAGCACGGTCGAACGCTTAACTAAATTAAACGTTTGAAAAATCATGCCGATATCTCTGCGCATTCGACGCAATTCGGCACCATTCGCCTTGGTGATGGATTTGCCATCTATCAAAATTTCTCCGTCAGTCGTCTCATGCAAGCGATTGATGGAACGCAGCAAGGTCGACTTTCCAGCGCCTGAGAGACCAACGATTACAACGAACTCCCCCGGTTTAATTGTCAAATTAATGTCGTTAAGACCCACAGTTCCATTGGGATATACCTTGGAAATATGTTTAAACTCAATCATATAAATCCTACTTTCTATCGAATAATGTTATCAAATATCAGACCAACTAAATTCAACGAAATTCGGCAAATTCCTTCTTTCTAGCTTAACCTTAATAAAAAATTCATATTCCATTGTTCGCCAAAACAAAAGGTGGCCCAGAAACTAGTTCTAAGGCCACTCCCAATGACTTATACTTTTGCAGACCAGCGTTCCTCGATTTTCATCCCTTTCCAGACCGCAACGGAGACGATCCACGCGACGACGAACAGGGCAACGAGGATGAAGCCTAAGGTTCCGAAGTCGATGTCCTGCAGCCAAGTCCAGAAAGTTCCTTCCATGCCGAACTCCTCCGAGAGAACTTGACCAAGCTCAATGACGCCGATAATTAGAGCGGCAATAACAGCCAATGCGGTTACCGTCAAATTGTAGTACAGCTTCCGGACCGGCGTATGGAAAGCCCACTTGTACGCTTTGGTCATGAACATCCCGTCTGCTGTGTCAAACAGACTCATCCCCGCTGCAAATAGCAGCGGCAGTGAAATGACGCCGATGAACGGGATGGCGTCCTTGGCCGCATGGGCGGAAATCGCTAACAGCGCAATTTCGCTGGCGGTATCAAAGCCTAGGCCGAAGAGAAAACCTAACGGATACACATGCCAGCTTTTGCTGATAAAAGAGAAAAGCGGTTTGATCATACGAGCGATAAACCCGCGGGATTCCAGAAGTTCCTCAAACTCGTTGTCATCGTGCTTGCCGCCGCGAAATTTCACGAACATTTTATACAAGCTTATTAGAATGAGCAAGTTGATGATTCCGATGATCACAAGGAAAAGCCCGGATACCGAAGCGCCGATAACGCCTCCGAAACGCTGCATCCAAGGAAGTTCCCTCTCCGCCCATTGCACGGAAAAAGCAGTGACAATCGCCATCAGGAAAACGACGGAGGAATGTCCCAGGGAGAAATAAAAGCCGACGCCCAAAGGATTGCGCTTCTGCTGAACAAGCTTGCGCACCGTATTGTCAATGGCCGCAATATGATCGACGTCAAAAGCATGCCTCATGCCTAGCGTATAAGCAAGCAGCCCGATCCCCCAAAAGGCAGGTGACGATTTGGCTACCGTATAAAGTCCAATTAATCCCAATACGTGGAGAAGCAGGATAAAGCCGATGTATCCTCCCCAGCTTTTTCGCTGCTGCAACAATGATTTCCACATGCGGTAACCACACACCCTCTCATTCGTGCTACGATTCACTTACAATGTAGCACACGTGTGCATAACTTGAGAAGCCTTTTGTCCATATTTTTGTGAAGGTATCCAACATTTATTTGTTATAATAGTATCCGTTCCAAACTTTAAGTCTTCGTAAGGAGTGTACTAATCTCATGTCTCTGCGTATTTATAAGCTTTTTACTATTTTCGTACCTGTAATTATCATTGGCGGCTTTGAATATATACGCCATGAATTTCTGCTAAATTATTTAACGATGGAAGCCGGCAACTTCGCCATTACCGTCATTACGCTGCTGCTTTCCTATTTATTCGCTTCGTGGATGTTCCAGAGCATTGAACGCAGCAACGAGCAGCTTACGATCGGGGAAGCCCGCAGAGCTGTCTATGAAGAGCGGGAACGTCTGGCCAGAGAGCTGCATGACGACTTGGCTCAGACGCTTTTTTTCCTCAACGTCAAGCTGAAACAGGGCGATTTGGAGGAAGCCAAAGCCGCCGTTTCTGAAATCGACAACTCGCTCCGGCAGGCCATATTCAATCTTCGTACGCCGCCGGAGGAAGGAACCGGCCTCGATCAGCGTATCCATAAATTTCTACGGGAATGGCGTCTGGTGACCGGCATTGAGCTGCAGGAGAAGCTGACGATTGATGAGACCAGCTTCTCTCCTTCCGAGGAAGTTCAACTTTTCGGCATCGTACAAGAAGCTTTTACGAACATCCGCAAGCACTCCATGGCCACGGAGGCAGAGATCGTCCTGGAAGCTCAGCCCCATGCCTGGATGCTGAAAATTACCGACAACGGCCGGGGACTTCAGCACGCAGAAGCCAAAGGCAAGAAGTACGGCATCGAGCTGATGCATAAACGGGCTGCTGAGTTAGGCGCAGTTTTCGAGCTTCATGGAAGGGGCTCCGGCACGGCCGGAGCGGAAACCGAAGCCGAGGCGGCCGGAACCGGCACCGAGCTTACGGTACGAGCCGTAGATCGGAGGAACCGGCCATGACAAACATTCAACCGTACCGCGTTCTTATTGTCGATGACCATCCCTTGGCGAGAAAAGCGATTCGAAGCATGCTGGAGCCTATCGTCGACTTCGAAATTGTAGGCGAAGCCAGCAGCGGTGAAGAAGCCATCCTTCTTTGCGGCGAAGTCGCTCCGGATGTGGTGCTAATGGATATTCACATGTCGCCGATGGATGGGCTCGAAGCAACGCGCCGTATCAAACAAGCATATGGGACGATCCGAATCGTTATGCTTACGGTTTCCGACGATGTTGCCGACCTTTTCACCGCGCTGCAATTCGGAGCCCAAGGCTATTTGCTCAAAAATATGGATCCCGATGAATGGCTCACATATTTGCGCGCCCTACTCGATGACAACTCCGAGGTCGCCCGGGGGATGGCGGACAAGCTTTTTCAAAGGTTCCGCGCACCTGTAGGCGCCTATGCGGAAGGTCCGACACCAAGCATGTTAACCTCGCGCGAGCAAGAAATTACCGCCTATGTCGCCCAGGGAGACAACAATCGGCAGATTGCCGAGAAGCTGTTGATATCCGAGCATACGGTAAAAAATCATATGAAAAATATATTGGTCAAGCTCGGGCTTGAGAACCGTGTCCAGCTTACAGGATTCGCCATCAAACACGGACTGACACGAAAAGGACAAAACTAGTCGAAAAAATAGCCCACTCGAGTCATACTCAGCTGCTTATCAAACAGGTAACATGGACAACATGAGAAGAGTTGATTTGAGAGGGGAAAAGAAAGATGTTTAAAAAATTCATGTTAAATGCAGGTATTATGCTGATCGGTTCGATGCTGTTGGCGGGGGTTGCCAGCGCTCACGTAACGGTTTATCCAAAAGAAGCTACACAGGGCAGCTACGAGAAGTTCACCGTACGTGTTCCATCCGAGAAAGATATTCCTACGGTGAAAGTGGAAGTCAAATTCCCGATGGACTCCGTTGCCGTTTCCCGCTTTGAACCGAAAGCAGGCTGGACTTACGAGCTCGCCAAAGATTCCGCCGGTAAAATTACAGGGGTAACCTGGACAGCCAGTGGGGACGGACTTGGCAGCACCGAATTCGGTGAGTTCAACATGCAGGGCAAAGTAGCGGATGCAGCGACCCAAATTGTTTGGAAAGCTTATCAAACCTACAAAGACGGCAGCGTCGTGGAATGGGTCGGCGCAGAAGGCTCAGACAAGCCTGCTTCCGTAACGACGGTGAAAGCCAAATCCGGCGCTGTCACGGACAGCCACGGCAATGTCACAGCCGCTCAACCTGCCGCAGGCAGTTCAGAATCCAAAACGCCGCTTTACCTCTCCATTGCGGCCGTTGTGCTTGGGGCATTATCACTGCTCGTATCGCTAACCAGAAAACGCAGCTAACGCAGCGAAAAGAAAAAGGCCTTGAGTTCTCCGTCATGCATGACGTTGAGCTCAGGGCCTTTGTTATTCTTGCTTTCTTTGGTAAATCCGGAAGTAATACTCGTACGGATTTTTCTCGTTCCGCTCCCCTTGCTCGCTGGAGATCAAGGTCCAATCCGACAAGTCCAGCTCCGTCATGAACGTGTCCGCTTCAAACTCATGCTCGATGAACGTGATGTACATCCGATCGGCCTCATCTGCGAACAGCCGGAATATTTCCGCCCCGCCGATGACGAAAAGCTCCTGATCCCGGAACGCCTCGGCAGCTTCGTGAACCGAGTGAATGACTTCGCAGCCCTCCGCCTGAAATGCGGGATTTTGGGTAAGAACGACGTTGCGTCTGCCCGGCAGCGGCTTCCCGATGGATTCGTACGTCTTGCGTCCCATCAGAATCGGGTGCCCCATCGTCACGGATTTGAAAAACTTCAGGTCGCCCGGCAAGTGCCACGGCAGCTTATTGTTTACACCGATGGCACGGTTGCGGTCCATGGCAAAAATAAATGAAATACTCATGACTGTAGCCTCCCTTTCATCAATTCAACTATACAGCTACCGGCGCTTTAATGGTTGGATGGGGATTGTACCCGACCAATTCAATGTCGCTTACGTCGAAATCGAAAAGCGAAGCGACATTCTGATTCAACTTAAGCGTTGGCAGTTCTTTCGGTTCACGGCTTAGCAGCGTGTGAATCTGGTCGATATGATTCGTATAAATATGCGCATCCCCCAGCGTATGCACGAACTCTCCTACGCCTAACCCGCACTCCTGGGCGATCAAGTGAGTGAGCAGCGCGTAGCCTGCAATGTTAAAAGGCACGCCAAGGAACGTATCCGCACTGCGCTGATATAACTGGCAGGAGAGCTTGCCTTCCGCCACATAGAATTGAAACATGGTATGACAAGGCGGAAGCGCCATGCTCGGCACATCTTCCGGATTCCAGGCGGAGACGATGAGCCTGCGGGAATCCGGGTTCGTTTTGATCATATGAATAACTTCTTTGAGCTGATCGATAGCATCGCCCTGCGTCGTCGTCCAATCCCGCCACTGTTTCCCATATACATCCCCGAGCTCGCCGTACTGCTTCGCAAACGACTCGTCATTCAACACTTTCTCGACGAAAATCGCCATTTGCTCATCATATTGCAGTTTGAACGCTTCATCCTGCTGGGAGCGCAGACCAAAATTACGCATATCCGGTCCTGAATAATCTGTGCTTTCCACCCATTTTTTAAAAGCCCATTCGTTCCAAATATGGTTGTTATGCTGAAGCAGATACCGAATATTCGTATCTCCTTTAATAAACCAGAGCATTTCGCTGGCGATTAACCGAAAAGGCACCCTTTTCGTTGTCACTAACGGAAATCCCTCCGAAAGGTCAAAACGCATTTGCCTGCCGAATACGGACAGCGTCCCCGTTCCCGTTCGGTCTTCCTTCTTGATCCCATTTGTAAGAATATCCTGCAATAAATCCTGATAGGCTTTCAAACTAACGTACCTCCATTCCATGTTCGACAAATATTCATCTATTCTACCATTCCCATTCGTTCTATGGTATCTACAATCTGCCGACAATTTTCTCCACGAAATTCCATGACGGCAGTGATGCATTTTCGCGGCATATATGGTACATTTGCTTTTGGAAGAGGTTCGCAAACTCCCTCTATAAAAAACTATGAAATGAGGATTTTCAACTATGGCAGGTAGAAGCAACGAAGATTTACAAGAGATCACTCTACTCGGTAATCAAGGAACGAAGTACGTGTTTAACTATGATCCTTCGGTGTTGGAGGCGTTCGATAACAAGCATCCGAACAGGGATTATTTTGTGAAATTCAATTTCCCTGAATTCACAAGCTTGTGTCCCGTAACCGGACAACCGGATTTCGCGACCCTCTACATCTCCTATATTCCGAATATCAAAATGGTCGAGAGCAAATCCCTTAAACTGTATTTGTTCAGCTTCCGCAATCACGGCGATTTCCATGAAGACTGCGTCAACATTATTATGAATGATTTGATCAAGCTTATGGAGCCTCGTTACATCGAAGTTTGGGGTAAATTCACACCTCGCGGCGGCATTTCGATCGATCCTTACTGCAATTGGGGCCAGCCGGGCACAAAGTTCGAAGCGATGGCTGAACACCGATTGATGAACCATGATCTTTACCCGGAAAAAATCGATAATCGCTAATTTTGCATCAAAGGCAGGGTGAGGGTCACTGTCGTTCCGACACCCTCCTCGCTTTCGTAAATGATTTTGCCGTTCATCGATTCAATAATACGAATGGTTACAGCTGTCCCGAGTCCCGTCCCGACATCCTTCGTGGAATAAAACAGATGGCCGATGCGGGACAGCTGCTCTTTGCTCATTCCTTTGCCGTTATCGCTGATCATAATTTGAACCTCGCCAATCAACCTCTTCGAGCTCACCTTTACTTCGCCATTTGCCTGCGTAGCTTCAATCGCATTTTTAATAACATTCACCAGCGCTTGCTGCAATTGTCCCCTATCGGAATAAATATAAATGTTGTCTTCGAGTCGGCAAGTAAGTTCCACGGCATTTTTCATCGCCATCGGCGTTAGAAGAATCATAATATTCGTTAGCACGTCAGAAAACGAGAACGATTCCAGCTTCGTTAATTTAGGCTTGGAGAAATTTAAGTAATCGCTAATGATCGTCTCTGCCCGCTCCAGCTCTTCCATGGCAATCGTCAGGTACTGTTGATTTTTGCCCTGCTCGCTCGGACGCATGAGTTGAAGAAATCCTTTCACAACGGTTAGCGGATTGCGAACTTCATGGGCGATCGAAGCGGCGAGTTCGCCTAACGTTTTCATTTTTTCCGCTTTTTGAATTTGCACTTTCATTTTGGCATGTTCTTCATTAATCTCTTGCAGCATGGCGGAAAACCAAGTTCCCAGAACGAGGAGAATGCAGAATGCAATAACGGCTGGAATTAAATTTAGATGGAGCGGCTCGTCCGCATAGATTGAGTAACTCAATAATATCGCAAGCATAACGAGCAGCGGGCCTAAGGAAACTACAACCGTTGCTTTTATTCGCGCGTTTCCTGTCAACGTTTTGATTTTATACGAAGCAAGAAATGGAATTAGAAATGAGAGCGTCATGCTGAGATATCCGAACCAAAGCGTATTTCCGCCAAGATAAGTACGCGTCAAAATAATCATAACAAAATTAATGATCACTGCGGTTGGCCCCACATAAATGGCTGAGATGACCGTAGGAACATAGCGTAAATCCCAATATAAATTAAAATCTTTATAGGAAAATAACAGACAAAGAGTTGAAGTGAAACCATACAGCAAGCCCATGGCAACAGGGGACTTCGCATAACGCCAGCGCTCTCCAAATACACTTTGCAGTAAAACGGGAGCGAGGACGATAAGGAGGTTCAGAAATAATTTTTCCAGCAACATAGCTCCTATTATCGCCCTCTCTTTCAAAAAATTAACTTCTTGTATCTTTTCTGCAAATAATAGATTTTTCCTTTATTTGACCAATGGATTTATCTGACATGCACGTAAACAAAAAAAACTATGGCGGAACCACCTCTCTCGAAGTCATCCAGTCATAGTCTCATCATCATTTAACAAATACACGTCTTCTTCTTAGTCCCTATCCGCCCCATCGCTTCCACTTTATGAATATAGTCCGTGGCAAGCGGTACTTTGCACGCCGTTTGGCCCACGTCGACATGCACCTTGCCAATCTCCTTCGCCACATCCACGGCTGTATCAAATAACGGGTGGCAGTATGTTCCGACAGTCAGGACAAAGGTGTTCATCGTATACTTAACGCGATTGCGCTCCTCATGAATCGTTGTTCTTACTTGTTCCAGCAGCCCGGCAATCTCCTGCAGATCGAGCTTCTCGTCCGGGGTAATGCTGATATAATTCGCATACGTGCTCCATCCGCAAGCCGTCAGCATCTCATCAGGGGAATGCAGCCATACCCGCGCCATCTCAAGGGCAAAACCGCTCTCAGCAGCCACTCCCGCCACCGTATACTCGGCCAGCATGTACCAATAAGCCTTCTGCGCCCAGTTCTGAAGCTCTTCTTTCGTCATCGTTTTGGGATTGATCGAAAGACCCGCCAAGTACATAGCATCCGTGTTCCCTGAATCATAAAGTGCAAGCGCCAAGTCGCGGTCTTTCTTAACATTTTTGACCAGCTTCTTCAGATCCCCGACTTTCACGCCGAAAAATGGCTCTTGAGCGCCATGACGAAGAAACGTTTTCTTCGTTTGCTCGCTCCCCAGCTCCTCCAAATGTCCCATTACCTCATCAAAAGTCATCGTTTCACCAACTTGGCCTCATTTTTCCGTATTGTAACATACTGTGAACGGGATGCGAAGCTGATCTTGTGCAAGCCCGGATTAAGTGCCTCCTTATCAGGGGGGGGGACCACTCCCTTTGCGGCTTACGCCCACTATAGTCCGCTATTTTGGTGAAAAACGTAAATGTTGGGGCTGGAGGGGAACTACAGGGTCTTATTTACCTTGGTATAGCATCTTTTTAGCCAATAGTGACTGAATAACGGATCGTAGTTCCCTCTCTTTTACTCAAAGGTCTTTTTCCGGGAAAATAGCGGCCTGTAGTTCCCCTCTAAACGTATAAACACTATAACAACCAAAAAACCGACCCACTGGGGATCGGCTTTCTTCACCTATATCAATTACTTAATACAACGGTTTCGTTTGGTACAGCGCCTGCGGCTGCGGGCAGTGTGGAAACGGGAGAATGTCCCGTATTTGGCTGAACGCATAATGTTTTGTGGCAAATTGAGTATGGTATAAGTATTCGATCACATAAATCGACCCGCCTTGTATACTGCACAGAATTCCCGAAGCACCGGTGCCGTCCAATAGGGATACACCTACCGGACTGCCGATCAGAGCATACGCTTTATGCTGTAAGGACATCGGCCATCACCTCCTGCATTACTTTATGCGGGGAAGCGCCCATGGGTTCAGTGCAGCTCAACTCAGTTTTGCTCAGTTTGCTCAGATCAGATCAGTGCAGCTCAACTCCGCTCAGTAAACGTCGCTTTTCTCCAGCTTTCCCACCCTTACACGGCCGGAAAAGAAAGTCGCGCCTCCGCCCATATCCGCTACACGATCCGGCGTAAGCGCGTTGACCAAAGCTCTGCTCCCGTTCTTCGGCAAATCCGCCCACAGTCCTTGGCTCACAACGACGCCCGGCAGCACGTCCGAACCCGTCGCCGCGGTTAATTCACACTCGCCGCGGTCATTCCACACGCGAACCAATTCCCCATTCGCTATCCCTAATGCTGCTGCATCCGCCTCGTTCATGTGCAGCTTCGGCATTTTCTCCATGCGGGCATGCTTCTCATTATGAGCAAACGTCGAATTCAGGAAATTATGATTCGGCGCGGGAATGAAGAGGAAAGGCAGGTCTCCTTCCTCTTGGAGCGGTACGTAGGTCGGCAGAGCCGGATAACCTTTCTCCTCCATCTCACGGGAGAACAGCTCGATTTTGCCGCTCGGCGTCCGCAATTTCCCCGGAAATAGCGGCTGCACCTCCGCCTTCAGGAACTGATTCTCCAGCAAGCTTTCGTAAGTGATGTTCGCCAACGCCGGATTGCCGGGATGATTCAAGGCTTGGCGCACCAGATCTTCGTCGGTATCCTGCAAAGCTTCATCCTCATAGCCCATCCCCGACGCAAGCAGGCGGAACACATCGACATTCGCTTTGCTTACACCGTGAGGCCGGACGACAGGAAGCTGAATCTGCACGTACCGATGCCAATAGGAGCGGTAGAAGTCCGTATTTTCAAAAGAAGACGTAGCCGGAAGCACGATATCCGCATACTTCGCTGTCTCCGTCAGAAACAGATCATGCACAACCGTGAACAAATCCTCCCGCTGAAGCCCTTCCCTCACTTTATTCGCATGGGGAGCGACTAACGCCGGGTTGGAATTGTATACGTACAGCGAACGAATAGGCGGGTCCAGCTCCAGCAATGCGCTGCCGAGCAAGTTCATATTGATCTGCCGCGCTTCCTTCGTACGTAGATCAGGCCGCTGCAAGGCCGGGATGTTATGCTCCAAATAGCCGCCATTCCCTTTGATGGCGCCGCCTCCACGCTGCAGCCACTGCCCCGTCAAGCCCGGCAGGCAAGCAATTGTCCGCACGCACATTCCGCCGTTATCGTGATGCTGAATCCCGTTTCCGATTCGAATGAACGAAGGCGAAGTTTGGCCGTACAGTCGAGCTAATCGGTAGAGGTCCTCGGCCGGAACTCCTGTTATTGCAGATACCACAGAAGGTTCATACTGCCGGACATGCTCCCTCAGCTCCTCATGGCCAACCGTATATTGCTGCAGGAAAGCTTCGTCCACCATATTTTCGGCGAATAAAATATGCATAATGCCCAGCGCCAAAGCGGCATCCGTTCCAGGCATAATCGGAATGAACCAGTCCGCCCAGCGGCCGGTTTGGTTCTTATGGGCATCAATGACGACGATTTGCGCTCCGTTCTTGCGTGCCTTCTCAGCCAACATCACCTGATGCATATTCGTGCTGACGGCATTGATGCCCCACATGATGATGAGCTTCGCATGCACCGTATCCTCCGGATCGGTTCCAAAGCTGCCGCCCATCGTATACTTGTAGCCTTCGGTTCCTGCCGCCTCGCAAATCGAATACAGCAGCCGGCTTGCGCCCATCCGGTTAAAAAAGCGACGATCCATCCCTTCCGTCCCAATCCGCCCCATATTGCCATAGAAGCTGTATGGCAGAATCGATTCAGCGCCTTCCTCGGCAATCAGCTTTTTCCAACGACTTGTGATGGTTGCGATCGCTTCCTCCCAGGAAATTCGTTCAAATCTGCTGCCCTCTCCTTTCGGACCTATGCGCTTCATCGGGTACTGCAGCCTTTTCTCATCATAAAGACGTGCCGTCATGTTGCGGACTTTATTGCAAATCGCCCCTTGTGTCACCGGGTGGTTGGGGTCTCCCTCTATTTTAACGATCTTGCCGGCTTCTTTATGAAGCAGCAGACCACATTGATCCGGACAATCCAGTGAGCATACTGCAGGGAAAATGCCGTTTTCTTTTTCGATCATAGATGTTTGCATCTGTTATAGCTCCCCTTCCATCACTTCAACTCCTTTACTATATACCGAATTGCAGCCAAGGGAAACATTTTCGCGTTAGTACAACTGCTCATCTGCCCATTCTCCTTCTAATAAATCACTGCTCAAACGAGGCAGCTTTAGCGCCTTAACCGCTTCTTGTAAATAATGGCTCTCATAAAGGACTTCATTGGAAAAAGGGGGTGCTGTCACAGTCGCGTTTGCATACTTATTCCCCTGTTCCAGCAGTTGTAAAGCTCTCATATCCTTCTCATAAAATGCTGCATCCCATCTGATTTCAGCGAGGATACGAGCCGTTATTTCTGTGGGAATTCCTTTGGCACGAGCAATGCGTTCAGCAGCAGCTAAAGGATGATTCCGCATATACGCATGCACCCGCACATGTGCTTTTAAATAAGCCACCGTATCCTCTTGATGCCGTTTCACCCAGTTCTCTTCAGCCATAATGCCGGTTAAATCATCCTCCCCCATTCCCTTTTGAAAATACACTTGACCAGTTTCCTGGCTGCAGACCGATGCTTTACCGTCAAATGCTAGCAGTATAGGGCGAAACGCCGGCAGCATCCGCCTAAGCGATTGACTTAGTACGATCGGATACTCGCCTAAGGAAGCAATTTGGATGCTTCCCCCGACCAAGCCCTGCAGAAGTACAGTGCCGCTCGCGGCATCGAACCAGTCGACACGAACGGTGCGCCCAGGCATCGAAGAAGCAAGTTCATCTTCAAACCAACCGAGCTCCTTCATGAGGAGCGATGTCCACATGTGAGCCGTCCCGCTCTGATAGCCGACGGTGATTGCCTGGTGGTCCTGCGGTGCGCGAATCGATGCCGTATCTGCTGCGAATGCCGCTTTCTTCGAGCCTGATGCGTGATCGCGAACCCATTTTTCCAGCTCAGCCTTATCAATCAAGATTTCTTTTCCTATTTTCACATAAGGAAGCTGCTTCAATTTCCGCCATCTATCGAAGGTTGAGCGGCTTATACCGAGTAAATCGACCGCTTCATGCAAAGAAATGAGATTGAATCGCTGTAAGGACATGTTTTCGCGCCTCCTGCCTAGATACGATATGGTCATACATTGTCATTCATGTTCATGTGTTTCCAATTTATTGACAGTTTTCCGGGCCGAGATTATATTTCATTATAGAAACATATTCATACTAAGTCTATAGGAATTATGCGATTATCGAGGGGGAATGAAGATGACCTTATCAAGGCAAAAAAGTTTTGCAGCAACCATCGCACTACTCGTCGCTTGCGCACTCTTATTAACAGCTTGCGGCAGCAAACAGAAGACCGTTTCCGCCAGCGGCAGCGCACCGGAAGTCACCGAGCTTCGTTATCAAGGCGGAGTGGGCTCCGTCACTTTCCCGGAGTTAGCGGAGGATTTGGGATACCTGGCGCCCTTGAAGCTGAAGTATATCGGGAACACCATCAGCGGTCCTCAAGATATTCAGTCGGTTGTAACCGGCGATACCGATTTTGGCGGTGCTTTTAATGGAGCGATTGTGAAATTGATATCAGCCAAAGCGCCAATTAAACCCGTCATTGCTTACTACGGCGTCGATGATAACACGTGGACGGGATATTACGTTTTGGATGGCAGTTCAATTAAAACTGCGAAAGATTTAATCGGTAAAAAGATTGCTGTGAATACGCTCGGCGCACATCACGAATTCGTCATTAAAGAATATCTGCACAGAGCCGGTTTAACGGCGGAGGAAATTAAGCAGGTGACGCTTGTCGTCGTCCCTCCAGTAACAACCGAGCAAACGCTGCGCGCTGAGCAGATCGATGTAGCTGCGCTTGGCGGTGTACTGCGAGACAAAGCGCTGGAGCGCGGCGGTATTCATCCTTTGTTTAAGGATTCCGACTTGTTCGGGATTTTTAGCGCCGGCAGCTATGTGTTGACCGACAAATTTATCAAAGCCAATCCTAATGCGACGCACAAATTTGTGGAAGCCACCGCCAAAGCGATTGAATGGGCGCGCACCACGCCGCGTGAGGAAGTTGTCGCCCGTTTTGAGAAGATTATTAATGATCGCGGTAGAAAGGAAGATACTTCCACCGTGAAGTTTTGGAAGAGCACGGGCGTTGCCGGTAAGGGTGGACTCATTTCCGACAAAGAGTTCGGTACCTGGATTCAATGGCTTGTTGATGAAGGTGTCATCAAGGACGGACAGTTGAAGCTCCAAGGCTTGTACACGAATGAATTTAACCCGTATGCCAATGAGAAATAAGGAGTCCGATAAGGAGGCAGTTCAATGACGACCAAAATCAGCATTCAGCATGTGCAGAAAACTTTTCGAATTCAAAGAAATTTAGGGCATCTGAAAGAAGATTTACAGCCCATATCTGCTCTGCAGGATATTAATTTGGAGGTGAAGCAAGGAGAGTTCATGGTCATCGTGGGACCAAGCGGCTGCGGCAAATCAACTTTGCTGGACTTGCTCGCGGGCTTGACGAAGCCTAGCAGCGGTCAGATTTTATTAGATGGCAAAGCCATTACAGGACCTAATCTGGATCGAGGCATCGTGTTTCAGCAGTACGCACTCTTTCCTTGGAAAACCACGCTAGCCAACGTAGAGTTCGGCTTGGAAGCCAAAGGCGTCCCTCGCAAAGAACGCCGTGAAAAGGCCTTGTCTTTTATCAACCTGGTCGGGCTCAGTGGTTTTGAAAACCGATATCCTCACGAGATTTCCGGAGGCATGAAGCAGCGGGTCGCTATCGCAAGAAGCTTGGCCTATGATCCCGAGGTACTGCTGATGGATGAACCATTTGCAGCTTTGGATGCCCAAACCCGTGAAACCCTGCAAAGCGAGCTGCTGCGCATTTGGGAGGCTACGAAAAAAACGATCATTTTTATAACTCACGGCATTGAAGAAGCCGTTTATTTGGGCCAGAGGGTCGCCGTGATGACTTCCCGTCCGGGAAGAATTAAGAAGGTTCTTGATATCCCTTTTCAAGCGCGAAGAAATGAAGACGATCTGCGATCCAACCCGGAGTTCGTCAAGCTGCGCCATGAAGTGTGGGAGCTGCTGAAAGATGAAGTATCGAAAGCTCAAGAGCAGGAAAAAGCCAAAACGCTGGATAGTTTCGATCCCAGTAAATCATCGATTAAAGGGGGAGTTGTAAATGGCTAGCGCTAATGCCGGGAAAGCTTTGGTTCTGCGGGAAAAAAGCAGTATTCATGCCTTCAGTTGGTCCTTAACGAAACTGAGAAAATTGTTCAAGAATACCGTTGTCATCCTCGCTTTGTTATTCGTTTGGGAAGTCGCACCGCGCCTTGGGCTTGTTGACATTACGTTCTTCCCTCCGATCTCCGAAATTGCGGCCGCATGGTGGCAGCTGCTTCTTTCGGGTGATCTGGCCGAGCATACGCTCGCCAGCCTTTCGCGTTCTCTGGGCGGTTTTGCGCTGGCGATCCTTATCAGCATCCCGCTCGGCCTTGCGATCGGTTGGTGGAAGCCGGTATCCGAATACCTCAACCCGCTCCTCGAACTGCTGCGAAATACAGCTGCTCTTGCCATACTTCCTGTTTTTATCCTATTGCTCGGTCTTGGCGAAACCTCAAAGATTGCCATCGTGCTGTATGCTTGCGCCTTCCCGCTTCTGCTGAACACCATCAGCGGCGTGAAGAATGTCGATCCCCTTTTAATCAAATCCGCACGGTCTATGGGCTTATCGCCTGTTAGCCTGTTTCGCAAAGTCATTATCCCTGCGGCTATTCCTACAATTTTCGTAGGCATTCGCCAGGCTGGCGCAAGCTCCATCCTCGTTCTGGTAGCTGCTGAAATGGTGGGTGCAAAATCAGGCCTTGGCTATTTAATTCAATACGCGCAGTTTAGTTTTCAAATTACGAATATGTATGCCGGCATCATTTCCATATCCGTCATCGGCTTAATCATTAACTATTTGCTTGTCACACTGGAGAAACGGTTAACTGGCTGGAAGCAAACGTACAGTGAATAACAAATTGAATAAAGGTGTGTGAGTTCCACATGGGCGAATCCAAAAGACAGCTGCATTTGAATGTATTTATTATGAATACCGGACATCATGAAGCATCTTGGCGGCACAAGCATACGGAACCGGAAAATATTACGGATATCCGGTACTTTCAACGAATCGCGCGAATTGCGGAGCAGGCGAAGTTCGACTCCCTCTTTTTGGCGGATGGGCTGGCGGTTAGTCAGAACATTCAACATGGCGCTTTTGTGGGACTGGAGCCTTTTACTTTATTATCGGCACTTGCCTCCGTTACGGAGCATATCGGACTTATCGGCACCGTCTCCACGACGTATAACGAACCCTTTCATGTCGCCCGAAAGTTTGCGTCTCTGGACCATATCAGCAAAGGGCGCGCCGGCTGGAATATTGTGACATCCGGGAGTTCTTTTGAAGCTCACAATTTTAGCAAAGAGGCCCATCTGGAGCACAGCAAGCGCTATGAACGAGCCAAGGAGTTCCTAGACGTGACAACCCGTCTATGGGACAGTTGGGAAGACGAAGCGTTAGTTATTGATCGGGCGTCTGGTATTTTCGCCGATAGGAGCAAGGTTCGGGAAATCAATCATAGCAGCCATACGTTTAAAGTGCGCGGCCCTTTGAACATCCCCAGATCTCCGCAGGGTTATCCCGTGCTTGTGCAGGCCGGTTCTTCCGAGGATGGCAAGGAATTCGCCGCACAGTATGCCGAAGCGATATTTACAGCCCAGCAAACACTGACGGAAGCACAGCAGTTTTATACCGATGTCAAAGGCAGGCTGGACGCATATGGCCGTTCCCCCGACCAGTTGAAAATATTGCCCGGCATCTGCCCGATCATCGGCAAAACCGAATCGGAAGCCAAAGAAAAGGAGCAGGAATTAAACGAATTAACCGTTCCTGAATATGGTTTAAATCAGTTATCCAATATGTTAAACGTCGATTTATTCTCTTATCCTTTGGATGGGCCTCTGCCTGAACTGCCCAGCTTGTCCGACATCAATGGCAATAAAAGCCGCTTCCAGCTTGTCGTTGATTTAGCCAATCGCGAGAATTTGACAATCCGCGGGCTGCTTCACCGCCTGGCTGGCGGTCGCGGCCATCGCACCTTTGCCGGTACGCCCGTCCAAATTGCCGATCAGCTCGAAGAGTGGTTCCTGCACGGAGGCAGTGACGGCTTTAATGTCATGCCGCCCTATTTGCCAGCCGGATTAGAAGAATTTGCCGAGTTCGTCATCCCGGAGCTGCAGCGCAGAGGCTTGTTTAGAACCGAATATTCAGGTTCTACGCTACGCGGGCATCTGGGTTTGCCAAGACCAGTTAATCAGTATGCGACTGCTGCCGTTAGCGGCGCATTCCAATAAAATTGAGGAGGTTTTCGTTATGAGTACACATGAACAAATTGGGGCAGTTCCCGGTCAGATCGAGGTTCTTCCGGTTGCAGGCAGAATCGGCGCGGAAGTTAGAGGCGTGAGCCTGCAAGCTGATCTTGATGCGCAGACGCTCGCGGACATCCGTGCAGCCCTACTCAAGCACAAGGTCCTCTTCTTTCGCGAGCAGCATCAGTTAGATGACGCGGGGCAGGAAGCTTTCGCCCGCTTGCTAGGTGATCCAATCGCTCATCCGACGGTCCCGATTAAGTCAGGCACTGCGTATGTGCTCGAGCTTGATTCCGCGCATGGCGGGCGCGCCGATTCCTGGCACACGGACGTAACCTTCGTGGATGCCTACCCGCAGGCTTCCATTCTCCGTGCCGTTGTCGTCCCCGCTTCAGGCGGCGATACCGTCTGGGCGAATACAGCCGCTGCGTATGAGCACTTGCCAGCTGAGCTGCGCACTCTGGTGGATCAGCTATGGGCGCTGCACAGCAACGATTACGACTATGCCGCGCAGCGGTCCCAGGTATCTGCCGAGAAGGAACGCCACCATCGGGAAGTGTTCGCCTCCACGGTGTACGAGACAGAGCATCCGATCGTTCGCGTACATCCTGAAACCGGTGAGCGCACCTTGCTGCTCGGTCATTTCGCGAAAAAAATCTTAGGGCTCTCCTCCGTGGATTCCGCCCAACTGCTGGCTTTGTTGCAGAGTCATATTACAAAGCTTGAGAACACGGTTCGCTGGCGCTGGTCTGCCGGTGATGTCGTAATCTGGGATAATCGGGCCACGCAGCATTATGCCATCAACGATTACGGCGATCAGCATCGGATCGTGCGCCGCGTCACGGTAGACGGCGATATTCCCGTCGGCATCGACGGTCGGCAAAGCGTCACCCGCAGGAAGCAGCCTAACGATTCATTAGCCCAAACTGGATCATAATAAAAGAAATGACCCACTACTTGGCTTAAGTGCCATTGTGGGTCATTTTTTTGTTCCAGTTTGACTTCTGAAAAGGCCGGTAGTTTGGGGGCAAGGAGTAGCAGCATTAAAATGGGGTCCGGGGGCGTATGGGACATTATGTCCCTATGTTGTATTTTATACAACATTATAGATGATTTTTGCAGCAATGACTCCCTACATTGTACAAAATGCAATGAAATGGCCTGGTTTGTGCTGAATCGGTCGTTTTCGAGTGCAAATGGTTGTATAAAGTACAATGTAGCTGACTCGAGGCTCGGGATTCTGGCTAAATGATTGTATAAAATACAACCAAGAAGGGTTGGGACACGTGAGAAGTAGAGACTTGGGTTCGGAGTCGTCGATCCTGTTGATCTCGTCATGAAATTAAGATGGCTTACGATTAATGAAGAAGAAGCACATCAACTATATGAACTATAAGCTTTCACGAAAAAATAAAACTAGTTTAGCCGACTACGGGTTGAGCTTTACGTTGATAAGACAACTGGCCAAACATGCACTCGGAAGCATTGGTAATGTTAAAATACGTCATTGACTGGTTGAAATTGAATAAGACATCTCAAGTGCTGGCGCTCACGGCCTTCTGAAGTCATGCTCCAAACTATCTAGCCTAATACCGTTTAATCCTTTTTTCTTTTTAATTTAATGAAGTATAATGTAAATGATTGTGGATTTAGGCTGGGTTCTCAAGGTTCGAGTCCTTGGATTGTCTGTGCTGGCGTTATTCTTGTATTGCTCCCACTGGTTCGTTTCTTTAGTCTCAAAGTTCTTACAAAAACTGAGGGGGATGCGAATATGAATAGCAAAAAAATGATTTTCTCCGCTTTACTCGAAACAATTTGGACAGTATCATCCAGCATAACAGCGGGTGCAATTGCTCAGGGTTCAGCCTAAGTTCATAATCAGTAATAACCCCCATCTCAAGGAGGTGGGGTTGTTTGTTTAAATGAATTGATCATGATGCTGAGATAAATACAGCTGCAAATAGTCGGTGAAATTAATTTCCGTCAGTTCCCTTGTTAGTGTCCACTCAAATAACCTGGTACTCTCCATAAATGAAATGAATTCGGAATCCTTTAGCAGCTCCACGATCAAAGTATTTTTTGCATGCAGCGCTTTCGATTTGCTGTTTGGCTCATTCAAGATTATGGTCCTGATGAAACCGAGAAGTAAGTCTGTGAGTTCGATGCCAATTTCCTGTCCTTTTGGTATCAGCGAACTGCTACTAACAATAAACTGCTCCCCGCGATAAAGGGACTGAACATTGAGTTGCTCCTTCAGATTTTCATTAAGTTCCAGGTCCCGATATTCTTGCGCATCCTCAATACAAATTTGTGCGTCTATATAAGCATTTTTCCCATAGCGCCTAAGAAGCCCGTAAATCAACCGCTCGGGAAACTTTGAATAAATGACACGATCGGCTATGTAAGAAGTCGTACCGGCCCTGTTGCTCAAAATGGAGTGATCATAATTGATTACGTTAAACTTGAGCATTTTCCGATGTTTGCCGAGTAGTTGCATCAATTATTTTATGTCTTCTCGTAATGGAGCAAAACCGTTATATCCTGTCCAGTGGAAATTAATTTCCCCATCCCGTAAGCGTAGACTCCATAATTGGAACTTTTCCGATTCGTAAACAATAGCTGGAATAGAAAGTCCACCCATTAAATTGGGCTTGTTCTTTCTTTTTCCACTTTCATCGAAGAAAATCTTTATTACTTCCGTTTTTACTGGATCCACAGTATAACACCTCTTAGAATTGACGAATAATATATTATCAGGTAATATGTGAATATAAACTTATCTCTCTTTCCGAGGGATTGCGGGATGGTTTAGAACAGAGAGTAGTTCGCTCCGGGGGAGCGCGCGAAATCTTTCATTACTTTAAAGTAAACTACCAATGAGGTAGTTTTTTTGTTTTACATGAGATTTTATTATAGCACACATGGGCAGTCTGTTTGCTGAAATTCATCTAATTCGGACATAAGAAAAACCGTCAGGGGAAAACATCCTGACGGTCCTTTTGCGTGTAAACCCATACTTTTGTCCGTGGGAGGGATGGATGTGGGGTTCCAACCGCTGTTGATTTTATTATGCGGTATATACACGATTTCAAAGGCGGCCCACAGCAAAGCGCATTTCCACCCTCACACCCGTCCCTCTTCTGTTCTACTTTGAGCTGCCTTCCACTTCTTTGTTTTCTAACCTGTCTGAGATCTGGTATTCGTAAAGTTTCCAACTACGCTAAGAGGTATGTTTTCCGCTTCCCCGCAGTTCAAACAAATATACTTGATCATCTATTTGGCTAACATGTGCTTGCTTATGCTTTGCGGTATCTTCTTTTTCTTCCCTACTTTTCGTTTCTTGACGCCGGTGAGATCGTTAATCATCCTTTCAATTACATTTTTTGCTATGTGGCATAAGGCATACTTCACCTTTCGTACACCGTCTTCCAGACTACTTCTCCCTTGTATTCATAGTAGCGTTCAAACTTCCTTCAACTTACCTCTATCGCTTCTTGCCCAAATTGAGCTCTTTCATAATTTGCCGGCCCGTTGGTGTCTGGGCTAACCCGCCTTTGGCAGTTTCCCTGTGTTTTTCCGGCATCGCGGTGCCTACCTCGTACATCACCTGTACGACTTCGTCGGATGGAATGACGGAACGAACACCGGCCAGCGCCATATCGGCTGCGGCCATTGCGTTCACCGCTCCGAAGCCATTGCGAACAATGCAGGGAATTTCGACCAACCCGCCGACCGGGTCGCAAATGAGCCCTAGCGTGTTCTTCAGCGCAAGTCCTACCGCATGCATCGCCTGCTCCGGGGTGCCGCCGCGAAGCTCCACGAGCGCTCCCGCCGCCATCCCGATGGCGGAGCCGACTTCCGCTTGGCAGCCGCCCTCCGCGCCGGAGACGAAAGAATTATTAGCGATGACGTAGCCGATGGCACCGGCGCTTAGTAAGCCTCTCACCATGTGATCGTCATCCCAGCCGAAGCGCTGCTGACTGCTGATGAACACTCCGGGAATAATGCCGCAGGAACCCGCGGTCGGCGTGGCAATAATACGCCCCATGGAAGCGTTCACTTCGGATACGGCAAGCGCATAGGCCATCGCTTTACAAGCTTCCTCCCCTAAGGAAGCTTCTGTCGTCGTCATATAGCTGGCTACGCGCTGAGCGTCCTTCCCTGTCAGCCCGCTGCGGGAGGTGGTATCTTCCGTCAGTCCTTTCGCCACGGCTTCTTTCATAATTTGATAGTAAGCCCGCATTTTTTCAAACACGTATTCGGGCGACTTGCCCGATTCTTGGCTTTGATCCGCCAGCATGACTTCCGCAATGGTCATTCCCTCTGCGGCGCATACCTCTGTTAGTTGTTTTAATGTCCGGAATCTCATTTCTATTCGCCTCTTTCTGTGAGATCCACTCTTTTAATATCCGATATCATGCTTAAAGCGTTAAGCTCCCCCAAAAGCGCATCCGGAATGGGAACGTCCGTTTCAATGACGGTCATCGCATCCCGGTCCCGGCCTTTCCGGTCCAAATCCATAAAGCCGATATTGATTTCATTTCGTCCAAGCAGGGTTGTGATGTCAGCAATCATCCCCGGACGGTCATGATGGGAAATAATTAGAGTAGGATACACAGCCGTAAATTTTACATCAAAATGATTCACATTTACAATCTCAACGTTGCCTCCACCGATGGAAGCCCCGGTCATTGTCACTTCTTTTGAGCCTGAAGAAAGATGGAATTTAACGGTATTCGGATGATCCGCCTTATCTTTACTCGTAAGAAACGCTATCTCCACCCCGCGAGTTTGGGCCTCTTCGGCTGCATCCGGAATCCGCGGATCATCCGTTTCAAAATCGAGCAAGCCGCCAATGAGCGCCAAGTCGGTGCCATGTCCCCGGTATGTATCCGCAAATGAACCGTATAACGTAATTTCGGCTTTCGCCGGCTGCTCGCCGAGCAGTTGTCTGACAACGCGTCCCAAACGGACGGCTCCTGCCGTATGCGAGCTGGACGGACCTATCATGGAAGGTCCGATGATGGAAAACACATCTTTAAAGCGCATTCTGAAGTTCCCCAATCTTATGAAGTTATTGCAGTATACTTCTATTGTATGAGGCGCTTTCGTTAATGACAAGGTCTTTTGTCTTGTCCTTATTTTCCCAAGAGTACAGCTCTCTCATTCAAGTGCGCCATCGATCCGCAAAATAAAAACCCCCACATACGCTTAAAGCGTACATAGAGGATATTGGCTGCTTGTAAAATCTTAGACAAGTACTGCAGCAGCTTCTACGCTGCCGTAGGCTTGCTTCTGTTGGCTAACCTTCCTGCCTTTGCCGAAAGGGATACAAAGCGGAGTCCCGAACAGCGGATCTTGAATAATTTGGCAGTCCATTTGAAATACGGTTTGAATCGTCTCCTCGGTGATGATATCTTCCGGCTTCCCTTGGATGGCGATCTTCTTGTTATGAATAGCCACAATGTGATGCGCATAACGACAAGCAAGGTTGATGTCATGAAGGACCATTACGATACTTCGCTGCTGCTTGGCATTCAACTCAAACAATAAATCCAGCACTTCAATTTGGTGGGACATATCCAGATAGGTTGTCGGTTCGTCCAGCAGAATCGTATCCGTCCCCTGTGCCAACGTCATGGCAATCCATGCGCGCTGTCTCTGTCCCCCGGATAAAGAGTCGACGGAACGATCCGCATATTGCTGCATATTCGTCGCTTTCAGCGCTTTCGTTACCATCTCTTCATCTTCGGCGGACCACTGTTGAAGCCAGCTCTGATACGGATATCTGCCTTGTTTGACAAGCTGGAGCACAGTCAATCCTTCCGGAGCTACAGGACCTTGAGGCAGAATGGACAACCGCTTCGCAATTTCCTTCGTCGGAAGCTTGGCGATTTCTTGTCCGTCTAACAAGATGCTGCCATTCGTGGGCTTCAGCAGTCTGGCCAGCGAACGAAGCAGCGTTGATTTACCGCAGCCGTTGCTGCCGATAAACACCGTGATCTTCCCTTTCGGGATGGCGATATCCAAATCTTCATAGATGCTGGTATCTCCGTAAGTTAACGTTAAATGCTGAGCCTCGATGGCGTGCATCGGTCATCAATCCTTCCTCGCTATATAATGAACGAAATCTCTTAGTGGTTAAGTGATATACAATCCAAACATGATTTCTTTTAGTGTATAGTCGATGAAAAGCATTGTCAATGATTTTGAGAATCATTTTCAATAAAATTAATACGCAAGCTCCAATTTCATCCATTCCGGGCTATTTTCTTCCCTAATTACCGCATTGAGGCTCTGCACCATGTGAGGGAACCTCATTCCTTATTTACAAGAAAGGTGGAGATTCAGGTGTTGGCGGGGAACTACAGGACCTTATTTCAACTCAATCGTCCAAATAGACGTCCAGAATGGGGAATAGCGGACTCTAGTTTCCCCTTTCTCGCTCAAATGACTATTTTGGGCAAAATAGCTACCTGTAGTTCCCTACCTCCCCCCAATGGCTTTGAAACCGGGCCGGCGCCGCAAAAAAACTATCGGTAAGCTTCGCCCACTATATAAAAAAAAGGGAACCGACACAAATGTCAGCTCCTACAGGTTAAATGCGCTCAAGAAAGGGAATCGCCATCGCTGAAATTCGCTTAAAACCTTCTTCATTCGGATGCAGCCTGTCACTGCTCAGGAAACTCAGCTTGAAGCTGTTGAAGCCGCAAAGGTTGATTGGCTATTTCGAACACAATCTCGCAAATAGGCTCAACCAAAAAACGTGAATCTCATCTCAAATAAAGAGTTATCTAATTTTTAACAAGCGATATTTGAGGTTGATTTTTAAAGTCAGAAAAGCACTTTTAGAGTGTAGGTTATACTTAAGGCTTCACGGTGGTTCAGGGGATGAATCCACTTGGGGCTTTCATCCCCTAAGTAACCTACCCATTATATAACATTAGGAGAGCCTTATAGATGACGTCCTCCTGGAATGGGTACCTAGTAGAGATCTTTAAAGATGATCTCTCCCCAATTGCAAATCAGGCACTTTCTCTCTTTGTAGACTTTGCCGTACCTCACGTTGTAAGAAATATTGTTCATGATCCTGAAGCGCGGCGAGAATTCAAACTCTTCAAACTTACCGTCGTTCCCGCATTCGTCATAGGTGGACATATTATTGAGGGGTACAATCCGAAGGAAATCGGGGAGGTAGTCGAAAAATACTACGGTATTAAAATCCCCGATGAACGACTAATAGTTGACATACGCAAGCCTTGGGTTTTTGATGACCCAAAAAAAATGATAAGTTTACCTACTAATTGGAGGGGATTATAAATGAGTTGGAGTTGCTCTGGCGTAAAACCGAATTACGATAATTTTTGGAATAATTACCTGTATTATGCGAACATTTGCGTGCCGGCCCTTGAGGTATCGAGGTCGTTCCTGCTTGGGGTATGGTATCAGGAGTGGGGAATCCCCTATAATAATCCAGGCAATCTCATTGGTACTGAAGGATACACTCCGGCAGGATATTGTGGGAATTTTCCTGCCTTTGATACATTGGAAGATGGGGCTCAAGCTTTTGTGACTCTCTTTAACCGTCGTTACAATGGTGAAAGTACGTCCTACAGTAATATCTTCGGACAACTTAATAATGTCAAAAATGCATACAACAATGGTTTTACCGGAGGTTTAACTGCTTCTTCTGTAAAAACCGACGATGGTGACTATATCAATGTAACAAGTGTAGCATTTGGTGGTAAATCTCAATCTGGTGGAACAATCTTAACAGCAACATATGCCGCAAATGAAATGTTTGGCTCCACAGCATGGAATGCAGGTCACTATATTAGAAACAGATCGCCTTACAATGATTACTATCCGGGTCAGCGGTTGAATGCAGTTCTTAACAGCTCCGGCTGGGCTGCCAAAGAAGCACTTCTCCCATAAGGTAGAAGGAGGGGACTAATCCCCTCCTTTTTTATTTGGTTTTATCTGGGTTTATTAAATAATTTGAAAATTCAATATCTTGGATTACATTTTTTTCATCAACTCGAAACATCAGGAATGGATGATACACAC
Organism: Paenibacillus planticolens; assembly: GCF_013141725.1. Taxonomy (GTDB): domain Bacteria; phylum Bacillota; class Bacilli; order Paenibacillales; family NBRC-103111; genus Paenibacillus_E; species Paenibacillus_E planticolens. Next base: position 313,667 of record NZ_WHNZ01000015.1, on the reverse strand, counting down.
TTTCTGTATACGTACTGCCTGTTACCCAGTAGCTTGTGGGCTTATTTTTATCATCTTCTGTCTCTACTTTCTCATAAATTTGAAGCAATTTATCTACCGAGTCCCCGATACCGACGTTCTTATTTGTTTTAATAGTTGAAGGGTTGTGCACTATGATACTTTCAACCCCGCCTAGCGGTTCCTTCTCACCTGTACGATAAAAACGTACTCCCATATTCTCCTTTTCATAAAACCATTCAACTTCGGGTGTCGAATGGACCTGGCTAACTTTGCTCGGTTCCCCAAGAAACGACTTTACCTTTTCCTGTGTATCTCCAATATGGATGCCTGCAATGGATGTATTCTCTTTGGTTAATGGCCCCGGACCTCGCTCAATGGGCTTCGTTTTTGTTTCTTCAACTTTTCCATTAGTTGTCGAATTAACAGGGGGTGGTTGCTCCACTTTGCTCGTCTTTGCAGAGCTGCAACCGCTCAATATTACACATGCAGCAATAAAAGATAGTACGCCACTTTGAATTTTCATTTTGTCCTCCTGACCGGTATGATGATTTGACGGTAAGCAAAACCTAATCAAAAGGTATCTGCCGACTTGGGCCTCCACAAGCAACAAGCAGTCTAGGACCCAAATGATTTCATAGTCATCCCCCTCGCATAAAATTTGAACTTTATACTATATTTGACTGATATTCCAAGAAATAAGTTGCTACTTATGTGTAATTTCTTAGAGATAGATTAAATGGAAACTAAACAAGCGAAAACCCACCGCTTAAGGTTGGCTCCCTAGCATAGACGGTTGGTCTCGTATAAATAGGTATTTCGGGTTTGGAATTATCGAGCTAATCCTCTATTGAGGGCTCCATGATGCCTCCACCTAGATTGCGAAGCGCATTCTCGAGGGATTCAATAGTTGGTTCAGGAACCCAAAGATCGACTGAGGCCCTTTGCCAAGTAGTTGATGCGAACAAGATGCGATCCGGGTGATTGCCAATTCCTATCCTCGAACATCAGCGCGGTTCTCTCAAGCTCAAGTCTCTCCTTCAATCCGATCGGCAAGTTCAATCAAATCCTGAAAACATGATCATCGCTCCTTAAAAAGAATATGGGTTGTGAAGAATGCTCAAAACAAAAAAACACTTTTCCAAGACCTCGATCACTTTATAGGCGAATTTCAACCTAAAGCTGATCGAACAATAGGAAAAGTGCTTTTGTAAAAATGGGTTTTTGGCGAATGCCTAAACCGGATGACGAGTGAAAAATATATCCTTATCCTACCACACTATAATAAGCGTTCTCTCAATCTATACGAACAAATGAAGTCAAACTAGTACTCCCTGGCTATCTAGTAAATTGAAAAAGATAACTAGTTCAGCTTATAATACAGTCTATGATTTTCACATGATAAAAAGATTAAAATTAACTAATATTTCTCAATACAATGTTTTGCTGGACGACTTCTCTCTAAGCTGTACAAAAAAAAGAGATTATCCTCAATGGATAATCCCCATGCTATCAGTGCTTGTTGCAATTAGTAACCTTCGGTTTTGCCGCCTGTGACTAAAGCGACACTGGAGCTTGCGCCAATGCGGGTAGCGCCGGCAGCAATAATTTTACGAGCCGTATCAATATCTCTGACGCCACCGGATGCTTTCACACCCATCTCCGGGCCTACGGTATTTCTCATCAAAGCGATGTCTTCAACCGTTGCTCCCCCGTGGCCGAAACCAGTCGAAGTTTTTACGAAGTCGGCTCCAGCCATTTTACAAATGGAGCATGCCTTCACCTTTTCTTCATCCGATAACAGGCCGGTTTCCAAAATGACTTTAACGATAGCCTGTCCGTTAGCGGCTAGAACGACACCTTCAATATCCTTCTTCACCGTGTTCAGATCGCCTGATTTGAGGGCGCCGATGTTCATAACCATGTCAATTTCCGTTGCTCCGTTTGCAATTGCATCCCGGGTTTCGGCCATTTTGGAGAAGGTTGTTGTCGCTCCCAATGGGAAACCGACAACTGTCGTAATACCGACTTTAGATCCAGCCAGTTCCTTCGCTGCGAGCGGCACCCAATAAGGATTGATACATACGGTTGCAAAATTATATTGCTTAGCTTCGCTGCACACCTTAATAATTTCATCTTTTGTCGCATCTGGTTTCAACAAAGTATGGTCAATTTTACGGGCAATTTCAGGCCCTGTAATGAATGGCGCTTTTTGTGAAAAAGAAGATCCGGACCGCGTACCTTCAGCAACTTTAACGCCGACCGTTTCCTTCGTGATTTGCTGATTGCTAACTTGTGCAAGCACTTTTTGTGTAATTTGTTCTATAAGCTTCTCCACTTCCACAATCGTTCTCCTCCGCTTCATTTTTTCTCTATTTATTTAGATCGTCGATAATCCCTACGATAACCGCATCTACAGCCCCTTCAGGCCGCTTCATGACTTCGCGCGCGGAACCGCCCTCCTCTACGACCAAAACGATGTCGCCAACTCCGGCTTGCGCGCAATCCACAGCGATAAACGGATCAGAGTAAGGTTCACCTCTTTCATCTACGGATTGGACAACCATAAGTTTCAATCCGTGATGACTTTTTGTTTTGATCGTAGCGACGATGTTGCCGAGCACTTTGCACATTTTCATGAATTACTCGCCCGATTTCGGTAAAAGTTTCTCCACATCGCTATGAGGTCTTGGAATGACATGAACGGAAAGCAGTTCCCCAACGCGTTGAGCCGCTTCTGCTCCTGCATCCGTTGCCGCTTTAACTGCTCCAACGTCTCCTCTTACCAATACAGTGACAATGCCGCCGCCAACCAGTACTTTGCCCACTACCGATACATTTGCCGCCTTAACCATTGCATCCAAAGCTTCGATAGAACCTACGATACCTTTTGTTTCGATCATTCCCAATGCACTACTCATGAATGAGCACCTCCATGTTTAATCACGTTATAGTTTTCAACAATCCCCATAATCCCTGCATCTGTCGCGACCAAATCCAAACCAAGCGGTAAGGATGAGTCTCTGCTTTTTGCCAAATAAACCAGATCATCATAACCGGCTGCTCCATGGGTATCGATAACAACCATTGCTTTTCCCGTCTTCGTATGCTCATCCTTCATAGGCTGGACGATCAACAGCTTGAGTCCGGTCAGACTCTCATCTTTTTGCGTGCAAACAACGGTACCGATTACTTTTCCCAAGAACATTGATAATCCCCTACCTGAATCTTTTTAGGAAGCGACTCTCGACTTCCATGATTTTGGTCACCCGTTTGTCATGCCTTCCGCCTGAAAACGGGGTATCGAGCCATGTTTTAACCATCTGTCTGGCCAGCCCTTTACCGATAAACTGACCGCCGATAGCGAGCATATTTGCATTATTGTGATCACGACTGTTGATAACCGTTGATAAATCCCAGCATAGCGCACAGCGGATGCCAGGCACTTTGTTCGCGGTCATCGTACTGCCGATCCCAACTCCGTCGATCATAATACCAACGTAATTGTCGTTAGTTGCCGTAGCTTCCGCTACGAGAAAGGCAACATCCGGATAATCAACCGCCTGTTTATCGTAGCAGCCAAAATCTATGATCGGGTACCCGAGCTCTGTCAGGTACGCTTTGATATCTTCCTTTAATTCCAAACCACCATGGTCACAACCGATAGCGACTGTTTTCATCTATGTTCGACTCCTTACCTAAGCGCCTTCAGAATGGCTTCAAAAGAGTGTGCTTGCAGACTGGCTCCTCCAACGAGAGCCCCGTCAATATCTTCTCTGGCACAAAGCTCCTGGATGTTGCTCGCACTTACCGAACCACCGTACAAGATCGGAACCCTGTTTGCAAAACCAATACTTTTTTTCTCGGCAAGCATCTGTCTGATTTCTCGATGAATGTCCTGAGCATCCGAAGGTTGAGCCGTTTTACCGGTCCCAATCGCCCATACAGGCTCATATGCAATGATGAAGGGACTGCGCTCCTCCGTCACTCCGGCGAGCGCAGATTCAACTTGCGTGCGAATGACTTCTTTTGTCAGACCAAGCTCGCGCTGGAGCTGCGTTTCGCCAACACACACAATGGGAATCATGGAATTCCCAATGGCTTGATGCACCTTCGCAGCTACCTGCTCATCCGTTTCTCCGGCTGCTCTGCGCTCGGAATGGCCTATGATAACATGACTGCAGCCTAATTCGAACAACAATTCACCATGCACTTCTCCCGTGTGAGCCCCTTTGGGCTTCTCATGGAGATTTTGTGCACCTAAGGAAATCCCGGCTTGCTGCATGAGCTCCTTAAGCGGATAAAGCAGCGGGGCAGGCGGACAGATGACAGCTTCACAATGCTCGTAAGGAGCATCTGTCAGCCCACTGAAAAACTCTCTTGCTTCCTGCAAGGTCATGTTCATTTTCCAGTTGGCAACGATTAATGGCTTGCTGCGTCCAATGGACGGCTGCTCCTCGATATCTGTCAGCTGAAGGGAGGATAGGACCTGCTGCACAACTTGTCTTATATGCTTCTCTAGGGCGCTATCCATGGATTACGACTACTCCGACTTGGATTGCGGCAGAACGATTTCCACATCGTTGTGCGGTCTAGGAATTACGTGTACGGAAACAACTTCCCCTACTCTGCGTGCAGCTTCGGAGCCTGCTTCTGTAGCTGCTTTAACTGCTCCTACGTCGCCGCGTACCATAACTGCAACAAGTCCTCCGCCTGTAAGTGTTTTACCGATCAGCGTTACGTTTGCAGCTTTCACCATAGCGTCCGCAGCTTCAATTGCCCCTACAAGTCCTTTAGTTTCGATCATGCCTAATGCTTCTTTCATATTCGTTATTCCTCCTGTATGTTGGTTTTGTTGGTTTATGGGTTGTGCTGGATTACTTACGGCACTTACGGCACTTTGGATAGTTCTTCGAGATGTTACGGCTCTTGCCATCCTCTATGTCTCCTTAGCCACTTGCACAGATCTGCGTTTTCTAGTGAACGTGCGTGCGGAGGTTAATCCTTCGCCAGTAGGACCGGCGATCGTTAATGTCGTAAACCCTTCGCCGCCGAAGCCGAGACCGGCATAAGACGGACCGTTTTTGACAAAAATCGTAGCCTGAAGCGCCTTCGCCATTTTCGACAAATTCGTGATATTCTGCGAATGCATGATCGCCGTATGACGATTTCCCTTTTCAGCTTTGACAGCGTATTGTATCGCCGTATCCACATTGGGAACACGTACAATCGGCAGAACCGGCATTAGCATTTCGGTATACACAAGCGGATGATTCTCCGGTGTCTCAGCGATAATGAGTTTGATAGATGCATCTGCTTGAATACCAATAGCTTGCAAAATGTGGCTGGCGTCTTTCCCTACATAGTCTTTGTTGGGGAAATATTTCTCCTTTTCAGGATGTTTCGTCAAAATAACGTCGAGCAGCTTCGTTAACTGGTATCCTTTTAACTCATAGGCACCGTTCTTGAGCATCTCCGCTTTTAGACCGTTTGCCACGGATTCAACGACGAAAACTTCCTTCTCCGCTGTACATAGAACATTATTATCGAAGCTGGCTCCCAGCACGATATCTCTGCCTGCTTGGCTTAAATCTGCGCTTTCGTCGACGACAACTGGGGGATTCCCCGGACCCGCCGCGATCACCTTCTTGCCAGAAGTAAGCGCTGCTTTCACGACAGCTCCGCCGCCGGTTACGACCAACGCCTGAATGTTCGGATGCTTCATCAATTGTTCGCTCGTATCGAGCGTAGGCAGCAGAACGCTGGTGAGCATGTTCTCCGGACCGCCTGCGTCAACAATCGCTTGGTTTAACAGCTGCATGGCCTTGATGGAAACTTTCTTGGCACTTGGATGCGGGTTGTACACGACTGCATTGCCTGCCGTTACCATCGAGATACTATTGTTAATAATCGTCGCGGCAGGATTAGTTGTCGGTGTAATTGAGCCTATAACGCCGAATGGCGAGCATTCGAGCAAGGTCAAACCATTGTCACCGCTGAATGATTGTGTAAATAAATCTTCGATGCCAGGCGTCTTTTCCGCGGCAAGCTTGTTTTTGGCAAGCTTATCTTGCACTCTTCCGAGACCGGTTTCCTTGACTGCCATCTCCGCCAATTCCGCTGCATGAGCAAGACTGGTTTCCCGCATTTTGCGGATAATGGTTTCCCTCTGAGCAAGGGATAGCATGGCGAATTTCCTGAACGCAAGGCTTGCAGCATCGACTGCTTCATCGACTGTTGCGAACACTCCGTGCTCATAAGCGGCATGAGCGGCTTCTGGAGCCGGAGCGGCCGTTTCATTCTGCAGATTACTGATAACTTGCGCAATGATCGCCCTAATATCTGCTTCAGAAATACTCAATTCATTCACCTCATTTCATTTTTACTGAATGTGATCTCGCCGTGCAGCTCAACGGTATCGACAATGGCGATGATCGTAGCATCTACCGGCACGCCTTGCGTAATTTTCGTTTGTCTGGCCGAACTTCCGCTTACCGTCATGACAATTTCGCCTTTGCCCGCATGCACAGTATCGATAGCGACAAAAGGCTTGCCATCCGTCGCTTGCGTAACCATATCGACCGGCTCAACAATCAACAGCTTCTTGCCGACAAGTTTTTCATCTTTGGTTGTGGAAACTACCGTGCCAATAACCCGGCAAATGTTCATTTATTCCCCTCCTGACTTTGACGCCATGTAAGTCCGAGCAATTTCGCCTCTTCTTTCGCGAGCGGCGTCATAAGCACATTAGCAGAAAGGGAGATTTCCGTTTCACCTTCATTTACCCAGTCTCTCACATGCTTCGCATGAATGAGCGGCCTTTTGGCGCTGCGCGGCGTTAGACTGAGCTTCGTCACCTTGACAGCCAAATGCTTCATATACACAACATGAACCCCGTACTTGCTAAGGAGCTGCAAATGATCGGAAACAGCGTCTTGGATAGCTGGTGGAACAGACAGTTTATCGCCCCCTGTCGGGAGCACGTAACTGCTGGATACAACAGCTTCTTTGCCGCTGACCAGGGCATTCACAATAACGCCGGACGACGGTTCATCATCGATTAATGAAGCAATTTTGACGAGCGTACCGATCGAAAGGACGGGAAGCACCACGATGTCCGCTTGCTGGACAGCTTCGGACCAACGCGATCTGTCGCTTCCGGTTAATACAATTTGCTCATAGTTAGAATCGGGTGCCGATTCATATACGGGTAGCGGCGCATCCCCGCAGTAAGCAACGATAACCCGGGCGCTTGCCGAAATGTCAGAGATCAACTGCTTCACTTCCGCAGCATGGCGTTCGTCCGCGACAACGATCATAACGGAATTGCGAACGGCCGCAGCAGCAGGCTTTTCTTTCTTTAGAAGAAGCTCAGTCACGACTTCGCGAACGATTCTGGAAACCGTTTCCTCTAAGCTCATGGTTTCTCTCCTTCACAACTTACTTGAGTAGTATACCGGTTTGGCCATTTTTTATATGGCCCGCATTCGCCTCGTCAAGATCGATATGCATTTCCAAACGGTATTTCTCGGATACCCGGATCAGAACATTGTCCAAGATCATACCGCGTGGACCCTCAATCTGGATCTTGACGCGATCTCCATTGCTCACTCCGAACAGAGCAGCATCGGAAGTATGCATATGGATATGACGAGCGGCGGCAATGACTCCTTTGCTTATCGTCAGCTGTCCTCTGGGTCCCTGAATGACGATGCCGGGCGTACCCTCGATATCCCCCGAATCGCGAATCGGCGGGTTTACTCCCAAGGTGAAGCCATCAAACAGCGAGATTTCGACCTGGGTTTCACCCCGTGCCGGACCAAGAATGCGAACGCGTTCAATCGTACCTTTCGGTCCTATTAATGTGACCGTTTCGTTGCATGCGAATTGTCCAGGTTGAGACAATTCTTTCATTTGCGTCAATGCATCCTTGGAACCGAACAGCCGCTCGACGGCTTCCGGCGATAAGTGAATATGCCGATTGGATACACCGATAGGAATACGGGGTTGCGAATTCATTTGTTCCAAGGTATCTTTCACCATCTGACCGATCATCTCGGCCAATTCTTCTTCCGTCATGATACTTTCTCCAATCAGGCCTTATATTCAAGCAAGTACTTGGCCGTAAATTGATCGGTAATCAGCGTATTGGTATATTTCCCACGAATAGCGCCGTAAATCGCATCCACTTTCTTCACGCCACCGGCGACGAGGACTGACCTTTCCTTCTTTCTCAACTCAACCAAATCGATGCCGATCGTGCGGCGGTCCAACTCTTCGCTGCAAATTCCGCCCTCCAGATCAATGAATCTGGAACATATATCTCCAACGCCCTTCTCATGAATAACTTCCAAATCCGAAGTGGAGAAATAATTAGCTTTCATCAAAACAGAGTCTTCCGTGGGAACCCCCACCGTGAACACCGCAATATTGGCTCGCTTGCCCATATCAAGAATTTTACGAATATGCCGGTCAGCCTCTATAGCCTGCTTAACAACGGTATGATCGACTATAGCCGGCAGCGGCAAGAGATGTGGATTTGTGTTATACGCCCCGCCGAAAAGATGAATAATCTCTGAAGCGTACGTATTATACTCCGAATAGCTGACACCGCCGTTCAGCTGAACAACAGCCACATCTTTCACATGCTTGTTCTGCAGTCTAACGGCTACTTCATATAGTGTTGTTCCCCAAGAAGTCGCAATGGTATCTCCGTCTTTCACGACTTCATACAAAAATTCCGCCGCAGCCTCGCCCAAATATTTCTTGACGATGGACTCCTCGTACTGAGGAACCGACACAACAATGACCTTCTGCAGCTTAAATTGTTCTTCTAATTGAGATGCTAGATTCTCATTGTTTTCCGTGGGGTCCATAATCTTGATTTGGACAATGCCATCCGCTTTTGCTTGCTGCAAAAACCTCGAGACTGTGGGGCGAGATACCCCTAGATGCTTGGCAATGTCCTGTTGGCTATAATCCAACTGATAGTACATTCTGGCTGCATCAATGATTTTATCCAGTTTTTCTCCACCCATAGGTCTCCGCCCTTACAATTATACTGAAATATTGCTCATCACTATTTAACATAATTTCAATATAATTATAAGGAGAATTTGTATAAAAGACAATCATTTTACGAAATAACCCGATGCAGCCATTCTACCAGCTTGCCTCCGACATATACGCCCATTACACCCATCACAGCTGAAAACACGGGCGGGGCAGGCAACGGAAGACGAACATACTTAAATACAACACCTACAAATGCTCCCGCTGCAAACGCGAGAATAACTTCTTTCATGATAATCCCCTGCTATTCTTATGAGATTTATTCTTGCTGCATTTTGAATCCGAATGGAAGCAGTCCATCCACTGTCGTTTCATATCTGTCATCTTTTAAATTGGTTAAAACAACAGGCATCGAACCTTCACACAACTCCAACATCACTTGGCGGCACGCTCCGCAAGGGGAGACAGGACCCTCGGAATCTGCAATAACGGCCATAGCTTCGAAATCCGTTACACCCTCCGAATACGCTTTGAAGAGTGTCGTTCTCTCCGCACAGTTGCATAATCCATAGGACGCATTTTCCACATTGCAGCCAGAGATGATCGTGCCGCTCTTTGTCCTAATCGCCGCTCCCACTTTAAAACCCGAGTACGGTGTATAGGCTTTTAATCTTGCTTCCCTTGCCGCTTCGATTAACTCATCGTACATAAGCTCATTCACCTCTGTCCTTTTTCATATGGTTTCCCAAGGGCTGCCGGAGCAACCGCTCGACCGACGAATCCTGCAAGGATTAGAATCGTTAACGCATAAGGGAAAATATAAATGAAATCGACAGGAATGTAGTCTGTAATCCCATATACTTGGAAAACGGATTTGAGTGCGGAAGCAACCCCGAAGAACAAGGCGGCGAACAATCCGGATATTGGTCTCCATTTTCCAAAAATCAATGCTGCCAGTGCAATATAACCTTGACCGGATATGGTATTGTGCGAGAAATTGCTCGTCGTTGTCAGTGTAACTACCGCACCGCCCATCGCGGCTAGCGCTCCGCTCGCCATAACGGCCATGTAACGCATTCTGGATACATTGATCGCAAGCGAGTCAGCTGCTTTGGGATGCTCGCCTACGGCACGAAGCCGCAAACCGAATGGCGTTTTATAAAGAACGAAGGCTGCAATTGCGATGAGAATAAAAGCCAGGTAGCTGGTTGGATAAGCGCTAAAGAGCGCATGGCCCAGATATGGAATCTTAGAGAACCAAGGAATATCCCACTTAGAGAAAACATGCTTTAGCGTAGGCGTTTGCGCAGAACCATTCAGCAGCACCTTGCACAGGTAGATCGTGAGCCCTATAGCCAAGAAGTTGAGCGCTACGCCGCTGACGACTTGCTCCGCTTTGAAGGTTACGGAAGCAACCGCATGAGGCAGAGAGAACAGCGTTCCTACAATAATGGCAGCCAGAAAGCCAATCCATGGCGACAATGCTCCGCCGCCCCACTGCGTTTCTGCAAAATAAGTTACGATAGCTGCGGTGAACGCCCCCACCGTCATCATACCTTCCAAAGCGATATTCACGACGCCTGCTCTTTCGGAAAACAAGCCTCCGAGGGAAGCAAAAATCAGTGCAGTCGCAAAGACGATGGTTGTGTGCGTCAATTCACTTGCTAATTGTAGGATTTGCACGGTTACTCACTTCCTTATTTCTTTTTGCAAATAACTTCAACAGCCACTTTACGATGCCGCTGGCAGCAACGAAGAATATAATGAGCGCGATGACAATGTTCACCAATTCTTCCGGTACGCCTGCGCCGAACTTCATGCCCGATGCTCCAAAGGTTAGAACCCCTAAGAGAACTGCACCCAGAATAGCGCCTAGCGGTGTATTTCTTCCGATTAATGCAACAGCGATCCCCATCATGCCGTATCCCGGGAATGCCGTGTTGACCGATTGATAATGGAATACGCCCAATACTTCACACACACCGCCGACTCCCGCAAAAATACCACTGATAAACATCGCTTTTATGATATTTTTGTTGACGCTGATACCGGCGTATTGCGATGCTTCTGGATTAAATCCTACGGCCCGCAACTCGAACCCTTGTTTTGTCTTCCATAGAAGGATATAAAACAAAACGGCCAATGTAAGGGCAATGACAATGCCATAATGAATTCTTGAATTTCCGAACATTTCCGACAAACCTTGCGAAGAGAGCCAAGCACTTTTATCGACAAATTTCGATCTCATTTGCCCTTTTTCCAGCAAGAACGTTTTCACGAAGAAATTAGATAAATAAAGAGCAATCCAGTTCAGCATGATTGTCGTTATTACTTCGTGTACGCCGCGTACCGCTTTTAGATAACCAGCGATAGATCCCCATAAGCCTCCGAGCAATCCTCCCGCGATGATCGCTAAAGGAATATGCAAGTACCACGGCAGGTGCAGCTGAATGCCGACAAAACTTGCAGCAAGCGCGCCCATGATGAATTGTCCTTCAGCCCCGATGTTGAAAAGACCTGTACGGAAAGCAAAGGCTACCGACAATCCGGTAAAGATCAGCGGTGTGATTTGACGAATGACTTCGCCGATACTGTTTAAGTCTCCGAATGACTTATTGAATAAGGCTCCATACGCTTGTATAGGATTGTAATTTCCAATGAGCATAATGACCGCTCCGAAAAGTAACCCTAGGAAAATGGAGATAAGAGAAATTAACGAGGATTCTTTAAACAACCATTTGATGACCCTGCTCATGCGCTCTCCTCTCCTCCCGATTTGCTGCCTGACATCATTAAACCGATCTCCTGCTCGCTTGTCTTTTTCGGATCGACAATACCAACAATGCGCCCCTCGTACATAACAGCGATTCGATCCGACAAATTCATAATTTCATCCAGCTCCAGCGAGTACAGCAGTACCGCTTTCCCTTTATCCCTTTGCTCAATCAGCTTTTTATGAATGAACTCGATAGCTCCCACATCAAGCCCCCGAGTTGGTTGCGTAGCTATTAATAAATCGGGATCGCTATCGACTTCCCGAGCTATAATCACTTTTTGCTGATTACCTCCTGAAAGCGCTCTTGCTGGCGTTGTTTCACTAGGTGTGCGCACATCATACTCGGAGATCAGATCTACTGCATGATGATTGATTTTGTCATAGTTAAGAAACAGGTTTTTATTGTATTCAGGGTAAAAATAGTTTTTGAGCACCATGTTTTCACTTACCGTAAAATCAAGCACAAGACCCGTTTTGTGACGATCTTCTGGGATGTAGCCAACCTTCGATTCCGAAATTTGACGCGGCTTTAAGTTATGAATCGGCTTGTCTTTAATTAGAATTTCTCCGGATTCCACACGTCTTAATCCGGTTATGACTTCAATTAATTCTCTCTGTCCATTGCCTTCTACGCCGGCAATCCCCAGAATTTCTCCCTTTTTAAGCTCAAAGGATAAGTTTTTTAAGGCCAAAATTCCCCGGTTATCCAAGGCTTGGACATTCGATAACTTCAAGAATGAATCGCTTGGATTCGCATCCTGTTTCTCAACGGAAAAGCTTACTTTCCGTCCTACCATTTTTGCAGCCAACTCATCTGGCGTTGTGTCCTTCACCGTTACACTGTCGATGACTTTCCCTCGACGAATGATGGTCACTCCACTGCAGACAGCCATAATTTCTTTCAGCTTATGTGTGATAAGAATGATCGTCTTGCCCTCATTCACCAAGCTGCGCATGATTTCCATCAATTCTTTGATTTCTTGAGGGGTTAATACCGCTGTCGGTTCATCGAAAATCAAAATGTCAGCACCGCGATAAAGCGTTTTCAATATTTCCACACGCTGCTGCATGCCCACTGAAATATCTTTGATCAGCTGATGCGGTTCTACTTGCAAACCATACTTGGCTGACAATTCCTCGACTTTGCGAACAGCCTGGGCATAGTCGATCGTAACGCCTTTGGTAGGCTCCGTGCCAAGAATGATATTCTGAACGACGCTATAGGGTTCAACGAGCATGAAATGCTGATGAATCATGCCGATTCCCAGTTCAATCGCTTTTTTCGGATCTTTAATATCTACTTTCTGCTCATTAATCAAGATCTCGCCTTCATCAGGCTCATAGAGCCCGAAAAGGATGTTCATCAAGGTTGACTTTCCTGCACCGTTCTCGCCAAGCAGTGCATGAATTTCCCCCTTTTTCACTTGGAAACTGATAGAGTCGTTGGCTACAATGCCGGGAAATCTCTTCGTTATACCGCGCATCTCAACAACAGTTTGATCTTTCCGCATATGAATATCACCCATTTCATTTGCTTACTTTATTGTGAGTGACAAGGCTAGTTTAGGAATACAACTAGCCTTGTCAGGAGATAAGAACTGATTATTTTGCCGTAGGGACTGTAATTTCTTTGTTAACGATTTTCACTTCATACTCATGAACTTTCTTCAAAATATCCGCAGGGATATTCGGATTTTTCTCTGGCAGGCCAACACCATTTTCAGCAAGACCTAGATCTTGAACTTTACCGCCTTGGAAATTGTTTTTATCCAGATCCGTAGATACTCGAATGACCGCTTCATTCACTCGTTTCATCATGGATGTCAATGTTACATCATTACCAAACGTTGTGGATTGATCTTTGTCTACGCCGATAACCCAGATGTCTTTATTCTTTTTCTTACGCTCGATAGCTTCGTTAAACACGCCATCGCCTGTAGATCCGGCAGCATGGAAAATGATGTCCGCGCCATCGTTGTAGATCGTTGCAGCAGCCGCTTTACCTTGGTCAGGTGCATTGAATGCGCCTGTGTAGTTAATAACAACCTTCGCATTCGGATTAACCGCTTTCACACCAGCAACAAAACCTAGTTCAAAGCGTTTGATAACCGGAATTTCCGCACCGCCGACGAATCCGATTTTGTTCGTTTTCGTCATTAAGCCGGCAACAACCCCTACCAGGTAAGATCCTTCATTTTCTTTAAACGTTACGGATTCAACGTTTGGCGCATCTACTACGGCATCAATAATAGCGAATTTCGAATCTTTATTAGCATCTGCTACCTGCTTCATCGCATCACCCATCATGAAGCCGATACCCCAGATCAAACTGCGTTTGTTCTTAACGAACTGATTCAAGTTTGTTACATAATCAGCATCGCTTTGGCTTTGCAGGTAATCAACCTTGCCGCCTGATTGGCTTTCGAATGATTTAAGTCCTTCCCAAGCACTTTGGTTAAAGGAGTTGTCGTTAACGCCACCGATATCGGTTACCATTCCGACGGTTAAACTGCTTTTTTTGCCCGCTGCTGCCGGTGTTGCCGCTGATTTGTCTGCTGCCGGTGCCGCAGTTGAAGCCGTATTGCTAGTTGTATTGCCTCCACATGCTGTCACAAACAATGAAATCATAACAACGCTCGCCATAGACATAACCCAGCTTTTTTTCTTCATACTCATTTCGTTAATGCCCCTCTCTATTTGTCAGTTAAATCCGTCATGCAAAACCTTGAAGCTTTCATAAATTACAGCGCTTACAATTCCTAGTTATTAGCTCCTCCTTATTAGATTGTTGAAATAAAGAAAAATTAATAATTAACATTGTTTCACAAACTCATTATATGACACCTCTGAACATATGTAAATACTAAATATTACAATATTTTATTAAAAGATATCGCTTACAACTAATTTTAGGACAGTTATTCTGACTAACCCGAATTACATCGGCTGTTTTTCTGAAATTTCGTCATGTTATTAATTTTACATTTGAGCAAATGCAAAAAAAAGGACCTAGCTTGCGGCTAGGTCCTTGTCTAAACTCGTACGCTGGAGCGTGGGGTAGGTCATGGGGAATAGGGTTCCGACCGTTTCAAATACGGACGCGGTCGCTTCTCTATCCCCTACCCTTCCCCTTATTGTTCTACTTTTCGCCGCCTTCGACTTCTCTTCCCAGGTGATGGAGTCCTATGTCTCATCACGTTCCGGACATGGCGGCCGTTATATTTGCGAAAAACGTCGTGCCTCTCTGCTAACGGACACCCTAATCCTTATTTGCCGATATTGGGGCGAAATCAGCCCCCAAGTTAGCAAATAACAGCGCTGGTGTCCATTACATGTCCGAAGAGGTCCTTTCCCATCGAAAAAGAACCTCTCTGTCCGTAAACATCGCTCATGTCCGAACTCCAATACGTATACATTGGGAACCCCGCTTCCGGGTCCCCATCGTCACACATAGGGAACTACAGGGCTCTATTCCGGCGAGAAGCGAGATTTCGGGCGCCCGAGGGTAACTACAGGGTCTTATTTCACCAAAACGCAATAACTATCTGCTCAAATGGCAAAATAGCAGACTCTAGTTCCCTCTCCTTCACGCAAAGGGGTCTTTTCAGCAAAATAGCGCCCTGTTGTTCCCCTCCCAGCGAGTCATAGGGACTGGGGCCGTCCCTGCATGAACGAAGTGGCAAGCATCGCTACCCCCATGCCTTAAATTCTCCAATAACCAAAAAGGGCCATTCGCTATGGAACGCCCTTCTTGATACACTATTTTATTGCATTACGTTCTTATTTCACAGTGAAAGTACCTTTAAACCCGCCGGGTTCCACGGTGTACTCGTAGGTACCAGGCTGCGGATTATTCATCAGGAATACATTGTCGCCCGGATTTAAACTAGCATCAATGCCCAGGATAGGCGACTTGAGTTTCAAGCCTGTTCCCGCGTTCGCATTCACATTGACGATCGCTTTGATCATCTGCTTCGGCTTGAATTCCGTATTTTTCGGACTTATGCCCGAACGGTTAACCTGAATGTTGGCAATTTGAAGATCATTTTTTTCATCGACAACAGCAACCTGAGTTTGAGGTTGGCCAATGGCGCCAATTTGAATATGGTTTTTTTGCAGCAGAATGCCCACCCCGAAGACAACGAGGACCGCCGCAAGGATAATGGTGCCTTTGTAGGATGCGGCTGCAGGCTTGGCTTTATTTTTACTACCTTTGGTCGGCTTGGCCTTTTGCTCAACACGGTTCGACTGCCATTCCATCCATTTCTGTGTAAGAAACATAAAGATGAGAAACACCGTATCGGCTGCAACAATAACTTTATTCGAAACGATTAGCATAACGCCTAACAGCACTCCTGCCATGGCGCCTAGACATCCAATCAAAACACTGTTGATGGCGGATTGCAAGCCATTCGGTCTACCTGAGATAAAGCCCGATATGACGGCAAACAGAGCCGCTAATGCGATCGAAAGCAAAATATTCGCTTGATAAGCTTGCGCCGATACCAAACCAAAAGCCGCGCTTGCTACGAACGCAATCATCATGGCGAATAAGGACCCCATCGTCCCCTTCAGCTTATCTCTCATTCGAAATAAATAGAAAATATTATAACCTGTATACAGCGCGATAATCACTAAGCTTCCAACATTCAACAGCATCCAATCACCCCTTGAGCCCAAAAATTAACCTTACAATTTAGCAGCGAAATCCCAATCCGGGTAGACGTAAGGCACACTCGGCGCTGTCGCTTTATCAATTTTATCGATCATAATTTTCATGACCTTTTGCCCGTGATACGTGGTTTGATCGATAGTTCCGGTCACCGTAATCCAAGAATCATTGGCATACTGACCTGCTTGAGCCGTTTCCGCGATAATGCCGTACGGCGAAATATCCGCAATACAATGCGTCATACCTAATCTTCCGATAATGAACTGCGAATCAGGCATGCCATCTTCACGATAAACGAACCCTGTAATTTTGATTGGCTTGCTTTGGAAATTGTCTACAAACGTATTCAGCGCCTGCAATTTTTCGATATACCATTGGTCTTTCATCTCAACTTGATCCTGCTGATAAAGCAGCATGCCGAGCTTCGCATAGTCGCGGTTATAGATAGAAGTCTTAAACTTTTCTTTCAATGCGGGATCTTCATTGCCATCCAGTTCAACCAAATCGGCGGGAGCGGTACTTTGATTAAGTGAAACGCCTCCCAGATTCATCCCTTTCTTCTGAGCCAAGGAACCAGCAAGCGCGGTATTCGGCAGCACAGCCCCAAACACCAGAGGAAGGAGAAATAAACTGTATATAATGACGTTTTTCCCTAATGAGGTTGGAAGTTCGTGACTGTGTCCGTGATCGTGATCGTGATTGCAATCGCATACGATGACCGGTCTTTTCAAGGAAACGATCGAGATGTACAGCTGAAAACCGCCAACAATAAGAAGCCCTCCTGCGGCGATGTCTAAATAGATCGTGAGTTTCGGCGTTACATACAGCAGGATCTCTCCCGATACCTCTAAATACACAATTAAAGCCGCGAAACCAAGCAATATAAACGCTCTTAGAAAGTTGTGTATGACGGCGGCATTCATTTTTATCATAGGATAGCTCATCCTCCAGGCCAAGATCGTGAAGATAGGAATTATTTCAAAATAAATCCTTCCAGGAGCAGTGTGCCCCCATATACAAAAATAATGACAAGTACGCTAAGCAAAACAATAAATTTTTTCTTGAAAACAGCGGACATCATCAAAAGCCCTTTTAAATTCAACATCGGTCCGAAAACCATGAAAGCAACAAGCGAGCCTTTTGAGAAGGTCGTCAGGAAAGATTGTGCGACAAAAGCATCGGAAGTAGAGCATAGAGAGAGTATAAATCCAAGGCCCATCATTAATATATTGGCGCTTCCCTGCCCATGTCCGAGCGCAACGAGACTATCTCTGGATACAAACGTCTGAAGCAGACCCACCAGCAGCGCACCAAACAGTAAAAATTTGCCCATATCGAAAAACTCGAGCACGGTGTGGCCCATCATTTCAACCAATTTATTCGTTTTCGGTTGATGATGGTGATGGTGGCGATGGCCATGATGATGATGATGATCATGATCATGGTCATGATTGTGAGCCCCATGATTGTTTAACGTTTTTAGCGTCTTCTTAACCGGCTTCGGCTCTGCGGACTCTTTCACTTTCAGCTGATCCGGGTTCACGAATTTATACACGATCAATCCAACGATCAAAGCTACGACGAATGCTAATCCCATACGCGAATACGTAATTTCGGGATGGGAACGGAAGGCAACAAAAGTAGACCAGAAAACAATCGGGTTTAAAATCGGTCCAACCAGAATGAACGTTGTGGCTACATACAAAGGCATGCCTTTTTCAATCAGCTTTCGAATAGCAGGAACCATGCCGCATTCGCAAATCGGGAAAATAATTCCTAATATACTGGCGGTAATGATCCCCAAAATCGGATTTTTGGGAATGATTCTTTGGATCGCCTGATCAGAGACAAACACTTGAAGCACGGCTGAAATGATCACGCCGATCAAAATAAACGGCATGGCTTCCAAAATGATGCTGATAAACATCGTTTTGAAAATTTGCAGCTTCGGATTGTTTAAGACTGATCCTGGCGCCGTGGTAGAGAAGAAGTATAATAGCGCAATAAAAGCCAGACAAAGGCCGGCGAGCATATTGCTGTTCCACATGGTTTTTTTCTGCACTATCGTATTCTGCAAGGAACTTCCCCCTACTCTTATTCTTGATATGAATCATGTTTATAATTACGCGACAAGCCTTTCTACCAGCCAAATACCGCCTAGCACAAGCACGACGCCGGACGCCGCGATAACGGCCCGTCTCGATAGTTTCCAACGATGGAAGTAATACAGAAGCGGCAATAGTATAGCGACAATTGAAATTTGCACAGCTTCGATCCCCAGATTAAAGCTGATTAAATCAACAGCTAATTCGTTTTTCGGGATGACCATTTCCTTCATAATATCGGCGAAGCCCATACCATGAATCAAGCCAAATAAGAAAGTCAACACCCAGCGGTGGCTGACATTTTTACGGATCATGTTATCCAAGGCAACATAGCAAATGCTAAGCGCAATGGCAGGCTCTACAATGTAAGCAGGCACATTAATGATTCCCAATACCGTTAAAGTTAATGTTAAGCTGTGAGCAACCGTAAAAGCCGTAATCATCGTTGCATACTGTTTAAATGACTGTCTGGCAATGAGGAGCGAAAATAAGAAAAGCAGATGATCGTATCCAGATAAAATATGATGCATCCCAAGCTTGAAAAACGACAACCATCCTGAGCTCACTTGCGAATTCGCAGCTGCATCTTGCGGTTGCGCATGATTATTTGCAGCACTTTCCGCTTGCGCAATATCTTGATAGAAAGTTGAGTATTCATCAGCCGTCATCAGCATAAGCCAACTGCGGTCTTTACCGGATAATGCAGCGGTACTCTTTTGAGGTCCGTATACAATAGCTAACAAGTTGACATAATTCGTTTTTGCATCATTAACATACTGCACGTCTGTCAAAGAAATGGAATCCGTTTCGGACACAGGAGGATACAACACCTTGAGTATCACTTTCGTTGCGTCACCTTTGCGATCAAGAACAAAGCTTTCCACTTTCGTCCATTCTTTAGGCTGATCGTTAATTTTCAAAGTGACACTGTTCTTAACCATCGCTTCGATCTTATCTTTCATCGCATCGAATTCTTCCTGCTCAATCATATGGTTATTGTTGGTGTCGCCTCCAACCAACTCGATTACAGATAACTCATCTAACGCATAAGTCATCTCCGTTTGCGTTTTCGTTAGCGTAAGTGTCGTATAAGCAGCGCTATACGCATGGGCTTCAACCATTTGCTTGAAGGGTAGAGCGAACAGAAACAATGCAAGCAGCAACGACAAGGCTAGACGAAGTGAAGGTTTAGACCGGAACATGATATTCCTCCATTAAATAATTGATTTGTAAGCATGAGAATGCCATTCTTGCGAATGGCATTCTGTCTGTTTCTATTCTTGAAATGAGCTTTTAGTTCGATAAAACGTTGTAAATGACCTGAGCTGCTTCGGCACGTGTTGTAATGCCTTTCGGATCGAATACACCCGCGGAGCGCCCTTGCACCAAATGAAGCGCAGCCGCTTGATTCACAAACTGGACGGCCCAAGCCGAAACGTCCTCTTCATCGGTGAACGATGTACCAGCCGCCGCTTGGCTGCCATGGACAGTGGCGTATGCGCGCATCATCATCGTAACCATTTCCTCACGCGTTATTTGCGCGTTCGGATCAAAGATAGTTTCGCTCTTGCCATTCACTACACCTGCTTTTACCGCGCTAGCAATTGTTTCCGCATACCAATCGGTTGCTTGCACATCCGTGAATGAAAGCTGTCCGGATCCGGTAATCTTCAAGGCTCTGACTAGCAACGATGTAAACTCTGCACGCGTTACGCTGCGTCCTGGCTCAAACGTTGTTGCGCTTGTTCCGTTTACAATTTGTTTTGCCGCAAGTTCCTTGATGACGTCAGCAGCCCAATGTCCGTTCGGAACATCCGTGAATGCTTTCGTCACTTCCAGTACGGCGTACTTGCTGAAGTGACTGATTTGCGCAGTCATTTCTCCGTTGCTGTATTTTCCGCCGATAAATTCGAGCTTGCCGTCATCGGCAATATAGTAAATTCCGGCTAATTTCGGATTAATCGAAGCGTCCACTTTCAAATGGATCGTAATAGGCTCGTTGAATTTCGACAAACTCGCGATTGTTGAACCATCTGACTTCGTGAGAGATAGCGAGAAGTCATAAACATCGCCGGCAAGCTTAATATCCGCTTGGGATTCAGCTTGTCCTTTCGCGATAGCGTCCTTCGCGGCAGCAGCCGATAACGGCTCGAACTTCAAAGAGATCGTACTGTCTTTCAATGCATCCGCTGACAGTCCATCCGTCAACTGCTTAATTAAGGCAACAGGTATATCTAAGGTTAATTTATCCGATTGAATCTCAAGCTGGTTTAGACCGAGCAGTTGGGCGCTATTAGAAGGCAGCGCAACCTGCTTCACGTCTGCCGATACGGAAACGATCACTTTGCCGTTTACTGCCGGCTTGCCCATTTCTTCAACCGTTATGACATGTTTACCATCTACATCTGGATTTGATTGGCCTACAGGACCACCACCACCACCACCGCCGCCGCCAGTTGGCTTACTAGCGATCTCAACTGACTTACTAATGTTTACCGTGTGTGATGTCTCCTGATCCTTATTATTGGATATATCGACACTTGTTAGTTGAACCGAAGCCGTTCCTTTATTCAAAGCTTTAAAGGTCAATGTACCTAAAGACAAAGTTTCACTTTTTTCGGCATTATCAAAATATTCTGTATGCACCAATGTAATTCGACCTTGTGCTTCAGAGACGTCCGTAAAGCCTGAATCATTCACTTTCGAGCCACCTTCAAACTTCAAAAGGCTAGGATCATAGTCAACATTTACTTCGTAAGCATGCACATCAAGAAGATTGCTGCCTTTAATTTCAACAGTTATTCGATCATCTACAGTAGGTTTGTCATTTGAGACATTAAGGGTAAAAGATGCATCATTAGCCGCGAAAGCGAATTGCGGAAGCAGCAAAAATACGAGAAGCGTTACTACTGTACTGCATGAAAGAAGTTTACGTATATGCATCATAGTAAGGCATTCCTTTCTTTAAAGGCTTTGGAGGAAGGCATATCCGCCCTCCCCCAAAGTCCGGAATTTAACTTATTTGCTGGAAACAATTTTTCTAGCAATGATTGCAAGATCCTGAATATCTACTTTTCCGTCATTGTTTATATCTGCTTTTTTGTAGGTGTTCCAGTTTGGATCAGCAGATGTTTTACCATAGTACCTCGCTGCGATACCTAAGTCTGCTATGCTGATTCTACCGTCTCCATTCAAATCTCCTGGCTCAGCGATATTGATCGATGACGTAAATGTAAGCAATGCCGAATTCAGCGCGGCAACAGCTTGGTCGATCACAGACTGCGCAGCGGATTGATTGTCTGAAACAGCTTGAGCGCTGTTAATCGCTGTAAGCAGGGCATCCTTCGTACCTGCCGGATATTGACCGACTTTGGTTCCTTCTTCAGCAGCGGCAAGCTTAGTCTGAGCGTCTGCGATTAATGCGTTCAGTACAGCCTTATCGATGATGGCCGATATTTGTACGCTGTGGGAAACGCCCGCCACTTTGGTTTCTCCGAAATCTCCTTCAGTAAGAACCAGATTGGAGAGAGTTATTATTGCTGTCGTATCTTGCGTGATCGACGGCTTCACTTTCCAGCGCAGCTGCATCAAATCGCCATTCCTTACATTGGCTGCGCCTACGATGGCAGCAATGAAACGAATTTGCCCTGGTTTCACTTGTTGACTTACAATCTCGAATTCATTATTCATCGCGCTGGCAGATACGAATTCAACTTGTGTCGGATCATAAGTGAATGTTATATCCTGGGCATAAACATTGCTTGTTACATTCGATAAGCCATAAGCCAGATCGATTGTACCGCCAACTAGAACACGGTTGGATCCAGTTAAGGTCGGATTGATGGCATCCAATCTGCTAGACACTGTTACATCACTTGTTGCTGTTTTGCCGCCGTCTACGGTCGTTACCGTAATGGTTGCTGTTCCGGCACCTACCGCCGTTACTTGACCACTGTCATCAACATCGGCTACGTTCGGATTATTTGACTTCCATGTTACCGCAGGATTGGTCGCATTCATCGGAGCTACCGTTGTAGTTAGAGTTTGAGTGTCTCCAACCATAAGAGCAAAAGTACTTGGTGCCAAGGTCACTCCTGTTACAGCAATCGTATTCTCCGTAAACGTAAGAACCGTAGATTGACCCGCTGGTATTGCTCCATTGGCTTTCACACGTACTTCCACGATATGATTGCCGCTTAAGTTTGGAGCCCCTGCCGCGTTGTATGTTGTCCACGCTCCGCCGTCAATGCTGTATTCCATCGTCGCGTCAATGCCAATTATCTTGTTGTTCACATCGTCGGCCGTTACGTTAGGAGCTGCAGGCGCTTGCGCATTTCCTGTAAAGGTCAACGTTTTGCTAAGCCCTGGCATGACATCTCCAACCGCACTCACACGAACCTGAACCGTGAAATTACCATCCAGCATAGGCGGAGTTGCCGAGTTGTAAGCTACCCAACCTGAGTTGTTGATATTGTACTCCATGGTTGAATCAATACCCGTTATGACCTTATTCGTATCATCTGCGTTCACAGCAGGAGCCGGCCGCAGCTGAATACCGGTAACGATAACGTCATCAAGTCTGCTCGTACCGCCAGTTGCAATAGTCGCCCCGGCGTTAATCGCATTATTTGATGCTAGAAGCCACCTTACATACAAAGCAGATTGGTTATTAGCTGCGGGTGGCAGCGTCGCGTTGTCCAAGGTGACAAAAGTGCTCGCTGTTGTTATTGTAATCGCAGCATTAGGAACGTTGGACCATGTCGTACCATCCAAACTATATTGCAGCTTAAATTCCTTCGGTCCGGTTCCTGAACTGGTTTGTTTCGAAGTCACTTGGATATAGGAATATCCAGAAGCATCGAATGATGCCAACCAGTACTTATCTCCAGCTGCATCCCATCCGGAAGTACTTACTGCTTTACTTCCACTAGTAGTCGGATAACTAAACGCTCCTGTCGGTCCTACAACAGATATTGGCTTGGCCGTAGCTTTTTTCAGCCCACTTGAAGCATTAGTCGTACTGTCCTCAAAATCCCATTTCACCAGGGTCGGCGGAGTAACAAGGTTGCCGCTCGCTACCGAGACATCGGCCCATCCGGTAATTTTATTTGATCCGTCAACAGATACAATGAAGATATGCTGGCCTGGACTAGCGAAAATATCCGTATTAACGACTAACGGTTTCGTGTAGTCAGAAGCTATTTCTCCAATTGCAGGTTGGTACAAGGCATTCGCTGCACCCACCGCATATTTCAACGTACCTGTTGGAACTGCTGTAGCTTTAGTTCCCAATGTACTGCCTGCCGTCCAAGCAAAACCGGTTAACGCAGGAGCAGCTGTACTGAAATACAAATTCTTGATTTGACCTGCAAGCACACTGCCAGTCGCCTTAACACGGACCTGAACATTATGCTCGCCGCTAAGATTAGGAGGTGAGGATGCCACATAAGGATTCCAGCCCAATCCATCGATATTGTATTCCATAGTCGAATCGATACCGACAATCACTTTCGCGCCAATATCGGCTCTAACGTTCGGTTTCACCGGTATGACATTGATCACGGCCGATGCCTTAAAACCTCCATCGAGCGACTCAGCACTAATCGTTGCCGTTCCAAGACCTACGATAGAAACGACGCCGTTGTTTACCTTGGCAATAGCCTCATTGCTCGAACTCCAAATAACAGTCTTAATCGTTGCATTTGCCGGCAATACACTAGCTATAAGCGTAATATCCGGATCGCCTGGCGATACTGTCGCTGAATTTTTGTCCAGTTGAACGCCCGTTACCGGGATGAGAGCATCAGTTTTAATCAATTCTCTAGTATCGCGTACCCGAATCCTTGTACCTTCGGAGAATGCTCCGGATAGACCGATCGCCGAGAGCTTGTCCCCAATCTTAAGTTTCGGTATCGGCACTCCGCTTTGGCTTGCAATATAGCCGTCTACGAATACAAGCACACCGCCTGAACCGTCATCTAAGACGTAGGAGCTGTCATCCGGAATCGCTGTAACTTGCCCGAAGACTTTGACCAATTGTCCCATATTTTCATCTAAAGTCGCATTTTTCGTAGATAAAGATTTGGGTTGAATTGGCGAACCCGAACTTATTTTAACAATGCTGTTAGCAAATTTATCAAACTCAAGCTCAAAGTTGTTCTCAAAAATTTTGATATGACCATAAGCTCTTATCGTGTCTCCGACTTTCAAAGATCCTTCCGGAATTTCACTGAAAGCCATGATTCCGCCAGTATCATCTTGTACATAAACGGCATCATAGAACACTCCGGCACCGGAAGTTACTTTACCTTGAACAACGACTTCCGTATCGGGAGCAAGTTTGCGCGCATCGCCGATCGAAGTAACTTTGGTATCCAGGTGACCTAACCATTTCATCGCGTTAAGGGCAAAGTCCCCGTTATCATTAGGGTCCGTACTCACTTTCAATTGATTATCATTAAAGATATTCATACCCGCAATGAAAAGTCTGCCGCTGCCGATCTGCTCAGCCGCCACTAGAGGAATTTGCGAACCTCCTGAGCTTCCTGACCCCACCTTATAGGAAAAGCCTCCTGATGGCGCACTCTGTTGGAACGTTGCTTCGTTACCACGAACCAATATGGAAACATTGTTCGTATCCACAAGTGCCGCTCTTGCTCCAGCGTTATTACGAGCAAGACTCGTACCACTGTAAAAATCCATTACTGAAACAAAATCAGTTAAATAATTGTTCAGAGGAACCGGATGTGCTCTTACCGCGTATTCATTTCCTGTAATTGTAGCCCAGAAATTACCCGCTCTTGAATCATCATAAATCGTGTCACCATTGAATAAAACAGTGGACCCTACACCTGATAATAAATTATTGAGTGCCGTCCCATTGCTTTTTTCTGATACGAAAACAGATCCGCCGCCAGTTATAAAGTCTTTGATTGCGTTAATCTCTGTCGTTGAATACGAAGTAGCTGGATGGGTTAGCATAAGAATCTTAGTGCCTGTTAATGCCGCAGAAGTTATGGCTGTCGTATTCTCAGCTATTGTATAGCCTTCTTTGCGCATCATTGAAGTAAATGTCGTCAAATTATTCGCATATTTACCTGTATCTGTCGATGTATTCTCATTTTGATGCGTGGAATCAATCAGTACCTTGATTCCCAGTGGAGGCTTGATTGTAAAGGCTTGTTCAAATTTATTTTCTCCGATATTATTTCCGTCCCCTGCTGTAAGCACGACAATGATCTTGTGATTCCCTGCAATCGGGTTAGCCCAAGTCACTTGTGCCGTAGCGGACTTATTCGTCTGAAGCTCGCTAATAACGGCTTCACCGATTTTATTTCCGATATCTACCGTATCATAGTAAAAACTTGCGTTTAGGTTACTGACATTGATAACACCAAGATTGCTGATGCTAGCCGTTAGCGTAGTTGGAACTGCTCCGGTAATCGATCCTTCCGACGCAGTCACGCTGCTAACCTTAACATACAGATCATCTGTTGGAGACCAAATTGGGGCAGAATAAATGCGATCCCCGTCTTTTTGCGTAACACGTACAACAAACCATTGTTGGCCGCCAACGACATTCACTGTGGGTTTCCAATTTAATGACGTTTTTGATCCAGACGGACTAATGGTATCCACAACTCTGCCGCCATTGCTGACGATTTCAATTTTATCAATGTTATCGTTAGACGCTGTCTTCAAATAGCTGTATTTCGGATCACTGCTATTTTCCGAAACAGGGTCGCTAACATTGATATCGAATTGCAATGTTTTTGTGTCAGTAATGGAACCCATATACCAACCGCTTGCCGAAACATCCAATTGCGCATTTGGATCTTCACTGAAATAAACGCGCATTTTACGCATAGAGTCAAGTAAAGACTCTTGTGTTAGATCTTTGGACACGATCACTGTACGTTTTTTCGTTTGTCCCCAAGTGGCGTCATGATTGTCTTCGCCATAAGTCGGCGCCACATGCCATCCTAAGTCAAGCGCACTGAACAGTTTATCTTCCGCATTCGCATATCCGTAGTGACCGGAGCCATTTCCTACTTCAAGCATGGTGAAGAGTTTATCGACTTTTTTATCGTAAGGAATAAAATTATCGAAAGCATTGGCTGACATCGCCGGATGATTAAACTGGGCAACGATGTTATCGTAAGTCAGAACCCATGCATAGTAATTTTGCAAGTTCTGATATTTGCCCCCGTCTTGCATACGATCGATAAAGTCAGTCGTACCGAAAACGTTGGAATGTCCCCAAGTTGTTGAAGTCATTTCAAACGCCGGGAACACGACAAATTCACCGTCTTGCGTATATTTCTTCGCTAAATCTTTGGTTAATTGCCAATCCGAACCGCCTGAACGCTCTGGCATGCCCTTGTGATCAACGGTATCCTTATTGACCAGAGAAGAATCGATATCGTGTGAATGGTCAGAGAAAGCAAAAAAGTCATAGTTATAATTCTGAGAAGCTTTCAATGCATCTTCCGGACTACCGGAAGCATCATGTGAAATATTCGTATGGTTGTGCGTTGTCCCGCGATAATGATTCCCGCCTGTAAATCTTTGGGCAACCGTGAATGTCCAAGAATACGTTGATTTATTGCCAACCTTATCTTTAGCTTCAACTGTTACGGTGTTAGGACCTTCCGGTAAATCATCCGCTGTTGTCAAGTTAAGTCTGATTTGATCTTCTTTTTTAATCGCT
This sequence comes from Paenibacillus planticolens, assembly GCF_013141725.1. Lineage (GTDB taxonomy): Bacteria > Bacillota > Bacilli > Paenibacillales > NBRC-103111 > Paenibacillus_E > Paenibacillus_E planticolens. The sequence continues at coordinate 286,395 of NZ_WHNZ01000015.1, read as the reverse complement.
TGATTCGTGAAATCTTTGCTGCCGATTGTGATTTTGGCGGTTAATGCATCTACGCCGCTCAAATCAAACATAGAAACAGAGATTTCAGGATGTTTGGTTTCTATTGTATCTCCGTTAGCAGGAAGCGCATTGGAGAATGTCGGGCCTTCGGTATCTGCGCCTACTTCAACTGTGTAGGGACCGACAGATACGGTTTTATCCCCTTTTGCCTCAATATAATAAACGAATGTTGGAATAGGAACACTCGCTGCCGGGATCGAGCCATTGTAATTCACAGCGTCTGCTGAATTCATAGCAATCGATTTATAGGACGCATCCCCGACAGCTTTGTAATACAAGGTTACGGTGTCCGCATTTTTGACAATCGCCGAGAAAGGAAGATCGACATCCGGAATTCCTTTGGCGAGCGGGGTGTGCGTTACACTGACTTCCCCTCTAATATCAGAGATGTTTCTAATCATCAAATAATAGCCGGTTGTGTACGGAGAAGTAACTTGAGATTGCCCAACGATACCTGTAAATGTATAAAATGAGTTCAAAACTAGCTCATTACTCGGGTCAATTCCGGTTATTCCCAGAACTTTTACAATGGCTGTTTTGTCTGAAGCATCAGCCACCGTTACATTGTAGTCTGAACCTAATTTAGTAACAGCTGTTACTTTCCCGTAGAATTTAGTTAAGTTTCCTTCTAAAGGCTCTGCTGAACTAAAAGAAGTTAAGTCCATAATTTGAATGGTTTTTGGGACAGGAGCAGTAGCAGTTCCCAAGTCCGTAATGCTGTTCGCTATAAAACGCGTTTGGCCCTTAGTGAATGCAACACGTCCGGAAATTTGCAGGTTATGACCCTTCGCGATGGTTATAGAAGGATTATTTAAACCGATGACATTTATTCCGCCGCTGGAATCTTGAATGTAAAAATTGGTGTTTTCTGTTCCAAGTACTTTGTTCTCAGCGGTCACTACACCCGTAATCGTAGCTGATTTCCCTAAATTTGTTGTCAACCCATTAGCATCTACTTTTTGGAGCGCATTAATTGTTGTACTTCCCAAGTCAACTGTACTTGGACCGACTGGGTAGGAAGAGTTTCTTGGATTTGGCGACTCAAAAACAAAATCATTCTTGTTGTTTTTAGAATCCCAACCGTTTCCATCACCAGATACGTCAGGTTGCAAACCTGTGTTGGTTAGACGGAAATAAGACATTGTGGAAACATTGGGATTAGCGATAGCAACTGTACCCCATGAGTCCGTTGCCGTTCCATAGCCGATGAAATCAACGACAGCAGCATCCGAACTGCCACTTATCGCGGTCTGTTTTGAAGCAATTGCAAGCTTTGCTCCAGCAGCACCAAAATTCACGCTACCCGAGGCAATAACATCAGGATTTTGCAGATCCAATCCCACTGTGTTGGATTGAGCCGTACATTGAATCAGATAATAACCATTAGCAGGAATCGATCCCGTTAATTTAGTTATTGTAGAGAAAGCACCTGTCGCTGATGTATTCTGCAACGACCATGTGCTTACATCTACTGGACTATTGGTCGGATTGTATAGTTCAACGAACCTGCTTTTATAAATACTTGTGCTGTTGCCGATGAAGACCTGACTAATGACAACATGATTAGACTTACTTGGGGCAGCCGCTTGAGCCTTCGGTACATTTACAATGAAACCAGTTGGAAGAATCATCGTAATAAATAAAAGAATCGATAGCGCAAGGCTGTACCATTTCTTATTCTTTGCTAGTATATGTAGCAATCTTACTTCCCCCTCACAAATTCCTTTTTTTGAAATTCAAGTAATTGCAATATTGACCGAAATTTGGTAAGTTAAGGAAGGCCCTCTTTTACATGGCAAAAAAGCCTTGACAAAAGATGCCGCCATAGCCGTCTATCAAAGCGCCTCGCCAAAAGCCTATTGATAGCGGCTTCTTTTTTTGTTTCTCACCCCTTCTTGAGAACGTTTACTTGCTAAAAAATCTCATGAATGGAAAATTTTCAAACTTTTGATAATTATCAATTTTACATTTGATTATATTTAAACTATATGACATATTGGTTTGAATGTAAACCGATTTTTCTCGCTATTTCCTTTACAATTCATTAAAATTTTGAAAATTTGAATGATTGAAAATTCGCATATGTTCACCACTATTTTCTACCATATTACACAATAGCCAAGGTGCCAATCCTTCGATTGGCACCTTAACTTTCTGCATGAATTTTTATAGCAAATAATATTTTATTTATTCAATAAATTGTAGATCACTTGAGCTGCTTCTGCGCGAGATGTAATGCCTTGCGGTTCGAATATGCCATCTTGACGTCCTTGCACCAGATGAAGCGCAGCCGCTTGATTCACGAATGCTGCTGCCCATGAAGAAATCTGAGCTTCGTCTGTAAATAACGAGCTTGCAGGAGCCGCAGGTATGCTGCCATGAACAACCGCATAGGCGCGCATCATCATTGTAACCATTTCCTCACGGGTAATTTGCGCATTCGGGTCGAAAACATCTTCGCTTTTCCCATTCACAATTCCCGCTTTTACGGCAATGGCTACCGGTTCAGCATACCAATCGCTTGACTTAACATCCGTAAATGAAAGCTGTCCGGTTCCGGTAAGCTTCAACGCTCTGACCAGCAGCGAAGTGAATTCTGCGCGAGTGACACTGCGCTCCGGCTCAAACGTCGTTGCACTTGTTCCATTCACAATTTGTTTGGCTGCCAATTCTTTGATGACATTCACTGCCCAATGATCCTTAGGCACATCGCTGAAGTTCTTCGTGACTTCCAGCACGGCATACTTACTGAAGTGACTGATTTGTGCAACCATTTCACCGTCGCTGTATTTTCCGCCAATGTATTCAAGTTTACCGTCATCAGCAATATAATAGATTCCCGCTAATTTCGGATTCAGCGAAGCGTCCACTTTGATGCGAATCGTAATCGGCTTATCAAATTTCGTCAGTACCGCGGCTGTTGAACCATCCGCTTTCGTGACAGACAATTTGAATTCGTAAACTTCGCCGTTAAGCTTAATATCCGCTTGAGATTCCAATTGCCCTTTGGCTACTACATCCTTCGCCGCAGACACCGAAAGCGACTCAAATAGCAATGAAATCGAACTATCTTTCAAAGTTTCTGCAGATAATCCGCTCGTTAGCTGTTTAATCAAATCAACCGGGATGTCTAAAGTTAATTTATCCGTTTTAATCTCAAGCTGATTTTGACCGAGCAGTTCAGCCGCATTAGAAGGAAGCGTAATTTGCTTCACATCTCCCGACAACGGGATGACCAATTTACCATTTTCCGGCGATTTGCTTAATTCACCGGGTGTTACTTTATGAGTGCCAGGGGGACTTATTGGAGTTTCATCTCCGCCTCCGCCGCCTCCGCCAGAACTGCCTTGCTCAGTCTTCGCTGGCACTTTCACCGGAATACTACCAGTACTCGCTTGCGTGCCATCCAATGTTCTCGTTACTTTTAAAACGAGATTCACCGTTGTTTCTGCAGCAGGAGGATTAATTGTTTCGTCTAATGCAATAACAGCGGTGTTACTGGAACTCTCGATTGCCACTTCAAATCCTGACGGCAAATCTGGCAACACTAATTTAGTTGCATCTTTCGCAGGCGTGGGAATTGACGTTATTCCCTTAGCAACCTCCTTAGCCGTCTTGCTTTTCGCAGGTACTACCACCGGAATACTCACCGTATTCGCTTTCGTACCATCCGATGTTCTCGTTACTTCCAATACGAGATTCACCGTTGTTTCTTCAGCGGGCGGATACACTGTTCCGTTTAATGCAATAACCGCTATGTTACTGGAGCTCTGGACTGCCACTTTATATCCTGTCGGTACATCTGGCAGCACTAACTTAAATGCGTCTTTCGCAGGCGTGGGAATTGACGTTATTGTCTCAGCAATTTCCGCAGCCGTCTTGCTTTTCGCCGGTACTTTCACCGGAATACTCACCGTACTCGCTGTCGTATCATCCGAAGTTCTGGTTACTTCCAAAACGAGATTCACTGTTGTTTCTACGATTGGCGGAACGATCGTCCCATCTGTTGCAATAACAGCTTCGTTACCAGAACTCTTGATGGCTAATGTAAATCCATCGGGCATACCCGGCAATACCAATTGTTTAGCGTCTTGCGCAGGTGCTGGGATTGACGTTATGGCCTTAGCAATATCCTCAGCCGTCGTCCCTGGAGCTGCGCTTTTCGCCGGTACTTTCACAGGAATAATCTCCGTGTTTGCTTTCGTACCATCCAATGTTCTCGTTACTTCCAATACGAGATCCACCGTCGATTCTATGGTTTGCGGAACAATTGTCCCGTTTAATGCAATAACCGCAGTGTTGCTTGAGCTCTTAATCGCCACAGTAAATCCTGACGGAACATCTGGCAACACTAACTTAGCAGCCTCTTTCGCAGGCGCTGGAATCGTCGTTATGCCGGAAGCAACATTCGCTGGGCTGTTTAGGATTTCAAAAGTCTTATTTACTCCTGCATCATTTTCTTTAGGTTCCAAGTTGCTGTCCACTAGTTTTACATTTTTAATTTTTATTGAAGCCGTTCCTAGTCCCTTCGCGATAAACGATAAATTGAGCAAGCCTAAATTACCATTGTCACCTGGTACGGCCCCAATTCTGGAATGAGCAAATTGAAGATGGCCTCCTGCTGCATCAACGATTGCGGGAACTCGAAACCCAGGAATTAGGGTTCTATCACTCCCAGGTTTAAACTCCAAAAGATTGGGATCGAAATCAAGATTGAGTTCATAGGCAAAAACATCAACAAGGTCAATCCCCGTCACGGCAACTTGAACCTCATCGCCAATAGAGATTGGCTTATCGTTTAAAATCTGTAGCGAGTAGGTAGGTTCCGCCGCTGAAGCAAACTGCGGAGGCAGCGAAAATAAAAACATGAAGGCTATGAGGAGGAATGTGATTAATTTATGAATTCGTTTCATTGTAGGATTTCTCCTCTCTTTCAAAAGAGTAGGAGGAGGGCATTGCTGCCTTCCTCCTATTTGTTAAAAAGATAAGTTATTAGTTAGCATCAAGAATCTTTTTGGCTACGTTCGCAATATCTTCAATGTCAATTTTTCCATCATTGTTGACATCTGCAATCTTGTAAACGATCCAGTTCGCATCTGAGGATTTTTTACCATAATACCTAGCCACAATCCCTAAATCTGCGATTGAAATTTTTCCATCTCCATTCACATCTCCAGGAATTGCTTTGATAGCAGAATCCTTAAATGTTTGCAGCGCGGTATTCAGTGCGGTTACAGCAAGATCGACATCTTGTTGCTTAGCAGTTCCACTGCTGGAAACGGTTTGCGCACTAGTAATAGCAGCAAGCAGGACGGCTTTCGATCCAACAGGATAGTTGCCGACTTGAGTGCCTTCAACTGCTGCACTATATACACCTTGAGCATCCGTAATCAAAGTGTTCAATGCCGACTTATCTACTGCAGCTTCAATCTGAACATTGAGGGAAGCACCAAGTAATTGCGATTCAGTGCCATCTGCATTAGAGACTAATACATTTGAGATAGCTATCGTCGTCTGTGGTGTGACGATATTTTTGGCTTTCCAATGGAGTACCAACAAGTCGCCACTTGAGCTAACTGCATTGCCCTCTCCTAAACTTGCAGCAATGAGTCGAACTTCACCAGCCTTTTCCGACTTGTCTACAAGCTCGAATCCATTTCTAACTGATTGAGCTGAGACAAATTCTACTTTGGCAGGATCATAGGTAAATGTAATATCCTGCGCATACAATTCATTTGTTACATTCGTTAATCCAAATGTCGTATCAAACGAACCGCCGACAGTCACTTTATCCGTTCCACTCAGCGTCGAAGCAACGGTATTGCCTTTTGCAGTCACAATCAACTCTTTGGTGTCACGAACACGAATCCGAGTTCCAGCAGAGTATTTGCCTGCGAGTCCGACTGCTTGGAGCGTATCACCGACTTTAACGTTTGGAGCTGGTCCTGACTGGGTAGCAATATAACCGTCTGTGAAGACAAGTACCGGTCCGCTGCCGTCGTCAATGTTGAAGGATAGGCCGCCGTCCTCAATGGATTGAACTTTCCCTTCTACTTTCACCAAAAGTCCTTGATTCGTTTCGTTTGTAGAATCTTTCGTAGTCGCTACTTTTGGAGCAATTGGTGTTCCTGGTGTTTTATTCAACTTAATGAAGCTATCCAAGAATTCACCAAACTCTAGTTCTTTGTTGTTCTCGAATGTTTTAGTATGACCGTAGACACGGACTTTATCGCCCAATTTAAGCGAACCATCCGGAATCTGATTGAATGCCATAATCCCGCCTGTAGCATCTTGAACGTACACAGCGTCATAGAATACACCAGCCGCTGACGTAACTGTACCTTCAATTACAGCATCTTGCTCATCAGGCAAATTACGAACTGCTCCAATAGTGGACACAACCGTATCTCGGCCTGCCAACCAATTGTAAACGTTCAATGTGAATCTTGGGTTTCCTTTGTAGTTAAAGGTTGTATCTTGCTGCTTATCGTTGAAAATGTTCATCCCCGAAACAACAATTCGTCCCTGACCGATTTGCTCGGATGCAATCAACGGTATTTGCGCCCCGTTATTACTATTGGTGTCTGTATTATAAACTACAGCTCCACCTTTCAGGTTGCCTTGATACGTTGTTTTATTCCCTTTAACTAAGAGTGTAACCTTACTGCTATCCGTCAGCTTCGTTCCGTCAGCTTTATACAGGCTTGAACCGCTATAATATTCTATTGTTCTCACAATATCTGTCATATAGTTTCCAACAGGTTCAGGATAAGCTTTTACAGCAAACGGGCTAACTTTAGGATCGCCCCAGAAGTTGCCATCTTTACTGTCATCGAATACGCCGTCATTATTGACTCGAATATCCGATCCAATGGCTTGGAGAATAGGGTTATTAATTGTAGGATCCGCACTGTTGTTGCTCTTCTCCGTTAACAACAATGAACCGCCGGCTTTTACAAAGTCTGCAACAGCCGTTTGCTCAGATGCCGTCAACGCCGTTTTCGGATGCGAAATCATGAGCACCTTAACACCTGCAAGAACTGCTGGCGTAATCGGAGCTTTGTTTTCTACAAATGTATAACCTTCTGATTGTAGAATTTTAATCATCGTTTTGAAATTGTCTTTATAAGTTCCCGAGTCTCCAGATGAATTCTCGTTTCCGTGCGCACCATCGAGCATAACGGTAATGCCTAACGGAGGCTTGATCTTGAATGGCCTTTGGAAGGTATTATCCTTCGTATCATCTCCAGCTGGCGGGTCCACAACGGCGATAAACGTAATATCTCCACTGACTGGATTATTCCAGTTAAAGGTTGCATATCCCATCGTTTTAGCCGCTAGGTCTGCAATTGTAAAATCACCAATCTTGTGAGCTGCGTCTGCTTGATCATAATACAGGTGAACATTCAAATTGCTTGCAACTGTTTTACCAAGATTACTTACAAGAGCTTTAATCGTTGCCGGGCTTCCGCCTGTGATCGCATCGCCAACAACTTCAATACCGCTCAAACGAACGTCCGGATTTACTTCTTTGGTCCAGATCGGAGCGGAGTAAGCTTGCTCGCCGTCTTTTTGAGTTACTTTCACTACAAACCATTGCTGTGCTCCCACAACATTGACCTTAGGGTTCCATTCAAAGGAAGTTGAATCTGTGGAAGGGATATACGTATCAATTACCCTGCCACCGTTCGTGATGAGCTCTACTTTTGCAATATTGTCGTTCGATTTGTAGCCTTTCGGCAAAAATTTATAATCCGGGCTTGTTGGAGACTCAGCGACATTATCGCTTCCAGTGATATGGAAATCAAGATTTTGTCTGTCTAGAATCGAACCCATGTAATAACCGTTTGCCGAGAAATCCAACGTCATGTTCGGATCTTCTGTGAAATATACGTGCATGTTTTTCATGGAGCTTAGCAAGGAATCTTGAGAGAGATCCTTAGCAACGATAACGGTACGCTTCATCGTTTGGCCCCATGTTGCGTCATGGTTATCTTCACCATACGTAGGAGCAACGTGCCAGCCAAGATCCAATGCATTAAAGAACTTATCCTGTGCATTCGCATATCCATAGTGGCCTGATCCATTACCTACTTCTAGCATCGTGAACAGTTTATCTACGTTTTTGTCGTATGGAATGAAGTTATCGAACGCATTCGCAGACATAGCCGGGTGGTTGAACTGTGCAACGATATCGTCGTAAGTCATTACCCATGCATAGTAATTATTCAGGTTCTGATAAGCTCCGCCATTCACAACGCGATCGATGAAATTCGTCGTTCCGAATACGTTGGAGTGACCCCATGTTGTGGAAGTCATTTCAAAAGCAGGGAATACGACGAACTTATCATTTTGCGTATAATCCTTAGCTAGCTTTTGAGTGAGCTGCCAGTCACTGCCGCCAGTTCTTTCGGTCATGCCGCCTTTGTTGATGACGTTATCCGAAGAAGCAAGGCTTGAATCGATATCATGAGAATGGTCGGAGAATGCAAACCAATCGTAGTGATACTTTTCAGCTTCTTTCAAAGCCGTTTCCGGATCGCCCGCGGCGTCATGGGAAATATTCGTGTGATTGTGCGTCGTTCCGCGATAATGATTGCCGCCCGTGAACGGCGGAATAACTTCAAAACTCCATGAAACCGAGCTTGGGTTACCCCTTAAATCCTTCGAACTTACAAAAATGGTATGTGCCCCAACGGACAGATCCGTCTGAAGCGCTACGGAAACATCATCGCCAACCGTTGTAACATACTGAGAAGGGATCGTTGTCCCATCCATTTTTACAACAATGGAACTTTTGTCAACACCGCTCGGATCGGTCAGCGTTAAGGAAATATCCGGCAGTTTGCTTTCCGTTTTTTGTCCTTGAGTAGGAAGCATTTTGGAATAAGTTGGGCCATCTGTATCCACGATGACCGACACTTTGTTCGGGTTCCCGGAGTCTCCGGACGATTGAACCTGTGCTCCTGCTTTAGCTTCAATGTAATATTCGAAGCCAGCTGCTGGAACAGAGTCTTTCAAAATATTTGCTGTGTAGTTTGTATTATCTGTAGTAATCATGGCGACTTTCGTATAACCTGTATCGCCTTTCGCTCTCCAGTAGAAGTCAACGGACTGAGCGTTTTGTGCTAATGCAGTAAAAGAAAGATCTACATCTTTGTACACTTGCGTGATTGGATCGTGAGAGAAACTCAAGACCCCAACAACGTCCGATTTGCTTCTCGGGAAAATTTGATAACCGGAAGTGAAAGGAGTTGCTGATTTGTTTTGTCCTACAACACCTGTAACTGTGTACGTGCTGCCTACAACTAAATCTGTTGCAACGTTAATTCCCGCGCCAAGCGTTGGAGCTGCTGCGGTGATGACGCGTACAATAACTGATTTGTTATTGGCGTCAACGAGTGTCACGTTAAAGTTTGCTCCGGATGCAACAGAGCTTGCAACTTTACCTGTAACTGTAACCAATAGTCCTTCTAACGGCTCTCCTGTTGCATAAGTAGTTAAATCCACGATATCCGTTAACCGCGGAGCAGGTACAGAAGCAGTACCTAAATTAACTGTTGCAGTAGGCGTGAATTCGAGTAATCCTTGATAAAATTGCAAATATCCGGTCACACGAACTTTTACACCTGGATCGATTTGGAACCCTGGTGCAGTACCCGAGTAAATATTAACGCCGCTCGTATCATCTTGAATGTAATAATTGTTATTTGTTGATCCGATGACATTGTTTTTAATTGTAGCAACGCCTTCGATCGTGTACAGCACATTTGTATTGACAGGGCTCCCTAATGTATTAACTCCATTAGCGTCATTTACTCTAAGATCTTTGATTTTAGTAATTGTAAATAAATCGACGGCTACTTTATCGCTCTCGCCGTTACTGCCATCTTTTGCTGTGAGGTATATCTTTTTGATTGAATCTGTGTTTGTAAATGAGATGCTGAACGAACCGTTTGCAGCAGCCGTTGTAGTCGTTACCGGAGTTGGCGAAGTGGCATCCAGGTAAAGGGAAACGGTAGAGTTCGCTGCTACTGCGCCAGCCGAACCGGAAACTGTTGTTAACGTACCAAATGTAATATTAGCGATAACCGGATTCGCTGTTTTCACCGGAATCGGTTTAATATCAGTATCTTGTACGGCTACGTCAGCCCAATCGGTAATTTTGCTTTGAGCGTCAAGCTTTACAATGAAAATATGTTGACCGCTTGTTACCGCGATATCCGTAGCTGCAGCTAAATTAAGCGTGTAAGCTGTTGCTGGATCCCCTACATAAGGACGAGTTTGCGATCCTGCAGCGCCCACGACATATTTCAGAGTTCCACCCGGTACAACCGTAGCTTGCGTAGTACCGTTGGCAGTACCTTTAGCCCATGTAAAGCCTGTTAATGCAGTTGCGGGAGGTGCCGTTGCCGCTTTGATATTAGCATCAAGTACCGGTACATCTACCCAATCCGTAACTTTGTTCTGTGCATCAATTCTTGTGATGAAAATATGTTGACCGCTTGTTACTGGGATATCAACATTTACTGCTGGGCCATATGTGTTTGCTGTTACAGTATCGCCAAGATTAGGCTGCGCTTGTGATCCCGCTGCGCCTACTGTATATTTCAGCGTTCCGCTTGGGACAGCTGTAGCCACTGTTGTACCGCTTGCGCTACCTTGGTTCCATGTAAAGCCTCCAAGAGTAGGCGCTGGTGTTGGTAACCCCTCAGTAGCCGTGATAATGATGTCATCTATTCTATTAGTTCCCGCACTTCCAACAGTTCCGTTACCGATAGAAACTGAGGATGTATTAAGCCATCTAACATATACGGCTGATTTATTTGCAGTTTCTGAAGGCAAAGGAAGATTATTGATTACTCCAACAACCCAATCAGCTGCTACGTTGTAAGAACCATTCGAGATATCTTTCCAAGTAGTGCCGTCTAGACTATATTGCACCTTAAATTCTTTCGGACCCGTGCTGGAGCCATATTGTTTAGAGGATAACACGATATTAGAGTATCCAGTTGTAACAAATGACGCTAACCAATATCCGCCGCCTTTATCCCAACCATTTGCATTGATTGCTTTATCAGCTCCACCGGTGACTCCAGCAGCATAAGCTTGTAGTACCGGTCCGTTACCAGCTGTTACACTACTGGCACTGCCTGCTTGTACTCCACCTGTCGGGCTTGCCGCAGAAGCATTGAAGTCCCACTTAGCCAAAGTGACCAGGTCTCCCTGAGCAGCCGTAGCTGCTAGCGGTATCATCGAGAACAGCATAACAATAGTCATAGCAAGGCTATACCATTTTTTGTACTTCCCTATCTTTCTAAACATTCAGGCATTACCTCCCGTATAAAATCGCACAACAAAAAAACCATCACAAGAAACGCCGCCAATTCAGCTATCAATTGCGCCTCGCCAAAAGCCCATTGATACCTGCACAAATCTTCGCTGTGTTAGTTTGCAACCTACCTCCTCAACTGCTACACCACCACCTCCTAAAAAAATGATAGCGCTTTCCCCTTTTTTCGGAAAATATTCTCACAATTGTAAAAATATCGAACATTTGCGAATCTTTCTTTTTACAATTGATAATACCAATATAAATCATTGCCGTTTGTAAGTAAACAATTTTCCTAGGTCTATAGTTACACTTTAAACTTTATTTGTTTTGTATATATTAGCTTATTGTTAAGGTACTGTTAAGAGTTTTATTCATCATCTTAAAATTTTTGGAAATTCGCCTTATCCAACTTGAGAATCTATGCAAGATGCCAATAAGCTTGTAATATATAAAAAACACATGAAATTTAGACCAATATAATATTTACATTTGTTCACTGAATCAGATATGATGAGAATAAGTTAAGAAGGAGGTTTTCATATTGCCAAATTTTGAAAGGATTTTCCTAATCGTCTTGGATAGCGTAGGGATTGGAGAACTTCCGGATGCCAGCCAATATAACGATACTGGCGCGCACACCTTGGCTCATATCGCTGAAACATTGAATGGTTTGCACCTGCCAAATATGGCCGCTCTCGGACTTGGAAATATCGAAGAGTTACAAGGAGTTCCGGCAGCCGCTTCTCCAAAAGGGCTCTATGGCAAAATGAACGAAATATCCATAGGCAAAGATACAACGACCGGGCATTGGGAGCTCATGGGCTTAAAAGTTGAAGTTCCGTTTCAAACTTATCCTCAAGGATTCCCCGCTCCACTCATTCAAGCTTTCGAGCAGCGCATCGGACGCAAGGTCATTGGCAATATTCCCGCGTCAGGTACAGAAATACTTGATGAATACGGCAAGCTCCACGTGGAGACAGGGGATGTCATTGTGTATACATCTGCCGACAGCGTGCTACAAATTGCCGCGCACGAGGATATTGTTCCGCTGGATGAACTTTATCGCATTTGTGAAATAGCTAGAGAGCTGACACTCGTGGATGAATATTTCGTCGGGCGTGTGATTGCCAGACCGTTCACGGGAGAGCCCGGCGCTTGGGTACGCACTTCCAACCGTAGAGACTATTCCGTCAAACCACTTGGGCCAACTGTTCTGAATGCGCTAAATGAAAGCGATTTCGATGTGATAGGCATCGGCAAAATATCAGATATCTACGCCGAAGAAGGTATTACCCAATCGATTAAAAGCAAATCCAACATGGATGGCGTTGACAAGCTGCTTCAAACGTTGGATGCCGAGTTTAACGGCCTTTGCTTCACGAACCTTGTAGATTTCGACGCTCTATACGGGCATCGCCGGGATCCTAAAGGGTATGGACAGGCACTCGAACAATTTGACGTCAGACTTCCCGAAATTTATCAAAAGCTGCGCGAAACCGATCTCTTGATCCTGACAGCGGATCATGGCAACGATCCTACGCACCACGGAACGGATCATACTCGAGAGTATGTGCCACTGCTTGTATATCACCACGGTTTAAGCGAAAGCCGTTCACTCGGCATTCGGAATTCCTTTGCGGATGTAGGAGCTACGATTGCTGATAATTTCAAGGTGACGATGCCCTTGTACGGCACTAGTTTCTTATCCATTATGAAATGAGGTTTAAAGCATGAACAACACAAAGATCCTTGAAGCAGCTGTACATATCCTCCCCTTAATTACGAACATCAGGCCCTCTGTCGGTTTGATTCTCGGTTCGGGACTCGGCGCACTTGCCGATGAAATTGTGAACGGGGTTTCGATTCCATATGAAGATATCCCCCACTTCCCTGTCTCAACGGTAGAAGGCCATGCCGGCCGTTTGGTCATTGGCGAACTAATGGGTAAGCAAGTCGTCGCGATGCAGGGGCGTTTTCATTACTATGAAGGCTATTCCCAGGAAAAAATCACATATCCGGTACGCGTTATGAAGGCGCTTGGGGTTAGGCAGATGATTGTCACCAATGCAGCCGGAGCTTTGCATACCGGATTACACCAGGGGCAGCTGATGATTATTAACGATCATCTGAATTTTGCCTTCGACAATCCGTTGATCGGTCCCAACGACCCTCATCTTGGCGTGAGGTTCCCAGACATGTCCAGGCCCTATGCGCCTAAGCTCATCGAGCTGGCCAAAAAAATAGCGCTCAAGCAAGAGCTTACTATCGCAGAAGGCGTCTATGCTATGATGTCGGGTCCAACCTATGAGACCCCGGCTGAGATCAGAATGCTTCGCAAGCTTGGCGGCGATGCCGTGGGCATGTCAACCGTACCGGAGGTCATTGCGGCCAGACATTCCGGAATCGATGTTCTGGGTATTTCCTGTATTACGAATATGGCTGCCGGCATACTCCCTCAACCTTTATCCCATGATGAAGTAATGGAAACCGCCGCCCAAGTGAAAAGCTCTTTTTTAAGATACATGAAAGAAATTATTGCTAACCTATAACAACAACGCTCAGGAGGCATTACAGAATGGATAATTTGTTAAAAAAATTAGCTGAAGCAGCTTCGTTTATTCGTGAATCTATACCTGTACAACCAGAAATCGGAATGATTCTAGGCTCAGGATTAGGCGTACTTGCAGATGAGGTCCTGAACCCCACTGTCATTCCATACGAGAAAATCCCCCATTTCCCAACCTCTACCGTGGAAGGCCATTCCGGGGAACTCGTAGTCGGCCAGCTTCAAGACAAAACCGTGCTTGTGATGAAAGGCCGCTTTCATTTCTATGAAGGCTACCCTATGCAGGAAGTTGTTTTCCCGGTTTATGTCATGAAACTGCTGGGAATTGAGACGCTGGTTGTTACTAACGCGGCCGGAGGCATGAATCCTTCCTTCGCAGCAGGGGATCTTATGCTAATCACGGATCATATCAACTTCACAGGCGCCAATCCGTTGATTGGACCTAATATCGCCGAGTTGGGCCCCCGTTTCCCGGATATGTCGGAAGCTTACAACCGCAAGCTCAGAGAGATGGCTGAAGCGAAAGCCGCTGAATTGAACATTCCTTTGCAGCAAGGCGTTTATGTCAGCGTCTCTGGTCCTACTTATTGCACACCGGCTGAATTGAAGATGCTCGCTGGGATAGGCGGAGATGCGATCGGCATGTCAACCGTTCCTGAAGTGATCGCTGCCAATCATTGCGGCATGCAAGTCGTAGGAATTACCTGTATTACCGATATGGCGATCGGAGAGCATCTGGAGCCTTTAACGCATGAGCAAGTCGTTAGGGTTGCCGCTGAGGCGAGACCCAAATTCATTGCACTTATTAAAGAAATCACAGGCGGGGTGAATTAACATGCGGATGGTCGACCTAATCGCCAAGAAAAGAGATGGCGGCGTTTTAAGCAAAACAGAGATTGATTTCATCATTGAGGGATATACCAAAGGGGAAATACCGGACTACCAGTTGTCCGCATGGGCCATGGCTGTCTATTTTAAAGGAATGACTTCAGAGGAAGTTGCAAACCTGACCATGGCGATGACCCTGTCAGGCGATACTGTGGACCTCTCTCCAATCGAAGGAGTTAAAGTAGATAAGCACAGTACCGGTGGGGTCGGCGATACAACGACCATCATTCTCGCTCCGCTGGTTGCCGCAGCCGGCATTCCGGTAGCCAAAATGTCCGGCAGAGGGCTGGGACACACAGGTGGAACCATCGATAAACTGGAAGCCATTCCCGGCTTCCATGTCGAGTTGTCTGCCGAGGAATTCATCCATAACGTCAACGAGTTCAAAATAGCGGTTATCGGCCAAAGCGGCAATCTAACCCCTGCTGACAAAAAATTATACGGTCTTCGCGATGTGACAGCCACCGTAGACTCGATCCCTTTGATCGCCAGCTCGATCATGAGCAAAAAAATCGCCGCCGGCGCAGATGCCATTGTTCTGGACGTCAAGACAGGCGCAGGCGCCTTCATGAAGTCGCTCGATGAGGCCAGAGCGCTTGCATCTGCCATGGTAGACATCGGCCGCGAGCTCGGCCGTCATACCGTCGCGATTATTAGCGACATGAGCCAGCCTCTTGGCTACGCCGTAGGCAACTCCTTAGAAATTAAGGAAGCTATCGATACCCTGCGCGGCGAAGGTCCTGAGGACTTAACTCGCCTAGTTCTTACATTAGGCGCGCACATGGTCGTTCTCGGCGGTAAAGCCGAAAGCTTCGAGGAAGGTTACCAACTGCTCGAAGAATTGATCCACAGCGGCAAAGCGCTCGAGGTACTCAAGCAGTTCGTTGTCGCTCAAGGCGGGACAGCCGAGGTTATCGACGATCCGGAGAAGCTGCCTCAAGCGCCGTATCAAGTGCATGTAACTGCTCCTGTGGACGGTTATATCCATGCCATTCAAGCCGAAGAGATCGGCGTGGCGGCGATGCAGTTGGGTGCTGGCAGACCGACGAAGGAGTCTTCTATCGATCTGGCCGTTGGCGTCGTGCTCACGAAGAAAGTCGGGCACTCCGTTCGTCAAGGAGAGACCATTGCCATTCTTCATGCGAACCAAGAAGATGTCGCGGCGATCGCTCAAAAAATCGAGCGTGCTTTCGTCATCCAGAGCGATGCCTGCGAAGAGTCTGCCTTGATTTATGACATCATTCAATAACTTCTATGCAAAAAAGTCGTGGGTCACCAATTCGGTGTACCACGACTTTTCTTCTTTATTTCTTTGCAGGAATTCGTATTTGTTGGCCAATATAAATCAGATGCGGGTTTTTCAGGTTGTTATAGGCTGCTAGTTCTCTCCAGTCCATGCCGTAGCTTTTGGCAATTCTCGAAAGAACATCGCCTGACTTCACGATATAAATTTCATCCGAAGCCGTTGCGTTAGTTGCCGGAGCTGGTGCTGGTTGAGCCGGTGCCGGTGCAGCCGGAGCATCTGTTGATTGGGCTGGCTCCGGTTTTACAGAATCCTTAGCCGGTTCAGCGGCTTTTTCCGTCTTCATGGCAAATTTGGCAAATCCGCTCTCTTTATCCGTGCTGAGGTAGGTCAGATTGCCAAGCTGCTCGGCGAAAGGAATGGCTTTCGGTGAAGATTCGAATGTCACGGTAGCTTTGCCGTTGATTGGCGCTAAAGACCAGTTGTTATCCGCAGATGGATTTACCGTTCCATGGTCACGAATATAATCAATAACAATTTGACGGTTCTCGTCCGGAGAACTGATGACAATCGTTTTACCGTTTGCTCCATCGAAATTCCCGCCGCCGCTTGCGCGGTAGTTATTTGTAGCAACGATAAATTTCTGTTTAGGATCTACCGGCTTGCCGTTATAGCTCAAATTTTGAATACGGCTTGCATCGGCATTCTTAAGTTTCCCGCCTGTATCGTATTTTGCTGGTTGTGTGACATCAATTTGATAAGTTACACCGTCGATGACATCAAAATTATACGTAGGAAAGTTAAGATTGACTAAAGGTTGCTCACCCTCTTTATTCGGATCAATTTGGTTAAATTGGCCTGCGGACATTTCCAGCCAGTTTTTCAACTGCTCTCCGGTTACCAGAACTGCGTTCAGCGTATTCGGATACACATAGAGATCAGCCATGTTCTTCACAGCAAGGTTGCCTGCCGGGATATCCGTGTAGTAGCTTACGCCTCCGCGACCGCCTGCTTTGAAAGGAGCGCCAGCGGAAAGCACGGGAATGCCGTCTAATTCCGTTCCTTGAATGTGTTCTTCTACGTACCATTTTTGTGCGTTAGTTACCAACTGAATCGAAGGATCATCTTGAATCAATGCAAAATAGCTGTTAATCGGTGCTGTCGAAGTACCTACCGGGCCTCTCACATAATCCAAAGTCGCCTCATGTTCGTTTTTGACGCTGTTCAGCACTGATTGATCCGCTTCCACAAGCGGCTTTTTATTTGCTTTATCGTAAATCGGAATCACACTGGATTGTGAATCCGCAACCTTCCACTTGCCATCCACCTTTTGCAAACTCAGATCGATAACCCCCAAGTTATCTCCCCAGAAACCTGGCTCGACGGCAGCAACCCCGTTGATTGTCCCCTTCTTCATATCGACGCCCGCTTTGGCCAAATCCACACCTGTCGGTCCGGCAAATTTATCAGCAGGGAAAACGACGTGCGCATGCCCGAATAGAATCGAATCAATACCAGGAACTTTACTTAACAGATACGCCGCGTTCTCTTCGCCGCCTGTCGCTTCAACAGTTCCGAAGCCGGTATGAGCGATCGCTACAATGATATCCGCTCCTTCCTCTTTCATTTTAGGAACGAATTTATTGGCAGATTCAATGATATCCTTGGCTATGACTTTTCCTTCAAGATTAGCTTTATCCCACTGCGTAACCTGTGGAGGCACGAAACCGATCACGCCGACTTTCAACTTTTGCTCCTGCCCTTTTTCATCTACGAAAGTACGATCCAATAGAAGATAAGGTGTAAAATAATTTTTTCCGCTTTGGTCATCTATGTACACGTTGGAATTGACATATGGAAACTTCGCGCCTTTCAAACTGCGCTGCAAGAAATCAAGCCCATAGTTAAACTCATGGTTTCCGATATTCCCTGCGTCATAGTTTAGCAGGTTCATGGCTTTATATACAGGATGAGTCTCGCCATCTTTCAGCGGTTTGATTTTTGCCATGAGATCGCCAAGCGGGTTCCCTTGCAGTAGATCGCCATTATCGAATAACAGGCTGTTTTTGGCCTCTTTTCGATACTTATTGATTAAAGTCGCTGTTTTCACTAAGCCAAACTCGTCTGTCGAGCTGTCTTTGTAATAATCGTAATTCACAATATTCGCATGAATGTCCGTCGTTTCCATAATGCGTAATTTTAGCTCGGTGCCTTTCGCTTCATCGGCTGAAGCCAAGGTCATTGGCGCAACCAGTATTGCGCATGTTAGAGATGCTGTTAAACCGTTACGTAAATAAAGCGCTTTCTTTTTCAACTGCAATTCCTCCTTGAAATTAATTAACCTTCGTTCATTTAAATGCCAGACGAAGCCTTATTTCTTGCACGCTCTCCGTTTCCCTCGACAACCTCCCAGTCACAAAGAAGTAAATGCCAATCAACCTCTCCCCACAACTGAATCATTTGTAAAATATTGTTTTTACATTTGATAGACTAAATATAATTCAAAGGAGCTGTTATTGTAAACACTTTCAACTAAAATAATCCATAAATTATCCTTAATCCTCCAATTATCGGATTCGCTTCGAGAGTTCGCTTCGTGATCGTCAGTTTGTTGAAATTCGATGAAATTGATTGTTTACAATTGTTCACTTTGAATTACCGCAAACCTTTAGCTTTGTCTAAACTCGTACGTTGGAGAGTGGGGAGGGAATTGGGTATAGGATTCCGACCGTTTCTTGAAATCGTGTTTCTTTAATTGGATTTAGCGGTAATAACACGATTTCAAATACGGACGCTATCGCTTCTCCATCCCATACCCATTCCCTTTTTGTTCTACTTTGTGCTGCCTTCAACTTCTTTTTCCTTACCGGTCTTCATATCCGTGTACACCCTTGTAATACTCCGGAGACATTTCTCCTTCGTATGCCTCACAGGCAAACTGCGGTGGAATTTCCGGGTCTCCATCGTCCATCATATTAAAGTTAAAACTGTTTCACCTGGACGATCGACCTTCTTCATTTAACCCTTACCTGCAACTAGCAAGTAACTTGAGAGCGGCTAAACTTGAGATCTGCCCGATTGAGGGAACTCCATTCCCTTATTTCAGCGAAAAGCGGAATTTCAGGCGCACGAGGGGAACTACAGGGTCTTATTTCGGCTCAATGGTCTAACTAGCTGCTCGGAATGGTGAAAAAGCGGCCTCTAGTTCCCTCCCCCTTGCCAAAAGGGCTGTTTCTAGCAAAATAGCGCCCTGTAAGTACCCCTTCCCTTCTAGCGAGGCCTGAAGAATGGCGACTCACCGTCCCGCCATGCGATAAATGGCATGCTTTGCTTACCCCAGTCGACTGGGACTGGGTCTCCTTTTCCATACCAAAGAAGCCGACTCACCCTAAGGCGAGTCGGCTTCTTGTCATTTTTCAAATGGATGTCACATACTTCTCTACCCGTTACTTGGTCGATGCCGGCAGCAGCATTCGCAGCTGCTCCATTGGAATGACCAGATGGATATTGTTCATCGTTCGCATGGACCCGGACACGATCCCGGCCAAACGTCCGTATCGGTCGATGACCGGGCCTCCGGACATTCCACTGGCGATTTGCGCCGAGGTCAGAATGCGGTCCCGCCCGTTGATTTCCGCCTTCGGGGAGTTGATAATGCCCTCTGTAATGATCGGAGTATCTTTCATCGGGTATCCGATGGCGAATACTTTCTCGCCATGCTTTACCGCCGTTCCCCTGACTCGAAGAGCGTTATACGACGCTTTCCCCTCATGGGAGGCGTGCTCACCCACCGCTGCTGGCAGCTTCAAGACCGCCGCATCCGTCTGGTCATCGACGCCGAGCACTTCGATCGAAGAGACCTTGCGTCCGTCGCCGAAAACAGCTTCCAGGTGATCGGCCTCTGCGATCACATGGTAAGCCGTTGCCGCGATACCGTCTGTGGATATCATCACTCCGGTACCTGAGGCCTTTAACGTATTGTCACCGTTCAAAGCCCGGAGGTAGAACACCGCGCTTTGCGCGCGTTCATACATCTCCTCTGCGTTATAAGTCGCCGCCTCATCCGCATTCGCCCGGACGAAAAAGCTCAGGCAGGAGAGCATTAGAAGGAGTAAACCTATCGCAGCTATTTTTCTTTTCATTGTCTATACCGCCTTTCCAGGCTGGCTGCGCCTATTTGGACGCGGCCATAATGTCGGAGTAAGCCCAATGCGTTGGAAGCAGGTCGCTGAACTTCGCGGGGCCGTCCTGTTTCTCCATACCCGTAATTCGGTTGATCAGAACAACAGCCTGCGCTCTGGTAATTTCGTTGTCAGGCTGGAAGGTTCCGTCCGGGAAGCCATCCACATACCCTGCTTTGATAAAGGCATTGACGTATTTTTCCGACCAATGGCCCTTCACATCCTCCAACGTTGACGCTCCGGTCTCGGAAATATTCAGCTTCAGCACTCTCGCCATCATAACGACGAACTCCGCTCTCGTCAGTTTTTTAGCGCCGCCAAAGGTGTTGTCCGGGAACCCTTCAATGATGCCCGCCGACGTAAAGAACGCTACGGCATCTTGTCTGCCGCTGGTTACGTCACTCAGCACGCCCGCTACGGTCACATCCTCTTTATTCAGCAGAGGATCGAGCATGTACGTAATCTCATAGCGGCTAAGCGCGTTGTCCGGCCTGAATTCATTGTTTTCATAGCCGGAAATGTATTTGATTTGGCTCGCATCGCTTTTCAGATCATACTTGGCGTTTTCCACCTGATAGTTCATAGTGACAACCTGATCGTTTTTATCCGTGATCATTTTAATCGTCATATTCCCCATGATCACAATCTCTCCGGTATAGCGAGCGCTGTTTTTCGTCGGTATACTGCCGTCAGTCGTATAATAAATGATCTGACCCTCCGGCGCCGTCAACGTCAATTTGCTGTTCTTGGCGACGGACACCGAAGTTTTGTTATCGGTCTGAACCGTCTTGGAGCCGATGTTGGCGGCAATGCCCGGTTCGGCAACGATTGGCGGAGCCCATCCGCCGCCACCCATTAACGGAGGTTTCTTCGTCCAAGTCGCCGTCAAAACCTCGCTGTTTTCCTTATCTTCCGCTATCGTCATCGCCTTGATCGTTGTCGTATCTTTCAGTACGATAGGCGCGGTATAAACCTTGGACCATGCATCCGGCTGGCTGCCGTCCAACGTATATACGATCTTGCCGCCCGGCTCGTCTGCAGCCAACACAACGGAAACTTGATCCGCAAACGGAGTTTCACCGGAAACGACGCCAGGTTTCTTCGCGGTATCCACGAATGATAAAGCTGGCGCATTCACTGTCCACGTTCTGGCTTCTCCGTTCACCGCTGCTGTCAGTACGGCGCTGCCGCCCGTTTTCATTGAACCTTTCGTTGCATCCGAAGCCTTGACGATGGTAATTCCATTCGGATCGGCCGTCCAAGTTACCGCACTATCGCGAGTCAACCCAAAATCGGATTTGATGCTATGGATGGAATCCTTCTCGCTTAAAATAACGGCCGCTGTACTCAGTTTGGATACCGCGGTTCCGCTAAATGCTGCAAGCTGCGGATAAAACCCTTGAGCAGCCTGCCACAATCCCCCATTCAGACCGATCGGCAGCGTTCCTGAGACGAAGTCCTTGGCCGACAAGCCGATCGCTTCGCCGCTTGTGCCTGCCGTTCTTTTGCCATCGGCATTATAGTAGGCGGTGTCCGCTTTCAGCATTTGCTTGTTGAACGCGGTATTCGCGATAACAGCCGCGCCTTCCTTCTTGCCGGCGATACCGCCGAAATAGGATGCGCTCGGATCGATTTTGCCGCCGACTGATGCGACAACTTCGCCGACATTCAAGGAATCGCTAATCTTGCCTTCTGCAGCGTACCCAACTATGCCGCCGGCCCACGCTTTGGTTGTCCCTTCTGCGCTCAAACGTCCCGAGTAGTACGTATTGGCGATTTTACCCCGATTCAGACCCGCAATGCCTCCTACCGTCGCTTGATCAGCGGAAATAGTAAGGCCCGCAAAGGAGAACGATTCGCTGATATCACCGGTTGCTCTGTTCTCCCCAGCAATTCCTCCAGCTGCCACCGGAAGACTGGCATTCGTATTCGCGAGGGTGCCTCTGGAGTATGATTTGCTGATCTTTCCTTCATTCGCACCGGCAATGCCGCCTGCAACGCCACCTGCTGTACTGATCGTGCCATTCACAGCTATGCGGTCTGCGGTTCCGCTATTGAGGCCGATCGCCCCGCCGGTGTAATCCGCGCCTTTCACGGTGCCGCCGTTGATTGTGATGCCGCTGATCTTCGCTCCGTCATGGTTGATCCCGGCGACAATGCCTGTGTTTGTGCCTGCGGCGATGTTGGCGCCGACAAAGGTAATATTGGCGATGCTTCCGTAATTCTCAGCAACAAATCCGTAGGCGGAAGCACCTGGTGCCGTGCCTTTAAGCCCTGTAATCGATTTGCCTTTGCCGTCGAACTCTCCGTAGAAAGCGGCGAACGGTACCCACGGACGGCCATCCATAGCAATATCCGCCCCGAGAGAGAACTTGTTCATCTCAGGCTTCGCAGCAGCCGTCCGGTTAAACAATCCGTAAAATTCGGTTCCCGGATCGTTATAGAACGTCGTGATACCGATCAACTGCTTCTCGCTCAGGATGACAATATCCGAAGCTCCGTTATGGCTCAGGAAGGAGGCATCGATGTCAAAATTCCAGCTGCCGAATGCATATGACCCGGTAAGGTCGCCTTCCGCTTTCATCGCCTCCCCCGTGCCTAAGTTGCGGCCCGTCGGAGCGAGCGTTCCCAGATAGGAGGACGACGTGACTTTCCCGTCTCTGAAATTGTAGCCGATAAACGCTCCGATAAACGCATTTGCGCCGGTGACGTTCATCGTGACCGCAGGGGTGCCCGCAAAGGCGTTCTGGATCACGCCGTCGTTATACCCCGCGAACCCGCCGGTATACGACCTTGTCGCGTGATTGATTCCGGTCGTGATTACTTTTTCCTGCATCGCATAAGCATTTTTTACGCTAGCCATACGCTCGACAACTCCGGCGAAGCCGCCCGTGCGTGTGTCAAAGCCTTGATTCGCGACTTTTCCCGTCGTATAAGCTTCATTAATCGCATAACGGTCTGCGGAGCCGACGAACCCGCCCGCATATGCGCCCGTTATTCCTTGAACCTCCACGGTTCCTTTGGCGTAAGCCCGTTTGATGGCGCCCGATCCAGACGGGTCGGTATCCCCCAGCAAACCTGCAAATCCGCCGGCATAGATCGTATTGTCTTGATTGTCGCATATCACCTGCACAGGGATATCGGCAAAAGAATTCGTAAATAGCGTGTTATCGGCTATTCCTACAAAGCCGCCGACGTGAGCTGCCGGAATTACGCCCGGCTTCGTGACGGCGCTGCCTACCGTGATCTTCTCTCCGGCTGCTGCAGTCGCACTCGTGTAATGAATTTCGCCGCCAGCCGATTGGCCGACAGCCCCGCCGACATGATAAACGCGGTTGGAATCTGCAGTGATGCTGCTATGAGCAGCCGTGCTGACGATGATCCCGCTGTTGTACCCCGCGATACCGCCGATCGCGGACGTTTTACCGCCGCTGACCGCAAGGGCCGGAACGGATACCGAATGATAGATCGACGCTGCCGTATTCTTGCCTGCGATACCGCCGACAAAAAGGACGGCTCCGTTATCCGCGCCTGCTGCTTTGATCGTTTTGGCGGAGACGGTTGCTTGATATATGCCTCTATAGAACGGAGCCAGCTTACCGAAATTAAAGGCCCGATTGACATCACTGGACGAGATGATCCCCGCAACGCCTCCGATGGAGGACTCGCCCGATTGGGCCGCGGCGTCGATGTCCGAGGTCACATTCACCATATACAGAATGGCATTGTCTGCCTGTCCGGCGATACCGCCTGCAATGACTTGGTCCCCGGACGCTTTGATCGCGCCGCTTACCGATGCCTGCTCAACCGCTGCATTCGCGATCTTACCGGCGATGCCGCCGATAACGGCTTGTCCGCCGCTGCCTGTGGCAACCAGCTTCACGTTATCCACTTTCACTTGGTCCAAGTCAAACGAATTGGTGCCCCGGCCTTCCTTGGCTCCCACGATCCCGCCGACAATGCCGCTGCCGGTCATATGCTGGCCATCCTGCTTGACCGCCAGCGTAACGTCGCTGATCGTATTGCCCGGACCCGATTGGCCGATCACACCGCCTAAAGTCGATCCCGCACCTGACGTTTGCAGCGTACCGTCCGTAAAGGTAAGCGCGATATGCTCCGCTTGCCCGGATACGTACTGCCCGATCAGACCGCCCACGGTGTTGTTTGCGCCTGTCGTCGAAATGCGGTAGTTCGCCGCAATATCCACGCTGAAGCCGCGTACATCGCCGGTCTGTCTGCCGATCAGCCCACCGACCGTGGCATTGTCGGCCGAGCTGCCGATGCTTGCATCCACCGGCTTGAAGGCAAACAGTCCCGGGTTAAGCGCCATCGCATTGTCGCCGATCAGTCCGCCGGCAACCGAATTCGCGCCTGTCGCTTCGATTCGGCTGCCTCCCTCAAGACTAATCGCAATGCCTGATATCGTACCCGTATTTTTGCCAAGCACGCTGCCGACAGTGCCGCCGCTGATTTTCACGCCGCCCAGCAGCTTGATGCTGATATTGGATACAGCGCCTTGATTCACACCGGCAAGCACGCCGGTAAACTGTTGTCCAGCCACGGACAAAGGTTCGATATTGATATTTTCCACCTTCGCCTGCTGCCCGATCACGCCGAACAGTCCGGAGTACGAGGCGACCGGTGTCACCGTCAGACCGTCGATGAGCTGGCCGTTTCCGTTAAAATGTCCTTGGAATGGGCTGTCTTCGCTGCTGCCGATTGCCGCCCATTGTTTCGATTGAATATGGATCGGATTCATCACTTTGATCGTCCGGCCTTCAAAAGAGAACTTGGTTACGCCGGGCATAGAGCCGTTGACAATGGCCGCAAGGCCTGCCAGCTCCGCCTCGCTCTTCACCTCAAAGCTATAAGCGCCTTGATCGCGCATATACCAATTGATGTTGGCATTCACATCGTCGCTGCCCGTCTCTCCTCCGCTGTTGGCCACGCGGATCAATTCGGGATATTTATATACGGCATTGAGCGAGCCGTATCTCCAGACCGTTGTGAAATCCCAGCCCGACAGCGTCGGGAAATAATCTCTGTTCTTGAGCGTTTCCGCCAAAATTGTGCTAAGCCGTGCCTGCACATTCAGCCAACGCATATTGCCTTCGGCAAAGTCAGGCAAATCCGCATTGATATCGTTGCCTGCATCTTTCACATAATACGCTTTATAAAGCAGTTCCTTGCTTGCATTGTCATAGCGTCCCGCAAAGCCGCCGGCATACGAGCCTTCAACGGCCGATACTTTGCCGGCTGAATAGGCAGTCGTCACAGTGCCGTTCGTAATTCGGCCAAGCAGTCCGCCGGCATAAGAATGATCGGCACCCGCAACTACTTCTTTGGCCGCATAAGAATTCGTGATGCTGCCTGCCGCATGCTCGCCGACTAAACCGCCGACGATCGTGTAGATGCCTTTTGCGCTCACTTTGGAAACCGAATACGATTTGTCAATCGTTCCGCTGTTGCGGCCGATGACTCCGCCCAAATAAACGGAATTGGCTTCTGTTCCATAAGCGCTGCCGGTAATATCAATGTCTACATATGAAGCAGTCACCTGACCACGGTTTTCGCCGACAAGTCCGCCAGCCAGCGTATTTTCGCCTTCGATCGTCAAGTTCGCATTGGAGTACGTATAATACAACGTTCCGCTGTTCGTATTTACGCCGGCCAAGCCACCGACAATACCGGAGTTTCCTTTGGAGACCACCGATATTTTATCGGAAATGCTGTTATTGGCGATCAAGCTGCGATTTTCGCCGACCATCCCGCCGGTTACGGCCGCAATCGCATTCAAATGAATCGTTCCGACGATCCGGCTGTTCTGGATCGTGCTGACCGCTTTGCCTGGATCTGCAGCCGGATCTGTTCCACGGCGGTCATTGATTCCGACAATACCTCCGACTGTGGATGGGGAAGCGGTCGGATTCACCTTGATGCTGAGGGCATCCGTATGATTGTTGATAATAACGCCGGCCGTATCGCCGCTCAGATTGTAGCCGGCCATTCCGCCGATCACCGCGTTAGGACTTCCTGCGACGAGATTGACAGAACCCGAGGATACTTTTTCCACCCGCGTCTTGTCGTTGTATCCGGCAATCCCACCGATATATGGGGCCGCCGCAGATGCGCTGCTGGTAATAAACACGTTGTCCGCATTGAGCTTCACTGCGTCGCCGACGATTTTGCCGTTCTCGGTGCTTCCGGCGATCCCGCCGGCCTTGGCGTTCGCTCCCGTAAAGGATATCATCGCATAATCGGGAAGCTCAGCATCGATCACCGGATCTTTGATCTCGGTATTCCTCGCATAGCCGGCAATCCCGCCGATGACGGCGTTCGCTCCCGTCGCTGTCAGCAGCGGCTGCTCTCCGGCCCGCACCCATGCTCCGCCGATGCCAGCCAGCACTGTGCTGTTGTTCGGCGCTTCGGAGTGCCCCGCGATCCCGCCGAGCTCCGCACTAACGCCGCTTGCCTCAAGGAGATTATTTTGGGTGTGTACCGCGTTGATGAAGCCTGAATTATGCCCGGCAATCCCGCCGATTTGGTTGGCGCTGCCTTGCGATGTGATCGTCACATCTTTTGCCGTGATAGCAAACCCTGAACTCGGGGCGTTCATAACGGCTTCCTGAATACCAATCGCTCCGCCGACCTTGATTCCGGAAGCCAGTACTTGGGTAACGGTATTCTCTATATGAAGCAGAGTAATTTGCGCAGTGCGGCTGATGCCGATAGCCCCGCCCGCATTACTGTTAGTCGCCTTGACGGCGATCTCTAGCTGCTTGACTTCAACCGGTGCCCCGGGAGCTCCGATTTGGGCATCGGGGGCAAGTATTCCGGCCATCCCGCCCAAATTGTAGCCGCTTCTTCCCGCCTCGTTAAGCAATCCGATGCGAGTAACCAAACTCGCCGTAACCGTGAGCGGCCCTTCGCTCCGTCCGACAATACCGCCTGCCGTCAAGCGGTCGATGCCCGCAGCAGCGGCTAATTTCACGCTGTCGCTGCCTGCCGAGGCAGCGTCGCCTACGGTTGCTCCGGTAATCGTGCCTTGTGCCGTACCGGCAACGCCTCCGGCGAAGCCGTCAACGGTTTGAACCGTCGCGGTCACATATTTGACATTCGCCGATTGAATAGTCCCTTTCAAATATCCTACCACGCCGCCGATGAAGCCGTCGGCTGTAAGTACTGCTTGGCTGTCCGCCGTATTCCCTACGGCTGCGCCGGAAATCAAGCCGCCGTCTACATAGCCGGCAATACCGCCCGTATAGGTGTGCACGCCGCCTCCTGTCGATGTCAGCGTCCCCTTCCGGTATGTTGGAACTCCTTGGACTACGCCCGCTGGTGTCCGTTTAAATGATGTCCCGGTAATACTTCCGCTTCCGCCGGCATTCATATAGTAGCCGACGATTCCGCCGGTACTGACGGTGCTGTCCGAGCTGGAAGCCGTTGCCGTAACTGTGATGTCGCCTGCGAACGATGCGCCTGCGATCGTTTTATCGAGCCCTTCTTCCGGGACGATGCCAATGAAGCCGCCCGTATACTGCTTCGTCTTGCCTGTAACTTTGATATCTCCGATGCTGGAGACGTTATCGCTTGGTTCGCCGCTTGTTCTCGCATAAGCCCGGTTGGAGACGATCCCGCCCGTATACAGTCCGGTACCGCCCGTTACCGTAATGGCCCCACTGTTTTCAAAAGCAAGCGCAGCGGTATTGTCAAAAAGCACCCGGCTCGCGGAATAGCCAACCAATCCGCCGGTATACACTTCATCCGGCTTGCCCGGCTGTGTTCCTCCGGAAACCTGAAGTGCAGCCGTATTTTTCGCCGCACCTTTAAAACTAAACGGTCCTGACGCATAACCGATCAGCCCGCCGGTATAAAGGTGATCTTTACCTGTTGCTGTAATGCTTACGCTGTTGGTATAGCTCTTCACATACGTAAATTCACCCTCGACATAGCCGGCAATACCTCCCGTATATACGTTAGTTCCGCCGTTATTCGTGACGACCCCCGTATTGACGAATGCAACATCCGCCTGCTCGGTGCCCAGAAAGCCCGCCAGTCCGCCGGCATACGATCCGCCTGCCGAAGGAGCTGCGATGGTTACCGTTCCGCTGTTTACGGTGTTCGGGGAAAAGATCGCCTGCCCGCTGGCTTTACCCAAAATGCCGCCGGCATACTGGTTCGATCCGCCGGAGACAGTTACCGTCCCAGCATTCGAAATATTGGTATTATAGTCACTCATCTTGATGAGTAGAGGCGAATAGCCTGCTATACCGCCGGCATACACATCGTTACCCGCCCTGCTCACGACGCTCAGCGTCCCGTTATTCCACAATTTCACAGCCTCTAACCCGCTGCCGTATACGCTTCCGATGACCCCTCCGGCGTAAACCGTTCCACCGGATACCGTAACCGCACCGTTATTGACGAGGTTAGAGATATGGCCTTCGCTTTGACCGACGATCCCTCCTACGTGAGTATCTCGGGATGCTGTATCGACCGTAACGGTCATATCATTCGTTATATCGTACAAATAACTGTTATTGATCATTTTGCCGACGGCTGCCCCAGCGTAGACACCCTGAGAAACCGAAGGCATGTTGATGCTGCCGGTGCTGGTGAATTTAAATCCGCCCACCGTTGCCCCATCCATGTATCCGACCAAGCCGCTGTAAAGGCGATCGT
This sequence comes from Paenibacillus planticolens, assembly GCF_013141725.1. Taxonomy (GTDB): domain Bacteria; phylum Bacillota; class Bacilli; order Paenibacillales; family NBRC-103111; genus Paenibacillus_E; species Paenibacillus_E planticolens. Next base: position 257,440 of record NZ_WHNZ01000015.1, on the reverse strand, counting down.
CGGCTACCTTCATACCGCGAATTTCCTTCGTTTGGCCGTCCGTTGTTATCAGCGTCCCTTTGAAGGGCTTTGTATCCGTACCAATCGGTATCCATTGGTAAGCGGATAAATCCAGATCCTGGCTGACCTCCAGCCTCTTTCCGCTAAGACCGTTGACCTCCACGCCGTTCCGGCTGGTTCCGTCATTGACCAGCTTGGCAACACCTGCCAGCTTAGCCGGCGTGTTAATCGTAAAGGTTCCGAAGGATGGATCGACGTCAAACCAACTCGTATCCGGATTGCTGCCGTCCGTCCATCGCCCTGTGTTTGCACTTGCATAGTAAGCTGCAAAGCTTGCCAGCAATACGATACATAAACCAGCAAATACAATCGCATAGATTGATTTTTGCTTCAATGCCATTTGTACACCGCCTCAATTTGGTAAAAATCCGTTTCTCAACCTCTTATATGAGAGATACCGGCACAGGTCATGAAGACTTGTGTCGGTATCTTTTCGTTATTAACGGCTTGCAAGCCACGAATCGAGTCTAATTGCGATCGCCGCTGCCTGAGCTCTTGTTAGTTCGCTTAACGGATTCACGTTGTTGTTGTCCCCTTCGATGATTCCGTTTTGGATGCAGACCGCAGCTGGTATTTTAGCCCAGCCGGGAACGGATGTGCCGTCCGCGAAGGCACTAAGCACCTTGTCCGCTTCCTCTTCCGACATCTCTTGGCTGCGTCCCAGCGCTTCAAGCAGTCTTCCCGCCATCGTCATCGCCTCAATTCTCGACACGGTTGACTGAGGAGCGAAGCTTCCGTCAGCTAAACCGTTGACGATGCCCATTCGCGCTGCAACTCCCACGCTTTGGTTGTACCAATCATCTGAAGCGATATCCGTAAATTCGGCTTCAGCTTTCTTGTTCATCATGCCTGCAACCCGCAGCAGAATCGTCGGATATTCGGCCCGCGTAATGTAGCTTTCCGGTTCGAAGCGATCTTCCGCCTTGCCAAGCACAAACAATTTGGCTGCCGCTTGGTAAGTGACCTCTTTCCCCCAGAAGTCATTCTGCACGTCCCCGAACGTTTTCACGTTCCGGATAAAGATGAGATTGCCTTCTCCGGTCAATTGAACATCGACCGAGGCCGCATCACCTGTCAGCTTCCACGGTACCGGTGTCCAAGCGCCATCCGGACTTTTCAGCACAACCGCCGTAATATCAGCAGGCCCCAGTGAATCCGGCAGCGGGATACGAGTGGCCGCATAGCCATTCCAGTCGGCTGCAGGGATGTTTGTCTTGATCGATACGCCCTGACCGCCCGCGAGCAAGGTGGAGTCCAGACTGCCAGCCAGCTTGCTCAGGCCGTCAAGCTCTTCGCTTAAGTTTCTAAAAATATGAACTTCCAGATTGTCTTTCATGTTTGCCAGCATCTTCGGCGTCAGAACGAGCTCAGCTAAAGGCACTTTGATGACGATATTCCGTTGTTTGCCGATCGCCTGCCGGCCGATCTCCTTATCCAGACGGAACGTAAAGCCCTTAGCCGTGCGATCCTCAGAAGCGATCACGATATCCTTGGCGCCGGAGGCATCCACATACTTCCCATCGATATCCGCTACGACCACGTCGTCCTTTTTCTCGGCGCTAATACGCTGCTGGCCGATGACGATATCGGAACTGGTCGTGACCGGAATAGGCCCGCCGCCGCCACCGAAGCCGCCAAACTGCGGCAGCCAAACGTTGGCAGACAGTGCTGCTGCCCCTACCGCCAACTTGCCCGATGAGGTTCGTTTCGCCACTACGACGCTATCGCCCGATTGTGCGGAAACGATCCCGTCTTGAGGCAGGAAGCTCCAAGAGCTAATATCTTGGTTAAGCTGCGGCACTGCGCCCGCACCTTTGGAAAACACTTTATAAACAAGCTGGAATCCGAGCATTTCCCCTGCATCGCTCACAGCCACCTTCGTATGGGAGCCGTCGTTAGCGATTGTCGAAGTACTGGCTTGAATACTGCCAAGTACCGTCGGTGCGGAAATTTCTACGGTTGCCGCCGCCATCGCTTGCAGCGTAACGCCATCAGCAACCTGATATTCCGCCTGAACAAGGCTGGCCCCTCTGCCAAGCGCGGTGATCGACTTACCGTCTTTGTTCAGCTGTGCCGCATCCCCTGACAAGACCGAATAGCTGACTTTGTCCGCAGAGACCGGAATCTCCTTGAACTTCGGCTTACCCTGTGCATCTTTGCCGTCGGATACACGCAGATTGGCTTCCAGCTTCGCGCTGTCTCCCGGCTTCATGACCGGCAGCTGCTTGATTACGAGCCCTGCAGGTACATGGAACTGGTCATTCGTAATTGACACGATGGCCGAATTTTCATTGCCCGCGCCGTCGCGCGCCTTAACGGTAAGCTGTATGGTTGGATCCGTCGATTCCACCGCAATATCTCCTGAGAAACTTCCGTTATCCGTCACATGAAGCTTGGTTTCTTTCTTGTTCCCGATGACCGTAAGTTCAGCGTCGTTCGAGGTTCTGCCGGAAAAACGGATTTTCCCGCCGCTCGTTCTTGCCCCTGTTGAAGGCTCGTCCAAGTACAGCACGGGAGCGATCGTATCTACGATTAGATAAAGCATTTTGACCTTGTAATCTTTCGTTTTCGCATTGGTCGCAAGCAGCTCGATCGCATAAGTCCCGTCCGTCGTAAACGGAGTCAACTGCAGGGTGCCGTGACTACCTTTTCCGTCATTTTGCAGTGTAGTCTTACCGATCAATTGATTGTCATAGTAAGCTTCCACGGTAATATCCTGCTGATCGGAGAACAGCTGGATGTTTTGCTGCGTGACTTGATTGGTCAACAAGTCGATTTTCGGCCCAGGCGCGCCAAGCTTTTCCCTGCTGGTTTCAAGCACCGGTTTGGCCGGTACCGGCAGCAGCTTCCTCGCGCTGTCCGTTCTGGCGGCATAATGATAATTCTCGTTTTTGTCGGCTTCCTTGGAAGGCTTGACGACAGACGAAACGCCTACGATATACTCTTGCCCTACCTGTAAACCGGTATATTTGATATCTTTCGGATCCGCAGGGGCGCTGTTCAAGCTTTTGAGATCGACGCTCTCGCTCGTTGTCGTCGCCGTCCAACCGCCTATCTTAATGCCTTCGTATTTGCCGGTCGCGGCATTCCAATGACTTGCCAACTCCGCTTCGGTAAACATAAGCTCACCGAAATTCGGATAAGATGCCAACTTGCCGTCCTGCTCCTGCATGGCGCTAATGACATAGCTGTGCTCGTAATTTTTCAGAGCGGGCTTTATCGGCGCCGGTTTGAAGCTCAGCTGGAAAAATCCGTTGCCCGCAGGCTCGATGGAGACGTCGCTGACCTCCTGAGGAGCCAGAGGGTCGACGATGTCGAATTTCTCCGCCGACGTCTTGGTGCCGAACGCGCTGTCAGACTTGAGCTCGGCCCGCAAATAATAGCTGCCTTGCTGCAGCAGTCCACGAATGTCCTCGTCGGCGCCCATCATACTGACCTTCGTTACGTCGATGACCTTGCTGCCGCTTGTCATTGCCCCTGACACTACGCCGCCTTCGGCAACGGGGATGTCTTTGGCAAGCAGCATGCCCGGTTCGCCCGGCTCAAGCACTTCTTGACCGTTCTCAAGCTTCGCCTTGTCTCCGGTTACGGCATCCTTGGTCAAGTAGAGATTAACGGTATCTCCCGCCTTGGCATTGTTCACCGACCAACTTGCCGTGAATTTATTCGCATCTCCGCTATTCTTCGTCAAACCGACGTTGTTCAGCTGCGGCAGCGTCGGAACGTTAAGCAGTTTGGTTTGAACGGCCGATGTGGACGTAAGCGTCCATGTGCCGCTATCCTTGATTTTATCTTGCGGAACGACGATAAACGCCTTCCGGTGATCCACTTGATCGCTCGCTTGAGCGGCCGGGATATGCTGCGTAAATGCGGTAGCCGCCGGATTCGTGTTCGTGTTGTCGATCACGATCGGATACGGCTTGCCGGCCGAATCCTTGAGCGTTAAACCAGGCATGTCCTTATCTGTGTACTCCACTTCGATAATGGCATTGCCGGATATGCCGCTTGTTGGAATTTCGTGCAAGCGCCCGCTGTTTTTCACTGTGATGCCGCCGATTCCGATGTTCATTGCTCCGTTGTCCATGACTTGTACGCCTGGAGCAACGTCACGGTATACGATCTCGTGCGTTTCTTTCTCTGCTTCGACCCACGATGTGGCCACTGTCTTCACACCTTGCCCGACGACGAGCAAGCGCGGACCGTGTTCCGGATCGTTGATGAGCACGTGGGTAAAGCCTTCGGGGAGCTGCTCGCCGGAGGTGCCGAATTCGATACCGCCGCCCCAATAGTAAGTAACGCCCAGGGAAATAAACAGAATGCCTACGCTGCCCCAAATTTTATCGTTATTTAATCCGAAAAAGACGCTGGACAGCGGCATCCCGCCGACAACAGGGACCGCGCTCGGGATCTGGATCTTCGCGCCGATGTAGCCCTCAAAATCGGTTCGGTGCTTCTCCAGGTTTTGTCCGACAAAAATTCCGACGCGTCCGACAATGACATCCCAGCCTCCGATATCCACTTCAGCCTGCAAGCGCACGAACCATGGAGTCACCCACTGGGCCTCAATAAGCGCCTGGGTCAACATCGGAATTAAATCGTCTTTACTCGCATTGCTTTTGGTCGAAAAGCCGAGTTTCCCATCCAGCTTAATACCTGTCCGTTTTAACGTCAGATCAATGTCGCCATAATGGTAAGCAGGCGCGATGCCAAACCGTAAGCTAACTCCCGCTTCGATGACTAACGGGAACGGATCGTCCTTCGTGCCGCCGGCAATCGTATCGGCCAGCTCGCGCAGCGCTCCCCGCACACCCGTTAAATAAGTGGCGCCGGTAATGAGCACGCCGGGGTTGCTGAGGGATGCTTTGAAGGCAAGCACATCCGGCAAAATCCTGCCGTCATCCACCTTCTTGAACGCAATTTCCGCCCCGATCTCCGTCATGCTTTTGAGCTGGGCGTCAAATTTCAAGCCGTATGTGTTGGACACGCCATCGACCGGCTGCACATAATGCGTGATGTCGATTTCGCCGCTCGGCTTCTTCGGTCCTTCCGGTTCTTTCTTGGCGTCTTCGCCACCTTTTTTCGGTCCGATTAAGCCCAATTCCTCATTTAAATCGAACTTGAGCGCAGCATCGATACCGACGAATCCTTTGTCATTGAACACGACGTTCTTCACTTCAGCGTTTAATATTTTCAAAGAAATCGTACCGCCGAAGGAAACGCCGCCGGGTCTTAAAATAAAATCGTTAAAGGAAACGCCGAATCCTGAAAATGTAAAATTCGGTACGGAAAACAAACTGTGCTTGTTGAAATATACAAGCTGAACCATCAGCTGCTTGAACGGATTCAGCCTATCTCCAAGCGCACCCGAAGCCCATTTCAAGCTGCCGTTCAGGCTGTCGTCTTCCTCGTTGCCTTTCTTCTCCGGATACTCCGCCTGAGGTATGGTATATCCTTCGCCCAGCGTTTTCTCAAAACCGTTGAAGAAGTCCAGCGTCCATTCCCCTTTATGGAACACAAAACCGCTGCTTGCCACACTGAGCGTCCCGTCCCCCTTCACAAACAACGTGTCGAAGAATGGCATGCTGTCGTAGCCGTTCACTTTTTGTTTAACTCCGAAGAGGTCCAGCTTGCCTCGGGTAAACACCATATCCTTGCCTTTATACGCGACGGCTCCGTTAATGATGGCCGGTTCCGTTTTCGTATCGACGATAACCTGCTGATCAGCTCCGGTGCCCGCCTGCTTGATCATCCCGCGAATGTCGACAAGCTTCTCCCGATCTTCTTCACTAAAAAACTCCTCCATCGCTTCATCCGATTCGAACAAGCGATAATGATAAACAGGCACTTCTTTTAATGACTCTAGATCGTTAAAGGCGGCGTTATCGAATTCCGGGTCCAAAGCCTTGGTAGCAGCACCCATAAATAACTTGGCAGCCTTATAAACACCTACAGCATCGGCCAAATTCATTCCCTGTTTAAAAGGAGCTCCCGGAAATGCGCTGTTCAGCTCCTCGAGCAAGCTTCCGCTTAGCGAGATCGGCGCATGGCTCAAATCGAATTTTTGCTTGTAGACCGCCATGATTTTCGCTTCCCGGATCCGGTTGCTGTCGTCATCCGATACGGCGAATGTTTGACTGGTCGTTATGCTGTACATCGAAGCGATTTCCGCGTCGCCGCCGGTGTCGCCTTTATAAATAATTTCAACCTGGTATTGGCCGAGCGGAAGCTCCGGCCCTAGACCGGCCTGAATGACGGTACCCTTGCTGTCAACCAAGTCCCCGCCTCTGTAGGTAATGCGCATATCTCCCGAGTACCCGTCATCGGTTGGCTGCAAAATGACCGAGTTTTTGACTGGTACTTTATAACGTTTGCCTGTTGCTTTCTCCTTGAGGAACAAGTCGAAGTTGGGCTCGGTTGTCTCGTTGCCCGGATTGTAAGCCTCAATATTCGACAAGTTGACGGCCAAATATTTGACGTCGGTGCTGTACGTCTCTTTCGGCGACATGCCGAACACATACGTTGGCACCGCATTCCCAATGGCCGGCAATAAAATGAAATTCGATTTATTCGACTCGAATTGGGCTTTAATTCCTTCATCCGTTTGCCCTTGCAGCTTGGCTTCCGTTTCCGGACTCCTTACCGTCATCATGTACTGCTTCGTCGTCGGCCAAGGCTTGCCCTTCGCCTGCACTTTGAACGAAGCAGTGACCGTATCGCCGGGTTTGAATTTCGGGATAATACCCAGCTCCGCTTCCGCCGGTGTCGCCGGTTTACGGAATACCATTTTCTTGCTGCGGTATGATTCCGTAAGCGCCTTGCCCTTCGCATCGCGCACGATATTACCCTGGTCGTCTAACTTGACGAAATTAAGCCCGTTATCCAGCGTCAGCTCAGCCTCGATGTAAGATTGCTCCATATTAAAAGAAGCAAGGTTCTCCAGCTCGGCGTTCATATCAAATATGCCTTCGCTTGCATAATCGCTGTTGTCGCTCAAAGTAGCCAATTGCTGCGGTGTATCCATAAACCGGATGGAAAATACTTTATCCGGCGCGATGATTTCGCCAAGTCCATAGACGGTTTCAAATGTTTGCATCGTCTGGCTCGCAATCGGCTTCGGCTGCCAATATAAGGCTACCGCCGAATCCGCCGTGCCATAGTCGTTCGTATCTCTCGTAAAGTCGAGATTCGGATTCGGGGTATAATCCCATTTCGTGTTCGCCAGACCGTTCCAATGGCCTACGATCATTTCATCCACAATATTGATATTTTGCTCTGCAAAGTTATTGAATCCGTAAGCGATCACGTTCGTTGCCAGCGGATTCGATAAATCGAGCTTATCACGCATAACCCAATATGGGGGGAGTTTGTAATAAGCCTTATCCTCTTCCGATATGCTCGAATCCGGCTCATGAACCAGCTTTCTCTCGACAGACAGAGGAACCTTATAGCCGGTTCCGATTTGGAACTCGGGCCCGTCGTTGCCTCCGACCATCGTATCCAGCAGAATACGGGAGCCCAGTTGTACCTGGGCGCCGCTTCTGTTGATAACTTCATAACGAATGTTTACGTTGCCGGCATTTTTCTTGTCGGACGTGTCGCTATAGAGCATAAGGATTTGCTTAATTTCAACGCCTTTGATCGTCCATACCGTTTCGGTCTGCTTGGACCCGTTCGGATTTATGACAATTCGGGGCTTCGTGGTTTCCGAGAAAAAATTGGCGGCAAACTTGTAAGGATTGCCGAAAATATAATCGGTTCCGTCAATCCGAAAAGTCGTGAAGGACGTTTCCGGATCGTCGCCACGGAACAGCATATCGACGTTCTGATCCTTTTTCCGAACCGGCTGCCCCTCCACCGTTCTTATGCCGTACCGCCCTGTGGCGTTATCGACGGTAATTTTAATAAAATCGTTTTGCAGCACCGTTACCTTGGGCCCGCCAAGCTCCGCCGCAAGGACGGAAGCTACTTGGAAATTCGAGCTTGCGATAATGATGAGTGCCAGCAATAGTACAAATGTCTTTCTGACCAGCTTCAAATGAACTGCCTCCTATCCCTCACACGCTATTCCTTTTTGCCGATAAAGAAAGTCGCATACTCGCGTTCCCGTTCCTGATTTCTTACGATAATCGTATACCAGCCCGTTTCCGGGAGGGTGACCTTGAACTTGCTCTTCACCAAGTCGCTGTATGATATTTTCGTTGCGATATATTTCATTTGCCCTTCGCGATACAGCCCCTGCTGAACCAACAGGTCGTAAGTGCCCCATTCGTTGATCCGATTTTGTCCGCCAACTTCCATGACGTTATAATTCGAGATTTGGAAAGTGAGCGTATTGTGGTTGAACAAGGCGGATTCGTTGCTGGAACCGGAAATCAGCACATCGTCTGCGAAAATAAGCATGCCGTCGTTTGCGACAACCGTAACATCCTGGTAGGCAACAGCCGTATTGCCAACCTGATCCGTTGCGATATAAGTTACCTTTTGTCTGCCTAGCTTGCTCAGATCGAGCCCGCTGATTGAAACTGCAATCTGATCGGCCGCAGAAACGTTGTCGCTTACGATGAATCCTCCCAGATCTTTCCGGAAGTTAAAGTCCGGCTTGTTTTGGGCGATACCTACCGATGACAAGCTCAGCTTGATGTCCGGCGGCGTGTTGTCCAGTCCTTTAATAGATACAGGCACTTTCTTGGTATTGCCGAGTATGTCCGACAGAGCAACCAAGGTGTTGCCGTCCGCCGAGAATGTGCGTGTGTACGTGAAGGCGCCGTTCGCATCGCTGATTTGGTTGCTATAATGGCTGCCATCCACAATCGGAGCGACTCCCGCGAAGACCATGTTTGGCGCCTGTGTCCGGCCGCCGAGCGTTACTTTCATTTTGCCTCGGGCGTATTTCTGCCCGTTAATCGTTACAACCTTGTCATCGGAAAGCGGGTTCCCAGCATCGTCCACATAGCTGTACGTGATCGATTCCGCCTCCGGCGGCGCTGAGATGATGTTGTCTACCGTTTCCTTCACAATGGCCGTATTGCCGAAGAGATCGGAAACCATAAAGGAGGCTGTGCCGTTTTCCAGCAGCATAACGCTCGTTTTGCCGTCCGCTATGGTGAAGTCCTTCGCATTTGCGTCCGCTTTTTCCACTGTCAACGTGACTCCGGAGGAGAAGCGAACTGTGCCGCCGGCATCTTTAATCGTGCCGAACGTTTGGCTGTTGTTCTCGCCGTAGGCATAGGAGCGAATTACCTTGACCTGCGGCGCCTCTTTGTCGATGTTATACACATTTGCCGTTACCGAATTCGTATTGCCCGCTTCGTCTTTAATTTCGAAAGTAAACGAGCCGTTCTGGGTAAACTTGTATACCGATCGCCCTTCATTATTCGTAATCGTGACCGGCTTGGAAAGGTCGGTCAGTTGGACCGTCACGTTTCCGTTCGTTTTCCCTGTCGTCAAATACTCGACGGTTCCGGTTGGCTTCGTGTCGTCCACATTTTTGACTACGGCATAAAGCGTTGCTTTTCTGCTGGCATCGGCAATATCCGTTAGATCGAAGGTATACAGTCCGTTCTGTTTGACATTAAACTTGTTGCCGGTTCGAATTGGCGTGGACGGATTCACGGCCGACGGCGTTACTTTGAAACCGAGCGGAATCGTGATATCGATATCAGCGCCTATCTCCGATTTGACCGGTCTTTCGCTGCTAAGAGCAGCCAGCGCGTAAACCGGCTGGTCTTTGGATATGTTTGCTGCACTCAGCGCTTTAGCCGTACCGACTACACCGCTTGGCGTTCGATATTTCACCTGAACCTGCAATTCGGAAGGCTTGTTCGTCGCTACTTTAATAGCGACAAAATTCGTATACGGCCGCCATTTCATCCAGCTAATCCCGTTATCCGGAGATAATGAGAAATCGTACCCGCCTTTATCCACGGAATCTTGCGCAAGTCCTAACTGCACGATAGCCGTATAACCATCCTCGTCGTCGCCGTACAAATAAATCAAATCCGATGTTACATCGGAAGGCGGCTTGACCGCATCTTCAGACCTCGAGATGGCGAATACGCCCGTCGTTTTGGTCAGTTCGCTATTCCCTGCTCCGTCCTTAGCCCACACGTACAGACGGAAGTTCTTTTGCTCTCCCAGTTGAAGCACTTTCTCACCGTCGATAACCGCCTTCCCATCCTCCGGCAAATCGATCCATCCCTCGGTCGCTTCGTTCGGATCGGGTTGTCCGTCTACGATCCATTGATATTTCTTTTGAAGTCCCTCTTTGCTGTAAGGCTCGTCAACCGTTACGGTAACCGATTGCGAAGCTTGCGGATAAGCAGCATTGTTTTTGCTGAACGTTACAACCGGAGGCTCGTTGTCAAAATAATAAGCCTTGGAGAAGTAATATTGCTTTTCGAATCCATTTTCAGTTACTTTTGCCATAATATGCACGTATTGTGTGCCATTTTTGGTCGTGTCGGCCGGAACCATGTACATGCGGCCCCCGTCCGTCAGCGTGTAAGTCGGAAAGGCTTTAAAGGCCGACTCCGCCGGACGAAGCGAGCTTCCGCTTAAGGCATAGCCCACATAAACCGAGCTGGGGCCCATTGTAAGCATCGTCCCGAGATAGGTGTCTTGCGTAACTGTCGACGAATAGGTCGAAGACGTCACGGTTGAGAACATTTGGGGAGAAAGATTGTCGACCCCCATGAGCTTGAATTCGACGTCACTGCTTTTTACGAATACTGGCCTGCCCTGGCTATCGACAGCAGCAGGTGTTGTGAAGCTTCCGTTAATCAGTGAAGAGGAATTGACGGTAATCGGGTCGCTCTGGAAAATGCGCTCGTTGCCCGCATTGTCTGTTGCTTTGATAAGCAGAACATAATCTCCGTCTTCAACAACTTCATTTTGGGTAGTTAGCGTAGCGCTATTGCCCGTAAGCGGAACCGGCTGCCAACTGATATCCTGCGGCTGGCTGCCAACCTTCATCCATTGATACAGACTGCTTTGGACACCACTGTGCTCGTCCGTTATGGTCACCGGGAACTGCACGACGGAGGTGTTATTTCCCATAACTCCTGTCGGAGTCACCGTTGGCGCTTTGTTGTCCACCTTGATCGTTCCGACGCTATGAACCCAGTTGGAATCGTCATGCTTAAAATCGTCCATCGGCCACAGCGTGTATTTGCCTACTTTTTCCAGAACCTTATTATCGGCATAAAATATTTTATCGGCTTCGGATACGCCCGGAGCCTCCGCTTTCCAAGCCTCGTATTGCGCTTGGTTTGCCGGGTCTTGCATGAAAGATTTTTTCTTCTCGTACTGCATCAGTTCCCGTGCCGTATCCCAGGTCATATCTGCCGTCCATGTATGCAGATACCATAGTCCGCTATTTTCTTCAGCGAACGCTTCCGTCGGCAGTACAATCAGATTCGTTTTGTTATTGGCACTACTAAAGCTCATATTCGCAAATTCTCCGGGGTAAAGATCTTCTCCCGGCTGTTTGCCGGTAAGCGAGTATCTTTTAACGGCAGCGAAATGATCGCTATCTTTGCTTTCAAAAGGATCAGCCTGACTTTGGCTCCACCAGTAATAGACTAACCCGACTGCCGGTGAAGAAGATCCCGTCATATTCGACGGCCGGTAGATGCCTCTGCTCGGTCTTGCCTCCCCGGGCCCTACCGGATCGAGCGACGGCACGATAATCGTAGCGTCGTTGGCATCGATCGTCATTTTTCCGTTCTTTTGGTACGTAGCATCGGTTGCTCCTCCGGGTTCGTACCGGTAGCTGACCGTCGGTTTCGTATTATCGATCGCAAGCTGGGCCCAATCGATTTTGGAGTTGACGTTGGAAGACTCAAGGCCGTCCTCCGGATCAACGAAAATACCGTTATAGTTGGCTGGCTGAATCAACAAATTCCCCGCATAATCCTGCAGCACATTCGTATCTTTCGGCATGCCCGTGGCCGGATTTATGACATTGGCATCGTTGGTCAGGGCAATTGCCTTAAGAAGCGGAGTCTCTATGTTTACGCCACCGGGAATCGACAGATGGAAAACCCACTTGTCCGTTCCCTCGCCGGATACGTAATAAGCTTTCATGCCGTTGTTCATCAGCAGGAACGTTTTCCTCACGTCCCAGCCGGTTTTCACAACAGCCTCTTCCGTCAGCTGCACCGTAAAATCAAACGAGTCGTTGTTGTTCAAGGTGCTGCCGGTCAATATTTCCGGCTGAATGCCGTTGCCGGTCTTCGAATATTTGGGACGCACCGCATCTACGATCGCCCGGTAGCCCCCGTGTTCGTAATCGAATGGATTGACCGTTTTATTGCGCAAATAGCTTTTGCTCGAATCGCTTGCTTTGTTCAGCGCTCCGAAATCCTGCACCAAATTCCCTGCTGCATCGGCAAGTTCAGCCCCACGCAGCTTTTGCTCTAAAGACGAATCGATCGTAAACGAAGTCGATGAGCCCGATTTCTCCGCACTGGTTCTTTCGATAAACGGTTGAAGCGGAATATTGCCATTCTGGTGATACTTAACAGCCGTATACCTGTACTCCAGACTATCCGTATAAGGCAGACTGTTCATTTGCTTGAAATTTGCCGTTTTGTAGTCCTCGTTCAGCAAATATTGCTGTTGACCGGCAGCAGGCAAAAGCGTGCCCGCCAAATTGACAAACAACGGATGCTTAAGAAATGAAACGCTGTCCCCCATTAAACTTACCGATGTTGGTCTTACCGGTTCAGTGAAGTTGTACGCAAGGCTGAAATATTCGTCTTTCTTAGCATAAAGCTCTTTTTCACTGTTTTTATTGTCTCTGGTCGCTCCATTGGCTTTAAACGTATAGCCGGTCAATTTCGGACGATGCTTGTTTTGCTGGAACTTGATAAATACGCCTTCCGCTCCAGCTCCTTGCCCCTCTATATTAACCGTGAATTTAATAACGGTTCCCGTCGTAAGCGGCACTGTCTTCGATTGATTCACACCACTGCTGTCCCGGCAATCGCCACTCAACGATACATATGCAGGACTCGCTGCGAGCATCGATGTCATGCTGCTGGCGAAACTTGCCGGTGCTGGATCTGCCGGAGCAGGACTGCTGCCACTGTCGTCGCCACCGTCGCCACTTCCATCATCCACCGGCGGTACATAGTCGGGATCCGGTTCCCCACCTCCCGGCTCGTCATCTCCGTCACCGTCATCGGGGTCAGGAGGAAGGCCGACGGTCCCATTGGAATAAATCTTGAAATCGGCAGAAGTTACCCTTGTTTTACACCAGCCGAGGAAACAGCCGAATTTATTGAAACGCAGCTTGCTCCATCCGACTGAGACCTCTGCATTCCCGCTTTCGGCCAGGGCAAGCAAGGTCGGGTTATCCTTGACGTTCACTTCAAAACGAAGTGTAAACCCCTTATCTCCCTTCGGGTTGATCGATCCATCCCCAAATACGCTTCCTCTATCTGAAAATGTGGTTTGCGCAAAGCCGGGCTCCGGCGTGCCTGTAAAGTTGACAAAGGAATTCGTGGCAGGGTAACTTAAGTTACCGAGCTGCACACCTTTGCCAAAAAAAACTTGCAAGTCCTGGCCCGCTGCTTCTGCCTTCTGAACATCCCAAGGCAGGAACAGCGATATACACATAAACACAATCAAAAAATTTGCAATCCATCTTCTTGCCTTCTTGCTGTAAAGCATGAAAACCTAACCTCCTTCATAACCTTAAATGCAATCCATTAGACCCATACCTCCAGACATAATACGACATAGAACCTTAAAAAAACCTTAAAAAGATTAGGTCTTCAGCCTCATAAGCATCCACATTCCAACATAATGTGATATAATAACGTCTTTTCAAACAAAAAACGACAGCCCCTTCCGGCATACCGCCGTGAAGAGACTGTCGTTCTATCAGCTGAATCCCATCTTCTCTGCGGGGATCAAAACCGTAATTTTGGTTCCGTTCCCAGGAGAGCTGTCCAGAATTAATTCCGAATTGTACTCGTACTTAAGACGCTTCATAATATTTTTCAAACCGACCCCCTGCAAAGCCGAAGACTCCTGATCAAGAAGCCGCTTGACCAGGGCGGTCTCCATACCGACTCCGCTGTCTTCGATTTGGAAGCAATAATGCTTCTCCGTTTCGTTTGCCGTTATTTTTACCGTTCCCCCGTCGGTCAGGCCGCCTATACCGTGGCGAATGGCATTTTCTACGAGCGGCTGAATGAGCAGCGGAGGAATGCTGACACCGTACATAGCCTCCGAAATATCGTATTCAACCTGCAGACGATCTTTAAATCTTGCCCGTTCGATCTCGATATATGAACGGATCAGGTTCAGCTCCTGCCCGAAAGAGGTACGCTTCTGAACGTTGCTGAACCGGAAGCTGCCGCGCAAATAGTCGGCCAGATCGATCGTTAGCTTTCTTGATTTCTCCTCATCCGTGTAGCTTAATGCAACGATCGTGTTCAGTACGTTATACAAAAAATGAGGCTTGATTTGCGACTGCAGAAACGCCACTTCCATATCGATCGCTTTGGCCAGCGAATCCTTCATCAGCAACAAACCCTTGATCCTTGCCTTTAGCTCCATCGTATCAAACGGCTTCGGCAAAAAATCGTTCGCCCCCGCCTCGAAGGCAGCGAGCTTATCCTGCGGCTGCGCTGCCGTCGTTACCATCAATACCGGCATTTCAAGCAGCGTGTACTTTTTGCGGATCGTCTGACATACCTCAAAGCCCGACATCCCGGGCATCATGAGGTCCAGAATGACAAGATCGACCGTATTCGGCTTATCGATTTGCGCGACGGCTTCAAAACCGTTTTTGACGGCAATGACGTCGTAGCCCATTGGCTCAAACGCGTCGATCAATATTTTCAGATTGGCATAATGATCGTCCACGATAAGTACCGTATGCTTGCCTGTACCTTCCGAATAATAAGGAGTAGGAAATGAATAGTAAGGTTCCTTCTTCGGTTCGTAGATAACATGTGAGTCTGTGGTTCTTGCTCCTTCGCTTTTTTCGGCTAAAGGGAGACTGAAGGTAAACACGGTGCCCTCGCCTTTCACCGAAGAAACGGAAATGGTGCCGTTCTGCAGCTCGACGAGCTGTTTGACAATGGGTAACCCTAGCCCGAAACCCTGACTTTCCGGAGATTCGAAAGATTTAAACGGCTCAAAAATGAGCTCCATCGTATGCCGGTCAATCCCCGCACCCGTATCTTGAACAGAAATTTCTATGATTCCGTCCCGCTCCGAGGCCGACACCTCAATGCTGCCGGTTTCCGTATGTTTGACCGCATTATCGAGCAAATTATTCAAAATTTGCCTGAAGCGGTTTTCGTCTGCAAGCATATAAGGCAAACTCTCTGGAACACTGTTAATTAAACGAATAGGTTTACCGGCCGTCATAAACGAAACGATACGCAGAACAATGTCGACCGTCGAACGCACATCGATCGGAACAGGCCGTATGGTCAAATCCCCCTGCTTCAGCTTGGATAAATCCAGAATATCCAAAACGAGCTGCGACAGCTTCCTGCTGATGCTGAGCACGAGCTCCAGCTTCTCCTGCTGTTCCGCCGGCAATGGTTGGCGGCGATCGGCGATCATCGATTGGGAAATCGTAATGATGCTCTGTAAAGGCATTTTAAACTCATGCGATGTTTTCGAGAGAAAATCATCCTTTAATTTATCTGCGTTGAGCAATTGTACGGAAAGCTGCTCGATCTTTTTGAATGCATTCGAGAAGCGCAGCGACATCAACAGGGCGAGCATCAGTAGAACTAGAAATACCTCGTAAGGGACCATCGTATATACCGGCACATTCGAATAAATGCTCAAATTTTGGATCATCACATGCTGATTCAAGGCGATGGCGGCGACGACCAAATACCTGCTTCCTTCCGCGCGCTGAAAGGCGGCCAGCACATACACATAAGTGGCATACAAAAATGGAACTGTGCCGTATATGGTCGTAAGCAGCAGAAGAATTTTGCCGTAGCTAATACCGGTTAGACCGAATACCGTCAAGCCTGCACCGACAGCAACCCCTGCATATACAACCTTTTTGGAGCAAAATGAACGGAAAGCCGTATACACATAGATGAAATTCATGATCCCTGTGGCATATACCGATACGTTTTGCAAACGAATTAAAAGCCAAAACGGGATATAGTCGAATAGGATGACCAGCAATCTTTCCCCATGCGTTGATAAATACAACGTTATGAATATGCATAAAAGTCCGAATGCAATAAGCGAATAGTCGCTTTTGCGCTGGGAATACAAGCCGGTAAAATACAAACCCATGATCAAGAAACTGCAAATGGACATCAAATCGTGTGAAAGCGCCTTGTCGCGCAGGTTGGAAATCTGTGAAGAATCTCCTAGAATGATGGAATTAGCAATGCCACTGCTGGCCTCATATTCATAATTGGCCGCTTGAACGATAATTTCGTTCCAGCCCGGCTTCAATGTAAAATAGCTTACGTACGGTTTATTGTTCGCCGAATATGACGCCTTGTCCGACACCACTCCAGCAGAGCCGATTACGGCGCCGTTGATCATAATGCGATTGGCCAATTGGATGGACATCGTCTTCAGTCCGTAAACCCGATTGGTGTCATCCACACGGATTTGCAGTCTATAGGTGGCCATCCCGAGCGTATTCGTCAGGCTGCTCCACGAACCGGGTACGGTAATCAGCTTAGGCGAAGCTAAGGTGTCTAAAGCCGATTGCGCGTCCGCAATTCCAAGCAGCTTGCCCGGATAAAATTCCCACTCCCCGTCAAGCGGAACAAACCCATCTTCGTCGAAACGCCAGCCGGAAAGATCCATACGACCACTCGATGCGACCGGTGTTTTTTTCTCATGAACCCTGTTAATTTGAAATAAAATGCCGTACGTAGCTACCAGCAATATTATCGTTACAGCTGCTGCAACGAGCTTTTTTCTCATGCCATTCTCCTCAACCGGATAAAGTTAAGCTTTGATACAGGCGTACCGTCTCTTCTTCCAGCTCTACCCCCAGATTCTCGCGAACCTCATGATTCAGCTGCCGGTATACTTTTAAAGCCTCGTTTCGTTTATCCGTATGTATATATAGCCGAATCAAATCCCGGCCGTCCTTCTCCGAATCGGGTGACAGCGCCAGAACGCGCTGCAAGCTGTCGGCCGCGAGCGGAACGTTGCCTGTTCTCATAAAATACCTGTACGCGATTCTCAGCGTCTGAATATATTTGGTTTTGAGTTCCTCCCGCCTCCACATCGCCCAGTTGAAATCGCAGCCCTGCAAATATTCGCCTTTGTGCAATGCGTTCATTTTTTCGTACAGCTTTTCTTCCAGCGCTTCGTCAGAAGCCGCCTTTTCCGCAATGGCTAGAAACTCCTCTACGTCGCTTTTCATTCCTGTGACGTTGACGACGTATCCTCTGTCGACTTTGTCCACTTTTGCTTGAATGCCATTCGCCTGGAAGCTCTTCCGCAAATACGACATGCAAGTGTACAAATACGTTTTAGCTTTATGCAATTCGGATTCCGGCCAAATCGACTCAATAATCGTTGCGGCATCAACTTGATTCCCTGAATGATGAATCAAAAATGCGCAAAGCTCCTTTTCCTTGTTCGTTTTCCACGGGAGCAATCCGCTTGCCTTATGTATACTGAATCCGCCAAAGCTTTGTATGTAGACGCCCGCTTCGTCCGTAAGCTCGCTGGGACTTTTGTCGGAAGGGATCTTCCCGAAACGAGAGACGGTGTTTTGCAGCCTTTCTTTGGTAAACGGCTTTAATAAATAATCAACGGACTGAATTTCAAACGCTTCCACGGCATATTCCGAGTATGCGGTAATAAACACAAACTGGGTATGCGGCATCTTCTTTTTGATCTGCCTTGCCACTTCGATCCCCATTATGCTCGGCATTTGGATATCCAAAAATACGACGTCCACCTGCAGCGCATCGAAAGCCTCCAACGCATGGAACGGGTTCGTAAAACGCCCAACCACCGTTACGTTACCGATCTCGCGCAGAAAAATTTCCAGCACATCCAGCGCATTCTCTTCATCATCGATAAGCATGACGCGTATCAATTGGTTCACTCCCTTGTTTGACTAGTACCGTTTTGCACTCAAAACCATTATATATCAAGGCGCCTTCTGCGGGAACATCTCCATGTTACAACAAGGGCATCAGCACCTAAAAAAAGAAACCCAGCCAACGAGGCCAGGTTCTGAGGATTTCAGCTAGTTAATAAATTTCAAGTACTCCAGCATACGCTTGAGCATGGCTGCGCCTTGCGCGCGAGTCGCATTATCCTGAGGAGCGAACGAGGTATCGGTTACCCCTTGAACGATCCCTGTAGTTATGGCTTGAGCGACTGCATCTTTCGACCAACTCGAGACTGAATTGCGGTCTGCAAATTTGTTGAGCGACGAAGCATCGACAGCGACTTCTTTCTCAGCAACCTTCAATGCACGAATAACCATGGTTGCCATTTGCTCGCGTGAAATCAAGGCATCCGGTTTAAATGTTCCGTCTTCGTAACCGTTGATCAGCCCGGCTTTTTGCGAAGCTCCAACAGAGCCCGAGAACCAATCTGCCGCAGCAACATCTTTAAAGCCTGTGGCTTTCACCTCGTCGAGTCCCAACGAACGAACTAACATAGCTGCAAATTCGGCTCTTGTAATCCGGTTGTTAGGGGCAAATTTATCCTCCTCTATGCCATTGAGAATAAGCTTGCTCGCGAGTGTCTCCACATCGTCCTTAGCCCAATGGCTTGTCAGATCCCCAAAAGTTTTCGGATGGTCGATTACCGTGTAAATACTGTTTCCTTTGCGCAAGAAGGTCGCTTTTAATCCTTCAAATAGCGTAGGAACGGGACTGTAAGTACCTGTCTCCGGATTAAACCGCACACCTGTCGCCGTTTTTGGATTCACACTTTTCGTAAGTGTAATCGAACGCGCTATGTAGGTATTGAAAGCCGCGATTTCTTGGCTCTTGCCATTACCCGCGACAACAGTGACGGAGAATTCCAGCGGTTCGACTACTACGTCCGCTCCCAGTTTAGAGGCGATCGATTTCACCGCATCGGCATTGTCGCCTTGAACCTTTTGGATCGTGATATTCACTTTTAAGTCTTTGGGATCGACACCAAGTTGCCCAGCCGAGGCTGCAAGATCGATCTGTTTGATCGGAAGATCGTAACTGCCCGCCCCTGTTTGTAGCTGCACGACTGCCGCTGCATTTTTGGATGTCAGCAATTGCAGCACATCGTAGGCGAATTCCGCCTTCACGGCATTTGGAGCAGATTTTACTTCCAGTACAAATACTTTCGCATCTGCAGAGGATTTGGATAAAAGCTCGGATAACTTGGAGGCCTCAAGCGATACAGTAATGCCGTCAGCTTGCACGGTTTCCTTCATTGCAGACGTTAAACTTACAGAATTATTGTTTGCATTGTCTGTCTTTGTGTCAGGGGGATTTGGCAAAGATCCGCCAGGGCCACCAATAGGGCCAGTAGGAGCCGGTGAACCGATTTTGATATTGCGAATGTCAAACTCACCTTGTCCGCTTCCGTAGCCGGCGATGATCGTCATTTCGGTCGCGCTGGTTGCGGGTATCGAGAACGCAAACGCGAAGGTTCCCTTATTGTCTTTACCGTAGCTCGCGTCCACATGAACCATGAATTTGTTACTATCGATTACTTTCAGCGTAATATCTTTTCCTGTTGGAGAAAATCCGTTAACTTGCACCTGATCGCCAACTCTGTATGTGTCTTTGTCCGTTGTGATCTTCACTGCTGTTTCTGCCGCATATGCGGAAATAGCCGGCAAACCGGGAGTCAGACCGACAGTGAGCATACACAGCAACAATCCGAAAAACAGTAATTTTTTCCTCACTTAGATACCATCCCTTCTGATGTGAAAAGGTTGAGGTATATTGCCGGAATCACCGACAATATACCTCTGTGATTAATTCAACTTCATTTCAATTTTTTGCGAGAGCAGTTGAGAACCGGTCGTGCTGTTATAATTATCAAAAATGTAAGCTCGTACCGTATAAGCACTCAGGTCGCCTTCCAAATTACTGAATATTTGTTTAATTTCAACATTCCCAGTAATATCCTTTACTGACGCGATCAATTGGACAGGTGTCGAACCCTTGCTGATCTCAAGAATGACAACTTCACTGCCGTCGTGACCTTTCAACGGCTCTATCAGTAAATTCGCGATCAATGTTCCGGCGCCGCCAGAAGTGAGCGAGAAGGAAGTAATCGCAAATTCTCTTCCGTCAAACATTCCTGCCAAAGCTTTGGAATCGTTATTTGCAGGAGAGTTGCCCATCGCATTTTTAATGCCCTGAACATGGATGCTATCGCCAATCTGAATGGTCGATCCCGTAACATCGGTAACTGTGATCACCAGCACCCTTCCGTTATCTCTCCATGTGCCTTGATATCCCGCTCCCAAAATCTTTGGACTGCCGCTTGTTCCAAATTGGATAAATTGGTTAATTTTATCCCGATCCCATGTACCGCTCTGGTTGGTTGGCATATCGAACGTAATGGTAATCATGTCGCCGCTAGCGATTGCCGATGTCGCTTTGTTCTTATCATCACTTGAAGCGACAATGCTGACTACGCTCGGCGAGTTCACTTGGCCGAAGGTACCGCCGATTTCGTAGCTACCTTTGGCACTCGATGACTTGCCTGTTACGTCTTTAATGTTAAGGGAATCTATCGTAATCAAGCCGTTATCCGCTAATGTCGGATTAGCGCCAAGATTGCCTACGGTAATAACCAATGTTCTTGCATCCAGCCATTTGGCAGATGCGTCGTTTCCAATTAATCCGGCAAGACTGGATACATCAACCGAAGCACCGGCGATACCATTCGTATCCGAAGCAAATGTAATGGTAATCGTATCACCCACGCCTGCTCCCGGATTCATTCCGGTGTTGGAGGCCATTACACTGATGACGGAAGGCGTTAATGCGCTGCCGAACGAACCTGTTAATGATTTTACCGCATAGTTCGCAGGAACATATGCAATGCCGCCGCTATCCTTTAATTGTAATTTCGACAGATCGATCATATCGCCAACTTCTACTGTTGCGTCTAACATCACTGTGATTGACAGCACGTTTGCGGAGCTCCATGCAATCGTTGCACCTGTACCGAAATTGTGGCTATTGGTTACTGAAATTTTGCTTAGGTCAAGCTGGCTTGGGTCATGGTACATGGCCGTGTTAAAAATTAAATCGATCGTTCCCAGTATGCGGGCGGAATTGTTGCGGTTATTGGTTGACGCTACGGCATACGTAAACTCCGGTAGTAATCCGGGCACGAAGCTGCCGCCAAGGACAACACTACCAGCTTCCGCATCGGCAGTCCCTGTAGCATCCTTGATTCCCAGTCCGCTTAAATCCAATATGTCTCCAACTTGTAAATTCGCATAAACAGCGCCAGTAACAGAGCTATATTGGCTGTATGTTGCCAAGCTTACGGTCAGTGTCCGGTTGTTGTTGCTCCAACTGAAAGCAGCAAAGTCTCCGATGGTATGGCCGTTGCTTACTTGTATCAAATCGTGAGTTTGATACGCATTGGAAATGACCGACCCATTCGTTGGAGAATCAAACGTGATGTCAATTCTATCTCCATATATCGAATACAATCCGTTCTGATCAATAGCGACTGCAGTAATGACTTTCGGTGCTACTGCCGTGCCGAAGTTATCACGGATGGATGGCAATGAACCGCCATTGGCCAATGCCTTAGATCCCGTTGCCGCATCGAAAATACCGCCATTCATGGAAATTACGCTTGAATTGGTTACGGCAATGCCTGTACCGCCAAAAGTGATGGTCAGAATCGTACCGCTAGCATCGAGATTGAAAGTCGCTGTGCTGCCGAATGCGCCCGTTTGTCCATCTGCCAAGACATTGTCAAGCGTGAAGCCAACTAACTTCACAGGTGAATCGAATGCGATTCTTAATTTGTCGCCTGCCGCTACACGAGCGGTGCCGTCCCCATCAATCGCGTTAATGGCCGTTACATTAGGCGCTATCGCTACGCCGAAGCTGCCGCCAATGGCATGGCTGCTTACATTGTTGACAGCTGCCTGCTTCGTAATATCTTTTATGCCGCTGAGCGCTCCATCGATACTGATGGTACTGCTTTGCGTCACGCCTACTGTATCTTTTAGCGTGATGACCAGCTTCTTGCTGTCGCTTGTGTCAAAATTCGCATTCGTGCCAAACGCGTGCCCGTCGATGGTAATGGCCGACTTGTTAAAGCCGCTATAATCCACATCCGTATCGAACACGATTACGATTTGGTCATTCGCGTCAACGGCAGGCGTTCCACCCGTGTTCAGAGCGTATACGTCCGTTACATTAGGCGCTATCGCTACACCGAAACTGCCGCCAATTGCAATGTTCGATTGCGTGGCCAATGCCGCTTGGTTCGTAGCGTCCGAAACACCGAACAAAGCCAAGATATCGATCGTATCGTTTGTCGTAATCGTTGGATTCGTACCCAACTTGATGGTCAGATGCGTATTGTTAGCACTCCAAGCATAGGATGGCCCAGTTCCCAGCGTATGACCGCCGCTGACTGCAATTTTGGTCAAATCGACGCTGCCGCCGTTGGTTGGCGTATCGAAAATGACCAACAGCTTGTCGCCTGCGCCTACAGTCGGTTTGCCATCTCCATTAATTGCGTTGATAGCTGAAATTACAGGCGCTACCGCCACACCAAAGCTGCCGCCTATGGCAATATTCAATCGTGGAGTCAGTTCTATTGTTCCTGTCGTGTCTGCAATTTCGCTTCCGGAGGCGATACTTACGGTATCTGTTGTCGCAATATTCGCGCCGACTCCGAGCGTTATGGTCAGACGCAGCTTATCGCTGCTCCAGCTAGCGGTTGCCCCGGTTCCGAGCGTATGCCCATTGCTGAAGCTGAACTTCGTCAAATCAACACCCACACCGTTGGATGGGGAATCCAGCACGACGATCAGCTTGTCACCGGCGCCTACGGTAGGTTTGCCGTCGCCATTCGTTGCCGTAATGCTGCTTACAACCGGCGCTACCGCCACACCGAAGCTGCCGCCGATACTCAGGTCTGCCGTTCCAGCTAACGAAGCTTGTCCAGTCGTATCCAAGATGCCGCTGCCGCTGTTGATCGTCAGCGTATCCGTGGTTGTGATGTCGGCTCCTGCTCCTAAAGTGATAACCAATCTTGTGTTGCCTGAGCTCCATGCTGCGCTTGGGTTTGCTCCAAATGTGCGTCCATTGCTCAACACGAATTTGGACAGGTCTATTGCTCCGCCATTGGTAGGCGTATCAAACACGATAACGAGCGTATCCCCTGCACCTGCGTTCGGCAAGCCGTCACCGTTCGTTGCATAGACATTTGTCGCTTGAGGCGCCACTGCCGTACCGAAGCTGCCGGTTATTGCAATATTGCTTTGCGGAGCGATATCGGAAGTTCCTGATGCATCCTTAATTCCAATACCTGCAAGCACATCAATCGTATCAGTCGCAACAATAGTCGGATTAACGCCAAGTTTAATCGTTAAAATACTGCCATCCGCGCTCCAAGCCGTTGTTGGCGATGTGCCCAAATGATGTCCATTGCTAACTACCAGTTTAGATAAATCAACTGTACCGGCGTTTGTCGGCACATTGAAACTAATTTCAAGCGTATCGTTCTGTTCTACTGCCGCTGTGCCGCCGCCATTGGTCGCTAATATGCTGGAGATGACAGGAACGATTAAATCTCCGAAGGTTCCCGTAATAGCCGCAGAACCCGTAATGGCTGATAGTTCCCCGCTAATTTCAGTAATGCCTGCTCCCGCCAATATCGTTACGTTATCGCCAACGGCAACTGTTGCTCCGGCACCTAAAGTGATCGTCAATGCCGAACCATTGCTGTTCCAAGAAGCGTGAGCACCCGCCCCCCATGAGTGGCCGTTATCCAGAACAATATCGGCTAGATCGATTGCAGGGGTGTTGGTAACCGCAGTAAACGAAATCGTAACTTTATCACCGTTTTCAGGACCGGGACCCCCCATATCGTTGGTCGCCTGTATAGCTGAAATATTTGGAATTGTTCCAATTCCGAAGGTTCCGCCGATAGTCAAGCTTGCAGTGCTCGCGACACTTTCCAAACCAATGTCCTGAATGTTTGCTGTAGGAGCAATACTTAAAAGTGCGCCTTTTCTTACTGTTGCGTCTGATCCCAGTCTTATGATTAACGTTGTATTGTCAACCCAATTCGATGAGGCACCATTAGCCAAAGTACCAAAAGTACCTGCACTTAATGTTAAATCCGATAAAGAAATTACAGGCTGGCTAGTCGGCGTATCAAACACGACCGTGACGGTGTCACCACTGTTTGGACCCGGCTGTGATCCCGCATCCGCAGCGGTTATGCTCGTAATACCAGGAACTCGACTGCCGAAGGTTCCGCCGATGGCGCTGCTCGCCGTGCTTACCGCACTTTCCAAAGCAATGTCTTTGATTCCTGCCGATACAGCAATTGTAAGCGTCGCGCCCTTCTTGACCGTTGCGTCAGAGCCGAGTGTGACGAGCAAGGTTGTTGCGTTCGTCCACGCTGCCGATGCCCCGTTGCCCGTTGTGCCAAAGCTTCCTGCGCTCAGCACCAAATCTGAGAGTCCAACTGTAGGCTCATTGGTCGGTGTATCGAATACGATTGTGACCGTGTCCCCTAAGCCCGCTCCTACTTGGCCACCCGCATCAGCAGCGGTAATGCTCGTAATATCGGGAACTTGGCTGCCGAAGGTGCCGCCAATTGAACTGCTTGCCGTGCTTGCCGCACTTTCCAAACCAATATCCTGAATATTAGCCGATGCAGCAATTGTAAGCGTTGCGCCCTTCTTCACTGTTGCGTCAGAGCCGAGTGTAATGACCAAAGTTGTTGCATTCGTCCACGCTACCGCTGCCCCATTGCCCGCAGTACCGAAGCTGCCTGCGCTTAGCGTCAAATCCGAGAGTCCAACTGTAGGCCTGCTAGTCGGCGTATCGAATACGATCGTGACGGTGTCACCTAAGCCTGCTCCTACTTGGTTGCCCGCATCCGCAGCGGTAATGCTCGCAATATCAGGAACTTGGCTTCCGAAGGTGCCGCCGATGGCTCCGCTCGCCGTACTTGCCGCGCTTTCTGCGCCGATATCCTGAACATTAGCCGTAGGCGCGATAGTTAGTGTTGCGCCCATTTTAACCGTTGCGTCAGAACCGAGTGTCACGACCAAAGTTGTTGCGTTCGTCCATGCTGCCGACGCCCCGTTGCCCGCAGTGCCAAAGCTGCCTGCACTCAGAACCAGATCCGTCAGTGCAACTGTAGGCCTACTTGTCGCTGTATCGAATACGATTGTGACCGTATCGCCTGAGCCTGAGCCCACTTGGTTGCCCGCATCCGCAGCGGTAGTGCTCACAATATCAGGAACTTGGCTGCCGAAGGTGCCGCCGATGGCGCCACTTGCCGTACTTGCCGCGCTTTCTGCGCCAATATCCTGGATATTAGCCGAAGATGCGATGCTCAGTGTTGCACCCTTCTTGACCGTTGCGTCAGAACCGAGTGTCACGACCAAAGTTGTTGCATCCGTCCATGCTGTCGATGCTCCGTTGCCTGCTGTGCCAAAGCTGCCCGCACTCAGAACCAGACCCGTCAGTGCAACTGTAATCCTATTAGTCGGCGTATCAAATACGATCGTAACCGTATCGCCTGAGCCTGCTCCCACTTGGTTGCCCGCATCCACAGCGGTAATGCTCGTAATATCAGGAACTCGGCTTCCGAAGGTGCCGCCAATCGTGCTGCTCGCTGTGCTAACCGCACTTTCCAATCCAATGTCTTTGATTCCTGCCGTTACAGCAAATGTAAGCGTCGCGCCCTTCTTGACCGTTGCGTCAGAGCCCAGTGTGACGACCAAAGTTGTTGCGTTCGTCCACGCTACCGATGCCCCGTTGCCCGCAGTTCCAAAGCTGCCTGCGCTCAGAACCAGATCCGTCAGTGCAACTGTAGGCTCATTAGTCGCCGTATCGAACACGATTGTAACAGTGTCACCTGAGCCTGCTCCTACTTGGCCACCCGAATCCACAGCTGTAATGCTCGTAATATCAGGAACTTGGCTGCCGAAGGTGCCACCAATCGTGCTGCTAGCTGTGCTTACCGCGCTTTCCAGGCCAATGTCCTGAATATTAGCCGAAGACGCGATGCTCAGCATTGCACCCTTCTTGACCGTTGCATCAGAGCCGAGTGTGACGACCAAAGTTGTTGCGTTCGTCCATGCTACCGATGCCCCGTTGCCCGCAGTGCCAAAGCTGCCTGCGCTTAGCACCAGATCCGCCAGTGCAACTGTAGGCTCATTAGTCGCCGTATCGAATACGATTGTGACGATGTCACCTGATCCTGCTCCTACTTGGCCACCTGCATCCGCAGCGGTAATGCTCGCAATATCAGGAACTTGGCTGCCGAATGTGCCGGCGATTGCGCTGCTTGCCGTACTTGCTGCGCTTTCTGCGCCGATATCCTGAATATTAGCCGATGTAGCAATTGTAAGCGTTGCGCCCTTCTTAACTGTTGCGTCAGAGCCGAGTGTAACAACTAAAGTTGTTGCGTTCGTCCAAGCTACCGATGCCCCGTTGCCCGCAGTACCGAAACTGCCTGCGCCCAGCACCAAATCCGTCAATGCAACTACAGGCCTACTAGTCTGCGTATCGAATACGATCGTAACCGTGTCACCTGATCCTGCTCCTACTTGGCCACCCGCATCCGTAGCGGTAATACTCGCAATGTCCGGTACTGACCCCACACCAAACGTGCCGCCGATTGCGCCACTGGCCGTGCTTGCCGTACTTTCCATTCCAATATCCTGAATATTAGCCGAAGACGCGATGCTCAGCGTCGCTCCCTTCCGGACCGTTGCGTCAGAGCCAAGTGTCACGACTAAAGTTGTTGCGTTCGTCCATGACAACGATGCCCCGTTGCCGGCAGTACCAAAGCTGCCTGCGCTTAGCACCAGATCCGTCAATGCAATTGTAGGCTCACTTGTCGCTGTATCGAATACGATTGTGACGGTGTCACCTGATCCTGCTCCCACTTGGTTACCCGCATCAACAGCGGTAATGCTCGCTATTTCCGGAACTTTGCTGCCGAAGCTGCCACCGATGGCGCTGCTCGCCGTGCTTGCCGCACTTTCCAAACCAATATCCTGAATATTAGCCGATGCAGCAATTGTAAGCGTTGCGCCCTTCTTGACTGTTGCGTCAGAGCCGAGTGTCACGACCAAAGTTGTTGCATTCGTCCACGACGTCGATGCCCCGTTGCCCGCTGTGCCAAAGCTGCCTGCACTTAGAACCAGATCCGTCAGGGCAACGGTAGGTTCACTAGTCGGCGTATCAAATACGATCGTGATTGTGTCACCTTGGCCTGCTCCCACTTGGTTGCCATCATCCGCAGCGGTAATGCTTGTAATACCAGGAACTTGACTGCCGAAGCTGCCGCCGATGACGCCACTCGCCATACTTGCAGCGCTTTCTGCGCCAATATCCTGAATATTGGCCGTGGACGCGATGCTCAGCGTTGCCCCCATCTTGACCGTTGCGTCAGAGCCGAGCGTAACGACCAGGGTTGTTGCGTTCGTCCACGCTGCCGACGCTCCGTTGCCCGCAGTGCCAAGGCTGCCTGCGCTCAGAACCAAATCTGTCAGAGCAACTGCAGGTCTACTAGTCGGTGTATCGAATACGATCGTAATCTTATCCCCTAGGCCTGCTCCCACTTGGTTGCCATCATCTGTAGCGTCAATGCTCGTAATATTCGGAACTTGGCTGCCGAAGCTGCCGCCAATTGAACTGCTTGCCGTGCTTGCCGCACTTTCCAAACCAATATCCTGAATATTAGCCGATGCAGCAATTGTAAGCGTTGCGCCCTTCTTGACCGTTGCGTCAGAGCCCAGTGTGACGACCAAGGTTGTTGCATTCGTCCACGCTACCGATGCCCCGTTGCCCGTAGTGCCAAAGCTTCCTGCACTCAGCACCAAGTCCGAGAGTCCAACTGTAGGCCTATTAGTCGGCGTATCGAATACGATGGTGACGGTGTCACCTGAGCCTGCTCCTACTTGGCCACCCGCATCTGCAGCGGTAATGCTCGTAATACTAGGAACTTGGCTTCCGAAGCTGCCGCCAATTGGGCCATTAGCCGTGCTTGCCGCACTTTCTAAACCAATATCCTGAATATTAGCCGTTGCAGCTATTGTAAGCGTTGCGCCCTTCTTCACTGTTGCATCGGAGCCGAGTGTCACGACCAAGGTTGTTGTGTTCGTCCACGCTGCCGACGCCCCATTACCCGCTGTGCCAAAGCTGCCAGCGCTTAGCACCAGATCCGTCAGTGCAACTGTAGGCTCGCTAGTCGGCGTATCGAATTTAATTGTTACCGTGTCACCTGAACCTGCTCCTACTTGGTTGCCCGCATCCGCAGCAGTTATGCTCACAATATCAGGAACTTGGCTTCCGAAGGTGCCGCCGATGACGCTGCTCGCCGTGCTTGCCGCACTTTCCAAGCCAATATCCTGAATATTAGCCGATGCAGCAATTGTAAGCGTGGCGCCCTTCTTCACTGTTGCGTCAGAACCGAGCGTAACGACCAACGTTGTTGCGTTCGTCCACGACGCCGACGCCCCGTTGCCCGCAGTGCCAAAACTTCCCGTGCTCAGAACCAGATCCGTCAATGCAATTGTAGGCGCACTTGTCGCTGTATCGAATACGATTGTGACCGTATCTCCTGAACCTGCTCCCACTTGGTTGCCCGCATCCACAGCGGTAATACTCGCAATTACCGGAACTTGGCTGCCGAAGGTGCCGCCAATGGCGCTGCTCGCCGTACTTGCCGCGCTTTCTGCGCCAATATCCTGAATATTAGCCGTTGCAGCTATTGTAAGCGTTGCGCCCTTCTTAACCGTTGCGTCAGAACCGAGTGTCACGACCAAGGTTGTTGCATTCGTCCATGCCGTCGATGCCCCGTTAACCGCTGTGCCAAAGCTGCCTGCACTTAGAAACAGATCCGTCAATGCCACAGTAGGTTCATTAGTCGGCGTATCAAATACGATCGTGACGGTATCGCCTGAGCCTGAGCCCACTTGGTTGCCCGCATCCGCAGCGGTAATGCTCACAATATCAGGAACTTGGCTGCCGAAGCTGCCGCCAATTGAGCTGCTGGCCGTGCTTACCGCACTTTCCATACCAATATCTTGAATATTGGCCGTAGCTGCGATGCTCAGTGTTGCACCGCTCTTGACCGTTGCGTCAGAGCCGAGTGTAACGACCAAGGTTGTTGCGTCCGTCCAAGCAACTGTTGCCCCATTGCCCGCTGTGCCAAAGCTGCCTGCGCTCAGCACCAAATCCGAGAGTCCTACTGTAGGCTCATTAGTCGGTGTATCGAATACGATCGTGACGGTGTCGCCTAATCCTGCTCCCACTTGGCTGCCGGCATCCGCAGCGGTAATGCTCGTAATCCCCGGAACTTGGCTGCCGAAGGTGCCGCCGATGGTGCTGCTAGCTGTGCTTACCGCGCTTTCCAGCGCAATGTCTTTGATTCCTGCCGATACAGCAATTGTAAGCGTAGCGCCCTTCTTGACCGTTGCATCAGAGCCGAGTGTGACGACCAAGGTTGTTGCGTTCAGCCACACTACCGATGCCCCGTTGCCCGCTGTACCAAAGCTGCCTGCGCTCAGCACCAAATCAGGGAGTCCAACTGTAGCCTCATTGGTCGGTGTATCGAATACGATTGTGACGGCATCGCCTGAGCCTGCTCCCACTTGGTTGCCCGCATTCACAGCGGTAATGCTCGCAATATCAGGAACTCGGCTGCCGAATGTGCCGCCAATTGAACTGCTTGCCGTGCTTGCCGCACTTTCCAAGCCAATATCCTGAATATTAGCCGATGCAGCAATTGTAAACGTTGCACCCTTCTTCACCGTTGCATCAGAGCCAAGAGTTACGACCAAGGTTGTTGCGTTCGTCCACGCTGCCGACGCCCCGTTGCCCGCAGTACCAAAGCTGCCTGCGCTCAGCACCAGATCGGCCAATGCAACTGTAGGCTCACTAGTCGCTGTATCGAATACGATTGTGACAGTGTCCCCTGAGCCTGCTCCTACTTGACCACCCGCATCTGCAGCGGTAATGCTCGTAATTGCCGGAACTTGGCTGCCGAAGCTGCCTCCGATAGCGCCACTTGCCGTGCTTACCGCACTTTCCAAACCAATATCCTGAATATTAGCCGAAGACGCGATGCTCAGCGTTGCGCCTTTCTTAACTGTTGCGTCAGAGCCAAGTGTCACAACCAAGGTTGTTGCGTTCGTCCATAATAGCGATGCCCCGTTGCCCTCAGTTCCAAAGCTGCCTGCGCTCAGAACCAGATCGGTCAATGCAACTGTAGGCTTACTGGTCGGCGTATCGAATACGATCGTGACGGTGTCACCTGACCCTGCTCCTACTTGGTTACCGGCATCCGCAGCGGTAATGCTCGTAATTGCCGGAACTTGGCTGCCGAAAGTGCCGCCGATTGACATTGCTCCTACACTAGCTGCACTATTTCCAAGAGCATCTTTAATTCCTGCGCTTGCGTTAAGACTAACGATCGCGCCCTTTTTGACGGTAGCATCTGATCCGACGGTTATCACCAAATTTTGCGCATCCGACCAGGTAGCAGAAAGGCCATTGGCAGGAGTGCCCCAGCTTCCGGCGTCTAAAGAGAAATATGCGGCAATGTCGCTTGGCGCAATGACGGATTGATTTGTCATCATGTCGAAAGTGATTTTAACGGTATCATTCCCGCCTGCCCCAACCTGTCCGCCTGTATCAAATGCTTGAATAGCAGTTACAGCAGGCACTTGCAAGTGCTTGAATGTAGATACGACATTCCCCTTCGTATTATTCGCACGATGCTCGTCCGTATAAGTAACAATGAGATTGTTGTTGTAGGCGACTAAAAGTTCTTGAGGCGAAAGGGTGTCATTCGTAGCAGTCAATACAGGTTTAAATTGACCCTTAAATACACCAGTGCCTACACCCGTCTCCGTTAATGTCACATAGAAACCTGTAGGGTCGTCAATCGATGTAACTGTCACGGATGCCGTATCTACAGCATTCGGATCGATATCAAGATCCGTATCGTTAAGCGATACTTCGATAATTTCTCCGGTAGGGCTGGACAAACGATTGTATGATAGTACGCCAGTCATTCGGTCCTTGCGGTTCAAAGTTGTCACAACGGGCTGATCGATAGAATTATTTGCAGTGATCGCATCCAAATAAGTTACGCTGATGGCCTCGCCGTTAGCTGCGCTAATTTGACTGCCAGCCACGCTGGCACCATTCGTAATCGTGAAGGTTCCCTTGAAAACACCTGTGTCAGCCGTCTCCGTTAATGGAACCGATATCCCCGTCGAATCGGTGGCCGATTTGACTTGAACATTGATGATTTGGCCAGAGACCGTATTTATGTAGTCTGCATCGTTGACGGTAATAGTTACGGTTTCCCCGACTACCGCATTGGTTTTGTCCACGGCAATTGTTCCGCTGACATGATCCTTGCGGGCAATCGTGCTGGATAACGAGCTTGTGGAACCGATTGCATCACGAAGATCCGTATAATTGACCGTTACTGAATTGCCATTAAGCACCTTGATCTGATTCAAAGCTGAATTGCTGGCATTCTGCATCGTGAACGTGCCGGTGAACACGCCTGTATCGGGTCCTGTTTCCGTCAGAGTGAGGTTAATTCCTGCGGAATCCTCAGCCGAAGTGATTTTGACCGTAGCCGTTTCTTTAATAGAAGGGTCAATATTCAGGTCATTGTCCGTCAAAGTAACCGTAATCGGCTCATCGTAGGCAGCTTTAGTCGGAAGAGCGGATAAGGTGGCGGCGGTGAGGTCTTTGCGCACCAATTTTTTGGTAATCAAGCCTGGTGAATTGTCGCTTTGGTTATCGTCTTGGTATTCGATGTAGAGCGGGCTGTTGTTGGCTGGCATCACATCGGTTCCGACTGTAAACTCGCCCGTAAACAAATTGGAATTAGCCGAGCTTTCCTCCAAAGTTAAGGAATATTGCTGAGCTCCTGCGATAGTCGTCACGTTAATTGTTTTCGTTTGTCGCGTTGTCGGATCAGTGTTCAGATCATCGTCCCTTACTTCCACTCTTACGCGCTGACCATCATTCACTAGACTAGAGATTGGGGCTAGCGTACCCGCATCAAAAGTCTGAATCGTCCCGGTAACATGGTCACGACGTTCCACATTCAAGACAATCGGATTCAATTGATTTTCAGTATTCCAGTTCGGATCCAAAATGGTTACCGTTCCGCCGTTCGCGACTCTAATTTCGTCTGCGCCGGGGGAGGCAGTCGAAGGATCGACTAGTCTCAAACTACCTTTAAAAATACCGCTATTCTCACCCGTTTCCGTTAAAACCAGCATAAGAGGATTACGGCCGACACTCGTATCTGCAGGCGAAGAAACAGCTACCACGGTTGTATCAATGGCAGTGGTATTCTTATTGTAATTGTTCCCTGCATCAACAATTGTAATTTCAACTGTCTCGTTTGCTGCTGCGTAATGCTTGTCTACGGTCATTGTGCCGGTTTCCGTGGCTGCTTGCACCGTTTGCGCCGGAAGGAACGGCATGACGGCTCCTGCCATCATGACAGATCCCGTAAGAGCGCTGACCAGTTTTCGCTTGTTATCTGGCTGATCTTTTCTTTTGCGCTTAATATTTTTTAAACCTGATTGTTCCTTGGAGTCTTGCTCGCCAATAAAATGGATGTCATCTGACATGGATGATGCCTCCTTAAAATGTTTAACTTGCTATTACCAATCATTTAGGACACTTGCCGCTTTCTTTTACCAGAAATCAGAACAATAGCGATCACTCCTCTAAAAGAGTCTCAGTGGTCTAGCCAAGCCCATCCCAAATCTTTCGCAAAGCTTCCTGTTCAATAGCGATCAGCAGCTCATCAAACATCCGGACCGTTTCCCGTTCATACTCGACTAATGGATCGGCGCTCGCGTATCCGCGAAGGCTCATGCCATGCTTCACCTCTTCCAAAGCCTCCATATAAATGATCCAGTGTTTGTCGATAGAATGGATCAGCGAATTGCGTTCCAACTCCAGCGTGTCACCTTCGTAGGTTTGTTTTTTATCCTGATAGTAGCGGGTAAGCTGTTCCAGAATCATATCGAGGATTTCAGCCGAAGTAGCTTCCTGCAATCCGGCCAACTGCAGCGGACGTTTATAAGGGAAAATGCGTCCTATTGCCACAACCAGTCCTAACAGGTCCCACCCTTCTTGAAATTCCCCCGGGCAAAATTCCGCAACCTCGCGCATAGCTGAGTTTCGGATCATGGTCTGGATTTCATCGGAACTATCCATTCCTTCCAGAATGTCGTTCCTCATAGCGTAAATGATGCTGCGCTGTATATTGAGAACCTGATCGTATACAAGGAGCTTCTCCCTAAGGTGGAACATTTCGCCTTCTACAGCCATTTGCGCATTCCGGATTCCACGAATATAGCGAGGTTCCTCCAGAATCGCATCGTCGGCCAAATCAAGCTCCAGCAGTTCATCCAACAGATGGTCGGGATAGTAATTGATTAGCATTTCATCTTCCAGAGAAACGATAAACTGCGAACTTCCAGCGTCCCCTTGTCTGCCGCTTCGCCCTCTCAACTGATTGTCGATGCGGAGCGAATCATGCCGGGTTGTCCCGATGACATGCAGTCCGCCTAGCTCCTCAACCCCCGGGCCAAGACGGATATCGACGCCGCGTCCGGCCATATTGGTAGAGATGGTTACCGCCCCTTTCTGGCCGGCCATCCGAATCACTTCCGCCTCTTCACGGTAATTTTTGGCGTTCAGCACCTTGTGAGCAATGCCTTCGGCTGCAAGCATTCCGCTCAAAAGCTCGGATTTCTTGATATTGGCAGAACCGACCAGAACAGGCTGCCCTTTCAGGCTTCTCTCTTTAATTTCGCGAACAATTCGTTTAAACTTTTCTTCTTCCGTCACATAGAGCAAATCGCCTTGATCGAGACGTTTTATCCGCTTATGAGTAGGGATTGCGATAACGTCGGTACCGTAAATTTTCAAAAATTCATCGCGCACCTCAGCACCCGTTCCAGTCAAACCGCTGATTTTGCCGTACATTCGGAAGTAGTTTTGCAGTGTGACAGAGGCTAAAGTAGGCGGTTGGCCCTGTACGCCGATGCCTTCCTTAGCCTCTATAGCTTGATGCAAGCCTTCCACAAACCGGCGACCGAACATCAATCTGCCTGTGTTTTGATCAACAATAACGACTTCCAAATGCTCTTGTTCGTTGGGCAAAATCACATAGTCGACATCTTTGTGCATAATATGATGCGCCCGCAAAGACTGCAGAAGCCTGTGATACAAGTAGGCATTATCAAGATGCATGAGGTTGTCGACGTTAAGCAATTGCTCGCAGCGGTCAATCCCCTGCTCAGTAAACATGATCTGTTTGGTCTGTTCCACGATTTCGTAGTGCTCTTCTGACAGGCCTTTGACAATGTTGTCTATAAAGTAGAGGTAATCCGTGCCTTTGCCCGGTTCGGCGGAAATAAGCAGGGGCGTACGAGCTTCGTCTATCAAAATGCTGTCGGCTTCGTCAATGATGACATAGCTCAGCTTTCGGTGAACGCGGTTACCTACATCAAAAATCATATTATCGCGCAAATAATCGAACCCTAACTCATAATGAGTGGAGTAAGTAACATCGCAGCTGTACTGGGCCTGCCTTTGCGGAACCGACATGGAGCTTTGTATGCAGCCGACAGTCATGCCGAGCAGTTCGAAAACCTTGCCCATTTCCTCGCTGTCGCGCTCCGCCAAATACTGGTTAACGGTCACTACATGCACGCCATCGCCAGCCAGAGCATTCAAATAAGCAGCAAAAACAGCGACAGATGTCTTGCCTTCGCCAGTCCTCATTTCCGCAATATGGCCCTCATGCAGCGCGATCGCTCCCATCAATTGCACATCGTGAATTTCGTAGCCGAAAATTCGAAGAAAAGCTGCTTTGACTAAAGCGAAAGCTTCCGGAAGCTGCTTATCCAGCGGGTAGCCATGACGGACTCTGTCCCGGAACATTTGAGTTTTCTCGGATAAGTCGTTATCCGAACCATATTTTAGATAGCCTTGGTATTGATGGTTAATCTTCTGAATGATAGATTTGTATTTATCAATTTTACGTTCCCCGTAAGCTTCAAATACTTTCTTCAGTACTCCGATCATTGCAACAACTCACCTTATGAACGCAATTTTATCTAAACTTCAGCGAATAGACCTATAGCCTAACATAGACATAGTACTATATTACTATATTACTTTTTGTGAATTTCGACACACTTTTCTGAACTTTATATAAATTTAATGTAAATTCGTGCCGATTTTTGTTTGAAAAAACACAAAAATTATCGTCACCATGAATTCAGCACCTTATTTTTCGGCATAAAATCAGGACTTCCGCAATACTTTTTTTACATTTCACACTACTTTTCGACTATAAAAATACAATTTTCAGCATTTTCAAACATAATTCGACTTCATTATAGTAAAAATTTACTATTAATACAACGGAAATCACAAGGCAATCGCAAGATAACAGCTTTCATCTCAATAAATGAGTCCTCATGCCTAACCACTGGCACTATCATACAGCCTGCTCGTGCTGCGATAAAATTTCACAAAAAAAGAACCCGGCCAACGAGGCGTAGGTTCCAAGATTTTAGTGATTTTTATTCGCCGATCCTGCAGCAAACAACCGAACAGCCGCTTCGGTCGTATTCTCCAACATGGCAGCCGCATTTTCAAGAGCTTCATCCAACGACATTGGCTTATTCAACAAACTCAGCACCGAGCAGACACCCTGTGTGTACAAATTTTCAATATTGCTACCCACTGTGCCTGCGATAATGATGGTTGGGACACCGTGCTTTTTAGCAATAAAGGCTACGCCGCTCGGCGTTTTACCATGCGCGGTTTGGCTATCAACCTTGCCTTCACCTGTAAGTACCAAATCAGCGCCTTGCACGTGCCTTTCTAATTCAGAAATCTCTGCTATTAATGAAGAGCCTGCTCGAATCCGTCCTTGTAAAAGCGCTAGAATACCTGCCGCCGTGCCGCCGCCCGCTCCTGCTCCGGCTGCGCTGCGCACTGGAATGGAACTCATCTGTTCCAGATGATCCGCCCATTTCTTCATGAGCACTTCCAATAGCTCAACAGCGGCTGTGTCTGCCCCTTTCTGCGGTCCAAATACATATGATGCGCCTAGAGATCCTACCAAAGGATTTGTTACATCACACGCAATCTGAATGTCACAAGCATAAATTCGCGGATCCATACTCGCCGTGTCAATGGCATGCAAGTCTGATAAACCGATAGCGCCTCTCTGAATCAAATGACCATTTGCATCCAACAGTTTGGCCCCTAAGGCTTCCAACATGCCTGCTCCTCCGTCATTCGTCCCACTTCCGCCTAAGCAGAGGACAAAACGTCGATACCCCCGCTCAAGTCCCGCCGTTATCAATTGACCAAACCCATAGGTAGACGTAAACAACGGATTTCGCTCAGATTTTTCAATGACATACAAGCCGCAAGCCGCTGCCAATTCAATCACACAGGTTGCGCCATCCCCCAGCACGCCATAAGTCGCTTCGATAGGTTTGCCAGTGGAGTTTTCGACCGTCGTTGCGAACAGCTGCCCTCCGGTTGCATCTACTAAACAGCGGACACTTCCTTCTCCCCCGTCGGCCATCGGAATGACCACTATCTCATGGTGAAGCGAAGCCTTCAAGATGCCTTGGCGCATCGCTTCACCCGCTCCGCTGGCCGTTAGACTTCCTTTGAACGAATCTGGAGCCACAACAATTTTCATCCGACTAACTCCTGTATGCCAGACTGTTTATTCAGAAGCAGCGCTTGGGAAATAAAAGCGCCGGGCCACGAGAACCAATGACGAGAAGCCACTTCGCCGCTCATCTCATGAACAGCCTCCGAGAACAGTCCATCCCATTGGCATAATTGCTGCAGCTTCTTGATAACAAGCGCATATTGATCTTGATCGTTAACGATGCCGCTATAGATAAGCTGCTGAGCATCTCCCAATGGCCATGGATGGGGGGTATGAATTGATCCCAATCCGCCATATACACCTTCATAGTAGCCTCCGATGTTCCTTGTCGAGAAGGCAAACTCCATGGTGTTCATCCAACGAGCATCATCCGCATCACAGAATCCCCAGATCGGTGCCAAGATCGTCGGAAGATCATTCGCATCGTGATACGTTGTGTGGTTGCCTTGCAGGTCCACCAAGTAAGCAAACATACGTTTCCCTTTGGACTCAATCGTGAAATGATCCAGGCAATCCGTATGAACTTGCCGCACCCACTCATGCAGCTTCAGCGTCGTAAATGGGATCTCCTTATTCAGATCATCCAGTTTCTGCAGCGTTCTCCACATCAGAATTTGACTGGAGAAATGATAAGGATAATCCACCTTATCGTCCGCCGGGGTCTCTCCTGTTCGAAACAGCCAATACTTCTCATGCCGGCTCTTCATCATTTCTTGAATCGTCTCTTCAAGGTAGGGCAGCAAGCGGACGACAGTCTCTCTGTCTTTCGTCCATTCGTAATACTCACACAGCTCAAGCAGCGGATAACACTGCTGATCCAATTGGTACACATCGTCCTTGCAATAGCCATTCGTCAGGTAAGCTCTTCCCCAGTAACCGGAAGGCCGCTCGGCCGTCATGAACATCCAAAGCAAATGTCCCTTGAGGGTCGCCATTACTTTACTTTTCTCTGTTTGCGTTAATATACCCTCGTGCGCATCGGCATCGATTAACAGCTTCATCATATAATACGAATCCCGATTCCATGATAAAGGCAGCAGCTGGTGGTCCGTGATGACACATACCTGTTCGCCCCCCACAGGAACCGAACAACAATTTAATATATAGGCTAAATTACGGCGAATTACATAATGACTCCAGGAAGTATCGATAAAATGAAGCGGCTCATCTACAACAGATATGCCTTTCCGCTCGGAAATCAGACCGTTATCCCATTCCCCCACATCATCTCCCGCTGTGTTCATGGTATAGGTGATACGCAGTTGCTTGACTTCCGAAGGAGTAAACTGCCATTGATGCTCCGAAAAATACTGGATCGGCTCGCTGGCTTTCTGTTTATTTGCTCCCATTTCCAGAGGACGGCCGTTTTCTCTAACCGACATGACGACTTGCGCAGGTAAAGAAGGATTCGACAAAGACATCCGATGACCCTGAAGTTCCAAATCATTGATTTGCTCCGGCATTGGAATAGGACCACCTTCGGTCAATTGACCGTAGCTGCACCGATTCAAATTATAGGTGCCTCCTAATTGGAAATGGAACGTTTCGTCCATCGAACTGCCGTTCTTCACTTCAATGTTTTGTATCAAACTTAATCTGCCACCATTGTCGACAGCCTCAAACGTCATGGCTACTTTCAGTTGATCCAGCTTGTAAGTGATTACGAGCATGCCTTCCGGTGTATAGCCGCCTTGCCAGTCTTCAATTTCCCTATTATGAAAGAAGCCAAAACCCTGAGTTCCATTTCCCTCTCCCCGTCCAGCAATCCGTTTTCGATAGGATCTGACATATTCAGAATCGTACCAAAGATCGTTTGGGAATGCGTCCAGGGAAGACAGTGTTAAATATCCCTTCATCGGATGAAATGCGTTCATCGTGCTGATTGTGCCGTTTTCTTTGATGCTTGCCGTTAAGCTGCCACACCCGATATCCAACGGCTTTTTGTTTTCATTGCTCTTTAGTACCGAGTATAGTTTCATAGGTATCACTTCTCCGACTTCATCTTTTTAACCTTTAACCGCACCATTCGTTAGAGCTCCTACAATAAACCGTTGCAGGACAATGAAAGCGATCATGACAGGTAGAATACCAATCGAGCTTGCAGCCGCCAAATAGTGGGTCGTAATCGCGTCTGAGCTGTTTTTCAATGAAACAAGCCCTAATGACATAGGGAACATATCCTTATCGTCCAATAAAATAAACGGAATAATAAACTGAGACCAACTGGCAACCGCAATTAAAATCGTAACGGAGGCCACTCCCGGAATAGCTACGGGCAGCAGAACTCTCCACAAAGTGGACCAACGGGAACATCCATCCACAATAGCCGCCTCATCCAACTCGATAGGGAGCGTATCCAAATATCCCTTCAGAAACCATGTCGTAAGCGGGATCTCAACGGCTACATAAACAGCGATTAATCCAGCTGAATGGTTGATGAGTCCAATTTGGGAGAATAACCGGTAGAGCGGAATCGCAATAATGACCGGCGATATCATTTGAAAGACGAGAATCATCAGCATAACCGGGCGTTTCATCTTAAACTGGAACCGGGAAAGCGCATAGGCCGCGGGAAACGACAGCAACAGGGTTAATCCTATGGTAACCACTACAATTTTCGCTGAATTCCACATGTAATGGAAAATGTCCATATTTTTAATAACAAATGAGTAGTTTTGGAATTGTGGTGCTTTGGAGAACCAGATCGGTGGCGTCAAAAATAATTCAGGCACTGATTTTAACGATAACGAAATCACCCAGAAGACTGGAAAGGCGAAAAAACAAAAGACGATAAAATAGCCCGCATAGATTGCCGTATTTTCTAATCTGTATTTTGCATATTTACTCATGTCTGCTCCACCTACTTCCTTTCAACAAACCGAAAATACAAGCCTGTCATCACCAAATTGATGAGCAGCAAAATAACCGCCGTAGCCGCTCCTTGACCTAAATCAAAAAGCTGGAAAATTTGAGAATGGACATTTAAAGCGATGACCTCTGTGCTTTTTCCAGGTCCTCCTGCCGTTAAAGCCATGACCATATCAAAGGTGTTGAAAGTAGCTACCACACTCGTAATCATGTTAATGAACAGGATTGGCGCCAGAATCGGAATAATGATTTTGATCAACGTTTGGAACGAAGCCGCACCATCGATTTTTGCCGCTTCCCGCACATCCCCAGGTACCGTCTGGAAGCCGGCATAAATCATAATCATGCAAAAAGCCGTTCCCCGCCAAATGTTCGCTAAAGTAATGGAAGCAAGTGCCGTATGGGGGTCAGACAGAAAAGGGATCTTCGAAAAGCCCATGGAGGTGACGATATAATTTAAAATACCTGCATCTGATTCGTTATACAGCATGCTCCAAATAATGCCTATGATTACGCCGGGAATCGCCCATGCGGAAAGTACAGTTGTCCGAACCAGAACGGTTCCGATGAGCTTTCGTTTATTTCCCAAATCGACCATTAGCGCTATCATAAAGCCGAGCAGCATTTGAAAAAACACACTGCCCGCCACAAAGATGAGCGTAATGCTTATCATATGAAGCAGATCAGGGTTATTCAGCAATTTCCTGTAAGATAGCAAGGTGTATGTATAATCAGGATCCATCAAATTTGCATTTGTAAAACTAGATCGAATAACCTCAATGACCGGGTATACAAAAACAAGGAGCAGGACGATGGCTGTCGGCAGAAGCCAAGGAACCGGGGAATTGCTCCCCAGCCCCTTCGGCCATGACATCTTGGACGGTGTTTGAAGCTGCTTCATAAGATTTGAAGATTCGTGAGTACTTGCCATACTTTCTCACAACCCTTACTTTTGAGTTAGGACTTTCCATGCATTATTCAGTGCGTCTTCAGGCGTTAAGCTGCCAGATACCACACTCGATGCGGCAATTTGTAGCTGCTCTGAAATGGTAGCGTAATCATCCGAAGCCGGACGCGCCTTGCCTGTTTTCTCCATAATTTCACGGAACGTTTTGGTAAACTCGTTGCCTTTGAAATCAGCATGGTCATATATCGACTTGCGAGGAGGCAAATAACCGCCGATTGTCGTCCAATTCGCCATACCCTTGTCGCCCATATACGTTTGCATGAGGAAATCGAAGGCTGCCTTTTGCTTGTCTGGATCTTTCGTGAAAATCCCCCATGCCCAGCCGCCTGACATCGCTACGGCATTTTCGCCGCTCATCGTCGGAACTGAAGCTACAGCAAACTTCGCGAAGCGCTCTGCGCCCAGCGTATCCTTCAATTGTTGAACCTGCCAGTTGCCCCCGATAAACATAGCTACTTTGTCCGTAGCAATATCCCCGTTTTGATCCGCTTCATTTTTGATATTCGCAGATCTTTTCGGAGTAACTCCCGTATCAGATACCTTTTTCAAGAAGTTAAACACGTTCAACATCTTCTCCCGGTTGGCACCCTCGCCGAATGCAGCCTTGCCTTCTTTATCAACCAATTCTCCGCCTTGCGACAGGAACATCGGAAGCACAACGGAAACGGAAGCCGCTTCAGCGCGTCCAGCCGGCATTAATAAGGCATCATAACCAGCTGCTTTCAGCTTGGTACCTACTTGAATCACTTCATCCCAAGTTTTCGGCGGAGTGGGAACGAGATCCTTGCGGTAGTACAAGACCCTGGTATCCGTTGTGAACTGAATGCCGTAAATTTTTCCATCCGGTCCTTTCATAACATTCTGTGCAAACGGGAAGAAATCATCGATTTTCAAACCTGCTTTTTCAAAGTAGCTGTCCAGCGGTTGTAAATATTTATAAAATTTCGGAAGCATATAAGCATCGATCATCGCAGCATCCGGAGCCCGATCTCCCGAGGCCAAAATCATCAGATTGGAAACTTTGCCGTCATAATCACGAGAATCGATTTCCACATTGGGATGTTCTTTTTTATAGCTTTCTAAAGATGCGTTAATGTATTCCACCCGTTTAGGATCGGAAGATTTGGCCGAATACGCTGTATGCGCCATCCATTGGAAAGAAACCTTCTTATTCGTTGATTCCGTTGCAGCGGGAGTCGTTGCTTGCGCTTGCTCTGTAGTCTTTGGCGCCGAACTGCTTCCACAACCGCTAAGAACCGCTGAAAGCCCTACCGTCGTTATCAAGGTACCCATAACTAATTTACTTTTTTTCATGAAAATGCCTCCCTATTTATAATAAAATCGTTGTTGCCGTATGAATTGAAGGCGAGTGGTAGAATCCTTCAAAAACATTTACGAAAACGTTTTCGTAAATTACGAAAAAAATTTACTGCTTTGATATAGCACTACTACCGCGAACAATAAGCTTGGTAGGAATCTTCATATGTCGGATAGTTCCATCATTATCTTGCATAATCTCAATTAGAATTTTAGAGGCTGTCTCCCCCATTTGCAGTCGTTTCTGATGAACCGTAGTTAGAGGCGGATGAAAATACTGTGCAGAATCGATATCATCAAAACCTACAACAGAAACATCCTCAGGTACCCTTTTACCGAGCTCCTTTAAAGCATCGATTACCCCGAAAGCCATAAGATCACTGGAGGCAAATACGGCAGTAAACTCTGTTTCCTGTGAAAAGATTTCCTTCGTCAGCCGGGCAGCTTCCTCTCGCGAATATTTGCCATATTGAATCCAATTATCCTGGGCGGATAGTCCATAATGCTGACATGCCTTCTTAAACCCTTCAATGCGGTCAAAAGAACCCTTGGCAATCGTATCTCCGGCTATCTTCAAAATGCTGCGGTGCCCCAGCTTGATCAAATGCTCAGTAGCATCCCAGGCTCCAGCTTCATTATCCGATTCCACAAAATTCACTTTCATGCTGGCCTGCGGCAAACTGTCAATATACACCGTCGGGAACGCCTCGTGCAGCTCGTGAATCTTCTCATCCGTCCTCTTATTCCCAGTCAGAATGAGAATGACGCCATCCACACCTTTTTCATGGCACATGGATTTGTAGCTCGACGTATCCCGCTTCTGGTTAGAGAAGATCAGCAGATCATAACCCGCCTCGCCGAGTACATTCTTAATGGAACTAAAATAATCGACCAAAAAGGGACTATCGAATCCAGAATTGGTTTGATCGCCAAAAAAGACCCCAACGGTTTTCGTTGATTTGGTAATTAACCCCCGTGCCATGAAGTTCGGAACGTAATCCATCTCTTTCGCTATTTCTAAAATCTTCTTCTTTGTTTCTTCTTTAATATCCTCGTAACCGTTTAGTGCCTTTGATACGGTTGAAACAGAGACGCCAGCCAGTTTAGCTATTTTCTTTATATTGGTCATTGACTAGCCTTCCCCCTAATCCGAAAACGTTTTCGAAAGTTAGTATAGCATATCGTTGAATGCGTTTGCAACGGTTTTTTCGAAAACGTTTTCGAAAATTTTGATCAAGGGAATTGAAGAGCGGATGAGGGGCAAGGTAGACTCTACGCGAAGTGAAATTTCTGCGATATATGGATAAGGATTTTTGAAAAACAGGCTTATGACCGATTTGTTTTCATGATTTACGGCATACTTGTGTATCACTCCTGTTTGGACTGGGAGTACATTCTTAGTCGTGCAGGAACGACTACGCCGTTCCTCAGTGCAATCACTCTTGTTGCCTACTCAAATCTTGCATCCAATATGTTACAGGACAGTTTTAGAAATGTAAAACAACAACCAAATGCCCCGTAAACCTTTCCCTACAAGGGTTATTTGTGCTATAGAAAAAAGGAACCCAGCCAACGGGGCGTAGGTTCCGAGATTTGTGTGATTTTTTAGGGTTTGAGCGATAAGGAAAATCAAAGCGTAAAGCCTTGTGTGGCAAGGGTTGGAGCGACTTCATGAAAACGAAGGCATTTCATTTTTGATGCGCCGCGAAAAGCCGAATGTCTCGTTCCCTACCAGAAACCCTACCAAATATTTATGAGCCTGATCACCATAAGCAATAATAATTACAGAAACTTTATTTTGAAAGCTCTTTATTGAAATTCTTTTCAATACTTTTATAGTGATTTGTTTGAAGAGAATAATTAGTTATTTTCTCCAATAATGCTTGTCTTGTAATTTTACCTCTAGCATCAATTTGGAAATAATAATATAAAATATATTTTAACTCTTCAACAGTCCAACTTTCAACATTTTGTGAGTACAAATACTCGCTGAGTTTATCTGATGAAATCTTAACAAGCTCATTTAGTCTTGGATATTCATTAATGAAGTCTCTAATTTTAACACTAACGTCATTAGAGATTGGCTCACTTCTTTTATAATCCAGTATATATTCTTGAATGTCTTGAAAGCTTACATTTTTGAGTTTTGGATTATTTTTCTTTTTAATACTCGAAATCTGATCCAGTTTATTTGATAAAGCATTTAAATTATCAAATTCTGATTTCTCAAAAAAACGAACTATTTTTCTTACAGCTTCGATATTCTTCTTAGGTGCTTGTGTTAATTCAAGTACGGAGATATAATTTTCGAGTAAACTTACAACTTCAATTATTTTCACATTTTCACTCCTCATAGCCAGCTTGTTACGCGTTTATTCGCAAGATTCTTATCATAAGCTATTTCCATCCTATCAAGCATGCTAATAATCAAGTGCCCGTATGAAAGATGTGGAGAATATTCTCCCTTCTCTAAATCTGTGCTAAATACAGATATCCCTCTCCCGGTAGCTTCAGCAGTTCCCTTAT
Organism: Paenibacillus planticolens; assembly: GCF_013141725.1. Taxonomy (GTDB): domain Bacteria; phylum Bacillota; class Bacilli; order Paenibacillales; family NBRC-103111; genus Paenibacillus_E; species Paenibacillus_E planticolens. The sequence goes on along the minus strand of NZ_WHNZ01000015.1, from coordinate 212,787 downwards.
GATGGAAAATAGTTTCATCAAAAAGCTTACCTTGTAATTCTTCTATATTTTTTAATAGCCTACGATAATCGGAAGTATCTGATTGTGTTTTTCTTAAAGTTTCGAATACCCCTAATAGCTTCGCCGTTTCCTTTTTAAAATATTCAAAATATGGCACATTTGTGTTTTCAATAAATGCTCCATACTGTTTTTTGAATCCATTAAAAATAGTATTTTGAATTAAACTATTAAAATGGATAATACCAGTTGAACTCATATCATCCATTATAGTTGGAATCAAGTAGTAATCAGAAACCATTAAAGCATTTTGTGTGATTAAATTGTTAGCTGGTGGGCAATCAAAAACAATAAAATCATATTTATCATCTAATCCAGTATCTGTGAAGAATTTAGGGAAAATTGACAATTGTTGTAACCGAGTTTTATCGCCAAACTGATATGATGCAATATCAATTTCTAAATCATCTAACCCCTTGTTATACTCACTGTCTGAATCATCAAACATTGTTGCACAAATAGCTCCCAATCCTGGTAAAGTTAATTCTCGCCCTTTATAGAAGTCTTTTAATACTAGCATATCTAAATCAAACTTTGGAGAGTCCCCAGTAATAGATTGCTCAAGATATTTCTTGATTACATAGTTTATTGTTTGTTCTAGTTTAAGATCTTCCATAGCCATGGAACTTTTTCCCTTTGCCAATTCATAATTTGAGTGTGCTTTAAGACAAATATTTGTTAAAGAGCATTGCGGATCTAAATCTACCAATAGCACACTCTTATTTGCAAGAAAACTAATTCCGGCACCTAAATTATAAGTACTAACAGTTTTTCCAACCCCTCCTTTATAGTTAATAACTGTTATCACTTTTGCTTTCTTCATTTTACCACCATACCTTTTCTATAAGTATTATTTGTAGTTAAAATACGATTCCTTTGATTATAACACTATTAATTCCAATTTTTCCCTACCTAATTAGTTTAAATATCCAAGAGTATTATCCTCTAAAAAATTTATTATCAGTAGACTCTTAGTACTCATGGACTTGAGATAACTCTCAACTGAATCCCTGATGTTTCTTTAAGAAAATTCTCAGTAACCCCTAATAATTGTAGAATGTCATCTGATGGATTAGTTTTAGATAAACTTGGTTGAACTATATAAATCTTAAATTCCATTGGCATTTTTTTCTTAGCGAAACTAAATATTTTCTCAAGTTCATCCATTGTTCCCTTTTCAAGTCTTGAACATTGAACTCCTTTTCTCTTTTTAGGTTCTCGCCTAAGCAAATGAGAAATAAAATCTTTTGCGTCTTTGTGTTTCCAATGCCCCGATTTTTGAGCTTGCCCACATACCTCATAAAAATTACCTATGCTTTTGCTTGTTTTCCCTTCATTCGCAAATTTAAGGTGGTACATTTCTACGTAAATTACGTCCTCACGAACTTTGATCGTTATGATGTCTGCAATCTCTCCACTATAATCATCGTCATAAATGACATCATAATCTTCATTTTTCAATTGATTAATCATGTGATACTGTATAGAATTTGTTATTTTGGGTGTTACTCCTTGGGATTCTCTGCTTAAATCTATTCTAGACCAGTCAATATCAACAATATTTTCAGACGAAAATAAACCTATTCTTTTTTTCAATTTTATATAATCATTTCCTGTAAGTGAAGATCCATCTGCAAACCAAATTGTCGGGAGATACTCTTCAAAAAATTCAGTGGCACTTCGTCTTTGTGAACCGTATACTACTTGTACATTCTCCTTGCTAACTTGAAGAATGGAATAATCAGCATATTTTATTTCTGTATCCTTAATAGTATCTTCGAACAAATGAAGTTTAAAAATTATATTCCCATCCTCTGTATTCAAAGAAAATAACAAGTCACCGTTTAAAGATGGTTCGTGTAAATTAATCTCGCAACTTGATAGATTATACTCAGTACCGTTAACTATAAATGCATATTTTATTTCATTATGCTGTAACATATCCGCATCCAATTCAATCCAGATGGGATATATAACAGGCCTCTCTATGATTTTTTCAGGAACCAACGTTTCACTTAAGATAATATTTGGATCAAGTTCATTATTTACTAATTTTTCACCAATATTAGAGCACCATTCTTTAAATTCTAGCAAGTCTCCTTCCTTTTTTGTCCATATTCTCCCTTTATATGAACAGCCGATATTTGTCTTGGATCCATCTTCGTATCCAGCACCGACAACAAACACTTTCTGTCCATTTTGTTTTTCTGCTGCAGTAAGTGCTTCACCCACATCATTTCCAACACTCATTCTAAATCTAATATCTCTACCTAAAAAAAGTTTCAACCCTACATTTTGAAGTCTAATTCGGTTGATCCCATGTAATGCTTTAAATACATTCATATGATTAATTAGTTGGGATTCTTTTCCGATTACTGAGTTTGCCAATTCCTTATATAAGCTTCCGTTATCAGAACTATTAATAAACAACAGCTTATTTTTATCATCCCAATACATCACTATAGTGTCCCAATTTATGTTATAGATATCTTTATGGTTTACCCAATCAAGGTATTGGCTTTTTGCATATACAAAAATCGCAATATTTTCATTTTTATTAATATCAAAAAATTTGTATTCTAATTGATTGTACGCTGGGATTCCCTTGAAGAAGTTGTTAGGATTCCATGTGCTCTTGTAGCTCTTATAAACTACTGTGCTTAGTTTAGGTCGTATGTTTTGGAACGGTATCTTTGAGTTATTTAATTTTGTGAATCCATTCATTAACTCCCTATATTTAATCTCATTATCTATCTTCAAATGACTTATATCAGACAATATTCTATTCCAATCAGCGTCCCTTGCGTATAGTTCTTCGAGTTCCTCTGTGACATCCAAGTCAGCAATATTTGCAATAAATGAAGCCTTTCCAAGCTTCTCATCATATTTAGTTCTTGTAAAACGGCCAGTAAATTGAAGTGTCACTGGTAGACTTTTCCTTATATCATGAAAAGCTGCTATTTTAAGTTCAGGCAGATCAAATCCTTCACCCAGCATGTCTACACATACAATAATTTTGTGTTTCTTTTCAATAATGGATTGATAAATATTTTTTTTGTTTGGAATGTTAGAGTAGATAAGGGTTGGATTGTACTTTGCATATTTTTTGTATATCTCAAAAACAGACTTGGCTTTTTCCTTTGTTGCACATCTAGCCATCAATATATGCGGAAGTCCCCTTTCATGATCTTCCTCTAATCTTTGAACTGCTGTTTCTGCAATAGTCAAGTCAGCTCTCGAAGGATCATAGTCTCTTATAGGGATAAATTCAATTTCCTTAAAATACCCGTCTTCCTGAGCTTTCACTAAAGGAAAATTAAAAATGATCTTTCCATCTAGCCTTTTTCCGTCATTTCTAAATGGAGTAGCAGTGAACAAAACTACCTTTTCATTGCTAAAACTCAATCTAAATTTTTCCCAAGATTGTGCCTTAACATGGTGGGCTTCATCAATAAAAACATGGGAAACAAGTTTAGAAATTTCTTCTTGATAATGTTTAGGACTATCAGCTAATAAAGTCATAGTAGATACGATTACATTGCAATTTTCAAAAAAATGATTTAGATTTTCAATGGATTGGAATTGCTCTTTAATAACTCCAACAATTGGGAATAACGCAACTTCTCCAACTACCCCAAATTGTTTCAATAGACCCAAAGTTGAGAATTTATCTGATATTTGTTCGCGCAATGAATCACTTGGAACGGTAATAAGCAATTTATTGCACTTATTTGCGATTAATGTCGAAAGCATAGTTTCTGTTTTTCCCGTTCCTGTAGGCATCACAACTGTAGCTATATCTAAGGGTAGTTGAAAATGTCCCATAATCATGTGTAAAGCACCTAACTGCGGCCTTCTTAGACCAACAACATTTTTATTTATATCTTCTATTTTGTAATTAAATTGATCATTCCATGATTCGATAATTTCATCCGTCTCAAAAACGTCTTTATCTCGTGGATGCTTTAACCATTTCTCCAATCTCAGCGAACCATCTTCTAAATTTGTCTCAGAAGGTACCTTGTTTGAAAGAATTACATACTCATGTTCAACTGGTATGGCTGTCGACTTATTTGTGACATAATACTGCACTTTTGAGCCTTCAAGAATAACCATATCTATGCCGATAGACAATATATTTAATTGCTCTTTTTTTTGTGAAATAAGAATTTGTTTAATAATATTCTTATTGTTACTCTCTTTGAAAATAACTTGTTCTAAAGCAGGCAAGGTAAGCTCTATCATACATCACACTCTCCTTGAGATAGACTATATTATTTGAATAATGACAAATAGAGCCATGCATATCATTAGCTTTTACTATATTTTCATTATTATTTCGACACTTTCCGTCATTTTCCTTTTTTTGAACTATATAGATGAGTCGGCAAACCTATTGCAATTCGTTAGATCAATACAGTGACACTATATTATATCCCAGAAGGCTAGCCATGTTAGGTAGTCCTCTTGACCAATATGCAAAAAGTCGAACACATTCAAATGTGTTCGACTTTCTTTTTCTGACAACGCTTGTAAACTTCGACATTAAGAGAGATACCTGATGCTGTATTATGGAATACTTATTGGACCATTATCCCCATCCATCTGATCTAATCGACGCTAGCGACCAGGAGTTAAGAAAAAACCATTAAGAGAACTTGCACAGTCAAAGCTCAACAAACTATTGCTGTTGTCTAAAAAAGTAATCATAGCTCCACTCATCGCCTCATAAATAACGTGAATACAGTTCTCTATCATTCATAGTGAGAGAGCGAAACTTACTAATAGAGACTTGTATTGATGACTTCAGATTCAATCATTTGCAACTCTGCATCCCATAAATTTAAAGAAATAAGGATATCCTTAAATTCTATATAATCAATATCATGTATTATAGCAGTTGCTACGATGGCACTAAATTGAGAATTAGGATGTGCTTCTTTAAGTAAACTTTTAAGACCATTTACAATTATATTCTTTCTTTGTGTCGAACAGTTCACACCATCCTTATATTCCCTAGCTTTACCAATGATAAGTTCAAGAGTTTCTTTTGCTTTATTTGCAATATCGAATCGAGGTTTAACCAAATGGTCGGTATCGTTCAAGTAAATCACGTCAATTGTTGTTCTCCCTAGTTGACTATTACTTCTACTCTTATAACGATAGTTATCAAGTATAAGATGATCTCTTGGATCAGTCAAAGTAACATCAATAATAGGATCGAGTACAGTATCATGAATTCCTTTGTTAGTGTTACATCGCACACAACAAGGCAAAAGATTACTCCATTCTACTACTTCATTGGGGTAACCATCTTTGTGATGAAAATGCTCAACATGCATGTATTTTCCTTCTTCACCTAATTTACATTCACAAAAACAACACTTACCATTTGACATTTTAAACAAAGTGTTTTTTATATATGGGACTGCCCATACACTTTTCTTTTCTTTAATAAACTTCTGAGTCAGTTCTCTTTTCTTTTTAGCAGTAAGTTCAGGAGGACGAGCAATCCTATTTAATTTTATCATTGTTAAATCCTCCAAGTGAGGCCATTTGTAATCTTAATAATTTCAAGGAAGAATTATTGGGGTTTAACATACTTTCTAACTTTCTATACGAGTATGCCGCTGCATTAGCATTTTCATCATCCATAGCCCTGTCAAATTCCCTTATAGCAATTTTATATTCGTCTGATCTTGTTTCCTGTAATCCCATTACATCTGTAAGTATTTCTTCAATTGTCCAACCCTGGTATCCGTATTCGCTACTATCAGGCAAATCACGAATAAACACTTGGTCTTTTCCATCAATACCAAGTGAGATTATTTCTCTAGGCTTGGCAGCTTGAATAATATGCGGACTATGAGTAGTCGTTATAATTTGAGCATTAGGTATTAACCAACGAATAATTTGCATAAGTTTTTTTTGCCATTCGGGATGAAGATATAAATCTATCTCATCGATTAGGAGAATCCCTTCAAAATTATGAACACTCACACCAAATCTATCCAAAGATTCGATTTTTTTCACTAAGCTAAGGAGTATCAAAAGCACAGATTGATACCCTGATGACATCTGATCAATTTTGATAATTCCGTTAGTTGTTGCTACATACAATTCAACATAACGGTCATTATGTAAACTATAACTATTCCTAATAGATTTTCTTTCGTCTATGTACTCCTCCATTTTATAAAACGATACAGTTCGGTCAATCATACTAAAACAATCTTTTACTAAAGAAAAATTATTTTCTTTAGAATAATTCAAATCTGAGAGATAATAATTTTTGTACAGCCAGTGTTTCAATGGATTGACACCATAATATTGTGTGCTCATGTTTCGATTATTTACTGAAAAACTAATTATATAGTTAGAATTTATTAACTTATCCCCCTTAATACTACGGGAGTGATTTATTTCATCTTCTTTATGAATATAGTGGACTCTGCTGTCTAGAGCATCATTTCTGTAAAATTTTGTTTCCCAGAACCCATGGCTTTCTTTTGCATTTACATTTAATAAACCTAATTTTTTTCTGTTAAAAGAAGCTAGTACACAGTTTAATACTGTGGTTTTCCCTACTCCATTTTGTCCACATATTATATTAAAACCATCGTTAAAATTAATCTCAATTCTTTCAAGGTTGTTTATGTTTTCTATGTATAGTTTTTTTATTTTCAACAAAGTAAGTGCTCCTATATCCATTTTTTAATTTAGTACATCTAAATGATGAACCCAGCCTAACCTTTTAAGTTGAGTCTCGTGCTCTAAATACACTTCTTCATTCAGTACAATGCAAAGCAAATCAGTTGGCCTAGTCATAGCAACATACGCAACTCGTATGTGCTTTTCTACGTGTTCTTCAATGCTTGAATTTTGTTCCCCAATCAAATAATTAATGATGCTTTCATTTGTTTTAGAAAAATAAAAAGTTTCCAAATATAAGGTGGCAGTATGTGTTTGACCTTTAACTCCGTGAACACTTTCTATTTCCACACTTAAATTTTCATATGTGTATGTGTTCTCATTCGCCTCTTTAACTGCTACTGTCGGATAGATAGCAGTCCCATTTATAAATTCATCTTTTAAAAAATCAACTTTATAACTGAACAAACGATTCATTATGATAGCAATAATATGCTGGAAACTTGCTGTTACAGATTTCTCTTTTTCTATTTTTAATATTATCCTTGCAAAGTATCTATGAGTTGTCTTATATAACCTCTCATCCATTTCACGTAAATGCTTTAAAAAAGATACATTTGAAAAATATCTGCCTTCGGTAGTCTTAATATCGTTAATTCGTAAAAACTTCAATATTGCTAAGATGAATCGATTGTAGTATGCCTTTATACCTTCTTTCTCAATTACTTCACTATCAAGCTTCACTAAGTAACTCCGAAGTCCGGAGAAATCATTATTAACTTTTTTTCTGACTCCGTACTTTTCAAATTCAGGAAAGTAGCTTGTAATTGATAAACCTTCATTTCTCGCTTTCACCATTCCAACAGCTTTGAATATTGCACTATCCTGCTCATTCAATTGACACTTAATAATTAGCTTTGCAAAAGTCTCAAGCACACGTGACACATCATTATCTTTATATGTAATAATGACAGGTGAATATAAGTTATTTTTTTGAGATTCTCTACCTTGCATCCCATAAGGTTGTAGAGCAACAACATCTGCCACCTTTGCTATACTTTTACTCATTCTGTTACTATTTATAATGAACAGAGGTTCCTTTGGTTGCCAAGCACATCCCTTATCCTCAGATTCATAAATTGTTTGCTGCGGGTCACCAAAACATTGAAAGATTACTTTCTGTTCATCAAAAACTTTATTTAATATTCGCATCTGAAGATCGCTAGTATCTTGCATTTCGTCCACAAAAACAAACGAAAAGCGCTCTGAAAAAATGCTTTGCAGTTCCTTTTCAAATTCATTTACATATCTCAGTGCAAGTCCTTGGAGTTCATTGTAAGAGCATACTCCGTCATTTAGAAGTTCATCAATCAACTTTATGTATTCTTTATAAGAATCTGTGTCAGGATTTTTTAAAACAGTGGTCTTTTTATTAAAAGCCACTTTTTTTATGGCGCTATCGCTATAATCAAATTCTAAAGAGCGAAGCATTTCTTCTTTTGCTTTTCCTATTGTGATATTAACCCTTGATTCTTTTATCTCGTCATCTAATCTTCCATAGAGAAATTTATCTAGTTTACTTCCTGAAAATGGAGGATATAAGGTTTTATATTTTCTTACTAATCGTAACTTATAATCTTCTGTTTCAAATACCCTAGATATCCTTGAAGAATAATATTTAACAAATGCTGGACTGGCTATAAACTTGCTGATAAATGAATGCAACGTTCCAACAAAATTGGGGTAAGAGAGAAGTTTATTGGCTTTATCGCCTAACCGATCTTTTATTTCATCAATTGCAACGTTAGTATGAGTAAGAATGCATATACCTTTATTTTTTTTCAAAGGTATATGCCGTGATAGTATTATTAGTTTAGCGAGCAAAACTGTGGTTTTTCCGCTACCAGGGCATGCGACTATATCTCTACTCTTCATGCATTTGATAGCGTCAATTCTTGGCAAATCAAAGCCCCTCGGTATGTTCAGAACACTCGCTGCGTATTTAATGTCCTCATCAGTTACACTTAGCTCATACATTCCCTTAGACTCCTGTCACATAATCTATAGCATCAACTAAATACTTTAGGTAAGTGTCACTTCTAATAACTTGTACGTCCTGAATTGTGAAACTACGTTCTTTCAAGATTTCAGAAAAACATTGAGCTACCACAGCTTTTGAAATATATTTTTTCAGAACTACATCTCTCACTATATTTGAAGCTAATGTAAAAGAGTCGTAGGTATTCCAATCATTTATCTTTTTTTCAGCTTCCGTTAAATAATCACTGATTTTTTTGATTTCTTTTGCTTCTTTTTCATCTGTTAAAGCTTTATCCTGATTGATATAATCTTTTGCCATTAAAATTGCGGCAAATAATTCTCTTTTTAAACAACTACAAGCCACATCAAATTCAAGAGTCCACTCATGAGAAATAAAGGCTTTAACATTATCATCACTATACTTAAGTTTTTTATCAAATCTTGTTACTTGTGGATGTCTATCAGGAAGCATAGTAATTGTATCAGTCTCTTTATCGACCTTGGATACCTTCTCGTCACAATCGGAAATAATTGCAACTGGTAGTAGCATTTTAGGTTCAGAATGTCTCACAAATATTTTTGAATATCTCAGCATTGCAGTACTTCCTACATTGACAATTGAAACCCCGTTTTTAGCGAAGGATCTCCCAAGTTTATCGGCCAGAGTAGGCAGTAATAGGTTCTCCGCGTCTCCTTCGACGATAATAATCCCCTTTGCAAAGAATAAATTTGCTTTGGTGGAATCTAAAAATCTTTCTAGAAATCTATAGTCGCCACTATGTAGTTTAGTATTGCCTTCCGCTAGAGAAAAGGCCTTGCCTTCAGCAAAAACTATCAAGTTATTCAATTTTATAATCGAAGCTAATGTAACGCTGTGTGTCGTTAAAAGTATCTGCATTGGAGACTTACTGTTCTCACTTAGTTCTTGTAAGTAATCTATGACTCTTATCTGGGCTTGAGGGTGTAAATGAGCCTCTATTTCTTCAATTAGTGCGAGATTAATACCTTCAGTTTTTTCAATTTGTAAAAGAAGTAACTCCGCTGCAATGTATAATTGATTAAGAGAACCCAAACCTGATTTCGTAGTGACAAGTAAAAGATCAATTTTTTCTAAAATCATTTTAAGGTTAACCGCAGCTAATTCAATGTTTGAACGTAACAGGTTTTTATTATCAGAAAATTTGGAAAGATAAGTATTGATTGATCTTAAGATTGTTTTTTCATCACTAGTAAATTCGTCGTAATCGAAGTATTCCTTTATTTTTTGATTTGCATCTTTAATAATTTCAACTAATCTGTGCTCATCCCCCACAGAGAATTCTGGATGCGAATTTAAAATTTGAGACAATCGTGAATTCCGTCTAGCGGCAAGTTCATTTTCCGCATCTCTTAGAGGCTTAAGGTAAATTGTTCTAAGTAGATCGCGTGCTTTACTATGTAGAATCTGTCCTTCACTATCACTTCCTGCATGGACATCTTCAATTAATATCTTTCCTTTAGCATCTTTTTTCGCACCTAAAAACACACGAAGACTGTATTCTTTATCAGAATCAATTGAAATCCATTCTAAGAAATCTTTGGCCTGATTTATAGTAAACCCTTTAAAAACACATTCAATTTTCAATTCGTTTGAAGTATCATGAAAATCTTCTTTTTCAAGTCTGGAATATTCTCTACTTTGAGTTAACAATACAAATTTAATTGCATCTACTACCGTGGTTTTTCCAGCATCATTTTCACCAATAAGTACATTAAGACCTTTATTCAAGACGAGAACCAATCCAGGTTCACCGGCGCTTCCTTGACCAAACTTCCTAAAGTTTGTAATTCTTACTTCTGAAAGATACATATATGAACGCCCCTCAGTAGAAAACTTCATTTAAACTATTAGTTACACTTCGACATTTTCCGGCATTTTCCTTTTTTAGAACTATAACGATGAGTCGTTAATCCTATTGAAAGAAAGTAATATTAAACAAATGAAATCTATATTATATCCCTGATACCTAGGCATGATAGGTAGTCCTCGCGAGAGGCTCACATGTAATTGCCGGACACCTTCAATACGTGTCCGGCTCTTTGTTTTTCCAATCTTAAAAAAACAGGAGGAATACATTATGAACGATTATCACAATGAAGAATTGAAACGGCTGATATCAGAATCACTAAGGGAACGTCCAGACAGCTATCTTATTCAGCAATTATTTGAGCGTTTCCCGACTAAGGCAGAGTTGATGGACGTTTCAGAGCAACAGTTACTCAGCATAAAGGGGATAGGAGAGAGCAAAATGAGACAGATCACTTCTCTGTTGAAGTTAGCAACTACACTTACAATTCCAACACAAGATAACCCTATCATTCGCAGTCCTAAAGATGCGTTTGAACTTCTGGAGCCTGATTTCAGATATTTGAACAAAGAGCATTTCACATGTTTGTTTCTTAATACAAAGAATCGTGTAATCTTCAAGGAGATCATTTCTATTGGCAGTCTTAATGCTGCTATAGTGCACCCACGCGAGGTATTTCAAGCCGCGCTTAAAAGATGTAGCGCCTCGATTGTGTGTTCACACAACCATCCGAGCGGTGATTCTACTCCGTCTCCCGAAGACATCGAATTAACAAGAAGGCTCGTGAGTGTTGGTGAGATCGTTGGCATAGAAGTGCTTGATCATATCATTATTGGGGGAAGCAACTATGTTAGTCTAAAGGAACAAGGATTGATGTGATCGCACGTATCTTTCATCTTGAATATCTCCAAAAAAAGGTTATGCTAGCAGCAGTAATAGTTACTCAATTCATAATAACTAGCAGACTCGCAGCATTCATAGCGAACTGCACAGCCGCAAAGACTTTGATCTTTGAATTAGCAGTCAATAATATCAAACATTTTGACGCAGACACAGACAATAGTACAGATTCGTGAGATGAAGTTTTCTTTCTCATGCTTTCTGACTGTTGCCTTGTAGGAGGCGTCTTTTTTGTTGTCAAAAAAGGGGGAATCGTACATCTAGCCATCAATTCAAACAAGATAATCACTAGAGCTTATTTATAAGCACTGTTTTAATGGACATATCATATTGAGGCTTACAAAAGGAAAGTCTATCCTTTTTATTGAGGTGAGAAAACTTGAGTACAATACAAAATATTGGCGAAAAAATAAGAATTCTGCGGCTCCAAAAAGGGTTGAGTCAAGAACAATTGGCACTCCATGCCGGACTCAATACGTCTTATTTAGGCCAAGTTGAGCGCGGCGAGAAAAATCCGACGATTAAAACGTTAGATAAGATCGCATGTGGGCTTGATACTTCAATTGAAAACCTGATCGCTGGTTCCGAACAGAGAAATGGTACTTCAAAGGACAAGAATGCAGTACTGACAGTATTAACGTCCGACGATCTCAGACAGCTTATCATTGATACGATCAAGAATAACGTACCTGATACTCACTCTGGCTTGTCCAAATGCAATGATGACAAATAGAAACTACGTGAAAGGAGGCGCGCGCATCTAAAAATGTGCATAACTTTAAAGTTGAAGTAGTAACAATCCATTATTTTTGATAGAGGAGCTGTTTATATGCAACTTGAAACTAATGAAATCAATGTAACCACAAGCGAATCTACCCCATTAACTATTCAGCTTGAGAACCCCATGAAAGCATTCAAAAAACTGTATCTTATTCTAATTTTGCTAGGAGCGATTGCTTTTGCCGCTATGGGAGGTGCAGTAGGATGCTTGTTCGGTATTGTTATTGGATGGGCGGCAGCTTACCTTTCAATGCAATTTATTGCTGGAGTAAAATTATTTAAACTGAATTATAAGGATCATCAACTAATGAACCCAATTACGGATGAGCAGCTATATCAAAATCTCTCAACCTCTTTTTCTCACCCTGATATCAAAGTAGAAAAAGGCACGTTTGGAGTACGCTTCGTTTATAAGAGTACAACGGCGCACAGAATCAGAATCGATCATAAGAACAAGAAATATTCTATCGTTTCTAAATTGACAGCAAAAAAGCGTATCTTCAACAGACACAATCCTGGAGTCACGGAATACACAAATGCCTACGCTGTTATGCCTATTCTACTGAAAGCAGTTGAAGAAGCGTCTAATGCTGTAGCCAAATCTTGAGACGCTTATATAGTTGAGAACAGAAGGTGATTACGATTATTGGAATATATGTAATGCTAACCATACCGTTTGGTTGGGCACTGATAAGCAGATTGCAACGCAATGTTACTGTGTTTACAACAATCTCAAACTACATCGTCTATAAAATTATAATATCCACGTTTATCGGATGGGCAGTTGCTCCATTTTACTTAATCTTTTTCGTCTTCAAGATGATACGTTGGATGATAAGAACGGGTAAATCGAACAAAGCATGATAACTTGAAGGGAGAAGACTGTATGAGTGAATGGCTGATATCTATCGTAGAATCTTTCAGGAACCATACTATGGCAAGAGAAAATCTTGAGCCTTCATACGACTCCATTATTTATACGGAGTTAGGATTCGGAACAATGGAGCATTCCGGTATTTATATGTCAGATGGTGAAGTCATTGATTTAAGCGGCGATGGTCGTATTCGGCGAGTGAGCTTAAAAGAATTTACAGGACACATTACGACATTTAACCACGAAATCTATGTTCCTTGCTATCCTGATTGGGATGGCACAATAAGTACGTCTATGGCTGGCTATCGAGCAAGTGAAAAGGTTGGAGAAAGCCGGAATTATAAGCTTGTCATGGATAATTGTCACCAGTTCTGTGCTGGCTGCGTCACAGGTGATTTTGAGAATGCGAGCAATTTCCTGTGGATGCTCAAAGGTGTGGTGCAGCAAGAGCATGGAGAAAAGGTGCTATGGAAAAAGTGGGATTGGAAAACAGAATACAATTAATCAATTCATTAACGAAACATTCGATTAACAAATTTAAACGGCACTTAATGGACTGATTAAGTGCCGCTTTTCTTTAGCTTTCCACCGCTTCGCTGCTAGCCAGCTAAATGAAGAATAAGCAAACCAACAGTAAGGTAACCAACCATTTACTGAGGCATAAATTCTTTCATTATTTCATGTACTAGATTCGGAAGATGTCGAATCCCCCAATGTGCAGGAATCGTGACGGGATTTATGCCCTCTTTATTCAACCGAGCAAGAACTTTATCGAAATCTTCTCCGTTGTAGTAAGGTCTTGCTTTCCATATGCCTCTTTTTTCGTTTACAAGATCCAGCACTTCTAGCATGTCCATCTTTGTTTTTTCGCTCAGCTTGTTGTTGTCCAGAATCTTGCTCCTTGCTTCTGCAAGCGTATAATAATCCCCAAGTCCGACAACTTTTTTATAGTAAAACAATATTGTATTCTTGCACATTTCTTCATCAGAAAAGTTGGTAAGGGACTTATTTAACCAGCCTTGAGAATACTTCATGTAGTTCGTTTTATCCTTCTTGCACTGTACTTCTATACGAATGATATTCCTAGCCTGCTCAATGTGCTCATAATCGGGATTTCGTCTTTTTAATTGAGAGTATTTGTCATAAATAAAGAACACTACTGATTTACTCTCAAGACGAAACGCATCATCGTATGGTCGTAATCGTCTACTTGTTGCATCATACTCCATGCCAAGCTCGTATTTATTCGGTTTGTTAGCACGTTTGAGCAGTTCAAGATACCAATCTTTGTGCTCGGTATACAAATTGACACATGGATCAAACCGTCTAACTTGATAAGCATCCAATATATCAAAATTAAATTTCAAATATTTATTCTTTCTCTTGCTTGTGAAAGCTTTTTTTATCGGTTCAAAGATTTTTTTGAATAATCGATTTATGAGCGTATAGTCGTCAGTTTTCGTAATTTTTATTAACTCTCTTACTTCGATGAGACGCTTTGGATTAAATACAATATAAACCATATCTTTATGAAACTCTTCGCTTCTCTTCTTTAACGTGATTCTAATCCCTAAATCATCTAATAACGTACAACGAATGGCTCCACTTTTGGTGTCATAAATGGATGCTGATTCTAGTTTTGAAGTTACTTTATCCAGCGCATTAAAAAAAGCCCAAAAGGGCGTTGAATCAAGTTGCATAGACAATTCAACCGTATGGTATGACATAAGATTACTCCTCCGTTCACTTATGATGGCTTTGGTTGTCGCATTTTTGTAAATTGCATATGAGGGGATATCACTCTAATTCCCCTGCTATATAAAGATAAAAATCAATAGTATAAAAACATATAGATATACATATCTATCATCCATCACCAACCTTTTGAAATTGATTGAACCTCTTTAACTGATACTGATTTGTATATGGACAAATAAAAAAGTACATGGGCGGCATTGGAGCCATCCACGTACTTAGTTGGGTAAGAGATATAAACTATTGAGCTAGTTGTTTGGTGTGTTGAGATACTCTAAAGCCTTTTGCAAATCTATTCTAAATACGACACAGTTTTTTCTGGTGTTATCATCTTTTCTTCTTCGTCCAGTGTAATCGTCTTTTTCTGTTGTCGTAATCTTTATTGTCTTATTCTTTGGCTCATCATCTACAGGAAGAATAACTGAAACATCCTCAGAGCGTAACTTTTCGTATATTCTGGATTTGTATTTGGTAATGAATAATTTTTGATCATCCTTATATAAGGCTTCAAAATCGCTATCACGGGATAATAAAATTAGGCGAAAAACATCATTTCTAATCCATAGGATATCCTCGTTCTTCTTATCCGTCCACGCTAAAATGTTTGGATTATCGCTTTTCTCCTCAAAACGATGGAATGATTTCGGCAATAACTCAAATAGCTTTTCAAGAAAAACAGTATGTTCTTCTTTCACAAGCTCACTATTCTCCCCCGCTAAAACTTTACTCTCACTATCAGCTTCAATAACCATGCCTTTAACTGCACACTCATGCTGGAAAAGCTGTATAGCCTCGTTCATGTATACTCGCACCTTATCTTTCTGTGTCTTATCGTCAAACACAACGCGATCATTCTTAACGACATTTAGCAAGATATCAAGCCCTATCAGTAAGCACGAATACATATGTATTTTATCTATTTCTTGTGGGATATCATCTTTCTCAATGAGCTTGCGAAAGTGCTTGTATCGCTTATGAAGATAAGCCCCTATTTTCTTTCTGCTGGCTGTGTCGTTGTGTTCAAAGGCGTCCCTGAAGTTCTCAGTGACATTTAAAACACATGCTGAAAGAATATCAGGAGATTGCCGCAAATGCTCAAAATGAACGGAATCAATATCCAAGTCGCTTATATCAAGATTCAATACGAACTCTTTATCAAGCTTCTTTTCATTCAGCATCAGCATCATATTTTCCAAATCATAGTTTTGTAAACCTTGTATAGCCCTCTCAATGATCTTTGGTCGCGTATCTGCGTTGATGATAAAGATGCCATCCCGAATTTTGGAAGACTTCTTCTCCAACATTTTTTTGTCCATATCCGATTTTAGATGGTACACGGAACTCAGACTGGAAACATTCGGTTTCCTTCCGTACAAGTTACAAAACAGATTGGCAAAGCCCTGTCTGTCCAGTGCTTTGTTGTTTCCTGAAATACAGATCATAAATCTAGGCAGATGATCTTCATTGTAGTCCATTAAGCTTGTAATTAAGGAAAGGAAGGTATAAGAGAGCAATGGCAACGTGATTCTCTTATCGGTAATATCCAACATACGACATGTTTGTTTGAAGACTTCTTCAAGCGTGTAACGATTGGATGCGTTCATTTTATATTTAGAGCATAGTGCCTCATTGTATATCAAGTCATATTTCTCAATAGGCGACACAGGGACATAGAACCATCTGTGTCCACCTTGTACCCAGCCGCTTTGAGCAGTATATACGATAGACTGCTTCTTATCTAATTTCACAACACTCTGCTTAAATACCCTTATGTAAGACGGATACTTATCCTGAAAGCGTCCCAAAAACTTCAACTTCTTGCCAAACTGCTGCTCAGTCATCCATTTGCTAATGTTCTGATATTGCTTATTGGTAATATCGAATACATGCCACTTGAAGCCACGCATGTGCCTTTGAACGAAACAAATCCTCAGCCCCATTTCGTGCTTCTGATTACCATCATAAAAATACAACTTATGGCTTGGAAAGAAAAAGAAGCTGTTCAAACGAAGATCAGGAACGAGATCACTAATAGTTGTTGCACTACTATCCTCAAGGGACGGCATGTTGTTGAGGATGGAACGGTTTATCGTAAAATCATGATCTATCTGGATGTCAATCTTCTCCATTAGGAAGGCCAGATTGAACTCCTCTCGGATTTCGTTTATGTCGTTTAAGTCAAAATCGGAAGATTCATCTATGTAATCACTGCCTTTGAACAAGTCAATTCCTTTGGTCATTTAGAACTCTCCATTCGTAGTGGTCTAGGCTTTGGAGTAGCAAGGTAGCAGGGTAGTTAGGTAGAAAGCTCAACTTTTCACGCTTTTCTTAGCCATGCAATGCTATTCTATATGGAACATTAGAATGAAAATTGCTAGCTATGACCATTTGAACATTGTTAAGTTGCGAATTGAAAATGATATATTCCTGCTTGTTCCACTATAAAGTCTTTCATTATTTTACCATATCTTTTTAATTGATTTCATAGAAAATCACCATCTAAAACCTCTTGCTCGCCCCTATTGAAACTCCTCATTCAATGTCATCTAATTCAAACCAACGTTATCCAATCGAAAGTAATTTGCATTGAACAGTATGGTAATCGAACTCTCGGAAGCTATAAATATATATCATTCCTATGAGTACAGAGAATCCACAATAAAAGGATGATGATGCTATGTTTAGCGATTACTCTGATGTTATATCAGTCTCCGACCTCATGGAAATGCTCGATATAGGGCGATCAAAGGCGCTTAGTCTCATACAAACAGGTCAGATTAAATCAATGAAAATGAAGGGATATCGGATACCCAAAACGGCAGTAATAGATTTTGTACTCTCTCAATCAAAGATGAATATGGAACGTTACAGAGAGTTAGCGAATAACTGAAAGAGCCTTGAAATAAGCTGCGGCCTTGTTGTCGCGGCTTATTTACTTTTGGCTTCATTCCAGAATAGAAAGGAAGTTACAGAGCATGAGCAATCTTTGGATGGCGCTTGAAGATAAATGTTTTCGTGAACAATTGATTCACATTGCACGGCAGCATGTAAAGCTGGCATTAGAATTCGGACAACCGAATACTTCCACTATTCGCAAGGAGACAATCAAGAAAGAAATTGAGTCACTCCGAACGGAACGTGATCAATTGCTGTTATCACTTTAACCAAATAAAAAATAATTTCGTCTGCAACAGCTTTGTAATCGGTAAGGACATATCGTTCCTGCTTATTCGTGTTTCATAAAACCATTATACAAAGGAGAAATCACAATGCCTGTTTACAAAGATGAGAAAGTACAAACCAATCCTTGGTATTATTCTTTTGAAGTTAAAGGTGCTGATGGAAAGCGTAGAACTGAGAAAAAGCGAGGCTTCAGAACGAAGAAAGAAGCTGAGAAAGCTGAGATTTCTGTCAAAGACGCTATAAATAAAGGCTCCTACGTGCAGCCCTCTAAAATATCGCTGGGGCAATATCTCGTCAGTTGGCTTGAAAGCCGAGTCGATCTTAGGAAATCGACCAGAGTGGGATACGAAATGATTATTCGCAGACACATCATGCCAGATAACATTAGCCGCATCCCATTATCAGATATCAATGCAATGACTATAGAAGGATACATGGCTAAATTACATGCTACCGAATACTCTGACAGCTTTAAAAGAAACATTTACAAGGTCATTCATAAGGCCTTGAAAGACGCTGAGCGTAAGCAGTTAATTCTCAGAAACCCAGCATCTTTAGTCACTAAACCAAAGGTAGCTAAAAAGGAAATGAATTATTGGACAGACGAAGAAGCGAAAACTTTTCTTAAGGCCATTCACGATCACAGGCTAAGAATAATATTCGTTCTCGCAATACACTGTGGCGCTCGTATGGGTGAGTTGCGTGCCCTACGCACTTCCGATATTGATTTAAAGCGAGGAATCATTTCTGTCAGACATATCATGGACTCGGAAAGGAACTTACAAATTGGCACTAAAACAAACGCAGGGAACCGCTCCATATCCCTCTCACCATTCGTCATTAAAGAAATAGAACATCGGATCAAAGGAATTTCAGCGGAAAAAGAAGCAGCTGGCGATGATTATGAAGACCTTGGCTATTTAATATGCACAAAAAAAGGCAGACCATACCTAAAGAAAAATTTCCGTGATATCTGGATAAGGCTTGTCAATAAAACAGGCATACGACAAATTCGATTTCACGATTTAAGGCATACTTGCGCTTCCCTCCTATTAGGACTGGGAGTGCACCCTAAAGTTGTGCAGGAAAGATTGGGCCATTCAAGCGTGCAGGTGACCCTAGATACGTATTCTCATTTAGCACCCAATATGCAGCAAGACGCAGCCAATGCACTACAGGATTTGCTCGAATAACTGTAACAATTCATTGATTTCTAAGCAACCCTACCAGATTCCTACCAGAACCTTGTTTTAAAGCTTATAACAATACACCTAAGCCCCGTAACCCCTTACTCTACAAGGGTTATTTGCCATGACAAAAAAAAAGGAACCCAGCCAACGGGGCCAGGTTCAAAAAGTTTTATATTAAAAAGGGGGTCTTGCTTATTATAATACCTCCCAAACATTATGAAACCATAACAGGAATATTTCATTTATGTTACAAATTAGAAAACGCTTTATTCTTTTCCTCTAAGAGCTTTTTTATACGCTGCTCCCACTCCCTTTTTTTGTACTCTGCTCAGAAAATGTAATAAATCCGTAAACCCCGCTCAAAAGTGTTGCACCTTCCCCTCCACTAGCATATAATAATCATATCTTAATTAGAATTATTATAAATAAGGAGAACTCCTATGAACACTGAATACGACTTCCACCATCTCCATCACGTCAAAGAACAAACGAAATCCCGAAAAACATTATGGGTAACCCTTGTGCTAACCGCCTTTTTCACCATCGTAGAAATTATCGGCGGGGTGCTTTCGAATTCACTCGCACTGCTTTCCGATTCGGCTCATATGATCTCGGACGTCATCGCTCTAGGTTTAAGCATGATCGCTCTGCACCTCGCAACCAGGCAGCCGAATGCACGATTCACGTTCGGATTCCTGCGGTTTGAAATCATCGCTTCCTTCCTGAACGGCCTCGCCCTCTGTGTAATCGCACTGGGAATATTCATCGAGGGCATTCAGCGTATTATCCATCCCCAGCCGATTCAGCTAAGGCTCATGCTTGTCATCGCATCAATCGGTTTCATCGTCAATCTGGTACTCACGCTCGTTCTCCATAACAGCGTGAAGGAAGAAGACAATTTGAATGTCAAAAGCGCACTGTGGCACTTTTTTGGCGATTTGCTCAGCTCGGTTGGCGTCATCGTTTCTTCCATCATTATTTATTATTCCGGCTTGCTTTGGTTCGATCCGCTCATTTCCATGGTAATCGGCGGCATTATTTTTATCGGCGGCAGCAAAATCATTCGTGAATCGTACCTGATTCTCATGGAATCGGTGCCTGAGCGCTTTAACCTCGATGAGATTCGCAAGCAGATTGCGCAGGTAGAAGGCGTAGAAGATGTGCATGAGATGCATCTATGGGCCGTTTCGACGGATCATTATTCCTTAACCGCCCATGTGTTCATCAGCCCCAACATTCAACCGTTCTGCGTGATTCTGGCCATTAATGAAACGCTCAAAAGCAAGTACGGCATCGAGCATGCCACGATTCAAATTGAGCATGCCGAAATAAACCCGCACGGGGAGTATGGCAAAGAATTCTTAAAGCATCAAAGGCGCACTAGCTCAGCTTCCAGCTCCTTACCCATCCATTAAAAAAAACAAAGACCATCGATCCCTCAGCCAAGGCGATCAATGGTCTTTGCTAGTTTCCCGTAGATTTCCGTTCAATCATTTCCAAATCAATAAACAACTCATGTCCTGCAACATGAGGCAAATACATCTCAAGCAGCTGCGTATTCTCCTCGTCCAATTCTTCCCCGATTTCCCGCATGAGGAATGCCGCAACCAAGCTGGTCTGCAAATCAACGGGCATCTCGAAGCTGGTTATGGATGGAAAGCTCGCCCTGGCGAAAAATTCGTTATCCATACCGATGAGCTGAACGTCTTCAGGCACCCGAATGCCCCGCTCATGGCATACAGCCAGAAGCTCCAGCGATAACGCATCATTGAACGTATAAATACCGATTGGCCGCAGATCGCCGCTTAAGCGAAGCGCTTCGTCCAAGGTGCCGACGACTCCCAGCTCCCCCGCATCCAAAAGCGCATGCACCACGGGTTCTCCATGTTCGGCAAGCCCCGTCTCAAAACCTTGGATACGCTGCTCGTTAGCTCCCATCCCCATGCGTCTGCCCGCGTAGACTACAGACCGACAGCCATTTGCCAGGAAATGCTGCACGGCTTGGGATGATGCTTTCGCAAAATCCAAATTAACCGCCAGTTTGACAATTTCACTAGGCCATCCCCAACCATTGAAGATAACGAGTGGCGTTCCTTCTCCGACCAGCTGCTGCGTAGATTGCATGCTCATCGCCAAGCCATGGCTCACTAAGCCGTCTACTCTGCGCTGCAATAAATGCTCCAAATGACGCTGCTCAATCTCCGGGTCCATCCCTGCTGCAGAGAACACGGATAAATGATAGCCAAAATGATGCACTCTTTGTTCCAGCTTCTCTGCAAAACGCCCATAGTACCCGCCAAAATGGGGAATAATCAGCCCCAACTCATAGGACCTGCGGCGGCTCAAATTGGTTGCCATGACATTCCGGCGATAACCGAGCGTCACAACCGCTTCTTCCACCTTGCGGATCGTTTCGGGCGCCATCGGCACCTTTCTGCGATTGATGACATTCGAGACCGTAGCAATGGAAACTCCGGCTGCCGAGGCCACATCGATAATGGTAGGTTGTTTACTCTTACTCATAGGGCTTCCCTCATTCTTCATATGTATAATTCATTTTATCGATAAAGCCAATCATTCGTCAATTGGGACAGTAAAAGTAAATTTTCCAGAGAATGTCCAGCAGCAACAAAAAAGCTTGGCCGTCAACACGGCCAAGCTCCTGCTTATTCCTCCTGATGTCCAATCAGGGAGATGATCTGCTTTTTCAACTTATGGAAAGCCGCTGAATCCTTCACATCCTCCACTTCCCGCAGTCCGGGAGGAATCACAATTTCTTTGCGGATCGTGCCCGGATGAGCCTGCATCACATATACCCGCTCAGATAGGAAGATCGCTTCTTCGATATCGTGCGTTATGAAGACAACCGTCGTCTTCTCCTTCTCCCAGATGCGCAGCAGCAGCTCCTGCATCGCATTTTTCGTCTGCGGATCAAGCGCTCCGAACGGCTCATCCATCAGCAGCACTTCCGGATTGTTAGCCAGCGCTCTCGCAATGGCCACACGCTGCTTCATCCCGCCGGAGAGCTCCTTCGGAAGCGATTTGGCGAACTTGCGCAAGCCGACAAGCTCCATGAAATGATCGGAGATGGCCCTTTTTTCGAACAAAGGAACTCCTTTCAGCGTAAGGCCAAACTCAATGTTCTCCCTCACGGAAAGCCATGGAAACAGTGTGTACGACTGGAACACCATTCCGCGATCCGCGCCGGGACCGTCGATCTCATGCCCTGAGAGGGTGAGCGAGCCGCTCGTCATCGTTTCTAATCCTGCGATAATTCGCAAGAGCGATGACTTGCCGCAGCCCGACGGACCGACGAAGCTAACGAATTCATGAGCATCGACATGGAAGGAAACGCTGTCGAGCGCAACAAACTGCGACTTCTTGCTGCTGTACACTTTCGATACATTCTCAGCCTTAATTTTGCTCAAGGCCATGACGTTCTCACTCAACGGCTGGCTGGACAGGGCGTGTTGTGCATGCATCATTTAGCGTCTTCCTCCTTCCAGCCATGGAAAAAATCTGCGGTGACAGTAAGCAAAGGTACGGTCGGTCAACAGACCGAGCAAGCCAATTGCGATGATACCCACGAAAATCTGATCCGTATTCAAAAACCGCTGCGCCTTCATGATGGAGAACCCTAGCCCGCTGTTGGCCGCAACCAGCTCAGCCACGACAAGATACGTCCATGCCCAACCGATAATGAGTCGCAAGGTGTTCATCAAATCCGGCAGCAGCGCAGGGATCAGCACTCTTTCAATCGCTTGCCAGCGATTCGCGCCCAATGTGTACGAGGTTTGCAGCAAATCGCCGGATACCGATCGCGTATTGTCCGCCACCATCAGCAAGAGCTGAAAAAAGCAGCCGATGAAGATGACGACCACCTTCGCCCATTCCCCGATCCCTGCCCAAACCATGATCAACGGGATGAACGCGGTTGCCGGCATATAACGGATGAATTCGGTCGGAGGAACGAGCAGAGCTTCCGCAAATCGAAACGTCCCCGCCAGAATCCCCAGCGGAATGCCAAGCAAACACGCCAGCAAGAAGCCCGCCCCTACTCGAAAAATGCTCATCCCGACATGATGCCAGAAGACAGAGCTCTGCAGCTGAATGGCAAATTGACGAAGCACAGCATCCGGTGTCGGCAAAAACGTTCGATTAACGAGATTACCGTAACTCAGCACACTCCAGACGGCAACCGCCAACACTACAATGAGTACAGTCCCCGAAATATACGTGCTGCGGTTGATGTCGCCCCGAATGGCAAACAACGTGGATCTGCGCCTTTTTTTCATAGTTGTCTCCATAGAGCACCTCATTCATCTGTTATTTCTTACGCTCCTTCATCACTTCTTCGACAAAATGCCCATCGAGGAAGCTTTCCGCCTTCGGAATCGTGGTCAGCATCTCCAAACCTTTCAAGAACTCGGCCGTTTTCTGCGAAGTGAAATGCAGCGAACTGTAGGAATCGCCTTTCTGGAAAGCTTTCACATTGTCTTCCAGCTGGAAAATTTTCACGCTGTCGACCCCGGCTTTATACTCATCTACCGGCGTCTCCGCCGCCTTCGCCATAATTTGCAAAGATTCCTCCGGATTGGCTTTCCAGTAATCCAACGCGTCAAACCAGGCATGAAGAATTTTTTTCACATCTTCGGGGCGGTTTTTCGTAATTTCTTCTTTAAAAACGAGCAGATCAGGAATGAGTCCCGGTGTATCCTTAGAGGAAAACAGCAGCTTGCCTTTGCCCTCCTGAATCGCTTTGCTTAGAAATGGCTCCCATAGCACCGCGCCGTCCAGGCTGCCTGAAATGAATGCCGGTCCTGCATCGTTAACCGTCATATTCGTGTAAGAAACATCTTTCTCCGCAAGCCCTGCCTTCTCCAGTGCGGTAAGCATGAGCAGGTGATCAACCGTCCCCAGCTCCGTCGCCACCTTCTTGCCTTTCAATTCCTGCAAGGAATTAATGTTAGGTTTTACGACGACACCGTCTCCGCCGTTGGAGTTATCGTTCACCAGCACAGCCTTGAGCGGAATCCCTTTGCTCGCGGGAGCGAGCGTATCGCTTAAGGTTTGGCTGTTCGCGTCGACTTTGCCTGAAGCCAGCGCAGACAACGAATCGCTGTACACCGGAAACCAAACGAGATCAACCTTTACGCCATTTTTCTCGAAGAACCCCTTCTCCTTAACCAAGTACCAAACAAACCAACCCGGCCATGGACTAAGCGCCAATTTGATCGGCTGATCTGTTCCGCCGGTTCCCTTGCTTGTTGCCTCCTTGCTCGAGCATCCGCTCACAACCGTAAATGCGAGCAGCAACGCCACCATCAGCAATACCATTCTTTGTCTCATTCAGCTTCTCCCTCTCCCTTTAAATTGGTAAAAAGAAAAACCCGGAACGATATCATATGCTGATATCCTCCCGGGCTTTTATCCCTCCGTGTGCACGACGACCTTCACCGTGTGTCTTCTCTTGGACCAGACCGACAGCCTTCATCTGCCGCGGAACCCTAGAAAACAAGTTTGCTATGAGGTTGTTTACTCTCTCTTGCATTTGTCTTTATCATACTTAGATCCCAGCTACATGTCAATATATATGACACAAAAAAAATAATCCATTGTCAAAACTCTATTTCATGTAATAGAATATTACATACCCCTCCGACTTACAATACCTCCAGCATTTTAGCCTCTTTACAAAGGCAAAAAGCCCGATCCCCTGTCGCTCAGGGAATCGGGCTTTATTCATGTTACACGCCTAACCATTTCTTGAACAAATGTTTGGTTGTGTCTGCATTCAATGCTGCGATGGAAGTCGTCAGCGGAATGCCTTTCGGACAGGAGCGTACGCAGTTCTGTGAGTTACCGCAGCCTTCGATACCGCCATCTGTCATGAGCGCATCCAAACGCTCGTCTTTGTTCATTTCACCTGTTGGGTGAGCATTGAACAAACGAACTTGGGAAAGCGCTGAAGGTCCGATGAAGGAGTTCTTGTCATTCACGTTCGGACAAGCTTCCAGACATACGCCGCATGTCATACATTTGGACAGTTCGTACGCCCATTGACGCTTCGACTCCGCCATACGCGGACCTGGGCCAAGATCATACGTTCCGTCGATCGGAACCCATGCTTTGACTTTCTTCAAAGCGTTGAACATGCGTCCGCGGTCGATGACAAGGTCACGCATAACTGGGAACGTGCTCATTGGAGCTACGCGAACAGGCTGCTCCAGCTTATCGATCAGAGCCGAACAAGCTTGGCGCGGCTTGCCGTTAATCACCATGGAGCAAGCTCCGCACACTTCTTCCAGACAGTTGGATTCCCAACAAACCGGTGTTGTTTTGTCGCCGCGCGCGTTCTTTGGATTACGTTGCACTTCCATCAAACCGCTGATGACGTTCATATTGGGACGATAAGGAACTTCGAATTCCTCGGTATAAGGCTTAGAATCCGGACTCTCTTGACGAGTCACGATAAACTTCACGGTTTTTTGTGCGCTTAGTGTCTCAGCCATGATTAATGTCCTCCCTTTTTCTTCTCCGTGGAGTAATCACGTTTCCGCGGTGCAATCAAAGATACATCAATTTCTTCATAGCTGATTTTCGGGCCGTCCGGCGTCCAATCGGCAATTGTCGTTTTCATGAAGTTGTCATCGTCGCGTTCCGGGAAATCAGGCTTGTAGTGCGCGCCGCGGCTCTCGTTACGCATCAAGGCACCAACCGTCATCGCTTCAGCAAGCTCGAACATGTTCCAGAGTTGGCGTGTGAACGCTACCCCTTGGTTGTTCCAACGAGCTGTATCTGTAATGTTGATGTTGTTGTATCTTTCTTTCATGTCCTTGATTTTGCTGATTGTATCTTCAAGACGATCATTGTAACGAACAACCGTCATGTTAGCGTTCATCATGTCGCCAAGCTCTTTATGCAGAACATAAGCATTTTCTGTACCGCTGTTCATTTTGAGCAAGCTCTCATAGCGATCTTGGTGACGTTTCTTCTCGCGATCGAAGACGATCGAGGAGGTATCGTCCGCATGCTTCTCTAAGCCGCGAATGTACTCAACCGCTTTAGGACCGGAAACCATTCCGTCATAGATAGCCGAAACAAGGGAGTTCGCGCCCAAACGGTTCGCACCGTGATGCTGATACTCACACTCGCCTGCAGCGAACAAGCCCGGAATGTTCGTCATCATGTTGTAGTCAACCCACATACCGCCCATGGAGTAGTGAACCGCAGGGAAAATCTTCATTGGGATTTTGCGCGGATCGTCGCCCATGAATTTCTCGTAAATTTCCATGATACCGCCGAGCTTGATATCCAGCTCTTTCGGATCTTTATGGGAAAGGTCGAGGTAAACCATGTTTTCGCCGTTAATACCAAGCTTCTGATCGATACAAACGGAGAAAATTTCACGCGTTGCAATATCACGAGGCACCAAGTTTCCGTACGCCGGATATTTCTCTTCAAGGAAGTACCAAGGCTTACCGTCTTTGTACGTCCAAATACGGCCGCCTTCACCACGTGCAGACTCTGACATCAAGCGAAGCTTGTCATCGCCAGGAATCGCCGTCGGGTGAATTTGAATCATCTCGCCGTTCGCGTATTTAACCCCTTGTTGGTATACAGCGCTTGCTGCCGTACCTGTGTTGATGACCGAGTTCGTTGTTTTGCCGAAAATGATACCAGGACCGCCTGTCGCCAAAATAACAGCATCAGCCGGGAACGTTTGGATCTCCATGCTGCGTAGATCCTGCGCCGCAATACCACGGCAAACATTTTCGTCATCCAGTACGGAACCGAGGAATTCCCAGTGCTCGAACTTCGTTACGAGACCTGCAGTTTCCCAGCGGCGTACTTGCTCATCAAGTGCGTACAGAAGCTGCTGCCCTGTCGTTGCGCCTGCGAACGCCGTACGGTGATATTTGGTACCGCCGAAACGGCGGAAGTCAAGAAGGCCCTCTGGCGTACGGTTGAACATAACGCCCATACGGTCCATCAAGTGAATGATGCCTGGAGCGGCATCGCATAATGCTTTAACTGGCGGTTGATTTGCTAAGAAATCTCCACCGTATACTGTATCGTCAAAGTGCTCCCAAGTGGAGTCACCTTCACCTTTTGTATTCACCGCACCGTTAATGCCGCCTTGCGCACACACGGAGTGGGAACGTTTCACAGGAACCAAGGAGAACAATTGTACGTGAACTCCGGCCTCCGCTGCTTTGATTGTCGCCATGAGTCCCGCAAGGCCTCCGCCGACGACGATGATTTTCGAATTAGCCACTTCTGTTCACCCTCCCTTAATGCCCCGAATGCGCTTCTACCGGAACTTGAAATTGCGTATCTGTAAATGCAGTCAAAGACATAATAAACATCACGGACATCACCACGAACAATACCATCCAAATAATGGAGGAATAGCGCTGCGCGCGCGGTCCAACCGTAATCCCCCAGCTGACGAGGAACGACCATAAGCCGTTGCAGAAATGGAATGTCGCGGAAACGATACCAATGACATAAACCGTAAACATGACTGGATTCGTTGCGATGTCATGCATGGTCATACCGAGATTCTCGTGCGCAACATTGCCAAGAGCAACCTGCAAACGAGTCTCGAACAAATGCCAAGCTACGAACAGGAACGTAATAACGCCAGTTACCCGTTGAAGCATAAACATTTGGTTGCGGAAATAGCTGTAGTTTGAAACGTTATTACGCGCTTGATAGGCCACATACAGTCCATAAACGGCATGATAAAGAAGCGGAAGCCAGATTCCCACGATTTCCAACAGCAGGACCAAAGGCAGACCGTTCAACCAGTTAATTTGATCCACAAATGCCTGAGGACCCTTCGTTGCTTCATAGTTAGTGAGCAAATGCTCAATAAGGAAGAAGCCCACCGGAATTACACCAAGCAAAGAGTGGATCTTTCGAAAGTAATACGAATTACCCATAATGTAACCAATTCCCCCCTCAACAAAATTTCATTAAAACAATCCGACATGTTCTGACAAAACAAGCCACATACCATTCTACTCTCGCCGCAAACGAGCGTCAACCCATATTCATCCACGCCTATTTTACGCCTAAGTAGTAAGCGAATATACACTGCCGTCCAATAATTGTGAATAAAAAGTGACATGTACATCGTACCTCTTTCACGCTTATAATGGAAGTGCTGTTTTTTTATATACACTTATAACTTTTTTGCATATAAATTTGAATGCGGAGCTGAACAAACATGGAACTCTTGGATGTTTTCGCTGTTGTCGTCGAACAAGTAAGCCTTAATAAAGCCTCTCAATTATTAAATATCTCGCAGCCCGCTCTTTCGCGCAAAATCATGAAACTGGAAGAGGAGCTGGGCGTGGAACTATTCATCCGCAAAGGGAAGCGCCTTGAGCTGACCAAAGCAGGGCAAATCTGCTACGACCACGCGCTGGAGCTTCGCCATCTGGAACGTAAATTTAAGCAGACCCTCCAACTGTACAAAGCAGCAGGCACCCACTCTTCCATCACGATAGGCGCCAGTTTGACAACCCTGCAGGCGACTTTGCCCGATCTCATTACCGATTACCTGCAGGTTTACCCGCTCACAGAAATTAAACTGCTAACGGGCAAAACGCATGAAATCGTCACGATGGTCAAGGAACACAAAGTTGACATCGGCATCGTCGCATCACAAATTAATGCGTCCAGCCTGCACTGTGAACCGCTTTTCGATGATCATCTCTGTTTAGTACTTCCGCTGGGACACCCTTTCATTGATCGCGATGAAATCACCATGAACGATTTGAACGATCTGCCGATGATCCTCTTCTCCAAAGGCACGTGGTACCGCATCCTGATGGACGAGCTGTTTCACCGATATACCATTTTGCCGAATGTCCAGATGGAAATCGATTCTTTCGAGGCCATCATCCGGCTCGTTTCCACCTGTAAAACAGCGACGCTGCTCCCCAAATCGTACTTGCGGGAAGATTTGATTCAGAATAATGAGTTAATTCTGCGTTATTTAACCGAATTAGAGCAGACCAAACGTACAACATCGCTAATTTACTCCGACCAGGCGACAGATAATCCAGAATCTCTCAAATTCATCGAACAGGCAATCAGCTATTTCACTAAACACCGGTGAATCGACGGTCCGCTCAATAGACAAACTTATAACCGACTCCCCAGACCGTCCGAATCCGCCTTGGCTCTTTGGGATTGTCTTCGATTTTCTTGCGGAGATTGGCAATATGCACATCGATCGCACGATCGGTGACATAAGAGTCGAAGCCCCGGACAGTATGCAATAAATCCTCTCGGCTGTAGACACGGCCGGGATGATTAACGAAGCATTTCATAATTTCGAACTCCGAATATGTCGTTTCTACTGTTTGACCCTGAACAATGATCGAACGGGTATGAAGATCCAGTGAAATCTTGTTCATATCCCCCTGCATCGGATCTACTGCTTCCGGCTTTCCATCCTTAACTGCCGACCCGCTTACACCTTTGATTTCACTAGCTTTGTGATACAAGTGGGAACGACGGATCAAAGCATGGACCCGAGCGCTCATTTCATGCATGCTAAACGGCTTGGACATATAATCGTCCGCCCCCGCACCCAGCGCGCCCACCCGTTCAACCACTTTATTCTTCATTGAAACAATCATGATCGGCACGCTTGACGTAATCCGCACCTGTTTGCAAAGCTGAAGTCCATCCATATCGGGCAGCATAAGGTCCAGCAAGATGACATCAGGGGCAAACTGCCTGACCGCTTCAAGCCCTTTTTGCCCCGTTTCCATCCGAATGACATGAAATCCTTCTTCGCCCAAATACATGGAGATCATATCGCCGATCATGGGATCATCTTCGATTATTAATACTTTATACATTCGGAGTCCACCCTCGCCTCGAAATTCTCTCGCTGAGACCTACGAACCGGATCCGTGAGTTTCCGCCCCGTCCGATTTCGCTTCAAGCCCCAGCTTTTTCGCTACAAAAGCCGTTGTGCTTGCTTGGAAAAGGATGGTGATTAATACCGCCATAAAAGTAACACTTGCAATCAGGTCGCTGTGCTCAATCCCCATACCGGCAACCATCCCGCATAAAGCCGCCGGAATGACACCTGTTTCGCGAACCCAGAACATGAACAGGATTTCATTCCATTTCCACTTGGCTTTACGGTCCGGCCACGTACAGATCAGAACCGTCAGCGGTCGCGAAATAAAGATGAAGACAAAGATGACACCGAGGCTCGTCCAGAAATGTTCGAGAATGACGGGGAAATTCACTTGGCTGCCAAGAAGAATGAAAATGAGCATGCGCATGATGACGGTAATATTTTCGGAAAAATGTTCCATTTCGTGCCGTTTGTCTTCCATATCGAGCTTGAACGTACCGGCATTTCCCCAGATGAGCCCTGCCGTAAAGGTTGCCATAAAGCCGCTGACGCCGAGGAGTTCACCGGCCATATAAGCTCCTAATGATGTAACAATCATCGCAATGGTGGCATAGTCCCTTAGCATCCCAAGCTTCAAATGCGAGGTCAGGAAGGTCATGGCATAACCGATCACAGCTCCAAGGAGAAGCCCGCCGAGTGCTGTTTTAACAAAATCAAGAGTGCCTGAAAGCAAGGAAACTTCCCGTGTACCTAGAAGGATAGCAATGATGGAAAATGTCAAAATGGAAGCTGTGGCATCATTAAATGCCGACTCGCTTTCCACCGTTTCTCTGACTTTGGTCCGGATCTTGACCTGCTTAAACACCGGAATGAGTGTCGCCGGATCGGTTGAAGCAATAATCGCCCCAAGCAGCAAAGCATACAGCCAAGGCAAATTCAGCAGGACGTGCGCGGCCGCCGCGACAACCCCGCAGGTGATGATCACGCCGGGGACGCTCAGCATGCCGACCGTCAGCCAGACTTGGCGCAGACCGGCGAGCTTGATGTTGCGCCCTCCGTCAAAAAGAATGAGAGTGGAACCGATAACGAGGATGAATTGATTCGTAAAGGAAGCGCTGGGTTCATAAATCCAGTGCAGGGCTTGACCTGCGATCATTCCGGCCATAAGAAACAAGGCAACATCCGGCAGTTTCAGCCAGTTCGCCGCCTTGCCGAATAACATCCCAAGTCCGAAAATGAGCACAAGCAGCAAAATAACATGTTCGATGAGTTGGGTTGTCACATTGTCCATTATCGAATGACTTCACTTTCAAATTCTTCAATTTGATCGTTCGTCCCGATGATGATCATGACATCATTTTCGTTCACGACGTCCGTTGCCGTAGGAGCAATAATGACTCCCGTTTGCTTGTTGACCGCCACAACGCTGCAGCCATATTTGGCTCGAGGGTCCAATTGTTTAATCGTTAACCCACACAGCCTTTTTGGTACAGAAAGTTCCGCAATGGTATAATCTTTAGAAATTTCGATATAGTCCAATAAATTCGGAGAATTCAGCTGATGCGCCACGCGAATCCCCATATCGCGCTCAGGATAAATCACGCGGTCGACCCCCAGCTTGTGCAGAACTTTCCCGTGCAGCTCTGAAAGGGCTTTGGCTACAACCTTTTTGACCCCTAAATCCTTGAGGACAATGGCTGTTAAAATACTGGATTGAATGTCGTCCCCAATCGCCACGACCGCGCAATCGAAATTACGCACGCCCAACGATTTCAACACATCCTCATCCGTAGCGTCGGCGACAACGGCATGCGTAAGCTCATGGCTCATCTCGTCTACCGCTTCTTCATCCTTGTCAATCCCCAGCACTTCGTTGCCCAGCTTAATGAGCTCCTTGGAAATGCTTGCTCCGAACCGCCCAAGCCCGACAACTACATATTGCGTCTTCTTCATCTGTTGTGCTTCCCCTATCCAATCGTGATTTTACCCTCTGGGTATCTGTATAATTCTTTCTCTTGTTTCGGCTGCAGCGCATAAGCAAGAGTGATCGGGCCTAGCCGCCCGGCAAACATCGTCAAGCTAATGAGAATTTTACCGAAAGTGGTTAAATCCGGCGTCAACCCCATAGTCAGCCCCACTGTCGCGAACGCGGAGGTAACTTCAAACAATATTTTCAATAACTGTGCGGACTCTGTTGTCGATAGCAGCATGGTCACGGTAATGACTAGAAATAAAGCCAGCATCGTTAAGGTAATCGCCTTAAGAATACGATCTTTCGCCAGACGATAACGGAAAATGACAATGTCCTCTTTCCCGCGGATCATGGTCACAATGGCGGCGATCAAGATGGTAAACGTCGTCGTTTTGATACCGCCCCCCGTCGAACCTGGCGATGCACCGATAAACATAAGAATCACAATGAAAAATTGGGATGCCTGACGAAGTGCGCCGATATCCACCGTATTCGGACCCGCGGTCCGCGGCGCAACCGATTGAAAGAAGGAAGCCAGTATTTTTCCGCCCAAATCAAGCGAGCCCAACGTTCTGTTATTCGTATATTCGAATATAAAAATGATAAGTGCTCCTGCCACGATGAGAGTGCCGGTCATACTAAGCACAACCTTGGAGTGCAGGGACAGCTTTCTCGTTTTGCGAAATTCCATCAAATCTGCCATAACAACAAATCCGATACCGCCGAGCACGATCAGCGCCATCGCCACGAAGTTCACAACAAAATCGTTCGCATATCCCGTGAAGGAAACGAAAGGAGCGTCGACGGTCCCGAATAAATCGAACCCTGCATTGTTAAACATGGATATCGCATGCCAAATACCGAAATACAGCGCTTTAGAAAAGCCGAGATCAAAGCTCCAACGAATCGTGAAAATGACAGCTGCAATCGCTTCGATGGATAAGGAATAAATAACAACTTTGCGGATCAGACGAACAATGCCTTCTATACTCCCTTGATTAAATGCCTCTTGAAGCACCAATCGCTCCTTAAGCGTAATTTTCTTGCGGAACATAATAGCCAGCAATGTCGCCATGGTCATGAAGCCTAAGCCGCCCAATTGAATCAAGCTGACGATCACAATTTGACCGAACATCGTGTAGACGCTCCCTGTATCCACAACAACAAGACCTGTCACGCAGGTAGCCGAAGTCGCGGTAAAAAGCGCATCGATGAAAGGAATGGACTTGCCTGTCGCGGATGCAAACGGAAGGGTGAGAAGCCCTGCTCCGACAAAAATAATGACGGCAAATCCCAAAACTAGAATTTGCGGAGGTGTCATCTGCCAAATACTTAATTTTTTACTCATAAGGCCTCCTGATCGATGTGCAAAAAACAAGCCCTCCTGTTTGAGTGCTCTCAACAGTAGCCTTCCCCGTTATCTTGAAGTAATTCGGCTTATCATGCAAATATAGGTATTATATAACTGTTTAGATTGTATTTCCACACCTAAAATTCGCATTCTCTTTAAACTCATGGTAACGTGGAATTTATGGTTTCATATTTGTGAATTCAGAAGGGAACTTAACGATGCCAAGGCCTAAGTTAAACCGAATTCTCCTTATCCTTGCCTGTATAGGCATACTCCTTTATGCCGTCGTAACCGTGCTATATGGCTTACAGCCTGAAGAAGCTCCTGCAGCCGAGAATCCTTCCATAACGAAACAACAAGCCGCAAAATACGCATCGACCTTTGTCAATGAGCGGTACTCGGTCAAAGGGACAGAAACATTTGTCGCCTATCAATCCAAGAAAGAACGCAGCGGGTATTTGCAAAAGGAACATTTGTCCCCAAAATATGACGAAACTTACGGCAAGCGCTACCCTTTGGACTACTACCAAGTGAATGTGACAGATCCCAAGAAAGACCGTCAATTTGAGGTTGAAATTAATTACACGGACGGCACCGTAGTCGGATGGCGGGAGACGTACTCTGGCAACGGCGAGCATGCGCTCATCAGCAAGCAGAAAGCCGACATTATGGCCAAGCAGGAAATGCGGGCGCGGGGGCTTGACCCCGATGACATGAAAGCCATCGATAAAGAAGAAACCGGACAGCAAGCTTCCGGTCTCGTTCTATACTATGAAAAACAATCTCAGCCAATGGGCGAAGCGAAATTGCAAGTCCGCACGCAATTCGATGATCAAAGCTTGGTTGGCTACAGCGTTTTGTTCAGCGTGCCCGCTTCACATTTGGCTTGGCTGGATGCCCAGGATCGTTCCGCTTCCGTTATGACTTGGATTTCAATGGGCTCCACGCTCATCATGACTCTTGCAGCCATCGTCTTTGCCATTATGTACCGGAAGCAAATGAGATTCAGCAACGGCTTGCTGCTTACCGCTATTTTCTTAGCGATTTATATTACAAATAACTTTAATATGTATCCTTCATTCCGATCCATAAGCGGCGGCGGGTCGAATGCTGAATTCGCTACTTGGGCAACCATCGTATTCATGAATGTGCTGGCGCTTGCACTCGGCATTTCGGTCTATCTTTCATTGGTAGCAGGCAATGGCTTATGGAAAGCGATTGGACAGCCAAAATGGCCGGCTTGGAAAGAACACAAGTTTGGCGCGGAAGTGTTTTACGGCATGGGACGCGGCTACTTGCTGGCCCTCTTCATTCTCGGCATTCAGCAGGTCCTGTTCTATACAGGCGACGTACAGTTCGATGTTTGGGCGGTCAACGATCCGTCCGATTCGATGCTCAACATGGTAGAGCCCCGCTTCTTCCCATTGATGGCTTGGGTTGCGGCGATTTCGGAAGAAGCCACCTACCGGCTGCTCGGCATCATGTTGTTTAAAAAGCTTTTCCGCAATAACTTTATTGCGATTGTCATCCCTAGTGTAATTTGGGCAGCCAGCCATACCCAGTATCCGATCTATCCGGTCTACACCCGGTTAGTCGAAGTAACGATCATCGGCATTATTCTCGGTTATGTGTTTCTCAAGTACGGCTTTATTACCGCCGTCTTCGCTCATGCCTGCATGGACAGCATCCTGATGGGAATGTCACTCTTCTCCTTAGGGCATGCGGGCGATGTGCTTACAGGCCTCTTCTATCTCGTGCTCCCTGCTCTCGTCGGCTGCTTCCTGGCCTGGCTGCATGGAAAAAGGCGGAGCCCCCTTATTCCTGGGGAGCCGCCGCCTCGCCTTGGAGCGCTTTGAGAATCTCGCTCGCTAATTTTTCACCTATACCCAGAGGCTTGAAGTCTTGGACTTCGGCCTCTTTTATTTTGCGCACGGAGCCAAAATGCTTCAAGAGAGCCTTCCTCCGCTTCTCCCCGATACCGGGTATCGCGTCGAGCTGGGACACGACCATGGACTTCGCCCTCGTCTCCCGATGGAACGTAATCGCGAACCTGTGAACCTCATCTTGAATTCGCTGCAGCAAGTAAAATTCCTGGCTGTCGCGCGGCAGCGGAATAACCTCTGCCGGATCGCCCATCATCAGCTGCGCTGTCTTATGCTTCGCATCCTTGACGAGACCGCAGATTGGAATGAACAGGCCCAGCTCATTTTCCAGCACGTCGACCGCCGCGGAAATTTGCCCTTTGCCTCCGTCCACGACAATGAGATCCGGCATCGTCAGATTGTCCTTGAGCACGCGCTCGTACCTGCGGCGAATAACTTCTCGCATCGTTTCGTAATCGTCCGGACCGACGACCGTTTTCACTTTATATTTGCGGTACTCTTTGCGATCGGGCTTTCCGTCCACGAAAACGACCATCGCGGATACCGGGTTCGTCCCTTGAATGTTCGAGTTATCGAAGGCTTCGATCCGGCGGATCTTGCCCATGCCGAGCCACTCGCCGAGATTTTCCACCGCTTTGGTCGTGCGGCTCTCGTCCCGCTCAACCAAGCGGAATTTCTCTTCCAGCGCGTTGCGGGCGTTATCCTTCGCCATATCGACCATTTGCTTCTTCAGCCCGCGCTGCGGAATGTGCACCTTGACCTTGAGCCACGATTCCAGCGCCTCGCGGACATCCTTTTCTTCCGTCTCAGCCTGTTCCGAAGGCTCGGGCAAGAAGATCTCCTTCGGCAGCGCCGGATTGTCGATGTAGACCTGTGTCACATAGGTCATGAAATCGCTGTACTCATCCCCGTAATACGGGAACAGCGAGACATGCCGCTCGATCAGCTTGCCTTGACGCATATACTGGATGTGCACAGCCATCCAGCCCTTGTCTACCGCGTAACCGAACACATCGCGGTCCTGCGCGTCGACGGCATTGATCTTCTGCTTCTCCATGACCGCGTCGATGCTCATGATATGATCGCGCAGTTCCTTCGCGCGCTCGAAGTTCAGTTCTTCGGCTGCGGCCAGCATTTTGGTCGTCAGCTCTTCTTTAATGACGTCGTGTCCCCCGTTCAGGAAACGGGAGATTTCCTGCACCATTCGCTCGTTCGTCTCGGCGGATACTTCGTACTCGCAAGGCGCCAGACACTGCCCGATATGATAGTATAGGCATACTTTATCGGGCATCGTCTTGCACTTGCGCAGCGGATACAACCGGTCCAGCAGCTTCTTCGTCTGCTGGGCCGCAAAGGCGTTCGGATAAGGGCCGAAATACTTCCCCTTATCCTTGTACACCCGCCGCGTAACTTCCAGGCGCGGCTGCGCTTCATGTGTAATCTTGATGTATGGGAACGTCTTATCATCCTTCAGCAGTACGTTGTACCGCGGATGATGCTGCTTAATCAGATTACACTCAAGAATGAGCGCCTCCATGTTCGAGGAGGTAATGATATATTCAAAGTCGCGGATTTCGCTGACTAGTTTTTGCGTCTTCGCACTGTGGCTGCCTGTGAAATAGGAGCGCACCCGATTTTTCAATACTTTCGCTTTTCCCACATAAATAATCGTGCCTTCGCGGTTTTTCATAATATAACAACCCGGCTTATCCGGCAATAACGAAAGCTTATGCTTAATCATTTCCAGACGCTGTTCACGGACGGCTGCGTCCTCATGCTCATGTTCCAAATCCGTCATGATTCCTTTCTCCTTTCGCGCACAAAAAAAAGCTCATTTTCAGAATAGCAGAAAATGAGCTTTTTCACACGAACAATTGTTTCTAATTCGAAACAACTTATTGATGACGAGCTACTACGTTTTTCAGAGCATCTTTGGATTGGAAACCAACCACTTTGTCAACAGGCTGGCCGTCTTTGAAAACGATCAGCGTTGGGATACTCATAACGCCAAAGCGAGCAGCGGATTCCGGATTGTCATCCACGTTCACTTTTGCGATTTTCAAGGATTCCACTTCTTTATCAAGCTCTTCCAGTACAGGAGCGATCATTTTGCAAGGTCCGCACCAAGGTGCCCAGAAGTCTACAAGTACTGTACCTTCGCTTTCAACTTCAGCTTTAAAGCTGTTATCAGAAACATTCACGATTGCCATGATAGTTCCTCCTTCTAAGAATAGATTTATAACATCAAGTAGTTTACTTGCTACCGATGAACGTCAACATGTAAAGTATACCACACCCATAGGCCATTTCAACCAAACCATAAGTTAGCAATTCGGCGGCGCTGAAACCTACTTAGCCGGCATACCTACAGGCAGCCCCTGAAGCCTTTGCTGCTCGATATAAGCGATACGATCCTTCAAATTCGCTTGCAGCATCTGCAGCATTTCCATTTGCCGCTCAATGTCCTGCAGCTTCTCTGTGTAGAGTGGCAGCAGATCGTCGCATTGGGACTCCTGGTTTTTCATGACGCAGTTTAGAAAGCTTTCAATTTGTTCGGTCGTAAAGCCCAGGCTCAAATAAAACTGAATGGTTTTCACGCGCTCAACCGCCATTTGGTTAAACACCCGATAACCGTTTTCTTCGCGCTGCGTCGCGATAAGTCCTTTAGCCTCGTAGTACCGCAAGGAACGAATGCTGGCACCCGTAAGCTTGGATAATTCACTAATCCGCATGGCTTTCACCTTTTTCCTTTTCCTTGATCAAGTAAGGATGATGTTATTGTAAACCATAACACTAATGTTAGAGTCAAGTCTTATTTTACACTTTCCGCTGCTGTCTGTTATTGTTTGCATAATTGTCACTTCCATAAGCTTTACAACTTTCGACGAATTTGGGTATACTAAGCTTAAACTTCGAATGTCGGACGTTAGGGGGTAACCACATGAGCGATCCTAAACACCCTGAGCTTCACGTGTATGAAGAGCCGCGCAACGATTTCATGGATGTAGGTATCGGATTTGGCGTGTTCTTTGGTATCTTGTTTATCATTGCAGCCGTTGCAACTGCTATCCAAGTGATGAAATAGGGCCTGTACAAGCCTATAAGT
Organism: Paenibacillus planticolens; assembly: GCF_013141725.1. Lineage (GTDB taxonomy): Bacteria > Bacillota > Bacilli > Paenibacillales > NBRC-103111 > Paenibacillus_E > Paenibacillus_E planticolens. The sequence goes on along the minus strand of NZ_WHNZ01000015.1, from coordinate 174,307 downwards.
GAACCGCTTTGCACTGCTGTGTAAAGCGGTTTTTTCATTAGATCATTCCCTATTTATTTGCAAAAGGAGATTATCGACGAAATGATTCTAGTTCATCCAGACCGCCAAAAACTCATCTCTTATATCGGCTTAACGAACGCTGATTTACAACTTTTAAAAAGCAAAGAAGAAGCCTTCAAACACATCGTAGACAAGCTGGTTGACCAGCTCTACGCAGAAATCATCCAAGAGCCTGAGCTGGTGGCCATTATTGGACAGCACAGCACGATTGAGCGGCTCAAGGAAACGCAGCGTTGGTATTTTCTATCCATGGCATCCGGACTGATTAACGATGAATACATAACGAAGCGATTGTTTATAGGCAAGGTGCACTCGCGCATCGGCCTGACAACCTCCTGGTACTTAGGTACTTATTTAAAATACACCGACATCGCCTCGCGGCATTTTAAAGAAACGATGCCTGACGAGTGGATGCATGTGCTGCATGCTCTAAGCAAAATGTTCAACCTGGACAGCCAGCTTGTGCTGGAAGCTTACGAGCAGGATGAGAAGCTGAAAATTCAGACGCTGGTGGACGAGCAAAATGTGATGCTCACGACCATCTCCCGCGCTGTGCAAGACCTTGCTTCTATGATGGTCGAGCTTGGCGGAAGCTCCCAAACCGTAGCCGATACGGCGATCAAAACGGCGGAGTCGCAGGATCAATCCAATCTTCGCATCGACGAACTCCAGCACGAAATTAAAGATATTTCGAAAATGGGTACCGTCATGAAAGAGATTTCCGATCAGACGCATCTGCTCGGTCTCAATGCAGCCATCGAGGCTGCCCGCTCTGGCGAGCACGGCCGCGGATTTGAGGTTGTCGCCAACGAGGTGCGCAAGCTGGCCGCGCATTCCCGGGAAGCGCTCGACACGATTCAAGCGAAGCTTAGGCTGATTACCCAGAAGCTTGAACTGGTCCAGAAGGGCTCCGAAGAAACTACACACTATGCGCGAACACAAGCTGCCAGCGCGCAGGAATTAACTTCCTTCGTTCAAATGATCGAGAGCGTCACTGCCCAATTGGAAAAATTAAAGAAATCATAATATTCCTTTTATTAAGAAAGACCCTTCCGCCCACGATTTCAGTGGATAGAAGGGTCTTTGTGTATGGATCTGGCGCTGTCCGTGCTCTACGTTCTCCCGCGCTTATTCGTACCTGTCACCTCTACCACGTCAACAAATGGGCGAATTCGGTCCATAATCCGTTGTCCTTTATATTCCTCGTCGCCATCTTTGTTCGTGAAGCTGAAATGCTTCTCCAGATCGTTCAGCGCATAGTTCGACGTGAAGAACGTCGGTTTCCGGTTCATCCGGTGATTCACAATGGCGCCAATGACATGATCCCGGAGCCATGGATTCAAATTTTCAGCGCCGATATCGTCAAAAACGAGCAGATCTGTTTCTTTCAGAAGATCAATCGTTTCCTTCAGCTTGGACGGTTCCTGGAACATGCCTTTCAAATCCTCGGCAAAATCCGGCATATAAACGATAGCGCCGGTCATGCCCACCTTCGCGAGCTGATGCAGCATATAGCCCATCAGGAACGTTTTTCCTGTGCCGAACGACCCGCATAAGTACAGCCCGCGTGTTTGAAGCCCGTTTTCCATCGTTTGGTTGACATAGTCATTAATTTGCATGACGGCTTTCGCCCGGTCTAAATCTGTCTCCAGGATGTCGCCGAACGAAAAGCTGCGCGAAATCATTCGCGGATCCACGTGGAAAGTACGGATACGGGAAGAAATCGCATCCTGCAGCTGCTTCGAAGTGAACTTCTTGCACGCCACTTTTTCCTCGTGAATGTACATTCTATCCTTGTCCGCATCAGCCGTTAGCATCGTATAGTGCCCCGTCATATCATTCGGGCAGCTATCCAGGCCGGGGCAGTTGGAGCAGGTTTTGTACTCCGTCACATATTGGTACAGCTTATTCATATTAATCTTGATCGTATAGTCATCGATGAACGGATATTTCTGGCGAAATTTGTGAACTAAGGCGTCATCCATGACCGCCTTGATTTTGGCTTCCGCCTTTCGTCTCCATTCCGAATCAGGCATCGTTTTAAGAATGTGCGACAGCGATTCCATAGTTGCGGCACCTCCTGCAATTTATTTCTTAGCTCGCGGTTTCATCCGATCCGGTGCTCAGCTTTTCCGATTAAAGCGCTCATCCAGCTTCTGCGCCATTCTTCTGGCCGCCTCCAACTCTTCTTCCGTCAATCTGGAAGAAGCGGCAGCGCCGGCATCCGGCACGACAATCGGGATATGCGGCTTTTGCGTTTTGCCCTGCCGGCCTCTGGTCACAGAGCCGCCGCCGGCTTTGGCAGCCTCAACTTTGGATGCAGCCTTCTGCTTGTAGCTGATTTTCTCGCGAACATACTCCACGGCTTGCTCGTAAGTGACAATTTGCTTGCCCAACATATCCGAGGCGACGGCTTCAATCGAAGACTTCGCCCAAGAACGGCGGTCGATGTGCAGGAAATGGATCAATACATTGATCACTTCTTCGTTTAACTTATAATTCAGATCAATTTTCTCAAATATATTAAGTACGCCGTCTGGAATTGAGCCCTGCGTAAAGAACATTTTCAGGACTGCCGTATACGGCTCGTTACGCATAATGTAATTGTATTGATGATCCGTGCATTCGCCGCGCAGCTGCTGCGGAACTTCCAAATAATACGCCATTTCAACCGACTTTTCGCCTGCCTGATCTGCCGAGTCGCCGGCTTCCGCCTCTTCCGATCTGGAAAGTGTTCGCACTCTTTCCTCATCTCGCTTCTTGCTTTGCCTGTAGAAGAGATTCGCGTTGTACTGCATGAGATCCATTTGCAGCTCGCCTTCTTCGCTAAATGAACCATCTTCATCCAACAACCGGCATGTTTCCTGCAAAGAAAGATTGTACTTCTTGGCCACGATATTAATGGCCGCCATCTGATCCGGCTTATGCTTGAGAGCCTCGACAAAAATACGATTGCTCGCCCCGCGCGGAAACCTCATAATAATATCCGCATACTGGAACCCTTTGGTCGTCACATCCAAGCGGGGTTCTCCCTGTTTACTGGCCGACGCCTCATACAGCGCTTGCTCAAGCTCATAATCAACTACCTGGGTATTCAACCTGAATAGGTCATAGAAAGGAACGGACAGATTCTCTTCGCTAGCCTCTCTAAATTCCTCCGGCTCCGGCGCAAGCAAATCTTCCCGAAGGGAGAGCAGCATGAACTTGCCGACCTTATCGCGGAGCAGCAGCGTCAAATGCTGATTCCTGAAAAATTCATTAGGTCCTAGCGGCTGGAACAATGTATAAACAAAAATATAATCTTCTTCATCCGGCAAAAACTTGCGGGTTGTCTGCAAGAGGCCAATCGCTTCAAGCTTCGAAGATTGTTCAATTAAATATTTGCGGCCCCGCTCTCCCTGCTCAAGATCCAACAGCAGAAATAATTTGCGCTGCTGCTCCAGGGGCGAAAATCCGACTTTTTCCGCGCTCATTTGCTGATAGAGAGCCTGATAGAGACTTATCGCCAAACCACCGATCATTGGCTGATACATCATCGCCAACATTTTAAAATCCAAGCTGCTCAAAGAAAACTCACGGCCTACACAAAACCTGTGATTTTCCGTGAAATGAAGCATATTCGTCATTCTCATCCGATTACAGCACCATCCTGCCTAGGCTCAACCGATTGCCATCCATCGTACTGGCATCTCGGTTTCTCTCTACTAGTCTACCACAAAAATCGACAGGCTTGGTATCTATCCGAGAGAAAGATAATTTTACCTAAACTAAGAAAAACCGTCAGTTTATCCTTACCTGAGGGTCTTATTCGTTAACGGAACATTCGGATTGTTGTTTATGCTTGCTGCCCCATTCTTTCATTAGCAAAATAATCGGCGTCAAGGTTTGACCGAACTCCGTTAATGAATATTCCACTTTAGGAGGCACTTGATGATACACCTCTCGATGAACAATGCCGTCTCCTTCCAGCTCACGCAGCTGTAAAGTCAACATTCTTTGTGAAATAGATGGACAAATTCGTTTGAATTCATTGAATCTTTTGGTCCCGTCGATCAAGTGATAAAGAAGTACGCCTTTCCATTTGCCACCGATAATATCTAATGTATATTCAACCGGACAGCCGTCCTTATTCTCCGTGCTGCCATGGCCATTTACACGATCGCGCATAATTGTTTGACGCCTCCTTAGTATACAAATTGATACTACATCACACGAATGTGCGTACTTCCTATTTTAAAACGAATGAGCTACACTGACAACATAGCAACTATTGTAATAGGAGATGATCATTTGACTTCCAAAGAAACAATGAAAGCCGTTGGACTTTACCGCTATCTGCCTATTGAACATCCGGAAAGCCTCCTAGACGTAGAAATTGAAAAACCTGTACCCGCAGGCACGGACCTGCTTATCAAAGTCAAAGCCATCTCCGTGAATCCGGTAGACACCAAAGTACGTGCTCCCAAAGAGAAAACGGAAGCCGCACCTCGTATTCTGGGGTGGGATGTTGCAGGCATTGTGGAACAAACCGGACCGGATTGCACATTATTCCAGCCGGGGGATGAGGTGTATTACGCCGGCAGCATAACGCGCCCAGGTGGGAACAGCGAGTTTCATCTCGTGGACGAACGCATCGTCGGCACGAAACCGAAATCGCTGGATTTCGCCGAAGCCGCCGCACTGCCGTTAACAGCTATTACCGCTTGGGAAGCGCTGTTCGATCGGCTTGGCCTGTCACGGAATCAGGAAGAGAATGCAGGCAAATCCATACTGATCATCGGCGCTGCCGGGGGCGTAGGCTCCATTGCCACGCAGCTGGCGAAGCTGGCCGGACTAACGGTTATCGGAACGGCTTCCCGCCCCGAATCGGCGCAATGGGCGAAGGAAATGGGAGCCGATCACATCATCTCCCACTATGATGCTTTCTTGGGTCAATTGAACGCCATCGGTTTTCCAGGCGTGGATTATATTTTTTGCTTAAACAGCACAGGTCTCCACTGGCAGAACATGGCCGATGCCATCGTGCCGCAGGGCACCATTTGTTCCATCGTAGAAACGGACCAGCCGTTGAATATGAATTTGCTGAAAAACAAGAGCGTCGCATTCGCTTGGGAGTTCATGTTCACCCGTCCGATGTTCCAAACAGGGGATATGATCGAACAGCATAATTTGCTGAACGAAGTTGCCCGGCTGATCGATAACGGAACACTGCGTACAACAGTGACTGAACGCCTAACGCCGATCCATGCGGCCAACCTGCGCAAAGCGCATGCGATGCTTGAAGCAGGACGCACGGTGGGCAAAGTTGTTTTAGAGCATTTTGAGGGTAAATAAACAAGCGGGGTTGCCTCAATCCGAAGGCGAAGGAAGTTAACTGGAAAATCTCCCTCTAAATGGCTCGAGTGATGACCTCGCAGGGATAATAGAAGGAAAAACTCCCGTTAATTTGACCGGTCTTCGTAGATTCTCACGAAATCGGTGCAAATAGAGGGAGTTTTTCCTGTTAAATCGATCTGACAAGCTTCTACAGTCAAATTAGAGGGAACTTCTCCCATTATTTTGACCATAGAAGCATACCCGCACAAGGGGCTGTCATATAAATCATGGAAATGACTGGGACAGCTTCTCAAGTGATCATCTACGCCCCAATACCCAGATCGGGTGGCTTTGCTTACCCCTTTCGCATAGGAGAAATCATTCCGATCCGAGACTCCTGTCCACGCTCCCAACTGAATCCTCCCCATTCATGGCAGGATTTAATTGCCTGGCAATCGCCAAGTCCAGCAGCCCCCGCTCCGTTTGCCGCTCTTCCAGGCTTTCCACCCATAAACGTATCAAATCGTTCATCTTGGCTGCGCTTTTTACCGGAATTTGATGCTTCGCATCCTTAAAGAAATAGAGCGAGCTATGAGGCAGCCCTTCATGTAGCAAGTTTGCATATCGATGAAACGAGCCGTCCTTCTGACCGTAAATCAACAGCACCGGGTGCTGAATATTCCCGAGCCGGTTCGTACAAGTATAGCTAAGCGCTTGCTGAAAATACGTACACACATTGTCAGGCGTATCGCTTTGTGAACTCTCGTATAATTGACGGGAGATCGACGCATTGTCCGCATTCCCGTTGGTGATCGCTTTGACCAATAGCTTCATAAGCAGATCGGAGCCGGTCATATGACAAGCCATCCACGCTCTGATTTTGTTATAGACATCCGTTAATTCCGACATGCCGCTGACCACGATGCCCCCCAGAAAACGTTCAGGGTGCTCCAGCAGCGCTTCCAGCACGACCATTCCGCCTGTAGAATAGCCGCACAGAAAAGCTTTCTCAATCCCCACATGATCGAGCAGCATCCTAATATCCTCCGCCACTAGTGGTATGCTGACCGGGCTCTCCGATGCCTTGCTGGACCCGTGCCCGCGAATGTCAAAAGTGATCACCTGGAAGTGCTGGGCTAACTGCTTTTTTTGATAAAAGAAAACCTCTGACGTCAACAGAGGCGAGTGAACAAACACGATCGGGGTGCCGGTTCCTGAAATCTCATAATTCAGAATCGTCCCGCTTAAATTGGCAAAAGGCAAAGTCGCATCCTCCGTAAGGTCAAGTTTCAAGAACTTCACCTTATCGTGACCAACTCTGCCTTCTTTTATGACTTCAGAACATTTTGAAACCTTTGATACGCAGCGTTTTGATAGCTGATCCGCTAAGTATAGCGCCAACCAAACCGCCGATGGCCGGAACGATATCCACAACCGTGAAGCTCTCACCGCTCGACAAGAAAGACGCGGAACCCATCGACCCGTAGATCACAACTCCGATAATCAAAGCGATGAACGCATAGAGCGGGAACCACGTGGTCTTCATCAGCATGTTCAAAATAAAACCGATTCCAAAAAATAACACCATCATTAAGACAGTGGCGATAATCATTTGCAGCAACGTCTGTTCCTCCCTGGTAGAAACGATTCCTTTTCTTATTATTGTAATCCACCAAATGGCACAGGTAAAGTGTACACAAATTGAACATTTATTTCTTCACCCTTTGTTCATTTGCCCTTTCTCCATGAATTGGATACAATGTAGGGGATATTAGCCTTGAATGGAGGAACACTCATGAGTGAAGCCGTACAAACGCTGGAAGGCTGGTATGCGCTCCATGATTTCCGTCTGATTGACTGGAACGCATGGCATGCCGCAACCCCGCAAGAGCGTAAACATGCAACCGAAGAGCTGAATACATTCCTATCCGAATGGCAGCAAATTGAGAACGATAAACTAGGCAGCACTGCCGTATACAGCATCGTGGGTCAGAAAGCTGACTTTGTTTTCATGCAATTGCGCGAAACGCTTGAAGAACTGAACGATCTGGAAAATGCTTTTAATAAATCCAGCTTCGCCGCTTTTACAATCCCGGTATATTCCTATGTTTCTATCGTTGAATTAAGCAGCTACCTAGCTAAGCCCGGCGTCGACCCTTCGGAAGATCCAGAGATCCAAGCACGCTTGAAGCCTGCTCTGCCTAAAGCGAAGCACATCTGCTTCTATCCGATGAACAAGCGTCGCGAAGGCAACGACAACTGGTACATGCTCCCTGCGGACGACCGCAAAACTATGATGCGCAGCCACGGCATGATCGGCCGTACATACGCGGGCAAAGTGAAACAAATCATCACAGGCTCTGTCGGACTGGACGATTGGGAGTGGGGCGTAACGCTGTTCTCCGATGATCCTTTGCATTTCAAAAAGCTCGTTTACGAAATGCGTTTTGACGAAGTGAGCGCACGTTTCGGCGAATTCGGCGATTTCTACGTGGGCAATCTGCTTACACCTGAGAAATTCACTAAACTCATTACTGTTTAAAATAAATTAAAAAAGAAAGCCTGCTCTTCACAAGAGCAAGGCTTTTCTTTTTGTTTATTCCTCATCCTCGTCGTCACGAAGCGCAGCGGCAAGTTCGGCTTCCATCTGCGCTTTGCGTGCGAGATACTCTTCCGTATCGCGGTCACGCTGACGACTCTTTTCCTTCAACCGTTCAATGGCCGGAAGTATGAGAATATCGATTTCTTTTTGTACAACGGCTACATGATCGTAACGTTTCTCAGCCTCTAGAAAGTGGCCGACCTCGATCAGTGCGTTGTAACGATCCAGTTCATCCCGGGTAAGAAGTCCTCTTACTTGGACACTGCAGTGCCGCATGGCGATCCCCCCGTTTACGAATGATGACTAGAAACGCCCTTTGCGAATAACGAGCGGAATTCCGCCAATAATGTAGAGGTATCGCATATCAACCACTTTTTTCATCATGGCTGCCACGTTGCCTTTGAGTTTGCGGGAACCAACGATACCGATCGCTTGGCCTTTGCCTAGGGATGCAACCGTACCTTTGTTGGAGAATTTGAAAGTTTTCATTTGCGAACCGCGAATGGAAGCAATCAGGTTATGAGCGACAGCTTCACCTTGCTGCATCGCGATTTGCGCTGTTGGAGGGAATGGTCTGCCTTCATCGTTCATGACGATGGAACAGTCGCCTACAACATAGATATTGTCGAATTGAGGGGCCCGCAGGAACTCATCGACTTTAATTCTGCCGCGCATCGTTTCAAAACCGGCTTCATCCAGCATGTGGTTACCGCGGATACCGCCTGTCCATACAACCGTAGCAGCTTTAATAAACTCATCGCCCGCGATAAGAACACCTTCCGGTGTGCATTCTTTAATCGCTGTACCGATTTTGAACGTGATGCCTTTGTCTGTCAAAACTTTCATCGCGTACTCAACCAGCTCCGGATCAAAGCCCGGCAATGCGGTTGGAGCCGCTTCAATATTATAAATCTTCACGAGGGAAGGATCGACGTCGAACTCTTTGCAAAGCTGTGGAATACGATCTGCAAGCTCACCGATGAACTCAATACCGGTAAAACCGGCTCCACCGATAACGAATGTCAGGTAATCCTTACGATCCGGCTCACGCTTGTACTTCGCGAATTGATACTCAATGTGCTCGCGAATAAAGCGGACGCTGTTAATGCTGCGAATATTGAGCGCATTTTCTTTAAGTCCAGGGATACCGAACGTTTCAGCTTCGCCACCAAGACCGATAACTAGGTAGTCGTAAGAAAGCGTACCGTCTTCGAGAATAACTTTTTTCTCATGCGGACGGATTTGCGTAACAGTCGATTTCACGAAATCCACTTTGAACTCGTCGATTAGTTTCAAAATGTTCACGCGTGCATTTTCAGGATTATCCGTCCCTGCCGCAGGCATATGGAGATGCGTGGTAATGTAATGATAATCATGCTTGTTAACGAGTGTTACATCAGCTTCATTGTAATTTAACTCTTTTTGCAAACGAATTGCAGAAAGAATCCCGCCATACCCGGCTCCTAGAATAACGATTCTTGGTATTCTACTCATGTTTCTCTCACTTCCATATCCGATTTTATTGTCCCATGGTTTCTCTATCTTGTGAAAAATTACACAAACAGCTTCAAAGGTGGTATATTGCTTCTAGTTTGCACTCACACGTAGTGATTTATGATGAAACAGAATGAAATTCGTCACAACATGGTAAACCGATTCTCATGATATAATATAATTTTAATTAGTAAAGATCAAGTGCTATTTTGGCTTAAAATCAAGCTTACAGCCCATTCTGGCTTGTCCAACCATTGTAAGCATTACTTATCATATTTATAAGCGAATTATATAAAGAAATCACACTTTTCTGTTTCCTTCATTTAAAGAGACGTTTATAATGAAATAATGATTGTGGCAATTCTCAGAATTATCGCACATCAAAGGAAATGAATCGGAGGAGTTTAATCATGATCGAGAGAGAAACTAATCAAGACATCGTCGATATTATCGTCATCGGCGGTGGCCCGGCCGGTATGTTCGCATCCTTCTACGCGGGTATGCGTCAAGCATCCGTGAAAATTATTGAGAGCATGCCGCAGCTTGGCGGACAACTCGCTGCTCTATACCCTGAGAAGTACATTTATGACGTAGCCGGATTCCCTAAAGTAACGGCGCAAGATTTAGTCAATAACTTACTCGCTCAAATGAAACACTTTCCAATAGATGTATGTCTGGAAGAGAAAGTACACCAAGTTGTCAAGAAAGAGGAGCGTCTCTTTGAGATCACGACGGACAAAGGCACTCATACGAGCCGTGCAGTTATTATTACCGGCGGAGTAGGCGCATTTGAACCACGTCGTTTGGAACTTCCGGAAGCTGCGCAATTCGAGAAAAAGAACCTTCACTATTTCGTAAGCGATCTGAATGCTTTCGCCGGTCAAAAAGTAGTGATCAGCGGCGGCGGCGATTCCGCGGTAGACTGGGCGCTTATGCTGGAGCCGGTTGCTGAGAAAGTAACGCTTATCCACCGCCGCGATAAATTCCGCGCTCACGAACACAGTGTCGATAACCTGATGAAATCCAAAGTAAATGTCGTAACGCCGACAGAAATTACGAAACTTCATGGCAGCGACCGTATTGAGCAAGTCACGCTCAAAGATATTAAATCCGGCGAAGAAACGGTTCATGATGTCGATGCCGTTATTGTAAACTTCGGATTCGTATCCTCCCTTGGACCGATTGCCGAGTGGGGCCTTAACATCGAGAATGGCTCGATCGTCGTTGATTCCAGAATGGAAACCAACATTCCGGGTATCTTCGCTGCCGGGGACATCACGACATATCCTGGCAAATTAAAATTAATTGCTGTTGGCTTCGGCGAAGCACCTACGGCGATTAACAATGCTAAAGTTTATATTGACCCGACGGCTAAACTTTCACCAGGACATAGCTCGAACTTGAAATTTTAATCAATCTACATAAAAAGGGGTATTCTATTCCTAATCTTCGGATTAGGAGGAATACCCCTTTGTCTTATATATGTCCGGTTTGCAATGGCTTGCAGGAATTAACCACCGAATGCCCCGTGTGCTCGCATGCTATGTGTGATGGCGGGAGACTAAGCGACTACCTCGGTCCCTACTCCCCATATCGGGAGATTGACGGGCCCTCGATGTCGGATTCGGACAGCACACTATCGGGTCATGATGATCAATGCCTTCATTTGCTCAATTGCCCCGATTGTTCTCACAGTTTAACTATCCAGGTACAATATCTATGAAAATGCGCTTCTCGTAGATGATCAATACGTTCACAAGCTCTAATTCAGAGGAGTTCCATCCTTGATGTAGACTTGCAGTTTCAAATTCCGTCTCTGAATTTCGGCGAGCAATAAATCAACAAAATCTGATTCTAGTCTTAAGTCTAGTGCTTTGTAATAAGAGTCGATCAATGTTTCGTCGCTAATTTGTCTCACTGAAATCACCTTTATTCTATAATTTGTAATTATATTATCATGGGGTTAATAATAGAACAACTGTTCCTTTATCCACAGAATAGTGTGCATATCCTGTGGGTAATTTGTTGATATCCCTCCTAAACGTTATAAAAGCTTGGGGGATATTGTGTATAAAGTTATACACACGCTTGGCAGCCCGGCATTCGATAAAAAAAATTGATCACTATTTTCTTACAAAACGTTGTAAAACTTAATGTTCCCTTCATATAGTTCACAAATTTGAAAAGAAATTTTAATCGCCAGTTAATATTCATCGCTTACAATGTTAGTAGAAAGTTAAATAAAGGAGTGATTGCCATGATCGTCTATGATATTGTACTGAATGGTGAAATCAAAGAAACGATTAAGCCCAAGAAGAACCGTTTGAAAGAAATCTATTCGTTTATGTTAGAGCAAAGCAAACTTATGAAAGCTAAATATGGCGAAAACGTCAAAATTAAAGGCCGCATCGTGTACTAGGAATCTTTCCCCGTCACATGCGGCTCTTTTTTTTTCAACTATGTTTCTTAGATTAAGCCTTTACGATGCAGCACCGTTAACAATCGGTAAAAATCATAGCTTCCATCATTGGGGGTATCGATAAGACCCGCTTTTACCGCCGCGTCCACCGCACCCTTGGCCCATGCCGGAACTTCTTTCAGCGACGCTTGCCCCTCTAATGCGCTTACTCTGGTTTGTAAGGCTGCTATTTGCGCCTGCAGTTGCTCTAACATTTTAATAACCTCCTCATCATACCGCGTTAATCCGTTGCTTTGAATCAAACTATTCAGCTTGCTTGCATAAGCAGTATCCGTGGCGTATCCGCTGTTTTGCAAAGCTTGCGTTTGTTCTCCTGGACTTTTGGCATTACGAACAGTTACATAACGTGAAGACTGAAATAGCAGATCTTGATCCCTAAACCCTGCTACAATCGTAGGATACGCGCGGAAATCACTAGGCACGTTGTCGTAGCGCGTTCCGTTTATGATTTCCCAGGTTAATGCCGAAACCCGGTCACCCTGCCAATATGGCGTAAGCACGCCGTTGCCCACCTTATAACCCACCAAATTGTTCCACGCATTCACAGTTCCACCTGTCTCCAAAATCGCCTGTGCGATGCGGACTGAAGGGAAAATCGGAGAATTTTCCAAGCGCAGCTTTACAGCAATCGGCACAACGAGCTCGATAAATGCTTGTCTGGTTGCCATACACTCACCCCACTTCCTAGTGTAAGCTAGCATACTCTCAATCTATTTTATTCTTCTATGAGAAAAAGGTTCCACTTATATGATTCAAACCCACTTTACTTTTACCTTACGTTAAGGTTTATTAAGTGAAGGGAGGGTTGATTTTATTATGAAAATCAAAGAATTAGCAGCTAAACTTAACATTTCTCCAAGAGCCATTCGCTTTTATGAACAAAAAGGGCTGATCTCTCCGCATAAACAGGAGCACAATTTATATCGAACATTTACGGAAAAGGAAGTATGGCGCTTACAGACGATTATTTCCTTAAGAGAAGCTGGGATGACAATCGAAGACATTAAAGCAGCATTGCCTCAAGCTGACGAAGAAGACCAAGAAGATACCGAACAACTGCAATATTATTTGGAAATGCAGCGATCCATCATCTTTTCCCAGTGGCTGGAGCTGAAACAGATCATTGAAACAACCGATACGATGATCGATCTTTTGAAACATCAACCAACCCTTCCTTTAGACGGTATTTTCCTGCTCGCCGAGGGATCCAAAAGGTTAAGAGAGACCAGGAAAAATTGGAGCGACAAATGGAATTTCGACCATCAAGCCCAAACACATGACAACAATGTTACTAATAATGATAGAGAATATAAGGACTATGAGAAAGCTCTTCAACTAACGGCTGACTGGGTGGCTCCAAAAGCAGGCGAACGAGGACTGGACATCGGCACGGGAACGGGGAATTTAGCGGCAAAGTTCCTAGATAAGGGCATTTCAATGGCAGGTATCGACCAATCCAAAGAAATGCTAAAGCACTGTGGGCGCAAACATCCTCAAATGGAGCTAAAGCTTGGGAACTTTCTTGCGATCCCCTATTTGGACGGACAGTTTGACTTCCTTGTAACCAGCTTTGCCTTGCACCATATTTCCGATGAACAGAAAGTGCTGGCTTTAAGCGAAATGCGCCGCGTATTAAAGCCGCACGGTCGAATATGCATCACGGATTTGATGTTCGTTAATGAAGCGCACAAAGAACAGTACATTGCTGATTTAGAGCAACTAGGCAAGAACGATGACATCCAAATGATTCAAAATGAATACTACGCGATGAGTTCCCTACTACTGAACTGGTTTGAAGAAAACGGTTATATCACAAAACATAGACAACTGAATGAGTTGTTGACTATTGTTTATGCGGTTCCAATTCGATAAATAAATGCTTGACCTTCTCCTTACGTTAATCCTTACGATGTTTATGCAGCGATAACTTAAGGAGGAAATGAAACAATGCCCAACCATGAAGAAATTTATCAATCACAGGCGGAAACTTATGATCTGCTCATTTCTAAGCAGCCCAGTCTCTTGGATGTCATCGAAGCCATTCAGCCAGTTGAAGGCCTGGACATCCTGGATCTGGGAGCCGGCTCAGGGAGACTGACCTGTGTGCTCGCTCCAAAAGCTAAATCAATCTTAGCGCTTGACGACTCAGAAGCCATGTTAAACGTAACGGCAGCTAAGCTTCAAAAAGCCGGCTTGCACAGCTGGAGCACCCAGGTTGCCGATCACCGGGCTCTCCCAGTCAGTTCGGGCAGCTATGATTTAATTGTATCCGGCTGGAGCATCTGTTATTTAGGAAGCACAAACCTTCCTGACTGGGAACGGAATATCCGGCAGGTGATGGCGGAGATCAAGCGCGTTCTTCGCCCTGGCGGCAGCGTTATTATTTTCGAGAACTTCGGAACGGGTTCAACGGCTCCCAATCCGCCGAGTTTTTTGCAGGCCTATTTTGAAATGCTTGAAAAGGAATTCGGTATGTCCCATACGTGGATTCGGACTGATTATGATTTCGATAGCTTGGAAGAAGCTGAGCGGCTGAGCAGATTTTTCTTTGGGGATGATCTAGCTGACCAAGTTGTGCAAGAAGGATGGCGGCAGCTTCCGGAGTGCGCAGGAGTTTGGTGGCTCCGCTAGAGGGTCTCGGCGGTAGAGGGCCGGAGTCGGGGACTGCTTTACGGGGCTGTAGAGTGGGAGGCGTTCGGGGGATACGGGTACAGCGCTACAGAATGAGTGTACGGGGGACTGCTTTACACGGCCATTTAGCGCGGGGTGTTTGGGGAACTACAGGGCACTATTTGTACGAAATTGGCCTTCTTCTCGCTCTGGGGGAAACTACAGGGCCTTATTTGCCTCAGGAGCCCTCCTTTCTGCCGAAAACGGCAAAATAGAGGACTGTAGTTCCCTTCCACCTGCGAAAACCCTGTTTTCGCCAAAATAGCGGACCACAGTTCCCTCTACTAGCTCGCGCATACCGATAGCTGCAAATAAGACGCAATAAAGAGTTACCCCCGAGTGGTCTACTCCAGAACGGATGGATTTATTCAAAACACACCAAAAAGGGCAACCTCCCGGTTACCCCTACAATAAATGAATGCTTCTATAGGACTCAATTCATCTCTACTCGGTTCCGATTAACCATAGAACGATTCAAGGATGCTTTTCACCAATAAGAACGGAAGAACACCAATTGAGATAAAAGCATAAAAAAATCCTTGCAGAAAATTTTTGAATAGTTTCACAAAAATCACTCCTATCATTTTCGTCTAATTTGTGAACTACATCAAGTATACTCCTTCTGCAAGAGAGAAATATGAAAATAAGATTAATTCTTTAACACCTCGTCCCGAAAAAATAACATAGAAAAAAAAGAGAGCAGCCTTAGGCCGCTCTCAAATTTTCTTTAAGCTTCAACTTTATCGTCGCACTTCTCAACCAAGCCCTCTTCGTCCTTCACTTTGAAGGAAGAGCCGCACCCGCAGGATGCTACGGCATTCGGGTTATTGATGGAGAAACCACCGCCCATGCCTGCATCCGTATAGTCGATCTCAACGCCGTACAAATATTTGGAGCTATCTGCGTCCACCACAACCTTCAGGCCGTGAATGTCAAATTCTTTATCATCATCCTTCTGATCATCATCGAAGCCCATGCCGTAAGAAAAGCCGCTGCAGCCGCCTGCTTTGACGCCTAGTCGCAAGAACAGATTCGGTGATGCTTCAGAAGCCAAAAGTTCTTTAATTTTATCTGTCGCTGATTCGCTAATGTTAATCATAACGGAAATCCCTCCTTGATGTTCTCCTGCAAGGAAAACTGGCATTATTCATAAGTTTCGTAATGCTTACTATCAAGTATACTCCTATTCAATGCATTGCTCAAGGGCATCTGCATAGACATTCCAGCCATTGTTGCCATAAGCTTACTGCTTCCGTTGTAGCGCATAATATTGCAGCAGTAACTGATCCAGCTTTCGACTGGCTTGCTGTACATCAGGGTGCAGGAAACCATATTCAGTGCCTAAGGTCACCATTTGGTCTCTAAGCTGTTCGATAGCTATATCCAATCGTTCCTGCGGTTCGGTCACAAAATATGTTAGCACGATATAATCACCTTTTAACCCTACGTAATCACATTGCAATAGTATACAGGAATTTGTTAATATTGGGAATAATATTTTTGTGAATCTGCCAGCAAAACTTGTAGATTAATAAGATTGTCAATTTATGTCCATGTTCATCATATTGCCCCCTCCCTACGCGGAGGTTTATAATGGTTAGGATAGTTTGTACGTATGGTAACACAGTAGAGTGATTTTGAACTATTAGGAGTGAGCTCCTGAACCGAACTGGCTGACAGGTATGCGAGCACTCACACCGCAAAGGCGCATGTGATCATCTTCAGATGGATGCGTCGATTCTGTATGAGCTTTATTTTGAATTCATAGGAGGAAAAATGATGAGTGTTATTACCACGGATCCGATCAAACGGATGGCGGAAATCGCCGATAAAGTTGAGCACGGTCAACGTCTGTCGTTGGAAGACGGATTGTTCTTGTACGAATCGGATGATCTTCTGAGCATAGGACAAATGGCAAACAAAGTAAATACACGATTGAACGGGAACAAGGTTTATTTTGTGCAAAATATGAGTTTGTATTTCACGAATGTGTGTGAGGAACATTGTGCTTTTTGCCATTTCCGCCGCGATGAAGGCGAAGAAGGTGCGTACACGCTAACGCCAAGCCAAATGCTGGATTATGTAGCGGAAAACTTTAATCCGGAAATTAGAGAGTTTCATATCAGTCAAGGGCATAACCCTCATCTGCCTTTTGAATATTACGTAGATTGCATTCGCCAATTGAAAAATGCCTACCCCGATGTGACGATCAAAGCTCATACCGCGGCAGAAATCGAGTTTTTCTCACGGATTAGCGGACTAAGCTACCGCGATGTTTTGAAAACATTGATGGATGCAGGTCTGTCTACACTGCCTGGAGGCGGAGCCGAAATTCTAACGGAACGCTACCGTTCCAAAATGAAAGTGGAAAAAGCCTCTTCAGAGGAATGGCTGGACGTTCACCGCAATGCCCATTTGCTGGGAATGAAAACACACGCTACGATGCTGTACGGTTCGATTGAAACCAAGGAAGAACGCATTCGTCATATGATGCTTCTTCGTGAACTGCAAGACGAGACGAACGGTTTCTTGGTATTCATTCCAAACTCGATCCAACCGGCCAGCAAAAATGCAGGCCTCAAAAGACGCGTACCCGCATGGGACGAGTTGAAAACCATCGCCATTAGCCGGTTGATGCTGGATAACTTCCCGCATATCAAAGCCTATTTCATTAATATCGGTACCAAATTGACCCAGCTCTCTTTCACCTTCGGTGCTTCTGATGCACACGGAACGATCGTGAAAGAAAAGATTTCGCACGCAGCCGGCGCGCTTTCCCCGGAAGGTCTTACAAGAGACGAGCTTGTCTGGTTAATTCAAGGGGCTGGACGCACTCCGGTTGAACGTGACACCTTTTATAATGAAATTAAAGTGTATTAGTTATACTAGAGAAGAGAGATCAGTGGAGAAGGGATACCTAGTGTTATGAAAAAGTTTGTAATTCTCGGAGGAGGTTATGGCGGTCTGACCATAGCCTTGAACATGCTGGAGAAAGATTTACCGGAGGATACTATCCTGGAAATGGTTGACCGCAGCCCTTTTCAAGGACTAAAAACGGAATATTACGCGCTTGCTTCAGGTACGATTGCAGAAACGCATATCCGTGTTGCTTATCCGGAAGACCCTCGTTTGCTGCTTACTTACGGAGAAGTGTTGGCAGTAGATTTGGAGAAAAAGGAAATTCGTTTCGAAGACAGAGAGCCTCTCACGTATGATTGGCTTGTAATCGGGCTAGGCTGTGTAGATAGCTATCATGGCATTATCGGGGCTAGTGAGTACTCCTCCAGCATTCAAACGCTGGCACAGACCCGCGCCACATACCAGCGCATTAACAACATTGTGCCATACGGCCAAGTATCCATCATCGGTGGCGGATTAAGCGGCGTGGAGATGGCTTCTGAATTAAGAGAAAGCCGTCCTGATCTGAACATTCGACTGATCGACCGCGGGCCAAGTCTGCTGTCTGCCTTCCCAATCAACCTGCAGCAGTATGTCCGGGAATGGATGATTGAGCATCACATTGAGCTTCGGCCTAATGTTTCCTTAGTTCGTCTGGACGGCGGAGATTTGTACAACGGGGATGAAATCATTCGAACAGATGCTACAATTTGGACAGCGGGCATTCAGCCGAATCCAATTGTTGAAGCTTTGAATGTTCCCAAAGACCGTCAAGGCCGTATCTTGTTAAACGAGTATCACCAAATCCCGGAACATCAAGAAGTTTTCGTTGTCGGTGACTGTGCCTCCCTGCCATTCTCGCCAAGCGCACAAGCTGCGCAAGCGCAAGGCAAACAAATTGCCGAAGCGATGCAAGCGATCTGGAAAGGCGAGACACCGCGACTTGGTAAAATTAAGCTCAGAGGGACACTCGGTTCACTAGGTAAAAAAAGCGGATTCGGCATTATGGGCAAACGCACGCTGATGACGGGGAAAATCGCTCGTATGCTAAAAAGCGGCGTCTTATGGAAATCGAAGCGTCACTTCGGTTGAGTCAGTCACTTAACAAATCGTACATCGCTTCAATTTCTTTAATTTTCGCCAGGATGAGTTCGTGAAGTTGGTCTGCGCTTTCCGCGGCAACGATCTCGCCATTCAAAAGAGCATAAGGCTCCATGTAACACTGTCCGCAATTGCCAAGACAGCCGTATTCAATGACATCGTAGTCGGGATTTTGTTCTAAAGCTTTCATGACTTTCTCGGTACCATTGTGCATGTTGCTTGCGCAAAACTCTATGATAGGTCTCATAATAAAAATTCCACCTTATGCGATATATTCAAGTTGAAAACCATTTTCATTTAATCATTATTGTAATATAATATATAAAGAAAGGAGATGAATCAAATGTCTGAAAAAACAAAAGAAGCTATTTATGATGAAGTCCTTGAGGTTTTAGATAAACTTCGTCCTTTTCTACAACGTGATGGCGGTGACGTGGATCTCGTTGACGTAGAAGACGGTATTGTGAAACTAAAACTGATGGGTGCTTGCGGAAGCTGCCCGAGCTCAACGATCACGTTGAAAGCCGGTATCGAACGCGCATTGGTTGAAGAAGTTGAAGGTATAACAGAAGTCGTGCAAGTGTTCTAATACGACTATATCATAAGAAAGAGCTTACCTCTATGGTAAGCTCTTTTTGCTACGCTAAGCTATTTGCGCTGATTGAGCACCGGCAATGGCTGAATCGGATCCAACCCTCCGGATATATCCATAATGTTGCCCGTAATAAAATCAGATGCCGGCAGACACAGGAATTCGATGACTCTGGCCACATCCTCGCCAGTCCCCGGTCTACCCACCGGCGTCTCGCCATCGACCTCCAGACGGGCCTCCTGCATCGTCTGTTCTTTATGCTTGCCCCGAATATCGCCCGGACAAATCATATTAACCGTAATCCCATGGCTGGCTTCTTCTTCAGCCAACGTTTTCGTAAAGGAAACTAAGCCCACCTTCGCTGCCGCATAAACGGCTCGATGCGTCCAGCCTCTGGCTTCGGCCGCTTTTCCAAAGCCAAAATGGATAATGCGCCCCCACCGCTTCTCCCTCATCATAGGCAGAACCAAATGGTCGAGCTCCATGACGCCGAGCAAGTTGCCGCGCATCAAATATTCAATCTCATCCACGCCGTAGTCGGCAAAAAAGCGCCGCTCCCTGAAAAAAGGTCCCGCATTATTCACAAGAATATCAATCGGGCCAAGCTTAGACGCCGTATGCTCCACCATTCGTGCGATATCTTCTCTTTTAGCGACATCGCCTTGAACCGCAATACTGCGGACGCCAAGAACTTCCAAGTGATGGACGAGCTCAGCGGCTTCCTTCTCGCTATTTACATAATTGACAGCGACTTGACAGCCCTGTTTAGCCAAGGTGATGGCGGTCATTTTGCCGAGTCCTTTCGCACTGCCTGTAATAAGAACCGTTCGGCCTCTTAATTCCATGGTCCTCTTACCCCTTTGCAATACTAGCCGTAATATAAGAGAAAGCTATTGATAAGGTTCGGCACACCATTTCAAATCCCTGCTGGAGATCGGCAACATTTGATTTTACATTTTCAACATGGATGCGATCGCCGGGAAAAGGTTCCTTCTGCATCAGATCGTCCAGCATTTCAGCGTTAATATAGTGAATTTCCATATTTCGTTGATTGCGCAGCCGGTCGAGCGGAGATTTATAATCCATTTTAAGATTGTACAGTTGAACCTCCAGCGCGCCTTGAATCCTTTTCTCATGCATCTGCCGCAGTACGGTAAAGTAGGAATACCGCGATTTCAGCGCCTCTGTTTTCAACTCAAATAAATCATTCATGAACGTACCCAATTTGTCCAAAATGGAGAACAGCCGAATAAAAGCATTTTTGAAAAAGTATACAAAAAGACGATACGCTTCCATCTCCTGCGGATTCATGTCCTCCAGGAAGGCTTTATCGATATGTTCGGCATAACGCTCACAACAGTATTTGCTCTGCTCCAGCTCATCGAGTGCGTCAATGAATCCTTTGCTCCAAATCGCTTGCCGGTGATACTTCGAATAATCCGCAGCGGCTCGGCGATGCTCCTTCGATTCCAGATGATCGATGAACGCTCTCACCGCATTGCCGGCTTCCAGCAGAAGCCCGCTGTCTACCCGTCTTGGTTCATGGAACAAAACTCGCAGCATAGGTACCCCCCTTATTAAATGCTTGCCGTCTCTCTATTTTCACAGCTAAAAAGGAAATAGCCTTCTCTGCAAGAAGGCCTCCTCTCCCGCCAAAGCAGCTCTGCCTTGCTTCCAAGGGGCCAGCCCACCGGGGCTTATGCTTTGCGGTCATATAACGTAAGTACGCATAAATAACATAGAAATCCGAACATACAAGCAACGATAACAGCATGCACCATGCCGGTAAACAAATAAGCGACTTCGTTCCCCATCGACCAAGTGACCACAGCCCCGCTGATGACTTGAAGGGAAACAAGGATGAGTGACCATTTGCTGCCAAAACGCAATTTATCTGAGCTCGAGTAATAACGCTTCGCTTGCAAGTATAGAAACAGAATACATACAAACAGCAGCAAAGCCGCTATCCGGTGAGTAAAGACAATGCCGGTGGCGCCGCTAAGCTCAGGAATGACTTCTCCGTTGCACAAGGGCCAGCCTGAACATCCGCCTGAAGAAACGGTATGACGGACAAATGCACCCAGATAAACAACAACGTAGCTGTAAATCGCCGTTATCCAGACGAGCGCTTTAAAGGAACTGCGGATGGTTGTATCTCTTTGAAATTGACCCCAAGGTGTAAACACAAGCGCGAGCAGCAAGGAAAACGCAAAGGCCAGAAGGGATAAACCGAAATGCAGCGCCAATACAAGGGAAGACTGAGGCCAAACGACGGCCATTGCTCCCATGGCAGCTTGGACCAACGTCATCAACACGGTCCCCGAGATGAAAATTTTCGCATCTTTCCGTTTTACATAACGAAACACTAGAATGAATGTGGCAATCAGAATGAGCGTCACGATACCTACAACCAGTCGATGGCTGTATTCGATAAAGGATGATATCGTATGCGCCGGGACGAATTTCCCATGACACAGCGGCCACTCGTCTCCGCAGCCTCTGCCTGCGTCAGCCTTTGTAACCAAGGCGCCCATTGCAAGAATGAGAAACATGCCGATGGCGGACAAATTCGCTAGCCTTTGAATCAGTTTTTGCATGATTGCACCTACTTTTATGTCGTGACTTCCGTAGATCTTGCCCGAATGAAGCTGGTTCGATTTCAATTATAGCTTTAAAAAGTTGGCAAATCCATTCGCAATTGTTACAAAGCTCCGAAACCACCGCGGAACGGCCAAAGTCGTGGCAAAGTTGTGATATTCCGGTTGTTTTAGCAAAAAAACGACTCTGCTTAGAGCCGTTTCTTTCACTTTATTCTAAGGAGCAAGTGCGCCGGATACCTCTAGGGCCCGGTCTAGGAACTGCTCAATTTCTTCACGGGTTTTGCGTAATTTGCTAACGAAACGTACGAGTTCTTTGCCCTCGCGGAAAGCGATAAAGCTTGGAATGCCAAGAATGTTCAACTGCTCGCACAAGTCGGGCACCTCGTCACGATCCAGTTCAACAAAGGTGATACGCCCCGCATAAGCCTCTTCCAACGCAGGCATGAAGGGATTGATATAGTGGCAGTCTTTGCACCAGGTTGTTTTGAAGACGGCAATGGTTAGCGCGGACTGCGAGATTTGTTCTTGAAAAGCTTGTTCATTTGAAATTTTTAACATAGGAGCACCTCACTGCTTAGGAATTTATTAACTTATAGCATACCCTAAATAGGGTGTCAAGATATACGGCCCAGCAATAATAACGGGTTTTTGACGTTAATATCTCCTTATTTTATAGGAACCCGCCTATTGTTCGAATCCATTCCGCGTTTGTCCATTCCGCAGGTATATATTGGCACATAAGCATAAGAAGGAAAGAGTAAATAGATACGGACCCGTACTGGGAGGGATAAGATGAATCATCTGCAAAGTAAACTAGGGACAAAGAAAGAATCCAATGAATAACGGGTTGCTTCGGAATATGGCGTGCTTATTCTTATTTGGGTCACTTCTTATTCTCCTTCAAACGAATAACTATACGCTGTTAATTTTATGGGGAGTATGCACCGGGCTGCTTTCCATTTATTTGCCTATGAGATTTATTTCAATAACGGTACTTTTGGGATTCGGATTCTTTATATATCTGTTTGTGAATTTACATTGGATTACCTCTGCTCATCCTGAGGAACTGCACATTTTGTTGAACAGGTTGTCGTTGATTTGTATCATCATTCCGTTGTTTGCCTTCTCTCTGATTTCCAAAATTCCTTTTATGCATTATTGGAAGAAACCGCAGTGGAATAGAGAGATTCACGTCCCTTTGATATGGGCGGGTTTCCGCCAAACTAAAGTAAAATTGTTTCTTATTATCGCGATAATTATTACCTTTTTCACTTTTTTGCCATTTGTAATTCTTAATGGCTGGAATTCCATGCAAGAAGCTTGGTTATTCGCTCTAATTTTTGCCATAACAAACGCGTTGTTTGAAGAAGTCATCTGGCGAGGAACTCTGTTAAGCCGGTTTTCCGAACTTTTTGGGGATAAATGGGCCGTTATTATAACCAGCTTAGGGTTTGGATTACAGCATTATTCCTTAGGATTCTCCTGGGCTGTATGTATCGCTTTTTCTATTGGAGGCTTTTTTTTCGGAGGAATTACAATCAAATCGAACAGCATCGTCCCTGCAGTAATTCTGCATTTGTCCATTAATGTCCTTATGGTTTTTAGCGGTTTGTTTTAATACCTAACCTATATAAAAGGAGTGAGAATTGAAGTGAATACGAAGAAAAAGGGATTTACAGACAAAGTTATTTTCATTCTTGGACTAACACTAGGGAGCGTATTTGCATTTGTTCTTGTGGTTGGCGTCATTGTTGCGATATTTAAATTTTATTTGGACAGCAAAAAACAACCTGCTCAAATTCATGCCATCCCGTTAGTTGATGAGCCGGAAGTGGAGCTGTTTGGCGAAATAACAAAACGGAACACTCCTTTAACCGAGGGTGAGCAACCATCGACTTAATATCCTGTCTCATTTTTCCAGAAGGAGGTGAAGCATATGTCAAAGGGAAATCAAGACTTCTCAAAAATTTTCAGCGAAATTCAGCGAGAATTCACTCATTTCGCCAGCAGCTATGCAAAAGCGGTGAAAAGCGGTGCGAATACGGTTGGGAAACAAGTCATAGATGCCGTTGATAATATGGATCAGCCGGCTAATATTGTTGCATCGAAATTGATAGCGGCTGTTAAAAGCGGTGTGAAAAATGCCGGAGAACAGATGATAAATTCAGGAATTGATTACGTCAATCACATGAATACTAAAAAGAATAAAGAGTAAACAAAATAAGGAGTACCTCCCCAAATCTTGAAGTGCTCAGCAAGCTGCCAAACACCAAGATGAAAGGATGTTCTCCTGTTTTATCATTGTTTATCACGAAGAGCTGACTTGCCTTAAACGGTGAATGACGACATCCGGATTAAAATATTCAAGCATTTGAATCCCCGGCTTAAGTCCGAAATAAATCGAGTATCGCTTGTAAGGTACTTTTTTGCAAAGGTCAGGAAAACGAAGCTGAATTGGCTTTTGGAACAGATCAACCGCTTCTTCCCCGCTTTTGAGCCCGGAGTCAAGCACTTTTCTAAACGATTGCAAACCGATTGTGCTGATTGATTTACCAATTCCCTCCTGCTTGTGCGCTATCTTCTCAAATAAAGTAAGCGGCACATTCTTCGAATATACAACAGCAATGTTGTGAGAAACGATAAAACGGCTCTTATCGCTTATCAAGATAGATTCTCTAATATAATATGGCGCACCGGAGGACTCGCCCAAAAGATCGGCATGCACTTCATTGATTTGCTCTTGCCGAATGACTGTAATGAGCATTTTTTCATCCAATAATGTTTCCAGCAGATCCGTTGTCCTTCCGTCCGTCACCAAAAGCATATCAAATATCAATCCCTGTAAAAAATCCAAGAGCCCTTCCCCGTCCTGCGAGTTCATGTCAATAGAAGTAATGTCTGTCATTCGCCCACCTCCATTAACCCAAATGTTTGTGCTCCTGAGCAACAATTAATGATATAAGCCTGAATGAAGGAGCCCCTTCCAGAACGTATTAAACTCAGGAATGTTTAGTTGTTGATTCGCATCCGAGAGTGCGGCCTGAGGATCAGGATGCACCTCGACCATGATCCCATCGGCTCCTGCAGCAAGAGCAGCCTTTGCACAAGCTAGCAGAATATCTTTTCTGCCTGTTGAATGCGTGACATCTACGAGCACAGGCAGATGGGTCTCCTGCTTTAAAATCGGAACGGCAGAAATGTCGAGCGTATTTCGAGTCCATTTTTCATAAGTACGGATACCTCGCTCAATCAACATGACCTGATCATTCCCGTGATACAAGATATACTCTGCCGCATAAATGAACTCTTCCATTGTTGCGGAAAGGCCGCGTTTCAATAGGACAGGCATATTGCATTGGCCGACGGCTTTCAGCAGATCGAAGTTCTGCATATTACGGGCGCCAATCTGAAAGATATCGATGTAAGGGGCTGCTTTTTCGATTTGTGAAGGAGTCATGATTTCGCAGATACTCACCATATCGACTTCATCTGCCACTTCCTTCATGATTTTCACCCCTTCTTCACCGAGGCCTTGAAAATCATACGGTGATGTTCTCGGTTTGAACGCTCCACCGCGCAAAACGGTAACACCAGCATCCTTCAAAGCGGCCGCAACCGTCAGCAGCTGATTTTTGGATTCTATTGAACATGGACCGGCGACCATGATATGCGAAGAACCGCCGATTTCGATATTTTTGACACGGATGATCGTATCTTCACTCTTCGATTGGCGGCTTACGAGTAATTTTCGGCGAGTCGTTGCTTCCTTTTTCACTTTCGGGAATGATTGGATGATCTCCTTAAATAAGTGCATGAGCGTTTCATTATCAAGGGGGCCAGGATTATTGGCAACAAGTTCAATGAGAGTTTGCTGTACGTTGACCAGATCAGCTTCAGTCATGCCTAGTGTTTCCTTTTTGTAATAAAGTTCACCAACCATACGCGCCCGCTCGCTTAGCAGTTGGAGCAATTGCAGGTTTAAACCATCCAACTGAGTTTGTAATCGTTGCATTTCTTCACTCATGGCGCTCACTCCCTTTTAAGCTTTTGAATATATACCGGTTTAATCGATGGAACGTTACTTACCAGATCGGCGCGGTTGAGCAGCGCAGTGTCATTAATGAACTCTACGGTAACAGGCACTTGCAGCATATGACATAATTGAGAACAGATATCCTCTTTCGACCATTGTCCTGCATGATGCGAATCCAGGAGAACTTGCAGCCCATTCTCTTGCTCCAATACCTTCCAAGCATCGGGAACAGGAGACAAGGAATAGATGGCTTCCTGGATATCAAACGCATCTAAAATCGTATCACCCAGGCGAATTCGATCCTTACTCCTGCCATAATGCTTCAACGTGTCCCCGGAACGGCCGCAAGCACACAAGGATGGCTCGACAGAGATAATATCTTCATTAAAGTATCGCAGCAGTGGAGAGCCCTGAAGGGAAAGCGTTGTAATCGCCGCAAATCCCTTTTCCCCTTGAGGAGTTGCACCTCTGCCATCATCTTGCAGCACTTCCACAAAAAAATCCTCTTCCACGATGTGCATCGTGCCACAACTACACATAGCAGCAATATTCGCAGTTTCAGTGGATCCATACATATTAAATACCGGTACGCCCCAGATCTTTTCGATATGCTCTCTGCGCTTGTCGCTCATCAACTCTCCTGCAACACAAATGGCTCTCAGAGCAGGAAATTCCTTGCTTGGATCAGTACCGACTAGACGCGCTGTTTCGGCCAACAGCTCCATTTCGCGAGGAAGTCCAGCCATGACAGTGACACTCAGACGCTTCATAAGATTCAGCACTCTGGGATATGGCGTAACAACCGTACGTGAGCTTGCGGGAACGACCCCGGCGCCCGACTGCCAGGCTGCTTGCTGCATTAAGAACGCGGGGAGTGCCATCGCATATGGAAAGCGGATCAATACAAGATCTTCATCTGTCAGCTGAACACCGCATTCCTTAATTTGTCTTCCGCCTACCGTCAAATCCTCATAGGTGAACCAGGAAGCGGAGGGTTCGCCTGTCGTTCCGGTTGATTCGTGGTATTGCGCGACCTCTTTCATTTCAACGGCTAGGTGTCCGAAAGCCCCGGCTTGCAGAAGATCATTTTTGGTTGTCAAAGGCAGTGTTTGTATGTGGTCTAAACCAAGAACATTGAGTTTATAAGAGGATAATTTTTCCTTGTACAGAGGCGAATTGGTAAGACGTACTAATAACTCCTTGAATTTTCGCTCCCGCTCCCTATTCTTGTCAGTCATAAAGGTACCTCGCCTTCTATTTCTCCGGTTTTGACTCATGCAATACCCTAATCGCTTTGCCAAACGTGCGCGGGATATCGTGTTTAATTTCAACCTCGCAGTCAACTCCCAATCGCTCAACCATATGTGTGCGGACCTTCGCTGCTAGTTGTTCGTCGGTTAAATTCGTGCGAAACGGCTCAGCTTCGATCTTTAACACTCCCTTACTCAGCTTGAATTGATACCACAAGCTCACATCCGGAATCTCCATAAGGAAATGTTCGATCAAGAACGGCGAATAGTCCACACCCCCCAGATTGAGCATGCTCTCCATTCTGCCTCTCAATTGCAAAACATCCAAGGTACATCCGCAAGCGCATTTAGATTTTTGCAATAAGCCGATATCCCCGGTACGATAGCGTACCATTGGCATTCCTTCGCGCAGAAGGGTCGTTACGATGATCTCCCCCGTTTGACCGTAGGGGAGCTTTTTCTCTGAAACGGGATCAATAACTTCTACTTTTACATGTCCTTCCATCACGTGGTACCCTCTATGCTCACTGCATTCAACACCGACTACCCCGCATTCCGTCGAGCCGTAGAAAAATGACACTTCACATCCCCACCATTTTTCCAGCCGCTCGCGAAAGGTGTAAGAGCATCCTTCACCCGTAAGCACAATTTTTTTCAAACGAATATCCTCACCCAGTTTAATGCCGAAGCGTTCGCTTTCTTCCGCCAAGAGTGCTGCATAGGAAGGGGTTGTAGCCAGGACTGTAGCTTTATATTCCTTCATCAATTCCAGTGACTTATCAACGGGAGCCATGTATCCGCCTTTTCCAAGCGAAAGGATCGCTGTCCCGAAGGCAAATTGGTACAGACGCTGAAATCCAAGACCGGGCAGTGCAAACTCGTAGGGCAACGCGATTGCTGCGACATCCTCGTCTGACTCCTTGAACAATTCCAAATATTTGGGCAGCAAATCGTATATATACTGATCAGCCAACGTATAGGAAGTGTAGATCGGCTTTCCTGATGTTCCGCTTGTGAGGTGAACTTGACCGATTTCTTTTGGATCAATGCATAAGATCTTCTGTTTATCTCCGCGTATGACGTTCTTCTGGAGAAGCGGTACAGAAGCTAACTGTTCGAGATTTTCGATTTTGGGTTCCGTAAAGCCCGCTTCGTCAAGCTTTGAACGATAATATTCGTTATGATGCCAGACATGAGCAAGCGTAGCGTTAATCGCTTTTAACTGATAGTCTTCAATTCGTTCCCGAGGCAGCTTTTCAATGGTTATCCCTTCATCATCCAACTGCTTGAAAAAATCTTTGAATTGTTCTAGATGAGATGAATGCTCGTCAATAGAAACTGTCATCTTATGGGATTGAAATTTCATAAAAAAGCCCCCCTATCCATTTTCCATTGTGAATACACTTCCTACGAGTAAATCGTTACATTTACTATGTGAGAAACGACCCAGGTCACAAAAAAACGATTGAAACTATCAATCGTTTTTTCTTTGAACTCAAATCCCTGTTAGACTTGAGCCTGCTCGTTCTCCCCTGAATTCTCTCTAGCTTTATTAGCGTTTTTTCTTGCTAATTTCTTCTCTGCTTTTTGAGCTTTCTTCTCTTCTTCGATTTTTTCTTCTGCTAATTTCTTCTCTGCTCTTTGAGCCTTTCTCTCTTCTTCGACTTTTTCTTCAGCTAATTTCTTCTCCGCTCTTCGAGCCTTTCTCTCTTCTTCGATTTTTTCTTCAGCTAATTTCTTCTCCGCTCTTTGAGCCTCTCTCACTTCTTTACTCAATTTCTCATCAGCCATATGCTTATCCCTCCTTCCTTCCTATTCTTTATAAAATGCAAGAATGGATTGGCTTGACTCTGGCAAACGAACATTTTTATAGAACTAAGTCTTTCATCCATACCTCTCTGTGCAAGGATTACATATTATATCAAGTATAATTCGTTAAAAGTTTTGGGGAGGGGGTTAATAGGTGTTGCTCTACGGATTGGAGAAGGATCAAGATTTTCAATATCTTGACACAAAACTTCTGGTAAGCTGTCCAGCCAGCGGTCCGGATATGGGAGGATTATGGTTGCTTGACTTTAAGCATAATTCCTTAAAAAAACTGTATACCGGCAGTTGTTTGGGAATGACATGGGTTAATGAAAGATTAATCATGACAACGGACGACAATCAAATTATTGCTCTGAATGATCAGTTCCAAATCCTTTCGAAAACGAAACACCGGAATCTCGACTTCCACGGTATTGCAAAGTTTAAAGACAAAGTCGTCCTGATCGCAGAAACGGCGATAAATGCAATCGGCTGCTACGAGGCAGATACTTTCATGCGATTAGGAGAAATTCGATTCAATACGGTAGATAAAGACATCCATCATATCAATGACATTTGGTTAGAAGGCAATACCTTATATGTTTCAATGTTTTCTACCCATGATAAATGGTATCTAGACCCGACGAAAAAAAGAGGCGGAATTGTTGCCGTCGACCTCTCTGACTTTCAGCCCGATCAGCAACTCTATGTAAACCCAGCGAATCATCTTGTAGTTGAGGATTTATATATGCCCCATACGGTAATGGTGCATAAAAACCAACTAGCTTATTGCGATTCCATGACGTTTCGTGCCATCACTGGTGAACAGACAATGATTCAAGCAGGAGGCTTTACACGTGGACTAGCAATAACGGATCATACGGTCTTTATCGGGCAAAGCAGAATGAGACATGTTCTACGAATACCCCATGAGTTCTCAAACTGCAGCCTAGAAGGCGGAATCTATGTCTACAATCCCGAATTTAGAATCTCCCGTTTCGTATCGCTTCCGGCGCAGCAGGTATATCAGATTCTAATCATTTATCCGGAAAATCGGCAGGAGGCAAGTGCAGATGGAAGATGACATCACACATAAGAAAGATTTCAAAGAAGCCATAAAGCTTCTCAGTAAAGGGGTAGACGGAGACAAAAAAGCAGCGAACAGCGCATTTGAGAAGTTCTCAAAGCTCCGTGAGATCAACCCTGACAGTGCAATGCTTGAAGCCTACTACGGCAGCTCTGTAGCTCTTGTCGCTCGAGATGCCGTTCATCCTTTGGAAAAAGCGGATAAAGCACAAGAAGGATTGGATGCCTTGAATCGGGCAGTTTCTCTGGATCCGCAACGGAAAGAAATCCGGTTGTTACGCGCGAATGTTTGTGTGCGGCTGCCGGAATCTTATTTTCATTGTTCGAAAATGGCGATCGAGGATTTCACTTTATTGCTGAATCTCTATGAAAAAGATGCCAGTTACCTTCCCCAAAAGCAAGTTAGTGAAATTCTGAAAAATCTAGCTGAAGCCTACTATAATGTCGGTAAACCGGTCGAAGCACAAGTGGTCTTGCAGCGTCTCGCCAAACAGAACTCGAAGAATAAGTAACGGATAGCGCCGTAAAACCAAATACACGAATTCAGTTCATCATCTTACCGCAGAGAGGATGCAATCCATTGACAAACGAAATCCCAAAAAACGTTAAAGTTTCAACCTTAAATGACATAGCCGTATCAGAGGAAAAAAATGTGCTTTCTCCCGCAGCTGCGTATACGGAGAGACTCGACCATGCCATTAGTCTGTGGAGGGATGGCGCGGATGGCAGTGTAACCGCCGTTCAAGAAGCAAACCGCATGCTAGAACAGCTGCGTTTGGATTATCCGGGCAACCCGCTTGCAGATGCATACCATGGCAGCACAATGATTTTAACCGCTCGTGATTTAACGAAGCCATTGGAAAAGTTAAGATGGTCGAAAAACGGATTGAAGCTTCTCGACAAAGCAGTGGCCGCTGCTCCTCAGGACGGCATGATCCGTATGCTTCGCGGTAAGGCCGCGTACATGCTGCCAGAAAAGCATTTCCAACGGACGCAAACAGCGATTGAAGATTATGTCTTTATCATCAATCAGGAGCTCCACCAAGAGGGCTTTCTTGAAACTGAAGAGTATTCGAAACTGATCTACGAACTCGGAGACGCGTACTACCGGATCGGCCGGAACCAGGAAGCTGCCGTTTACTGGAGAAGACTGGAACAGCAAACGCAGGATCCAAAATATCGAGATCTCCTTAAGCAAAAGCTGCAATCCTTAGAAGGTAAACCTGCAATTGAATTTATTCAAGAAAACGTTAGCCCTACCTCAATTTTGGTAGGCAATCTAGCTCAAGCCGCAGGCACCGCACTCCAGCGCTGGGCTAGAAACGAGTCGGAAAAAGCAAGGAAGGAACGAGAGAAAAAGGAACGAGAGAAGCGGGAAAAAGAGAAAAAGGAACGAGCGAAAAAGGAAAGAGAGAAAAAGAAAAAAGATGAAGCAAGGCGCAGACGTAACAAGAAATAACAGAGCTTCCGAGTGAACCTATTTGTCCGAGAGGAGGTGAAACGCATGTCAAACGATCGCAATTTTATGAAAGTAATGGTTAGAAATGTAGGGAAAGAGTCCAGACTTCTCTTGGAGACTGCTTTGAGAAGTGGAGCTACGAATGTTGGCAAACAACTTTTAGATGCATCGATTGATGTAAATCAGCCTTCCGATATTCTTTTCGATAAGGTGCTTACTGCTCTTAAGAACGGTGCCCATGCTGCTGGTCAGGAAGTGATGCTATCGGGATTGAATCGCATTAGGGCATTCAATTCAGCGGAGTCTGCACCAGATTCAGAAAAATGAGTTGAGCAACTCTAGCTAATAAGCGTAGGTTGGTAAGTTCTACATGGAAAGGCCCTAAGCCTGTTGGCTTAGGGCCTTCTCCGGTTTCTTAAGTGCTACCGTTTCTAACAAGTTGTATCATTTCAGCAGCTCCTATATGTTGAGGGTCACGAATTAAAGCTTCTTCCAGCGCATAGATTGCTTTCTCTGGCTCATCCATTTTGATATAGCTTTCGGAGAGAGAGACCCATACCTCTGCATCATCCATTCCTTGGCCGATGCAGTAGAGAAATTCTTCAGCAGCTAAGGCAGGATCTCCTCCAAGCATATCCGGCGTATTTAATAATCTTGCGCCGTTCATTCTTCTGGCGAGCGGGAGTGTCGGATCGAGTTTGAGAGCAACTGCGATCTGGCTTTCCAACAACGCGAACAACTTCATTTTATCCACCAAGCTCCAAACGGCTTCGATTTGACGTCCATAAACTGCAGCCAGCCAAGCATGCACTTCCGCACTGCCGGGATCTAGTTCTGCCGCCTGCTCGATTATTTCCCGCGATTGCTCGAACTCGCCGTTCTTGAACTTACCTAAACCGCGGTCAAGTATGTCGCGCGCTACCGGCTTCATGGAAGAAACCTTCAGTATGCATTCATCCCTATCAAACTGCGCGCGTAATTCTCCAAATCCCCGCTCCCGCTCGTTCTTGGGCATCGCACACGCTCCCTTCAAAGTGATCCAAGCCTACTATTCAAACGTGTTACCGTTCATAAGGAGCTAAACGCGCTTGACTTCAACTTTCATACTAAAAAGTTAAAAGTCCGCATAATAACAGCAATTCAATACAATGTTAAAGGATTTCACAATGGCTAACAATCGACAACTGCCTAGTTGCGTCAAAAAGAGAACCCAACATTTTGAGCATAACGATAAACGAATATCATTTACATTATTAGTAAAAAGTGATATCATATAAATATCATAACAATATTTAAATGATGACTATCCAACTGGAAAGGGTGTTGCTTGCATGAAAGAAACCAAAGCATGGTCCATCAATGGATTTCTTGGTATTTTGTTATTTATTATTGGCGGAGGGCTTGGGATTCTACTCCTTACGCAGGAACGTTTTGTGCCAGGGGTGATTCTCATTGTACTGGGAATTATTTTCGTTTCGACGATTACGGCTGTTCAGCCCAATGAAGCTTCAGTCATTACTTTCTTCGGAACCTATTTAGGCACGATCCGTAAGAGCGGGCTATGGCTCATTGTCCCTTTTTCCAACAGAAAGAAAATATCCTTGCGGGTTCGCAATTTTAACAGCGTCAAGCTGAAAGTTAATGATATCGAAGGAAATCCCATTGAAATCGCGGCTGTCGTCGTATTCAAAGTCGTCGATACGTACAAAGCGCTTTTCGATGTGGACAGCTACGAGAAGTTCGTTGAAATTCAAAGTGAAACCGCGCTGCGCCATGTTGCCAGCAAGTATCCGTATGACCGCTTCGACAACGATGGCTATTCACTAAGAGGAAATGCCGATGAGGTTGCCGCCGAGCTTAGCCTTGAGCTGCAGCATCGCCTTTCTGTGGCAGGCGTCGAGGTCATGGAATCGCGCCTGACTCACCTGGCGTACTCAACGGAAATCGCCAGCTCCATGCTGCAGCGCCAACAAGCTTCTGCTATTTTGTCCGCCCGCCAAATCATCGTAGACGGTGCCGTCGGCATGGTTCAGATGGCCATCAACCGCCTCGAAGCCGAAGGTTTGCACCTCGATGAAGAGAGGAAAGCGGCCATGATCAACAATTTGCTGGTAGCGATTGTATCGGACCGCGCGGCAAGTCCGGTCATTAATACCGGCACGCTGTACTAACGGGCTTCGCTATGGCTCCTAAAAAAAACTTTGCGCTCCGGCTCGATCCTAAGCTCTATGAAGCTTTGGAGCGCTGGGCGGAGGACGAATTCCGGAGCGTCAACAGCCATATCGAATATTTGCTTCGGGAATCACTTCAGCGCGCGGGCCGTTTGCCGCGGCCAAATGCGAGTCAGCCTCCTTCGGAGAACTCGGTTGAATAAAGGTTAATTCTAGCTATTAGCAAGCAAAGTAGCTGTCCCCAGTCATTTCTATGACTTGTGGGACAGCTACTTTTGTAGTTATGCTTCTGTGGTCAAAATAAGGGAGAAACTCCCGCTAATTTGACTGCAGAAGCATATCAGATCCATTTAGCTGGAAAAACTCCATCTATTAGCAACGATTTCAAGAGGATCTATTAAATCCGTTCAAATTAACGGGAGGTTTTCCTTCTATATTCCCGGGGAGGTCATCTTTCGAGCAATTTAGAGGGAGATTTTCCTGTTACTTGTGGGACAGCCTTTTATTATTTTACCGACATACCATCGAAAATTAGATTGTTAGCTTCCAAATCATCTTTGCAGCAACTACGCCTTGATAGACAATTTTTCCTGTATCTAAATCTACAGCAATTAAAAACGGACTTCTGTCGCCGTACAAATTCACATAGAGCCGGTTATCAGCTAACTGTTTCGATTGAACATGTAGCCCAACTTAAAAAACCATCTCAAAAACTTGAGATGGTTTCCTTTCTATGACCTACACGACAACCGTAATCGTCGGTGCAGAAATCGTCGGCTCAACCGTAATCGTAGAGCTCGCCGATGAGAAATCGGCCACTTCGAGAACAACTGGCGTACCGGCTACAGCTTGTGTTGTCGCTAATACCAAGGATGCCGTTGTGAGAGTGGACAAACCACCTTCTTGCAGCACACCGTTGACGTATACATTGTAGTATCCATCTGTCGGCGGTGCAGGTAGTGCCACAACCGGGTCGCCATTATCATCAAAGAAGCTTGCCGCCAAAATCGTTGTATCCGTCGTAATCATACCTGACGTAAGCGTTGCATTAAATCGCGTCACAGCGGGATCTACTGTTGTTTCAACCGTACCTCCTGTCGCTACCGGTGCGGTAGCTGTGGCGGTCACATAAAGTTTGATCAGAGACGCTGCCATCATTTCACCCCCTTCCTTAACCACTATTTATAGACACGGATGCTCTGTACAATGATGGGAACTCCTTTTTCCGGAACATCTTCTGAGGTTAAAGTCAATGAGCCTGTACGTATGCGGTACAGGGTGCGGGGCTGCAGGACTCCGTTTACGAACACTTGTCGATAGGAGGTGATTTTTGGGCTGGGAATGCATTGAAACCCATATCCGGGGGTCTGATCTTCATTCGTGTACACCCTTTTCTCACCATCGGAGACGGCATAAAAGAAGTAGGTTCGCGCTGAATATTTGATCTCTCGGTGTTTGATTTTTTTGGCCGGTCGCTTCTTTCGCCGTTTTGTCGCGTATTTATGACACGAACAACTTGTCACATGCAAATCGAAACAGATGTGAATCACCCCGCAAACGTTCGCTTCAGATGCTTCATTGTATGCAGGAGCCAATCCCAATAATTGGATTTTATTCTCAGGGTCTTCCCCCATTTCTGTTCATCGAAGCCATATTCCGGTTCCAGTTTCACATAGCTGTGCGTGAATGAGCCAACAATAAGGGAAGCAGACAGGTAACGCTCGAGGAGGTTAGGATGATGAGAGCAGCAAGTTTAGACGCCATTCCCTTGTC
Source organism: Paenibacillus planticolens (assembly GCF_013141725.1). Taxonomy (GTDB): domain Bacteria; phylum Bacillota; class Bacilli; order Paenibacillales; family NBRC-103111; genus Paenibacillus_E; species Paenibacillus_E planticolens. Next base: position 138,917 of record NZ_WHNZ01000015.1, on the reverse strand, counting down.
GAAAGCCATCGTAGAACGATTGGAACAGGACTTAGCCAGGCAGTTATCGCTGCTTCGTGGCGGTGTAGAGCCATTTCCCATCGCTTCTGACGAGAAATCGCTTTTGGAGCACATCCGTACGAGGACCCGGCAGGAGAACCGAAATAACGTGACGCGCACAATGGCCTATTGGGCCTGCTACCAGGCAAACCCTGAGCTTCACTGGGCGCTGCTTGCCCACATGGTTTCCCGGTGCGGCGGCTGGAACATGACCGATCTCCGAGGCGATCTTCTGCCGCATCTCATCGACGCGGACCAGGCTGAGCATTTGTTTGCTTTTCTGGAGCGTGCCAATGGCCTTATTTTTCAAGATGCCTATCCGCAGTTGCTGCTTTACGGGGAAAGTAAGAAGCGAAAGAAAAACCTGTTTCACCTGCTCCCCCATTTAAATATCTCCATGTGGATGGTGCCTGTTTGGGATGAATTTTGGACGAATCAGGACTCCGCCGCGCTGACGATTGCCCTTATTGTGAATGAACAAAACTATATCGAACAGCGCATTGTTCAAAAGGAGCATTTTCAGCAAACCGTTCTGCATAAAACGTTTTTTAAAAGCCAAGGATGGCTGCAATTGAATCTAGTCGGCTTTCCCTATTGGTCCTTGTCTACGCAAAGGGACTTTCCCCAGCCCCGTTTGGCCGGACTCATTCTCGAAAACTTCGCCGACTTAACTGAGCGCATCGAATTCGGCAAAAGCCTTTATGCTCTGCTGTTCGGAGTTCCTGAAGTGCTGCAGGGTGTATTGCGTTTTGCTGATGCAGCACAACACACCGGTTCGCGTTCAGACTACTGGCCGCACTTATTTACTCCCATACAAAAAGCCTCTCCCGATTATCCTTATCAGGAGAGGCTGGATGGCTGCTTCCTCAAGAAAGGAAGCCTGCCTTTATATAGTCCTGCACTTGCGGCTGCATGGCCGGATAGACCGCTGATGCCTGTGGAGCCTGGCGACTGGTTTCAGGAGGCCAGCAAGCCTCTGACGCATATGCGTCCCATCGCAGTGCCTCAGCCCTATGATGTAACACAATCCATGTACGCAGGGCTTAACAAGATTGAACTCGCCATTCTGGCTGCGCAGGCTATGAACGTCCGATAAGACGGCTTGCTTTGCCAATCAGCTTCTGTATAGGCGCTGGAAAGTTCTTCACATCGTCCTTCGTAACAACTCGCGTAAGCATCAGCATCAGCGGGTATAAGGCAGCTGTGAAGCCACACACTAGCACCGCATTGATGCCTTCATTGATCCGGTACAAGCTTGTTGGCTGCACATACGTATGAGTCAGCCATTCAGCCGCGATACCAAGACCGGCAATGACGACAATCGAAATCGTCAGCCCCACGAAGCGCCTTCCGAGAATCGTGAAGCTCACCTCTTTGCGCAGCGTGCGCAGATTGAGCCATGACATTGCGATAAAGCAAAGTCCTGTGGAGCCGATGATGCCATAGATGCCAAGCCACGGAGCAAGCAGGAAACTTCCTGCCAGCTTAACCGCGATACCGACGCCAACATGAAGCATCAGCGGTTTCATCCGCCCCATCCCCATCAATACCGCCCCTGAGGTCTGCATAACAATTTGGAACATAGCGCCTAAAGTGAGCAAGGAGATCATATAAGGCCCATGACTCATACCAAAGGCTGTATCCTCATGGCCGAACATAAAGAAATCGAGCGGACGAGCCGCAATCGCGATAACGAGCACCGCCGGCAATCCGGAAAGAATAGAGAGCTGAAGCACCCTTGTCGTCTGATGGCCGACCTGCTTCATATCTTTGCGGGAGTAAGCTGCCGAGATGATCGGAACGACCGATTGACTGAGCGCGATGGCCAAAATAATCGGGATCCCCGCCAGGGATTGCGCACGCCCTCCGATAATACCGACCAACCCAAGCGCTTCGCTTCGGCCAATGGTCCCCTCTAAGAGCGGGATGATAATCGACGTATCGATCGCATAAACTAAGGTCACCGTCACGGAGAAAATGACGATAGGAATCGACAGCTTCAGCAGGCTGCGATAAATCTCGCTGTAACGCGCCGGCGATGATGCCAACGCATGTCCGGCAGCCATTTCATTAGCTGCGGCGCGAGACACATTTTCCTTCAGGGAAGCGGCATCTCTGCGTTTGAGCTTCATCGCATAGTAAAGCATAACGGCAAGTGCTGCGATTCCGCCCATCACCCCGCCGAAGGATGCTCCCGCTACTCCCCAGCCTAAGCTGATGTTTAATAAAATAAAGGCCAAACCAATCGAGGTGACCAATCTGAATATTTGTTCCACCACTTGTGATACCCCATTGGGCATCATGTTTTGTCTGCCTTGGAAGTAGCCGCGCATAATCGCAATTAGCGGAAAGAACAGCATCGCCGGAGCGATGGCGCGAGTGGCCAGCGTAGCATCCGGTCCGCCATGTGAAATGTGTTCCGCATAAATAGGCGCAAAAACATACAACAGCGCAGTCATGAGCACGCCCGCAACAATGGCAAACCAAATCGCCGCTCGATAAATGCGCTCTGCTTCCGCAGGACGGCCGATCGCGTATTTCTCCGATACCATTTTGCTTAGCGCGCTGGGAATGCCCGCGGTTGCTACAACAAGGAGAATGGAATATAAATTAAAAGCTATGGAATAACTGCCCATTCCTTCTTCATGCAGCAGGTGGACCAGCGGAATACGCTGGAAAACGCCGAGAAACCGCGCTACAAGCGCGGCCACGGTGAGAATGAGCGTCCCTTTTACAAGAGAATCTTTGGTTTCCTTCGTCAAGTTCGTTCCTACTCTCTAATCCCGTATTCAAACCAACATCCTGTTCAATTACAAAACCCATATTAAGAAAAGAATAATCATCGCCAGCTGCAGCACGATTTTGACGGCACTGCTTGCAAAGAAACCGACGACGGAACCGATGCCCGCGCTAATGGCTTTTTTCCAATTGGTGCCGATGATGATCTCTCCAATTACTGCGCCCAGGAAGGGACCGATGATTAACCCAAAGGCAGGTATGACAAAAGGCCCTATGATCAAGCCGATTGTGCTCCCGATCACTGCCGCTTTCGAGCCCCCAAACTTCTTGACTCCCATAGCACTGACTGCATAATCCGCAACCAAAATAATAATGACAATTAGGGTTTGCGTTGTCCAGAACACCCAGCCGAACGGTTCAAAACTTACTAGCCAGCCATAAATGAAGAACGCCGCGTATATCGCTAGAACACCGGGCAGAATTGGATATACCGCGCCTATCATGCCTACGACAAATAATAGAATGACCAAGCTCCAGGCTAAAGCGATCATATGCTCATCTCCGTCCGTGATTGTTCTGGTTTAGAGTCTTATTGCGTCTGCAGCATATACGTCTGTATGATTTTGGCAACTGCGCTTTCTTCATTCGTTACCGTCGTAATATCCGCAATCCGTTTCACTTCATCCTGTGCATTGCCCATAGCAACACCAAGACCCGCTTCGCGAATCATCGTGATATCATTCTGGCTGTCCCCCATCGCAATGACTTCCGACATCTGAATGCCCAGAAGCTGGCAGACGGCCTCCACACCGCTCGCTTTGCTGATGCCGAGAGGATTCAACTCAATATTCGAAGGATGGGAATTGGTGATTTCCAGCGTTCCCCAGCTCTCTGCGACCTCGCGAATCCGCTGCAATTTCTCCGCATTTTCCGTGAAAAATCCGAACTTCAGCCACTCGCTGTTCGCGATGTCGAAGCCTTCGCGCTCGCGGTTGAAGACGCCTTCGACCGAGTACGCCCACCACCAGCAGTCATACTCTCCAGCCAGCTTATGCAACCGGCTGACGGTTTCCGCAGGAAGCAGCGTCCTCCGAAGCAGCTTGTCCGGCTTTTCCCACACTTCGCTGCCGTTTACCATCACCATGGGTGTAGACAGTCCCAGTTCCTGAATATAAGGCATCGCGCTTACGATGCCCCGGCCGGTCGACATGATGACAATTTTGCCGGCCTCCGTTGCTTTCCGTATAGCGGCTTGATTCTCCGGAGATATTTTCTTTTCCTCATTCAGCAAGGTGCCGTCCATATCGAGGGCGATTAACTTAAAAGGTCCCACGTTCCCCATCTCCCGTCTATCCTTATGTCGTCATTCGTTGACCTAGTAGGCAGCGAGCACTTTCTTAGGCAGCTCTTCCATGAATGTCATATGCCAGAGGGCAAAAATATAGATCGTCCAAATACGGCGCGCATAATCGCCCTGCCCGTTCCGGTGCTTCTGCAGCATACGTTCAACCGTGTTCATATTTATATAATCTTCAATCCCGCTTGCTTTAATTTGCTCTAACAGCACATCGCCCATCGAACCTTGCATCCATTCGCGCAAAGGTACCGGGAAGCCCAGCTTCGGACGATTCAGGATCGGATCCGGGATGATGCCTTCCATCGCTTTTCGGAAAATATATTTCGTCGTTCCACCCGCAATCCGGTACTTCGCCGGTATGCGGCGCGCCACCTCGAATAGCTCCTTATCCAAGAAAGGAACCCGCAGCTCAAGGGAATGTGCCATCGTCATCTTGTCCGCTTTCATGAGGATATCGCCTGGCATCCACAGATTCATGTCGATGTATTGCATGCGGCTCACCGGGTCGAGATGTTTCGTCTTGTTGTAGTAATCTCCAGCGATCTGCACCGGATTCTTATATGCCCGCAGCATCTCATGATCGAGGCGCAGCACTTCCGCTTTCATATCCTCCGTGAAAATCTTCGCGTTGCCGAGGAAGCGCTCCTCCAGCGGCGTCGTCCCGCGCAAAACATAGTTGCGCCCCTTCACGCTGCCGGGCAGCATCCGGGCGAAGCGGTTCAGCATGCGCTTGATGCCGAGCGGCAGCTGATCGATCGGCCGCAAAGACTGCGGCTCGCGATAAATGCGGTAGCCGCCGAACAGCTCGTCCGCGCCTTCGCCGGACAGCACAACCGTCACGTGTTCACGCGCAAGCTGCGCCACGTGATAAAGAGCTATGGCCGAAGGATCGGCGACAGGCTCGTCCTGGTGCCAGATCGCCTTCGGCATTGTGCTGAAGAAGTCATCCTTCGTGATGACTTTGTCGTAATGCTCTGTCCCCAGCGTCCTAGCCGTTTGGGCGGCGATCGGCGTTTCGTTGTTGGCTCCTTCGAAGCCAACGGAGAACGTGCGGATCGGCTCGATGTTCCGCATATGGGTGGCGATAGCCGTGGAGTCGATCCCGCTGGACAAGAAGCATCCCCGCTCCACGTCACTGACCATGTGGTGCTTGACGGAGTCTTTCAACGTTTCGCGGATTTGCTCCACGTAATAGTCAAAAGGACGTTCCTCCGGCTCGAACATCGGATCCCAATACTTATGTATCGACATTTCACCGTCGAAAGTAACCTTCACATAATGAGCTGGCGGCAGTTTATGGATACCGTGAAACATCGTGTTAGGCTCAGGCACATACTGAAAGGTCAAATAGTTCAGCAAGCTGTCCGTATGGATCAACCGGTTCATGCCGTCCGCAGCAAGCAAGCTCTTAATTTCAGAGCCGAACAAAAACTGACGGTCGTTGACATGATAATAAAACGGCTTAATGCCGAAATGGTCTCTCGCTCCGAACAGCTGCTTCTTTTTCTTGTCCCAGATGACAAATCCGAACATGCCGCGCAAATGCTTGACGCATTCCTCTCCAAACTCCTCATAAAGGTGAACAATCACCTCTGTATCGCTATGCGTGCGGAATTGATGCCCGCGTTCCTGCAGCATTCCGCGCAATTCTTTATAATTGTAAATTTCTCCGTTAAAAATGATCCATACGGAGTCATCCTCATTGGCTAACGGTTGATGTCCTTCTTGAATATCAATAATGGACAACCGGCGAAAGCCAAGACCAATCCGATTATCCGTCCAAAACCCGGAATCGTTAGGTCCCCGATGCACTATCACATCTGTCATTTGCTGCAGCATTGCAACCGTTGGTTCTCTATCTTCAAAATACATTACTCCCGTTATCCCACACATGGTGAAACTCACTCCTCCGCACCATTCATCAAACTATCTCTTTCTCGACTACCGATACATTAGTATACCATATCCGTCCGTCATACTGGAAATAGGATGAAAGTACGTAATCAGCCCTCTGTCATAGGAAAATGAAGGTAATGATAAGTCTTTTTAATGAAGCCGTTAATCGCGTCGTTTTCATGTTCCACCCCACCTTTCTTTTCTCCGTGCACAAAAGTTTACCACATGCAACTTTCGGGGTAAAAGAAGGTCTTCCCCCTTACATCAGCATATGCTTAAGGATGGAGAACGGTGCAATAGTTTGGAGTGTGGAATCGGGGGCACCAGTAACTGGTGGGCTTTTTGATCATGGCCTTGCGATTGGAGGGAACTATGATCCGTTATTTCTCCAATAAACTGCCATTTGGAGTTTGAGTGGGAACTATGATCCGCTATTCGGTGGTATTCGGCTCAAATGTTAGGATTCCGAGCGAATAAGACCCTGTAGTTCCTCCTAAACGGTTGAAACGTCGTTTTTCGCTCAAATAGCGGACTTATAGTTCCCTTTCGCGAAAGGAACTAGCATAATCTGATTACTGGGTGGGGGGGCGGTGGATCGGTGCCTACGTGTTGCGGGGTTGCGGGGTTGCGGGGTTGCGGCGTTGCGGTGTTGCAGCATTGCGGCGTTGCAGGGGTCTGGGGGTCTGGGGGTCTGGGGGTCTGGGGGTCTGGGGGTCTGGGGGTCTGGGGGTCTGGGGGTCTGGAGGTCTGGAGGTCTGGAGGTCTGGGGTCTGGGGTTGCGGGGTTCCATCTTTCCGTCTTTCCATGTTTACATGCTCTCGTGCTTCGGTGTCTCGGTGACTCGGTGTTTCCCTACACCACTGTTTCCATGTCTAATGGCTCGGAATCCCAGTATCTACGCATCTAAGCGCTTCAGTGTCTCGAGCGTCTCAAGTACATACCTCCCCTGACCTCCTACCAAGGCTCCTTCCCGCCGCCAAACTTCGTCTAAATACCTTCGTTGGCAGACGAAATTGACCTAAAATCCAAGAGCAACTCATAAAAACCTCCAAACCCACTTATTTAAAGTGGGTCTGGAGGTTTTTGCATAAGTTCCTCTATTGGTTGAACTTAGTAACCTGCATTTTGTACATCAAAATTGCCAAGGAAGCCGCGTTTTATATCGTTTACCTGTAAAAAGTACAGGTAATTTCACTGCAAAGCAGCGAATCCACGATTTCCATAGAAATTACATGTAGGAAATGCAGGTAATCCCGTAAAATACGCTCCGCACGCCAAATTTACTGTATGTTTTACAGTTAATGCTCTCGGAGCTGTTCTTACAAGGCCTCTTGCAAGGCCCTGCCCACCTACCAAGGCTTCTTCCCGCCGCCAAGCTTCGTCAAAATGCCATCGTTGGCCGCATCGTACGCCTGAAAGATTTTGGCCGCAATCGGGGAGGCTCCATAGCGCCCGTATCCGCCTTCCGGCACGACGACCGCGACGGCCAGCTTCGGATTCTCCACCGGCGCGAACGCGATGAACACGGCGTTGTCGATCGTACCGCCGGAGACCGCTTGCGTCGACGTTCCTGTCTTCCGCGCCACGTTATACGGCAGCTCCTCGATGCCCTCGGCGCCGCTCTTCATACCATGGATGATCGTATTCCAGTCATTTTTGGCAAACATAGCAGTAGAGTCATCCAGCACTTCAGGCTCCACTTTCTTAACTAGTTCGCCTTCGAAGCTGCGAATTTCGTCTACGAACAACGGCTTCATCCGTTTGCCGCGGCTGCCCAGTGTGGCAGCGAACTGCGCGAGCTGCAGCGTTGTCGTTTTCTCGTTCTGTCCCCAAGAAGCATAGACCATGGCAGACTGATAACTGTCTTTCTTGGCGTTCTTGGTAAAGTCATTGGAACCGGCATTTTCGCCGGGCAAGCCGCTTCCGGTTTTGACGCCTATGCCGAACTTCGCTAAATATTCCGCCCACTTGTCGGTTACCGCGGGATTTTCGCCTCCGTATTTCGAATAAAACGGGATGCCGACTTTGGCCGACATGTACGTATTGGACGAATGTTCGATGGCGCTGGAGGCATCTAAGTTTCCATATGCCGTTTTACCTGAGTTAGAAATTGAACTTGTAGAATTGGCCTTACCAAAAGTAAAGGTACCCGAATCGTAATAATATTGATTGGAAGGCGTAATCAATTTTTCCGTTAAACCGATTAACACCGACAAAGGCTTAATCGTGGACCCCATGAAGACGATCGACGAAGGATGTTTCGGACGCTCTTTGTCTGTGTATTTCGGATACGCGGTTGTAATCGACCCATTGGCAATATAAGATCCTATGTCATCGAGAGTAGCTTGCGAAATGCCGCCCGTCCAATCGTTCGAATTGTAATCAGGGAAATTGGCCATAGTGACGACGCGCCCTGTATCCACTTCCATAGCAACCGCATAACCGGCCTGCGCATTCACCCCATACTTGATATAAGAATCATTACGGGCATAAGGGGAGTGCAGAAAATCAAGCTGCTCTTTAATCGCTTTTTCAGCGGTTTTCTGAATGTCCTTATTGATGGACAAATACAAGTTATTGCCCTTGGTTGGCTTTGTTACGGTCGCTCGGCCGATAATTTTCATCGCGGCATTAACAGGGTAAATTTTGGACCCGTTTTTCCCGCGAAGCTCGTCTTGGTACATGCGCTCGATGCCATCGAAGCCTACATTTTCGGTATCGAGATATTCCTTGCTGTTCTCGTTATCTTTGTACATCTCTTTCGCTTTATCGGTGGAATACGATTTCAGGTATCCAATTAATTGCGGAGCAATCGTCGTTGTGCCATCATCGTCCAATTCATAGGTCCGGATGCTTTCCTCCGTTACTTCCAACCACTTGAATTCATCCCGGTGCTCAAGCAAATACGCGATTTCTTTATTGGACAAATCGGTCTTAATTTTCCGCGGAACCCAGTAATAACTGGGATCTTTCACTTTGTTCTTGTTGATATCATAGCCAAGGTCCATGGCCAGCACGATGTCCGCGGGTTCCAGCTTTTTGGAATCCGGTTTGCCGTATTTATCGAAAACGTCCGTTTTCAGCCTAGTAGCCATGCGAATAACTTCATCTTTATCCTGCTGAGACGGCTCAATCCGGAAAAACAAGGACTGCACGGGGATGGTATAAGCAAGAGGAGATTTCGTTGAATCATAAATGTTGCCGCGGATAGGAGCAATCTTATTGGTCTGATTCGTATTGGTATTCTCAGCCGCTTTCAAATCTTTGGCTTGAACGAATTGTAAAATGGCCAAACGCACGATGAGTACGGAAAATAATAAGAACGTAACAAAGAAAAAGATATTGATCCGAAACGAAAAGTGCCGTTTCTTGGTGATTTCTTTTTTCTTGGGATCATCCATTATGGATGGCTTCATTCACACTCAGATCCTTTCTTACACAATTGCTTGTTGTTCTTCAAAAAGCTCAAGCAGGGATCTAATACCCCTCCCGGTATGGTAGTCATAACGAATAATGCGGACCGCATCGATACCGACTTGAGACGGCGCCCAAACGTCATTCGTTTCATGATCGCCGATATACAGCACGTCTTTCGCTGCTAATCCCGCCTTCTCTAAGGCTAACTTAAAAATCGCCGGATCCGGCTTCTCGAGGCCAACCTCTGTCGACACAAGCACAGGATCAAAATAGTGTAAAATCCCTTTATCCTCTAAAATAGCTTTCAACGTAGGCGCAAAATTGCTAATGATTCCAATTCGAAAGCCACCGGCTCGAAGCCGTTCCAGAAAAGGCTTAACATCCTCAAATAACTCATAATACTCGGGCGCAGTATAGATCTCGTACAATTCATGACAGCATTTGAAGATCTCTTCCTCTGTCCACTCCTCATGGATGCCTAGTTTATGAAGCACGTATTTATATAGATTGACCCAGAATTCACGATCTGACTCTGGCGAACACACAATGAAATTATCCTGTTTATTCACATAATAAAAAAGACGAAAAGCTTCTGTAAAAAGTTCACTGATGATAGCCTCATCACGGTCAACGGACCGGACTTGCAAGTACTGCTTCAAAATCGTTTGGGCTGCAGGAATCGTTAATAGCGTGTCCCCAGCATCTAAGTATATCATAGGGTATTCATGAATGGGTTTAGACATACGGACTCCTTCATCCTCTCAAAATAATACCTTATTAGTTTACCACATTTACTTATAGATGAGAAAAACCACGAAAGATCTCCTCAAAAATGGTTCACATGCTTAAGCAAATAAAAAAAGCCCCCCTCAGATCTCCGAGAGAAGGCCTCCTTGCTTGTATAAGCTTGCCGTATAATTAAGCATCTTTAATATGCGTCTGGTCAAAATTTGGCGGATTGAACCAGTTTCCCCCACTGGCCACCCAAGTGGAATCGAGCGGCACCCAGCGATTGGACTCCTTCAGGTACACCTCATTCCAAGCGTGAGGTCCGTAGCTGCCCTGCCCGTCATAACCAAGGCCCGTTACAACCTTCACATCCAGGCCTACGGCTCTCGCCATTTGGGCATACAGTCTTGAGTAGTCGATGCATACGCCTTCTTTGGTATTGAACGTATCTTCCGGCGTCTGTTCCTTCCAAATGCGCTGTTCTTCATACAGCTTCACCTTATCCCAATCGTAATGGACCCTGCTGCCGACCCAGTTGTAAAGCAGCTTCGCCTTCTCCTCGTCCGTCGATCCCCCGGCCGTTACTTCTTTGGCTGCATCTACGATATTGCCGGGAACCTTCGCATCCAGAACTTCATATTTCCGTTGTAAAATGTTTGTGAATTCCTGCTCCACCGCGCGGGTAAACACCGGCGCCTTGTCGGCGATGAAATCGCCCGTGAAGGGAGAAATCACTTCCTTCGCCCCTTTTTGATACATCTGTGAAGATTCAATGTACGGCGCGATCATGGAATGCGGGAATAAAGTCACGTAAATAAACAGCACGGCGATGAGAATAAGAGCTCTTGCAAAACCTGCGACAGACCCTATGGCACCGCCGGAAATCGAGGAGAGAATCGAACTGCTGCGCTCCCGATAAGGATCGCGATGGGCCAGCCATCGACCGATCAACGGATCAATCAACAAATTCAGGAACTGTTTCACAATCAGATAGCCGAGCAGGAACAAAACGCCGAAACGCAGCAGCGGGAAATCACGTATGCTTGTTATAGCTGTATAATACGCTTGTTTAAGCGCGCTAATCTCTACGGACGGTACTTGCAGATTTTGATCTTTCAACCAGGTTTGAATCCATGGCGAAACGAGCCCAACACCTTTCCACGCAACAAACATGGACACGATGACGACGGCCGCCTCCACGAGCATGGAGAGCAGATGTTTGGCAGACCCGGACCCGCCCCGGAAAATACCTTGTAAGACGGAACCTGCAAAAGTGAGCACAATCACAATGGATATGAAATTGATTGAACTGGCTTTGAGCCATGTAATATCCGTCATGACCGCTCACCCTCCTTCGTATTAACCTTTTCTATTGCCCTGCGTTTTTCTTCGCCTGATCGATAAAAGCATTCAGCGCTGCATTCGCATTCATCTTGAATGTTTTGCCAAGAAAGGTAACTTGCACTTCATCCGATCCCGCTTTGCCTTCCACTTTCAGGCTCTTCGTCGTAACGAGAAAGGAACCGTCAGGATTTGCTTTGAATTGCGCTTCTTTCGCTTCGGCAGTCAACGTGCTGATCGCTTTATCTTTGACCTCATCGCCAACCTGGGCTACGACGCTTGCCCCAATATCCTTTATTTTATCCGTATAACTTGATCCGTAAACGATGAGGGCGCCGACAACGGCAATGACAACAATCCACTTCACGACAGTTTTCACAATCCCTATAACGATAAATAAAACAATAATAGCAGCTACAAGTAAATACCAACGATCCTGTGCAAATGTAATCCACTGATCCAAATGAACCCCTCCTATTTATCCAAAAGTCCCTACCTATCATACTACAGGGAATCCTTAGTCTTCATCTCTTTTTTTCCTTAGCTGCGCTAATTTCCGCTGAATCTCTTCTGTTTGATCGACTCTGCCCCGCGTTTTGCGAAAGGACTGCCGCAGGCGGAATACTAGAAAAACAGCAACACATGCGAGTAAAACAATCACATAAGCATCCATAACTTCCTCCCGTTAGAATTGTGTCATTTGCGCCGAAAGGTCATATCCATCGGACGAGCGGCGTACATCTTAAGAAAGAGACAAGACTATCTAACGAGGTGGTGAGCACATGCGCACAGCCCTTTGGCTGTACTTATTTATGTTTGTTGCTTTTTTTGATTTGCACGCGCAGTACCCGATTCTTTCTCCTTTCGCCTTATCCTTAGGAGCGGCACCTTCCTTTATTGGGCTAATTATGGGCGTATACTCGATCACGCATTTACCGGGCAATCTTATGGCTGGCTATGGCGTGGACAAATACGGCAGTAAATATTTCATCGTCTTTAGCCTGATTGTAGCAGGGATCATCTTACTTTTTCAATCCAACGTCAAAGATCCGTGGCACCTGCTTTACATTCGTTCCATTAGCGGCTTCGTGCTCGCCTTCTTATCCCCGGCCTGCCTGTCGTTGCTCGCCCGCATCGCCAAAGACAGCATCCAACAGAGCAAGCTGATGGCAGGGAACGGTCTAGTCCACACGTTGGCATCGGTTGTTTCCCCAGCGGCAGGAGCTGTTCTTGTTGCCAAGATCGGTTTTACAACATCCTTCTCCGTCCTTGGCTGGATCCTTATTGCAACCGGCGTCTTAGCCATATTCGGCGTCAAAGAAAAACAGCTGCTGGGCCAATCCGCCGGCAAACTTCCAACCCTGGACCATCACGGCCACGGCATGGTAAACGATCACTCCGACCTGCCGGCCGGGCTGTCGATTCCTTGGCTATTTTTTCTTATTCCAATGGCGCTCTCCTGCTCGCAAGGTATTTTGTTTTTTGAGCTGCCGCTGATGGAGTCTGCACGAGAATCGATCCTTACATCCGGCGTCTTTTTTACGCTAATCAGCTTAGGCGCCTTGCTAAGTATTTCCTTCTGGTTCCTGAACAAAGTTGCGCCATTTATCCGTACGGTTTGCGGAAGTTTATCGCTAGCGGCTGTATTTTTCGGATTAGCGATCCAGTGGCCGATCCCGCTGACGGTCTCACTCTTCCTTATTGGCATGGCCAAAGGCGTTATTTATCCGGCTCTCGCTGCCTTGCTTGCCAGTATCACCAGCAGCAACCGATATGGGCGTGTCTTTTCCTTGCTTTCGATCTCTTATTCCGTTGGCGCTTTTATCGGTCCAATGCTGGCCGGTCAGCTTCGCGACCATATTTCTTCTTATTTCATTGCATTTTTCGTCCTTATGCTGGCCCTTTCCCTATTGCCTCTGCGTACGTTTAAAACGCCTGTTACGACATAACGCTGCATATGCCCCGCGGCTTGAGAAGATCAAGCCGTCTTTGTGCTGTCAATCCCTGTCATTTCCCGGGAAATGGCAGCGTATTATTTGCTCAATCGTCGAATGGAATCCTTGGATCGCATGCAAAAACGGGTTATACTACAAAAAAAACCTGATGGAGGATATCCCATGTCGATCACTATCATTGTAGAAGGCAAAAACGACAAAAGCCGCTTGAAGCGCGTGGTTGATGAGAGCGTCCAGATTCTTTGCACCTTTGGAACTCCCAGCTCGCAGACCTTGGATGAATTAAGAAAGAAAGCCGGAGACAAACAAGTTTATTTGTTTACGGATAATGACGCTTCCGGCAAAAAAATCCGCTTCCTCCTGCGGGATACGTTTCCGGACTCCGAGCAAATTTATACGCGCAAAGGGTATGCCGGCGTCGAAGGAACGCCCGAAGATTATCTCATTCAGCAATTAGAAAAAGCAGGCCTGGAGGAGTATATTATATACCCGTCGCCAGATCCTGCTTTTGAATAGTTAATGCGATTAATTATTTCTCTTTGGACAAGGTAGCCACATCTTTGACAATATGGTCGGCATCCAACTCCGGATTGCTCGCATCGTAATAATTCCGCAATTTCCCTTTTTTATCAACCAGTAAAATAGCATTGGAGTGAGAGAAGTTTCCGTCCTTCTCCTTAATCACCATAATCCCGAAATCCTCTGCAAGCTTATGGACCTTCGCTTCTTCGCCGCGGAGGAACATCCATCCGGTTGGATCAGGCTTAGATTCGAACTTGGCTCCGAATTCTTTAAGCACAGCGGGCGTGTCCCGGTTGGGATCTACCGTTATAGAAATGATTTCGGATTTCGTGCCGAATAACTCTTTTTTCTTCAGCTCGTCCTGTACTTGTGTCAGTAAAAAGGTTGTCGGCATACAAACGTCGGGACAGAAGGAATAGAAGAAATAAACAAGCCTTACTTTGCCGTCCGTATCAGCGGAAGCGACTGTTTTCCCATCCAGGTCCTGCAGTTGAAAAGATGGCGACTGCTTCATGGCCGTTAATCGTTGGTCCGGCTCGCTGCTGTTCGCCCAAAGCTTATAGGCAAAAGAAGCAATCATAGCAATCAAGATAGCGCCCAGCGCCAGCTTGAACCAATTTTTCTCAAAAAAAGTACTCATCGTTGTCATCCGTCCCCAATTCTAGCTAATCTTCACAGTATCAATAACCATGAGGATCGATAAAAGTGTTAAATACATAATAGAGAAAAGAAACATACGCTTAGCCCACTGCACTTCAGCCTCACCTGTTGCCTTGAAGCCCTTCACACTCATGAACACCCAGATCAATCCGAGAATCGTGGAGCCAGCCAAAAAGAGATAACCCACATATCCGTAAGCCGTTAGCATAACGGTCACCGGCACAAGCAGAACCACATAGCGAACCATGGAAATCTTCGTTACGTAAGATCCTTTCACAACCGGTAAAAGCGGGAATCCAGCGGCGCGATATTCTTCCATACGGCGAATGCCCAGCGCCCAGAAATGCGGCGGCTGCCACAAGAACAAGAAAAGGAACACCAGAATGGCGCCTAAATCAACCGTGCCAGTAACCGCACAGTACCCGATAACCGGCGGCGTCGCGCCGGAAAATGCGCCTACGAACGTACTCCATACAGAGGTTCTTTTGAACCATGCCGTATACAGCCATACATATAAGAACAATCCGATTAATCCGATCAAAGTTGCCAATGGGGAATGCGCTCCAAAGTAAAGAACAGCCAACCCGATCGTTCCCAAAATAATGCCGTACCATAAAACAACATTAGGTCCCAGTCTTCCGCTTGGCAGCGCTCTGTTCTGCGTGCGCTCCATTTTGGCATCCATCTCACGGTCCAAATAATTGTTCAGCACCGTACCGCCAGCCATTACAAGCGCTGTTCCGAGCATCGTCATAATCAGATGCATCCAGCTTACGTCCCAGTGCGCGGCCACCCAATAACCGGCAAATGCGGTCATTAAATTGGAATAAATAATGCCCGGTTTCACCAAGCGGTAAAAATCTTTTAACGTCACAGGTTCTGCAGATGATGTCTTATTGGCTGCATCTATGGCTTCGTTCCCCAAAGAACCTTGTGGTGAACCGGCAGAAATGCTTTCATAGCTTGCTTGATTTTCCAAGTTATTGCCCTCCTCTATATCGAGCTTCCGAGCTAATTGATTGATGAACACATTTATCATACCAACCCCTACACCGTTTGACAATGAAGTGAGGGCAGTTGTCATGATATTGTCGATTCTCCTTCCAGTATGCGTGGAAAAGAAACTTGCCATTCTCTCCCAACAAAATATTAACCATTCCCAATGAGAAAGAAAAGCTGAACACTGAATGGCATCGTATTAGCACCAAATAGGGAACTGCGTTCCGCTGCCGCTCGCAAAATGCGAATGACGAAGAGGCGGTCCCAAAACTTCAACGTTCGGCCCTTTCCGCCTACTTTAACGCAGAAAAACGACGTCTCAGCTGACACATCGGGGGAACAAGGGGCTGTTCCCCATCTTTTAGCTTGTTTAACAGCGTTAACTTCAGCGTTCCACCTCTCCGCCTACTTTAACGCTTAAAAACGACGTCTCAACTGACACATCGAGGGAACCAGGGGCTGTTCCCCACCATTTAGCTTGTTTTACAGCGTTAACTTCAACGTTCTGCCATCTCCGCCTACTTTAACGCTGAAAAACGACGTCTCAGCTGACACATCGGGGGAACAAGGGGCTGTTCCCCAACTTTTAGCTTGTTTTACAGCGTTAACTTCAGCGTACCACCTCTCCGCCTACTTTAACGCTGAAAAACGACGTCTCAGCTGGAAAAACGAGGCGTGGTACACTAACTGGAGAATCTCCCTCTAAATTGCTCGAAAGATGACCTCGCAGAGAATATAGAAGGAAAAACTCCCGTTAATTTGACCGGATTCAGTAAATTCTCATGAAATTGGTGCAAATAGTTGGAGTTTTTCCGGCTAAATGAATCTGACAAGCTTCTGGAGTCAAATTAGAGGGGAATTTTTCCTTTATTATGACCACAGTAGCATAACTGCACAAAAGGCTGTCCCACAAGTCATAGAAATGACTGGAAACAGCCTCTTTGGCTAAACCCATACGTTCGAGCATGAGGAGGGAGTTGGATATGGGGCTTGAAATCGTGTTTCTTGAATTTGTCATATTTCGTACGGGTGGGCGGTTTCAAGTGCGGGGGAGTTTTTTGCTCGTGGAAATACGAGGTGAAGGAATCCTGAGTCGCATCACGCTTCGGACACAGCGGCCGTTATATTCGTGAAAAGCGTCGCGTCTCTCTGCTAAAGGACACCAGAGACTTTATTTGCCGATTTCGGGACATAATCAGTCCCCAAGTGAGCAAGTAACAGCGTTGATGTCCGTTACATGTTCGAAGAGTCCTTATCCATCGAATAAGGGCCACTCTGTCCGTTGGCGAAGACAAAGACTGCGCTAACACCAATTCGACCGGCTGAGCAAGCAGCCTCCCAAAGCTTTTGACTCCCTAACATGGAGGACTCCCCCAACAGCTATTTATTAATCATTAACGGGGTTAAGGCTAACAAGCTGCGGCGCAATTCATGCCAAGCTTGGGCAAGAACATGCTGCAATTTCCACGCATGCCTCCCCATCACCGTGACGATCATCCCGTGCTTATAAGTCAGGCTGGCTCCAATACGCACATCTTCCATGCCATTAAGCTTCTCCAGACGGGCCAACAGGTCACCCAGATGCTGCTGTTTCAAACGATCTGAAAAAACATACAGATTACCCAAGTGTGTTTCCTGCTCCCAACTCCCCGGCGCCGTAAGCTGCATCGTCTGGGGTTCAACCCTCTGGTTCTGATAATAGATCAGCTCCGTGCCATACCATACCTTCATACGATTCGTATAAAGCGAGTACTGAAAAACCTCCCCGCGCTGCGTTCGTCCCGGACATAGAATGTCCGAAATCATGCACGCGGCCCCTGGTGCAAGATGCAGCTCCGTTTCCGAGAAGAAACGGGCATCCTTGTACAGCATCAGTGGCTCGGGGATGTATTCCAGCAGCGCACCTGTTTCTACATGCAGCGATTGGCGCTGCGAGCTGCTCTGCTGCGCTAAAGAAGGGTGAACCTTCGTGAACGATTGGTTCGTAAGAAAAACACGTGCGCCCTCCTCCAGGCGCACGTTGATTTCGTAATGGTCCCCGGACATCAGTCCTGGGGAGCAGTCCATCATATAAACGCCCAACTGTTCCACGGGCTGGTCACCCGTTAACGTTCCGTTCTCATAGCGGAACGTCTTGGCGATTTTGAGCGGGGAGGCGTGATATTTGCGGACGAGCTGCGTAATGCCGCTGCGCACGGCAAATGCTGCCGTGATCTCCCCGCTCACGCTAGGCATGGGCGTACTCCTGCTCCACCCATGTGACGATATCGTCCAGCCCAGTGCCGCCCATCAAGTTGGAGAAAATATACGGACGGTCGCCGCGCATCTTCTTCGTATCCGAATCCATGACTTCCAGGCTGGCGCCTACGTACGGGGCTAAATCGATTTTGTTAATGATGAGCATATCCGACCGCATGATGCCGGGACCGCCTTTGCGGGGGATTTTCTCCCCTTGCGCAACATCAATAATATAGATGAAGCGATCCACTAATTCCGGACTGAATGCCGCAGCCAAGTTATCGCCGCCGCTCTCGATGAAAATAATATCGAGATGCTCAAAACGCTGCTCCAACTCTTCAATCGCTTCAAAATTCATCGAAGCATCCTCACGGATTGCCGTATGCGGGCATCCGCCTGTTTCCACCCCGATAATACGTTCCTCTGGCAGCGCCTCGGAACTAATAAGAATACGGGCGTCTTCCTTCGTATAAATATCATTCGTAATCACCGCGATGCTGTAGCGGTTGTTGAGCTTGCGGGCCAGACGTTCTACCAAGGCTGTTTTGCCGGAACCTACAGGTCCCCCGATGCCAATGCGCATGGGGCGGGTCCTATCGACAGATGGCTTCTCCCAGTGATGATGATGATGACCTTGTCCTTGACACATAGCCATTCCTCCTAGAATAAATTTGCGGCGCTTTGACAGGCCCGGTATGAATTAAGACATGAATAATCGCGAATACAGCGTTTCGTGCTGCATCATCGCCAGCTCTGCCGCAGGCGAATTCGTGTAAGCTTCCATGGGATCTAACTGTGCCACGCGCGGCCACTGGCTTTCGATCAGCGGAATCACCTTGGAAAGCAGCATTTGGCCCTGAGTCTGCCCCATGGACATAAGTCGGAGCGCACTATTGATGCAAGTCATCACGCAGCTGTACAAATATCCCTCCACGGCCCGATCCAGCGGCACGCCAAGGTGATAGCTCACCCATCCGTGAACAAGGGGATGATTGGCGCTGCACCGATCGGCCTTGATTGCTTCATCTAAGGGCTTCCAATTCAGCCCCGGGTACATGGCGCGCGATAGTTGAAGCAGCCTGCGCCCCATCTTTTGAACGCCGCTTCTCGCTTCACTGGATACCCGCTGCACATGCAGCATGTGGTCGAGGGCCCAAAGCCGATCCCATTCCCCTTCGGGTATATGCAAGTAGGCCGCTTTAATCACCATCGCATCTGCCGATGCCCAGCTGTGGAGGAGCATGGTGCCGATATAAGCTTCGAGCTCGTCGACAGTTTCCAGCCGTCCTTGCTGAACGAGTGTTTCCAAGCCAAAGGAATGAGAGAAGCCCCCGATCGGCAAAGCCGAATCCAGCAGCTGCTGGTAAGCAAGCCAGTGAAACCCCGAGGATTTTTCCGCTTGGTGTGCAGTTGTTCCTGCTTCCATTCCATCCATGTTCATCACCTGCATGTTTTAAAATAAGAAATATAATTGCGCCATCGGCAGCTCCGTCGCCGGCTCGCACGTAATGGCTTCCCCGTCCACTTTGACTTCATAGGTTTCCGGATTTACTTCTATAGTCGGTGTGCCATTGTTATGAATCATGTCTTTTTTCGAAACAGCGCGGCAGCCTTTCACAGGTTCAATCCGCTTTTGCAACCCCAGCTTCTCCGCTATGCCCTTGTCCAAAGCTGCTTGGGAAACGAACGTAATCGAGCTTTGTGTCAATGCCTTGCCGAAAGCCGCAAACATCGGCCGGCCGAATACCGGCTGCGGCGTTGGAATGGAGGCATTCGGATCGCCCATTTGCGCATAGGCAATGCTGCCGCCCTTGAGCACCAAATCCGGTTTAACCCCGAAAAACATCGGGCTCCAAACGACCAAATCGGCGAACTTCCCCGGCTCGATAGAACCAACCAGATGCGATACACCATGCGTAATCGCAGGGTTAATCGTATACTTAGCAATGTACCGCTTGATGCGGAAATTGTCGCCCTCTGCAGTATCCGGTGCCAGCGGCCCCCGTTGTTTCTTCATTTTATCCGCCGTTTGCCAAGTGCGAATGATCACCTCGCCAACCCGGCCCATGGCTTGGGAGTCCGAGCTCAGCATGCTGAACACGCCGAGATCATGCAGAATATCCTCCACGGCAATCGTTTCTGGCCGTATCCGCGAATCAGCGAAAGCTACATCTTCCGGAATCCGGCTGTCCAAATGATGGCAGACCATGAGCATATCCAAATGCTCCTCAATGGTATTGATCGTGTACGGCCGCGTCGGGTTGGTCGAAGACGGCAGGACATTCTCTTCGGCAGCTGCGCGAATAATATCCGGCGCATGCCCTCCGCCCGCTCCCTCTGTATGATACGTGTGAATGGTACGACCTTTAATGGCCGCCAGCGTATCCTCCAGAAATCCCGCTTCATTTAATGTGTCAGTATGAATGGCAACCTGAACATCATATTGATCGGCCGCTTCCAGACACGTGTCGATCGCTGCCGGTGTTGTTCCCCAATCTTCATGCAACTTCAAGCCGATGGCGCCGGCTTCGATTTGTTCAACTAACGGTGCCAAGAATGAGGAATTGCCCTTCCCCGTGAATCCCAAATTCATCGGAAAAGCTTCCGCAGCTTCCAGCATGCGCTGCATGTGCCAAGCACCGGGCGTACACGTTGTTGCATTCGTGCCTGTCGCCGGTCCTGTACCGCCGCCTATCATCGTCGTCACTCCGGAGGACAACGCTGTTTCGATTTGCTGCGGGCAGATGTAATGGATGTGGGCATCGATTCCCCCGGCCGTCACGATTTTCCCCTCGCCGGCGATGACCTCCGTGCTTGCTCCGACAATCAGATTCGGATGCACGCCATCCATAATATCCGGATTGCCTGCTTTGCCGATGCCGACGATATGTCCATCCTTAATCCCGATATCGCCTTTCACGATGCCCCAATGATCAATAATGACAGCATTCGTGATCAGTGTGTCCAGCACGCCTTGATCCCGGGTGGCGCCGCTGGATTGTCCCATCCCATCCCGTATCACTTTGCCTCCGCCGAATTTGCATTCGTCTCCGTAGACTGTGTAATCATGCTCAATCTGCGCCCAGAGCTCAGTATCGGCCAATCGAATGGCATCGCCTGTCGTAGGTCCGAACATGAGAGCGTAGTTCTTACGGTCTATTTGACTCATCCGCTTTTCCCTCCCATGCCTGCCATCTTTCTCGCGTCTCATCCGGCATCCGGTCTTTAAGTGCGGGGCCCCTGGTCAAGTTGTTGAGCCCATAAGATCGTTTGGCCCCGCCCAACTCGACCAATTGAACCGGCTTTTGCTCGCCGGGTTCGAATCGGACCGCCGTTCCTGCGGGAATATCCAAACGCATACCGAAGGCAAGCTCTCTCGGAAATGCCAACGCCCGGTTCACTTCAAAAAAGTGAAAATGCGATCCCACCTGAACCGGACGATCGCCTGTATTCGTGACAATGATCTCCACGGTTTGTCTTCCTGTATTCATTTCGATGCTGCCCTTGCTTATTCGGTATTCTCCCGGAACCATCTTCTCGCCCCTTTCGATTCATCGTGTCCTTCATTAGGTAATGGGTTCGTGAACGGTCACCAGTTTGGTGCCATCCGGGAACGTAGCTTCTACCTGAACCTCATGAATCATTTGAGGAACGCCTTCCATGACCTGCTCTGCTCTCAAAATAGTCGTACCGAAGGCCATCAACTGAGCTACCGTCATGCCGTCTCTTGCGCCTTCCATAATCTCAGATGTGATCAATGCGATGCTCTCGGGATAATTCAGCTTTACGCCTCTGTTCAGCCTTCGCCGCGCCAAGTCTGCGGCTACTGTAATGAGGAGCTTTTCTTTCTCACGCTCAGTTAAATGCACATGATCACCTCTTCAAAACCGAATAATGTTAATCCTTTACACTCATTATATTCGGGTATTTTATGATTGTAAATCTTATATGTCATATATAGTGACATCAATCACGAAAAAAATCGCTGGAAAATTTCTGATTTGCACATTTCAAACAAAGATTCAGCATTTCTCTGTGCATGGATAACAAATTAAAACCGATTCATGTCATATACATTGACATAATCCTTTTGCCCACTTTATCATAGGCGGTGTAATCCAAATCTTGTTAAGTAAGGGAGTGGGAAGGAAAATGAGAGAGCTAAGAAACAAAGGGAAACTCACAGCCGCTTTAAGCATGGCCTTGATATTGGTCATAGCTGGCTGTGCAAAGTCGGAGCCTACTGCATCCACTGCAACAACTACACCTATGGCAACTAAGGCGGCAGAAGTAAAAGCGGAGTCGAAGGATGAGACTGTACCTGTTGGTATTCTTCACTCTCTGACGGGCACGATGTCCATCAGTGAAGTATCGGTAAGAGATGCGGAGCTGATGGCGATTGATGAAATCAATGCAGCTGGGGGACTCTTAGGCAAGAAACTTAAGCCCGTCATTGAAGACGGCGCATCCGATTGGCCTACTTTTGCAGAGAAAACTAAGAAGTTGCTGCAGAAGGACAGTGTTGTCACAATCTTCGGTTGCTGGACATCTGCCAGCCGCAAAGCGGTTCTTCCGGTCGTCGAGCAAAACAAAGGACTGCTGTGGTATCCGGTTCAATATGAAGGTATTGAATCCTCTCCTAGCATTTTCTACATAGGCGCAACAACGAACCAGCAAATTATCCCCGCAGTAACTTGGCTCCTCCAAAACAAAGGCAAGAAATTCTACCTCCTTGGCTCTGACTACGTCTTCCCGAGAACAGCCAACAAAATTATTAAAGAGCAGCTGAAAGCCGAAGGCGGTACGCTTGTCGCAGAAGAGTACACTCCGCTCGGACACACCGATTACAATACGATTATTAGCAAAATCAAAAAAGAGAAGCCGGATGTTGTTTTCAACACGCTGAACGGCGACAGCAACGTAGCCTTCTTCAAGCAATTGAAAGACGCAGGCATCAGTGCCAAAGACTTAACAACCATGTCTGTCAGTATCGCCGAGGAAGAGGTTCGCGGGATCGGAGCCTCAGTTCTAGATGGACACTATACAGCTTGGAATTACTATCAAACAACGGATACGCCGGAGAATAAGAAATTCGTCGCCGCCTACAAAGCGAAATATGGCAAAGACCGCGTGACCGATGATCCGATCGAAGCCGGTTATACAGCTGTGTACCTCTGGGCTGAGGCCGTCAAAAAAGCAGGCTCCTTCGATGTAGAGAAAGTAAAAGCCGCCGCCAAAGGCATCGAGTGGAATTCACCGGAAGGCAAAGTCACGATTGACGGAGAGAACCAGCATATTTCCAAAACAGCGCGTATCGGCCAAATTGGCGCTGACGGGCAAATTAAAGAAGTATGGAATTCCGGTCAAGCGCTGAAGCCCGATCCTTTCCTCAAAACGTACCCGTGGGGAGCCGAAGTAACCAAGAAATAAAGATCTCGTTCTTGAAGCCAGGACCGCCTTGCGGCAGTCCTGGGTTTCCTTATTTCACTCGGGGTTCATTAGGGGGGAAGCAATGCCATGAGTCTGCTGCTGCTTCAATTATTCAACGGCCTGAGCCTAAGCTCCATCCTGCTCCTGATCGCCATCGGGCTCGCCATTACATTCGGCCTTATGAATGTCATGAACATGGCCCACGGCGAATTTATTATGATCGGAGCTTACATGGCCTATCTGGTCCAGCACTGGTTCCAGAAATTTCTGCCTGCCTCGGCTTTCGGCTGGTATTTTATCGTTTCTCTCGCCGTCGCCTTTGCCGTCGCCTTTCTCATCGGTTGGCTGCTGGAAGTGTGCCTTATCCGGTTCATGTACGGCAGACCGTTAGACAGCCTGCTAGCAACTTGGGGCGTCAGCTTAGCTTTACAGCAGGTTGCCAGATCCATCTTCGGCGCACCCAATGTCGCGGTGAAAGCTCCCGATTGGCTGGAAGGCGGACTTCATCTCACGGCTGATCTTATCCTTCCATACAAGCGGCTCTTCATGATCGCCCTGGTCGCCCTATGCATCTTCGTCATCTATATGTACTTATACCACTCTGCCGGCGGCAGGCGGATGAGAGCCGTCATGCAGAATCGCCAAATGGCTGCCTGCCTCGGTATTTCGACACGCAGAGTCGATGCGCAATCCTTCGCCTTCGGCTCCGCTATGGCCGGCATTGCCGGATGCGCCTTAACGCTCGTTGGACCTATCGGACCGACGATAGGCACTTACTATATCGTGGACGCCTTCATGGTTGTTGTGCTTGGCGGAATCGGGAAGCTGATCGGCACCGTTGCCGGAGCCTTGGGGATCGGCGTTTTCAATACAGCCCTTGAATATACGACAAGCGCTACGCTTGGGAAAGTACTCGTCTTCACACTCATCATCGCCTTCCTGCAATGGAAACCGATGGGACTTGTGACGATCCGTTCAAGATCCCTAGACTGAAGAAAGGAAGTGGCCTCTTCCATGCTCTTAGCCGGAAAATCCAAGATGAAACTGCTGGTTTATACCGTTTTTTTGGTCGCGATGGCATTAGCGCCGCTGTATTTGTCCGATTTCCGCCTGTCGCTTCTCGGTAAGTTTCTCGCTTATGCCATTATTGCCATGGGCATTGACCTCATTTGGGGCTACACCGGCATTTTGAGTCTCGGCCACGGCGTTTATTTCGGACTTGGCGCCTACTGTATGGCCATGCATCTGAAGCTCGCCGCGAGTCCCGGTCAGCTGCCTGATTTCATGTCCTGGAGCGGCGTAGAAAGCTTGCCCTGGTTCTGGATTCCTTTTCACTGGGCAGGAGCAGCCTTTCTGTTAGCCCTCATCATACCTATGATTGTCGCCTTCATTCTAGGCTATTTTACGTTCCGCAACCGAATTAAGGGGGCCTTCTTCTCCATCTTGTCACAAGCGCTTGTCATTATTACGGTTACGCTGTTTGTCGGCCAGCAAGGATACACGGGAGGAACCAACGGGCTCACCAACTTTGATTCTTTTTTAGGCCTAAACTTGCAAGCACAGTCAACGAAGCTGTTCTTTTTCTATCTCACCTTAGCCGTGGTTTTCGTCGTCCTGCTTCTCTGCACCCTGCTCGTTAGCAGCCGCATGGGCAACATTCTCACCGCCATTCGCGACGGAGAGAATCGCGTACGCTTCATCGGATACAATCCCGTAACGTACAAAGTATTCATATACTGCGTATCCGCAGGATTGGCCGGACTGGCCGGCGTGCTCTTCATCCTGCAAGAAGGGATCATCTCCCCTGCGCAGATGGGGATTGTCCCCTCGATTGAAATGGTGCTTTGGGTCGCCATCGGCGGGCGCTCCACGATCGGAGGCGCTGTTCTCGGGGCATTGGTAACCAACGCAGCCAAAACCACATTCAGTGAAGCCTATCCGGCCTGGTGGCCCATCATGCTCGGCGCCATGTTCATCATTGTCGTGCTTCTGCTGCCCAAAGGCATTGTCGGCACGATTGCCCATTACACGGCTAATTGGAAGAAGCCCCTGCTGCCTAAGCCGATTTCTTCCTCGCAAGAAGCCAGATAGCCATTCAGAACAATTTGTTGATGAACAAAGAAGGAGGAACATCCCATGCTCGGACAATTAGCAGAGCAACAACCTGTACCCGGAGCAACTATACTGAGCGTAAAAGGACTTGAGGTAAGCTTCGACGGATTCAAAGCTTTGCGCAATCTGGACTTTTCCTTGGCATACGGAGAACTTCGGTTTCTCATTGGCCCAAACGGAGCCGGTAAAACAACGCTTCTGGATGTCATTTGCGGGAAGGTAAAGCCTTCGCTGGGCCATGTCTACTTCAAGGATTCTATTGATCTTGCCAAGCATCAGGAGCATCAAATCGCACAGCTTGGCATTGGACGGAAGTTCCAGGCGCCATCTGTCTTTTCAACCTTAACCGTATTTGAAAATCTGGCTTTGTCGATGAAACAAAAGCGCGGCCTGCTTAGCGCCCTATGGGCCAAGACGACAAGCGAGCAGCGGGATCGCTTGCACCAAAGGCTGGCCATGATCGGACTGCAGCACAAAGCCAAAGAACGAGCCGGCTCCCTTTCTCACGGGGAGAAGCAGTGGCTTGAAATTGGTATGCTGCTCATGCAGGAGCCTGATCTCCTGCTCCTTGACGAGCCGGCTGCGGGAATGACCGATAGCGAAACGGAGAAGACCGGCGAGCTTCTACATCAAATCGCGGCCAACCAAACGATCATCGTGGTCGAACACGATATGGCGTTCGTTCGTCAATTTGCCAAAACGGTCACGGTGCTACATGAAGGCACCGTCCTTCGCGAAGGCACGATGCAGGACATTCAGAACGACGAGAAGGTCGCCGAAGTTTATCTGGGAAGGAGAGTGGAGCGCGGTGCTTAATCTTCAGAACATCGAGGCAGGCTATGGAGAAAGCATGGTCGTTCGCCATGTGAATTTGCTCGTAAAACCGGGACAGATCGTTTGTCTTATGGGACGAAACGGAGTCGGAAAATCAACGCTGATGAAGAGCATCATGGGGCTCATTAAGCCTAAATCCGGTTCAATTCAATATAACGAACGAGATATCACGTCATTCCCTCCGGATCGGCGGGCGAAAGCCGGCATCGGCTACGTGCCGCAAGGCCGTGAAATCTTCCCTCAGCTGACCGTTGAGGAGAACCTGATGCTAGGCCTGGAAGCAGCGACAGACGGGAGAAAGAAGCTACCCGACTCTCTCTTCGACACCTTCCCCGTGCTGCGCCAAATGCTTCACCGTAAAGGCGGGGATCTCAGCGGCGGTCAGCAGCAGCAGTTAGCCATAGCCCGCGCCCTGGCTCCCGGTCCGAAGCTTCTGCTGCTGGATGAGCCTATGGAGGGCATCCAACCTTCCATCGTTATGGAAATCGAAGCCATTATCGAAGCCATTAAACGAAGCAGGGAAATCGCCGTCTTATTGGTCGAGCAAAGTTTGGAATTCGCAACAAGCATCGCAGACTATTACTATGTCATAGACCGGGGCACTGTCGCCGCCGAAGGTCATGCCGAGCAATTGAATGAAGAGCAAGTCCGAAAGCACTTAACGGTATGATTTTTAATGCGAATGCTCACCCTACTATAGGAAGCTGGATTACTTGACCTAAGCGATTAGGCTGCAAGTACCGTCCGGCTTCCTTTTTTTCTTGGGACGATAATAAAATTTTATTACTTTGAACTAGACGGCACAAAATGGATAATGATAACATGTCTATATAGGATCGAATGTTGCGTCCGGCATATCGAGCACCGAGCCTT
Organism: Paenibacillus planticolens; assembly: GCF_013141725.1. Taxonomy (GTDB): domain Bacteria; phylum Bacillota; class Bacilli; order Paenibacillales; family NBRC-103111; genus Paenibacillus_E; species Paenibacillus_E planticolens. Next base: position 111,776 of record NZ_WHNZ01000015.1, on the reverse strand, counting down.
TTGAAGGAAAAGGAGGGGAACGTTTATGTCTAAGGTTTTAATTATTGAAGATGATTTAAGTATTGGTGAAATGATGTCTATTTATTTGTACGAAGAAGGCTATCAAGTCAAGCGAGCGGAAAACGGCCGTCAAGGAGAAATCCTATTCCGAGAGTTCAATCCGGATGTAATCGTTCTTGATATCATGCTGCCTGATGTTGATGGGATCCAGCTTTGCACATCCTTCCGGACCTCATCTAACATCCCAATTCTCATGGTTTCAGCGAAAAGCGAAGTTTCCGACCGCATCAGGGGTCTGCAAACAGGGGCGGATGATTACTTATGTAAACCCTTTTCCATGAGAGAACTTGCGGCAAGGGTACAAGCTTTACTACGGCGTTCAACTGCATTTGCACACGTAGCGACAGCCGCTGCGGATGCCTCCACCGATCAAATCGTCCACTTGGATCTCGAGAAACGTTGTCTTTATGTCCAGCACAAATTGATTGAGACCACATTCTCCGAATTCGAGATTATGAAGCTATTATGGCAAAATCAAGGCCGTGTATTCAGTCGAGAAGAGCTTTTGAACCGGGTTCGCGGTTTCGATTCCTATGTAACTGATAGAGCTATAGACGTACATATCGCAAACCTTCGCAAGAAAATAGAAACCGATCCGAAAGAGCCCAAATATATTAAAACGGTTTGGGGTGTCGGTTATAAATTTTTACTGAATTAAGCTCCCCTCCGGAGCTTTTTTTATTTTGAAAAGGGAACGGAATTTAGTCACCAAATAGGCGGATGCACAATATGATGAGGTGTATGCTACACAAGAAGAAAGCTTCCACAAGGAAAGCTCCAAGGAGGATTTACAGTTATGTTGAATAACCCTTACAAAATTGGCAACCAAGCGCAAATGCCATCATTCGGGGGAACTCCATACCCGGCCTACCCGGTTCCGACAGCGGTCACGAATAAAATGGTTCCCATGCAGCCCAGCGGCTCCATGCTGCCGCCTGCAGGAGCCGGCTTGCAAACAGGCGTAAACGTGCCGGGCCTTCCGATGGAAGAGTCATACATCGAAAATATTCTTCGCTTAAACCTCGGCAAAATGGCCACCCTCTACATGACATACGAGAATAACTCGGAATGGAACGCCAAAATTTTCAAAGGCAGATTGGAAGCCGCAGGACGCGATCATATTATCATCAGCGATCCCGCAACTGGCATGCGTTTCTTGCTGCTCATGGTCAATCTGGATTACATTACGTTCGACGAAGAGCTGAATTACTCCTATCCATATGCACAGAGAAGATAATAGGTTCCGCCAAAAACCGCTAATCCGAACAGGAGCAGCGGTTTTTTTATCATGTTTAGGCTATCGGTGAAAAATGCCACATATGCAGCTTCCGCAAGCCGCCTTCAATCCACTCGTCCCATGTGCCTTGATCCTCCCCGCTTCCCGTCAATCGTTTTTCCTTCAAAGCGGTATACTCCTCATAGGTCATTTCATTCCAGACTTCTACAAACAGCCCCGGTTGATCTGTTCCTTGGAGCAGCTCCAAACGCCCTTCCCTCTGCTGCCATTCCTGCATATAGATGAGAAAGGAGTCCCGGAAATCGGGTTTTATGGTATACTCTACAAAAACTTTAGACATTTTTAGATCTCCCTCTGATTTATTTTTTGCTCCAAAATGGTAAACTAATAAGAAGACGGAATATGACCTTAGGAGGAGAAACCCACTTGGACACAGGTACACATCTTGTTATTGGCTTAGGGTTAGCAGGACTGTCGCAGATTGATCCCAGCGTCTCCGCGGATTCAGCGGCTACCACTGCTGTCTTCATCGGAACCGTCATTGGTTCACAGATTCCGGATGTGGACGGGCTGCTTCGCTTCAAAGGCAACGCCACGTACATTCGCAATCATCGCGGTCGGTCCCACTCTTTGCCGGCCTTACTCATTTGGACGCTATTGATCACCGGAGCACTGGCTCTTTTCTTTCACGGAATCTCGCTGATGCATTTAGGCATGTGGGTGGGGATCGCGGTTTGTTTTCACGTTTTCAGTGATTGTTTCAACACATACGGTACACAAGCTGTTCGCCCTTTTTCTGAAAAGTGGGTATCGTGGAACATCATCCACATCTTTGATCCCTTTATCTTTTCGAGCCATATCGCGGCCATCTTCATGTGGTCCTTCCACGTCGCAAGCCCGAAACTAATTTTTCCAACGCTGTATGGTCTCATCGCCCTTTACTACATTTGGCGTACACTTGACCATTACATCGTAGAAAAAAGCCTTTATCGAAAAGATCCTACTTTTCAGCACGGCGATCAATACACACTTATTGTAACATTCAACCTCTATGTCTGGAATGTCGTGAAACGAAGAGCTGACGGCACTTACCAACTGGGCGAGCTTAAAAATGCCAAACTGAAATGGCTCGATACCGTGAAATGCGACGATCATCCGGCCGTTGAGGCATCCAAACAAAATGAAGATATTCGGGCTCTGCTCTATTTCTCTTCCTTCACCTGCGCAGAAGTCAAAGAACATCGCTGGGGCTATGAGGTTAGATGGGCGGATGTGCGCTATCGCCACCGCAAGCAATATCCGTTCGTAGGCGTTATCCACATGGATCACAATTACAAAACGCTCGACTCCTACGTAGGCTGGGTGAACGATACCAGACTGGAGAAGAAGCTTCGGGTGGATCTTTATTAAAAAGAAGAGGCGCGTTCGATAACGCGTCTTTTCCAATGTTTGTTTGCACGAAAAAAGCCCAGAGGTTTTTTAGGCCTCTGGGCTTTATATTGCAACAATCGGGAAAAGCTATTAACGAGCGGGCCGTTTCCTAGCTGCGGAAGCCGGATTGACCAGCCAACGTTTGCTCAGCGATTTGCACCAGACGACGAGTAATGTTACCCCCGATTGAACCAGCATCGCGAGTAGCCATATAACCCATGTAACCGTCTTGAGGAATTTGGATGCCCAGTTCTTGAGCTACCTCATATTTCATTTGATTTAAAGCTGCTGTAGCTTGTGGAACTGCCAGTGTGTTGCTGCTACGAGATTGTGCCATAAGGATCAGACTCCTTTCAGTCAGCTATGTTCTTTGATGTATTTGCAAGCTTGCAAACATAGTATGTGGAGGAAATGAATTTATATGCACAGCGAACAAAAAAGTTTAGAATAAGAAGACAATGTTCAAACTTCTAGAAAGTAGGTCACGTTCATGAGTAAACCGCTCGCACTTCTATTTGCTGTTGTCGGCACACTGCTGCTGGCTACCATCTCTTTATTTATCGCTCTTCGGCAGCCATGGATGATCCTCGTTTGTTCGATCATCGCATTAGGCTTTATCGGTTACGGCTTTGCCGTGAAGGCAAAGATTCGCAGAAAAAATTCACGGCCGTAACTTGACCGTCTGCACAAAAAAGAGCTCGAACACCAGTTGTTCGAGCTCTTTCGCTTTCTTCATCAAATATTGTCGAGCGAAAGCCACTCGAATGAGTTACCAAACAAAAAAAAGCTGTCCCTGTCATTTCTATGACTTATGGGTCAGCCTTTTGTGCAGCTATGCTTCTATGGTCAAAATAAAGGGAAAACCCCCCTCTAATTTGACTTCAGAAGCTTGTCAGATCCAATTAGCCGGAAAAACTCCCTCTATTTGCACCGATTTCGTGAGAACCTACTAAATCCAGTCAAATTAACGGGAAGTTTTCCTGCTATTTTCCCTGTGGGGTACCTTTCGAGCAAATTAGAGGGAAATTTTCCCGTTAGCTCCCTTCGCCTCGTCACTTTCTTTTAGATAACTACGAAGCCCATCCGTTTCTTCACTTCAAGCAGCGTTTGGTCAGCTACCTCTGCGGCTTCCTGCGCGCCTTTTCGCAAAATGTCGAAAATTTCTCCCGACTTGCGAATCTCATGGTACCGCTGCTGAATCGGCTCGAGGACAGCTACGATCTGTTCAGCCAGATCTTTTTTGAAAGGACCATAGCCCTGCCCGTCATATTTGGCCTCGATCTCAGCTACGCTCATCTCCGCAAAGTGCGAGTAGATCGAGATCAGGTTGCTGACTTCAGGCTTATTCTGCGGATCATACTTCACTTCACGGCCGGAATCTGTAACAGCACGGCTAAGCTTCTTACGGATGACTGCCGGATCATCCAGCATGGCGATGTAACTGCCCGCATTCGGGCTGCTTTTGCTCATCTTCTTGGAGGCATCGTCGAGCGACATGATTCTCGCACCAATCTCAGGCATATAAGGCTGCGGCATCACGAACATATCGCCAAAACGGTTGTTGAACCGATTAGCCAAGTCACGCGTAAGCTCCAAATGCTGCTTCTGGTCGTCCCCGACCGGGATCAGATCGGCATTGTACAGAAGAATGTCAGCCGCCATCAGAGACGGATACGTAAAGAGACCGGCACCGACGGATTCCTTGCCTTCCGATTTATCCTTAAACTGCGTCATGCGTTCCAGCTCGCCCATGTGCGTCAGCGTCGTCATAATCCAGCCGAGCTCCGCGTGTGCGTGAACATGGGATTGCAGGAAGATGGACGCTTTATTCGGGTCAAGTCCTGCGGCAATATAAAGTGAAGCGATCGATTCCGTTTGTTCCTTCAGCGCTGCCGGATCCTGCGGAACCGTAATGGCGTGCATATCCACGACCATAAAATAGCAGCGGTGCAAATGCTGCAGCTTGACATAGTTGCGAAGAGCGCCGATATAATTGCCAATCGTCAGCTGGCCGCTCGACTGCATGCCTGATAATACTCTTTTCATTGTGTAAGTCCCTCCAAATTGTATAGTGTGTTAGCTTGCGAACGGGCGCGTTTGTCAAGGTAGATGCGAAGCAAAAGTATAAAACTTATACTTTCTTATCTACTAAAAAAGACAACAAAAAGGCCTCTCCCCGCAAGGGACGAGAGACCGTGGTACCACCCTAATTTGTCCGTGCATGCAGCATTGCCCACACAGACCTTCAGGCTCTTGTAACGGAGAGCAGCCGTTTGGCATACTTGACAGATGCGGATGTTTATCCGGCCTAGGTTCCGGCAACCCTCATCCTGTGTTCAGCCTCAAGCTCAAGGATCCATTCGGTTTGATCGTTTCACCGGTTCGCACCAACCACCGGCTCTCTGAGAAACGGGAGACAAACGTACTTGTTCCTGTCATCGCTTATTGATTTTATATAATTATACACCTTGACTTTTCAATGTCAACCAAGGTCTTTGTCCTATCTCGCCATGCATGGACATAGGATAGGTAACATACTATCCTTCCATTCACGGACAGAGGGGGGTCAACGAATTGTCATCAACACTGTACCGGTGGAGTCTTCCGGTCTCCACGGTGATTTGCGCATTTCTGCTCATCCTTATTGTAACGACGAGAGAGCCTCCTCCGATTGGGCTGATTCTGACAGATACCAGGCTCGTCTTTGCCGCCTTTATGGACATTTTTCTCGACGCCCTCCCCTTCATGTTCATGGGTGTCCTTCTCTCTACCGTCGTTGAAAACTTCATTCCTGAAGCTTTCATCCGGCGAATGACACCTAAGCATCCGCTTGGAGGCGTCCTGTTTGCCTGCGCGCTGGGAATCATGTTCCCGCTCTGCGAATGCGGCATGATTCCTTTCGTTCGCAGGCTCATGCGCAAAGGCATGCCCGTGTACATTGCCGTCATCTTCATTCTCGTCGGGCCGATTCTGAATCCGATCGTTTTCGCCTCGACCTTCATGGCTTTCCGCAGCGAGCCGGCAATGGCTTATTCGCGCATGGGGCTCACCTTTGGCGTCGCGTTAATCGTCGGGCTTCTGCTGACGCGATTTTTGAAGAGCAGCCCGTTACGCCACGCGCATAACCATGACGCCCATCATCACCATGATCATGATCACAGCCACAGCCACGACCATAGCCACGATCATGAACATCATCACGGCCACCATCACGCACATGGTGACGGCCGGTTGGCCACGATGCTCAGTCACGGCACATCCGAGCTGTTCGAAATGAGCAAATACTTAATGCTGGGCGCATTCTTAACCGCTTTGATCCAAACCTTCGTCGCCCAAGACAGTTTATCCGAAATTGGCCAAGGCACTCTAGTCTCTCACGTGTTTATGATGGGCTTTGCCTATTTGCTCTCTCTATGCTCTACGACGGATGCCTTCGTGGCCGCTTCTTTCGCCAAGACGTTCTCTCCTGGCTCCCTGCTGGCCTTCCTCGTATTCGGTCCGATGATCGATGTCAAAAGCACGCTGATGCTGCTCTCTATATTCAAAGCGCGCTTCGTGCTCACGTTATCCATCGTCGTTGCTGTAACGGTTTTCACAGGTTCTTTGCTTTTTATGCACTTCTTTTTGTGAAAAGACATATCAAAAAACGGCCAGGGCAATTTAGCCCTGGCCGTTTAACATACTAACATTTAGATTTTCAAAATCGCTCCGGCACTTGCATTCGTCACCATTTTGGTGTAGCGCGCCAAATATCCGGTACGGATTTTCGGCTCGAACTCTGTCCAGCTTTCGCGGCGCTTCGCAAACTCTTCATCGCTGATTTGCAATTCGATTTTGCGGCCATCCATATCCACATCGATAATGTCGCCGTCTTGTACGAAAGCAAGAGGTCCGCCCTCAGCCGCCTCAGGAGACATATGGCCGATGGAGATACCGCGGGATGCCCCGGAGAAACGTCCGTCCGTAATCAAGGCAACTTTCGCGCCGAGACCCATACCGACGATTTGGGATGTAGGAGCCAGCATTTCCGGCATACCAGGTCCGCCTTTCGGTCCTTCGTAGCGGATTACGACAACATGGCCTTCTTTCACTTTGCCGTTAGCGATGCCGTACAGCGCCTCGTCTTGGGAGTTAAAGCAGATCGCAGGACCTACGTGACGTCCGCCTACGGATTTATCTACCGCTCCGACCTTCACGATACTGCCTTCAGGAGCAAGGTTTCCAAACAGTACAGCAAGTCCGCCTCTTTCGCTGTGCGGGTTGCTAAGCGGACGAATAACGTCCGTATTTTGAATTTCGCAGCCAGCGACGTTCTCACGCAGCGTTTTGGCGGTAACGGACAGACGGTCTCCGTCGAATGCGCCCGGCTTTTTCAAAAGTTCATTAATAACCGCACTGACACCGCCGGCTAAATGCACATCTTCAATGTGATAGTCGGAAGCCGGAGCGATTTTGGCAAGGTGAGGAACGCGCTCTGCCACTTCGTTAATACGCGCAATCGGGTAATCGATGCCTGCTTCAGCAGCGATAGCCAGTGTGTGAAGCACGGTATTTGTGGAACCGCCCATCGCCATATCAAGCGCAAACGCGTTGTCAATCGCTTCAATTGTCACGATATCGCGAGGCTTGATGTCTTTCTCGATCAATGTCATCAATTGCTTCGCGCAGTCTTTCACGAATTGCTTGCGCTCTTCGGCAACAGCCAGGATCGTACCGTTCCCTGGCATCGCAAGGCCAAGGCCTTCTGCCAAACAGTTCATGGAGTTGGCTGTGAACATGCCGGAGCAGGATCCGCAAGTCGGACAACCGTATTGTTCAAGCTCTTCCAGACCTGCTTCATCCAATTTACCAGCTTGGAAAGCTCCTACGCCTTCGAATACGGAGGACAAGGAAATGGATTTACCGTTTTTATCTTTACCGGCTTTCATTGGGCCACCGCTGACTAACATCGTAGGGATGTTAACGCGAAGCGCACCCATGATCATGCCAGGCGTAATTTTATCACAGTTAGGAATACAGATAAGACCATCGAACCAGTGTGCGTTTACAACCGTTTCCAAGGAATCGGCAATAATTTCACGGCTTGGCAAAGAGTAACGCATGCCGATATGACCCATGGCAATACCGTCGTCAACACCGATCGTGTTAAACTCGAAAGGAACGCCGCCTGCTTCACGAATCGCTTCCTTCACAAGCTTTCCAAATTCTTGCAAATGAACATGCCCGGGAATAATGTCTATATAAGAGTTACAAACCGCAATAAACGGCTTGCCGAAATCTTCCTCTTTCACACCGGCTGCACGCAGCAAACTGCGGTGCGGAGCGCGGTCGAACCCTTTTTTAATCATGTCGCTACGCTGTTTTGGATGAGCCATTCTCTATTCCTCCTAGATTACAATTCTTTTGTAAAAACAATGAATCTATCATATCATACTTTTCGTCAAATTTCTTCCTTTAGTGTACTGACGCGTCAATGTAAAAGCAAGAGCTTATTTTCTGCCAAAATCAGCCTTGATTTCTCCCCACTTCTTCGTATCCCATTTCACGATTTTATTCGTATAACTGTTGGTCCGCAGCCACTTCAACGCCCGGTCCACAAGCGTCCAAATCTCCTCCGTTGAGGCATCCCGGACCAAATTGGTCGAAACTTCCTTTTTACGAATCCAGCTTAAAGCCGTCACGGAATCCGTATAAATGGTTTTGCTGCTGCCCTGCTTCTTCAGATACGCCAATCCGTGCACAATGGCAAGGAATTCACCCAAGTTGTTCGTGCCCTTGGCAATAGGACCTTGATAAAACAAAATCTTGCCGGTTCGCGTATCGACGCCCTTGTACTCCACAATGCCCGGATTCCCGGAGCACCCGACATCGACGGATAGACTGTCATAGTCCACTTCCGGAGCGGTCTCAGGGGTAGCTGACTTGCCCCCGGAAGCAGACGCCGCTCCTGATTTCCCTCCGAAATTCAGCGATTTCTGCCAGCCCTTTTCCAAAGCCTGACGAGCCTCCGCTTCTGATTCATACGATTTAAATCTCGCTTGCGGATACCCTTTCGTCTGTGCCTGACAATCGGCCCACGATCGATAGATCCCGGGTTGATGCCCCACCCAAACGACATAATATTTCACTGCTGCCATCCTATTCACTCCGTCGTTGTTGATGTAATTGATGTACGAGCCCTTCAACCACTTTCACCGTATCGGCAAAATAGGGCCTATAATCCAAACCTTGGATAAACGCCAAGTAGGTTTCCCCGATCTCTAATACCTGCTTCCTGTAACGATCGGCAGAGATGCGGTGGGTCTCGAGTTCGCGGTACGTCCCGTTGGTGCGCTCTTCAACGGATATGAGCTCCACTTCTTCGTCCGGCAAATGATGGACGACGAACGAAAATCCTCTGCACTCCGGATCTCCGCAGCCGCATACGAAGAAAGGCATTTGCTCCCATTGATCGGGCGGGGCAAACCGATTCGGCGCCGTGTCATGCAGCGCACTGTATAAGAGCGCAGGGAGCCCTACATCGATGCATAGCGGCTCTTCGATAAGAAGGCTGTCTTCCACCGCCATGCGGACATCCGCTTGTATGATTTGCAAATCCTTATCCAGGGACCAGCCCTTTACCGATAGTTCAAACATCATTCCGCCTCCGATCTCCCGTTGCTTTTCTTATTATAACAAAGACTGTCCGATCCTGCTTTTCAGCTTTATATGCGCTTGGTGGAAATTTCCAGAAATCAGCATGAGTATTATTTGCAAAAGAGATTATACTACCTATTACTGGAGGTGATATCAGATGGCAGGACAATCTCGCAGCAGCAACACTTTAGTTGTTCCACAAGCTACAGCAGCTTTGGATCAAATGAAATTCGAAGTTGCTCAAGAACTAGGTATCCAGATTCCTCAAGACGGCTACTATGGCTACATGACGTCCCGTGATACAGGCTCTATTGGGGGCCACATCACACGTCGACTTGTTCAAATCGCTGAACAACAGCTAGCAGGCAGCAGCGCTAACAGATTCAGCAGATAACAACCTCTCCTATACTTAAACGAACGGGGGCTTTCCTTCAAGTAGCCAGTCTACTGAAAAGGAAGCCCTCTTTTTTGCGTCTATACAAAAAAAGACTGCTTGCAATAAGCAGTCCTCTCATTTATTAAGGCTTGATATCGTAGATCTTGTACAAATCATCCAACATGATATTCGCCGCTTTCACACCGCCGGCTGTATTCCATGTCGCGTCATTGACTTTCACTAATTTATTGTTTTGCACCACTTTGAGATTTTTCCAGAGCGGGTCATTCATCCATTCCTGCTCTTGCTTCGTCCCTTTGCCGTCACCGGTCTCATACGTAAAGTAGAACACGCGGTCTGCCGCATCAAGCTCAGTCAGGCGTTCCTTGGTAATGTCTTCAAACGATTTCTCATCGCTTTTCGCATCCGAACGGTCAAAACCGATTTGTTTGAAAATAACGCCGGTAAACATATTGCCGTAGTAGTATCGCGTTTTGCCACCCATGAAACGAACGACAGCGACTTTCTCTTTCAGCTTATCGCCTGCTTTGCTTTTGAAATCGTCAATCCGTTTATCAAAGGCCGCGATAATTTTATCGCCTTCGGCTTTCTTATTTAAGGCATCGGCATATAGAGCGAAGTTGCTTTTCCACTCACCGCGCAATGTCTCGGAATACACCGTTGGAGCAATCGCTTTAAGTTGATCGTACACTTTCTCATGGCGCATTTTGTTCCCAATGATTAAATCGGGCTTCAAGGATGCGATTAACTCCAGGTTTGGCTGTGACTCCCCGCCAACAGTTGTAACACCTTGCATATCAGCTTTAATATGGTCAAACCATGGACTTCCATAGTAGGATTCGACGGCGCCGACCGGTTTAATGCCTAGAGCTAATAGGGCTTCTGTTCCTTCATTCGTCAAAATAACAACACGCTGCGGGTGCGCAGGTACAGCGGTTTCCCCCATCGCATGCTTAATCGTACGAGGACCTTCCGACTTTGCTGTTTCTTGCGGTGCTGCGGACGCTGCTGGCTGTGAGCCCGGCTTTTCCCCACACGCAGTTAAAACAATGGATACTACAAACAGAATGGCAACAAGAGTCCAAGCTCTTCTTAGTTGTTTACTTTTCCCAAACATCTGACTATGTTCCCTCCACACGATCTATTGATGATAACGATTATCATTATCTAGCCAACCTATCGTACTCGGTTTTAGAAAATCTGTCAATCGAAATTGATAATGATTCTCAAAATCGTTGACTTCAATTGCCGTTCTCATTAAAATAAATGAAGCAGCTAATAAGGAAGCAGGGCAATCATCATGGATTATTCAAACAAAGAACGTCAATATCATTTGTATAAAAGTATCGGACTGCTCGCAGCTCTCCTCGTGCTTGCCGGGCTGATGGTTTGCAGCGTCAGGTTCGGTCTGCGCTCCTATTCATGGGCCCAGGTCATGCAATCTTTCGATCATGCGGCGAAGCCTTCGAACGAGGCTATCATTATTCAAACCGTGCGTATTCCAAGAGCTTTAATCGCCGCACTCGTTGGCGGAAGCTTGGCCGTTGCAGGGGCGCTCATGCAGGCAATGACAAGGAACCCGCTTGCATCACCAAGTATTTTTGGCATTAATTCAGGCGCAGCCTTTGCCATCGTGCTATCTGTCGGATTTTTCAATGTGTCCAGTCTCTCGCAGTTCACTTGGATTGCTTTTCTGGGCGCTGCCGTGAGCTCAGTTCTTGTCTATGGACTTGGCTCATTGGGCAAAGACGGCTTAACCCCTATGAAAATTACGTTAGCCGGCTCGGCCATGACGGCCTTCTTCGCATCGCTTACACAAGGTATCCTGCTTGGAAACGGTAAAGCATTTGACCAAGTTCTTTATTGGCTTGTCGGATCGATCGAAGGCAGGACAATGGCTATGCTTCAATCCGTCTATCCGTATATCCTGATCGCATGGGTCTGTGCGTTTCTTCTTTCGCCGCACATCAACATCTTGTCCATGGGGGACGATGTGGCCAAAGGGCTCGGACAACGCACGATTTACGTGAAATTCATTACCGCCATCGTCATTGTTGTATTGGCCGGAGGCTCTGTCGCCGTCGCAGGCCCGATTGTTTTCGTAGGCATCATCATCCCGCATATCGTCCGGTTTCTTGTCGGGATCGATTATCGCTGGGTCATTCCTTACTGCGCTGTTCTTGGCGGTATTTTGCTCGTGGGCGCGGACATCATTGCCCGCTTCATCGTCATGCCGAAGGAAGTTCATGTAGGTGTAACGACAGCCATTCTTGGAGTTCCCTTCTTTATTTACATTGCTCGCAAAGGGGGACTGCTGAAATGAGTCATTCCAATCGATATGTCACGCTTCGAAGCAAAAGCTTCTCTTATATGGTCAGTAAGAAATCAGTCCTTGTAACCCTGTTATTACTCTTGTCCGTCATTATCGTCATGATTCTAAGTACTGGAATCGGCAGCATCTATATCAAGCCCGTAGAGGTCGTACGTGCCGTATTCGGTTATGGGACTGATCCCAGCAATATGATTGTCAGATCGTTGCGACTGCCTAGGGTGATAGTGGCCGTTTTGATCGGCGCATCGCTCGGCGTTGCGGGCGCCATCCTGCAAGGCATCGTTCGAAATCCGCTAACATCGCCGGATACCATCGGCTCAACAGGTGGGGCTACGCTCGGCGCGGTTTCCTTTTTCTTCTTTTTCTCTGATAAAATCAGCATTCACTGGCTGCCTGTTGCCGCTATTCTCGGCGCTTTCGCCGCCACCTTGCTGGTCTACTTCTTCTCATGGAAAAATGGCATCACCCCGCTTCGGCTCGTCCTGATCGGCACAGGCCTTACTGCGGCAATGAGCGCAATCTCGTATCTGATGATGATTTCCGGACCGATCATTCTCGCGAATCAATCCTTAACCTTCATGACAGGGAGCATTTACGGCGTCTCGTGGCAAAAAGCCGTATATCCGCTTCTTCCATGGGTCGGAATCCTAATCCCGGTAATCTTCTTGTATGCGCGGCATATTACCGTACAATCCTTAGGTGAAGACATCGCCCGGAATGTGGGAAGCAGCGTGCAGCGCCAGCGCTTTCTGCTCATTATTTTGAGCGTAGCACTGTCCGGCGCTGCAGTAGCCTTTGGTGGGGCCATTAATTTCATCGGCCTCATGGCTCCTCATATTGCCCGCAAGTTCGTAGGACCAAGCTTCGGCTCGCTGATTCCCGTTTCCGCGTTGACGGGTTCCTTACTCCTGCTTCTTGCGGATCTGGCTGGACGTTTCGTGTTCAAGCCGCTCGATATTCCGGCAGGCGTTTTCACAGCAGCCATCGGAGCGCCTTTGTTCATCTACGTCTTATACCGCAGCAGAAATCGCGGATAATGCTCTCGATAAACAAACACCCCGGTCATAGAGATGACTGGGGTGTTTGCTCGTATAGGATAAGTGCTAAATCGTTTTGGCTAAACTAGCCATATTATAATTGCTTTCGAACGTGATACTTGCCGACAACATATTGTGTCTGACTGTAAAATCGAAGAAGATCTCACCATGTGTCCAGCTCTTCTTCCGCTTCAGCGACTCCAGCGCCATCTGCCGAAAAGCTTGATACTGCAACTCGGTTAGCCCCTTAACCGCCGTCTCCGGCAGCACGCCGTCCTTACTTTCAAACGGCAGATGCTTCACACCGAATTTACCGATTTCATTGTTGCGGATATGAACAAATACCGTACCTGAACTCACATGGGACAATTCATCCCTAATCCTCCTAAACACCAAATCAATCTGTCTTGCAAGTGACATTGAATCCAGACTCATCATTTCCCTCCCTAAAGATATAAAGTTTTTACTTATTATGTAAATTATCAATGTAAACCTATTATATCTATACTTTTTACATAATTCAACAATTTATTTAAATATTCGTGCAATTTTTACTTTTCTTAACATTTTCTTAATATTTATCCCTATATGTATACGAATGCGAACGATATTTGTCGAATTGGTGTAGAATGTTTCCAGATTCAATGGTATAATTTTCAAAAATAGTTCATTATTCCTGCTTAGACAACAAATTTCGCGAGGAGTCGGTCAGATTGGATAAAATGTCAACCCTATCTTTTAGAAAAAAGTTACAGTTAGGCTGCTATGCACTGATTGGATTAAACTGTGTATTTATGCTTGTTCTTACATTTTCTACAGAGTGGAACCGCTTACTAGGAATTATTTTCCTGATTATCCTTCTCGCCTTAAGCTACCCCTTCATTAAATGGTTTGAGAACCAATTGACGGAGCCTGTAGCCGACTTATCCCGGATTGCGCTTAATATTTCCAAAGGCGATTTTTCCCAAAAAGTGACGGTTACCTCTGATGATACCCTTGGCCAGCTAGGCCAATCCTTTAACAGAATGATTGATAAGCTCCGTGATATTCTTCGGGATACCGGCTCTATTTCCAAACAAGTTTTTCAAACAAGCCGTGACATTTATTCCAAAAATGAAAACTTCCGCACGGTCCTGGAACAAGTCAGCATTTCAGCCCACGAGCTGGCTGCAGGCGCCGGACAAATCTCAGAAGAAGTATCCGGTGTTTCAGTTACCTCCAAAGACATTGAGGGGAAGATTGTCAACTACGCAGGATCTGCCAAAGAAATGAAACAGCGCTCGGATCAGATGATGACCCTTGTGGAGAAAGGCCGCACCTCCGTTGAAAGCCAGGGGGTCGGAATGAAGCGCAACGTGGAAGTGACACAGCAAGTTTCCGAAACTATCGATTTGTTGGCTCGTCAAGCGGCTGGCATCACCAATGTAACCCGCGCCATTTCGGAGATTGCCGAACAAACGAATCTGCTGTCCCTTAACGCCTCCATCGAAGCGGCCAGAGCAGGCGAACACGGCCGGGGATTTGCTGTCGTCGCACAGGAAGTACGCAAGCTTGCTGAAGAATCCACTTCCCTTACCCGTGAAGTATTCGGTTTCGTGAAAACCATCGAGCAAGGCATCCAGGAAGCTATTCGCAGCATTCAAGTCAACGAGGATGTCGTTAAGAAGCAGACCGTGCTGATCGGTCAAACGGAAATCGTATTCTCCCAAATTGTCGACAGCGTTGGCTTTATTTCGGAAGAAATCACACGTTTTGCGGAAGAAAGCGAACAGATGCTGGTCAGCTCCGAACAAATCGCGGCCGCCATGGAAAATATCTCGGCTATCACCGAGGAATCCGCTGCCGGTACGCAAGAGGTTTCGGCATCCATGAATGAACAGATTGCTACCGTACAAGGCATCGTCTCCCAAGCTGAGGAAATGACACGTGTCGTGACACAGCTGCAGCAGACGATTCAAGTGTTCAAGCTATAAATCTACGAATGGTACCGGTTCAACTTGAGATCCGCCTATGTCACAAAAGGGATGCCCTCATGTAGATCATTCTACATTCAGGACATCCCTTTTCTCTTATACCTTAACCTTATCTTCCGTCAGTCTCATGAATTCCTTCACATCTTGAACAGCCATATCGACGGCGCTTTGCCAGAAATCCGGCTCCGTCAAATCGACCCCGAGATGCTTCTGCGCAAGCTCTTCCACGTTCATGCTACCTGTGTCTCTAAGCAGAGAGATATACTTATCTTCGAAGGCTGCGCCTTCTTGCACGGCTCTCGCATAAATACCGGCACTAAACATATAGCCGAATGTGTAAGGGAAGTTATAGAAAGGCACATCGGTTGCATAGAAGTGCAATTTGGCTGCCCAGAAATGCGGATGATAGCTGCTTAACGCATCTTTGTAAGCAAGCTTCTGAGCATCCACCATAAGCTCATTCAGGCGCTCCACGCTAACGAGACCTTGACGTCGTTCTGCGTAGAAGTTCGTTTCAAAAATGAATCTCGCATGGATATTCATGAAGAAGGCGATAGCCCGCTGGATTTTGTCTTCAAGCAAAATCATGCGCTCTTCGTCGGTAGAAGCGCTCTTCACAACCGCGTCCGCAACGATCATCTCTGCGAATGTAGACGCCGTTTCCGCGACGTTCATCGCATACTCTTGCGCGAGTGCCGGCATATCCGTCATCACGTGCTGATGATAGCCGTGGCCGAGCTCATGCGCAAGCGTTGAAACGTTGTTCAGCGTGCCGCCGTACGTCATGAAAATACGGGTCTCCCCAGCGATCGGGAATGACGTGCAGAAGCCGCCAGGACGCTTCCCAGCGCGATCCTCAGCTTCAATCCAGCGATTCTCGAATGCTTGCTCCGAAAAGGCCGCCAGCTTCGGACTGAAGCGCTCGAATTGCTGGATGATGAGACTTGCGCCTTCATCGTAAGAAATTTTCTTGGAAGAGTCGCCAAGCGGAGCATCGACATCCACCCACGCCAATTTCTCGACGCCAATGAGCTTCGCTTTACGGTTCAAGTAGTCAACGAAAATCGCTTTATTGCGGTCAATAACATCCCACATCACATTCAGCGTTTTCTCTTCCATCCGATTGATCGCCAGCGGCTCTTTATGTATGCTGTTCCAGCCTCTGTATTTGTACACTTGGAGACGGAACCCAGCCAAATGGTTCAGCGCCTCTGCGCAGTAATCCTCTTTGTCCGTCCAGGCCTGTTCCCATTTCTCGAAAAGCTCCAGCCGTTCTTCACGGTTCTCAGTGTGCAGCTTGTTAAATGCTTGACCTGCCGAAAGCTGGGCGGTCTCTCCGTCAACCTCCACCGGCATACGGAATTGACCAACGGTCGAATTATACAAGTCGCCCCACCCATGATAGCCGTCTACGGCCAAATCATTAATTAAAGCTTCTTGTTCAGGCGGCAGTTTTTCTTGTGCCAAGGCACGGCGTTCATGCAGCGGAAATGCAATAGCTTGGAACGGCTCTTTCTGCAGTATCTCCGACCACACTTCATCCGGAATGCCGGTCAGCACTTGATCGAAATGCGTGAGCGATGACAAATGTTCGGCGTATAAGCTTTTGACTTGACCGTTCAATACCGGCGCTTTCTTATCCTTCTGATTATCGGCGAGCAGACAGCCTACAAAAGAATCCGCCTCATGAATATGTTTCAAATTATGCTGGAGCAACTCGACCAGCTTGGCAAGGCCGTCTGTATCTTCTGCTTGCTGTGGCGATGGCGTGCTCCGCACCTGCTCCTGAAAAGCCGCAATCGAAGCTTGAAGCTCTTTCAGGTGAGCTGCGAACGCAGAAGACTCGCTTCCGCCAGGGAAAAAAGTGTCTAAATTCCATGTTTGATTAAGAGGTAAATGAAGCAAAGCTATCACCTTTCCTTTCCATCTTTTATTAAATCATAAACGGCGCATCAGGAGCAATCATCGTAATCTTATTCATTGCTTCTAGGTAAAAAGTATGATTCAATGAAATATAGTTCCTGCAAAAAAATCGGAACAGGATGGTGTGATCAACTACAATGAAACCGTTACAAATATCTCCAGAAACAGCCGTCAAGCTTGCTGAACAGCTTAAGGTGCCGTTGGAACATCTCATGCATATGCCACAACATATTTTACTTCAAAAATTAGCAGAGCTCGCGAAATCTTCCGCTTCGGAACAAAGCGAACCGGAATCGAAGTAAGCTAATGCTGTTTCCTTTTGCAAACACATGGCCTTATGACATTGTTATGAAGGACGTTTATGTGGCCGAATGTCCGTTTTGCCATAGCCCCAATGTGCTGCTGCCGCTGAAAGTCCACGAACTGAAATCCATTCACGAAGGCAAGAAAAAGCTGCTTGTATTCCCCTGCTGTCATAACAAGCTGACGCTCGTCGACACAGACCGCGATTATATATTGGCGGACACCGCTATACGAACGAAACAATCGTAGCTTTCAAGCGCAAGGAGTAGAAAGAGTTCCTATGAATGAGTATCTCGTTCCTTTGACAAGTGCATGCACGTTAATTACGCTGAATTACGTGGCGATGAAAGTTCGCAGCAAGATGCTGGCCGATTCCTTCGAGCAGCTTCTTGCCCCTTTACTTACCGGCCTCGCTTGTATCATCATGATGTTGGAACCTCTGCCTGAGCCGCTCGGTTTGATTGATTTACGCTCCTTGCCCATCTTCATGGCCGGCCTGCGATATGGGCTGCCGATTGCCCTGCTGTCAACGGTCTTACCGATGGGTTTCGGCTTCATTTCGCATGAAAGCCATGTGTGGTTCAACATCGCCCAAGATCTGTTAGCCCCTGCGCTCATAAGCTCCTTGTTTCATAATAAAGAATATCAGAGCGGCTTCTTGGACATTCCTATTCGTCATGGGCTTCAAATATGCACTTATGTCTTTCTCATGCGTCTGCTGATACACGGACTTTTCATAAGCGGATTGTCCTGGCTGTATATGGGGGATCAGCTTTTTATGCTGGCCATCATCTCCGCAACTTTCATCACGGTTATCATGATGGTGAATGACGAGAATAAAAGCTGGCGGATGCAGCGCCAGATGGAGCTGCAAGCCAATCAGGACAACCTAACCAAGCTGCCGAATCTGCGCAGCTTTATGCCGATTGCGAGCAGTGCGCTGCTCAAACGGAAAATGTCCATCATGATGATTGATCTGGATAATTTCAAACAATATAACGATCTCTTCGGACATCTGGAGGGCGATCAGCTGCTCAGAGAAATCAGCCATGTCCTACGCCATCATATCCATGAAGAGGATTACCTTGCAAGATATGGCGGGGAAGAGTTTATTCTTCTCTGCACGGAGTCGGACCCGGTCCGGCTGGGCTTATACGCACAGCGATTATGCTTTCTGGCTGCTGAAGCATTTCAAGATAAGAATCAGTCGATCGCAGCCCCCATTACCATCTCAATCGGCATTTCTACCGCGGAATCCACCCAGTCCGAATTGACTCAATTGATCTATGAAGCGGACCAAGCCCTTTATGAATCCAAACATCAAGGGAAAAATCGCTACACCCACTACACTGAAATCCAAGCCCTTAATCAAAAAATGAACGCTTAACTATGCAAGGGATCGCAATTTCCCATCACATAGACAAGCGTTCATTTGATTTAACTCACAGTTCTTAAGTAGCTTGTTTCATTTCCTCCGGCAGCTCCATACGAATCGCCAGCATATCTTCGCGGGTAACGACCCACTGCTCACGGCTCGCGCGAATCATCGCGGCATCCATAATCTTACGGTCATTGATAATGCGTGAAAACCATTTGACCGCCTCATTGAAATGGCCCAATCTGCGGTTGAGTTCGCCCATTAAATACATCAGCCTGGCATTATTGAGTTCCATACCTTCATTCTCATATACGTGAACGTAGGCGTCCAGTGCAAAGGCCAAGAATCGCTTCTCTTGCTCCCAATCCCCTTTGGCTCTGTACAGCCATGCCAAATGGTGTAGAAGTCCTGCAATAACACGGGATTTCTCCTCTTTGATCTGCGCGCTGAGCAAGGCCAGCTTATAGCTCTGAATCGTTTCTTCCCACGTTCTTTCTCCGCTGTAACTGCGCACCGACCAGTTCTTCGCGACTCTCTCGTAAAAGGTTTCCCGTTGAGCCGGTTTCCATTTATCTGAAAAGTTTTCGGTATGCGCATAGCCGCAGTAAGGACAGATCCTCACCACATAGTAGTCGGGGTTGATATCCTTATAATGAACGCAGAAATCGGCGTCTGTTTTACTCGCTTTTTTGAAACTGGGGCGAACCTTCATCGATTTGAAGGAATTGTCGCAATAAGTACATTTCACTGAAATCTCATACAAAGGTTCAACCATCTTGAAACCCCGCCTCATTTCTGAAAAAGTGTGGGAAAGAAGAACTATTCATCTTCAGGTGTGTTCACAAAGTGATAAGCGGAGCCTTTCAGCCGTTGCAGCAAAAAATCCCGGAGCTCATCCGGCAAGCCGACTTCCTGCATAGCTTCAGCCATGCAGCCTAACCATGCATCCGCACGTTCCACTGTAATGGGAAAAGCCATATGCCTGGCTCTCATCATAGGGTGCCCATGGACATCCGAATACAAGGTCGGACCTCCGAAAAATTGGCTTAAAAACATATATTGTTTATCCATAACAGGTTCGATGTCGGAGGGGAACAACGGTGCCAACAAGGGATGATTCTGTACTTTCGGATAGAATGCCTCCACAATTCGGCGAACCGTCTCTGCTCCCCCCATCAATTCAAAAAGCGTACTGCGATCTTGCTCTGACATGGTGAAATCCTCTCTGCTCGTAATGACTTAATAATATTCTACATCCTCATCACCTGTAGGCATGAGCGTTTCGCGAATGACAAACACAAACATGCAAACAGCCAATCCGGCAATGACACCTGTCATTTGAATCACTCCCGTTGCCTAGGATATAAGACTAGTACTAGTCCTATTTTACCATAAAACCGTTCTCATAACAGTACCAAAGTCTAAGTTTTTTGGGCCGGCATGTATGTCCCATCCCTCTCATATAGTTGAGGAGGAGGTGTAAAAGTTCCATGGAGAAACGAAACTTTACCGCGGCGTTACTCATGGCTTTTGTCGTTATAGCCATTATTCTATGCTTATTTGCGTTTCCTCATGCCGGCCTTCAGGCAGCCTTACGCGGTGTTTCCATCTGGTGGGATGTGCTCTTTCCCGCACTCTTTCCCTTCTTCGTGATCTCCGAAATTCTGCTTGGCTTTGGCATCGTTCATTTCTTCGGCACACTTCTTGATCCGATCATGCGCCCCGTGTTCCGTATCCCAGGTATCGGCGGTTTCGTCGTCGCTATGGGCTTCGCAGCCGGCTACCCTGTCGCCGCCAAATTGACCTCCCAGCTGTGGACGCAAAAACTCGTGAACCGCGAAGAGGGGGAACGGCTCGTCGCATTTACAACAAGCTCTGACCCGATCTTCTTGATCGGAGCTGTTTCCATAGGCTTCTTCCATGATGCCTCATTGGCCATCATTCTGGCTGTAGCCCATTATGGAGGCTCCCTCCTGATCGGGCTTATCATGCGATTCCACGGAAGGAAAAGCCCGTCTACCGAGCAAAAGAGCGCCGGTAAAGGCAGCATGTGGAAGCGCGCATTCGATTCCATGCACACGGCGCGCTTATCCGATGGAAGATCGATAGGCGAGCTTCTCAGTCAATCCATCCTTCACTCGTTCAATTTAATTTTCGTCGTAGGTGGACTTGTTGTCTTCTTCTCTGTCGTATTGACGGTCTTAACCGAAGCTAGCGTCATGAACGCGATGTACCTGCTTATCGATTCCATCTTGCGGTTTACGGGACTGCCCCTTGAACTTTCTCAAGCTGTCATGAACGGCCTGTTCGAGGTGACGATTGGCGCGAAGGCTGCGGGGAACGCTCCGGCGGCGCTAGCGCTGTCCAGCAAAGTCGCGATCGGGGCTTTTATCTTGTCCTGGGGCGGCATGTCGGTTCATGCGCAAATTGTCAGCCTGTTGAGTCATACCAACTTACGCTATATGCCTTTTCTCATTGCGCGAATGATCCACGCCCTGCTCTCCGCAGCGATTGTGCTCGTTATTTGGGAGCCTATGCAGGTCTTCCGAGGCTCAAAAGCTGTTTTCCTGCCGCAATACGATCCCTCTTCTCCCGTTCTCAGCTATCTCAGACTGCTGCTGCCTGTGAGCGGAACGGCCATCCTGGCTGCTTTTACAGTCATTGCGGGGCTCTTTGCTGCATATTCCTTACTTAGACTCGTGTATGAAAAGGCTGGAGGAACAAGATAATATGGGTAATTACAATTCTGATCATAAAGGGAGTGAACATCCAGATATGCAAAACGCCATCCTCAAAGTAGCAAAACCGTTGCCGCCTGCGATTGAGCGCTTGTCTGAGCTGGCCATCAATTTATGGTTCAGTTGGAACCATGATGCCTTGCAGCTTTTTGCACAAATGGATCCTGTAAAATGGGCTCAAGCCGGCCATAATCCGGTTCGCCTCCTTTACGATTTGGACGATGCCAGGCTCGATGAATTAAGCAATAATGCGGAGTTTCTAACTCAGTATCGACAAGTGATGAGCAAATTCGACGACTATTTGAACGGTCCCACCTGGTTCCAAAGACAACACGGAGATCGCGGCTATGTGCAGGTTGCCTACTTCTCCGCCGAATTCGGCTTTCATGAATCTTTGCCGATCTATTCGGGAGGCCTCGGTATTTTGGCTGGCGATCATGCGAAATCGGCAAGCGATTTGGGCATTCCGTTAGTCGGTGTCGGCCTGCTGTATAAAAAAGGGTATTTTACGCAAAAAATCGATGCATCCGGCGGACAGCAAAGCGAATTATTTGAGTACGACTTCGCCAAGCTGCCGATCGCGCCCGTTCTTCATGAAGGCGTTCACCGCACCATCTCAATCGATATGCCCGGCCGCGCCATCACCTTGCAGATTTGGCAGGTGCAAGTAGGCCGCAACCAGATCTATTTACTAGACGCCGATCATGAGGCCAACAGTCCGGCAGACAAAGAGCTCACCGCTCAGTTATACGGCGGGAATCAAGATACCCGGATCGCTCAGGAAATTGTGCTTGGCATTGGCGGCATTAAGGCGCTTCGCGCGCTGGGCATCTATCCTAATGTGTATCACATCAACGAAGGCCACGCGGCTTTCCTCGCCCTGGAGCGGTTAAGGGAGCTGCTGCATCTGGGTCTTCCTTTCCACGTGGCGGTGGAAACCGTACGCTCCGCTACCGTATTCACCACCCATACGCCGGTGCCTGCGGGGCACGACACGTTCTCGATCGGGATGGTGGAGCACTATCTCGGGCCGCTGTTTCATGAGCTGCCGCGCCATAAACAAGCCATTGTCACACTCGGACTTGACCATCACACTGGCCAGTTTAATATGACGCATTTGGCCCTGAATACAGCCGGACTGCGCAATGGCGTCAGTAAACTGCACGGGCAAGTATCGCGAGATATGTTCAAAGAATTTCACGGTCACATTGATGCTAATGAAGTTCCTATCGGCTCTATTACGAATGGGGTTCACTTGGATACGTGGACAGCTCCGGGTTGGAAAGAGCTACTGGATCGCTTCCTGCCGGGCACATGGCGGGAGGAGCAAAGCAACAGGCATCAATGGCAGCAAGTTGAGGTCATTCCCGACGAGTCCGTCTGGAAAGTGCATCAGCAGCTGAAAGATAACCTGATTCGCTTCGCCCGCCACAATTTGATGGAGCAGCGCAAGCGCAACGGAGAATCGGAGGAGCGCATTGCGGAAGTCAGACAGTATTTGAATCCTAAAGCCTTGACCATCGGATTTGCCAGAAGATTTGCCACATACAAGCGGGCAAATCTCATATTTAATGATTTGTACCGGCTGAAGAAATTAATCAATGATCCCGACCGACCGGTCCAATTCATATTTGCCGGCAAAGCTCACCCAGCTGATTATCCCGGTCAGGAGCTTATCCGTGAAATTTACCGCATTTCGCAAATGAAGGAATTCCAAGGCAAAGTCGTCATGCTTGAGAACTACGACATGCATATGGCCCGCTACCTCGTACAAGGCGTAGATGTCTGGCTGAACAACCCTAGAAGGCCCCTTGAAGCCAGCGGCACGAGCGGGCAAAAAGCGGCTATGAACGGGGTTCTTAATTTTAGCGTGCTTGACGGCTGGTGGGAGGAAGGCTACAACGGGACGAACGGTTGGGCGATCGGTTCAACAGGTTCTGCCGACTGGGCGGTGCAGGAGAAAGAAAATACGCAATCCATCTACCACATCCTGGAGAAAGAAATCATTCCCTTGTATTACAATCAAGGACATCTCCCTCATCAATGGATCAACCGGATGAAGCGCTCGATCCAATCGCTGAGTCCTGTGTATAATACACACCGGATGGTTCAGGATTATACGGAAGAAACCTATTTGCCGACAGCAGACCGGGCACGTCTGTTTGTCGCCAATCACTACGAGGTAGCGACGAAGGTTGCCGATTACAAGCAGTTTATCCGAAGTAACTGGTATCAAGTAAAAATCATCGGCATCGATGACCGTTCCGCCAAATTGTCGACCGAAGTGCCTTTAAGCGAAATCAAGCCGTCTACGAAGGAAGTTACCGCGCAGGTCCATTTCGGCCCCATTTGGCCGCAAGATACAGCCGTGGAAATCATTTACTATGAGGACAATGGAGAAAAATGGGAGCAGAGGATCATTGCCATGGAGCCTACGGGTGTGTTGGTGGAGCAAGTACAGAGCTATAAAGCAACGATTCCCGGACATCTCATCCACGGACCGCATTTTTCCATTCGCGTTCGGCCTGTTTCGACAAACTTTGCCCACTCCTTTGAGCTTTCATTAGTCACCAGCACGTTATCCTGGCAATAAATGTATGATTTCCCCGATAAAGCCCCGTTAGGGGCTTTTCTTATTTTCTTTTATAAATTATTATGAAAAGAGGACTTACGGTATGTGCATGCGTTCATGAATGCAAATCTAACCACTTGGTGATGCTATGGATTGGAATAAGGCACTAGAATTGGCATATATCGCACCGAATTCGGACTGTCATTTGATTGTTGTCGGTGAATGTAAAGATGGGCAGCCGTTCTGCTATGAAGATAATTTCTCCATTGATAAAATTGGTGTAGACTCGTTCACCGTTTGTTTAGAAGTTTCGGGACTGTTTCCATTCGACAAACTTGAACATGTTTCATTTATTGAATTTTCTTTTAAAGACCGCGGAATTTTATATTATACCTATGTTGAGTTTCTACAACTTGAATTAAAAAAGTCGATTTGTTACCTTACGCTCTCTATTCCCGAAGATATTCAACAGCATCAGAACCGACAGCACAACCGGGCAAAGCTCTCCCTTCGAACACCTATCACGCTTCAAATTGTCGGCATTCGCGGCTTATCCGCACGCAAGGGCGTCGCTTTCTCCGGACAGCTGCTTGATATTAGCGCGGGTGGTCTTTCTTTTGTTACGACGAACCGGCTTTTTTATCCCTTATTTCTGGAGTTCAGCTTCATTCTGTCAGGGTTTCCCGGGCCGATTACCGCCTATGGTGAAATTGTTAGGGTGACCAATTTCAGCAACGATTTATACCGTGTCGCTGCCAAATTTCGGCATACGCCAGAGTCCATCCTGCAAGAAATTGACAAATACTGCACGCTTCAATAGGAGGAAAACGATTGAAATACAACGTCATTGAACGAGGCGATGATATCTCCAAAGAGTTGACAGCGCGGTTCCATGCGCTCGCAGCCAAGCAAGGCATGCCCCGGGATGAAGTGAATCCCGACATCGTCCTTTCCATTGGCGGGGATGGCACGATGCTTCAAGCCTTTCATAATTACGTACATCAACTGGATCATATTGCCTTCGTCGGTATTCATACAGGACATCTGGGCTTTTTTGCAGATTGGAAACCGAATGAATTAGACCATCTCGCATCGCTCATGTTCAGTGTGAGCACCCCTGAGGAGCTTCATATTGTTCAGTATCCCGTTGTAGAAATCGAAATAACGACTGACAAAGGCGTGGAGACGCATCTGGCGCTCAATGAATTTACGCTGCGGGGCATCGAAGTATCGCTAGTTGCGCGTTTGCACATCAACGACGAAATGTTCGAAATGTTCCGCGGGGACGGTATCTGCATTTCCTCGCCAGCCGGCAGTACAGCTTATAACAAAAGCTTAGGAGGAGCGATGGTCCATCCATCATTGGAAGCCATTCAAATCGCAGAGATTGCTTCTATCAACAACAGAGTCTATAGAACGCTTGGCTCCTCTATGATTTTGCCAAAGCACCATCATTGCGACATTTATCCGAAAGCTCAGCAAAATATGCTGCTTTCCCTTGATCATAAGTACATGCAGCGCAATGATGTCGTTTCGATCCGCTGCCGTGTAGCCTCCCATGTCAAAGTGAAGTTTGCAAGATTCCGTCCTTTCCCGTTCTGGAACAGGGTTCGCGAAGCTTTTGTTGGATTAGAGGTAAAGTAAGTATTAAGAAAAACCGTCAGGAAAATCCTGACGGTTTTTTTGTGATTCTTTACTTACTGCTTCATGGGCTACTTCGACCATCCTATCCGTGGGAACTCCATTCCCTTATTTCGGCGGAAAGCGGAATTTCGGGCGCTGGAGGGGAACTACAGGGTCTTATATCACCCCAATGATCGAACAAACTGCTCGGATTGGTCGAATAGAGGAACCTAGTTCCCTTTCCCTTGCCTTAAGTGCTGTTTCTAGCCAAATAGCGCGCCCTGTAGTTCCCCATCTCCTCCAGCAGAGCATGGAAACCGGAGATTTCGCCGTCCCTGAAAAAAGACGCCATCCTTCTCTCTCGAGTTGGAGTGGCGTCCTTTTCGGTTTATGACGTGGTTGCCGAAGGTTCCGATGCTGCCTGATGCTGCTTATTGCCATTCACTTTCTCAATAATGAAATAGGCGCAGCCAAAGTTGCAGTACTCATTCAAGTAATCCTGAAGAGCGGCAATGGAAGTTTCCTTCGTTGCTTTAGGGTGGATTTCCTTAAAGAAACCTCTTAGCCTTAACTGGCTGTAACCCCAATCGCCAACAATATAATCATAACGCTCTAATACTTCGCTGAAGCGTTCTTTGAAAACTTCAAAGTTCCAGCCATTTTTATGGTCGGTAACGAGCTCATATGTTTTATTAGCAATATGAATCATGATGTTAGGAAGCTCTCCTTTCTATGATCCGTTCGTTGTCTAGACGTTCGATGCGGCTTGAACCTGTTCATGAGCATGATAGGAGCTGCGCACCAAAGGCCCTGACTCTACATGCTTGAACCCGCGCTTCATTCCCTCTTCTTTGAGGAGGGCGAACTGTTCCGGCGTATAATATTGGGATACGGCCAGATGTTTGGTGGACGGCTGCAAATATTGACCGATTGTCATAATGTCGCAATCAACCGCTCGCAAATCGTCCATTGTCTGCAGCACCTCATCCCACTCCTCACCGACGCCAAGCATAATGCTGGATTTGGTCGGGATCCCCGGTGCAATACGTTTGGAGCGCTGAAGCAGTTCCAATGAGCGGTGATATTTCGCTTTGGAACGGACGCGGTCTGACATGCGTTCAACCGTCTCCATGTTATGATTCAAAATATCAGGCTTCGCCTCAAGGACGACAGCCAAAGATTCTTCACGGCCCAAGAAATCGGGAATCAGTACTTCTACGGTGCACAGAGGTAATTTGCGGCGAATCGCTTTGATGGTTTCCGCGAAAATCATCGCGCCTCCATCCTGCAAATCATCGCGCGCAACAGAGGTCACCACGCAGTGACGCAGTCCCATCTGCAAGGCGGCGTCAGCCACACGTTCCGGCTCTTGCAGATCCAGCTCCGTTGGCAGACCCGTCTTAACCGCGCAAAACCGGCAGGCACGCGTACAAATGTCGCCCAAAATCATGAAAGTAGCGGTTCGATTCGCCCAGCACTCGTGAATATTCGGGCATCTGGCTTCCTCGCAAACCGTATGCAGCGTCTTGGAACGCATCATTGATTTTATTTCTTTGAAATTTTCATCTGTTTTCAGATTAATTTTTAACCAGTCTGGTTTTCTCTCTAATGGTTTTGTAGGCATTATATTTCCCGCCTTTTTTTTGGTTTCTCAATGTTGCTATTATATCATGAATGCCCGACAAAACAATCCACTTTGCCTGTCAGTTGTGATACACTTATCTGGATGGACCAAAACAGCTCAGCTTTTTACATATAGGCTGTATGGGAGGGAAGAAACATGAGCATACAAGAAATAACGCGCGAGAAGGACCGCAAGCTTGGCGAAATTTTAAGAGGCATGGGCCGTGTATTGATTGCCTTCTCCGGAGGTGTAGACAGTACATTTGTCCTCAAGCGTGCGCAGCAAGAACTCGGCGATCAAGTTCTAGCCGTCACTGCCGCATCCGAAACGTTCCCAACGCGGGAATTCGACGCAGCCGTTGAGCTTGCTGAACAAATCGGTGTCCCACTGTATAGAACAGAGGTCAAAGAATTGGAGAACGCTAATTTCGTCGCCAATAATCCGGACCGCTGCTACCATTGCAAAACAGGGTTATATTCACATTTGCAGCAATTAGCCAAAGAATTAGGTTACCCCTACATTCTGGACGGCTCGAATATGGACGATCTCGGCGATTACAGACCGGGGCTGCAAGCGAAGAATGAGCAAGGGGTCCGCAGTACTTTGCAAGAAGCAGGGATGACCAAGGACGAAATCAGACAGCTATCCAAAGAGCTGGGTTTGAGCACTTGGAATAAACCGTCTTTTGCTTGTCTGTCCTCCCGTATTCCTTACGGAACGCAAATTGAGAAATGGAAAATTGACCAGTTGGACGAAGGGGAGTATTTCCTGTCGCAGCTTGGTTTATATCAAGTACGCGTGCGTCACCATGAGAAAATTGCCCGGATCGAAGTCATGCCGGATGAGATACATAAAGTGGTGGAGCACCGTGATGCAATTTATGAAAAGTTCAGTAAGCTCGGCTTTACTTACGTAACGTTGGATTTACAGGGCTACCGAACCGGCAGCATGAACGAAGTACTGTCGAAGGAAACCAAAGAAAAGGTGAAAGAAGCATCCTTATGATGGACTTGGATAAGATTTTGAAGCTCGTTCAGACAGGTGATCTGGACGTCGAAGAAGCCAAAAGGCAAATCATCAAGGAAGGCAGCGGGGATGGCCCCGGCAACCTTGATCTTGGATTTGCCCAGCTGGACATCGATCGCGAGAAGCGGACCGGCTTCCCCGAGGTCATTTTCGGGGAAGGCAAGACCGCCGAGCAGATCGAGGCGATCTTCCGGCGGCTGACGGAGCACACCGACCGCGTGCTCGCTACGCGGGTCGACGCAGCCAAAGCCGCCCATGTTGTCGCTGCCGTGGAAGGTGTCACCTACCACGAAACCGCCCGGTCGCTCACTTGGTTCAAGCGACCGATGTTGAAAGTCCACGACGGCTACATCGCCGTCGTGTGCGCAGGCACCTCCGACCTCCCCGTGGCGGAGGAGGCCGCTCTTACGGCAGAATGCCTGGGCAGCCACGTCGAACGCGTGTTCGATGTGGGCGTAGCCGGCATTCACCGGCTCTTCCGCCGGCTGGAGCTCATTCGCGGTGCTAACGCGATTGTGGTCGTCGCCGGCATGGAAGGCGCGCTCGCCAGCGTCGTTGGCGGGCTCGTGTCCAAGCCGATCGTCGCAGTGCCGACGAGTATCGGTTATGGCGCGCACCTTGCAGGCGTGGCTCCCTTGTTGTCGATGTTAAACAGTTGTTCTCCCGGCATTTCCGTCGTGAACATTGACAACGGTTTCGGAGCAGGCTATTATGCAGGGCTCATTAACAAAAATATGTCGAAACGAGCGTGAGATCCGTACCATGCGTATTCTATATTTGGACTGCTTCTCCGGAATCAGCGGAGATATGACTCTCGGCGCTTTGGTTGATGCAGGAGCAGACCGGACTTATATTGAAGATGAGCTTACCAAAATCAAGTTGGAACCCTACATGCTGGAGTGGAAACGCGTCATTAAGCGTGGCATCTCCGCGCTGAAACTGGATGTGGTCCTGGATCCGCAGCATCCTCCAAAGCATCATCGCCATTATTCGGAAATTGTCAAAGTGATTCAAGAGGCTGGATTTAATGAGCGAGTTACATCCCTCAGCCTAGCCATCTTTGAAAAAATCGGCATCGCTGAAGCGAAAATCCATGGTATTCCAGTTGAAAAAGTGCATTTCCACGAAGTCGGAGCGATCGACTCCATTGTCGACATCGTGGGTGTAGCTTTGGCTATTGACTCCTTGCAAATCGAGCGCATCTTTGCTTCTCCTGTACCGCTGGGCTCAGGAACCATTCATATCGATCATGGGACTTATCCGGTACCCGCTCCGGCAACTTTGGAAATGATGCGCGGTTTACCCATCGCCTCTACCAACTTCAGCCTGGAGATGACCACACCAACAGGTGCGGGCATTATTTCCGGTATCGTTGACGAATTTTCCAAAAGCTTTCCTCCTATGATCGTAGATACAATCGGATATGGTGCAGGCACACGGGATTTGCCTAATCAACCCAATGTGCTCCGCGTCGTAGTCGGTAAAGTAGATCCTTTCATTGGGAAATGGCAGGTCGGCCATGAACACCTGGCTCACGAGCACAGCCATAGTCATGGTCATACGCATGATGATCACCATCACCACCATGATCATGATCACTCTCATTCACAAGCTCACCCGCACGCGCACTCTCATGACCATCAATAACAACAAAAACGCCTCTTCCTTAAAGCATTAGGAGGAGGCGTTTTTTTGCTGCTGCATGAACTGCAGCCTTGCTTCTTCGTAAACCATTTTCAAAGGCACGCTATACGCTTTGGCAACTTGTTCACATTCTTTAAACTCTGGCGCGAATTGCACTAGTTTCCCTTGGTGATAGCCAACTTTTATCGTTAGCAATCCCCACTTGGTTTGCACTTGTTGGAACTCTCTAGCCAGTCTATGACAGGAAGCATGCAGATATCGAATGCCCAGTGTCGTTGTCTCTCCAAAAATAACGTCCTCCATGACGGAGAGCCGTTCCTCTGGGACCAGCACATTCAGCATCATGCCCGGGCGCCCTTTTTTCATAATAATCGGGACCACAAACACATCGTTTGCACCGGCATCAAACAGCTTGTCCATAATATAAGAAACCCACTCCGGGTTCATATCGTCCAAATTCGCCTGAATCAACAGCATGCCATCGTCCACATGTTCTTCTCTGTGATTAAAATTCACGGTGCTCACCTCATACAGGCATCATAGCAAAAAACGGAGAACAACGAAAGATGTGGGGATAAACATCCTGCGTTGCGTACATCCTAAGTACGAACAATTCAGGAAGGACGATAGTGATGAAAAGCAAACCTTTTTGGTCGCGTGTTCTAATTTGTTGCCTCCTCCTATCAGCAGCCGAATCAGAAACACACACAAGCCTAGCTGCAACCCAAGCCGGAATCTCTGATCATTCACTTGCCCCATCTGCCGCTAAGGTTAACCCTAACCTGAACGCCGAGCGGAAGGAGCTGTTTGAAAAAACGAGTATACTTTCTGATATTCCCTGGTTCTATCTGGCAGCTGTTGATCAATACGAAAAAACAATGAATATCGTCAAGAAAAGACCAGTTCACAAAGGGATTACGAGTATTTACTTTCCTGAATCGGATTGGGCAGGCTTGCTGAACCCAGACCAGAAGGACACGAATCCAAACAGCATTTCCTTCTTCCACGGCTTCGGCCGGGACGGCTCGGGGGACGGGATCGCCGAACGAAATAACGACTTGGACATACTGGCTTCGATGGCCTTCCTGATGAGTAGAAACGGGACCAAAGAAGCAAATTTACTTATTAACTTATGGAATTATTATCAAAATTCGCGCAGTGTTGAACGGATTAAACAATTCGCTACCATTTATGCCACACTGGATACACTGGACCTTGGAGAGCATGCCTTCCCGCTGCCGGTAAGCGCAGATTACTCCTATCGCAGCACTTGGGGCGACAGCCGCGGCTGGGGAGGGCACCGCTCGCATGAAGGCACGGATCTTTTTGCCCGCTATGGCGTTCCTGTCAGAAGCACTTGTTACGGCATTGTGGAAGTGAAAGGCTGGAATCCATACGGCGGTTGGCGAATTGGGATTCGTGACACTAACAACGTTTACCACTACTACGCGCATCTCTCCGGTTTTCAAAAAGGGATCAAAGAAAACGACATCGTCAAACCCGGTCAAACCATCGGTTGGGTCGGCAGTTCGGGCTACGGCAAGCCGGGGACATCTGGGAAATTCCCGCCCCACCTCCATTTTGGCCTCTACCGGGATAATGGGTTAGCCGAATGGAGCTTCGACCCGTACCCCTCCCTGCGTAAGTGGGAGCGCGAAGATCGGAATAAAAAGAAAAAATAAGCCGCACTCTTAAGGAGTCGGCTCTTTTTGTGTGGTTTCTTTCGTATGAACCCCATCGTCCTTAGGCGTTGTTGTTCCGAGGTTCGGAATCTGAGGAAGCGACAGGCTGGGCGGTCCTGCACTCTTATTCCCTCCAACCGGATTACCTTTGTTATCATAGTAATAGGTTGGAACATCCCCTACGACTAGGGAATAAGAAATGGGAATTTCCGTTTCTACGATTTCCGTATCCGAATCAAAAGGAATAATGACCGATACTTCAGCAACAATGCGAACATAGACTTCAAATATCACCATATTAATCCCTGCATTTTGCGAACGCGTATTTAAATCAACCTTCACATTGCCGACCGGCAGAAACCTGACCGGAATATCAGGACCAAACGAAGAGAGGATCGCGCTATTCACAGCCTGCCCGACCGGTACGTGCTCGGATATGGATTGTAAATGATCAAGCTCGCCTTGCACCGTTTTTATTGTTTCCGAGGTGATGCGCATATGTTCATTATAATTCAACATGAATCCTGTAATCTTCCCGTTTTTGTCCATTTTCCAGTCAATTAGCTGCTCTGCATTCGTATTCCCTGCCACATGATCCGCAATAGCACTATTAATCGCCTGTGTCGCAATCTGTTTAATGCGGACTTTCGCTAAATTCATCAGCGGGGGTCTCAGGTTACGCTCAACAAAAATAAAAAACTGCACACAAAATAAGACAAAGATGAGGAGACTGATCAACAGCACCTTTTTTCGGTTCGATTTCCCTGTAGGTCTGCTTTTCCACCGTCGCCTTTGCAGCATCCCCTTCCCCCCTAGCCCCGCTTGTCATTAGTACTACCTTATGCGGACATGAAGTGAAAAAGAAGCTGCCCGGCACGACGCCGTTCCCCCAGGAAATATTGGCCTGCATCCCGCTGTCACATTTGTGGCAAGTCCAGATCCAGCCCCCATTGTGGGAACTATGATCCTCTATTTCCTAAATAATCGGCACTTTCGGGGGTAAGCGGGAACTATGGTCCGCTATTTTATCAATTTCCGGCAACTTGTAGGCTATTTGGGGCATATAAGACCCTGTAGTTCCGTCTCAGCCATAAAACCAGTCATCCAGTCAAAATAGTTATAATGAACGAAACCGACTGCCACTTTGCGTATACGTAGGTTAATTTTGAGAACACTGGGTGGTGTAAAACAATCCAGGCTCAAAATCAGAGCTAAACACAAAAGGAGTCGGTTTATTATGAGTATTACCATAAAGTATGTTGGTTTAGACGTGTCCAAAGATAAAATTGTGCTTGCCATTGCGAATGAAGGTCGAGATGAGCCCAGATATTGGGGAAGTATTGACCATACAAAAGAAGCCGTTCGTAAACTTATCAAGCAATTAACCAAAGAAGGCGACGTCAAGCTAGATGTTTGTTACGAAGCTGGGCCCACAGGATTCGATCTTCAGCGCTGGTTTCTAGAATTTTTTACCGAATGTAGTGTTGTTGCGCCAACCACCTTAACTAAGAATACACGGATAAAAACAGATAAGAGAGATGCCATTGGCCTTGCACAATTGTGGCGCGCCAGGGAGTTAACCCCGGTATACGTGCCCTCTGTAGAAGATGAGGCACTCCGCGACCTAGTCGAGCTCGCGAGGATGCAGTCGAAGATCAGAATCGAAGTAGACAAAGGTTAATGAAATTTCTACTCAGGCATCAATTGCTGCTTCCTAAAGGGAAGACTCCGTGGAGTCGTGCTCACGAAGAATGGCTAGATACGCTGCGCTTCGACCGAGAGTGTGAAGATATCGTCTTTCAGGAATATCGCAACTGTATCCAGGAAGCGGGGCAACGAATTTCGAGGTACGAGAAAGAAATGGAAAAACAAGCTGCTTCTAGTTCTCAAGCTCCCATGATCAAAGCCTTACAAGCACTTCGTGGAATCGCGTTAATCACAGCGACTACTTTGGCGGCGGAATTAGGAAAAATCGCGGGGCGTTTCGCTCATCCTGGGCAATTAATGTCCTACGCGGGATTAGTCCCGAGTGAAAAATCCAGTGGAGGCAGCAGATGGCAAGGTGGGATTACGAAGGCCGGAAACGCTCACGTTCGTAGAGTATTAATTGAAACAGCGTGGAGTTATCGCCACTCGCCCGCCATTTGAAGGGCCCTTCGGGAGCGGTTAGATGGTTTAGGTCCTGGCATACAAGAAATCTCATGGCATGCGCAAAAGCGACTTCATCAGAAATATAAACGCTTGTCCGCAAGAGGAAAACAGCGAGGCACGGTTGTAACAGCCGTTGCTAGAGAGTTGTTAGGATTTATATGGGCAATAGCAAAAGAGATGGAGGGGAGACAGAAGCCAACAGTTATTATTTGATCAAACGGTTTGGTCCGTTCAGGGTTAACATGTCTACACAAATAATTAAAAGGATGATGATGCCAGAAGTTTGATTGTCATAGATGAGTTACATTCTTTGGCTCGAAGGCAAAGTACTAAGCAAGGCAGAGAGCAAATCCGCGAGATCCGCTTGTGCAAAGCCGAATAAATAAGGCTTTATGCACGTCAATAGCTAGCAGGACTAACTCTCTGGTCGTATCTATTAACTTGTGAAAATCCACGTATATCAGCGTGCCAGCCGGCGCCAAACCCATTTTGCCTTCGTGCCAAGGAATGTAGACGTATGTGAGTCACTTCAAACAAAAAAAGAATGCAGGGAGCACGCCCCCTGCACCCCATTACTCGCCGTAAGGCAGGGTCCGGCATGATCAGCCGGACCGGAATCTAGTATGGAAAAACAGACCGCCTGTAAAGAAGAGCACTTGACAGGCTAACTTTCGTGATGCCTAAAAATGGAACTCCGTGCTAGGAGTTGCAGGTTTCGTTCATATCAGCACCCTGTAGTTCCCCAATTTGCCCAAGCGTAGAAACCACCCCCTCTTCGTCAAAAAAGCAAACTCTACTCACTCGTACCTGCAACTAAAGTCGATGGGTCTGGTGGGTTTGGTGGGTTTGGTGGGTTTGGTGGGTTTGGTGGGTTTGGTGGGTTTGGTGGGTTTGGTGGGTTTGGTGGGTTTGGTGGGTTTGGTGGGTCTGGTGGGTCTGGTGCTCTTAATGGGTCATTTGGGGCATATAAGGCCCTGTTGTTCCATCTCAACAAATAATACGAAAGGCTATCCCGTAAGCAGTGTTTACCGCTTCTGGGACAGCCTCTAAAGAGAAATGTTTAATATCGATCCATAATAAGCTGTGTTTTTAATGAATCCTGAGCTAGAAACCATCCTTTTGCCTGCAAATAGGCAATAAGCTCATCATGCTTGGCCGAGGCTGTCGCTTGGCTGCTCGTTTTGAAGGACGCTTCCACGACATATTCGGTTCCTGTGCCTGCCGCATTCAGAATTGGCCACACTTCAATATACAATTTTTGACCACTCCACGTACCGACTGAGCGCTTGGCAAGAACTGGGCCATAGATTCGCGACGATGACAGCTTGCTAGTCCCCCACCCGCTCGAAACCCAGTTATTAAATTTATCTGGTGCGTTATTGATTAGAAGACTGCGTGAATCGGCTTGATTAGGAAGATCCATACCACTATAACCCGATTTGCTGCCGCTTTTGGTTCTAGTTATGCTTAATGTTTTCTTCTGGTAACCCCATTCGATTTGAGCCTCATACCCGGTATCCCCAGAATTAAAGCCCTCCTGATTGGCTAACGTAAGGGCGCCATTGATGTCATCGCCGGTGATGGCATAGCGCTTCTTATAACTGAGTTCGAAATCATTCTCTCCCTCTGTCTTGCGAATACGCGGACTCCATCCGTTGTTGTAAATATCCTTGGCGTTCGTGTCCATAAACTGAACGTTCATCTTCGTTACGGTGTCCGGCATGCCAAACGCAGTCTTCACGCTGCTTGTGAGCTTGAAGTCCGAGCCCAGCACGACATTCGGATTAAGCAGCAGCTTGACCTCATAATCCGGCACCATGTTGCTTGCAGCCGATACGGACTGCGGCGCCCCGCCAAATCCAACCAGCGTGCTTGTTCCTACGACCATGGCCATGACCATCTGCAAAGCCTTATTCTTAAACATTAATTCATCTCCTTTAACCTTTTTGGTAAGGTTTCCCTTCCAGAAAAGAGCATAAAGAAGTTTTGTCATTGGATTGTCAGCCGGGCATGTGTTTTTTGTAAAAGTGTCTACTCGCTTTGGACGGAGTCGCGCAAATATTGGAAAAAGCTATCAAAGAATGATGAGCGAATCCGGTCTTCGTTATACGTGAAAAAGATGTAGCGTTTAAAAGGATTTTGAGGAATTTCACGATACACCAGCTCGTCGCGCTGCATCTCTTTGGCAATCGCCATCTTAGAAATAACCGAGACGCTATCGCCCGTTATGACGGCCTGCTTAATAGCCTCCAAGGAGTCCATCTCCATGACGGGTTTAAGTTCAATGCCTAAGCTTTTGGCCCATTTCAATGTCATGGTTCGCGTGCTTGATTCTTGCCCGTGCAAAATAAAGGGAACGTCCTGCAATAGCTCAGGATGAAGAACGGCGTGTCTAGCCAACCGATGCTGCGGGTTAAAGAAGAAAACCAATTCGTCTTCACATAAGGTTTCTCCAATGAGAGGCGCCCATTGAAATGGCTCAGCCGACATAATGCCGATATCAATTTCATGATTCAAAAGCATTTCTTGAAGGACAGGAGAGGTCCTGACCGTGAGGGAGATGGAGATGTGCGGATACCGTTTGGAAAAGGCGCTAAGTATGCTCGGGAGCACATACGTACCTGGCACATAGCTCGCTCCAATTTTCAAGTGTCCGCTCCCTCTCTCATCGAATTCCTTCACCACTCTCTCGGCTTCCTGTGCCAGGGCATTAATTTTCTTGGCATAATGGTTAAGGGATTGGCCCGCATCCGTCAAATGGACTTTCCCTGCTTTTGAATAAAATAGGCTGACTCCTAATTCCTGCTCAATGCTTTTCATATGAAATGAAACAGTCGGCTGCTTCAGCCCTAATTGATCGGCAACGGTGGTAATTCGTTTATGCTTATCCAGCAATTCGATAATTTGAAGCTTAATTAGGTTCCAATTCATTGTACGATTCTCCTTATCATTCATGCTCCCACCATTATAGAAAAAATCTATGAAGAATAATAGTTTACCAACAAAAACTTAACAATTGCTTTACCTTAAGTTGATACTCCGCTGATTTTGTTCGCCTAAACTAAGTTTAAGTTCCTAAGAACGGAAGGAAGCCTGAGATGACTTTACAACTTCGCGGTATCAACAAATCCTTCGGCGCCTCGCCGGCGCTTAAGGACATTCAACTAACCCTTGCCAAAGGGAAATTCACAACTTTGTTAGGTCCGTCCGGATGCGGCAAGACAACATTGCTCCGGATCATCGCAGGTCTAGAGTCTCCTGATGATGGTGACATTCACTTGGGTGATGCCTGTCTTTTTTCCAAGCAGCGCAGGATTAATCTTCCCGTTCACCGGCGAGATTTCGGCATGGTGTTTCAAGATTTTGCCCTCTGGCCGCATTTAACGGTCCTGGAAAACGTGGCATTCGGGCTCAAAGCAAAAGGCGACACCGCCAACTGGCGTCAGCGAGCAATGGAAGCTATTGATTTAGTTCAACTTGTGGGAATGGAGAAGCGCTATCCCCATCAGCTTTCAGGCGGCCAACAGCAGCGCGTCGCGCTTGCCCGGGCCATTGTTGTTCGGCCTCAACTCGTCTTATTCGATGAGCCGATGAGCGCATTGGATGCCCTTTTGCGGGAAGAAATGCGCACCGAGCTGATGAATCTGGTGCGAAACATCGGATTCACGGCGGTTTATGTGACGCATGACCAAACGGAAGCCATGTCCATGTCGGATGAAATCGTCGTTATGCAAAGCGGGGTCATTTTGCAAAAAGACGTTCCCGAAGTCATTTATCGCAAGCCTGCTCACCCCTTCACGGCCCGCTTTATCGGCAAAACGAATTGGCTGGAAACGGACAAGCGACTCATTCGCCCTGAGCACATCCGCTGGGAACGCTTGACGGACCAAGACCTAGTTTATTCAGGCGTGGTCCAAGCCGTCAGCTATATGGGGGAACGCTACGAAATCAGTGTGAGGATTGGTGATCATGATGTTTGGATGGCGTATCATCCATCACGTCTGACCATAGGAGAAAACGTAACGCTGTATATCTCACAAGAGCAGATCCATGAACTGTAGTGAATAGTAAAAAAACTGAGAGGGTGTATTTCCAATGAAAACGAAAATGAGAAAAAACTTGCAAATGAGTACTTTAGCTTTGATGTCCGTTCTAGTAGGCGTAGGTTTAACAGGCTGCGGTACGGCAAACAAGACTTCCAACGCAAGCCCAGCTGCAGCAACTCCGGCTGTTTCAACGGCCGCAACGGCGACACCAACGCCTGAAGCGAAAAAGCTAAGCGGAAAAATTGTTGTATACAGTGCAGGTCCTGCTGATCTCGCTACCAAAATTCAAAAAGGGTTTCAGGCTAAAACAGGTGTGGAAGTCGAAATGTTTCAAGGTACCACCGGTAAAATCTTAGCTCGTATGGAAGCCGAAAAAGCAAATCCGGTCGTTGACGTTGTCGTTCTGGCCTCGCTCCCTTCAGCTATTGGCATGACAAAAAGCGGACTAACCCTGCCTTTCAAAGAAGCTAAAAATGCCGACAAACTAATCTCCGACTACTCCGATAAGGACGGAAATTATTTTAGCTACAGCCTTTCGGCACTGGGCATTGCCTATAACACCAAAACCGTTACAAACCCTCCGAAAGAATGGAGCGATCTGACGAAACCTGAGTGGAAGGATAAAGTAAACATTCCTGATCCTGCTCAATCCGGTTCCGCCCTCGATTTCATGACCGGCTATGCGAATAAAAACGGCGATGCTGCCTGGGATTTATTTGGTAAAGTCAAAGCCAATGGCGCTATTATTGCAGGCGCTAACCAAGAAGCTATGGATCCTGTAATTTCCGGAGCTAAAAGCATCGTGATGGCGAGCGTTGACTATATGACTTATGCGTCCAAAGCGAAGGGCGAGCCTATCGATCTGATTTATCCGGCAAGCGGAACGGTCATCTCACCACGGCCGGCCATGATCATGAAAACGAGTAAAAATGTCGATAGCGCTAAAGCTTTCATTGAATATCTGCTTTCCGACGAAGCCCAAAAAATGGTTACCGATGCTTACCTGCTTTCCGGCCGCAGCGATATCCAAGTACAAGGAAGAGTAAGTGCGAAAGACATTCCTGCTATTAAAGTCGACTGGAACTGGATGAATGATAATCAAGCCGGTGTCACACAGAAATTCACACAATTGTTCAAAAAGTAAGCTCCGAACGGGGATGACGACCACATGATTTTCAAACGTACGGGGACGCTTCTGGCATTGCTGCTTCTGGCGATGCTGGTCGTCCTTCCTCTTTTATTTGTATTTTTCAAAAGTGTTTGGGTGAAAGGTTCCTTAGACTTATTGGCCCCTATTCGAGTCGTATTGGAGAAAGATTTGACCGGTGTATTCAGCCATTCTTTGATGCTCGGGATTTGGGTTGTCGTTGGAAGTACTTTGCTTGCTCTGCCCCTAGCTTGGATCATGGCCAAAACGCCGCTCCGCAAGCATCGCTGGCTGGATATTGTCCTGCTCATTCCTTTCATGACTCCGCCGTATATCGGCTCCATGGGATGGATTTTATTTATGCAGCCGCGCGGCTATCTCGAACAATTGTTTCCCGGTGCAACCTGGATAAGCAGCCATTTCTTTAGCTTATTTGGGATGGTTACGATTATGAGTCTCCATTTGTTTCCGTTCTTGTATTTGATTCTGCGTAATGCCATTCTCCAAATTGGCAGCAACAAAGAAGAAGCGGCCGCCGTGCATGGGGCAAGCTTCCTGTATTCGCTTCGCCGCGTCATGCTGCCGCTTGTTTTCTCTAGTTATGTCATGGGCGCTCTGCTCATTTTCGTCAAAACATTGGCCGAATTCGGTACACCGGCTACATTCGGCAGACGCATCGGCTATTTCGTGCTTACGACCGAAATTCAAGCCTCAATCTCCAGTTGGCCGGTAGATTTCGGCAAAGCAACCTCGCTGGCGTCCCTTTTGCTGCTAGCCTGTCTTGTGCTTTGGTACATACAGTCCGTTGTTGTACGCCGGAATTCTTATAACCTTGTCGGCGGCAAAGGCTCTCGTGACAAAATCGTCGGCTACCTCGGCTGGCAACGCGCGCTAGCCTGGCTCTATGTGGCTCTGCTTCTCGCCGCATCCATCGGCATCCCGTATTTCTCCATCATTTCGGCTTCGCTAATGAAGCTCCGGGGAGGCGGGCTGGCGTGGAACAACATGACGCTGCTTCATTACGGCGAGCTGCTCAAATGGGGCTCACCCAGCATGAAAGCGCTGATGAACAGCCTGGGGCTCGCCCTGCTCGCCGCCTGCTTAGCAGCCGCGCTTGGCACTTGGTTCGCCTTAACGATTGGCCGCGCCAAGCGGCTGCCGCAGCGCGTTACGGACATGTTCAGCCTGCTGCCGAACACGGTCCCTGATATGGTCCTGGTTGTCGGACTCATTATGTTATGGAATGCGCCTTGGATGCCGCTGCATCTCTATAACACCTACGGCATGGTCGTCCTCACTTACGTGGTGTTCTTCCTGCCGTACACCGTGCAATACGTCAAGGCACGCAACGGGCAGCTGGACGAATCCCTGCGGCAAGCCGGGCAAGTCTTCGGCGGGCAGCCCTGGTACGTGTTCCGGCGTATTGTCCTGCCACTGCTGCTGCCGGGTATTATCGCCGGCTGGATGATGACCTTCACCATCTCGCTCCGAGAGCTTGTCGCCTCGCTGATGGTGCTGCCGCCGTCCATGCAAACGTCGGCTACCTACATTTTCGCGCAATTTGAACAAGGTCAAATCTCGCTCGGCATGGCGATGGCCGTCGTTTCTGTCGGTCTTACAACCATCCTGCTGCTTATCGTGAACAACATGAATACGAACAGAAAGTGGAATGTGGAATGATGCAATTGAACGTATGGGGCGGTGCCGGCGAACACGGCCGCTCCTGTTATTGGATTGGCAATGAACAGACGAGCATTATGCTCGATTGCGGTGTAAAGCGTGAAGGATGCGGGGAATATCCGTTGATCGATCCGGACAGAGTCGCGGAATTGGACGCTGTTTTTTTATCTCATGCGCATGAAGATCACTCTATCGCAATCCCTTGGCTATACAAATTAGGATATTCCGGCAAAGTATGGACAACCCGAATAACTGCGCAGCAGCTTCCCTCTTATTATGCCGCTTGGGGGAACTACGTTAAACAGCAAGGCGGAGAACTCCCCTATGATGAAACGGATATCGCTCGTATCCAGTTTGCTTACATCGAAGATGAAGCTCCGCCCCGGCAATGGATCGAACTAGCCCCTGAACTTCGCATTTGTTGGGGACGAAGCGGACATATGCTGGGGTCGGTATGGCTGCTTCTGGAAATAGAAGGGAAACGTTTGTTTTATTCTGGAGACTACAGCGAAGATGCTCATCTGCTTGGAACGGATATACCAGGGGACCTTACGAACGGCAGTATTGCCTTAAACGGGGCGATTATCGATGCCGCTTATAGTACCGATACGGAGTATCAATCCGATAAGCTGGAGAAGCTTTTCTCTGCAGCCGAAGGGATTCTAAAGGAGGGTGGTCAGCTTCTGCTGCCCGTACCTGTTTGCGGCCGGGGACAGGATCTGCAGCTTCTTATGAAGGAGCGTTTCCCTGATACGCCGATTCGCGTCGAAGCAGAGCTTATTCAAGCCATGGAGCTCATGCTTGAGCACGCCAGCTGGCTGAAACCAGGCATGGAGAGTGTCCTCAGAGAGGCTTTAAGCAGCGGCTGCTTTGAAGTGATCCATACCGAAGATCAACGCCAGCGGCAATTGAACGAGGATCTGGCCCAATCCCGGACAGCCATCTGGTTTACGAGCGACGGGATGATGCAATCTGCCAAGTCCAGATGGTATTACGAGAAGTGGCGCAGGAAACTGGCGAACGGCATCGTGCTAACCGGACACGTCGCGATGGGCACGGTGGGGCAGCGGCTTCTGGCTATGAGCGATGAAGAGCGCGGATGCCAAATGAAGATGATTCGTTACAAAATACATCAGGGAATGCCCGATGTGCGTAAAATGGCGCAATCGTTGAACAGTCCGTTTAAGCTTCTCGTACATGCCCCAAAAAAAGAAACAGATGCCCTGCTTGAGCAGCTGGCATCTGAAGGTATTAAGTATTTACTTTCCGCTCGACCAGGCGACACGGTAAATCTGTAAATCACTTAGATTTCAGCTCTTCCATAAACTGTTCCCAGGAAGTTATCCGCGGCAAATCAAGCTGCCGGTTATAAGACCGGTCTTTCACATACGCCTTCACCGGCAATTGAGACAAGGTCGCGAGCACAGACGGTTTATCATCGAAATAGTAGTCCAGCTCCAGTGCCTCGATAATATGCACTTTCTCAGTATCGCTCATCCCGCAATAAAAATGTCCTTCCGTAACGGGAAATCCATTTTGAATAAGCCACTCTCGCGTGCGCTCCGTATGCTCTTTCGCTCTTGCCGTAATATAGTATACCTCGTGCCCCTGCTTAACTAGCTCATGTAGAAATTCACGTGCATGCGGAAAGGGAGCGCAGTCCGAGTAGTAAATATCATCGCGGAGGCTCATCCAGAGCTTCCCTCCCTCTTCTTTCGTCAACCCGAATGCTTCGTGAATCTCCATCGTCGTTAACGCATGAAACACGTCCAAACCAATATTTTGTTGCAATTTGCGATTATAGATATGAAAAGCATGTTCTCTTAAATTAATGAGCGTATCATCAATATCAAAACCAAATTTCACGCCTGCCTCCTCATTTCGCTGCTGCCTTTATTCCTTTAGTATAAGCCCAAACAGACTTGCAAATACGGAAGCTTGTCCTCTGGAAATGATGCAGCCGGGCAAATCCTCCACGCCTACGCCCAGACTTGTGAAGTCACAGGAGCTGAGATCAATTCCTGCCAGCTTAGCGCCCGAGAATTGAGCCCGGTCCAGCTTACAAGCTTCATACTGCACCTTCTGCAGCGTTGTCTCATAGAAATCGGCACTCAAGAGCGAACACTCTTGAAATGCAACTTGCCGGAAATTAGCCATTCGGAAATTAGCATAATCCCCCAAGCAGGAATCGAATAACACATTTCGGATGGTCGCTTCCGTCATATCCATCCCCATAATTTTGCAATTTCTAAATTCAGTCCGGTGAATCGTAGCTTGACCGAAATCAACATTGGATAAATCGCATTTCTCGAAAATAACATCCGTCAGTTCAATGTCCTTCATGGCAATTCGCGTAAAGGTTACATTGCGAAAAATAATTTTATCAAATGCAACTTTCGAAGCTTTCTGATTATCAATCGTACAATCGCTTATCAAGCCTGTATGAAAGCTGTCTTCCGAATCCATCCCTTCTTCGGGGAGCGATATCGATGGCAATTCTTTCGGCATTTTTGGTGCTTCAATCTTGGAAGTGCTCATTGGAATACTCCTCTGTCTGCTGGAATGAAGAAAAGTTAAAATATGATAACCGATGTCAGGCTCTGCAGCATGAAGAACAACGAACCCCATTTGCGTTTGATGTAATTCCGGCCCCGAAACAGCCTTGTTTTGATCGTTGTAACCGGTAAGTTCACTTCTTTACTAATGTCTTCTAATGACATATCTAAAAAATACTTATACACGATCAGAGTCTTATATTTATCCGGCAGATCACGTATCATTTGCTCCACTTGTTCGGCAGTTTCTTGCTCAATTAATTGAAGTTCAGGCGTTTTCTCACGGCTGGTTAACTTATCATAAAAAGGCAGCGCGTCTTGAAACGAATGCGGACTCGTATCCATGGACAGCTCCGACTTCTTTTTGCGTAACAAATCAATGGCCACGTTTTTACCGATGCTAAAAATCCAGGTAGAGAAATTTTTGCTCGTGTCAAAACGATGCGAATGCTGATACGCCCGAAGAAACGTCTCCTGCACGACGTCCTCCGAATCCGATTTGTTCCTCAGCATCCGAAAAGCCAATCGGTAAATCTTGTCCTTATACAGCTCAAGAAGCCGGCTAAATGCCTTAGAATCCCCTTGAGCCCACATTGTTGCAAGCTGACTATCGCTTAGTTGCAGCATGTTACAGCTCCTTTATCTTAACTACCGTCTTTTCGACTCTATCTTATATTCTACCAAATCGAATCAAAAAAAAGAAACCTTTACAGGTTTCATAGGTGACTATTTTTCGATAAATTTGGATATGGATTCCGCTTTTTCAGAGGCTGCCACGACAATGAGCACGACGATAATTCCAAAGAGTATAATCCCGCCTATCATCATGCTGCGCACCTTCTTTGAATAGTTTGATCGCCTTATTCAAAGATATGACGGGCAGCTTATTTTATTCGCCTTTATTCGCCCAGATCCATAATCATATATTTTTCAATATGACTGGCTAGCAGGCCGTACTTGGGCTCTTGGATGCCGACATGTTCGCCCAAAATCGACTTCACCGCTAAATAGGGGAAATTGATGCCGGATAAACACGTTACATGCAGTCCTCCGGACATTCTCGGGTTAATTTCGAGCAATTTGGGAACGCCCTGATTGTACTTGACTTGAATATTGTAGTTAAAAGGGATCCGGTATGCAGCAGCGATTCGATGCGCAATCTCGATCAGCTCCGGCACCTCTTCAAGCAAGCGCAGACGTCCGTCCGCTTTGCGGCGAGGTACGGCAGCAAGCAGCTCACCCGATGCTGTTGCTAAGCAGTCTATGCTGTATTCATGGCCACCTAGCAGTTCCATCACCATCAGGTCGTTAAAGCGATCCACTGTAGACAGAGCCTGATAGGCCTGATCCTTCGATAGATAGGGGGTCACTGTTCCAAACAGATCCTGCAAGGCGTTGCGCTCGTTGCTAATAATTCGGAAGCCCATGCCGCCTTCGGCATTGGTCGGTTTCATACAGACTTGATGGCCTGCCTGCGTGAGCGCGTCATAGGCGTTCATGAATTGTTCAGCCGTGTTCACAACATGATAGTCGGG
This sequence comes from Paenibacillus planticolens, assembly GCF_013141725.1. Taxonomy (GTDB): domain Bacteria; phylum Bacillota; class Bacilli; order Paenibacillales; family NBRC-103111; genus Paenibacillus_E; species Paenibacillus_E planticolens. The sequence continues at coordinate 67,046 of NZ_WHNZ01000015.1, read as the reverse complement.
AATGGCGAGGATATTTTTATCCCGAATGGCTTCATAGAATTTCTGTTTCTCCAACAGATTCTCCAATAGCGCCAGATCGCGGCAAACGGTGACCTTGGTGCCTGCCTTTTCAAACTCCTCCACATGCTTGGCAATCGCGTACATATGCAATCTCGGAATGAACACGTCAATGCCGTGCTTTTTACAAAAGTCCAGCGCGAACTCCACATAGTCGTCATCGTTTAGCACAGGCTCCGTATCGGCAAAATCAGCCGCCTGAAGGGCCATATGGCTGCGGTCTGGATGGGTCGCATACATTTTAAATTGCCTGCCATCCTCATTGTTGCGAATGCTGTTCATATAGTGATAAGCGACTGAAAACCAACGGTTAAACCATACTTTTTTCATGAGGACTCCTTTATCCTGAAGGCAGGATTATGCTTGTTATGAACAGCCTGTACATATTCTATAATTTCATCTGTCGCAAAAATGCCCGATTCCTCCGTGAACGTATATGCGCCTGTGCCCTGGAGCTGCTCCTGGCGGAACAACTCGCCATGCCGTGGAGCCAAGGAGTAATCAGCAAAATCTAGCAGAATCTGATCCAGCAGGGAGTCTCCCGATGCGACGATCTTCTCATCCCCGATGATCTGCTTCAGATGAGCGACGGCATCGCGTTTATTAACGGCTTTAGGAACGATGTAGACCTTTCTCCCCTGAATGGATGTCGTCCAACCCAGACGCTGCAGCTCCTCGCTCAGCTCGCGCATTTCCAGCTGCGGGATCTTATCGCGCTCTACGATGTGAGAGAAAAACAAATCATCGCAATAGGTGGAGGAAATAACCCAATCCGAATGAAGCACTTGATCCATAAGCTTCCGGACCTCTTCAACGTGGACGCTTGAGTCCTGCACGCGCGCAAGTATCGCCCTATGCCATTCAGGATCGGGCTGCCCGTTAAGGACAATATTTCCGCCATTGCTTGTAACGGCATAGGCAGGTTGCAGCATTTGGCTGATGAGATGAATGCGGTCATACTGTTTCAACGTCCGCGTTGTGACCGGTATGAAGGTAAGCTCCTTCATCAGGCTTTGGAGCCTATGATAAGAATTTGCTGACATATAAGATCTCACTTTACCGTCAATGAGTTCGGCTATGAGAATCCGGCTGCCCAGCTCTGTTGCGCGATCTTCCGGCTGCGAGTAAATCAGCGTCTGATCTAAGTCACTGGCAAATATCATTCGGCGTCTCCTTTCACAGACTTAATGATTCCGCAGCAGGAATACGTGAGCCCGGGGTACACTTCAACCGGCACTTCCCTCGCTTCGGCTAAATGCAAGATATGACGGATATTCGGGTTGTCCAACCTGTCGACTAGAATACGCCAAGGCACTCTGCGGAGCAGCACGCGCGTAGTCTCGCCAACCCCTGGTTTAATGAGGTTGATGTCCGCAACGGCGTACTCGTTCTGTATGGCTTGAATATCACGTAGTCCTTTCCAGGACATCGAAGGAGGCTGCTCGGTGAAGTCGACTGCAATCTGCTCCGCTTCTCTCGCGATCTCGGAGAAAAACGGTACGATTGCCGAAATAAAATGATTGGAGAGGTCCTGTTCCAACCACTCTTTATAAAACTTGGAGCCATGAAAATCATGCGGCCCGATTAAATCCTCCCGCATGACCGTTCGGCTCATCAAGCCGGATACCGGTGCGTTCAGGCAGGCGCTCGGAATCAGAAAGTCCTCCCTCGTTCCGAACATTTCGGCGCATTGGCCGGGATCGGCAAGCACCGCCAAATCATCGTCGAGCTTGATGCCATAGTCTCGATCCATTTTACTGCACGCTTCCGAAAGCACTTTACGGATAGCTCCCTTGCCCGTCCAGCCGTCCACGAACTGAAGCTTGGCACCGGGGTGCTTTTGGAGAATGTACATTAGCGCATTTTCGTCGATGCCTTTCCCCCGGATAATTGAAATACTGTAATGGGGCATGTCGGTTTGATGTATCTCCAGCAGATAACGGCGAATGAGAATACCCGCTGGCGTGCCTGCCCTGGCCAAAGAGACCAGAACCGTGTTCGCTCCTTTGTTGCTCCGAATCATCTCCGCCGTCGTACCGACAGCTAGGGCCACTTTCTTGGCCGATAGCCGCAGCGTTTCGTGATATAACGCCAGGTAATCCGCTGCAGGCTGCTGCTCGACCGGGAGCATTTCTGAATAATGCGTGCCGGATTGAATAGCCCGCTCCCTATCATCCGTTGATTGTTCAAGCGGAATCGCACTTAAATCCTTCAACAAAAAAGTGACATCTGACGCTGGATAGCTGCCTAACTGGACAGGCTCCTGGATAGGCCGGATTCGCCAATCTTCCATACTTCCCCCTCCTTCCATTCCACGGTTTGAGGAGAGAACATAACAAGATGAATCCGCTGCACACCGCGCGTTTTGAGAATTTGGCATATCGGGAGCATAGAAGACGGATCTGCTTCTCTTTCCATAAAGAAATAAAGATCGTCATACAGCCCTACCGGGATATTGTATAAGAAATGAGTAACCTCAGGATCTTCCGGTGAAAGATACGGATAACCTGATTTCACCGCATAACCTTCCCGATCAATCGTATGAATAGGACTTCTCGTCGTCGATTGATAGGAGACTCCCGCCCCCATTTCCGCTGCAATTCGCATGGGGATGTACATAAATTCTCCCGTGCCCACACAAAGCGTATTAGCTCCAACACGTGTCTGCCTTAATTGCTGCGCCGTCTGCGTAATGGCTATAGCTGATTGCTCCTCATCTTGAGGGGTTAGACCGAACCTGCCGCTGTGCAATAAATAGGGACGCTTGTCCGTAGTGGAATGGTGAACAAATAAGCGGTCCACGTAGATCACATCTACCGGAACGGTTGGATCGGCATCAGGAAGGGACGGCACTCCCGGCGTTAAGCTTTCGGAAGAACCGGAAACCTTCACTTCGCCTTTAACTAGGGAAAGCACATGAATGGAGATATCTAATTCCTGCTCCAGCCTCGTAAACTGTTGCTGATCCGACTCCGTTCTCCAGTCAAGCAAAGCAAGGATGTAGTACACCTTTTTCGGAAACTTTGCCTGCATATCTCGAATAATGTTGAGTGAGGTTTTGCCTGTCGTAATTTCATCGTCAATGAGGACAACCGTTTCGGCGTTCGTGAACAGCTGAGGATCTTTGGCATAGCAATAATGAGCGACTGCATGGGAGTGTTCCTCGCTGAAATGAAGGATAGATTCCGACTCTTCAATGATTTCGCGTGTAGTATGAATATAATGGCAATTAGCTCTAAAAGTCTGAAAAACGGCATGTCCGATAGCCGTTGCAGTCTCGGCAAATCCAATAAACAGAATCGATTGAGGAAGAGATAAGCGATGGGACATTACTTCATGATACGCTTCATAAGATTGGGAAGGATTGATAATTCCCTGCATTGCCAGCAATAATAAATGTCTAGGCATATTGCCTTGCAGCTCCTGCTGCAGCAGCAATCCCAGTGAAACCCCGCTCAATAATGACGTATATGGATTAACCGGAATATGCTTGCCTAGTACTTTACTCACAAAAAGAAATGAACGTTTCTTATTTATTCTTGCAGCCATTTCAAACAAGCGATCCAGTGGAATATCAAAGGGGTTGGAGGTGACATCGATTTGCAGTTCTAAGTCTCCTGCAATTTTATACGTACGCTCGGTCTTGGATGGACAATAATCCGAAATATTGTTGTTGTTCATGCAGCACCCCATAAATTTGTGATCGTAACATAATACGCCTTGCCCAGTTGAGATGAGGTTTGATTTCATTCATCTTATTGCCGTATTGACTCTTGATTACGCCATAGTCGCCATTATTTTTGGCAATGATGCTTGTGGCGTCGACATATTCTTCATGGGTTACAGTATAAAGAGACTGAACGGGTTTAATATGCGTAGGGTGAATGATCGTTTTGCCGATCAGGCCATTCTCTTTGTCCATGATGACTTCGCGAATCAAACCTTTCCTAGGGAAATATTCCCACACCGGACCCGAAATCACATAAGAGCTGTCCATGCGCCCAAATACATTAATAATATCGGACACGCAATCCCGAATTGGGGCAATATCATAGATGGTCATGTCCGGACTACGTCTCAAACCATATAAACTGGAGAAATCGGTAGCGCCGATCCTGACGTTAAGAACCAAATCCTTATACTTCTCAACAATTTCTTTGATCGCTTGAAGCGATGGATAACGGAATTCTTTATAAATAATAGCCTCTGACTCCAAAATGGGAAGACCGTATAACGTCGGGGAAGCGGACGACTTTTCATCATTATAATTTTCAAGAATTTGAAAATACGCCTCGCCATTCTCCGCCGTAAATTTCGGGAAAACAAAGCCTGTCAGAATGGCCACATTCTCCTCCAAGCGTTCTATTAGATAATTTAGTTGGTTTGCGCTTCTCACTCGGACGAATAATAACGGTAGATTATCCGAACGAAGAATGCCAAGTTCGATGAATGCGGCAAGCTTGTTCATTTGATGGATCAGCGATTCTTCCGCGGCATGTACTTCATTCTCGCCGACCGCATCTTCCAGATCGAAAATAGCGGAAACGAGGCCCTCAATTTTTCCAAAAGCAATATCTTCGGCAATTGTGGGGCGTGTGGCTGGCATGTAAAGGGCGGCTCCAACCGAGGAAGCCAGGATTTCTTTGTCTGAATGATTGTAGAAGGAGGTGGGAGGTAAATAAAATAAAGCTTTTTCTTCATCCGGCGTGACATAGTTAAAGTATCTCAATGAGATTCCCCCCTCTTCGGAATAAACAATCCCTCCATAGAGGAGGGATTGACTTTGTTTCATTTGTATGAATACATTTGTATGAATTAACTCGCAGATTTGGATTTATTTTTATTGCGCAGCAGGCTGAGAACAATCGTACCGCCGAATAAAGCGATGATTACGGAGAAGAAGAGAACATGGGAGATATGGAAACCAAAAGCGCCTGCGATCATCTTAAGACCGATAACGATAATAAGAATGAAAGCCGTTTTTTCCAATTCAGGAATTTTGTCAATCAGTTTTAAGAAGACTTGTGCCACGCCTCTCATCATGAGTACGCCCAAGATACCTCCAAGGAACAGTACCCAAACTTTCTCACTGACACCAAACGCTGCAAGCACGCTGTCCACGCTGAATGCAATATCCATCACTTCTACCGCCAATACCGTTCGCCAGAAGGAAAGACCTTTATTTTTAACTTCGCCATTCTCATCTTCTTCATGTTTCTTGAGAAAGAGATTGCTGATCGCGATCCAGAGAAGATAAGCACCGCCAAGTACTTTAATCCATGCAATTTGAACTAAGAAAGTACCCACGCCAATCGCTACGAATCTAAAAATGTAGGCTCCGAGCAGTCCGTAAAACAAAGCTTTTTTCTGCTGCTCTTTTGGCAGATGCTTAACCATTACGGCGAGTACCAGCGCATTATCGGCGGATAGCAATCCTTCCAAAATCACAAGCGTACCGATGATTCCCCAGTTCACGGGATCCGTTAGCGTGGCCGAGAGGACCTCCCAGCTAAAAAAGCTAGTAAAATTATTTATAAAACTTTGAAAAAAATCTGACATACCTTGCCCCCCTGTAATTGTCCCTAATTATTTACTGCCTGCAACCCATTTCATACCCCATCCGAATGCTTCATCCAGCTGTCTATGTCCGGAGAAGTACTGGACAAGCCGTTCGATGCTGAAAGTTTCGTTATTCTGATTACGAATAAGAGCTATGGCACACATGCCTTGACGATTGTCATGCTCGTTCAATTTCACCTCGATATCGGGTCCGCCATCCTGTTTAATGGACACGACGCCATCGGCCTCAGACCAAGTTGTCGCTCCCTCGTAAATGAACGTGAAGACGAGAATTCGTTCGAATTCTGTAAGCTTATTCCCGTTAATCCGGATATTTTCTCCCGTCTTCACGGAGCCTGTCCGATCATCACCGTCTAAGGCAATATAAGGTGCGCTGCTCAAAGAACCGAAACGGTTGCCAAGCGCCTGAATAACGCCTTTCTCTCCGTTCTTTAATTCATACAAGCATGCCAGATCCAGATCAATGCTTTTGCTTTTCCCGAAAAATCCGGTACCGCTCTTCTGATTCCAATTAAGATTAATCAATATTTCCCCGAGTCGGCCTGGCGGCTTCTTCTCTAAAGAAATGCGATCGCCCTTCTTCTTCAACTCAATCTTATTTAAATTGATCGGAGCTGAAGGGATGACCGGGGGTTTACTCGCTTCCGGGGGTGGCGTAATCTTTGGCAGCGGTTTCGGCTCAGAACTGGCCGTCGGTTCATCCTTGACCTCGATCCCAAAATTACCGCACAACGCCTTGAGGCCTCCCGAGAAGCCGGAACCGATCGCGCTAAACTTCCACTCCCCGCCATATCTATATAATTCTCCAACAACAATAGCTGTCTCAACGGAGAAGTAATTTCCCAGTTCATATCGCAGCATATCTTGCCCAGAGCTCGGATGAAAAATCCGTATATACGCCTGATTCACTTGACTGAATTGCTGCTTAAGCTTCTCACCCTCATAGATGGTGAGCGTTATGGCAATCTTCTCAACACGGGCCGGCACGCTCGAAAGCTGAACCGAGAATTGCTTCGTATCTCTTCCCTCAGAGGGTTGATTGATGAAAGTCACGCCGCTTTGGACGGGGTTGTTGTAAAATACAAGCTGCTCATCAGTCTCGACTTTCCCATTGGCTCCTAACAAAAATGCGGATGTATCCAGATCCAGATTCGCTGGCGCATTCCATCCGAGTCCAATACCAATCTGGGTTAATCCCGGATTTGTCTTTGTCACATCGGCCTTCTGGCCTTTGACCAGTGATATATGCATGGGGCAGTCCCTGTCCCTTCCGTCATTCATAATTGAAGGGTGATGCCTTGCTTGCACCACCCCAATGTATTCATTTTTTACTGAGCGTCAAGTCCATAATTTGTGCAGAGCGCTTGAAGACCGCCCTGGAATCCGCTGCCAACCGCTTGGAACTTCCATTCCTGCCCCAGGCTGTCCCGGTACAACTCGCAAATGACAACCGCCGTTTCAACCGAGAAATCCTCGCCTAAGTCATAGCGTAATATTTCCCGATCGGTGACCTCATCAACGAGGCGGACGAATGCGTTGGAAACTTGTCCGAAATTTTGATTGCGGCTAACCGCATCGTGGATCGTAACGGCAATCCCAATACGTTGAATATGCGCAGGAATTTTCGAGAAATCGACCTTGATTTGCTCGTCGTCTCCATCGCCGTCTCCCGTCCGGTTATCTCCCGTATGCTGTACCGAACCATTAGCTCCAACCAAGTTATTATAAAAGATGAAATCCTCAATGCCCTTAGCCTTATTGTCTGCATGAAGCATAAATGCGGAAGCATCCAAGTCAAAAGAATGCCCGCCGGAATATTTGTTGGTATCCCAACCTAATCCGATAATCGCCTTTGCTAAACCGGGATTAGATTTGGTTAAGTCAATCCTTTGACCTTTGGACAAGCTGATTGTCATATTTACAACTCCTTAGAGTTTTTTTAAAAGACTTAGTTTGTTTGTAAGCCGTAGTCGCGCGCTAGTCCAGCAAGACCGTCTTTGTAGCCGCTGCCGATAGCGCTGAATTTCCATTCTCCGTTGTTGCGGTACAATTCGCCAATAACAACGCCAGTTTCGATGGAGAAGTCTTCGCCAAGATCGTAACGGATCAATTCAGCGCCTGTGCTTTCGTTAAGAATACGAACGTACGCATTGGACACTTGACCAAAGTTTTGGCTTCTTGTATCCGCTTCATGGATTGTGATGCAGAAAGCGATTTTCTCTGTTTCAGCCGGAATTGCGCTCAGATCCACGCTAACTTGCTCATCATCCCCGTCTCCTGCGCCTGTACGGTTGTCGCCGTGATGAACAACGGAACCATTCGCATTTTTCGGGTTGTTATAGAAAATGAAATCGGATTCGGAACTTACTTTACCGGATGCATTCGCGCAGAAAACGGAAGCGTCCAGGTCGAAGTCTTTACCGCCATCATATTTGTTCGTGTCCCAACCTACGCCAACAACTACTTTCGTTAAGCCTGGGTTTGTTTTTGTCAGATCTACTTTTTGACCTTTAGATAATGAAATCGCCATGAGTAATGACCTCGCTTTATATAGTGGATTATGTGTAGCGCTTAACTAATTGACCGATCGTCGTATCGGAATAGCCTTCGCCAATCGCATTAAATTTCCATTCGCCGCTATGGCGATACATTTCACCGACGATCAGGGAAGTCCTGCCGGCATAGTTATCCGTTAAATTAAACTTAACCAATTCTTGGTTATTGGAATCATTCACAATTCGAATATAAGCGGATTGAATGAGACCGAAATCCTGCTTTCTATTGACACAATCGTAGATGTTTACGACAAAAATGATTTTACTGACATCCGCCGGCACTTGGTTCAAGTTAACCGAAATTGACTCATCGTCGCCTTCGCCTTCACCTGTACGGTTATCTCCGGAGTGAACGACTGAACCATCGGGACTTTGCAAATTCGCGAAGTACACGACATTTTTCTCTTTTGTCAATTTACCATTAGCATCCAATAAAATAACAGAAGCGTCGCAGTCAATCTCCACCGTTGTTTTCTTCGTTCCAAAAAAGCCCTTCTTCTCAATCACGGCAGGATCCCAGCCAAGACCTACAACGACCTTGGAGAGACCGGCATTTCCTTTTGTTAAATCGATTTTCTGACCTTTGACCAAATTGATAGTCAATCAGGCCACCTCCCTTCACGGCTTGTTTTGAAGAACACTCACTACTTTGATACGGATGAGTGCCCATCGCGTTTCACATGTTTCGATTAATTTTTCATCTTCGTTACATATTTTTACTACCAAGAACAATTTTATCCAAAATCCGCTAAAACGTAAACAAAATCATTCCCAGGTAAATTGGTTTAGCAATTGGCTTAATTGGACAAACAGATAATTATCACATCTAAGGAGCGTTCTTATGGATGCAAGTTTGTCGAATTCATCGGAAACTGTTTCCTCCTCACTCGATTATAACCTGCGAGCGCTGCAGATTATTTATAATAAATGTAAAGACGTTATATTTCATGGCTTCATCATCGGAGAAACGACTGGAGCATTCGTTATTTATATCGAAGGAATGGTCAATCTGGAAGCATTGGAACGAAGCGTCCTGACCCCTTTATTGCGTGAATCCGTCGAAGATTGGAACGATACGGAAAAAGAATTGTCATCGATTATTTCCATTTCGGACGTTAAGGAAATCTCGACAATTTCAGACATGATCGCCCATCTCTCCAAAGGAAATGCCGGACTTTTTATCGACGGACTGCCGGTCGGATATTCGCTCGGCCTTCCGCAGTGGGAAAAGAGGTCCATTGAAGAACCCTCGGCGGAATCCGTTATTCGCGGACCGCGCGAAGGATTTACAGAAACCATGTCCGTGAACACAGCCATGCTTCGCCGAAAAATTAAAAGTCCCTCCTTAAAAATGGTGTCATACAACATAGGAAGGCATACACAAACAGAAGTCATTATTGCTTACATGGAAGGCATTGCGAATAAGACGCTCATTGAGGAGGTTGAAAAACGGATCACGGAGATCGAGATCGACGGGATTCTGGAAAGCGGGTATATCGAGGGCCTGATTGAAGATCATCCGTTTTCGCCTTTTCCGCAAATTCAAGTGACGGAACGCCCGGATGTTGTTTGCGCCGCACTCTTGGAAGGACGCACCTCCATTTTAGTGGACGGAACACCTTTTGCCCTGATAGCACCGGCAACGCTGTTCACTTTTTTGCAATCGCCTGAAGACTATTATCAAAGATTTATTATTGGTACCCTCATCCGGTGGCTGCGCTATTTGTTTTTTTTCATAACCCTTTTACTTCCCTCTTTGTATGTGGCTATTTTGACATTTCATCAAGAGATGGTTCCGACATCGCTTTTGCTCAGTATCGCGAAATCCAGAGAAGACATTCCGTTTCCCGCATTGGTTGAAGCACTTCTTATGGAAATATCCTTCGAAGCGCTCCGCGAAGCCGGCGTCCGGCTCCCTAAACAGGTCGGCGCAGCTGTTAGCATCGTGGGAGCGCTCGTCATCGGACAGGCAGCCACGTCAGCGGGCCTGGTATCGGCTCCGATGGTCATGGTGGTAGCCATCACAGGCATTGCATCCTTTATGATGCCGCAGTACTCCACAGGCATTGCACTCCGTATGCTCCGGTTCCCGATCATGTTTTTATCGGGGATTCTGGGGCTGTTGGGACTTATGCTTGGATTCATTGCCATCGTGATCCACCTTTCCTCACTGCGGTCACTTGGCGTACCTTACCTTCAGCCGATAGCGCCTTTTAAAAAGAACGAATTGAAAGATGTGCTCGTTCGCGCTCCGATCTGGGCGATGCGCACCCGCCCTAAGTTTACCGGAAGGATGAATCGAACAAGGCAGCCGTCAGGACAGAAACCAGAACCGCCCAAAGGGGATGAACGCTCATGATTGAAAAAGGAAAAATATCCCCGCTTCAACTAGCTCTCCTCATGCACCCGACCATCGTGGCGACAGCCGCCTTATCGGTTCCTTCTCTCACCATGAAAACCGCCGGCATCGATATGTGGATGACGCCTTTGCTTGCCTCGTTGGCAGGGCTTCTGACCGTTGTTGTCATGTACCGCCTGTATACAAAATTTCCGGGTTTGACCTTTATCCAATATACAGAGTCAATTCTGGGCGCGTACGCGGGGAAAGCTCTCTCCGGCTTATTCATCGTGTCCTTTATCTTTACGAATGGACTCATTCTGCGCGAATACGGGGAGTTCGTGATCGGCAGCTTTCTTCAAGAAACACCGATGGCTCTCGTCATTTTTTGTATGGTGGCTGTATGTGCTTATGCCTTGTATGAGGGAATTGAAGTAATCGCGAGAGTGTCGCAAATCCTTGTCCCTCCGGCCTTGTTCATTATTTTTATGATGGTCGTTTTGATGATACCCGATCTACGTCCCAAGGAAATGTTTCCTATTCTGGGAGATGGCCTGCTTCCGCCGCTCGTGGGGTCCATTGTGCCCTCATCTTGGTTTTCTCAGTTTTTTTTGATATCGTTTCTTTTTCCTGTTCTGAGCAAAAAGCAGCATACGCTGCAATGGTGTTTCATCAGTGTCGGCGTCGCGATGATCACTTTGCTCTTGATCAACCTGACCATCCTATTCATGTTCGGACCGCTTACCGTCCAATTTAATTATCCTTTTCTCAATGCTGTACGTTACATTTCCATCGCTGACTTTCTGGAACATGTGGAATCGCTGCTTATGGCCATTTGGATCATTGGCATGTTCATCAAAGTGGCTTTGGTTTACTATGCCATTGTCCTTGGAACAGCCCAACTGCTCAGCCTGCCTGATTACCGGCCCCTCATCGTCCCAGTAGGTTTTCTCATTTCTCTCTTCAGCTTTTGGGTATCCCCAAACTTCGAGGAGCTGATGCACGCTTTAGGCACCACTATCCCTTTTTTAGCTCTGATCACGCAGCTCGGCATTCCGTCTGTGCTTTTAATGGTTGCTGCATTCAGAAAGGGGCAGCCCGGATGAACGCTATAATCAAGCTGGCTTTAGCTTCCAGTCTCCTCCCTGTGATTTTGACAGGCTGCTGGGATCGGACGGAAGTCAACGATTTGGCGCTCATCACGGGCGCGGCCATTGATAAATATGACGATAAGTCGATCGAATTGACACTGCAGATTTTCATTCCACGGGGTCCCGGCGGCGGCGGAGGGGGATTAGAAAGCAGCAACAAGGGGGGAAGCATTCAAACCTCCCTCGTCAAATCCGCGATTGGCGTTAATATTGCTGATGCGGTCTCCAAACTCCAAGAGAAGATGCCCCGCAAAATTTTCTGGGGACATACGGAAATTATTATTTTCGGAGAAGCTGTCGCCCGGAGAGGCATTCGAGAGGATATCGATTATTTGTTGAGAGCGCCTCAGCCGAGAGAACGTGCATTTATGTATGTTTGCAAAGGAAGCGCGCGGCAGATCCTCGAGATGAACACAAGGATAGAGCGCAACTCCTCAGAGATCATGAGGGAGATTGGCAAGAGTAAAATCATTCTTAGTGTCACGTTGACGGACTTGGCACAAATGCTGATGAATCAATCCGGTGCCGCCGCGCTGCCCTTTCTTGAAATCTTGCAGCCAGACTCCGCTAATAATCGCGACAATACCGAAAGCTTCGTTAATAAAACGGCTGTGTTTAAAGATGATAAAATGGTCGGCAGCATCGATGATCCAACCTCGCGGGGTCTTCTTTGGCTAAGAAATGAGATCAAAACAGCGGTTGTCACCGTGACGCCCGCCGGTACCAGCGGAAATGTCTCCCTTCGGCTGCTGAAGAGCGAAACGAAGCTGAAGCCGTTGATAGAGAACGGCAAGTGGAAGATGAATGTCTGGATTCATACGGAGGACGATGCGCTGCAAAATACGACTGGGCTGGATCTCATTTCCGATTCCAAAGCCGTTGAAGCCGTAGAAGAAGCCATGAATGACGACATTGAGCAGAGGGTTGGCGATGCTTTACACATGGTGCAGCATATCTTGAAGGCGGATATTCTGGATTTCGCAGGAGAATTTCACCGCGCCTACCCGCAGGAATGGAGAAAAATGCAAGAGAACTGGAACGACATGTTCCCAAGCGTTGAGGTGACTGTACATTCTGATGCCAAAATGCTGCGTCCCGGGTTGTCCAACATCAAATCTTCGAAAGCAGAAGAGGAGAAATGAAAGGAAGAGGAATAGACGAAAATGACACCCAAGGATATTCCGATATACATGGCGGCATGCCTGCTCATCACGCTATTTCAGTGGTTTCGGTTGAAGACAGTATCGAAAAAAGAGCGGGCGGCTTACCTGTCTATCTTGGCCCTATGTTGGGTTCTGGCCATCTCATTAGTTATGAATCCTGGCCTGCCCGGCCCGACACAATTCGTGAATGTTATTTTCAAGCCGCTGGGTAAACTCTTAGATCATTAAAGGAGCTTTGGTAGACATGCGGATCAGCGGCAAACAACTATTCTGGATGATATTGACGATGCAGCTGGGCATGACCCTTTTGCTAACCATTAATCCAGCCATCCAGACAGCGAAACAGGACGCTTGGCTCTCAACTGCATGCGCAACTGGGATAGGCATATTCATTGCGTTTGTTTGCTCGCGGTTGAGCTTGCTTTACCCTGGGCAAACCCTGATTGATTTTTGCAGAAGCTTGTTTGGCCGATACATCGGATATCTGATCATTTTTCTTTATTTCCTCTTATGGTACAGCGTGCTTGCGATCATACTTAGGCAGTATTCGGAGTTCATTGCCGCGACGATTTTGCCGAAAACACCTATCCTCGTCCCGATTCTGGGCATGCTCCTCGTTGCCATATATGTGACCTTCTTAGGCATAGAGGCTATTGCCAGATGCTGTGAAATCCTAGGGCCTTTCACCTTGCTTGGCATTGCGATTCCGCTTCTGCTTAGCCTGAAAAATATTCATATCAACAACATCCTCCCCATCTACGTGGACTCCGGCGCTTTGACGATCTTGAAAGGAGCGCTGCCAACCTCAACGTTTCTTGGGGATTGCATCCTTCTTCTCGTCGTCATGGGCTTCGTTGCGAAGCCCAAAACCGGGGTGAAGCCAGCTATGTTCGGGGTAGCCTCAGCAGGCTTATTAACCAGCTTTTCGACTTTCTTAATCGTTTCCATCTTCGGACACCGCACTGCTTCAGGCCAAACCTATCCCTATTTCAATTTGGTTCGTTATATTTCCTATTTCGACTTTTTTCAAAACTTGGACTCCTTTGTTATCGCCATTTGGATCATCAGCGTTTTCACGAAAGTCTCACTCTACTTTTTCGTCTGTACGTATGGAACCGCTCAAGTCTTCGGCGTTCAAAAATGGCGGCGAATGATGTTGTTCGTCGCGCCGGTACTGGTGCTGCTTGCCTTGATTCCGCGGGACTTCATCGATAGTTCAGTATTTTTCCCGCAAAAAATCGCAATCCCTTTCTTGTTCCCTCTCCAAATGTTCAGCCTGCCGCTGCTGATGTGGGGGATCGCGAAGTGGAAACATAAATAAAGCCCTTAGAGTTCCAATCAGGGAAGACTAAGGGCTGCAAATGAATTAGGTTAGTTGCTGATGAACTCCTGTACCCATTCGCCGTTATAATAGGCAACACCGATCTTGGTGTAGTTCGGGCTAAGAATATTTTGACGGTGACCTGAACTGTTCATCCACGCATCCATAACAGCTTGAGGCGTAGGCTGACCTTTGGCAATATTCTCGCCGGCATAGGAATAACGAATGCCATAAGAGCTCATCATATCAAAAGGAGACCCATAGGTCGGCGACGTATGATCGAAGTAGCCATTATTGTACATATCTTTCGCCTTGTCCAAAGCCATGGCTGTCAGCGCGCTATCGCTCGTCAGTGCTTTAAGCCCTGCTTTTGCCCGTTCCTGGTTAACTAACGTAACGACTTGGCTGGCATAGGCCGATTGCGATGGCGCAGTCTGAGCTGGCGGAGTCGGTGCAGGTGCTTGGTAACCGCCGGTAGTGCCAGGTATGTTCAGCTTCATCCCCGACCAGATCACGTTTGGATTGGCAACCTGAGGATTTGCTTGAATTAGCGATGTGAGGCTCACGCCATACTTCTTAGAGATTAACCACATAGTATCATTGCCTGACACTGTATATGTTGCCGATGCGGCCATGGCAGCACTTGTGCCCATAAGGACGCTCAGTCCGATAGCGCCGGTAACCACTAGCTTTTTGTAACGTTTCATTAAAAAATCTCTCCTTTTTGCGGCCTGCGAGGTTAGCTGTCGGATTCGGGTCAAAGAGTAATCACCCGGCCGCTTCATGCGGCTTCACCCCAAAGAATGGGTCCCCCGTGCCTCCAAAGAGGCTTCGGCCTTCTGAGTTTTTTGATCCTGTAAAGGTTCCTCCCGATTGTAACACGTGAAAATGCTGAAAACATGGCTCAAATTTTTCCACCCCTTATAGAATGCGGATGAAAGCGTATTCATTTTTAAGGTGCCACACGCCCCCTTCAGCAACTCGCAACTGTTTATTCTGCGGCGGTGCGGACCCGTGCAATTCCGATTTTGAGGCTGCTAACGGGAATTTCTCCCGCTAAATTCATTCAAAATATTTTCCAAAACGAATGCATAAAAAACAATAACTTCCACAAAATACTCATACACCAAATAAAGGAGTGAATCCAAATGTCTAGCAGTAGAAGCAGCAATTCCTTAGTTGTACAACAAGCAAGATCAGCTCTTGAGCAAATGAAATATGAAGTCGCTCAGGAACTAGGTATTCAGATTCCTCAGGACGGTTATTACGGTTACATGGCTACTCGTGATACCGGGGCAATCGGCGGTCACATTACGAGAAGACTGGTTCAAATCGCCGAGCAGCAGCTAAGCGGCAACAGCAATTTCCGCCACTAAAAGCCAGGCTGCATGTAAATGGCAAGACAGAGCAAAAAGACTGAGCCACCACTTCCTCCTTGGTGATCCAGTCTTTTTGTTTTTCATATCTGCCTGACGAAATCCATAAAAACCGGCGAACGCAGCCTTCCGCTTTTCGTCCAGTTTCGTGTCTTAATTTTGGCCATTAGCCGCGGTTCCATATAAGCAAAATGGTTGTCTTCTTTGAAGACCAAGCGATTTTTGACACCATCCAGCGCCTTCTGGTGCATCGACGTTACCCCTGTTTCAATCACTCCAACGGGGATTTTCGATCCGTCCGCCGAATCAATCGAGGCTAGTAAAGCAAAATTATTTTTCCGGTAGCCCGAAATGTACACATCCGCATAAGTCCAATTGATCACCTTTTGCCACTGTTTGGAACGTTTGTTGACTTCGTACTTGAACGTCTCTTTCTTCGATTTCAGGACGATGCCTTCGAGCCCGCGCTGGCGGATTTGCTCAAAATAATCAACGGCTTTGCCTTCATACACCTTCACCTTTTTATAATTGGCATTTTCAATAAAAGCTTGATCCAATAGCTCCTTACGCTTAAGCAAGGATAATCCGGTGACGTCAATTCCCTTGTATTTTAAAATATCAAATGCGTAAAATATAACAGGCGTCTTGTCTCTCGGCGATAAAAATCTGGCTGACATCGCTTCAAAATCCGGCTTCCCTTGATCGTCCAATATAACCAATTCACCGTCTACTATCGTTCCTTCAGGCAGCGGACACTGGAACAACTCCGGGAATTTATGAGTAACCAGCAGTTTGTCTTTCATATATACATATAGTTTATCCATATTTGAAAGAATACATCTAAGACCATCTAATTTAACTTCTGCCACAAGATGTTTACTATTATAAGGTCTATTATCTTTGGCGTCTTGCAAAAGCATAGGAGCAATGAACATGTATAATCACCCTACGTTAGATCATACTGCACAGTGCTCTGTCTGCCTATAGGGACTTCGAGGAAATCGTGACCTGCGTGATCCATTTTCGACAAAACATGTGAAAACATCCCTCTATAAAGTGACAACCAAATCGATAGAGCCCATTTATAATAAAAGTAGATGATGGGAGGGATGTTCGACATGGACAAGCAATTTATCAAGCGATTACACACGCTGAATCGTCGCGACGAACTGAGATCAATGCTGCTGATTGAAGGGATTAAACTCACTCTCAAACGGAAAAAGGAGCGGGGGTTACTCTACCGGTTTTTGAACAGAAAGAAACCTGCCGTCGCTAAAGGTTGGAACTGAAAACTAAAATGATCATTATGCCATTACGTTAGATTTACAAATAGAAAGAAACCGCCCAGAGGCAATATCCATAATAGCGGGATGCAGTTCCAGATGAGCGCAGCCTTATGTCTTCTGCGGGAGAACATCACCCATCCTGCGATGAGCGCAGTCAGCAAACCTGCCGGATAAAGCAGTATGGCCAAGAAAATAAGCCAGGTCGTTGCTTTGCCAGCTCCATCCGGGGAGTCGAACATCATCACGGACATGCCTGCTATGAACAGCCACAAGAGAACAAACAGGACGTACACGAGTTGCGATAAAATTAATGTCCACAACGTTGCTTTACGGTTCATGGATTTTGCCTCAATTCTGCTTAGTATAATTCTATTAAATAGAAAGTCTGTCTGCCGTGTCAATGAAGAGTTTACTCTGGCGGTTGAGAGGAACTACAGTCCGCTATTGTGCCAATTATAGCTTCATGTGAGCTATTGAGGGTAAATAAGACCCTGTAATTCCCACAAACACCTGATTTCAGGGCAATTAACTCAAATAGCGTCCTGTAGTTCTCTCAAGCATAAGCGATGAGGCACGGCAAAGCGCACAAGGGGCTGTTCCGAAGTAGATTCTACTTTCGGGACAGCCCCTGCTATTTTTCAATCGTCGCCCAGCGTCACCTTATTGTCATGTCTTTGTCTACTGTGCGCTGAATTTTGTAAATATGCACGAAAACATTTGGACACTCCTCTTAAAGCATGTCATTTTACATCTTACCCAATGGGCGCTAGTTTAACCCATCCAAGTAAGCTTACATGACATGTAAATTTTGATTGCTCAATGGCTTCGGATCATGTAAAACTATAATATTAACTATTTTACTATATTAGATTGAGAAGGCGGATGAGACTGTGATAGTTCAAGTAGACAATGAGACAGTTGCAAGAGAATATGTACACAACGTATACGAAACTGTAGTCAAACGAAATCCTTTTGAGAATGAGTTCCATCAAGCTGTGAAGGAAATACTGGAGTCTCTGATTCCCATCCTGTCCAAGCATCCAAAGTACATGAAGCACGGTATTCTTGAGCGTATCGTGGAGCCGGAGCGTTTAATCACTTTCCGCGTGCCATGGGTAGACGACCAAGGGGTTACGCAAGTAAATCGTGGTTTTCGTGTTCAGTTTAACGGTGCGATCGGCCCCTACAAGGGTGGCTTGCGCTTCCATCCCTCTGTTAACGCCAGCATTATTAAATTTCTTGGCTTTGAACAAACCTTCAAAAACTCCCTTACCGGCCAGCCGATCGGCGGCGGAAAAGGCGGCTCCGATTTCGACCCTAAAGGAAAGTCCGATAATGAAATCATGCGTTTTACCCAAAGCTTCATGACAGAGCTTTACAAATATATTGGTCAAGACACCGACGTTCCCGCAGGCGATATTGGCGTAGGCGCCCGTGAAATCGGCTATATGTTCGGTCAATACAAGAGAATTCGCGGTGCTTACGAGGCTGGCGTATTGACAGGCAAAGGTATCATCTATGGTGGTAGCTTAGCGCGTACTGAAGCGACAGGATATGGGTGCGTTTACTTTGTAAACGAAATGCTGCAATCCAAAGGCCTTAGCTTTGACGGCAGCACTGTAGTCGTTTCCGGCTCAGGCAATGTGGCTATCTATTCCATGCAAAAAGCGACGCAATTAGGCGCCACTGTCGTTGCTTGCAGCGATTCCAACGGCTACATATACGATAAAAAAGGAATCTGTCTGGACACCGTCATACGGTTGAAGGAAGTTGAAAGAAAGAGAATCAGCGAGTATGTAAAAGAGCATCCAACCGCAACTTATCATGAGGGTTGTAACGGCATCTGGTCCATTCCATGCGACATTGCTCTTCCAAGCGCAACGCAGAATGAAATTGATGAAGAATCCGCGAGACTCCTTGTCAGCAACGGCGTACAAGCAGTTGGCGAAGGCGCAAATATGCCATCTACTTTGGAAGCGATCGATGTGTTCCTGCAAGCAGGCGTCCTCTTTGGACCGGCCAAAGCTGCGAATGCAGGCGGTGTTGCCGTATCAGCGCTGGAAATGTCGCAAAACAGCATGAGATACTCATGGCAGTTCCACGAAGTGGACGACAAGCTTCATGCGATTATGAAAAATATTTACAGAAGCGCTGTCCAAGCGGCTGAAGAATACGGTCACCCAGGCAATCTGGTTGTGGGCGCCAATATTGCAGGCTTTAAAAAAGTGGCGGATGCCATGATTGCACAAGGCGTTATTTAATTAACCGCAATGATCGAATAAAATTATAATGCAAACAAGCGTCTCTGCTCCGGTTCGTCGGATCAAAGACGCTTGTTTTATTTCCACGTTTACTTTCCGCTTGCGGGCTCTATCAGGCGGTGCTTGTACCACCGGTCCCCGCGATAACGCCACAGGAAGATGGCACCGCGCACGCCCCACTCCAATTGCATGGCCGCCCACACCCCGAGCACCCCGTAGTTTAGCGTGATACCAAACACATAGCCGAGCACGACCCGAAACAGCCACATAGTCAGCATCGAAGCGATGGAAGTGAAACGAGAATCCCCCGCTGCCCGCAGAGCGCCCGGCAGCAGAAAGCTGATCGGCCATAGCGGGATTTGGGCTAGCATGTTGACCAGCATGATGAGATACAGCTCATCCATGATTTCGGCCGGCGGGCGGAACAGACCAACCAGAGGCTTAAAGAACGGGAGCAAAATAAGCCCAGTCACCACAAGAGAGCCCGATGCCAGCCACAGAAAGGACTTCGTAAACTTGCGGGCATCCTGAATATTACGTTTCCCTATACATTGCCCTACTACCGTGACTAATGCTGTAGACAGCGCGATGGCGGGAATTTGCAAGAACATCGCGAACACGGAACTAATGGCGTTCGTTGCTATTGCATAAGTGCCTAGGCTAACGATGTAGATTTGGGTTAGCATTTTGCCCCCGTTAAAGAATAACTGCTCCGAGGCGAACGGCAACCCGATGAACATGATTTTCTTAAACATCGCCATGTTCCAATCCATCAAATCCTTAAGCCGGATTCGCAGGCTTGTATCCAAACGAAGAAGATAGAACAACGCACAAGCCGCTGCCAAATATCGGGAAATATTCACAGCTACGCTGAGTCCCATGACACCCATCTCCATGAAGTGGACGAATAAGATGTTCAGCAGTACGTAGGAGAGGTTCATGACCAAGGACAACCCTAATGTCACTCTAGTCCTGCCAATGCCCCTCAGCGCCCCGCTGACCGCCTCCTTAAACGCAATCCCAAGGTAAGATAGCCCGCTTCCGACCAAGTAAGTGCCGGCGTGGGAGAACACCTCCGGATCCGCCGTTCCGAAGAGAAATTTCAGGATCGGATGATAAAACAGGAGGACAACCAAGCTGAGCGCCAACGCAGCCAAAGTCACTGCCGTAAGCGAGGCTGCCGCTGCCTTGGATACCATCTTGTCGTTCCCGCTTCCCTTGTACTGTGCCACCACCACCGTGCCACCGGTCGCCAAAGCGACAAAGACGTTAATCAAGAAAAGATTGAGCGAATCCACCATACTGACTGCGGAGATCGCCGCCACGCCCGATGAACTGATCATTGCGGTGTTCACCAAGCTTAAACCGACGAGAAAAGCCTGATCGATGAGAATCGGAAGAAACAGCGCTATGACCTGTCGGTAATCGATAGACTCTCCCGATAAATATTTGTTCAAAACATTGTGGCATCGATCCTTCATACGAATCAGTATCATTAAAAGTCACTTCCTGTCCAAAAACATCCGAAGTCGCTGCAACATACTTACTGTATCATAGAATGAGAGGTTTTAGTTTACAAAAGCTTTAAAAGTACCCCATTTTCCACATTTTGGAACACTAAAACAAAAAAATCCCGACTAGGCTTTTAGCCACATCGAGACGATCTTCATTATGTCAAAAGGCATATAGGGATAAAAGAATGATTGCACCAACGATCCAACAATAGTAGGCAAAAGGCCTCATAGCTTGAAACTCATGTTTCTTAAACCATTTCATTAGGGCCCAGACGGCAAGTAAAGCAAATATTCCCGACAACACCCCGCCAATTAAGGACATACTCAATAATCCATCCATACCGTTCTTCAGTTTCGGGACTTCCAAAATGCTTGCACCTACGATAATTGGTGTGGCCAAAAGCATCGAAAAACGCGCAGCGGCTTCGTGCCTCAGTCCCATCCAAAAACCGGCAATCATACTCGACCCGGATCTTGAAAAACCCGGAACTAGCGCTAACGATTGAAACAAACCGATAACAAAAGCTTGTCCTATTTTAAGATCTTCAACTTCTTTGGTTCCCTTCCCGGAAGCCTTTTCTCCAACGTACAGAAGGATGCCATTGATAATAAGAAAAATAGCGGCACTGGTCACACTGCTGAACAGATGCCTCAATGTTTTTTCAAGAAGCACGCCAATTAATGCCGCAGGCACGGTTCCCGCTATAACAAGCAAAAGAATTTTTCTAGATTTTGACCGCCCACCTGAAAATAAGGAACGCAGCATATTCACCCAATCACGGCTGAAGAACAGAAGCAATGCGATAGCTGTTCCTAAATGCAGCATGACAACATAGGGCAAGAAATGCTCCTTGAGGAATTGCGGATCCAGGTTCCAATGAAACACGTAAGGAGTTAAAACACCATGCGCGACACTGCTTACGGGAAACAGTTCTGTAATTCCTTGGATAATGGCAAAAATAACGGTTTGAAGAAAATCCATGCTAGTTCTCCTTCTATAAATGTAGTATTATTTTGGCAATTGTGAAGTATATGATAAGGCCCGTACCATCCACTAATGTGGTGATAAATGGGCCGGAGATGACGGCAGGATCCGCTTTCAATTTATGTAAAATTAAGGGGAGAACTGCTGCGACAAAGGATGCCCACAGAACGATCGTCAAAGACGTAATGCCGACAACAAGTCCAATGTTCCACTCAACCCCAAGAAACCAAGCCCGAGCACAAGCAATGAGTGAAATGGAAACCCCCGTCATGAGACCTGTCGTGACTTCCTTCCTGATCACTTTAAGAATGTCACGGAATTGCACTTCTCCAACCGCTAGTGCCCGCACAAGCGTAGACACCGTTTGTGTCCCCGTATTCCCTCCCGTACCAATTAGCAGCGGAATGAAGAAGGCCAGTGCAATAACCTCTGACAGTGTTTCCTCATAGTGTCTCAGAACAGTGCCGGTATAGGCTTCGGCGACAAATAAAACCAACAACCAAACGATTCTTTTTCTATACAGCTGAAAAACGGAAGATTTGAAGTACGTATCTGTTAATGGCTGGCTTCCGCCTAGCTTTTGAATATCCTCCGTTGCTTCTTCATGAATGACATCAATTAAATCATCGACTGTGATGACCCCAACTAAGCGGTTTTGCTCATCAATCACGGGAAGGGCGACCAAATCGTAACGCGATAGCAATTCGGCAGCAGCTTCTTGTTCCATGGAGGCAGGCACATAAATGACATCTTTCGTTACAATTTCTGATATTTCGGTCTTGGGTTCTGCCAGGATGAGTTCCTTCAAAGAGACAACGCCGAGAAGCTCCCCTTTATGACCCGTTACATAAACATAGGAAGTGATCTCTGCTTTATGTCCGATTTTACGGATATGCGTCAGCGTTTGCTCGATTGTCCACCAGCTGCGGGCAGCAATATAATCAACCGTTGCTAAGCTGCCCGCGGTGTCTTCGGGGAAGGTCATCAACGTTTGAATCTTTTTTCGATAATTTTCAGGGAGATGATTTAAAAGTTTTTCCGCTTGATAACGGTGTATCGCCAGCATCATATCCGCCACTACGTCGCTTGACATCATATTTAACACCTGCGAAGTTATGGTCTCTTCAAAATGATTTAGAATTCGGTACTGCACGATGGGGTCCAAATACTCCAAAATCTCAGCGGATAATTTCGGAGGCACTCTCCCCATCAATTTGAATTGATCAGCTTTTTCCAGTTTTTCAACACCGTTTGCCAGATCAAAAGGTCTGAACAATTCAACATAGGTGATTAAGGAATTGTCATCGGAATCCATGAGTTTACTTTTCAATTCTTCGAGCTGAATCATGCAGATGTACTCCTTCGGTTATGATGATGTGAATGGAGGAGCTCTTCCTTTTGCCTACGATTATTATCCCTTGATATACCTAATAAAATTCCAGTGCTTGCCATGCATAGAACCAAGGACGATCCGCCATAACTGATAAATGGAAGCGGTACCCCTGTGACAGGCAAGCTGCCGGTTGCAGCCCCAAGGTTCAGCAGGAATTGAATACCGATCATCGATATCAATCCCATTCCCAGCATCATGCCAAATGGATCGTTGCTTTGAATTGCCGCCGCAAATCCTCGCCAGAAAAACAGAAAGAAAACGATGAAAAACAACGTAGTGCCGACAATCCCTAATTCCTCTCCGATAACAGCAAAAATAAAGTCCGTATGCGCTTCCGGCAAATAAAAAAGCTTCTGAACGCTTCGCCCTAGTCCTGTCCCCGTTAGGCCCCCATGTCCTAACGCATAAAGGGACTGAATGAGCTGGTACCCTGAATCGGACTGATTTTCGAATGGATTTAAAAAAGAATGAATCCGCTTGAGTCGGTAACTTTGACTTATCGCAAGATAAATAAACATCGGGACAAGCCCCAGACCCAGCATAAACAGATGGCGCAAATCTACGCCGCCGATCATAATGATCGTGCCTGCAATAAATGCCAAAATGAGCACGGTGCCGAAATCAGGCTGCATCATGATCAGAGAAATAATTAAACCGACCATGATTAACAAAGGAAGCAATCCTTTTTTAAAAGATCGGATCTCCTCGCCTTTTTTGCTGATCAAAGTGGATAAATACACAATAATGGATAATTTCGTGAATTCAGCCGGTTGTATGTTAAGCCCGCCCAGCACAAACCATCGTTTTGCTCCGTTAATGTTCGTACCTACGAGTAAAACTAAAACAAGCAGCAAAAACGAGAAAAGTATCATGCCTGGGCCAGCTTTTTTCCAAATGGAATAAGGGATATTCATAAAAATGAGCATTAAAAATAATCCGACTCCAGCAAATATGCCCTGTTTTAGCACGTAATGCCAGCTGTTATCATGGGTAAAGATAGCCTTGGGCGAACTAGCGCTAAAAATCATGACCAGGCCAAAGGCGACCAGTAAAACAGTTAAAAACAGAAGCAAAAAATCCGGACGGCCTCTTAATTTACGATTCAAATCATGAAACCCTCCATATTAACCGTTTCCTTGTATTTCACATTTTCTTAGCAATTTTATCCAAATCAAGTTGTCCTTGATACCCTTTCTTGGTCCATAGCTTTAATGTATCGTTATTCCATTCATAGATATCCAATCCGTTTTCTCCCGCGCCTAAGGACCATCCCAGAATGATCTCGGGTCGACCGTCATTCGTAACATCCGACAATCCGGCGTAATCCAAACCATAACCAAAACCTTTTGCATCCCAAATGATTCGCCACTCTTCGTTATGCTGCTT
This sequence comes from Paenibacillus planticolens, assembly GCF_013141725.1. Taxonomy (GTDB): domain Bacteria; phylum Bacillota; class Bacilli; order Paenibacillales; family NBRC-103111; genus Paenibacillus_E; species Paenibacillus_E planticolens. Next base: position 42,680 of record NZ_WHNZ01000015.1, on the reverse strand, counting down.
CAGCAATGCCGCTTTAAGCATTTTGTCCTTGGTGACATTCTCCTCATAAACAACCATTGCCTCATCGATGCCGTCTCCATCCACATCCCCGAACAAAATGCCGCTGCCCGTATTCCCGCCGTCCGGTGCTAACAGTCGGGCGCCTTTAGGCAATAAATTTTGGAGAATTGCACTAAAATTATCCTTTTGTATATTCACTTCTGAGGAAGGAGATTTTATTAAATCCATGGGCGTTGAAGGCATGCCACACCCGCTAATCCACAATAATGAGATTGTTATGAGCCCTGTACAAATCCATTTACTGAACATTCGCTTCTCTGCTCCTTGAAAATCATTGTACTGTTCCATTTTATATTTTTAGGGAAAATAAAAGGTTATGAAAAAGTAAAAATTAATCCCCTTTATTTCGGAAGATAAATCTCAACTCTCGTTCCTTTTCCAAGCTTACTGGTAATTTTCAATTGTCCGTGGTGCAATTTAATGATTTGTTCGGATATGGATAACCCCAAACCGCTTCCGGTTCCATGGATGTTACCTTTGTAGAACTTTTGAAATACGTTCGCCAAGTCCTGTTCCGCGATACCCGAACCCGTATCCTCCACGGCAATGATGATTTGCTGTTGATTCGAGTAAGCGTACATCTTAATGCTGCCATTTGGTCCCGTGAATTTTAGTGAGTTGTCGATCAGATTAATTAACACCTGTTTCAACCGATTTTCGTCGCCCTGAATGATAGGGAGTGTATCGTCAATATCTAAGTCTAACGAAATGCTCTGCCGGGCTGCTCTGGGAGCAAGCTGTTTTCCTATATGCCCAAGTAATTCTTGAATCTGAACCGGCGCAAAGGATAGGGCAATTCGTCCGTTGTCCAATTTAGCAAAATCAAGCAGCTCATCTACCATCCGGGTTAACCTGTCCGTTTCCGTATCGATAATTTCAAGTCCGTCTTTAAGCATGGCCTTGTCATCCCCCTCACTCGAATGCAAGGTTACGACCCAGCCTTTGATAGACGTTAACGGCGTACGAAGCTCATGAGAAACCGATGATATGAAATCGTTTTTTATCTGTTCATTTTGCCGTAGCCTAGCCGCCATTGAATTGAATGTATCTGCCAACGCTCCAAGCTCGTCCCGATAACGTTTATTAGCTTTTATGGAAAAGTCCCCTTCCGCCATCTTTTGTGCAGCCAGCTCAAGCTCCGTGATTGAACTCGTAATCGTTCTTGATAGAAAGATACCGGGAATGGCTACAATGAAAATAACGAGAAGTCCGACTGCAATAAAGATCGCAGAAACTTGGTTAACCGTCTTCACCGTTTCCGTTAAAGAGGTCACAAACCTGACAACACCCACGGTACGATCCTTGGCTTGCAGCGGGTAAGATACCGCTAATATATCTTCGTTGGTTGACGAGTTATTGCCTCTCCACGTCCCGGCCTTTCCGCTGCACGCCTCTTGCACATCCTGATATTCGAGCATATTCTCACTGGTAAGAAGTCCGGTTGAGTCTTGAAGAAGTTGTCCGGTTGAACTTATAATTTGGACTTGCGCGGCGGAATTATGAGAAAATCCACTCAAAAGGCGTTCCGACTGCTTCTCTAAATCTTCGTCAGCAAAATATTGATGATAAAAAGAAGCGGACAGCTCTGCTTGATTCATCAGGATGCGTTCAACATTGTGAAAATAATAAAAGTTCACCAAAGCAATCAGCATACATTCCAGAATGGCAACCGTAATTAGAATAATAACGAAATAGCTTCCTACTACTCTTTTTTGAATACTCACCCCTTCAAACCTCCTGTTTCCAGCGGTACCCCAATCCCCACACCGTTTCGATCAACTTCGGCTTGGAGCAATCATCTTCAATTTTTTCCCTTAGTTTTCGAACATGAACATCTACGGTTTTGGTATCACCCATAAAATCTTCTCCCCAAACAAGGTTCAATAGCTCATTTCTGGATAAAGCTTTATCAGGGTTATCCATAAAGGTTTTCACCATTTGATATTCCTTCGGTGTTACTTCAATGACACAGTCATGTTTAAATAACAGCTTCGCATCCAAATCTAGGCGGATCGAGCCGGCTTGAAGTATTTTTCTTTGTGGTTCCGCCACTTTCTGGGTACGGCGCAATACCGTTCTGATTCTTGCTACGAGCTCTAACGGATTAAAAGGCTTTACAATGTAATCGTCAGCACCAAGCTCAAGCCCCCGAATCTTATCCAAATCTTGTGTACGTGCAGTCAGAAAAACAATGACGATGTCCGAATCGATTTCTCTTAGCTTCCTGCAAAAATCAAACCCATCCATATCGGGCAGCATAATGTCCAGAACGACAACATCGGGCCGACTTATAGCGAGGCTCTTCAAAGCCTGTTCTCCTAAAGCAGCTTCGGTGACTTTAAATCCTGCTCTGTCTAAATTAATCGCTACAAAACGTCTAATATTGTCATCGTCTTCAACAATGAGCACTTCGTTTCGATATAAAGTTTCCATGACTTCCTCCTAGAACTTAAAAATTTCAATGCTAAAACACAAAAAAGCTCTCCATATTAAACGAGAGCTTTGGGAGGTTCAGATCCTTTGTACTGCTAAGTACATTTATTTGTCAATAGAAGAATGAGCGTTTACAACCATTCTACTCAATGTTTTTTCTTTTTCAACTATAGTCTGTTCATATCTGACAATTTTATCATCTAGCCGTTCCAACACTTTCTTCATATCTTCCATTCTGATGATGAGCTGCTTGCGCTGCTCGTTTAGCAGTTCTTTTCTAGCCTCCATGGTCCCATCACCTTGCTGAAACAACCCGACATACTCAATCAAAATTTCAATTGGAAGACCTACGCCTCGCATGCATTTTATAAATTCAACCCACCTGCAGTCTTCTTCGGTATAATCCCTAATTCCGCTTTTATTACGGTTTACACGTGGAATAAGGCCGATTCGTTCATAATAGCGGAGTGTATCGTGTGACAAATCAAATTTTTCACTTACTTCTGCTATCAACATGCCGATTCAACTCCAATTTCAGATTATCAAACTGCACCGATTACCGCGTGGGGAACATACGGCTCTTCCAGCGATGCAATTTCTTCGGATGTTAACGTAATCGAAAGGGCAGCTGCTGCATCATCGAGATTGGACATTTTCGTAGCACCGATAATGGGAGCTGTTACCGGTTCTTTCTGCAGCAGCCAGGCAAGTGCGATTTGAGCGCGGGGAACGCCGCGTTTTTCCGCTATGCCTGCAACACGCTCCACAATCAATCGATCCGTACTTGCAGTCGCATCGTATTTAGACTTCTGCACTTGATCGGTTTCGGAACGATGCGTTGATTCAGACCAATCGCGCGTCAATCTTCCTGATGCAAGCGGGCTATAAGGGATCACACCGATTTTCTCCGCCTTGCAAAGCGGCAGCATCTCCCTCTCTTCTTCACGGTAGATGAGGTTTAAATGATTCTGCATGGACACAAATCGAGTCCACCCGTTTTTTTCAGCTGTATGCAATGCCTTTAGGAACTGCCAAGCGTACATGGCAGAAGCGCCGATGTATCTGGCCTTCCCAGCCTTCACAACATCATGCAGCGCTTCCATCGTTTCTTCAATAGGCGTATTGTAATCCCAGCGATGAATTTGATAAAGGTCTACATAGTCTGTTCCTAATCGCTTAAGACTCTTATCAATTTCACTCATGATTGCCTTCCGGGAAAGACCGGCGCCATTCGGACCTTGGTGCATACGGAAATGAACTTTTGTCGCGAGGACAATTTCATCACGATTAGCATAATCCTTCAGAGCTCGTCCGACAATTTCCTCGCTTGTTCCGTCTGCATACACATTCGCCGTATCAAAAAAATTGATGCCAAGCTCAAGAGCTTGTTTTATAATAGGGCGGCTTCGCTCTTCATCAAGTACCCAGGGATGAACCCACCGCTCTGCTACACCAAAGCTCATACAACCAAGACAAAGCCGAGATACATCCAAGCCCGTATTGCCAAGTTTCACATATTGCATTCGATTGTTCCTCACTTTCCACTCGGTATTTTTGCCTTCGTCTGTAGTTTACTCCTTGGAGTTAACTCCAAGTCAAGGGTATATCGGGCAACAGGAGGGGCGCAGCCTAACGAAGGGAACTCCATTCCCTTATTTCAGGCGAAAAGCGGAATTTCGGAGGGGAAGGAGAACTACAGGGTCTTATTCCACCTCAATCATCCTCATATCTGTTCAGAATAGGGGAATAGCGGACCCTAGTTCCCGTTTCCTCGCCTCAAGCGCTATTTTGGGCAAAATAGCACCCTGTAGTTCCCTCCCTCTACCTGTTTGCGAGGCATTAAGATTGGCCGTCTCCAGATGAAAAAAGGAGCAAGCTCTCGCTCACCCCTTCATCAGTCACATCAACCGCTGCCGCGAAGCCTCAAAAAGCAGCACCGTCGCCGCCATCGCAACGTTCAGCGACTCCGCCTTGCCCTGCATCGGGATGATCACCTGCACATCCGACTGCGCAGCGACTTCCGGCGACACGCCCCGGCCCTCGTTGCCGAGAATCAGCCACGTCGGCTGCCGCAGGTCCGTGTCGTAGCACGAGCGCTGCGCCTGCAGGCTCGTGGTCACCAGCCGCACGCCGCGCTCACGCGCGCGCGGCAGCAGCAGCCCCAAATCTGCCTCCACAATCGGCAGATGATACATCGATCCCATCGTCGAGCGGATCGTCTTGGGATTGTACAGATCGACCGTGCCGCGGCCGAGCACGACCGCTTTGGCACCTACCGCATCCGCGCTGCGGATGATGGTGCCGAGGTTGCCGGGGTCCTGAACGCCGTCCAGCACCACCACAAGATCATGCTCGCCCGCGAGCAGCTCGTCCATGCCGAGCTGCGGTCGAGCCACGATAGCCAGCACGCCTTGCGGCGTTTGCGTATCCGTGCATTTCGCCAGAACCGCCTGGCTGACGCCGACCCATTCCACCGCGCCCGGCGTGGCAAGATCCGCAAGACCACCCGGTACGCCTTTTTCCAAGCTATAGATAATCGTTTCGACGGAAGCTCCGGCATGCAGCGCTTCCTCCACGAGATGATGGCCCTCAATGATATACTTCCCCTGCTTATCTCTACCCTTACGCTCCAAAAGCTGTGCCCATTCTTTCACGCGGGCATTTTGAACAGACATGATTTCCGTATGTGTCATTTTTATACCTACTCTGCAAAAGTCACTTCAAACGTTTGAAGATTCGAATTTTTACCGACAACGACCAAAATATCATCGGACCGAAGCATTTCTTCCGCGCTCGGCGGGATAATCAATTTATCATTTTGCTTAATGGCTATGACATTGCAGCCGTATTTGGCCCGAATATCAAGCTCTCTAAGGCTTTTGCCCACCATATGGCGGGAAGTTTGAATTTCCACGATACTGTAATCCGCAGACAACTCTATATAATCAACAATATTAGAGGAAATCAAGTGATGCGCCACGCGCTGCCCCATATCTCTTTCCGGATAAACGACCTTGTCAGCGCCGATTTTCTTAAGCACCTTGCCATGCAAATCGTTCACAGCTTTCACAACTACCGTAGGAATGCCCATTTCTTTAAGAATTAAAGTAGTCAAAATACTAGCTTGAATATCCTCCCCAATCGCTACCACGACAACGTCAAAATTACGAATCCCGAGCGCTCTGAGTGCTTCCTCATCCGTTGAATCCGCTTGTACCGCGTGCGTAACAATGGCTGAAATTTCTTGAACCGTCTCTTCACGAGAATCGATAGCCATAACCTCAAAATCTAATTGTGACAACGTTCTGGCAATGCTGGACCCGAATCTTCCCATACCGATAATGGCAAATTGTTTTCTCATAGGTTGACGTTTCCTCCAGTTTCCCAATGTATTTAAAAATTATACCATACTCGCGGCCTGCAGGCTCACTTTACAAGGAAAAGGTGGTGAAATGCGAAGGATGAACCGGCATCAACTTGCGCATATTAGTATCGATAACGAAAGGGAAGCGAGGTCCACGAACGAATGAATATCACATTAAGACAGGCCATCGTCCAGAGAGTCCAAAATAAATCCAATGATGAGCTTCAAGAAATTATTGAAGACTCCATCGGCGGCGAAGAACGGGTATTGCCGGGGTTAGGCGTACTTTTCGAAATCATATGGCAGCATAGCGAAGCAAATATTCAAAATGAACTTGTCGAAACTCTAAAAGGGCATTTGCCTTGACCTCATGAATTCACAGTCGGCTAGGGGGCTGCTGCACGCAATCCCTTAGCTGGTAACTAAGCTTCGGGAAACGTACATGCAGCGGGAAATCTTCCGCTTAAACGGCGGTCTGCTGTGCCATTTGCATAGCGTTCCCAGTTTGAACTTAGCACGTTCAAAATATCATGGAAAGTTTCAAATGGGTAAAAAAGCGTCCCTTCCTCCATCAAATACCCGGCAAGACTAGCCCTGGCGAATATCCAATCGGCAAATCCGGATCCATAGTAATCGCTGCTGCCATCTCCGATATAAATGACCTGCCAGCCATCCTCTTTTAACTGCTTCACAACGCTTGCTTTGCAGCAGCCGCACCATTTGCACGCCTCATTCGAATTTTGCACGCCAAACTGAAACTGTCCGTCCGGCAAATAATTTATCGGGTTCGCGATCACTTGACTAACCTTCACTTGCTCGCGGCTTAAGATCCGCTCAATATAGTATTGCATACCGTCGCTGAGCACCGTAACCGGCACTTCTTTCTGCTCACAGAAATCGATAAAGCGCTGCGCCCCGTCCCGTAAACTCACACGCTCAAGCACCCGGTCTACCTGCTCCTGCCGGCCCTCAAGCAACGGGTAAGCGGCGTTGATCCAGGCCAGAGAACCTGCCTTTTTCGCACCAAAAAGCCGCGAGGCCTCCACCACTTGAGGCTGAGTCAACACATCCATGGCGAGCATCAATTCATCCCCCACGTCCTGCTCCATCAACGTTCCGTCAAAATCGGTTACGACCGCTATTTTTGGCATTCCTGACATCCTCCCTATCTGTCAAAACAAAAAATCCCCCTCTAAACAAAGAGGAGGATGCAATTACGATCATTATAGCACGGAATCAGGCAGCAGCGGGGCTGGCTTTTCGCAGCTGCTCTGCATCACGTAATGCTTGCCTTCGTTCGATGCATCGTGGAAGCCATGCATCGCCTCAAGCACATGGTAGGCCAGCTCACCATTCGCACGATGCGCTGTACTTTCGCCGCTGATTAGCGCTTGAGCCATGGCCGCAACGCCCAACCCGCGATGGTTCTCTTTGTAACCATGGGACAGAGGGATCGGTTCCCAGTCCGAACCATTTTTACGGATCATCACCTGACCGCCAAATGTGTTCGGATCCGGGACGCGCAGGGAGCCGTGGCTGCCGTAGATTTCAATGTTCGGCAGCTGCGTGCCGCCCATAATGTCGAAGCTCGTGACCAGCGTTGCAATTGCGCCGCTATGGAAATCAAGCACGCCCGCAATATGCGTTGGCGTTTCGACCGTGATCTTCTGTCCGCGTTTTTTCTCGCTCTTAATCGTCCGCTCCGGGAAGCTAACCCCAGTCGAGCCCGTTACGCGGCGAATAGGTCCCAGCAAAGCTACTAACGCTGTCAGGTAGTAGGGTCCCATATCGAACATCGGGCCGCCGCCTTTGGCATAGTAAAACTCAGGATCCGGGTGCCAATGCTCATGGCCTTTGCTCATCATGAATGCCGTTGCGGCAATCGGCGTCCCGATCCACCCGTCATTGATCAGCTTCACGCACGTTTGAATACCTCCGCCGAGGAACGTATCCGGCGCGCTGCCGACCAGCAATCCCTTGCGGCGCGCCGCTTCCAGAATGCGCAAGCCCTCTTCGCGGGTTACAGCGAGCGGTTTCTCCACATACACGTGCTTGCCTGCTTCCAAAACTTGAAGGCAGACCTCGGCATGTGCACCCGGAATCGTCAGATTGATGACAATGTCAATATTCGCATCGTTCAAAAGCTCCTGAACCGTATACGCATGTGGAATCCCATACTCCTCCGCCCGTGCCTTCGCTCTGTCCACGTCAATATCCGCGCAAGCAATCAGTTCCAAATGCGCAAAGCTTGGAATATTTTTCATATAAACTGCACTAATATTTCCGCAACCGATAATGCCAACCTTCATCTTATTCATCTTCCCGTCTCCCCCTCTTCGTTAGCGTGTTGCCCACAGCAGACCGCGCCGCATAAGCTCAAGTGTTTCCGGCATCCGTACAATGTTCGCTTGATGGCCAAGCGAGTTGTAATATACCTTGCCTGCGCCATAGGTTTTGGTCCAAACGACCGGCATCTCCACATCGCCGAAATCAGTGACTGCATGAACCTGAATAACGGGATCAACATGCATGTAATATTTTTCGGAGACAACGACAAAATCTTCCATACCCTCCGTCAAAGAATGCTCACGATCCTTAATCCGCACGGTATAGGTAACACCTTCATTCCCCGGATGAGCGACCCATTGACCGCCGACCATGTACTGATATTCGACTTCATTCCGGAAGGAATCAGCCATTCCGCCGTGGCAGCCGGCAATCCCGGTTCCGCCCTCTTTGACCGCTTCAAGCAGTGGCGTCAGCTGCTCTTTCTCGATTTTCCCCATCGTCCATACCGGAACAATAAGATCGATACCCTTCAAGCGCTCCGCATCTTTAAAACTGTCCAGCGTATCGGATACCTCCACGCCATAGCCTTCCTCACGCAATAACCCGGCAAAAATGCCTGCCACTTCTTCCGGTTGATGACCATCCCAGCCGCCCCAGACAATCAATGCTTGTTTACTCATTATGTAAGAGCCCCTCTCCCCTTGTAGGATAAAACCTTAAACCTCGCTGATTTTCACCCAACGGCGCTGCTCAATGGATTGATCCACGGCTTCCAGCACCTCTTGACACTTCACGCCGTCCACGAAATTCGGAAGGGGTTGACGATCCTCTGCAAGAGCGTTCATCAGCTCAACAACCTCGTGCACGAACGTATGCTCATATCCGATGGTATGTCCGGCCGGCCACCAAGCATCCATGTACGCATGGGACGCGTCTGTCGCCAGAACACGGCGGAAACCCTGAACATCCTCATCATCACTTGTAAAATAGACCTGCAGCTCGTTCAATCGCTCAAAATCAAACTTCACGCTGCCTTTACTGCCATTAATTTCAAAAGAGTTCGTACACCGGTGACCCGGTGCAAAACGCGTCGCCTCGAAGCTGCCCAGCGCACCGTTTGCAAAACGCGCCATAAACAGCGTCGCGTCATCGACGGTGACCGGTCCATGCGGCGCATCCTTGCTGCCTTTGGCGCTCAGCCCTGTCATCGAGCTCGGCAGCGGACGCTCCTTCACGAATGTCTCGCTCATGCCGATGACTTCCGTCATATCGCCGACCAGGAAGTGCGCCAGATCGATCAGATGCGCGCCCAAGTCGCCATGCGACCCGGAGCCGGCAATCTCCTTCTGCAAGCGCCACACCAGCGGGAAGGTCGGATCTACGATCCAGTCCTGCAGGAACCAGGCGCGGAAGTGATAAATCTGGCCGAGGCGGCCGCTAAGGGCCAGCTTCTTCGCGAGCTGCACCGCAGGAGCAAAACGATAGTTGAAGCCCACCATGTGCTTCACCCCGGCTGCTTCAGCCGCCTCCAGCATCTCCCTTGCATCCGCAAGGGTCAGCGCCAGCGGCTTCTCGCAGAACAGATGCTTGCCGGCCTTTGCCGCAGCAAGCGCGATTTCCTTGTGCGCGTCGCTGGGCGCATTGATATCGACAATGTCGATATCCGGATGCGTGACCAGCTCGCGCCAATCCGTCACGTACCCTTCCCAGCCGAACTGCTCGGCGGCCGTTTTGACACCGTTTTCATCGCGTCCGCAGATGAGCTTCATTTTCGGCACCGCCGTCTGCGGGAAAAACATATGTAAATCTTTATAAGCATGACTGTGCGCCTTACCCATAAATTTATAGCCGACCATACCGACATTGAATGATTTCATACTTAGAAAGCCTCCTTAAGCGTATAATCGATCTTTATCCACGGTCATAACTCACCTATGAAATCGTGCTGCTTTTGGATGATTGCCGAATAACCAAACGTGTCTGCAGCTTCACATTGGAAGGCTTTGCGCTTTCCCCCTGTATAACGCGTGTCAGCACACCTCGTGCCGCTTCTTTCCCCATCTCATAGAAAGGCACATTAATACTGCTTAACGGCGGATCGCTCAGTTTGGCGGCATCGGAATCATCGCATCCGACAACGGCGAAGTCCCGCCCGGCCACCCAACCTTTTTCCCGGAGCCCTTGCATGAGACCAATCGCCATGCGATCGTTGGCGGCAAATACCGCTTCTACCTGCTCACGCTGCGCCCAGAGCCGATCTGCCGCTTCGTAGCCGCTTTTGCGGCTGTAGTTGCCTTCCAGCAGCAGCTCGGAAGGGACCTCCAACCCGGCATCGCGCATCGCACTCAGATAGCCTTGAAGTCTGTCTCCGGAATTGGAATACTCCGGCGAGCCGTTCAAGAAGGCAATCTTCCGATAGCCCTCATCCTGCAAATGCCGAACTGCCTGGTAGCTGCCATCTACGTGATCGGCGTCCACCTCATGAAAGGCCAAACCCTCAAAGTGCTGATTCACCAAGCAGAACGGGTGCCCTTGATCCTGCAGCTGCCGGAGCGATTCCCGCTGCTGCGGGGTATCTCTTGCGCCCAGAATGACACAAGCATCCACTTTCTGAGACCGGTAGAGCCTTGTGTAGTCCAGGCTTTCGTCCGGTTTCAGCAGCGACAACAGCATGTCGTACCCTTGCTCCCTTACCTGCTCGCCGATGCCGCTTAATATTTCCGCGAAATAATACGCTGAAAAAAGATGCACCTTAGGCATATAAGGAAGTACCACGCCTAAATTTCCACTGCGTCTTCGAGCAAAGCTTTGGGCGATGGCGTTCGGATGGTAATTCAGCCGGCTAGCCGCTTCCAGCACGCGCGTTTTGGTAGCAGGCTTCATGGGTCCGAGCCCATTAAATACACGGGAAACAGTCGCTTCGGAAACTCCTGCTAATTCAGCAACCTCTTTTCTAGTCACCATGTAGAAGCCTCCATTTCTATTCATATATTCTTTTATGTACACGCGTACATTTTCTCATTCAAGGACCGAATCTGTCAATACGTTGCGGACAAAAAATATATGAGCCGCATTTCGACAAAGACGTCGGTTTTCAGTCAAAGAATCACGCAAAAAACGACTAATTTCTGTAAAATGTCCTAATTTATAATATTGTCTATCCCTTGCCTTTCGTTTTATGATTAAGGGTACATGGACAACTATGATGTGGGAATGAGTGATCGCAATGAAAGTAGCCCGGCGCCTTTTTCACTTGGCCTCATCGAGAACGATCGGTGCTCTGCGGAGCACGAAAAAAGCGACTCGAAGTCACCTTCAAGTATTAATCAATAAAGCCGTTCGAAGTCACAGCCGAGCTGTGCGCAACGCCCAAATTCAAACCGTTCTTATCCTGGATATTGACCGTTTTCAACAAATCAATTTCTCAATCGGCTACGAAGCCGGCGATTATCTGCTATCGGAGGTCGCCTCCCGCTTGCAGTCAGTACCTAATTGCTCCCTCCTCGTTCAATCAGGGGATGATGAATTCGTGCTGGTCCTGCACGCCGTCCATCAGGAACAGTTGTCCCAAATCATACAGCAGATTGAGCAGCTCTTTCATCGGCCGTTTATGATCCATGAGCACGAATGTTACATTAACGTCAGTATGGGCATGAGTGCTGTGGCATTGTCGCCCGCTACCGTTGAACAGGCGTTGAAGCAAGCCGATCAAGCCCTTCAAGCCGCCAAACATACCGGCAAAAATAAGCTCGTCACATACCATTCCATGCTTAGCACATCTCCTGCTCGCTCCATGGAGATGGAAACCGAGCTGCGCAAGGCTATTTTAGAAAATCAGCTCATCTTGTACTATCAGCCGCGTCTTGAACTCTCTACCGGCAAAATCATCTGCCTGGAAGCTTTAGTACGATGGAACCATCCGAATCTCGGCATGATTCCCCCGAACGAGTTCATTCCGCTTGCAGAAGAAAGCGGTTTGATTCTGCCGCTCGGCGAATGGGTGCTCCGCGAGGCTTGCCTCCAGAAAGTGAGATGGCTTGAAGCTGGTATTTTAGACTACCAGGTTGCCGTCAATATTTCGCCCTGCCAGTTTCAGGATGAAGCCTTTTCGGATAAAGCCATTCAAATCATTGAACAGACCGGCATCGATCCCGCATATCTGGAATTCGAAATTACGGAAAGCTCCATCATGCAAAACATGGATACTACTGTAGCTATATTGGAAAAACTTTGCAATAAAGGTATTTCCATCTCGATCGATGATTTCGGAATCGGCTACTCCTCATTGAATTATTTGAAGCATTTTCCTATCCACTGTTTAAAAATAGACCGTTCTTTCGTGAAAAATATACATAGCAATAAAGATGATCTGGCGATTACCAACGCGATTATTCACCTTGGTCACGCCCTTAACGTGCAAGTGGTTGCAGAAGGCGTAGAAGAGTTGAGCCAGCTTGAAATCTTGCGAGAAACTACCTGTACGACGATTCAAGGCTATCTCTTAAGTCCGCCGGTTTCAGTATACGAAATTGAGCGCAGCTTTCACAGGTATGACAACAGGCCGGTTATGATATCATAACCGGCCGTTTGCTCTGCCGTACCTCTGTATTTTCGAGAAAATGCGCTTATCCCGCAGTCTGCGGAAAATATAAGGATCCGGACTCGTATTGACTTCAAGAATCCATGGATGGAGCTCTTTGTCCAGGGCGACATCCACCCCGATTTCCTTAACGCCCCGATATTTGGCATGAATCGCTTTAGCCACACGCATCCCGAGTACATGCAGCTTTTGGATATATTGATCCCGCTCTCCGGCAGACAAATAACTGTGCAGCAGCGTATCCACAGGCTTCAAAGTTCCCCCACTGTGAAAATTCGTAACGATTTTGCTAGGATGTGCCACTCTTCCGATCACGCCTGTTGTTTCCCAAGACCGGCGCGGCGATTGCTGCACCATAATCCGCAAGTCGAAGCGGTTCCCTCTATATTTCAGCAGGTGAATTCCTTTTTGGACCAGGTACTGTTTTTTTCCTGTTTTCTTAATAATTGAGGCATACATATCGTCGAACGTTTTGAACCGTTTCAAATTGACGCCCAACTGATAGGAATAGGGCATGATTTCTCCCCCGCCCTCCGACATTTCCACACGGATCACACCGTTACCGAACATGCCGACATTGGGCTTGATGTATACCATTTTATGCTGATTCAGCATTTGCTTCAGCGTCTCTGACGTCATCCATTTTGTCGTTGGCACATATTCCTTTAGGGAAACATTAGCCTCCACCGCTTTGGTTTTGCCAATTTTGCTCGTGACATAACGGGAATATCTGATTTTAGTCCGTTTCTTTAGGATCATTCTCATGCTTTCCCTCCTGCTTTAGTCTATAGAAGCCGGACAGTGATCGCGCTGTGGCCTGCCAACTGAGCTGTCTGACCTTCATTCATAACCCGTACTTATTGTATGAAGCAAACCGTTCATCGGCAACCATGGATAAACGACCAATAAAGAAGAGACTGCACGCCAGATTTTACTCTGGCATACAGTCTCTTCTACGCATTACAGCATTATGGAGCACTCGTTAAAAACTGCGCATTCGGATTCTTCTCCATGGAAGATCTCAGCGCATATTCGCTTTCGAACAACCCGACATAATTCCCTTTTTTATCCTTCACAAGCTGTGAATTAATACGGAATTTACCCGGATCGATCTTCTCATCGATAATCCAACGCGCGAACTGATAGTTCTGGCGCTGCAGTTGAATGTCTACGCCATATTCCGATCTCATTCGGTGCTCTAGCACCTCGAACTGCAATTGGCCGACGACGCCCAGAATCATATCTTCGAAGCCGAACGTCGTAAACACTTGGATCATGCCTTCTTCCGTCAATTGATCGATTCCTTTGAGGAACTGCTTTTGCTTCAGCGCATTTTTGATCGAAACCTTGCTGAACAGCTCAGGTGAGAACGTTGGCAGCTCGTCAAACACGATCTCTTCCCCTTCGCTCAGGGAATCTCCGATACGGAATATACCCGGGTCGAACAAGCCGATGATATCGCCAGGAAACGCTTGTTCCACGATATCGCGGTCCTGTGCCAAAAACTGCTGCGGCTGAGCCAGCTTGATATCTTTGCCCATGCGGACATGCTTAACGGCCATGCCGCGCTCGAATTTTCCGGATACGATTCGAAGAAACGCAACGCGGTCACGGTGAGCCGGGTTCATATTCGCCTGAATTTTGAAAACGTAGCCCGAGAATTTCTCCTTCGTAGGCTCGATTACGCCTGCCGTGCTGTTGCGCGGCTCCGGTTTCGGCGCAAGCTGAAGGAAGTTCTCCAAGAAAGTCTGCACACCGAAATTGTTCACGGCACTACCGAAAAACACTGGCGTAAGCTCGCCTTTTAGCACCTTCTCCATATCGAACGGATCTCCGGCTACATCTAGCAGCTCAATGTCATTGCATAGTTGCTGATGCAAGAATTCACCGGCAATTTGACGGACAAGCGGATCTTCTACCCCTTCGACCTTGCGCACTTCAATTTCTCTGTGATCCTCGCCGTTATACAGCTCCAGCTGCGACTTGCCGCGATCATATACGCCGCAGAATTGCTTGCCTGACCCAATCGGCCAGTTCATCGGATAGGATCGAATGCCGAGTACTTCTTCCAGCTCTTCTAGAAGCTCGAACGGATCGCGGCCCTCACGGTCCAATTTGTTAATAAACGTGAAGATCGGAATGCCGCGCATCCGGCAAACCTGGAATAGCTTCTTGGTCTGTGTTTCTACCCCTTTGGCCACGTCAATCAACATCACCGCGCTATCGGCGGCAGTGAGTGTCCGGTACGTATCCTCACTGAAATCTTGGTGACCGGGCGTATCCAAAATGTTAACTCTGTGACCTTCGTAGTCGAACTGCATCACACTGGACGTGACGGAGATTCCGCGCTGCTTTTCAATTTCCATCCAGTCGGACGTTGCGTGTTTGCTCGCTTTGCGCCCTTTGACAGTTCCGGCTAAGCGAATGGCGCCTCCGAATAAGAGCAGTTTTTCGGTCAAGGTTGTTTTACCCGCATCCGGGTGAGAAATAATCGCGAACGTACGTCGCTTAGCGACTTCCGTTTCGAGGAGCTTTGTGAGTTGCGTAGTCATCTGTTCGTTTAATTCCCTTCTTCTTTTACATGGGTAGTGCTGGTTGCTGCTTATTGATTAAGCCTGGGCTTTCTGCAAATCGATACTCCAATTCGCTTCCTCAAGGAACGTTCGGTTGCTGAACTCCCTGCCGCGAACGACAACCTTATCGGCAAATACTTGCACATAGATACCCTGAGCTTTATTTTTGGCTTCCTGCTGGTATGCACGGTTCAGCGTTCTGCCGACCGAGGCATTATGGAAATAATGGAATGTTTCCTGCACATAATGCGGAGTCCCATTCTGGAAATCTTGATGGCGGTGTCCGCAGAAGACGAACACATTCTTATATGGCTTCAGTGTCTCGCGGAACTGGATCGCGCGGATTAATTGGTGAGTTCCCCCATCCGTACCGTTCGGCGGCAGCGGTTGATGCGTCATCACGAACAGAGGTCTGCCCGGCTGATACAGCGCTTTAACCCGTTCTTTGAACCAGGCTAGCTGCTCATCAGAATACCATGCTCCCTCGCCGACCTCCGGCCTCTCCTGCACGTAGGCTTCTTGGGAAAGCAGCAGAATGGAGTGGCCTTTTGTCGTAAAATCATTATAGAGCGTCTTGTAGCCGAAAAATTTCTTGAACTGCTCCCGGCTGACCTCATCGCTTTTACCGTTCGGCACGGCCGCTTGATCCCAGTTGTTCGCTTTATTGATCCAGATCGTGTAATAGTCGTGATTTCCCATGTTCGCATGAACAGGCGGAAGTTTATACTCATTTACAATGGTACGCAGCTCCTTATAATCTCGTTCCGTTCCCGAATCCGTCAAATCGCCTGTTAACATAATGGCATCAACAGGGCCGTCGAAATGCGTAATATCATCAAGTGCCTGACGCAATTTCTTACCGGTCAGTGGATCGCCAACGCTGATATGAAGATCGCTTAGTATAAAATAGGACATCAACGGGCCTGTCGGCAGCGGTTCGGCCGAAGGTTGCGCTGCAGCTTGAGAGGGCTCAGGGTTTTCGGAAGACAAAGCAGGCTGATCCTCCGCCATAAACTTTTTCTTCACCATTTGACTAAAAAAAGCGCTTAAACCAACCAATGCAGCCCCGATTGCAAGCAGCCATCTTATAAAAGCTCTTCGCGACATGTACGCACCTCAAGTATAATAGTAAGGATTTACTCCGTAAGTTCTATTATACCACAAAAAATCCAATAGGCGTCAGCCGCCTATTGGACGTTATGCACGTATGCTTAAGTTAAGACCGTTGTTTTCTGAATGGCTTCCCAATCGACTTCGCCTTCGTTTTGACCGTTGATCGGCCACCACTTGAAACCGTCGTCCGTTAGCAGCTTCGTCGCCTCTTCAGGTCCCCAAGAGCCGGCAGGATACTGCTTAAGATCATCCGTTCTCTCATTCCATGCCGCAGCGATGCGATCCACGTAAGACCAAGCAAGAGCTACTTCATCCCAACGTGTGAAATACGTAGAATCTCCGCGCGCCGCATCATACAGCAAACGCTCGTAAGCTTCCGGCGTATTAATGCCGATTTGGCAGCTTTGGCAGAAATCCATCGCAACCGGAACGATTACGCCTTCGGATCCAGGCTGCTTCGCATTCATTTTCAAATAAATGCCTTCCATCGGATTTACGCGGAATACAAGCAGATTCGGCTCCATCACATGCTTTTTGGCCAAATAAACATTGTTCGGAATGTTCTTGAATTCAACAACGACCTCTGTTGTTTTGACCGGCAGCCTTTTCCCTGTCCGGATGTAGAAAGGCACTCCAGCCCAGCGGAAGTTATCGACGTGAACGCGGGCAGCGAAATACGTTTCTGTCGTCGATTGCGGATTCACCGAATCTTCTTCGCGGTAAGCCGCTAAAGCTTTACCTTTGCTCGAACCGCTTGCATATTGACCGCGAACAACATTCGCCCGAACGTCATCGCCGTTTTCGAATAAACGCAAGGAACGCAGCACCTTAACCTTCTCATCGCGGATATCTTCCGGATGCAGGCGGCTAGGCGGCTCCATGGCCATCATCATCAGCATCTGCAGCATATGGTTCTGCCCCATATCGCGCAGGGCGCCGGAGTGGTCGTAATAACCGCCACGCTCTTCGACACCGACGGTTTCACTTAACGTAATTTGAATGTTTGCTATGTATTTATTATTCCATAGCGGCTCGAAGAAGGCGTTAGCGAAACGCACAAACTCAATATTTTGCACCATTTCTTTGCCGAGGTAATGATCGATGCGGTAAATATCTTTCTCCTCGAACACTTGGCGGAGCTGACCGTTCAAAAGCTCAGCCGACGGCAGATCGTAGCCGAATGGCTTCTCGATGACAAGACGATGCCAGCCTTTGGTTTGAAGCAAGCCGCCTTCGCTTAAATTGTAAGACACATTGCCGAACAGCTCCGGCGCCAAAGCCAGGTAGAATAAACGGTTTCCACCTGTTTGGTATTGCTCATCCAGCCTTGCGGATAAAACATTCAGCTCATGGAAGCCGGCAACGTTATTGATGTCCAGCGACATGTATTCGAAACGCTGGGCAAAGCGCGCCCATTCCGCATCGTCCGTAATTTTGTAACGGGCGAACTCTTGGATGGAATGCTTCACATCATCACGAAATTGTTCATTCGTCCGCGGTCTGCGAGCCAAACCGACAACTGCAAAATTTTCTCCTAATTTCCCTTCACGATACAAGCTGTAGAAAGCTGGAAATAGCTTTCTTTTAGCCAAATCGCCAGTTGCCCCGAAAATATAAAACACAGCTCCACTCATCTATGCATCATTCTTTCTTTATTAGAATTAGTTAATATGCTTAGCATACCTAAAATTGTCAAGCTATTCAACTTTTCTGAGAACTTTCTCTGATAACAATTTCTTATAAAAAACTAGACATTCGTCTATACCGAAGCACAGCCTCGCGAATAGGCTACAGTACATACAAATACGGAGGTGCCAAAATCCTTATGCAGCCCATTCATCCTATCACCGAAAAAGCCTGCAAAAGCCTGTACGGGAAGCCAGTCCTTCTTTTTCTTAACGATGGCTCACAATTTTTCGGAGTATTGAGCCGTTTTGAGAATAATACGCTCATTCTGAATGACGAGGCTCGCCCGAATCTGAATTCAACGACATCCAAGAAAAAAGCCAAAGCTAAGACAAAAACCAGAACGAAAAATGTTAAAGTGGCGGAAACAGAAGCGTCCAGCCCAAATCCGGCGCTTGAGCCATTAAACTTCTTCGGAACGCCAATTTTCGGCGGTCCAGCCCCTGCTCAACCGAGAGCTGTCGATATTCCGCTCGACCGGGTTGCCGCTATGTTTAGCGAATGAAGAAGAGGCTGCTGATGACTTACTCATCTGCAGCCCTTGTTTCACCTGGTAAGCTTCTTTCTCATCTTGTAGCAGCTTAATTCGGAGAAATACTCCTGGATTTCATACCCTTTGCTTAAGTAGAAACCAATGGCTTTGGGATTACTGTCATCAACAAAGAGCTCTGCGGTGCGACAGCGCTCGCTTTTGCCGTAGTCCTCCGCCGCTTTCATAAGCTCTTTTCCCATACCTCTCCCCTGCTCACGGGAATCAACGGCCAACATATCGACGAACAGCACGTTCGATTTGCGAAAGACCGAAATGAAGCCGTAAGGCTGTTTATATCCTTTAGCTGCCACAAATGTTTTGTTGTGGTTCAGCCGCTTGCGAATTTCTGAAAATGTGATCGAAGTGCCTGACTGATATAGTCTGGAAAAGGGGACTAACTGTTCAACAACCAAACGATGAATCGCCCGATCGTCATTTGCAGCTAACCGTTTGCGAATCATGCGGCATCGCCTCCACAAGAAGCAATAATGCTATCTTATGTCGGTCCGCGCAGAAATGACTCAGCTCCTTGCTCTAATTCATTGTGACAAGTACCAATTTACCCCAATTCCCACGAATGCTATACTAGACTTAAGCGAAAAAGAGGTGATTGATATGTTCTATGCTTATCCACCAATAACGGCAGTAAATAGCTACCAAACCCACAAGGATTATTACCGGGTTAGCGGTGTCCGCGGCATCGCCGGCGGCAAATCAACTACGGTTCGTGTGCCCCTGGACCTGCCTTTTGAGGGCTCACCCTATCAGAAATTCGCTAAATCAGCAGCCCAAGGGGTAGCCGGATTCGTTCAAACGGCGCAAAGCGCCAAAGCCTCCGCTCAATCCTTGGTCATGGCAAGACCGGCTGACAACAATCGTGAAACCATCTTAGAGCCTATTCGTGAGTTTGTAGATACATATAATCAACTTCAGACCTCTTTGCAGGAGTCGCCTTCGTATATGAATCGCTCTCTTCTTACCGGACTGGAGCAGGCTGCCAAACCCTATTCGCTGAAAGAAATCGGGATCGTCAAGCTGGATGATGGCCGCCTCGAACTCCACGAAGACGAGCTGCAAGGCCAACTCAGCAGCCTTTCGGGTTCCTTTCGAAAAAGCCTCGACAGCTTAACCGGCTTCGCCGCTTCCTTGGCTGCTACACTTGGCGAGATTCAGCAATTACCGTCCGAGGCGTTATTCCAAATGTCCAGCTCTGACCTGAAACCTTACGGTCAATACCGCTCAAAGCTGCAAGCCTATCTGCCGGTTCCGATGAGTGGAATGCTGCTTGATACGCTGATGTGAACCTTCTGCTCAACCAAAAAAGCGACCCTCCTGCGTGAGCTTATGCACCTGCATGCTCACCCATAGGGCCGCTTTTTTTTAGAATAGTTTCTTCCCTAGGACATGATCGAGCGGAACGTATCCAATGACTCGGCTGTCCATACTGTTATTCCGGTTATCTCCCATCACGAAAACGTGATCCTCCGGAACCGTCCACTGCTTGTTTCCGTTCGCTCTCATCGCTTCATTCAAATACGGCTCGTCCAACAGTTGGCCATTGCGGTACAATTTATCGTCTTTCATCTCCAAATGATCCCCAGGCTTCCCAATCACACGTTTGATCCAGACATGCTTGTCATCGCCTTTGGTAAATAAGCTGAGCAGCGGGCTGTCGAGCAGGTCGTTCTTGAACGTCCGCTTCATTTCCACCCTAGAGTCAATAATCACAATATCCCCATAATCGGGCTCATAATTAAACGTATGAGAAAGCTTCGATACGTAAACGCGCTGACTGTCGTGCAGCGTCGGGTCCATAGAATGTCCCATTACTTTCGTCGACTGGAACACGAAAACGCCAAGAAATACGACTAAAATAAAAGAAATGGCAATGGAACCGAACCAGCTCCACACTTGCTTTAAAAAGTTCATCCTTATCGCTCCCTTGTACCTTGTTGCTACTCAGCCAAGCCGTGCTTAAAGGCATAAATCGCCGCTTGCGTCCGGTCTTCCACACCAAGCTTGGCGAGTACGTTCGTGACGTGAAATTTCACTGTTTTCACACCGATAAATAATTCATCCGCCAACTCCTGGTTTGACTTCCCTTTGGCAATCAAGCGCAGGACTTCCATCTCCCGATCGGTGAGCTCCTCATGCGGCTGCGCTGCCGCCTTAGGCTGCCTGAAACGGTTCATAATCTTAGAGGCCACCTGCGACTCCAGAATGGACTGCCCTTTGGCCGCGGCTCTAATCGCTTGGGCAATTTCAGAAGCGCGCGATGTCTTGAGCAAATAACTAAAGGCACCAGCTTCAATCACTGGATACATTTTCTCATCATCCAAGAAGCTAGTCAACACAATGACTTTACATTCCGGATAGAGCTGCAGCAGTTTCCGGGTCGTTTCGATCCCATCCATGCCTTCCATGACTAAATCCATCAACACGACATCCGGCCGGTACTCCTGAGCCAACCGAATCCCGTCGTGTCCATTGCTGGCTTCACCGACCACTTCAATGCCATCCTCCGTTCCCAGAACGGCGGCAAGTCCGATCCTTACCATTTCATGATCATCGACTAGCAAGACCTTAATCAAGGTATCGTCCATTTGCTTCTCCTCTCGTCAGCAAAACTGTTTGTATCCCTTCCAATTCACAACCGCTATCCGATTTCCGCAGCATCCGTAGCCAGAATTGGAACGCGAATCTCGATGCGCGTTCCCCGATCAGGCGCTGTAATAATATCAACGGAGCCGCCAATTTCGTTAACCCGCTCCTTCATGGATACGATGCCGTAAGAGGTAAGCTTCTTCGCATCCAATTCAAACCCGACACCGTCATCCCGTATCGCCAACCGGACGCCGTCGGGGCGGTGCAGCAGCTTAACCTCCAGCTTGTTCGCTTTGGAATGACGCAAAGCATTGGAGAGCGCCTCCTGTACGATACGGAATAAGTGGTCCTCAATTCCTTTATTTAAACGAATCTCTTCGTCCATATCCCATGTAATCGCCATCGGCACCTTAGCCGACAGCTCTTTAAGAAGCTCTACAAGCCCTTCGGATAATCGTTTCCCTTCCAAGTGGATCGGCCTTAAATGCAGCAGCAGCGCTCTCATCTCCGATTGCGCAACGGAGGCCATCTCCTCGATCAAATGAATTTGCCGTTTGGCCTTCTCAAAGTCCTTGTCCAACGTCCGGCCAACGGCCGTAGCGGTCATGGAGATCGCGAACAGTTGCTGGCTGACGGCATCATGGAGCTCCCGCGCCAACCGCTGCCTTTCTTCAATAACAGCCGACAGCTTCGCCTTTTCCGCAAGCTCGGCGTTATTGTTGGATAAACGCTGCAGCGAAGTAACCTGCTCTTCCCACCGTTTCATAATGCGCCCCAACTGTTCGCCCAGTCGTCCGATTTCGTCTTCGCCGTTCTGAAACCCTTCGCGGGCGAATGTCCCTTTTTCCAGCAAAATCATCGTTTCCATGAGCGGCTCCAGGCGGCGTGTAATCCGTGAGCTGTTCCAATAACCGTAACCGGCGCCAATCCCGCCGATGATGACAATCGCCATAAAAACAAATTTCACACCCTCCTGCCAGCTCGTGAAGGGGGTGATCAAATCGCGTGAATTCATAAAATAAATGATAGCGCCAAATACAAAAAAACTAAAAACAATCGATTCAGCCATACTGCGCCATATCATGTTCGTTAATCTTCGTTTATAGCCGTCCAATATGCGCTGAACCTCCTCCGGATCCTTACATCACTTTGATTTTAATATCTCCTACGATAAAAGAAAGCACTAGTTTCACACGGTGATCGCAGCTATCATAATTGGACGACTGCCAATGCAATTTGTTCATTACACCCGACTCTCGCTCACTCGCGACCTGAATTTGGCCGAAAGTGACCGAAGACGCAACCGAAACCCCGATATCATCCGGTACCTTAATATCAACATCTCCTACAACGCCTTGCAGGATGAATGTCGTTTCTTTTTGCTCCAAAATCGCGAGCGAGAGATCAATATAGGTCTCTCCAATAATGTACCACGTCGAGCTATTGCGCATGATCCAAGGCTCACGCCCCAGACGTACGCTATCCATCAGCTTCTGCTTCTGAATGTAGGTTTCATCTTTATGCACTTGCTTGGAACGTATGAAAAAGAATCCTAGCGAAATCAACACGATCGCGAAAACGATCGTAATATGATCGCCAAACAGAATCACAGCCCCCACGCCGATGAGCACAAAGCCTTTACGCTCTTTGCGGGAGCGGACCCGATGGATGCCCAGCAAGACGAGGATGATCGCAAGAATGGGGAAAAAGCCTATCGTATGATCCAGAAGCAAAAAAAGACCGGCGCCAATCAGCACTAGAGCTGTATTCCGGTTGCGGTTGTTTTTGGTTTCTTCTCCCATCGCTGCACCTCCTCTGGCTGCCGAATAATTCGTTCATATAGATTCCTAGCATACCATAAGAATGGACAGCCTCCAAGACGCAAATCGATGCAAATCCTTGCCCGGCAAGGATTTCGCATGAAGGCGGAGGCATAAGCCACAGGCTGCGCGGCAAGCATTCCCCGCGCAGCCTGCCTGTTGGCGCGCCGGCTATTTCTTGCCGCGCGCCTCTTTCTCTTCGCTGGAGCACTGGCGGCCCCAATCCTGCTGGAGCTTGCGCAGCTCCTGCTGTAGGTTGCCGCCGGCCTCCTTCAGCGTCTCGCGCGACACGCGCCCCGCGACGCGGAGGCCCTGCAGCGCTTCCCGGCCGAGCTCGCGGCCGGTCGTTTCCAGCTCGCGCCATGCGTCGCGAGCTTCTTCCTTGGACATCCCGCTCCGCGGCTGTCCGGTTCCTGATGCGCGCCCGGCACGCAGCGCCGCAAGCTCGTCTGCGAGCGCCAGGCAGACGTCCTGGCTACTCGCGTACTGCGTGCGGTACTGCTCGCAAGCTGCTTCCTCGCGCAGCTTCTCTTGCAGCGCAAGCCGCGCTAGCTCTTCATCGCCGGCGCGCATGGCCAGCTCCGCCTGCTCGGCGCGCAGATGCGCCATTTCCTCGGCGCTGACGCTTTGCCTGCGCAGCTCGATCGTTCGCTGCAGCGCCTCCTGGTAGCGCTGTTCCAGCTCGGCGACGCCCGGAGACGGCGTATTGGAACGGCTGCCTCCCCGTTCATGCAGGTCCAGCTTGCTCGCTGCCTCTTGCCAGGCGATCTCCGCCATTTTACCAATCCGATTGAATACGCTCATTATGCCACACCCCTTAACTTCCTATCGATTATCGTTAGAATTGCGCCGAATCGTTTTGTTTCTTCAGCAAACAATAGCCGTAGTACATTAACCACAAAGCAAAACCAATTGCGATTAGACCTGACAACTTCGTAATTAATACCAAAGCGCCAATTCCGAAAATAACCCAACCAATCTTCTTCCCGTTTCTTATCCCCACATAACCGAGCCCTACCATAGCCACGGGAACCAGCATCCCCATGAAATGAAAATGCATGCCAACTTTATGCATAAGGATGAGAAAGCCTACAGCTATTAAAATTAAGGCCCAACTTTTCGATCGGTTCATGCTCATTTACCGCAACCGCCCTTCGCGTAATCTTGATGCTTCTATCGTAGCCGAAAAGGTTTTCTGCCAAAACGGACTCCCGACTGTTTTTGTACCTAGACCTAAGTCCAGTACGCGCTAAGACTCCTATCCATATTTTGGGCGTTGTTCCTCGCAGTCTATCAATGATAAAATATTTGAAGCCGAGTCCGGCGCACAGACAAAGTGCCGGTACGGGGGACGATTTACATGGGGTGAATATTTGCTCGGTACACCGAGCAGACTAGGGAGAACCTTCTTCCCGAACCCGTCAACTAACCTCGGAGGCTCATTTGAAGGAGGATTACCAATTGCATATGTTAACTAAAGGGTTAGCTTGCCTTGCTGTGTCCGCCACAGTTTTGGCAGGGGGCTTTCTTTCCCCATTTACGGCGCATGCTCATGCCGCCGCGAGTATGGACGTGAAAGTGCAAGTCAACGATGACCTGGTTCAATTTCCCGATGCTCAGCCTTTTCTGGATGACAACCATTCCACACAAGTACCGATCCGTTTTGTAACAGAGAAGCTGGGTTATGACGTACAATGGGAACAAGAAGGCAACCAAATCAAAGTTACACTGAACAACGACAAACATTCCATTACATTGGTTTCAGGTCAAAAAGAAGCCCAAATTGACAGCACACCTGTCGAGATGGACACACATGCCGAGTTCCAAAACGGGCGTGTGTACGTGCCTCTTCGTTTCCTAAGCAATGCTGCTGACATTCCCGTTCACTGGGACGCAAACAGCAAATTAGCGATTCTAAGCAAGGATGGCAATTACCACGCGCCGGATTATGCGTTATTTGAGTCCACTGCCTATTCGGCAGATCCAGCTGAGAACGGTGGCTTTGGAGCAATGGATTACATGGGTAATCCACTAAAAATCGGAACCGTGGCTGTAGATCCATCGGTCATTCCACTTGGATCTAAGCTCTATATAGAAGGTTATGATTTTAACGGCCTTCCTAAAGGCGGCATGTACGCGTACGCAACAGACACAGGCAGCTCCATCAAAGGCAACCGTGTTGATATCTACGTTCCAGGCTCCAAGCAATCCTTACGTTCCTTTGGCTTCCAAACCGTAAAAGTATATAAACTGAACCCGTGATGATCACGGGTCTTTTTATGTTTGCTAGCCAATATCTTTGCTCTAGCCCGAATTTCAGAACAAGCTTCCCAATACACCTACTCATCGAAAAAACTTGCTTCATCCAACCCTTACCTTCAACTAGTAATCAACTTGATACCGGATTAACTTGAGATCCGCCTGATTTTAGGGAACTCTGTTCCCTTATTTCGGCGAAAAGCTGAATTTCGGGTGACAAAGGGGAACTGGTGGGTCTTATTTCACCTCAATGATCTAGCAAGCTGCTTGGAATGGCGGATTAGCGGACCCTAGTTCCCTGTCTATCTTCTAAACGGCTATTTCTAGCAAAATAGCACCCTGTAGTTCCCCTACCTATCCGCAAGGCTTCTGAGACTGACCGCCGCCGCATACTTTCAGCTTCTAGCTTTGGTCGCATTTTCAAGTTTGACCCCAGCAAGTAGCTCCCGCAAAACCGGATAATTAATGAAAATTACGGAGAAGGGAACATTCTTCTACCTACAATAATAAGCAAACCTTCCCTGTACCGATGAGTAACCTCCTTACACAAACTTCTTGATGCTCCCCCTTTCCCCGTGATACCTGAAGAAAGTGCAGGTAATTTGAATGCTTAAGTGCTATTTTGCTAACTTTGATGTAAAAGTGCAGGTAATTTCGGTGAAATGAGTCAATTGGGCCATTTCTAGTGAATTTACCTGTACTAAATGCAGGTATTGATTGAAACTGCATGGAGGATGCTGATTTTTGATGTACTTTCTGCAGTTGAGCTGAGTAGCACCTACAATTGGCAATGTGCGTGGAACAACTGTACTCAGACGAACGCAGCATATGGAGCGAGAATCGTCTCTACCTTCTTGTGCTCGGAGATAAATAGGCAGACTAGTCTACTTATTCCCGCTAACGTCGAGGTAGCTGCATATTCCCGACCCATCACCCTCCGGACACAGCAGCCGTTATCCCGCGAAAAACGTCGCGTCATGCTGCTTGATGGACTCCAGAGACCTTATTTGCCGATTTCCGGGCGAAATCTATCCACAAGTGAGCAATAACAGCGCTCGTGTCTGTTACATCTTCTAAGAGGCCCTCTTTCATCGAATAAGGGCATCTCTGTCCGTTTACGAAGAGCGCGCCGCACTTACGCTCATAACGTCTGATGGAGTAAGCACAGCTTACCCCAAAACAAAAAAAGCCCCGGCCATCAAATGACCGGGAACCAACCGCATTCTTTAAAAGAAATCCGCCAAATAAGTCGTCCGCCGGCCAATCGCCGCTTCCAACCGCGAAACAAGCTCCTGCGAACCTTGAAGCCGCTCGATCCGAGCCAGAAAGCCAGCCTCCTGATAGCCCATGAACAGAGCAGTCAGCGTCTGGATACTGCAGCTCAGAATAAGCTCCTCTGCCGGCAGCTCTCTCTCCGCTAGCTTGGTTACATGCGCTTTTTCCCCGCTGCCTGTGAAGTTCAGACAATAAACGCCGTCATTCCAATCAGCATGCGGGTCCGAAATACGCAAATAGACGGGATCTGCCTCCGTACGCGTTTCAAACACATACTCCGCCAAAAAAGCTTCAACATCTACAATACGTGCTGAGAAATACGTAATTTTCTCTTGCTTGAACTTAGGGTCATGCACCAAGAAAGGAAGCTGATCATCCGACGGCGCTTTGATCTCAACTTTGGTGATCATTGAATCATGATCGGCTATGAATTTCCACAAGCCGCGTCTTGCGTCCTCATTCAAAAATACCATTTCATGTATCGTAGCCGTTGAATCCTTCACTTGATAAAAAACATACCCCGTATGCTCACCTTGCGCATTGACATAGAGGGCTACCGTACCGTCTTTTTGCTTAAAATGCTTGGTGTTCCACCATTCAGCATCCCGCTCCAACATGCCGTTGAACTGCCCCGCGTACTTCTCGTAGATCGGATTTATAAGCTCCATATCCTTTGTCACACGAATGACCGAACTGCCTTCTGAGGCCTGAAACCTGGGAAGCTTATCCGCAGGAATTTCATATTTCAGGTAATCGATGTACGCTTCCCAACCGTATTTCCGATAAAACTCAAA
The DNA here is from genome assembly GCF_013141725.1 of Paenibacillus planticolens. Taxonomy (GTDB): domain Bacteria; phylum Bacillota; class Bacilli; order Paenibacillales; family NBRC-103111; genus Paenibacillus_E; species Paenibacillus_E planticolens. The sequence continues at coordinate 15,278 of NZ_WHNZ01000015.1, read as the reverse complement.
TTTGAACGGCGCCAGGAAAGAGAGCGTCTGTCCTTGCTCTTTCATGACCTTGAGCGCTTGAATAAGCAGCTTCGCGACCATGCCATTGCGTCTGTATTCCGGCCACGTCGCTACTCCCGCAATTCCGCCCATAGCAAAACGCTGGCCATTCACCCATGTGTGAAAATCATGAATATGAAGTTTGGCCGCTAACTTTTCTTCAACAAAATAGCCCCAAATTTTCTTCGGGTCAGCCAAACGGTCCCGCTCTGCTTGCTCTTCTGCACTCAGTTTATATTGAAAAGCAAACTGGGATAATGCCATGCTCTCCGAAATTTCCTCTTGATGCAATGTGCGAATTTCATTCATATGTATCACCTCATGTACAATTATACCTGATATTCAATTGCGCCTCATAGAGCCTAATTAGGCTTCTGCGCTAAGGAAATCGGGGCATAAGTCCAGTCAACGAATATCTCTGTGTCATATGATGTTGATGTATAGTGAATCAACCCACTTAAATAAATCAGACCGGAGGGGATACTATGTCATACGCAGCTGGTTGCGGAACTGGATACGGTGCTGGATACGGTGCTGGATACGGATCCGTTGGTGTTGTTCTTGTCCTTTATGTTCTTCTCGTCATTATCTTAGCAACTTTCGCTATCTAATCTTCCTGATTATTCCTTGTAAAAGGCCTGCCTGCGCCAGCTTCTTTAACAGAAGTTGGTACAGTCAGGCCTCATTTTATTGGATCAGATAAATAAGTACACATTCGTCCCTTGCAAAGCCTCTGCCTCCGGCAGGCAGCTGAATCAAACAGTCCGCATCTTTAATGGAAACCATAATGCTGGATTTATCAATGCCTGAGGGCTTTACACGCAAACAGCCTTTCTCCACATGCTTTGTCCCTCTAACATACCGGGGGTAAGCCGAACCTTTATCGTAAGCCACATCCAAATACGCCGTAACGGCTTCCTCATAGGGGGCCAGAGAGCCCGCCATCGCTTTAATCAGCGGCTTCGCAAACAGCTCAAAACCGACAAACGATGCGCCCGGATTACCGGAGAGAGCCAGCAGCAGCTTATTCTCCCATAGGGCTGCACTCGTCGGAGTGCCGGGCCGCATCGCCACTTTATTGAAGAGCAGCTTGCCCGTAAACCGGCCAAACACATCCACCAGAACATCATAGTCCCCTACGGATACCCCTCCGGAGGTGAGGACAAGGTCGACTTTGGCTAAAGTCCCCTGCAGCGCTGCCTCCACCTCCTCCGCATTGTCCGACAGCGCCTGCATGATCACGGCTTCCCCTCCCGCTGCTTCCACTTGAGCGGCAAGCATGTAGCTGTTGCTGTTGCGAATGCGTCCGGGCTGAAGCGCATCCTCTACATTTAAAAGCTCTGAGCCGGTTGAGAAAATGGCTACTCTCGGCTTGCGGTAGACAGAAACATGGGAATAGCCGAAGGTAGCTAATATCGCGGCTTCTCCAGGCCCAATCCGTACACCTTGCTCCAGCAATAAATCTTTAACTCTTATTTCCCCGGCAATAGGAGTTATATTACTCCCAGCAGACACATTCTTCTTAATGCTTACTTGAGATGAGTTCATTCCCGCGTCTTCTAAGGGCAGAGCGTCGGTCATTTCCAGCATGACCACGCAATCCGCACCGTCCGGAACAGGAGCTCCCGTCATGATGCGCGCCGCTAAGCCCGAATCAACCGTGAACTGAGGAACCGTGCCGCTAGGAATACGCTCAATGACGCGCAGCACAACAGGATTTTCCGGGGAGGCCTGCTCGATATCTTTAGAGCACACCGCATAGCCGTCAACGCCGGATCTGCGAAAGTGAGGAACCGGGTGATCGGCAAAGATAGCTCCGGCCAGACGCCTGCCGAAAGCGGCAGATATCGGCACAGATTCGATATCGGTATGTTTGGCATATTCGGAAAGCAAGCTTTGGGCTTCTTCGACCGAAATGATTTTACGCCCAAATTTTAGCTTCGTATCGCTGTTCACTAACGTCTGTTCCTCCCATGAGCTAACCGCCAATTTGCGACATCCGGCGAAGTGTTGGTGTATGAGACTGCGTTTCATTCAGCAAAGCTTGCGCCATCTCGTGATTTTGAGGCTTGATATCCAAGGCGCGGAAAAACAGTTCTTCCATAGCCGCATCATTCCCAATATATTTACGAACATTGAATTCATCTGACCAATATAAGCATGGTTTCACATTGCCGTCAGCTGTAATTCTCAACCGATTGCAAGTCTCGCAGAAATGGTCGCTGATCGGGTGAATCAGGCCAAATGAACCTAATGCCCCTTCAATCCGATAATTTTGAGCAGGTCCGTTGCCGTAAACCGCGTCCGATGCTACAGCATTCCATCCCTTCTCCTTGCAGCGATCCAGTACGGTAGTCAAAGGCAGATAGCGGCTTTTCCAAGCCTCATCTTGATGGCCGATCGGCATATATTCAATGAATCGAACTTGAATCGGGCGATCCAGCGTCATTTGTAAAAAATCTTCAATTTCGTCATCATTCATGCCCTTCATAAGAACGACATTCAGCTTAATCGGAGCAATTCCAACACGGTAGGCTTCTTCAATGCTGGCCAGCACGCGGTTGATGTCGCCACCTCTGGTAATAAGCGAGAACCGGTTGGCTTTTAAAGAATCCAAGCTTATATTTACACGGGTTAATCCTGCAGCACGAAGCTTCTCAGCTCTCGAGGCAAAATAGATCCCATTCGTTGTCAACGCGATATCCTCAATCCCGGGTATTCGGGAAAGCATCCCGATCAGTTGTTCCAAGTTTTTACGGACAAGAGGCTCCCCGCCGGTTAATCTCAGCTTACGAACACCTAGACCGGCAAGCACACGAACAACCTCCGTAATCTCCTCGAACGTAAGCAATTTGTCATCCGGTTCAAATTCCATTCCTTCTTCGGGCATACAGTAGACACAGCGGAGATTACAGCGATCCGTAACTGAAATCCGCAAATAATCGTGCATACGTCCAAAACGATCCATCAACAGCTTCGGCATGAGGCTCACCTTCTCTCTATGCCCATTATGGCATATTCTATTACAAAATCCTAGATTCCATAAAGATAACTATCTGGAAAAATAGTTTTCACGGAAGATTATCTAACATAATCATATATTCTTCCGGCGTATTCACATTAGTGGCAAACACGGTCGGCAGATGAAGCTTTTCGAAAAAATCATTGTTCGCCGGCAGCCAGTCGATATGATCCAGCAGACCCATCAACTGATATTTTTCCTGCTTCAATAACACCTCTGCTTCGGAACCGACTAATCTGGAGTAAACCCCATGGAGAGGCTGAACCTTTCCATCCAAAACAGGGATGACGGCGTCAACATTCGCCGCTTGGCACTGCTGCCCCATAGCAACAGCCGCTTCCGATGACAGAAACGGCATATCGCAGCCGACAATCCACAGGAACTTCTGGGTAGCGGCTTGAGCGGCTGCATGGATACCGCTAAGAGGACCTTTTTGCACATAATAGTCCGACACCCACTGCACATTCATCGTAGAGGGAATCGACTCAATAAGAGGCTTAAATGGCTCCCGTTCGTTCGTTACAACAATCATCTGCTTGCAAACCAATGACATTTCCGCAAGCTGCCTGCAAAGCAGGGGCTGATCTTGCACAGGAAGAAGCGCTTTCGGTCTTCCGCCCATGCGACGATTGAGGCCGCCGGCCAAAATAACGCCTGTCAGCATGTCCCCAGCTCCGCTAATCGTTTCATGAAGGACTGTCTCCAGCTTTCGGACAAGGCTTTCGTCTGAACGAGACGCTGAGCCCCTTCCTCGTTCTTTTTATCGTGATACTTCAGTTGATTCGCATAGGCCAGAGTAACACCGGCATCGTCTTTGGCGACAAGTCTCACATGGGATTTTTTCGAGATGAACCCTTCTTGTAAAACCCTTAAATAAAAACCGGTAAAGCCCGTTTCCTGCATTTGCAGCGGTGTTTGCACCCAGTCCAGGCGCTTCCCTACCTTAAAACAAGGCTGACGCGGCTGCGAGACCTGCACCATGACCTCGTCGATCGCATATATGTCGCCAATACAAACGTCTGTCTCCAGAAAACCCCTGACCGTTAAATTCTCACCGAACGTGCCCGGTTCCAGCTTACGGCCAAGCACTCCCTCCCAGTAAGCATAATGCTCATCAGGATAAACGCACAGAGCCTTATCAACGCCGCCATGCACCGTCAAATCCGCTTGCCCGTCTCCATCCAATTGCGTTTTGGATACATACAAAGATGAGCTGACCGGAAATTTATAAATTCCCGTAACCAGCTCTTTGCCTTGATTATCAATAGTCCGTGGCATTCCCACGTTAACCGAAATGATTTCCATCGTTTTATTCCTCATTTCCCAGCAGGCTTCTTAGCCATAACTATACCAAAAACCGCCCGGAAAGTCAGTTTGGACTTCTGGTCATTCCCATCCCTTTAAGCGTTATTCGATCTGTTCACCCATGCATCATTATCGTAGCCCCTAACTTCCCAATACCCCATATGCTCCTTCTCGATAAGCTCAATCCCCTGAAGCCACTTGACGGATTTGTAAGCATACATCTGCGGCACAATCAGCCTCACAGGCCCTCCCAATTTTTGAGGGATGGGCTTGCCGTCCAGCAGGACAGCCACCATAACATCGTCCCCGCCAGCCTGATCCAAAGACAACGCATCGGTATACACTTTGTCGCCCGAATAAAATTTCACATATTTGGCCTTCTTCTGTACACCTGCCGCCGCTAGCAGCTCCTTGAGCGGGATGCCCTCCCACGTGCAGTTGTAAATCGACCAGCCCGTCACACAATGGAAATTACTAACCTGTACGGTTCGTCTCAGCTTCAGGAACTCTTCCCAGTTCCATACGCCGGGTTTATCGACAAGACCGGATATGGCGAACTGCCATGTATCCGAGGAAAAAGCCGGGATTTCCGTTACCGTATAAATACGGAAATTCCCCTGCGCTCCTCCGCCGACAACAGCGGCGGAATCAGGCAGCGGCGCCGGGGGCGGCAGCATGCTGTTGCCGTCCCCGGCGATATAATCGGCGGTCGCAGAGCCGCCGTTATCCAAGGCGCCTTTTATCCAGCGATAAAAGGCGGGACCGACCGCGATCACAATCACGAGTCCTGCGGCAATCCGCAGGAACGAAGCGCGTGTGATCGGTGAATCCTTCAGCGCGGCGATGACCGCCTGCGCTGTGGAGTGCTCAACCGTGGCCTCAGAGGCCGCCACGGGGTCTTTCTCCGCCGGCTGCGCGGCCGGCGGTTTCGCAGCTCCAGCGGCTTGCTCCAGCCGCTGCTGGCGCTTCAGCCATCGGCTGCGCGAGATGGCGTGGTACACGGCATACGGCACTCCGACCCAGGTGAGCAAGTCATGCAGGAGGAGTGCCGTATTGTTCCAGGCCGGCGGCAGATGACGGAACTGCCACAGGATAACCCCGGACGCTGCCCAGCCGGCCAGCAGCGCCAGCACGAACACCAGATTCGCGCGTTGGTTGCGGCGCGCGCGAATCTGGCGCCAATGCTTGCGAATCATTGGTGTATATAGAGCAATGAGCAAAATAGAAGCGACGCCCAAATATATGTGCAGTTGCTTGAGCGTCACGCGGATGCTTCCCAACTCTCCACGAATTGCCCCAATGCTGAGCACGATGCCTGTTATCGTCAGCAGCAGGAGAATCCAAGCATTCCAGCTATGTATAGCGTTCAAACGCTTGCCAAAAGATTGCTTTAACCAGCCTCTTTTCGATTCCATACGCCCGCTTCCTCTCCATTCATGAGTTATATGTCTAATCATAACGTACAAATATTAAATAAAGCTTACAAACTCGCTAATCTTTCGGCTCAGAAGCGATATCTTGGATCAAGATCCTCTTGAGACTATCCTAACTTAAGGGAACCTCATTCCCTTATTTATGCCAGAAGCGGAAATTTAGGAATTCGACGGGGAACTCCAGTGCCTTATTTCATATCAAACATCCAAAAATATGCCCCCACTCTCGCAATAGAGGATCATAGTTCCCTCTCCACCGATCAAAGGGCTGTTTTTGGCAAAATAGAGCCCTGTAGTTCCCTTGCCTGCCCGCGAGGCATTGTTCAGCATCTACAAATTACTTCATCGTTTTGAATTACAACAGGCGGAGCACGATAAAAAAAGAGGTAAGCGCCGCTCACCCCTTCATTTAACGTAGTATTCACTTTTTCATTGAACTACTTCATCATCTTCATTTCCTTCAGCAGGTATGTATCAATGAACTCTTTAGGGACGTACGCCATGTCGTTTACAATCGTTGGCGCAACCATCAGCATTTCTTTTTTCATACCGACGAGGAATGTTTGGCTGTCGATTTGGATTGTAATTGCGCCGCCCATATCCATGTTCTTATCCATCATCGTTTTATCTTGCATGTTGCTTTTCTCGTCCATCATTTTCTTATCGTCCATCATCATGGACTTCATCAAGGTTATGGATCGATTCATTTCGTTCCATGTTACCTGAAAGCCCAAGGACTCTGCGATTTTACGAAGCGGAGCAAGCTCGCTGCCGTCTTTGGTGATCGTTTCCACACCGCTATAATCGAACTTGGGCATCATCATTTCTTCCGCGTGAGTCAAGCTCGGCAGTGCAAGTGTCCCGACTGTCATCGATACTGCGATTGTTTTTTTCATCCATTTTTTCATTGTTTATTCCTCCTAGAGTTTCATAAAGTTTTCCCACTTCCTAAGATAAAGGACAAAACTTAAGGAACTCTATCGGAACAATTACAAAAGGCTTACAAAAATCGAAAAAGAGATGAACCCAATTAATGAATAGGAATGGTAAACCAGAATGTGCTTCCATGCCCTTCGACTTGCCCCGCCCGGCTATCTACCCCAATCGTTCCTCCATGCAGTTGGACGATTGATTTTGCTATCGCCAGTCCGAGACCGGCGCCTCCACTTACGCGTGTTCTTGATGGATCTGACCGATAGAAGCGATCAAATATTTTGTCCGCATCCTTTTCCTCAATGCCCATGCCTTGATCCTGAATATACAGTTTTAGATACGGAGCCTGCACCTGCGCCTTAATTGCAATGATCCCTCCAATAGGAGAGTGGCGAATGGCATTCCCCAAAATATTAGCCAGCACCCGCTTCATTTCCTGGGGCATAATGCTCACCGGAGGCAGGCATTCGGGCAGATCTACGTTTACCTGCAGCCGCTTCTCTTCCAATTGAAAGGCTAAGCTTTGCAAACCATCTACAAGAAGTTGATCGACATGATACGATTCAGGGGTATAATCCGTTCCCCCGGCATCCAATTGCGAGAGCTTGAATAATTCCTGGATGAGAGCGTCTAATCTGCCTGTTTCCAAACGAATCGTTCGAAGATACCTCTCAAAGGTAGCTTTGTCCTGAATGACATCGTCCTCTAGAGCTTCGACGAACGCTTGTATAGAGGCCATCGGTGTCCTCAGATCATGCGATACATGAGCCACAAGTTCTTTGCGGGAAGCCTCGGCAGTTCGTAATTTGTCGAAGCTGTCTTTCAGCTTGCCGCTCATGCGGTTGAACTGACCAGCGAGACTTTGAAATTCAGCCGGTCCGAGCCGCGGCACTAGACCTTCAAACTGGCCTTCTGAAATGCGGGTGGTTTCCTCTGTAATAGCATGAATGGCTTTTTCCAGTGGACGCGTCATCAAATAGTGTATCCCCATGGACAGGACGGCAGCACCCAAGGTGACGCTTGTCAGCAGCTCGACGTCCTTCCAGTTGAGCAGCATATACTGATAGCAAATAAAAAGCGAAAGCAAAATGATGCCCGTACTCACGCCGCTTGCGATGAGCAAATACATGCGAAGTTTCAGGATGGCTCCCTCCCTTCGAATTTATAGCCGATCCCCCATACGGTTTTTATGTAGCGCGGCTGGGACGGATTCGGCTCAATTTTCTCCCGTAATCGACGAATGTGTACGGTTACTGTCGTTGTATCTCCGTAATAATCTATCTCCCATACTTTGCTCAGCAATTGGTTTCGCGAAAACACTTGCTCCGGATGGGCCGCAAACAAATGCAGCAGCTCAAATTCTTTAACGCTCAGCTCGATATCTTTCTCGTTAACGCGGACACTTCGATGCAGCACGTTGATCTCGAGACCCGGGTATCTCATAATATGGCCTGGTTGCGTTTCCGTAGTCGGAGCAGTCTCCGCGTGGGTTCGCTGAAGTCTGCGCAAAATTCCCTTGACCCGCAGAACAAGCTCCCTAGGGGAGAAGGGCTTCGTCAAATAGTCATCAGCTCCCATGGTAAGTCCCATCAGCCTATCCATTTCGTCGCCCAGCGCCGTCAGCATGATGATAGGGACGTCCTGCTCATTGCGGATTTCTTCGCAGACTTGCCAGCCGTTTTTGCCCGGCATCATCAGATCCAGCACGATCAACTGTGGTTGGTGCCGCCGCCATTGGCGGATCGCCTCATCGCCGTTTGCTGCCGAAACGACTTGATAGCCTTCCCTTTTCAAATAAACGGTGCACACATCAACGATATTCGGTTCATCATCTGCAACAAGAACGATTGACCCCATAGTCCTACCTCCTCAGGCTAGTCTAATTATACCTAATGAAACTTACAGATGTATTACAAAACAATAAAAGCCCGGCATCTTTCATGCCAGGCTTCCCTATCATCCATATTTATTTAAGTTTGCAAAACAGCCTCAATGACACGTTCTTCCTGCTTGCGATTTAAGTTTCGAATATATCTCGTCTGGGCGATACCCGCTGCCACGAGGATAACGGCGAGAATCACGAACATCACCTTGCCGCCGTAGTGGCTGAACACCAATCCTCCAAGCAAAGGACCGAGAGCACGGGATACCTGCCAGTTCATTCCGAAAACGGAGAAATACAAACCTCTGTGCTCTTCCGGGGCAATCACCGAGATCACTTTCTGAATATGAGGCCCGTTTAACATTTCACCAATGGTAAATAAAAATTCAACAAAAAGCAGAATGGCTAAGAAAGGAACGAATCCATAGCCGATGGATACCGCTGCAAACAACATATAGGATAATGCCACGACCAGATACGCGGGAACGTGCTCAGTCCGTTTTGCTATCCAGAGCTGCAAGGCTATAACTACACACCCGTTAAAAGTAATGATGGTCGCGAATACCGACTTATAATTTTCAAAATGCTGCTGCAAATGCAGCGGGAACGTCGATTCCACTTGCGCATATAAAAGGGATACCGGCATGGCGAGAAAAGTAATCCATAGCAGCGATTTATGCTCTGACCATTTGATTTTGACTTTACTCTTGGCAACAATCTGCCCCTCCTTGCTTTTGACAGGCAGGGTCTCCGGAACCTTCCACATAACCAATCCTGCATAAACAAACAGTGTAACCGAACAAGCCAGGAAAATAATTGTCGGATTCATAGTAAACAAGAGCAATCCAAGAAGTGGACCGAACGCCGATCCCATATTCAAGGCCGTATGCAGTAAAGCAAACACTTCAGCCCGCTTCTGCTCCGGCACTACATCCGATATTTGGGCGTTTGCGGCTGGTCCGAACATCGCATGTCCAATCCCGTTTATAATGGAAATAAGGGCAAACTCCCATACATGGCTGGCAAACATGTAACCGCCGATGGCAAAGGCTTGAATAATGAGCGCAGCCAGCATCATCGGTTTTCTTCCGTACTTGTCGCTCAGGCTGCCTGCATACAAGTTTACGAATATTCCGCATAAGGGCTGTAAGCCTACGATCAACATGGATAAGAAGACTGAGCCATCGAGCTTGTCGTACAAATAGAAAACCAGATAAGGTCTCATCATAAAACCCGCCAATGAAGTCAGAATCGTTCCGACGACTCGAACCCATATCGCTGTGTCGTACTTGCTAATCAATGAAAAGAAGGGAATTCTATGCATGTGACCTCCTAGAAGTGTTTGGTCTTCTCAGTTTAGAAGGATTTAGGCAAAAGAAAAAGGTAAAATCTCGTTATAACGGATTTCACCTTTTATGTACTTCCTATTTTCTTACCCTCCGATGCGAATCTTTCGATAAGTATCGATAAACGATAAGACATCTACGCGTTTCCCCCTCTCTTTCGCCACTCTGGCCATTTTCACCAACGTTGTCCAGAATTCGTCAAGGATCGGAGATTCAAATTCATTTTCCTTCGGAGCTTGCATCAGATTATGCTTGTTCGTGTATGAAGAACCTTCATCAGAAATCAAGTACTGAATCTGGCTTTTTTTCCACTGCTCGCCGGTTACGTAGCTTACCCCGATTTCACGCATTTTTTTACGCACAGATGTGACAGGCCGGGATAATTCTCTGGCAATTACAACCGGAGGGCATTCAGATGATAGTCGAATTAACTTATCCAATTCTTGTGTAGACCAAGGTTTCTTAGTCATCGCCATAACCTCACTTCATGAAATGAATGTTTCGTAGTCGCTTTAATTGGTTAACAACGGGTATACTGAGAGAATAGCAACGAATTGTTAGGGAAGTATGAGTTAACCATAATGAAAATATAAAGACATAACTTTTTCGCTATTCTTTTCATTTCTGCGACCTAGGAACTACTTTTTCGAAAAATCGTAGGACTATTTGAGCAAAAAACATCGTAATGGAGGATGAACACGAATGAAACAACCGATTAACGGAGCAGAACAGTACATAATGGAAAAAGGGCAAGGAGCCCCCGTCATATTGTTGCATGGTTTTCCACTGGATCATCGCATGTGGCAAGCGCAAGCCGATGCTTTGTCGGAGCATTATCGCGTTATTACACCTGATTTACGAGGGATGGGTCAATCGGATGTTCCCGCAGCGAACATTTCCATGGAGCACTACGCGGATGACATTTTGGCCATGATGGATAAAATGGGCATACAAAAAGCCGCCTTAGGCGGCTTCTCCATGGGAGGTTACATAGCGTTTGCGTTATTGCGCAAAGCGCCTGAGCGGTTCACCGCGCTTCTCCTCGCGAACACCCGGCCAGAAGCGGACGGTCCGGAGGGCCGCAAGAATCGGATGAACATGGCGGTGTCCCTTTATGACAAAGGAGCCGGCGCGGCCAGAGACGCCATGCTGCCCAAGCTTCTCACCGAACAGACCGTCCAAGATCAGCCTGGTCTCGTGGAGGACTTAAGCGCGGTCATGGCCTCCATGCCTGCCGAAGGTCTTGTCCACGCAAGCTTGGCTATGGCGTTCCGCGCCGACTCTGTCGACCTCCTCGGCAGCATATCCGTGCCGACGCTTGTCATCGCCGGCGAGCAGGATCCGGTTGCGCCACCGGATGTGATGAAAAAAATGGCTGACGCAATCCGCGGAGCCAGCTTTCATGCCATCCCGGCTGCTTCTCATTTGACGCCGATGGAGAAGCCCGAAGCCTTCAACGCGCTGCTGCTTGAATTCCTACAAAGCGTTACAGCCTAACAAGCTGGTCCATGACCATCACGGCTGCTCCCATCGCAAGAGCCTCTTCACCAAGCTGCCCCTTGCTGAAGACAACCTGATACGCGGGGTAGTAGTACGTTTTCCGTATCGCCACTTGTGTAGCGGTTTGGAAGAACAACTCCCCGCCCGCGATGAGCGGTCCCCCGAGAATGACCTTCTCGGGGTGCAAAATATTTAATAAATTGGCGAGTCCTATGCCAAAATAGGTCGCAGCCTCCGTAATGATCTCCACGACAAGGGGATCATTTTTTTTGAGCGCCTCCAGCACCTGCGTATAGGTGACTTGTTCGGGATCCTCCACGAAATGCGACAGAATCGTAGATCTTCCCTGTTTTAGAGCAGAGCGTGCCGCCTTTTCAATCGCATACAAGGATGCGTATGACTCCAAGGCCCCGTAGTTCCCTGAGGCATTGCGGTGCGCCACCCCATCCGTTTGAATGATCATTTGCCCGACGGAGCCTTCCATGTCCACGGCTCCATAGATCACTTTCCCTTCGGAGACCATAGAAGAGCGTAACCCAACCCCGGCATGAATATAAAGCAGATGCTTGAAGCTCTGCGTACGTTGGTGCCAGGACTCTGCCAAAATCGCCGTATTGGCTCCGTTATCCAACATCCCGGGTATGCCTAGCTCCTCAGACAGCAGCCTGCAGATCTTAACATTTTTCCACCCCTTGGCCTGAAAATAGGATGGCTCCAGTATAGTGCCTGACAGCCTGTCCACGGGACCAACGGCGCCAATGCCAATTCCGAGCAGCATCGACTTGGTGATTTCATGCCGCTGCAGCATGCTATGCGCTTCTGCAGCAATGAGCCGGATCAAAACATCCGGCGTCATTTCTGTGGTCATCGTCCAGCTCCGGGTGTCGAGCTTATTCATGCCCAAATCCACCAATACGAGCTTAGACAGCGTCCTGGAGATTTCCAAGCCAAATATATACGCATAGGCCGAATTCTTCTCATACAGAATCGGCCTACGCCCGCCTGTTGAAGCACCGAAGCCGGATTCAAGGATGAAACCTTGACTCGTCAGCTCCTCCAAAAGCCGAGTCAGCGTTGAAACGGTCATCCCGCTTCGCTCTAACAGCTCTGTCTTGGATATCGTCGTCTGGCGACATATCAACTCATAAATTTCTTTCGCTTTCCGGTTCGGAATGCGTTCCGTTATAACACCAGCATTCAAAAGAAACATCCCCCAATGAAAATCTTTCTCACTTACTTCGCCATTAGGGTGTTCAATTCCTGCCTTGTCTTCTTCTATTCCTTCGATCCAATCATTAGCGTATACCCCAAATAATGATGGTATTTATTCACCAACTCATCGTACCTGGCTGTGATTTGCCAAATTCGCGGGTCCATGAACGATTGCTTATCAGATAAGTGCACAGGATCCGGATGCTGAACTTGATCCTCAAACATCATTAGCGGGAAGGGATGCGCGCCTGAGAATTCTACGTCAAATTTAGCTTCCTCCAGCAGCTCCCGCCATTCATCCATACTATAAATTTTACTGACCCCATAGAAGCTGCATAGCGCGCGATGTACGCCGGTCGACATATCCTTGACGCGGATAACTTCCCGGTCATAGAGCTTCCCTCCGGGCTTCAGAACGCGATAATACTCTGCTACCGCCTTCTGCGCATCTGCAAAATTCGTGACGGATTCAACCATCACAACATCAAACGCTTCATCTTCAAAAGGTAATTGGCACACGTCACCCTCTTTAAATTCCACCTGCACCCCTAGCTTCTCGGCTCTTATGATGGCCTTAGCTATCATTTCCGGGCGGATATCAACCGCTGTTACTTCGCATCCCTGCTCTGCAAGGAAACACGCCGTTCTCCCCGTACCGCATCCGACCTCCAAGACCCGCTTGCCTTTCTCTATCGGGTATTGCTTCAATTGCTCCATAGTCTCGCCGAATCCGCCAGGGTGCGCATTGCCCACACCAAGCTTAGCTAACATATCTAGATACTCGATAGCATTTACACCTCCATAATGGCAATTCATTTTCTTTTTTACCATATGGAAGGCTGCTGTCTCTTGTTCAAACTCTGGGTCGAATTTTATAAAAAAGGCTCCTGCCTAAAGCGTGTAATTTCAGCTTCATTGCAAAAGAAAAAGCTCATGAAATCATTTGATTTCATGAGCTTCTGCTCGTTATACCGGCAAGAGGACTCGAACCTCCACCCTTTCGGACTCGATTTTGAGTCGAGCGCGTCTGCCATTCCGCCATGCCGGCTTATTAACTTGAGAAAACAATGGTGCCGAAGACCAGACTTGAACTGGTACGGTAGTCACCTACCGCAGGATTTTAAGTCCTGTGCGTCTGCCGATTCCGCCACTCCGGCTAATTATTTTGTGGAGGCGCCACCCAGACTCGAACTGGGGGTAAAGCTTTTGCAGAGCTCTGCCTTACCACTTGGCTATGGCGCCTTAGTAATAATGGAGCGGAAGACGGGGATCGAACCCGCGACCCTCGCCTTGGCAAGGCGATGCTCTACCGCTGAGCCACTTCCGCATAAATATTAAATACTGGGGATCAAGGATTTGAACCTTGGCATGACGGAGTCAAAGTCCGTTGCCTTACCGCTTGGCTAATCCCCATTATCTTGCTTTGGTAATAATGGGCGGACGACGGGACTTGAACCCGCGAATGCCGGATCCACAAACCGGTGCGTTAACCCCTTCGCCACGACCGCCACAATATTAAGTTTCTTACTTTTTTGGCAGGGGCAGCAGGAATCGAACCCACACCAAAGGTTTTGGAGACCTTTGTTCTACCCTTAAACTATGCCCCTAGAAAAAGTAAATGGAGGCTGATGGATTCGAACCACCGAACTCGGAGAGAGCAGATTTACAGTCTGCCGTGTTTAGCCACTTCACTAAGCCTCCATGATATAAATCCTTACCGGATACCCGATAAACGATCTGGTGCCGTCGAGAGGACTTGAACCCCCAACCTACTGATTACAAGTCAGTTGCTCTACCAGTTGAGCTACAACGGCATATGATGTTGCAAGAATGGTGGCTCGGGACGGAATCGAACCGCCGACACGAGGATTTTCAGTCCTCTGCTCTACCGACTGAGCTACCGAGCCTTACATGATGTTGGTAATAATGGCGGAGCCGACGGGATTCGAACCCGCGGTCTCCTGCGTGACAGGCAGGCATGTTAGGCCTCTACACCACGGCTCCACATTCATTATTGGTTGCGGGGGCAGGATTTGAACCTGCGGCCTTCGGGTTATGAGCCCGACGAGCTACCGGGCTGCTCCACCCCGCGTCATTAAGTATAAGTCAGGAATTCTATTAAATCAAGTCTTCATTAGAATTCATGATGGAGGCTGACGGGATCGAACCGCCGACCCTCTGCTTGTAAGGCAGATGCTCTCCCAGCTGAGCTAAGCCTCCATGGGAAATGCTTGATGGTGACCCGTAGGGGACTCGAACCCCTGTTACCTCCGTGAAAGGGAGGTGTCTTAACCACTTGACCAACGGGCCTTGCTAGAAAGATAGTGGCGGAGAGAGAGGGATTCGAACCCTCGAGACGCTTGTGACGCCTACACGATTTCCAATCGTGCTCCTTCGGCCAGCTCGGACACCTCTCCATATGGCTCCCCGAACAGGACTCGAACCTGTGACAACTCGATTAACAGTCGAGTGCTCTACCAACTGAGCTATCAGGGAATAAAAACAACATTTCTTTCAAGGATTATTCCTTGAAAACTAGATACGAAACTTGCGTAAAGAATATTTGTCATCTACGTTAGACGTAGCGACTAGCTGCTTAGTCAGCT
>NZ_WHNZ01000014.1 GCF_013141725.1 Paenibacillus planticolens | reverse complement strand
TTAGTCAACCCTGTGATGGCTGCCGGCGCTGTGATGCTCATGAGATTCCTTGTCGGAATTTCAGAAGCTTCAAATACATTAATCTCCGCAGCCGATGCCCACCCGTTAACGCCCGCCGTTGCTTCGAGCTTGACATATAATGCATCTGTCGGATCAAAAGTTGCTACTTTCTCCGCATTGTTGTTTGCCCAAGTTCCGCTTGCAACTTTAGTAAAGGTCACTCCATCCTTACTTACATACACGTTATAGGCTGTAATAATTCCGTTACTGCCTGATGGCCTTGGCAAATACGTGACTTTATAGATTGGGAAAGCTGCTCCAAGTTTTAAGGTAATCGATTGAGGGAGAACGTCGGATTTATTCCACTTGGTATGCCAAATCGTATTTGGGTCTCCGTCAATCGCCATGGAGGCACTATCATTTTCACCCTCTGTTTCTTGGCTTGTCGCCGTTGCCGACTGAATGAGCTTATTAACAGTTACTCTAATGCTTGTTGTCAAAGGCACGTTATTGGGATTTGCTACCCCAGTTGGCAAAATTACAGTTCCATTGACAGTGAAGGTCTGCACAGTCATTACAGTGGGATCATAGTTTGAAGCACCTACATGCCATGTCACATTGGCATACCCAACGCCCTCATCGGTAACCAAGGATACTGTCCCTGGCAATCTAAGGGCGTCCGCTGTCTTCGCCGATCCGAATGCTACCCCTGTTATGTCAACAGGCGCAATGATGCTGTTTAAATTACCACTGTTAATCTTAAGATCAATGTCCTGCGACGAACGGTTATACATGGAATCGTCGGCGAATACCCTGATCATATATGGAGCATTCGGCGATAAACCTGTAAACTTATAATGCCTGTATTCATCGTATGGTTTGTCCATCGGATACGAAAGGCTGTTAAATGATTTGTCCACTTTCCCCGTGATCTTGTTGATCAGCTGAATATTATATTCCATAACGCGCACATTGTCATTTGCTTGCTTTATTGTAAAAGCAACTTCGTTGTTATTGAAGGAATCGATCTTAATGCCCTCATCAAACTGCGGAGCTATGAGTTCTCTTATATCTTTCCTGCTATAGCT
>NZ_WHNZ01000013.1 GCF_013141725.1 Paenibacillus planticolens | reverse complement strand
AAAAGAGCCTTTTTGAGAGAAATCTCAGAAAGGCTTTTTGTTTTTTCGGCAATCTTAAGGTGAAATCAGCGTAAAGCAATATCCTCTTTTACATAAGGGAACTACAGGCCGCTATTTCAGCTGATCTGGCGCTTTTCAGAGTTAAAGCGGAACTGCAGGGCCTTATTTGCCCGCCAATGCCTAATAATTAGCCGAAATCGGCAAAATAGCGGATCGTAGGTTCCTTCAAAAGGCCGGAGCGCCGATTTTGCCAGAAATAGCGGACCATAGTTCCAACCAGCTAGAGCCGCGCATAGCTAACTAACAATACGCCGCTCCCGGCGCAAAGTTTGGGAATGTCCAAAGAAGCTGAACGTTTTTTGTCATTTTTACAAAAGTGCGGATAGAATTGAAAAAATCATTTAAACTTATATTACAATAAAGCGAAGTTTACTGTGCCCATATAAGTACATATAGGTGTAGAAGGTGCTGCAAGAGAGACAGGAGTGAGACGAGTGGGAAATACATACGTCCAAATCGGCATGGCGATGCTGAGGACTGGGATTTTGGGATATGGCGGCGGACCGTCGATTGTACCGTTGATCCGCTATGAGGCGGTGACACGTTTTCAGTGGATGAAGGATGAAGAATTCATGGAGGTGCTGGCCATAGCGAATGCGCTGCCGGGACCGATTGCAACGAAGCTGGCTGGGTATCTGGGCTATCGGCTTAAAGGGGTAGGGGGAGCGACGATAGGCGTACTTGCCCATATTGTGCCTACTTGTGTGGCTATGGTCGGATTGTATGCGTTTATTCAATTTTTTAGCACGTCGAAGGTGATCAAGGGGATGATAGCGGCTGTAGTGCCTATCGTAGCCGTGATGCTTGCTGTAATGGCGTATGAGTTTGGCGAGAAAGCGGTTAAGGGATTAGGCTGGGCGGCCGGCATTGTCTTTTTCATTATTTCTTTTTTATTGCTGCAGACGTTCTCCGTGCATCCGGCGATTGTTATTTTTATTTTTCTGCTATACGGCTCATTCCATCATAAGCTCAAGGATAAGTGGAAGAAGAAGCAGCTGGGGACAGGTGATGACGTATGATGGAATGGTGGCATTTATTCGTCAGTTTCTTTCTATCCAATGTGTTTGGATACGGAGGAGGCCCTTCTTCGATACCGCTGATGTATCAGGATATTGTAACGAATCATAATTGGATGACAAGCAGTGAGTTCTCGAATATGCTGGCCTTGGGTAATGCGCTGCCGGGACCGATTGCGACGAAAATCGCCGCGTATGTCGGCTATGAAATCGCCGGATGGGTCGGTGTTCTGATCACTGTGGCGGCAACCGTCGTTCCGTCGATAATTGCGCTCATTATTCTACTGAATATCCTGCAGAAATATAAGCAATCGCCTGTGATCAAAGGCATGACGCTGCTAGTGCAGCCTGTGATCGCGATCATGATGGTGCTGGTAACGTGGAGCTCCCTGGTGGAATCGACGAATGAGATCGGATACCTGCAGTTTTTTGGAATAGCCACGGTTGCTTTCTATCTCATCCAAATGAAAAAGGTTCATCCAGCTTTCGTGATTGTCGTCGGTTTCGTGTACGGCGGTATATTTCTTTCATAAGATAAGCCGAGAATAGGTAAGGAGTTGCTCCGAAAAGTCTGTAAAGACGCTTTGGAGCAGCTCTTTTTTGTTTATTGTAAGTTAAGTTGACGTGTATATTGGCAAATAGCACAAAGTAGGAAGCGTATTTCGTGAAATGCCCTAATATGATGTTATGTTAATTGACGTATAATTCATCTGAACAGTATAGTGAAACAAATGGATAGAAGTATGGAGCGGCAGCAGATCCTTCCTGGGGAAATGCTGCCGCTCCATATACGGTTAGCTGAGGAGGGACGCATCGATTGAACAAAGAGGAGCGATATTCCGTTGAGATGATGGGAATCATAAAGCAGTTTGGCTCTGTTATCGCCAACGATCAGGTTGATTTCAGAGCGAAAGCCGGAGAAATTCATGCGCTGCTTGGCGAAAACGGTGCCGGCAAAAGCACGATGATGTGCATGCTCTCTGGGGTATACCGTCCAACGCATGGAGAAATTCACATCCACGGCGAGAAGGTGCGCATTCGCTCGCCTAAGGATGCCATGCGTCTTGGAATCGGAATGGTGTTTCAAAATTTCCGGCTTGTGCAGACCTTAACGGCCGCGGAGAACATTGTGCTAGGGGAATCCTCCTCATTTTGGAGAGGCCCGCGGTGGATGGCTAGGAAATCGGAGGAGATTGAGGCGATTTCGAAGCATTTCGGTCTGCCGTTTCCGGTGGATCGGCCCATCTGGCAGTTATCCGTCGGCGAGCAGCAGCGCGTAGAAATTGTGAAGACGTTGTATCGCGGCGCCGACTTCATTATTTTGGATGAACCGACATCGGTGCTGACGCCGGGGGAGGCGGAGCAGCTGTTCGAAACGCTGAACCGCATGAAGCAGGAAGGTAAAACCGTCATTATAACGACGCATAAGCTGAAAGAGGTTATGTTCATTTCGGATCGAATCTCCGTGATGCGCAAAGGGAAGATGATCGCGACGATGGCGAAGTCGGAGACGAACGAGCGTGATTTGGCGCAGTTGATGGTTGGCCAAGAGAGCGTACACAACAACACAATCCGGAGAGAGAAACCGCAAGGCAGCGACATGCTCGTGGTTAAAGGCCTGAATGTGTATGGAGACCATGGACGAAAGGTGCTGGATGGACTTCATTTTCAAGTGAAGGCAGGGGAGATTGTCGGGGTGGCCGGCGTATCCGGAAACGGACAAAAGGAGCTTGCAGAAGTGTTGACGGGTCTTCGCCAATGGAAAGACGGCGAGATTCGTTTTGATGGCAAGCTGCTACAAAACGGTTCGGTGCGCGGGGCTATCGGGCAAGGCATTGCCCATGTGCCGGAAAACAGGATGAAGAGCGGACTCGCAGGGAGCCTGGGCGCCGTCGATAATCTGCTCTTCAAAACGTATCGCGCTCCGGAGCGCTCACGCTTCGGGTTGCTTCGCACAGGGAGCAATCGGAGCTGGTCGCAAAAGCTTATTGAACTTTTTGACGTGAAGACGCCGGGGATCGATGCACCTGTTCAGTTCCTGTCGGGAGGCAACCAACAGAAGCTGCTGCTCGCCAGAGAGATTGACCTTGAACCGAAGCTGATGGTTGCCGTGCACCCTACGCAAGGGCTCGATGTAGGCGCAACCGCCGGAGTGCATACCCTGCTGGAGGATTTGCGCAAGAAGGGACGGTCCGTGCTGCTCATATCGGAAGATTTGGATGAGGTCATGCAGCTATCTGACCGAATTCTGGTTATGTACGGCGGGCGCATCGTGGGCGATATTCCTCGAGAAGAAGCGACCCGTGAGTATTTGGGGATGCTGATGGCAGGATCAGAGAAGGAGGATGCAGGATGAGCGAGCAGCAAATGGCTGGAACCATTCCGCCAGAGACGAAAAGCATCAAGCTGGAATCGGGCATTCGCCTGCCGTACCGGTTCGAGATTGACCCTGCGGGTCGGGAAAGTCCATGGTGGATAACGATCGTATCCATCGTTTTGGCGCTTGTAGCTTGCGGGGTTTTTATAACTTTGAACGGCATGAACCCGATTACGGTGTATGCCAAAATGCTGAAAGGGGCCTTTGGCTCTTCCTTTGGCCTGACGGAGACGTTGGTTAAAGCGATTCCGCTGCTGCTCTGCGGCTTGGGGGTATCGATCGCTTACCGGATTTCGGTATGGAATATCGGGGCCGAGGGACAGTTTTTGGCCGGCGCGATGGCGGCAACGGCGGTAACGATTTATTTTCCGCATTTGCCGATGTATATGTCGATTCCTCTCATGGTCGTGGCAAGTATCGCAGCGGGCGGACTATGGGGGTTGTTGACGGCGATCCCAAGGATCTATTTTCAGGTCAATGAACTGATCACCTCGCTTATGCTGAATTATGTAGCTTTGCTTGCTTTGAATTATGCCGTTTTCGGTCCATGGAAAGACCCGAAGGGCTTCAATTTCCCGGGTTCGCCGATGTTCACGGCGGCGCAGTCATTACCCACTTTTGGCGCTTCGCGGCTCCATTTGGGCATTCTTTTTGCCGTAATCGGGGTGCTGCTCTATGCTTTCGTCATACGTTATACCCGCTGGGGCTACGAACTGCGCCTTATTGGAGCCAACGCGGAAGCGGCGCGGAATGCAGGCATACGAATCTCTCGGCATGTGATGGTCGTCATGATCATTAGCGGAGGTCTGGCCGGAATTGCCGGCATGGGGGAGGTATCCGGGGTGGCGCACCGTCTGATGTACGGGCTATCTCCCGGGTATGGATACACGGCTATTATTGTGGCATGGCTGGCAAAGCTGAATCCGCTTAGTCTGGTGGTTTCGTCGGTGCTTTTTGGCGGGCTTATTGTCGGAGGGTATAGCGTGCAAACGATCGGCCTCCCGTCCTCGATTTCGTCGATGATTCAAGGAGCTATCTTGTTTTTCCTGATTGCCGGAGGCATGGCTGGGAAGTTTCGCATTCGCCGCAATAGTTGAACAAGCTGGGAGCTGAGAGTGCTTATTGCATCGATGTTAATGGAGAGGGGCTGGGAAGTGATGGAGATCATTACGCAAATAATCGTTTCAGCTATTTCGTCGGGGACTCCGCTGCTTCTGGCCGTGTTGGGCGGGATTCTCATTGAGAGATCCGGTATTACCCAATTAGGCGCCGAAGGGCTTATGCTGATGGGAGCGGTAACTTCTTGTCTGCTGTATATACATACCGGAAATTTGCTATTGACGATCCTCGCCGTACTTGCCGTTAGCGGAATGTTGGGGCTGCTGCACGGGGTTCTTTGTGTTTCCCTGCATGCCAATCAGGTCGTCTGCGGGCTGGCGATGACGATATTCGGTACGGGGCTTAGCGCCTATTTGGGGAAGCCGGTTAGCGGTCAGCCGCTGGTTGGGGCAGTGCCCAAGCTACATTTGACCTGGCTGGAGAGTGTACCGTTTTTTGGAAAGATCTTTGCCCATATGGATCTGTTCACTTGGTTTAGCTTTGTGCTGGTAATCGTGATGCATCTATTCCTCCATCGCACTTCGTGGGGGCTGCATCTGAGAGCGGTGGGAGATAATCCCGCAACCGCCGACGTTATGGGAATTCCGGTGGTCGCAATTCGCTACGGCTGTATCATCATCGGTTCGATGCTGATCGGTCTTGGTGGAGCGGACCTGCTGCTCGTGTACACGCCGACTTGGAATGAAGGGATGACGTCAGGGCGTGGATGGATCGCG
The DNA here is from genome assembly GCF_013141725.1 of Paenibacillus planticolens. Classification (GTDB taxonomy): domain Bacteria; phylum Bacillota; class Bacilli; order Paenibacillales; family NBRC-103111; genus Paenibacillus_E; species Paenibacillus_E planticolens. The sequence continues at coordinate 253,201 of NZ_WHNZ01000013.1, read as the reverse complement.
GTGGCGCTAATTATATTCGCCAGATGGAACCCGATTCGCGCTCTGGTGTGCGCGTATTTCTTCGGGGTGCTCGACACTCTGGGATTCCGTGTCCAACTGATTGGCAGTCATATTCCTTCGTATTTTCTGAAAATGATACCGTACATCGTGACCATACTGGTGTTGATGTTCTTAGGTTGGCGCAGCCGCAATAAGCCATCCGGCGCCCCTGAGGCGCTCGGCGTTCCTTATATTCGGGAGCAGAGGCTGTAAGGTGAACAATGTGGGACGTGTCGTATAGGGCGCTATTTCGCTGAACGTTACAGAATAAAAAAGCCGTTAGGGGAGTTTCCTTTATCCCTAGCGGCCTTTTTTTGTAATTTCACAAAAAAAATTACGGATGTTATGAAAGTTTACAAACTTCTTTCATATAAATTGACCCATAGGGATGACGCAATTACAATGAAACAAATCTTGAACAAGAATGTTAACTTTTATAACGTCAACGAGGTGAAGGGTAGTGACGCAAACGCTGCAGCAAGTGAATGAATTGACACAAGAAGGGTTTGTCGATGCCTTCGGTCCCTTGTTCGAACACTCCTCTTGGGTAGCGGAGCGCGCATGGAGCTCGAGGCCTTTTGCAACAAAACAGGACCTGATCAGCAGCCTGGAACGAGAGGTATGGCGTGCGGATCAACAAGAGCAGTTGGCGCTTCTTCGAGCGCATCCGGATTTGGGAACGCGCGTTCGAATGACGGATCATTCCGTACAGGAGCAAGCGGGAGCCGGTCTAAACCAGCTTTCACCAGAAGAATATGAGCTGTTTCTTCAGCTAAACAAGCGGTATACGGAGGCTTTTCAGTTTCCGTTCATCATGGCGGTTAAGAGTCAGACCAAGGAAACGATTCGCGAAGCGCTGAGTCATCGGATTCATCGAGAGGTGAAGGAAGAGCTGGTTATGGCTTTACAGGAGGTTTGCAAAATTGGGCGATTTCGCCTGGAGGCATTGCTAGTCAACGTAGCGGAGGGGAAAGCGATGAAGAACGGATCAGAGAGAATCATGTACTACGGAAAAGGTGACGTATGGGTATACAGATCCTATGCAAAGCCGCTTACGAATCTAACGTTAATTCCTGAATCGGGTTTTGATGGACGAGACAATGTGCTGTTCGGCATGAATATTAAGGTGGCGGTTAGCGGAGAAAAGTTTTTCACTTCTTTCACTGAAGGAGATAACACGTTGGTGGTGGCCACGGACTCCATGAAAAATTTCATCCTGCGCAAAGCGGGAGAATATGAAGGCGCAACGGCGGAAGGGTTTTTGGCATTCGCAAGCCGTAAGTTCCTAGAGACTTATCCTCAGATAACAGGCGTGAAAATGACGGCCGACCAAGTGGCTTTCGATGTCCTGCCGGTACCTGGAGCCGAAGGATTCGAGAACGGTAATTTGGTATACCGGTATTCGCAAAATGAACATCCGACAGCAAAAGTAGAAATCGCTCGAACGGAAGAGGGGATCGCCATTGTGGAGCATGAAGGCGGTATTGCCGATCTGAAGCTGATCAAGGTGAAAGGCAGCTCTTTCGCGGGCTTCGTACGAGATGAGTATACGACACTTCCGGAATCGTATGACCGCCCGTTATTTATTTTTCTGGATATGGCTTGGAGTTATGAAGAGGTGGAGGATGCTCTGGACTCGGATCTGGGCCGTTATGTGGCCTCCGAGCAAATCCGGGATATTGCGCATACCGTTTTTCACGAGCAGCATTCCCCTTCGATCCAAAATCTCATCTACCGCATCGGGCAGCGCGCGTTACTAAGGTTTCCCCAACTAAAAGAAATTCGGTTTGAATCCAATAACCGTACATGGGAAACGATTCTGGAGCAAGCCTCGGCAGGTGAAGGAAAGGTGTTTACAGAGCCTAGACCGCCGTATGGATTTCAAGGCTTTTCGATGACAAAGCGTGATCTGGAGGGCCTATGAGCGCTGGACTAACGACGCACGTTCTGGACATCAGTCAAGGCAGACCTGCGAAAGCTGTACGCATTGAGCTGTACCGTCTTCAAGAAGGGTGGTCGGACCTGTTGCGCGCAGCGGTCACGAATGAGGACGGCCGACTGCCGGGTCCGCTGTTAAGCGGGGAAGATTTTACGCCTGGTACCTATGAACTGGTCTTTCATGTCGGCGAATATTTTCGCGGAGCCGGCGTGGTGCTGGCCGACCCGCCTTTTCTGGATCAAGTTCCGATCCGGTTCGGCGTTGCAGCAGCAGACAGCCATTATCACGTCCCTCTGTTGATTGCGCCATGGGGATATAACACATACAGGGGCAGCTAGCGAATGGCGATAAGCGTTGCTAAATAAAGCTTCGGGGGAGGATTTCGGATGGATATACATTTTGACCTCGTGATTCGCAAGGGGAACGTCGTCCTCACAGATGAAGTCCGGCAGATAGATATCGGTATTCGTGACGGTAAAATTGCCGCACTAGGCGAAAACCTCATGTGCTCGGAGCATACGCCTGTCTATGATGCGGAGTACCTGCATGTCCTGCCCGGCATGGTGGATGCGCATGTTCATTTCAATGAACCCGCGCTTGGTCACTGGGAGGGGTTTGCGACAGGTTCTGCGGCGCTCGCAGCCGGAGGATGTACGACTTATATCGATATGCCGCTGAATGGCGTTCCTCCTACAGTAAGGGTTAGCGCGCTTGTCCGGAAGTTGGCAGCGGCTGAAGGACAATCCTTAGTCGATTATGCGCTATGGGGTGGATTGGTTCCTGGTAATGTGGGCGATCTGCAGGGGCTGGCGGAGGCCGGAGTCATTGGATTCAAGGCTTTCATGTCCTGTCCCGGCGGAGAAGGGGAGGATATTTTCGCTGAGGTTGACGACCAAACGCTCTGCACAGGGATGCAGGAGATTGCCCGCTTGGGGCTGGTGCTCGCCCTTCATGCCGAGAGCGAGGAGATCGTGTCCAAGCGAGCCGCCAAGGCTCAGGAAGAAGGCAGGCGGGAAGCGCTCGACTTCGTGGACACGAGGCCGATTGAGGCGGAGTTGGAAGCCGTGAAGCGCGCGCTTCGCTACGCAGAACAAACGGGCTGCAAGCTGCACTTCGTGCATATCTCCAGCGCGGAAGGCGTGGAGGCCATCACCGAGGCGAAGGCCAAAGGACTGGACGTCACGGTAGAGACGTGCCCACATTATTTGGCGCTGACCAGCGAGGATTTGGCGCAGCTGGGCCCGGTTGCGAAGTGCGCCCCTCCGCTGCGCACGGTAGAAGATCAAAACCGGCTGTGGGCGGAGCTCCTGGCCGGACGGCTCGACATTCTCGCTTCGGATCACTCCCCATGCCCAACGTCTATGAAGCAGGGGGATTTCTTCGAAGCGTGGGGCGGCATCTCCGGGGCGCAGAGCTCCATGGAGCTGATGCTGGATGAAGGGCATCTCCGCAGACATGTGCCGCTGACTGAACTGTCGAGGATGCTGTCGCTTGAGCCTGCCAAGCGTTTTGGGCTGTATCCTCGTAAGGGAGTAATTGCAGTCGGAGCTGATGCAGACTTAGCTTTGGTCGATATGAACGGCAGCTATACGCTGCAGGCGAATGATCTGCTTTACCTCCACAAGCATAGTCCCTACGTGGGGCGGACGTTTGGATGCCGTGTGAAGGCGACTTTTTGCCGTGGAAACAGGGTGTATGAGCTTGGCGAAGGGGTTGCCGCTCTTGCTGAAGGGGCGTGGTTACGTCCCGCAGTGATCGTTGGAGGTGGCGGCGGTGGCTAAACGGATACCGAATTCACAAGACTTGCTTGCTCAATTCGGCGAGCGGATGCTGGAAGTGTTGGAGGAGCTTTCCTCTTATGGAGCAGATCCTGAGGGGGGAGTGACCCGGCTGCTGTACACAGAGTCTTGGCTGCAGGCGCAGCGTGCGCTTATAAGCAAGATGCAGCAGTTGGGGCTGGAAAGCGCTTTTGATGCGGTTGGCAATGTGTTTGGAAAATTGTCAGGCAGTCAGATTGCCTTGAAGCCGGTGCTGACAGGGTCGCATGTCGATACGGTCAAAAACGGCGGGAAATACGATGGCGCATACGGCGTCGTCGCCTCCATGATGGCGCTGGGCTATTTGAAGGCGGCGTACGGGGAACCGAAACGAACGCTGGAAGCCGTTTCATTCTGTGAAGAAGAGGGAAGCCGCTTCCCGCTGGCTTATTGGGGCTCGGGGCATGTCACAGGCGCAAGGTCATTGGCGCAGGCGGCTGAGCTTGCGGATCCCGCTGGCGTCACCTTGCTTGAGGCGATGCGGCAAGCGGGCTTCAATGCCGCCGGCCTGGGAGAACATCCGGCTAAACGCGAACAGATTGGCGCATATATCGAGCTTCATATCGAGCAAGGTTCTGTCCTAACGTATAGACACAAACAAATTGGCGTTGTTACCGCCATCGTCGGTCAAATTCGATTAACTGTACATGTAACAGGCAGCTCCAATCATGCGGGCACGACCCCGATGACGATGCGCAGGGATGCGCTCGCCGGAGCTGCTGAAATGGTGACGCTAACGGAGCAAATGGCACTTGAGGCGGGAGAGCCGCTTGTCGCTACCGTGGGGCGGTTGGAAGTAAGGCGGGGAACCTCGAATGTGGTGCCGGGAGACGTGACGTTTACGCTCGATATCCGGCATACTGACGAGCCAGAGATGCGTACATTCTGTGTAAGGTTGCTAACAAAGCTCGAAGAAATCGCACTGCGAAGAGGGCTTACTATAGAAACGGTTGAAAATTTACATGCTTCGCCTGTGGCTATGCATGAGGGCATTTCGGCAGCCATTGAAGCCGCTTGTGAAGCAGTCAGCTTTCCAAGTATGCGGCTGCCGAGCGGAGCGGGGCATGATGCTCAGCTGTTCGGGCCGATCTGCCCGTCGGCGATGATCTTCGTGCCGAGCGTGGCGGGCATCAGCCACAGTCCTGCGGAGTTTACGGAAGCCGGCGATCTGGTCGCCGGGTTCCAAACATTGGTTCACGTGTTATACCAATTTGGCTATGGGGGAGAAGCAGATGAAATTATATAAGGAATTATCGCCTTCGCTGAGAACGATTATGACTCCCGGACCCGTAGAGGTCGACCCCCGGGTGCTTCGTGCTATGTCCTATCCGATTCTGGGGCAGTTCGATCCGGAATTCACCGAACTGATGAATGAAACGATGGAAATGCTTCGCGAAGTGTTTCAAACGAACAATCAATGGGCTTTCCCGGTAGACGGCACCTCGCGTTCGGGGATTGAAGCCGTGCTTGTAAGTGTGATTGAACCGGGCGATAAGGTGCTTGTTCCTATTTATGGACGCTTCGGTCATCTGCTCGTGGAAATCTCGGAGCGCTGCGGAGCTGAGGTTGTCATGCTGGAGCGGGATTGGGGCACAGTGTTCGAACCACAGGAAATCGTCGACGCTATCCGTCGGGAAAAGCCGAACATCGTGGCCATGGTTCACGGCGAAACGTCCACGGGCTGCATCCAACCCTTCGATGGCATCGGAGCGGCCTGCCGTGAAGCGGATGCGCTGCTCGTTGTGGACGCGGTAGCCACAATCGGCGGCGTCCCGGTAATGACCGATGCATGGCAGCTCGATGCGGTCATCGGCGGGACACAGAAGTGCCTGTCCGTCCCTTCCGGCATGTCGCCCATCACCTACAACGAACGCGTCGAAGCCAAGGTGCTGCGCCGCAAGACGATCGAGCGGGGGCTGCGCGAGCAAGGGGCGGAGGTATCCGGCAGGAAGCCGGTGGCGAGCAACTATTTTGACCTGGGCATGCTGCAGGACTACTGGAGCCCGAAGCGGCTCAATCATCACACGGAAGCGACGTCGATGCTTTACGCCTTGCGTGAGGGGCTGCGGCTGGTTTTGCAGGAGGGACTTGAGGAGCGATTCAAGCGTCATAAACGGCATGAGGCGGCATTGGTCGCCGGCCTGGAGACCATGGGGCTGAAGCTGTATGGAGATCCGGACTGCAAGCTGCCGGTCGTAACCTGCATCCTCATCCCCGAGGGCTTAGACGGAGAAGCTGTCCGTTCCATGCTGCTGAACACGTTCGGGATCGAAATCGCCAGTTCTTTCGGGCCGCTCAAGGGTCAAATCTGGCGAATCGGCACGATGGGCTTCAGCTGCAATCAGAAAAACGTGCTTCATGTACTCGGCGCTCTGGAGGCTGTTCTTCTCTGGCACGGTGCCGATGTCAACGCGGGTAAGGCGCTGCAAGCAGCTTTACGCCAATATGCTCATGCAGAGGAGAAACAGCCATGTTAAACATCATGCCGCGAGCGGAACATGTGATGGTTGCCACGCCACATTATTTAGCGAGCAGTGTCGGAAGCGGGATTTTACAGCAGGGTGGCAACGCTTTTGACAGCGCGATTGCGATTAGTGCAGCGCTGGGCGTCGTTTATCCGCATATGACGGGCATCGGCGGGGACGCCTTCTTCCTGATGTATGATGCAGCAACAGACACCTATACGGGCTTTAACGGGAGCGGGAAGTCTGCAGCGCAGGCGACGCCTGATTTTTACCGGACCAAAGGCTTGCAAGCGATTCCGCAGAGAGGGATTCTGAGCGCGATCACCGTGCCGGGCATGGTAGATGCCTGGTGGCAGGTGTGGGAGAAGTACGGCAGGCTGCCTTGGGAGAAGCTGCTGGAACCGGCGATTGCCTATGCGGAAAAAGGGTTCCCGATCTCGCGCAATTTACGTTTTTGGATGAAGAAGGATGAAGCGTTCATACGGGCTTCCGAACAGCTTAGCGCGCTATATATGGCCAGCGGTGAGCTTTTGAAGGAGGGGGACCGGCTGGTTCAGAAAGAGCTGGCCGAGACGCTTCGCCGGATTGCGCGGGATGGGCGAGATGCCTTTTACAAGGGTGCTGTTATGAAAAATGTGGTGGAAAGTATTCAGCAGGATGGCGGCTTGCTTCAGGAGGAGGACTTCCAGCGTTATGCTGGAGAATGGGTGAAACCGCTCTCTACCACGTATCGCGGGTATGACATTTATCAAATGCCGCCGAACTCGCAAGGATTCACCGCGCTGATGATGATGAATATGCTGGAACATATAGAGGTAAGCGCAATTCCCAGAGCTTCAGCCAACTTTTATCATATCATGTCGGAAGTGATTAAAAAGGCGTTTAAAGACCGCGATTTGTACCTAACCGATCCTCATTTCCGGGAGATCCCGCTGGAGCGGCTGCTGTCCAAGGCTTATGCCAAGGAGCTCTGGCAGACCATCCAAGAGGAACCGTTCAAGGCAAGCGAACACTTATCTCCGGCGATCGGCCAGGATACGGCTTATGCGGCTGTTGTTGACGAGGAAGGCAATTCGGTTTCTTTCATTCAAAGCTTGTATTTCGACTTTGGCGCTGCTTATGTGCCGGGCGATTCGGGGATTATTTTGCAGAACCGGGGCTCCTTTTTCTCGCTGGACCCTGCCTGTGCGAATGTGTTGGAGCCTCAAAAAAGATCGTTTCATACGTTAATGCCGGCTATGGTCGGCAAAGCGGGTAAGCCTTGCATGCTATTTGGCACACAAGGCGGAGAGGGGCAGCCGCAAACGCAGCTTTCCATTCTGACCGGGGTGCTGGACTATGGGCTGTCGATTCAAGAAGCCATATCGCTGCCCCGTTGGGTATATGGGCGTACATGGGGAGAAGACGGCGATGCTTTGAAGCTCGAACATCGATTGGATGATCAGGTCTATGCCCGTCTCAAAAGATGGGGACATCAGGTTGAGCCCGTGAATCCTTGGGATGGCATTATGGGGCAAGCGCAGGGGATTGTCCTGGATGAGCATGGCTTTCTGAGCGGCGCTGCGGATCCGCGGGGTGACGGTTTAGCAATCGGCTGGTAAAACGATGATGCCATAAAGCGAGGAGCGGTGAGTGATGGAGGCCTATGACATTTTAGAAGCGGTAGAGCGTTATGTTCAGCCGACTGTGTTGGCAACGGTTATTCATGTGGAAGGTCACGCTTACCGCAAGCAAGGGGCAATGATGCTGCTGATGGCGGATGGAAGCTCGGTTGGGAGCATATCCCCCGGCTGCCTGGAAGCCGACCTGTCCGGGTATGTGCCCCTGGTCGAGGAATCGCAGAAGCCGCAAATGGTCGAGTATGACATGCGGCCTGCCGACGATTTCGGTTGGGGTGAAACGATCGGGTGCGGCGGGTTAATCCGCATTCTGCTGGAGCCTGTAACCGGCGAATTGCTTGTTCACCTCCTGGCTGCCAAGGCGGCTTTGAATCGCGGAGAGGCCGTGCGACTAGTCCGTACGTTTATTGAGGGGTACTCCGATATTCGGTACAGCCTGTGCGACGCGCTTGAAGGATCTTCTGCCGATTGCGTCTCCTCGTCTGGCAGCTATGTTTACACGTTCAGGCCGAAGCCGAGGGTCGTCGTGTTTGGTGCGAACGACGATGCCATCCCGCTTGCGGGGCTGGCCCTGAGCAGCGGATTTCGCGTCGTGATCGCGGACTGGCGCGATGCTTACTGCACGGCAGAACGTTTTCCCGGAGCGGAGACGATCGCAGCTTTTCCAGGGACTTTGCTTGAAAAGCTGAAGCTGACCGCTGAGGATTATGTCGTCGTGATGAGCCACCAGTTCGACAAGGATGCCGAGTTCGTGCGCGGAGCGGTGAAGACGAGTCTGCGTTACCTTGGCATTATGGGCTCCAGAGTGCGGTCAGAGAAGCTGCTGGATGGCGTGGAGCGCCCCGATTGGGCCCATTATCCGGTTGGTCTGCGCATCGGCTCGGAAGGTCCTGTGGAGAACGCGGTCAGTATCGTAGCGGAATTGATTGGTATAAAGCGCGGTGTTCACGCAAATGGAGGGAGGAGCTCTTCTGTCGCATCAGGGCTGGATGTCCAAGGGTCCCGCACATGGTGAGCGCCAGGAAGCGGAAAGTCGTTGGCGTCTATTTGGCAGCGGGCAGCTCCAGACGAATGGGGACGGCGAAGACGTCCTTGGAAATCGCAGATGGCGTACGGCTAGGCGGAATTGCTCTCCAGCAAGCTCTTCAGTCAGATTTGTATAGTGTAATTATTGTTGTGCGTGAAGGCGATACGTTGGATTGGCTGCCAATATTCGCTCAAGAGCAAATCATGCTGGGGCGCTGCGTCATTGCTGTCTGTCATGACGCGGAATACGGGATGGCGCATTCACTGCGCACCGGCATCCGGGAAGCCAAAGAACAGGGCGCGGAGGGCATCATGGTGCTGCTGGCGGATCAGCCTTTTATCGACGGGCCTATGCTGTGCGGCCTTATGCAGGCATTTAATGAAGATGCAGGGGATGATTATATCGCCAGCGGGGATCAGGGAATGCCGAAGCCTCCGCTGATTATGGGACCGGGGATGTGGCCTGCGGCAGCCTCTCTGGAAGGGGATGCCGGGGCGCGATCCCTGTTTCGCTCACCCCTGTACCGTGGACGCATGATAGAGGAAAAACAGCTTAAATTCATGGACATCGACACAGCGGAACGGTTTGAAGAGGCGAAAAAAATATATTCGAACATAAATCCGTGTTAACTTAAATGACGTATAAGAAGTTAGAGGTGCATTATTACTAATAATGCGCTATTTTTTTATACAAAAACACAAATTCATGTCATGTTAGTTGACTCTGTTTTTGGAAATTGTTTATAGTTGAGCTAATTTAACTACGGATAATCTTGGGGGTCCGGTATTTCTAGATGACACAGAGGAGGTTTGTTCATGTCGGTTCCTTTGTACCAGCTGTCAGAGCAGCAGCCTACGGTGTGGCAGCCGACGACTGTGGAGGAAGCCTTGATACTTAAGCGTAAATGGGGAGAAAACTCGGTGCTGGTCTCTGGCGGCACATGGCTCCGTACACGTTGGGAAAATGGCCTTTCATCGCCTCCGCAGCACTTGATTAGCCTTGGTCGCATTCCTGCTCTTTCCGGATTAACCCTGGATGGTCAAGGTCATGTTCATATAGGTCCTGCGCTTTGTTTGGCCGATGTGATGGAAAATCAAATGATGAAGCAGCGATGCGGGCTCTTGGTGCAAGCGTGCTCTGAGATTGCAGCTCCTTCCGTACGCAATCTAGCATCAATCGGAGGCAATGTGATGACTCGCACAGGCGATCTCATTCCTGTCCTGCTAGTTATGAATGCGCAGGTGGTGGTGTCGGATGGACAGAAAGAACGCGTGCTGTGGTTGGAGGAGTGGCTGCAAGATTTGAATTATTCGTCCTTTGAAGTGATGACGAGGATTGTAGTTCCGGGGCAGGTGAGTGCCCAGATGAATGATGCGGGACAGACCCCTACAGAGCTTAGGAATACGGATGCGGAGCATTCCTTTTATTTAAAAGTAGGACGCAGAGAAGCGTTCACCCCATCGGTTGTAACGGTTGCCGGCCGGATAAGAATAGAAGCGGATGGCACTGTTGCCGCAATCGCTTTGAGCGCGGGAGGGGGAAGTGCTGTTCCGTCAAGATTCACAGAGCTGGAGGACGCGTTGGCAGGCAAGCTTTTGATCAAGGAGGTTCTGCAAATTTTACATAAGGGAGTGTCCGATAGTTTCGATGCTGTAGCCGACGATTACGCCGGTGCTGCATACCGCAAGATGACGGCGGCGAATCTGATTGTGTCCGAATGCTATAAAGCTTGGCGAAAAGGGGGCGGAGCCGGTGCTTCTAGATCGTAATACGTACGCAAAAAGATGGATCGTTCGTCCCGACGGTGAAGAGAAAGTAACCGGAAAGCTCCGGTATCTCACGGATTTAACGGCACCGGGCATGCTGTGCGGGAAGGTGCTGCGAAGCAGGCATCCTCATGCTTGGATTCTTTCAATTGATACAAGGAAAGCCAAAGCGATAGCCGGTGTCCGTGCGGTTATAACAGCGGAGGACGTGCCGGGCATGAATTTGTTCGGTATTGCTTTCCCGCATCAACCTGTCCTGTGTCATGATCGGGTTCGTTATGTCGGAGATGCTGTGGCGGCTGTAGCTGCGGATACGGAAGAGATCGCCGAGTACGCCCTTAGTTTAATCGAGGTTGTCTACGAGCCGCTGCCGGTTGTAGACAATCCGGAAACTGCGCTGGATGAGGGAACCGTTCTTCTACATCCTGACGGCAATCTGCTGCACCGAACTTGTCTGAAGTATGGGGAGGCTGAATCGACTTTTGAGCAATGTGCACACATCGTTGAGGAGACGTATTATACGCCGAGGCAAATGCACACGTATATGGAAACGGAGGGCGGCCTGTTCATTCCTGAGGAAGATGGCCGACTGACGGTGTACTCGCCGACACAGCACGGCTACAAAGATCGGATGCAGTTGGCGCGCATTCTTGCTATGGCGGAAGAACAAATCCGCGTCGTATCCAGTCCGATCGGCGGATCGTTCGGCGGGAAGGATGAGCTTAACGTGCAGCCCTTCGGCGCTTTACTTGCTTTGAAAACCGGCGCTCCGGTCAAAATGCACAATTCCCGCCGTGAATCGATCATTGCCGGGATCAAACGGCATCCGATGCGGATCACGATGAAGACCGGCGCAGATGCCAGCGGACGCCTTATCGCCCATCAAGTCAGCCTTCTTGCGGATACCGGCGCTTACGCCACTTTGGGCTGCGAGGTGCTGAATTTCGCTACGGAACATACCATCGGGCCTTACCGGATCCCGCATGTGGACGTACAGGGGACGAGTGTTTATACAAATAACGGCGTATCCGGGGAATTCCGGGGCTTTGGCGGCAATCAGGTGATTTTTGCCGTTGAAAGCCAGATCGAGCGCTTGGCTGAAAAGCTCGGGATGGATTCTTGGGAACTGCGCAAGCTGAACCTGCGCGCTCCGGACGATCCTGGGCCGTTGGGCCAGGAGATTGTGGCAACCGAAGGTGCCGATCAAGTGTGGAGCAAGGTGCAGGAATCGCCGCTCTGGGCAAAGCGGGGCATGCCGCAGAGGGGCTTGGAGGAGCCGTGGCTGCGCCGTGGCGTCGGCGCCTCGATGGTAATGCACGGCGCCGGGCTCGGCCTCGGCATCCCGGATCATTCCGGCGGACGCATCGAGCTCACGCCGGAGGGCAAGATCCAAGCCTCCTTCGGCTTCGAGGAGTTCGGGCAAGGGCTCTACGCAGCGCTCACGCTTATGCTGCAGGATAGCTTCGGCTGCGGCGCTGATGACATTCGCATCGTCATCGGCGATACCGACCGCGTGCCGGTCAGCGGCTCGAGCACGGCATCCCGCGCCACCACGATGATGTGGCGAGCGCTGCAGCGGCTGAAGCCGCCGTTCGTGCAGGCGCTGCTGGAGCAGGCGGCTGGGCTTGTGGGCGCTGCCGCTGAAGAGCTGACAACCGGCGCAGGCGGAATTCATCGCATGGGCGATGAGTTGGGTCAGCCGGTTGTGACGTATGCGCAGTTGGCGGCAGCTGCCGAAGCGGCAGCGAAGCCGATTCTTGCGCAGACGGTGTTCGACTACCCGACGACGCCTGAGGGGCAGGTCGGGGCGCATTATTTGTACACTTACGCAGCAGCTATTGTAGAGGTAGAAGTGAACATGCTGACAGGGAGGGTGAGGGTGGTCGCGACCGATCACGTGATTGCAGCAGGTCCTGTCATTAATCCGATGGGCTTCCTCGGACAGATCGAGGGCGGCAGCGTGATGGCGCTGGGCTTCACGTTGACCGAGGATGCCGTCATGCAGGAGAGCGCGTATTTGCGGCACAATTTGGATACGTATTTGATCCCTACTTTCAAAGATAGCCCCCATACAATTCGTGTAGAAGCAATTGAAGAATTACCCGAGGGCGATACTTATGGCCCGCGCGGGGTAGGCGAAATCGGCAGCGTCGGGCTCGCGCCGGCGATAACGGCAGCGGTTCGGCAGGCGGCAGGAATCTGGGTGAACCGGCTGCCGATTTCACCGGAACACATCGTGCAGTCCGTCGATTGGCTAGAAGGGTTGGAGGGGGAGGCCATTGATTAATGCAGCCTATGTGCTTGAATGCTCCATTAACGGGAAGGATGTCGCGATTCCGGTTCCTGCATCCAAGCGGATGTCGGATATTTTACGAGATGACTTGCGTTTAACCGGCACCAAAGTTTCTTGTGAGATCGGACGCTGCGGCGCCTGTATGGTGCTGCTGGATGGGAAGCCCGTAAATGCATGTTTGCTTATGGCGTATCAAGCAGCCGGCAAGCAAGTGACAACCATTGAGGGGATTTCCGGAGGGGAGTCGCTGCATCCGGTTCAACAAGCGATGTTAGAGGAAGGAGGGCTGCAGTGCGGTTATTGCACCGCAGGGATGGTCGTCACGCTAACGGCTTTGTGGAACCGAAATCCCGCCCCGACGAGGGCGGAGGCCGAACAGGCGCTGTGCGGCAATTTATGCCGCTGCACGGGGTACGAAGGTATTTTCAGAGCGGTAGAACGATGTGGTCTGCCGACAAAAAGAGAGGGGGAGAAGCTATGATGCCAAAAAAACTGATGTTGTCCTTAACCGCTATCTTCCTAGTGATCCTATCCGCTTGTTCCAGTTCATCCGCACCAACGACGAGCACCACGACAACGCCAGCAGGCTCTCCTGCGGCAGCACCGGCTGCAAGCGCAGTCCCTTCCTCAGCGGAAAAAAAGCTCCCTAGAGTGGCCTTTGTTTATATTGGAGTGCCCGGTGACGGAGGATGGACGTATGAGCATGATCAAGGCCGATTAATGATGGAGAAAGAGCTGGGCATCAAAGCGACTACCGTCGAAAATATTCCTGAAGGTCCTGACGCGGAGCGGGTTTTCGAAGAGTTGGCACAGAAAAACGATATTATTTTCGGAACCTCTTTCGGCTATATGGACCCGATGTACAACGTGGCGCAAAAGCACCCGAACGTGAAATTCCTGCACGCGACAGGCTACAAAACACTGCCTAACATGGGGACGTATATGGGACGCGAGTATCAAAGCGCATACCTCGTCGGCATGGCTGCCGGTAAAATGACCAAAAACAATCATATGGGCTATGTGGGAGCCTTCCCGATCCCGGAAGTCATTTATACCATTAATGCTTTTACCTTAGGCGCGCAAAGCGTGAATCCGAACGTGGACGTGTCGGTTGTTTGGAGCAATACCTGGTTCGATCCGGCTACCGAGAAGCAAGCGGCGATTTCACTGCTCGATAAAGGCGTGGATGTGCTGGCTGCCTACCAAGATTCACCGGCGGGCATTCAAGCGGCTGCTGAGCGCAAAGTTTGGGGCATCGGCAACGATTCCGACATGGGCCGGTTCGCGCCGGAGACGTACATTTCCAACCCGAAATGGAACTGGGGCCCTTACTACGTACAAACAGTGAAAAGTGTGATGGACGGCACTTGGAAGTCCGAAGCGTACTTTGGCACCATGAAGGAAGGCATTACAGACATCGCACCGCTTGGCAAAAATGTGCCTGCTGACGTCAAAGCGCTTGTTGAGAAGAAAAAGCAAGAGATTATGGCGGGAACCTTTGACGTGTTCCAAGGCCCTATCGTCGATCAGGACGGGAAAGTCAGGTTCGAGCAGGGCAAAAAAATGACAGACGAAGAGATTCTGGGGACGACTTGGTTTGTTAAGGGCATTAAAGGTGTCATTCCAAAATAATGGGGAAAGGTTGTGAGGGCGATGACTATACAAGATAGGACGCTGCTTGACGAATGGCATCCGGTATTGTTGTCGTCGGCGTTAGCGGATCGGCCGGTTCCTGTTGTCGTGCTGGGTGAAAAAGTGGCCGTTTTCCGCACCTCTGACGGCGTTCACGCCTTCAAAGACTTGTGCATTCATCGGGGCGTACCGCTTTCGCTCGGCAAAGTGAAGGGAGATGAACTCGTGTGCGCCTATCACGGCTGGTCTTACAATAGCTGTGGGACGTGTACACGAATCCCTTCGCTGCCTGCCGATCGCGCTATTCCCTCGAAGGCGAAAGCTTTCGTATACCGTTGTGTGGAAGCGCACGGATTTGTTTGGGTTTGCTTGGGTGAACCGGTAGGTTCGCTGCCTAAAGTGAGTGCCTATATTCCCGAAGGCTTCAAAGAAGTATGGATGGGACCGTATATCCTGCAAGCCGCCGGGCCCCGCGTGATTGAGAACTTCCTCGATGTCTCCCACCTCATGTTTGTTCATGAGGGTCTGCTGGGTGATAGTGAATTTGCCGAGATCGGCGACTACCAGGTACATGAGGAGGATGGCGTCCTCACCTCGGAGGAGATCGTCGTCTACCAACCCGATCCGGATGGAACGGGGCGCGGGGTGCATAGCCGTTATGTGTATGAAGTGTATGGTCCGCTAAGCGTCGCGTTTACTAAAAGAGACAGGGATACGGATCATATTTTCCGTTTGTTCCTCATGGTGCTGCCGGAAACCGAGCAGCGAAGCCAAGCTTTCATGCTCAAGCAGCGGAACTATGCGTATGAGGAGCCGGATGACATTTTCGTCCGGTTCCAGGATCTGCTGATCGAACAGGATCGCGAAATGGTCGAAAATCAGAAGCCGGAGCTGCTGCCGCTTGATCTGCAGGCGGAGCTGCATTTGAATACGGATCGACTGAGTATTGCGTATCGCAAGCGGCTTCGTGAGTTGGGTGTTACATTTGGGACGGCGTAGCGTGGTTGAATAATGGGCTATCGAAGGGGGCGGGGAGTGGCCTTTTCGGTAGTTTTTTTATTGTGCTTGCATTACCTTTGCTTTTCGTGATATGCATACAACAAGTCGAGCCATATCTGAGTAATAAGAGTCCCAAAAGACTTCTATCTCAGTCAAAAAGATCCATTCTCGCAGGATAGAAGTCTCTGGAGGCTCTTATCCGCCGGGATCAGCTCCAATCGGGAATATCATTGGCTAATTACGAACTAGGAGGCAAATGAATTGAAGAAAAAAGTATTGTATGCGTCTGCTATAATTATTTTAAGTTATGTTACTTTTGTATTTATTTATCACGTAGTTCCAGTCGTTACTGGGAGATTCGCAACAACTCATTTTATGGCGAACCTCAAGAGTAATGATCCAACAGCAGCATCCAGATATATATATTCAAACGAGCGACAAGAGTGGGTAAATAAATTCAGTGAATTAGAGAAAGATGGTTTAAGTTTAGTAGACTATCGCGGACTTCAAGTAGGTCTGGATGATAATGCACTTGAAGGTAGCGTATATGTAACACTTACGAATCAAAGTATAAAAAAAGAGTATCGTATATTCATTATTTTTGACGGTGGGCGATTAACTCCAAAGATTTCGCATTTGCAATACATGGAAGCAGATGGAGTGGACGAGACAATAGAACAGTGGATAAGAGCAATGAATTTCACAGTATCCTGAAGAAAATGAAGGAGGCAGAATATTTGTTACTTTCTATATAAAGTCGTTCATTTGTTCATGTCGTTAATTTTCTTGCCTGAAATATCCGCGTGATCTAACAACCCCTCAATAAGAATTTCCCGCCTTATCAGCTCATTCAGGAGCATGTCTATGAATTCTTGCTCAAGCTGCAAGTTTATCGCTTCCAAGTAGGCATTAATCAAGCCCTGATGACTAAGTGTTTTCATGAGCGTCCTCGTATCTTACCAAGTTATTTTTGTTTCCTGCTGTTTTTTATTAATGTCATTCTCCGAGAATGACGCAGCCAGGAGTAATAGCTCCTCAAATCGCGAAGCTCCAAATTCTCGCTCATTCGTCCTAGAAAGGTGACAACGATCATTCTATGTAAAGGGTTCCCCAAAAGATCCGTCTCTGAGTTAGCATTATCGAATTGGGCGACAAAGAGCAAATCATCATCGACCGCATAAACGTCTTCTTCGTTCTTATAGTAAGGAGCGACTTTGCCGCTCTTCAGTTTCTCCCATAGAAAGGCGCATATTTCCTCCAGCGAGGCGGCTTCGTCTCCAATACGTAAACGGTATCGACTGTGCGCATGGTGAGTGATGACGATGTCATACACTTTTTTATCGGCGAGCTCGATGTTGAAGGGATCGTAGGTGCTCCATCGACTCATTTTTCTATCTTTCATCCCCCGAACTCCTCTCAACTCTATCTGAATATTTTTCCATATATATACTAATTATCATAATATTTGATTAATATAATAACATCGCAAAAATGGGAGTTTTTCACGCAAACTTTTTGCGTGTTCATGTAAATTCTGTTTAAATGTTTGCGTGAAAACGAAAAAAAGATTGTATAACAGCGCAAAGCTGGTTATACAATCCTTTTTGAATTTGGTAAAATAAGGTTAGTTATTAACCCCAATTATTTTGAACAACAGAAGTTTTATTTTTTGAAAAGTCATTTAATGTTATTTTTAATGCAAATGATTCTTCCGATGTTAGTTTAAAGTCTCTAAAACTCCTATCTTTTTCTAATTTGTTGTGGTTCAGCTTGTGAACAGCGTCATGCAAATTCGGGTTTAACTGGATAAGAGACATAGTTTGAGCTCCTTTTATTAATTTATTTAGTGCTGAGATATATTATATCGAATATTTGGAAAATAAGGGGGATATGATGAAAAAAAAAGTCGTATTAGGAATTGCTTTCTCTATTTTTCTTATTTTGCAGCTATGGTGCTCGATGCTTGTATTTCACTTTCCATATATGGGAATAGAAAATGAAGAAATACAAGGGCAATGGGTGGTAAAACGTTTGCTCCCAGAAGGTGCCGCGATTAAATTAGATCTCAAAGTTGGCGATATTATTTTACAAATAGATGGCAAACCTGCTGAAGATTTTGTAACGCTGCGAAAATGGAGTGCAATCGAGCAGGCTCAGAGCCTAGTCGTTTCAAGGGAAGGCCATGAACATCAAGTAGTACTAAATGCGAAAAGCAACATTTTTTATGATATTTTTCCGTTAATTGAGGAAATGGTCTGTTTCGGGATGGCTATTGTGATTGTCATCAAGATGTTTCACTCTAAATCCGCTAAGCTTCTAGCAGCTGTGTTTCTTTGTGGTTCAATTGTTTTTATGAGTCTATTAGCTTCTATTAGAGGAGATGTTCTTGGGAAAGTTCAAATTACTACTTTTATGATGTTGTTACCTATCGTTTTTTTACATTTTTTAATCGTCTTTTTCAAAGAAAAAAGCGACTTAAACTTACCATCGTGGATCTTGAAGTATTTATATTCAATCGTTGTGATTGCTCTTTGTCTAAGAGGCTTATACTTCCACCCTTCTTTAACTTATACGTTTTATCGCTATGACATCATTATTACGTTGGGATTTTTCATATTTGGATTTTTATTAAATATGTATGTGCTAACTAAGCTGCTTATTAAAGTTAGAGGGCAGCAATCCTATATATCTAGCATCGTTAAAAGTGTTTGGTTGTCATGGATGATTTCTTTTTTACCTATTATTTGTTTCTCGTTTCTACCACAATTGTTGACTGGTGAACCAATTTTAAACGCAATATTCACAAGTTGGATCTTATTGGTTTTCCCGATGTCATTTGCTTACTTAATTGCTTCCAACCAACTGTACGATTTCGGCTTAGTTATTAGACGAATCATGTTCGCAGGTTTGCTTGCTATTCTACCTGTCTGCATATTCACAGGCGTATATCATTATTTGTTTAATAATGTAGTTGATGAAAAACAATTGTTATATATATTTGGCGGTTCAATGTTCCTAATAACCGTAGCCCTATATGGTGCAGAGTATTGGACAACTAAACTTGAACCGTTCCTGTTTCCCAGAAAGCATATTTTTCAAACAGCTTTGAAGAAAATTTCGAAAAATTTAGGCACAATTTCAAGCTTTCGAGAATTAAAAGATATTGTTCTTGTTGATATTGTAAGTACATTACAGGTGGCTGGTGGAGCAATCATTTTTCAGTACAAAGATGAAGTGGAAATTATCTATGAAGGGGAAATAGATATTGAAGGAATTCGGAGGCATGTCGATGCGAATACTTTAATTACCGCCCCAAACTATACAAGTATTGAGATGAACAATCATGAATCTTATTCCAGCTACCTTATCGTAACGCGTAAGAAAACAAACACTTATCTTTCAAGAGAAGAGAAGCAATGGCTTCAACTCATTACCTCATATTTGGAAGTCAGTTTAGAAAATGTACATTTAATCCGTAAGCTGACGTTAAACCTACAACAGTTTGCAGCTCAGCTTCCTCATGAAACAAATGCGTATGATATTCAATGGTTTCGCAAGGTTATGTTTGATTTGCAGGAAGAGGAGCGGATGAGGATTGCTACGGATTTGCACGATACGACGATGCAGGACCTATTTTTCCTCAAAAGAAGAATATCTTCCATTGCGGAAAAAGGCAATTTAGATAAATTAGATCAGGAACAACTTAATAGTATGAATAATTTCGTTGATATGATAAATGCGAGTTTACGTCAAAGTTGTTTTGAACTGAATCCCCATTTGCTAAAAGAAATAGGTTTGATTCCGACTCTGAAAATGTACGTTGATAAGGAGTCTTATACAACGCCATTCATGCTTTCAGTAGAAATAGGTTCAGTTATAACTATTGAAGAAAAGGATTTGTTAACAAAACGTCATATATTCCGAATCGTGCAAGAACTTCTAAATAATGCGAAGAAACATTCTCAAGCGGGTAAAGTCTTATTTTCAATCGAAGAAAACGAGAATTATTTTTGCTTGAACTATGAGGATGATGGTGTTGGCTTCAACGGGTATCAGGAAGGATTTCAGAAGGAAATCGGTGCTTCTGGGATGGGAATTGAACAAATGAAAAGTAGAATCATGCATATGGGTGGTCAAGTGGATATGACGACAGACAAAGGAATCGGTACTACGTTCAAAATAAGGATTCCTATTGGGGAGGTCAGGGCTTCATGATCGAGATTGTCAAAACGTTAGTTGTTGATGATCACCCACTATTTGCTCGAGCAACCAAAGCGTTGTTAGAGCAAATTGAGCGCGTTGAAGTTGTTGGTATTGCTAATGATGCCAAGCAATGTTTGGAGCAAGTAGAAATGTATCAGCCTGAGCTTATTTTTCTTGATTATCAGCTTCCAGATCAAACAGGCATAGAAGTAGCGGCAGCCATTAAGAGCAGATATCCTCATACTCTTATTGTTATATTTACGGGAGTTGAATTAGACAGCATCATTAATAAGCTAATTGAGATAAAGGTTAGTGGTGTTTTATCCAAGGAATCGAACGAACGTGTGATAATTAATATGGTAAATTGCATTCTGGAAGGTCAGACGATGCTGCCTATCTCGTACTTCCATCGGATGCAATTCTTAGAAAGATATGAGCAGGAAAGTTTTATGCTGATTGAAGAAGAGATTCAAATGTTAAGCATGTTGGTGAAAGGAGCTACACACGAACAAATAGCAGAACAAATTTATATGAGCAAACGCAGTGTAGACAATTATTTAAGGAAAATCTACGATAAATTAGGTGTCAAAACTAGGACAGAAGCTATGGGGAAGTTCATAAAAAGCAAATATTATGCATAACCAAGGAGGAGGGAGAGTGGAAGGGAATATTCAGCAGTATTTGTATCGTGTTGTGGATGAATATATTCTTGTTGAGAATTTAAATAAATTGTTTAAATCGTTCATTATAAGTAAAGTCAAGGAGAATACAACATGGGGGGATATTACGCTTTATACCCACTACATGTTTGGCGGTACCTCACCTGATATTCAGCGGTATGCTGCTATGACGGAGCTTATCGTATTAATATCTGACATTGTCGATGATATACAAGATCAGGATCAAGAAGACAAGCCGTGGATGCATTGTTCTAGAGCCGAAGCATTAAACTCAATTTTTGTAATGCTTATGGGATTTGTCGGTGAGCTGGGGCATATGCAGTTTCAGGAAGAATATGTGGTGGAAGTTACGAAAATCATCACACGATCGCTCAAAGGGCAGTACAAAGATGTGACCAATACCGTAACATCGGCAGATGAATATTTAAAAATGACACAGGAGAGATCAGGTTCTCTGTTCCGATTAGCTTGTTTTATGGGGTATATGTTGGCGGATTGCTCAAAGGAGTCAATTGAGCAGGTTAATGATCTTGCAGATTGCATCGGACTCATCCATCAGATTGAAAATGATATGATAGATCTTGTTAGATATGATGTAAAGAATGATTTATTTAGTAAGAAGCGTACGCTGCCAATTCTATATCTGCTTGCAGTTAAGGATGAGGCATTCCTCCCGTTTCAGGATTATTACGAGGGTAAAATAACCGTAAATGACCTTTTGGGAGAAAAAGAAGAGTTTATGCAAATGGTTAGGGAATCGGGTTGTATGGAATACTCTCGTGTTGTTCAGTCCATTTGCCTGCAAAAAGCAGAAGAGATTTATGAAAGGTTGCCAGCGCTCTCTCGATGGAAGTTGAAGTTTAAAGAAGCAACCTACGGCGGATTCCTTAGCAGAGAACGAGCTTAGTAATAAACACGCATTGACACCTAAAGAACATGTATTCTACTATATACATATAGGAGAGGCAAACGCTTCTCGCTCATCGAATAAACATGCGAATAATCTATAGGAGACCGGGAAGGCTGACTGCCTTTTCCGGTCTTCTCTGCAGTTCAGGCGAAGTTGCCATTCTTTAACATAAGAGACAGAAGCGAGGGCGAATGGGGCATGAAGCAAAACGTGAAAGAGCATATGATTCGCTTGGTGGACGAGTATATTGAGGTAAAGGGTTTAAATGAGCTTCTGAAGTCTTTTATCGCAGACAAAGAAAAAGAGAATGGAGCCTGGGCGAAGGTTACGCTCTGCACGCATTATATGATGGGCGGGAGTTCGCCTCATATTGAGCGTTATGCGGCACTGGCGGAGTTGGCCAATCTCATCCTGGACATTGTCGATGATCTGCAGGATCAGGATCAAGAAGACAAGCCGTGGATGAAATGCTCGCAAGCAGAGGCATTGAATGCGGTTCTGGCGTTGTTAATGGGATTCGTCGGCGAGCTGGGACATTTGCAGGTCAAGTCGGAATGGCTGGTTGAGGTGACGAAGATCATTGCGCGCTCGATTAACGGCCAGCACAAGGATGTGGTGAATGCGGCAGAGTCGGTTGATGATTACCTGGTGATGACGCAGGAGAAGTCCGGCTCTCTATTCCGCTTGGCATGTTGTATGGGATATATGACGCTAGAGACCCCGCGGGAGACGATCGAGCAGCTTCATGAGCTGGCGGATTGCATCGGGCTCGTTCATCAGATCCAGAACGATATGCGCGATCTCATCCGCTATGATGTGAAGAATGATTTATATGGCAAGAAGCGCACGCTTCCTATCTTGTAT
This sequence comes from Paenibacillus planticolens, assembly GCF_013141725.1. Lineage (GTDB taxonomy): Bacteria > Bacillota > Bacilli > Paenibacillales > NBRC-103111 > Paenibacillus_E > Paenibacillus_E planticolens. The sequence goes on along the minus strand of NZ_WHNZ01000013.1, from coordinate 230,948 downwards.
TTGCTTTCCGTCGAGGACGAAGCGTTCACTCCATTGAAGGAGTACTACGAAGGGAAGATTACGTCGGATGTCCTTTTGCGCGACAAAGAAGGCTTCATACAAACGATCCAAACTTCAGGATGCCTGGAGTATGGTCGAGTCGTGCAGGCGGTGTGCATTCAAAAAGCAGAGGAAATCTATGAAAAGCTGCAAGGAGTCTCGCCTTGGAAGGAAAGGTTCAGGGAAGTGACGTATGGCAGTTTTGTTGAGGAAGGATAACAACGATGATCATAGTAGCAGCAGACGGAAGCGGTGATTATGTCCGTATTCAGGAAGCGATCGATAGCATTGCCGATGAGAGGAAGGAAGAAACGGTCATTTTCGTGAGAAGCGGCGTTTATGAAGAAAAGCTGCATATCACGAAGCGGCGCCTAAGCTTGATTGGGGAATCGGCAGAAACGACGATTGTCACTTACGGGGATTATGCGAAAAAGCTTTTTCCGAGTGGTGAGCCGTATCACACCTTTCATTCCTATACGGCTTTTATCGGCGCGGACGATGTGACGATTGAGCATCTGACATTTGAGAATACGGCAGGAAAAGGGGAGGATGTCGGGCAAGCATTGGCCGCCTATGTGGACGGAGACAAGGTCATTTTCCGGGATTGCCGATTCCTTGGGCATCAAGATACGTTATTTACGGGGCCGCTGCCGCCCAAACCGCGGGATCGTTCCAGCTTCGGGGGACCGCGTGACGGCATGCCGCCGCGGGCTGTTCGGCAGTACTATGAGCGCTGTTATATTCGAGGCGATGTGGATTTTATTTTTGGCTCGGCGACGGCGGTATTTCTGGATTGTGAAATTGTATCTTCCGGCAAAGGCTGGGTTACGGCGGCGTCCACACCGGAGGACGCTATGTACGGATATGTGTTTATTGGCTGCAAGCTGACGGGAGAAGCGCCTGTTGAATCGGTTGGGCTTGGAAGGCCTTGGCGGAATTACGCGAAGGTGGCATTCGTGCACTGCTGGTTGGGGCAGCATGTGAAGAAGGCAGGTTGGGACCGCTGGAATGAGCGGGAAAGTGTGGAGGCTCTCGCTTTCGCGGAGTATGGGAATCATGGTCCCGGCGCGGACACGGGCATGCGGGTGGATTGGTCCAAGCAGCTTACGGAGCAGGAGGCAGAAGCTTATGACGTTGACCGGATTCTGGCAGGTCGGGACGGATGGAGTCCGCGGGCGGCTTTGGCCGAGCCGCGTATAGCCATCTACTTGGCAGGGGATTCCACTATGTCCGATTATACGGCTTCCTTTTACCCGCGAATGGGTTGGGGACAGGTGCTCACGCGCTGGTTTGGAAGTGGTGCGACTGTATGTAATGCAGCTTCTTCAGGCAGAAGCTCCAAAAGCTTTATCGCGGAAGGACGTTTGGCCGCCATTTGGAGCAGGATTCGTCCCGGTGATTATCTCTTTATTCAGTTCGGCCATAACGATCAGAAACCGGATGAAGCAAGACACACAGATCCGCATACAACTTATTTGGATCATTTGCGACAGTATGTGGATGGAGCTCGGGCCAGAGGGGCTTTGCCGATTCTGATTACCTCCGTGCAGAGGCGAAGCTTCGATGTACAGGGGAACTTTACCGATACGCACGGGGAGTATCCGGCTTCGGTCAAACGGTTGGCCGAAGAATTGGAAGCTCCGCTCATTGACTTGGCCGAAAAGAGCAGGAATCTGCTGCTGTCCCTTGGAACAGAGCGGGCCAAAGCGCTGTTCCTCTGGCTGCGGCCTGGGGAACAGGCCAATTATCCGGACGGCGTAACGGATGACACGCACTTCTCGGAAGCGGGGGCGATTGAAATCGCCCGTTTAATTGTTGAAGGCATAAAGGAGTTAGGTTTGCCACTTGCAGGGCTGATTAAAGAATAGATGTGAAGCCGATAGACTCGATCGCATGTGCGGTTGGGTTTATCGGCTTTTTTGATTGCGTTAACAGGAAAAACTCCAGTTATTTCAAGGGGGTTGGGGCATTATTGGGCAGTTAACAGGAAAAATCTCCTGTTAACTTGCTTCGAAACATCCGATTTTGGGTAAGTAACATGATATTAACGTGAGAAATTCCATGTAAATATGCTGATTGGCAGGTACATATCGAATTAGTGGTAGTTTTTCCTGTTATTCAGCGGGCTCGGTGAAATTCTTGCCTTGAGCCATTGACAATTATTATCACTTAAAATAAAATAAATACTATATTATAATTATTATAAATAAGAAATTATTATAGCAAGAGGAGGACGTTATATAGATGACTCAAAACCACAATTACTTAACGACTAATCAAGGCGCTCCCGTAGGCGACAACCAGAACTCCAGAACGGCAGGTCAGCACGGACCTACTCTTCTGGAGGATTACCATCTGCTTGAGAAAATTGCGCATTTCGACCGGGAACGCATTCCGGAGCGCGTCGTGCATGCCCGCGGAGCGGGAGCTTTCGGCACGTTCAAGGTTGAGCAAGCAATGAACCGCTACACCAAAGCTGCGTTCCTCGGCGAAGCCGGCAAAGAAACACCGGTATTCGTCCGCTTCTCGACCGTTATCCACGGGCAGGGCTCGCCGGAAACGGCGCGCGATCCGCGCGGCTTCGCGGTTAAATTTTATACGGAAGAAGGCAATTACGACTTGGTCGGCAATAATCTTCCTGTATTTTTCATCCGTGATGCGATGAAGTTTCCGGATATGGTGCATTCCTTGAAGCCGGCACCTGACACGAATGTGCAGACACCGGACCGTTATTGGGATTTCATGTCACTCACGCCGGAGTCCACGCATATGCTGACTTGGGTCTTCTCGGATTACGGCACGCCGGCTAACTACCGGGAGATGAACGGTTTTGGCGTTCATGCTTTCAAATGGATTAACGCCGCAGGCAATTACGTGTATGTAAAATATCACTGGAAGCCGCATCAAGGTGTGCGCAATTTGACCAAAACGGAAGCAGCAGCCGTTCAAGGGGAAGATTTTAGCCATGCGACTAGAGATTTGTATGACAACATCGCGAGCGGCAACTTTCCGAAATGGGATCTGCACGTACAGCTTCTTCAGCCGGAGGATCTGGATGCGTACGATTTCGATCCGCTGGATCCGACGAAAGTATGGCCGGAAGACGTCATTCCTCTACACAAAGTGGGGACGATGACGCTGAATCGCAATCCGCAGAACTTTTTCGCTGAAGTTGAGCAAGCGGCCTTCGCCCCGAGTGTGCTGGTAGCGGGAATTGAGCCGTCCGAAGACAAATTGCTGCAAGGCCGTCTGTTTTCCTATCCCGACACGCAAAGACATAGGCTGGGCGTCAACTACCTGCAGATTCCGGTCAACTGCCCATATGCTGCCGTACAGAACAATCAGCGCGACGGCGCTATGCAAATGAAGCCGCAGTCCGGCAGCGTAAATTACGAGCCGACTCGTTATGCCGATGCTCCGAAGGAGGCTCCGGCGTACCGCGACAGCTCAATGCCGCTGCAAGGCTATGCAGCCCGGCAAAAAATCGCCAAAACGAACGATTTTGCCCAAGCCGGTGACACGTTCCGCAGCTTCAGCGAGCAGGAGCAGTCGAACTTCATTTCAAATCTGGTTGGCGACCTCTCAACTGTACATGAGAAATCGAAGCTGATGGCGATTTGCAATTTCTATCGCGCCGACGCCAAGCTGGGGATGGCCCTGGCAACCGGCCTGGGCATTGACATTTCAGGATACTTGCAGCATTTGAACCGATAAGAGGCACATATGTGCGCCGGCAATCATAGATCATTCATTCATTTATAGATCATAAATCGCAGAGGAGGTTTCCACGATGGCTAAGCATGATCTGAACCAAGCGCTGCAGCGGATGCGCGCCAAGAACATTCCCTTAACCCCGCAGAGATACGCGTTATTGGCATATTTATATGAACAGGGCAGTTACACAACGGTTAAAGAAATTTGTGAAGCGCTAATCGTCAAATATCCGACGATTAACGCGATGACGGTGCACAGCTCTTTGCATGTTTTCAAGCAGTTAGGTTTGGTGAAGGAGCTGGCTGTGGTCGGAAGCTCCATGCGGTATGAAGCTGCGCTGAGCTCATGAGCAGCTGAAAAAAAGCGCCCCACTCGCTACAACGAGGATCTATCCTCGCGTAGACGAGTGGGGCGCTTTGCCATGTTTATTTCGCCTCTGCAAAAGCAGACAGCGGAATCGGGAATTCTAGAATGCCCAGCGCGTAAGGAGCGTATTCGTACAGGCCAAAGTATACGACTACTGTGTCATCTTTTAAATAAAAGCCTTGATCGTTACGAATGGATTCGAACGGTTCGATCAGTTCGTAATCTTGCTCTTTTAATTGCTCTTTTATTTTTTCATTGATGATAGTTTTGTAGTTAGCGTTATTGGAAACAACTTGCGTAAGGCTTAACTCATTTCCCGTATCGAGATCGAACGTGTGGGAATCCCAGGAATAGAAACCGTGCGCGCCGCCTGAGAATGTGTAAACAATAAAGTAGAGGCTGAGCTTATGATTCTGATTGTAAGTGATTTGATAATTCACATCGAACGTTTTTGGAAAATCAGGCATCGTGGTGTCGGTATCCTCGGTAAGGTCGCTTAATTGCTGGATGGCTGCCGCTTTATATTTCTCCACCTCCGCTTGGAGGAAGGCGTTGATTTTCGCGCTGGCAGCTGAATGATCCCAGCCCTCGATCTGAGGATACTGCAGGGTAATACTCCGATTATCGGTTTTCGTTTGCGACTCGGATTTGTTCGTCAGCTTAAGCTCGTTCTCTTGAATTTTGGCAATCGAAACGACACGGCTTGCATCGTTGTAACCGATCTTGTAGCCCATTTGCTCAAGAAGCAGGCGCAGTGGCAGGTAAGTGGTTCCACTGATAATGACAGGAGGCAAAGCCGCGTAGAACGTGTGTCCATTCAGTGCATATTCCGTATTTTGATTGTGCATGGTCATGGTTTTGTTAGGCCCGCTGACGGTGACTGTCTTAGACGCTTCATCCCACGAGGTCTTCAGGCCCAACTCCTTGCTGAGAAAAGCTAGGCCGACATAGGTGTCACCATCCTTTGTTTTGCCGCCCGGCACATCTAGCAGTTGATCACCGATCTGGATTTGGATAGGTGCGAGCTTGACGTCGAAACCTGTGCTAGACGTTTCTGCATAGATGACAGCTTGCCGTGGGAGGACAACTGGACTTACGGCTAATATAAGGGCAGCAGCCAATGTGATTTTCATTGAGAATGTCTTCTTGTTCATGGCAATCTCTCCTTATGGATACATTCTAGTTAGTTAGACGATGGAAAAGTAGAAAAGTTATAGCGTGATTAGAATTTGTCGAAAAAAGAACGCAAAAAAAGCGACCCGCTTGCTACAAAGAGGATCAAGCCTCGGGTAGTCGATTGGGGCGCTTTGCCATGTTTATTTTGCCGCCGCAAAAGCCGATAGCGGAATCGGGAATTCAAGAATGCCCAGCACGTAAGGAGCGTATTCGTACTGGCCAAAGTATACGACCACCGTGTCATCTTTTAAATAAAAGCCCTGATCGTCACGGATGGACTCGAAGGGTTCGATGAGTGCATAATCTTGCTCTTTTATTTGCTTTTTAATCGTTTCGTTGATGATCGTCTTGTAGTTAGCGTTATTCGATGTCAGCTGCTGAAGACTCAGCTCATTCCCCGTATCCAGATCGAACGTATGAGAATCCCGGGTAGTGGACCCATGGGCGCCGCCTGTAAATGAATATACTTCAAAGTAGAGACTGAGCTTATGCTTCTGATTATACGTTATTTGATAATTAACATCGAAAGAATAGGGATACTCGTTGCCGTTCTTGCTTAACCCTTTGTTGGCGGCATCTTTATATTTCTCTATCTCGCTTTGAATGAATGCGTTAATTTTCGCGCTTGCCGCGGAATTTGCCCATCCTTCAATTTGCGGATAGTTTATCGTAATCTCCTGGTTGTCTGTAATCTTTTTCGATTCTGACTTGTTCGTCAATGTGAGTTCGTTTTCTTGAATTTTAGTAATCGTGACGACATGGCTTTCATCGTTGTATCCGATTTGGTAGCCCATTTGTTCAAGGAGCAAACGCAGCGGCAAGTAGGTGGTTCCGTCCACGATCACAGGAGGCAATGTTTTGTAAAATTCGCGGCCATCCAAGGAATATTTCGTATCTTGATTATGCATGCTCATTTTCTTGTTAGGGCTGCTGACGGTGACGGTCTTCGTAGCCTCATCCCAGGCTGTTGTCAAGCCAAGCTGTTTGCTGAGAAAAGCAAGTCCGACGTAGGTGTCGCCTTCCGCCGATTTGCCGCCCGGCACGTCCAGAAGTTGATCTCCGATCTGTATTTTCAGAGGGGCAAGCTTAATCTCGAACCAGTCGCTTTCTGTCTCCGCATGAACGGTCGCCTGTGGCAGGAGGAGGGCTGGACTAGCAGCGGCTAGCAGGGCTGCAGCCAAAGTGACTTTCAGTAAGGTAGGCATGCTTTTTTTCATCATAAATCTCTCCTTTAGAGTTGGAATTCTTCTTTATAATTAGACGGTGGATACGTATTATGGTTTAACTCTCATCGAATAATGTCGAAATAATAGGAAGGATTGTTCAGGATATGCCCTGAAAACCGAACAAGCATAACGCCAATGTGAGAGTGAAATCAGAAATAGAGGTTAAAACTGGTGCGTACTGGAAAAATAGCCCCCAAAAGCGAACTATTTATAAGAAAAAGTTAAAAATCGTTCGTTTTTTGAAATTGACATCACACGTCAGTTGGTAGTAAACTAGGGAAGCGGGAATTAGAGCCGCACTAATTGAAAATGTCGAATCGACTCGTATAAAATCAGGGATAAGGCCTGAAAGTTTCTACCCAAAAACCGTGAATTTTTGGACTACGAGGAAGCGAATGAGGGAAACCATAGGAAGACGATGGTCTTTTTGCATTCGGTTCTTTTGCTGTCCAGCGGATAGAATCATGTATTCTAACACTGGGCATTTTTTGGTTTAAGGGGTTTACCATACAAAAGAGAGTGGGTTAGTGATGACGGTACGTGTTGGTGTCATAATGGGAAGCCAGTCGGATTGGGAAACGATGAAGCACGCATGCGACATGTTGGAAGAGCTGGGAGTGCCTTTTGAGAAAAAGGTGGTTTCCGCACACAGAACACCGGATCTTATGTTCGAATATGCAGCCGCAGCGGCAGGCCGCGGCATTCAGGTGATTATTGCCGGAGCAGGCGGGGCGGCGCATCTACCAGGAATGGTAGCAGCCAAAACGGAGCTTCCGGTTATTGGTGTTCCCGTCAAAACGTCGACGCTGAACGGTCTTGATTCCTTGCTTTCGATCGTGCAAATGCCGGGCGGCATTCCGGTTGCGACGGTGGCGATCGGGCATGCGGGCGCAACGAATGCAGGCCTCTTGGCTGCGCAAATTCTGGGCGCTTTCGATCCTGAGCTGCAAGCGAGGGTCAGAGCACGCCGCGAGCGCGTCGCGCAGACGGTGATGGAAAGCAGTGACCTGTTATGACCGACACAGCAGGTGGCAAGGTCATCAAGCCTGGCGGCACGATCGGCGTTTTGGGCGGCGGGCAGTTAGGCCGCATGCTGGCCTTGGCCGGCCGCAACATGGGGTATCGCTTCGTAACGCTTGATCCCACAGAGGATGCGCCTTGCGGGCAAGTCGCGGACGAACAGATTCAAGCGAACTTCGACGACGTCGAAGCGGCGCGGAAGCTCGCGGTCCTGTCCGACGTCATCACGTACGAATTCGAGAACGTGGATGCTCACGTGACAAGCATTCTTATGAATGAGTCCTATGTTCCTCAAGGAAGCGAGCTTTTATACACGACGCAGCATCGTCTTCGCGAGAAGCGGGCGATTGAAGCGGCGGGCGTCCCCGTTGCTCCTTATGCGGAAGTGAAGAGCGCAGCTGAACTGAAGGAAGCGATAGCGAGGTTCGGCACGCCATGCGTACTCAAGACGGCAACCGGCGGTTACGACGGCAAAGGCCAATGGGTCATCCGCTCTATAGATGAAGCGGAAGAAGCCTACGAAACCTTGAGCCGGGCCAGAACCGAGCTCGTTCTCGAACAATTTATTCATTTTGACAAAGAATTATCCGTCATTGCAGCAAGAAGCCCTCGCGGTGAAGTGAAGGCGTTCCCTGCGGCGGAAAACATACATGTACATAACATCCTGCATCAATCCATCGTACCTGCCCGCATTCCGGAAGACGTGCAGCAGGAAGCCGAGAAGCTGGCGACGCGAATCGCCGAAGGACTTGGCGTCATCGGATTGATCGCCGTAGAGCTGTTCCTGACGAAAGACGGTCAGCTTTATGTCAACGAGCTTGCGCCGCGCCCGCACAATTCAGGTCATTACACGATGGAAGCGTGCCGGACGTCGCAGTTCGAGCAGCATGTTCGAGCGATATGCAACTTGCCTTTAGGCTCAACCGAGCTTTTGACACCTGTTGTTATGGTGAATTTGCTCGGCGAGCATATCGAACCGCTTAACGGTCTTATCGACCAGCCCGGCTTCTTGGAGGATACAGACTTAGGCGTCAGCGCCAAGGTTCATCTGTACGGGAAGAAGGAAGCGAAAGAGAAACGCAAGATGGGACACATTAATTTGCTGGCAAGCGATGTGCAGCACGCACTGACTTGGATAGAACGCACCAGGATTTGGGAAAGTAAGTAAATGAACATTATTGGAGGAACGGCAAAATGATAGAACGTTATACACGCCCCGAAATGGCGAGCATCTGGACGGAACAAAACAAGTTTCAAGCATGGCTCGAAGTTGAAATTTTATCCTGCGAGGCTTGGGCTGAGCTGGGTGTAATCCCCAAAGAAGATGTGAAAGTGCTGCGCGAGAACGCAAGCTTCAACATCGACCGCATCTACGAAATCGAGCAAGAGACGCGTCATGACGTTATTGCTTTTACAAGAGCGGTGTCCGAGACGTTAGGGCCTGAGCGCAAATGGGTACATTACGGATTAACTTCTACAGACGTTGTAGATACGGCACTTGGTTACTTGCTAAGACAAGCGAACGAAATATTGGACAAAGATATTCAAAACTTCATTGAAATCCTTCGCAATAAAGCGATTGAACATAGAGATACGGCAATGATGGGCAGAACGCATGGCGTGCATGCCGAGCCGACGACGTTCGGACTCAAGATGGCGCTTTGGTACGAGGAAATGAAGCGTAACCTGGAGCGTTTCCGTTTTGCCGCTGATGGCGTACAATTCGGTAAAATCTCTGGCGCCGTAGGCACTTACGCGAACATCGATCCGTTCGTAGAGCAATATGTGTGCGAGAAGCTGGGCACGAAACCGGCTCCGATTTCGACACAAACGCTTCAACGTGACCGTCATGCTGAGTACATGGCTACTCTGGCGCTAGTTGCTACGTCCCTGGACAAATTCGCGACCGAAATCCGCGCGCTGCAAAAGAGTGAGTTCCGCGAGGTGGAAGAGCCGTTTGCAAAAGGTCAAAAAGGGTCCTCCGCGATGCCGCACAAGCGCAATCCGATTGGTTGCGAGAGCATTTCGGGTCTGTCCCGTGTCATTCGCGGGCATATGATTTCCGCTTACGAGAACGTGACGCTTTGGCATGAGCGCGATATTTCGCACTCCTCCGTTGAGCGTGTGATCCTGCCGGATGCTACGCAGCTGCTGAACTACATGCTGAACCGTCTTGGCAACATCATCAAAAACTTGACGGTGTTCCCTGAGAACATGAAGCGCAACATGCGCAGCACGTACGATGTGCCTTTCTCCGGCCGCGTGATGACGAAGCTGATCGACAAAGGCTTTTCGCGTGAGCAAGCGTACGACACGGTGCAGCCAAGAGCGATGCAAGCTTGGGAAGAACAGCGTTCTTTCCGTGAAATCGTTGAGAATGCATCGGTGATCACAGAAGTGCTCAGCCCGGCTGAAATTACGGATTGCTTCGATCCAAGCTGGCATTTGAAGCACGTCGCTACGATCTTTGACCGTTTAGGTTTGAAATAGCAGGAACTTTGGGAGAAGGGAAGTGTTGTCTGTGGCAAGTAAAATCCTTGATTCAGCGGTTGAGCTCGTTAAGGCGCCTCTGGTACACAAAGGGAAGGTACGTGAACTGTATGACCTGGGGGAAAACTTCCTGATCGTCGTAACGGATCGGATTTCGGCGTTTGATTACATTCTGAAGCCGGGTGTTCCGGATAAAGGATACGTGCTAAACGCGCTGAGCAAGTATTGGTTTGGCATTACGAGCGGTTATATGGACAACCATATCGTGCACACGGATGTGGAGCTCCTTCACGATATTATTCCGGATGCGGAAGCGAGAGAGCTTCTGAAAGAGCGTATCATCGTCGCGAAAAAAGCGGAGCGCATCTCCATCGAGTGTGTCGTTCGCGGGTACATCACAGGCAACGGCTGGAGACAGTATGAGAAAACCGGCGAAATCAACGGCCGTAAGCTGCCTGAAGGACTGCGCAAGAACCAACGCCTGCAGGACCCTATTTTCACGCCAGCGGCGAAAAATGATGTAGGTCATGATGAGGACATCTCCATTGAACAAATGATTGATTTGGTTGGCGAAAAGCTGACGTACGCGCTGCAAGAGCGCAGCATCATGCTTTATTCCCTGGCTCATTCCATGTGCGAGCGTAAAGGCATTATTTTAGCGGATACGAAGTTTGAGTTTGGCTTTTATATGGGCGATCTGATTATTATCGATGAAATTTTCACGCCGGATTCCTCGCGCTATTGGTCGGAAGATAAATATGCCTTGGATATCGAGATCGATTCCATGGACAAAGAGCCGGTCCGCACGTATTTGGCGGGATCGGGTTGGGATAAAAACAGCGAGCCGGATGAGCTTCCGGCGTCTGTCGTGGAAGAAACGTCGAACCGTTACAAAGAGATTTTGCACCGTTTGGTCGATTCAGAAAATTAGAGCAAGCACATACGAGGAGGAGAATTGAAATGAAAGCAACGGTCTACGTAACGATTAAGCAGAACGTTTTGGATGTTCAGGGAACAGCGGTGCAAGGAGCTCTTCATTCCATGGGTTTTGAGGAAGTTGGCAAAGTGCGCATCGGTAAATATTTGGAGTTAGAGCTTGGTACAACGGATAAAGCAGAAGCGGAAGCACGCGTGAAAGCGATGTGCGAGAAGCTGTTGGCGAACACTGTCATCGAAGACTATCGCTACGAGTTGGCGTAATAGAACAAAAGTGAATGCTTACGAAGCAAGTTTTGCCAAAGGCAAAACGCTTAGAAGGAGGAAACGTCATGAATTTTGCGGTGCTTGTATTTCCGGGTTCAAACTGTGACATTGACTGCTACAAGGCAGTAGAAGATACGATCGGACAGCCGGTTGATTATGTATGGCATACGGCGGACGATTTGTCCAAATACGACTGCATCCTCGTGCCGGGCGGATTCTCTTATGGGGATTACCTGCGCTGCGGAGCGATTGCGCAATTCACGAATGTGATGAAAGCTGTGGCTAAAGCTGCGGAAGAAGGCAAATACATTCTAGGTATTTGTAACGGATTCCAAGTATTGACGGAAGCCAAATTGCTGCCAGGAGCTTTGCTGCGCAACAACGGCATGAAATTCCGCTGCCACGATACGATTTTGAAAGTGGAAAACAACACAACGGCTTTCACGCGCGATTACGCTGAAGGCGAGCTTATCAATATTCCGATCGCACACGGTGAAGGCAACTACTACTGTGACGATGCTACATTGAAAGAATTGCAAGAAAACAATCAAATCGTATTCCGTTATGAAGCAGGCAGCAATCCGAACGGTTCCGTTGACGACATTGCGGGAATTAGCAATAAAGCCGGCAACGTAGTAGGTATGATGCCCCATCCGGAGCGCGCCATTCATGAGATTCTAGGCTCCGCCGACGGCAAGAAAATGTTCACATCAATTCTAAGCGCTTGGAGGGAAAAACATGACGCAGCAGCTATCCGCTAAGGAACCGACAGCCGAACAAATCGTGGAACAGAAAATTTACAAGCAAATGGGCGTAACGGACGAAGAGTTTGCCAAAATTTGCGGCTTCCTTGGGCGTAATCCAAACTATGTGGAGATCGGCGTATTCAGCGTTATGTGGTCCGAGCATTGCTCTTACAAAAATTCCAAGCCTGTGCTTCGCAAATTCCCGGTTACAGGACCTCGCGTTCTGATGGGACCTGGCGAAGGCGCAGGGATCGTCGATATCGGGGACAACCAAGCGGTTGTTTTCAAAATTGAAAGTCATAACCACCCTTCAGCGATTGAGCCTTATCAAGGTGCGGCGACAGGTGTGGGCGGTATTATTCGTGATATTTTCTCCATGGGCGCACGCCCGGTGGCTTTATTAAATTCTTTGCGTTTCGGCAAGCTGCAAAATGACCGCGTCAAATACCTGTTCGAGCACGTTGTATCCGGTATTGCGGGTTATGGCAACTGTATCGGGATTCCGACTGTCGGCGGCGAAGTGATGTTCGACGAGAGCTATGAGGGGAATCCGCTCGTTAACGCCATGTGCGTAGGTCTCATCGACCACGACAAAATCCAACGCGGTGTTGCCAAAGGTGTAGGCAACCCTGTCTTCTACGTCGGTCCGGCAACAGGCCGCGACGGTATCCACGGCGCGACGTTCGCTTCCGAGGAGCTGACGGCGGAGTCCGAAGCGAAGCGCCCGGCGGTGCAAGTGGGCGATCCGTTCATGGAAAAGCTCGTGCTGGAAGCGTGCTTAGAGTTAATCAATTCCGGCATCGTGCTCGGAATTCAAGATATGGGCGCTGCAGGTCTTACCTGCTCCAGCGCGGAGATGGCAAGTAAAGCCGGCAACGGCATGGAGCTTTACCTGGATGAAGTTCCGCAGCGCGAAGAAGGCATGACCGCATATGAAATGATGCTGTCCGAGTCGCAAGAGCGCATGCTGTTCGTTGTTGAGCCGAAGCATGAGGCGCAAGCGAAAGGTATTTTCGAGCGCTGGGGTCTGCACTGCGCGAAAGTCGGCAAGGTAACCGACGACGGTTACCTGAAGCTGATCCACCACGGTGAAGTCGTGGGGAACATGCCGGTCGGCGCACTCGTCGACGAGTGCCCGGTTTACAATAAGCCGAGCAAGGTTCCGGCTTATTACGAAGCAAGCGCAGCGATCGACACGACGCGTTACCCAGAGGTAACGAAGCTGACGGATGCGCTGAAATCGGTGCTCGCGTCCCCGACGGTAGCGAGCAAAGAGTGGGTGTACAACCAGTATGACCACATGGTTCGTACGGATACGGCTGTGCGTCCGGGTTCGGATGCAGCGGTTGTGACCATTCGCGGCACGCGCAAAGGTCTTGCGATGACAACCGACTGCAACGGACGCTATGTGTATCTGGATCCGGAAGTTGGCGGACGGATCGCCGTTTCCGAAGCAGCGCGCAACGTCGTTTGCTCCGGTGCCGAGCCTCTTGCCGTTACGGATAACCTGAACTTCGGAAGCCCGGATAAGCCTGAGATTTTCTGGCAGTTGGAAAAATCTACAGACGGTATGGCGGAAGCTTGCCGCTACTTGGATACGCCGGTTATCGGCGGTAACGTTTCTCTTTATAACGAGAACGCCAAAGGCGCAATCTACCCGACTCCGGTTATCGGAATGGTAGGTCTGGTGCATGACATCGACCACATCACGACGCAAAGCTTCAAAAAAGAAGGCGACATCATCATCCTGCTCGGCGAGACGAAAGCGGAACTCGGCGGCAGCGAATTCCAATATGTGATTCACGGCGTTACCGAAGGCCGTCCTCCTGAGCTTGATCTGGCGGTGGAAAAACGTCTGCAAAACACAGTACTTAAAGCGATCCAAGAAGGTCTTGTCGCTTCTGCGCATGACTTGTCCGAAGGCGGCTTGGCCGTTGCTTTGGCGGAAAGCTGCATCAGCGGCCGCGTAGGCGCTGAGGTTAACGTAGCTTCCGAGCTTCGCCCTGACTTCGCATTGTTCAGCGAATCCCAATCCCGTATTCTGCTAAGTGCATCCCCAGACAAAGCGGACGCTCTTAAGCACTGGGTTGCTTCGCAAGGCGTGCCTTACCAAGAGATCGGAACTGTCACAGGGACAGATTTGACCGTTAAAATCAACAACGAACAGCGTCTCCAGTCTCCGGTAAACGAGCTGGCGAAAGTCTGGAAGGATGCGATTCCATGTCTAATGGCATAAAACAATCCAAGGCCCTAAAGCTTCCTACTGCTCCCCTGGTTAACCTGGGGGATCAGCAGCATGAGCTTTGGACAGGGGAGTACTTCAACGAAGGTGTCGGCGGCCATGGCGGATTGTTTGACAAGTTGAATGAAGAGTGCGGCGTTTTCGGGGTGTATGGTCATCCCGATGCTTCCTCTCTGTGCTACTATGGGCTGCATGCCCTGCAGCACCGCGGTCAGGAAAGTGCCGGAATCTGTACGGTTGAAGATGGCAAGTTTAACTACTACCGGGGGATGGGACTTGCCAAAGAGGTGTTCACGAACGAGAATCTGTCGCCTCTGACGGGTTCCACGGCGATTGCGCACGTACGGTACTCGACAGCAGGCGAAAGCAAGCTGGCGAATGCACAGCCGCTCGTGTTCAAATATCGGGAGGGCGACCTTGCGATTGCGACGAACGGCAACCTCGATAATGCCAACATTATTAAGCGTGAGCTTGAGCGCAAGGGCTCGATCTTCCAAACGACTAGCGACACGGAAGTGCTGGCGCATCTGATTGCCCGTTCGGAGCATGACGATATCGTGGATGCGGTCAAGGATGCTTTGACGCAGGTAATCGGCGGTTTTGCCTTCTTGATTATCACCAAAGATAAATTGATTGCTGCGCTCGATCCGAACGGTTTGCGACCATTCATGATCGGCCGTCTGGGCGACGCTTACTTGTTCGCTTCCGAGTCGTGCGCATTCGATGCGGTTGGAGCCACGTATTTCCGTGATGTTCAGCCAGGCGAGCTCATTGTGCTGGATCGCGACGGTTTCCGTACCGAGCAGTTCACGGAGAGCGGCCGACGCGCGATTTGTGCGATGGAATATATATATTTTGCCCGTCCGGATAGCGACATCGATACAGTGAATATTCACTCCGCCCGTAAGCGGATGGGTAAAAAGCTGGCGATGGAAGCTTTCGTCGATGCCGATGTTGTGACAGGCGTGCCGGATTCAAGCATTTCTGCGGCAATCGGTTTTGCGGAACAAACGGGTATCCCTTATGAGCTGGGTCTGATCAAGAACCGCTACACGGGCCGGACGTTCATTATTCCAAGCCAAGAGCTGCGTGAGCAAGGGGTCAAAATGAAGCTGAGCGCCGTTCGCAAAGTGGTTGAAGGCAAGCGGGTTGTCATGATCGATGATTCCATTGTTCGGGGAACAACGTCCTTAAGAATTGTTAATTTGCTTAGGGAAGCTGGCGCAACGGAAGTGCACGTACGGATTTCTTCGCCGCCTTTTATGAATCCATGCTTTTACGGCATCGATACACCGGATCGGAAAGAGCTGATCGCCGCGATGAACTCTATCGAGGAAATTCGCAAAGCGATCAACGCCGATTCTCTGCATTTTCTGACCAAAGAAGGGCTGCTGGATTCCATCGGTCAAGGATCGTCCGGGGCGAGTAGCGGTTACTGTACGGCTTGCTTCGATAATACCTACCCAACGGAAATTGTGGATGTTACGAAGGTTGGTTGTGCTTGCGATTAAGGAGAGTGGGACGGCCCTCGGGCTGCCCTCTACATAGACATAGACAAATATAAGGAGTGGTTGCGAAGTGTCGGATGCTTACAAAAAGGCCGGAGTCGATATCGCGGCAGGTAACGAAGCAGTAGAACGGATGAAAAAACACGTCAAACGGACTTTCCGTCCTGAAGTGTTGACTGACCTCGGCGGCTTCGGCGGGCTGTTCAGCTTGAACAAAGACAAGTATGAGGAGCCTGTGCTCGTATCTGGTACGGACGGCGTGGGCACGAAGCTGAAGATTGCTTTTGCAATGGATAAGCATGATACGATCGGGATCGACGCGGTTGCGATGTGTGTGAACGATATTATCGTTCAAGGCGCAGAGCCGCTTTTCTTCCTTGACTATCTCGCTTGTGACAAAGTAGTTCCAGAGAAAATTGAGTCGATCATCAAAGGGATCGCTGACGGTTGCGCGCAGTCCGGCTGCTCGCTGATCGGCGGCGAAACGGCGGAAATGCCGGGCATGTATGCGGATGGGGAGTATGACATTGCCGGCTTTACGGTTGGAATCGTCGACAAGAAAAAGATCATCGACGGTACGACAATCCGTCCCGGAGACGTCGTATTGGGTCTGGCTTCCAGCGGTGTACACAGCAACGGGTTCTCTCTTGTGCGCAGACTGTTGCTGGAAGAGAAAGGGTACACGCTTCAAGGTCATGTAGAAGAGCTGGGCGATAAGCTGGGCAACGTGCTGCTAGAGCCTACTAAGCTTTATGTGAAGCCGATTCTGGCGATGCTTGAAGACATGGCGATCAAGGGCATGGCGCATATTACTGGCGGCGGTTTTATCGAAAATATTCCGCGTGTTCTGCCAGACGGCGTAAATGTTGAAATTCAATACGGCTCATGGCCGATTCTGCCGATCTTCTCTTTGATGCAGCGTGAGGGCGGCATTTCGAACAACGACATGTTCCGTACGTTTAACATGGGGATCGGGATGGTCATTATCGTAAATGCGGACGATGCGGAGAAGGCAATTGCCGCTGCGGAAGCGCAAGGCGAGAAAGTTTACCGTTTGGGCGTTGTTACGGAAGGCGAGCGTGCAGTGACATTCCAAGGAGCTGTGGTGTAATGCAGCCTTATCGAGTAGCGATTTTCGCTTCGGGCAGCGGCTCGAATTTCCAAGCGATTGTGGATCAGGTACAGAAGGGGAAGCTTGATGTCAGCATCGAGCTTCTTGTCTGTGACCGTCCGCAGGCTTACGTGGTGGAGCGCGCCAAGGAAGCGAAAGTGCCTGTGTTCGCGTTCCGTCCGAAGGAATATGCGAATCGTGAGGCCTATGAGGCTCTTATTTTGAAAGAACTGCAGGACCGGCAGGTTGATCTGGTCGTAATGGCGGGCTACATGCGTATTATTACGAATGTGCTGGTCGAGCCGTTTTTTGGCCGGATGATCAACATCCATCCATCGCTGCTGCCGTCTTTTCCGGGCGTGCGCGCGATTGAGCAGGCCGTTGACTACGGCGTGAAGCAAACCGGCGTTACCGTGCACTTCGTGGACGGCGGATTGGACTCCGGCCCGATCATTGCGCAGCGCGCCGTGGAGATCCACGAGCACGAGACGGCGGAATCGCTCGCAGAGCGGATTCATGCCGCAGAGCACGTGCTGCTGCCGCAGGTCATTCGCTGGCTGCGCGAGGATCGCGTGAGCCTGGATGGCCGCAGGGTGGGCGTGCGGCTGTAGGTTTTACCACGTTAAATAGATAAATTCATTTTCTGGGAGGAAGAATCGTGGCAATCAAAAGAGCACTGATCAGCGTGTCCGATAAGACGGGGATCGTTGAGTTCGCGAGCGGGCTTGCGAAGCTGGGCGTTGAGATTATATCTACTGGCGGTACGCAAAGTTTGTTGAAGGATAAAGGGGTACCAGTTATCGGTATTTCCGAGGTAACAGGCTTCCCTGAGATCATGGACGGCCGTGTCAAAACGCTTCATCCGGCTGTTCACAGCGGTCTGCTTGCCGTTCGTGACAACGAAGAGCACCAAGCAAGCATGAAGAAGCTCGGCCTGGATTATATTGATCTGGTTGTCGTGAATTTGTATCCTTTTGCCGAGACGATTGCGAAGCCGAATGTCGCTTACGAGGACGCCATCGAAAATATCGATATCGGCGGACCGACCATGCTTCGTTCAGCAGCCAAAAACCATGCGTTCGTATCCGTTGTTGTCGATGCTGCCGACTATGCAAAAGTGCTGGAAGAAGTACAAGAGACTGGCGATACAACGCTTGAAACGCGCAAACGTCTTGCGGCCAAGGTGTTCCGTCACACAGGCTCTTATGATGCTTTGATTGCTGATTACTTGTCCAAGCAAATGGGCGAGCCTTACCCAGAGCGTTACACAGTAACGTACGAGAAAATGCAGGAGCTTCGCTACGGAGAGAACCCGCATCAAAGCGCGGCTTTCTACCGCAAGCCGAACGCCGCTGCCGGCAACATCACAACGGCTGAGCAGCTTCACGGCAAAGAGCTATCCTTCAACAACATCAATGACGCTAATACGGCGCTTCAAATCGTGAAAGAATTCAGCGAGCCTGCCGTTGTTGCGGTTAAGCACATGAATCCTTGCGGAGTAGGTATCGGGACGAGCGTACTGGAAGCTTACCAAAAAGCGTATGCCGCTGACCCTACGTCCATCTTCGGTGGCATCGTAGCAGCGAACCGCGCGATTGACAAAGCGACAGCGCAATTGCTGCATGAGATTTTCCTGGAGATCGTCATTGCGCCTGATTTTACACCGGAAGCGTTAGATATCCTGTCTAAAAAGAAAAATATCCGTCTGCTTAAGGTAGTCGGCTTAGATACTGTTGCTGGCCGCAAAGCGGAGCCAGTGGTTACAACGGTTGAGGGCGGCATGCTCGTGCAAGATAGCGATGCTTACCAACTGACGGAAGCGGATCTGAAAGTTGTTTCCGAGCGTCAGCCGACCGAAGAGGAAATGAAACAGCTGCTTTTTGCATGGAAAGTAGTTAAGCACGTTAAATCTAACGCCATCGTACTCGTGGCTGACGACATGACGGTTGGCGTGGGAGCGGGTCAAATGAACCGTGTGGGCGCAGCCAAAATCGCGATCGAGCAAGCGGGCGATAAAGCGAAAGGCTCCGTCCTTTCCTCAGATGCTTTCTTCCCAATGGGCGACACGCTGGAAATGGCTGCGAAAGCAGGCATCACGGCCGTTATTCAACCGGGTGGATCGATTAAAGACGAAGAGTCCATTCGTGTAGCGAACGAGAACGGAATCGCAATGGTCATGACTGGCGTACGTCATTTTAAACACTAAAAACAACGGAGAATGCTCACGATTCGGGTCCGGACCGTGGGCATTCCCTATGAAAGGGACTGGTGGCAAAGATGCGTGTATTAGTAATTGGACGGGGCGGTCGCGAACACGCGATCGTATGGGCGCTGAGCAAAAGCCCGAAAATCAGCAAGCTTTTCTGCGCACCGGGGAACGGCGGCATTGCAGGATTGGCGGAATGTGTGCCGATTACGGAGCTTCAGTTTGAAGAGATCAGCACATTTGCAAAGGAGCAGGCCATTGACCTGGTGATGGTCGCTCCAGACGATCCGTTAGCGGCCGGTTTGGTGGACCACTTGGAGTCCAAAGGAATCGAAGCGTTCGGACCTCGCGCCAATGCCGCGATCATTGAGGGAAGCAAAGTATTTATGAAGGAACTTCTGAAAAAATACAACATTCCTACGGCGGCTTATGAAACTTTTGACGCGTACGAGCCTGCGCTTGCTTACCTGCGTTCGCAAAAGGCGCCTATCGTGATCAAAGCCGACGGCTTAGCTGCCGGCAAAGGCGTGACCGTTGCGCAAACGATGGAAGAAGCCGAAGAGGCGCTCCGCGATATTATGGTGGATCAAGTGTTTGGCAAATCCGGCGCGAGCGTGGTCATTGAGGAATTCTTGACCGGTCAAGAGATGTCGCTGCTTGCTTTCGTGGACGGTTCCACCGTTCGTCTTATGGTACCTTCGCAGGATCATAAGCCTGTCTTCGATAACGACAGAGGGCCGAATACAGGCGGAATGGGCACGTACTCCCCGCTGCCGCATATCCCTGAGTCCATCGTGCAGGAAGCTCTTGCGAACATCGTACAGCCAACGGCTGATGCCATGGTCAAAGAGGGCCGTCCGTTCAAGGGCGTGCTGTATGCGGGTTTGATTTTGACTCCGAACGGCGTGAAAACGATTGAATTCAACGCGCGCTTCGGCGATCCGGAGACGCAGGTGATTTTGCCTCGCCTCAAAACGGATCTGCTCGATATTTTCCTTGCCATCAACAACGGAACGTTGGCGGATCAGCCAATCGAATGGAGCGAGGACGCGGCGGTGTGCGTGATCGTAGCTTCCGGCGGTTACCCGGGGCCATATCCGAAGGGCTTGCCGATCATAGGGCTTGAGAACGTGAAAGATTCCTTAGTGTTCCACGCGGGAACGGCTTTGGAGAACGGGCAGATCGTTACGAACGGCGGACGTGTGCTTGGCATTACCGGTATCGGGAAAGATATCGTTGAAGCACGTCAGAAGGCATACGCGGATGCGGACCGGATTCATTTTGGCGGGAAGCATTACCGGACGGATATTGCGATGAAAGCTTTGAAATAGAAGATGTAGATCTTACATGTGGAATGAAAAGGAGCTAAGCGGCTTGTATGCGTTTAGCTCTTTTTTACATATCCTTTATATGTTTTGGAGTGATCGAGGAGATACCTCGGTTGCCTCGCGCGGAAATAAGGGAACGCTGTAGTTCCACTATTGCCCTACATAGTGTCCTAGAGTTCCCTTATTTGGCAGGCAAAGTTGATCCAAGGCAAGACGAGAACGACTTGCTGGAGCGAATGCTCGTAGGAGGATAACCTTCGACTCACCTATAAGCGAGGCTAGCCGCCTCCCCCTACTCGATCCGATTTTTATCTTTTAAAGAATGTAAGTACAGAAAGAAGTGATAAATTGATAAAGATAAAAACAATACTGATAATGAAACATAGAAAACTCGGCTACCGATTGATTCCAAATATCCAGTAAGCAGACACATGACAGACGAAAGGAATAGGAGCAGAGCAGTTATTAAATTAATAATTTTCATTTCCACACCTCAATAGGATCAAAGTGAAAATTAAAATAGTAGTACAATTTAGCATACTAAATTGTACTACTGATAAATTAATGCAATATACTTTTATTTACAATATCCTTCGTTTACACAAGAATCTCTTCTCGCATCTTCTCTTGCTCTAGTTTCAATGTAGTTTCTAGTAGTAACGTACAGTGCTGCACCAGCAACAATAAGTGCAGGTAAAGCAAACGGGTTTCCACCATCATATTTCATTAGTTCTTCCGAGTTTAACTCACTCATATTCTTGACGTTAATTGTACTCATCATTTTGTTCATCACCTTTCGGTAGATCATCATTGACGTGGTAACAGAATATTCAGAGCGTATGATCTTAATGTAAAACTATCCTCTTGCTTTACGATACTCGTACTCTCTGTTGTATTCATTTTGATAAACGTCTTTCAAGTGTTGGATGACTAACAAAGGAACACCAATAGGGGGAGAGAGCACTGCATAAGCAGCTTGCCCAATTGTTATTTCTCCTCCATTGATGTTACACATTTCTTGCTCATTTAATGCAATTCCAACGTTCATACCTAAACCTCCCGATATCAGATTATTACAGATCATCTTACACAATAAGTTTAGCATTCTTTTTTTTTACAAATATATCCCATATAGGATATAAAAAGTTGTAGGGTCATGAATTGGGAGGGGGCGCTCAATCAAAAACGAAGATTCCATTCACGTAGCGAACGAGAACGGAATCGCGATGGTAAAGAGGGCGAACCGTTCAAGGGTGGCTGTATGAAGTGGCAGATCGTTACGAACGGCGGACGTGTGCTCGGCATTACCGGTATCGGGAAAGATATCGTTGAAGCACGTCAGAAGGCTTATGCGGATGCGGACCGGATTCATTTTGGCGGGAAGCATTACCGGACGGATATTGCGATGAAAGCTTTCTTGAGGGAAAGGGCTGTGTTTTTTGTTATATGCAGGAGGGTGGAGGTTACTTATCTCTCCCGCCTCGGATATATTTGTCTTTATTTTTATACTCATACCAGATGGCCAGGAGGACGCCGATGATGAGCGCCAGCGAGATCCAGTGATTTACGATGAAGTTCCAGAGGGTGTTCATGCGATTGCCTCCTTGGATTGCCTTTAGGTTAGTTTTGGCAGTGGCCCAGTGTTTCATGCATAGCTGCGTGTATTAGGAGAGAATGGTGTGATGGCAGTGAATTAGCCCCAAAAGCCAATTAACAAGATACCTATCGTTATTAAAACAGAGCAGGTGATCCGCTTCTTGCCTTGCTTTTCCTTGAGGATCACAATGCCCAAAATCGTGGCAAACACGGTTCCGATCTCCCGAATCGGAGAGAGATGGGTGACTGGCGCATACTTCATTGCGATTAGAAATAACAAATAAGACCCGGGGTTCAAGATAGCTCCTAGCAAAATAATTTTGCCGTTCAGTTTCCATTCCAGACGCAGTTGTTTCGAAGCGATCACGGTTGGCGTCAGCCCCGCGACGAACCCGATATTTGTCACTTCCAGCAAGGAGATAGCTGAAATATACTGCAGATTCAGTTTATCGACCAGGATACAGCAGGTCACGCAAACGCCAACGCAAAGAGCCATCAGAAACGGTTTGACCGACCCGCCGAAGGCCGCAACAGCTTGCTTGCCGGAGAAGATGCCGCTGAGTGTAACGAAGCCGACGACCATGCAAAGGAGTCCCAGCCAGCCGTATAACGTTAAGGATTCACGAAGGAACAGGATACCAATAACAGGAATGAGCAAGATGCTGGTGCCCCTCATAATTGGATAAATTTGCGACAGATCTCCCATATTATAAGTGCGCGACAATAGTAGAGCGTAGCTGCTTTGCAAACCTGCTGACAATAGCAGGAGCCCGTAGGCAGGTAAAGATAAAGGTCGAAGCCATAATTCTCTGATCAGAGTGGGAAGCAAAATAATGGCGGTTACCATGATGATAGACCACAGGAAGACGCTTTTGTTGCGGCTTCTCTTCGTAAACAAACTCCAAATGGCATGAGCGAGGCCGGAAGCAATAACAAGCAAGATCGATACGATAACCAAAGAACCATCTCCAAACCAAATTCAGAAAATCCATAGATTTAAACCTGTATTTCCATACTTTGTTGTGGGTTTTTGATGATGTGGAATTTGTTTGCAATTTTACAGCTAACCTGGAAGTGTGTCCATGAACATTTTTGTTCTCGATAAAGTTGCGTTAATTCATCTAGAAGAGAATAATGTAGTATATTGGTAAAAAGTTTCCATTCCAAATGAGGGAGTGATTCGCTATGCTGCCAGCTTTCTTTATTGCGCATGGAACTCCAAGCTTGGCGATTGAGCAGCATGCATACACCGAGTTTTTGCAGAAGCTGGCAAAGGGCATACCTCGCCCCAAAGCAATTGTGATATTCAGCGCGCATTGGGAAAGTCCCGTGCAGAAAATCAGCTCAGCCATCCATCCGGAGACGATCTACGATTTTTCGGGATTTTCGGAAAAGCTTTATGACATTAAATATCCGGCAAAAGGCGAGTTGATGTTGAGTTTGCATATTCAGCAGTTGTTTGAAGATGAGGGGATATATTGCGAGTTAGATGATGAGCGCGGTCTGGATCACGGGGCTTGGGCGCCTCTGTATATCATGTACCCGGATGCGCAGATTCCCGTGGTGGAGCTGTCGGTGAATCCGAAGTTGACGGCGGAGGAGCATTATCGCATTGGTGCGGCGCTGGGCTCCTTGCGGGAAAAGGATGTTCTTATTCTGGGCAGCGGAGGCACCGTGCACAATTTGCGCCGATTGGACCGGAATAATCCGGTGCCGCAGCTCTGGGCGGTGGAGTTCGATGAGTGGCTGGCGGAGCAGCTCGAAACGTGGAATCTCGACGCGCTCGTGAGATACGACGAAAGAGCGCCTTACGCTTCGGAGGCGGTGCCGACGCCGGAGCATTTTGCGCCTTTGCTGCTTGCCTTTGGGGCCGCAGACGGCGCACGCTGGGCGAAGCTGCTTCATCACAGCTTCCAAATGGGCACGCTCAGCTTGTGCTGCTGGATGTTCGGCGGCATGAAAAAGCCGCAGCGCTTTCTGGAGTAAGCCATGCCGGTGCGGCGCTATTCCAGGAAACGCTGCTTGAACTCAGGCTTCGGCAGCATGCAATGCTCAGCCTTGCCGAACCAGCGGTAGCGGTTACGCGCCACATAGGCGTAGCCGAGATTGCGCAGCGGAGCCGGAATGACGATGGCGGCATACGCCAGCGGATATGCGCCACGCAGCCGCCGGGCAATGCGCAGCGCTGCCGTGGAGCGGGTGTAGGCGCGCCCGTCCTCAATCAGCACAATCGTGCTGATGTTGTCCGTGGGCAGCCTGTGCTGCTCGAGCAGCTGATGTCCGGCAGCCGACTGCAAGGACGCGAAGCGGAAGTGGCCCTTCGGGTCATTCCGCAGGATGAACTGCACAGCTCCGCTGCACAGGTTGCAGACGCCGTCGAACAGTATGACGGCTTTGGTTGGCTTAGTCATGGGGCGATGCCTCCTTCATGGAGATTAACGTACCACCTGCTGAAACTTCAACAAGTGAAGGACATGAGACGTCCTTTTGGGCCTTCTCAGTAAGGCATAGCTACTTTTTCGCGTGTGAGAGGGACTTTTAGGCCGTCTCAGCATGAAAATGAGGGGACTTCGACTATTTTTGAGTGTGAGACGTCCTTTTAGGCCTTCTCAGTAAGGCATAGCTACTTTTCCGCGTGTGAGAGGGCTTTTTAGGCCGTCTCAGCATGAATATGCTGGTACTTCCACTATTTCTGTGCTTTACACAACTATTATTCAGTTTACCACTTGCCTGCTCTGCACTCTACTATACCTAATTACCGTGAATCCTCCAACGTGCGAAGTATGCAGGGGATGAAAGTGTGTGTCTGCAGCAAGCCTCCAATGTGCAAAGCTAGCAGGCGCTGGATGCGCCCAGCCAAAAAGTCTTCTACATGACTACTGCCTAGCATATACATTTCATAGAACGATAGAACAAGAGAAGAGGTGCCTATTGATGAAATCATTGTCCCTTTCCCGTCGCCGAAGAACTCTCAGCGCCTGGCTTGTCCTCGGCTGCTCTGTCATAACCATAGTCGGCTGCAGTGATACGCCTGCGTCCATGCCAACGATAAGCCCTGACACCGCAGCAGCAACACCATCGGCTCCAACGCCTGACACAAAGCCTGCCGTCACAGCCGTGGAGACCGAGCAGCCCTACAAATTCCCGCTGACCGGGCTTCCTTCCGCCACAGAAGTGAAGAGCCGGCCCTTTATGGTCATGGTCGAAAATGCGCCGCAAGCCAGGCCCCAAACCGGCCTGGATCAAGCAGACATCGTCTACGAGATTCTCGCAGAGGGCGAGATTACTAGATTCGTCTCCGTGTTCCAGAGCCATGAGGCCGCAACGATCGGTCCTGTGCGCAGCATCCGGCCTTATTTTGTAGAGATCGGCGACGCGCTCGATGCCGTTATCGTTCACGCCGGCTGGAGCCAGGAAGCGATGGATATGATGGCCGGCCGCAAGCTGGCTCATCTCGATGAGGTGTATGGCGATGGCGCCTACTACTGGCGCTCGACCGATCGCAAAGCCCCGCACAATCTTTATACCTCTGTGGATAAAATGAAGCAGGGCGCCGCGGCGCGCAAATTCCGTACGGAGTGGAACGGACCGCTGCTTACTTTTGCCAAGGATGATGGTCAAAGTAAACTTACCGGCGCTGCCGTGCATTATATCCTCGTTCCTTATATTCAAGGGTATTTCGTATCTTATGAATACAATGCCGGAGAGGGTGTGTACATGCGCAGCATGGAGGGCAAGCCCCATCTCGACAAGGAGAGCGGCAAGCAGCTGCAAGCCAAAAACCTGCTCGTGCTGGAAAGCAAGCACAAAATCGTAGATAAAGAGGGACGCCGTGAGGTCGACGTGTTCGGACCCGGCAAGGGCGTTATCCTGCAAGAGGGGAAATCCCAACAGATTACTTGGGAACGCAAAAACGGCATGCTGCGCGCCTACGCGGAAGGCGGTAAAGAAGTGCCGCTGCTGCCGGGCAACACGTGGGTGCAGATCGTACCGGAGGGTACGGTGCTTAAAATGGAGTAAGCAGCACAAGCTGTACGCACGCGAAGCCGCCCCGCCTGGTATTTGAACCAAGACGAGGCGGCTTCATGTGCGATTTGGCTGTATTTTTGATGTTATCTGCGTTTGCGTTTGCCTGTTCCGGATTTGGAGCCGCCACTGCGTCTTTTGGCTGTCCCGGATTTCTTACGCCGTTTGCGTTTCGGTTTGAAGACTTCAATGGCGTCTTCTGAGGCGACCTTGCCTTTGCCCAAAGCGCCAAAGATTGTTTTCACCATCGGTGCCATTTGTTGAAAGCTGGACATGAACTTCTGCACCTTGCCCATCGTGCCGAGAATGCCGTCAATGCCACCCATTCGCTCCACGAAGCCGGAGATTTGCTTCATATTGAGACCGCTCAGCGGGTTAGAGCTCCCGCCTGACGCTCCACCGCCACCTCCTAAGAGGTTGCTGAGAAAATTGCCGCCACCGCCACCACCACTACCGCCGCCTGGATTGCCACCGCCAAAAAATCCGCCACCGCCGCCAGCGTTACCGCCACCTCCGAAAAATCCCCCGCCCCCGCCGCCGGCAGGGCCTCCAAAGAAACCGCCGCCTCCTTCGAAAGGAGTAGGAAGACCGCCGCCTTGTGCGAAATCCGAGAACGAGTTGCCACCTAAGCCGGGATACTGAGTTAATGCGCGATTATCACTATTTTGCGGAGGCAGCGTTGTGAGGCTTCTTGTATGCACTTCAGGACGACTAGTGCCATTGCCTATGAATTGTCTAGGGTTACTCACTGGGATTCACGATCCTTTTTATCAGATTTGTCTCCTACAGGATATGTCACTTGCCTACCGTTGGTATGGACGAATGTCACGGGTCCTAGATATTTGTCTCAATTCAGTTCATTAACGCATAGAAATTTTAACGTTTCGCAATCCTAAAGGAAGGATTTATTCTCGCCGTGTCGAATGATACTCTGGAGCTTACTATATTAAGCTAACATGCATGACTACCAGGAGTTGATAACGTATGCAATTAAAAAAATTGAATGATAAAGCCATAGACCAACTTTTTGAGGCCATACTGACCCTTAAGGATATAGAGGAGTGCTACGTCTTTTTTGACGACTTGTGCACCGTGAATGAAATTCAATCGCTTTCCCAGCGTTTGGAAGTTGCCCGCATGCTGCGCAAGGGCTGCACGTACAATCAGATCGAAGCGGAAACAGGCGCATCTACGGCTACGATTTCCAGAGTCAAGCGCTGCTTGAATTATGGGAATGATGGCTATGTGCTGACATTAGATCGTTTAAACCGTTAATTATTAATGTTGCTAAAGAGTTCAAGATCCTGCATTACGATGCGTAATGCGGGATTTTTCGTGTTTATTGAGAGCTCAATTGACATGTGGGAACACATTCGTTAGCATAGGATTGTAAGCATGGTTAGAACGGGTGGGGAAAATATGACGAGCAAGGTTGGTGTCCTGGTCATAAGCCATGGATCTAAGGATAAAGGCTGGGTGGAGCTGGTCGATGAAGCCGTATCTGCGGTTAACTTACCGACAGACATTCCTATTTATTCCTCCTATCTAGAGCTGGTGGAAGGCCGCTTAATTCAAGACGGTATTTATAGCTTAGAGGCACAAGGTGTGTCGGATATTATCGTCATTCCCCTTTTCGTGTCCTCTGGGAGTACACATATTGATGAAATCAGCTACGCCCTAGGGGTTACCCGGGAGCCGCTGCTGGAGACGGATATGGTGCCTTTCGACATCACGGCGCGCATTCATTTCACATCGCCGATGGATGGCGACCCTGTCATTGTTGCTGAAATTATTTATGCGAAAATTAAAGAGTTATCCGAGTCGCCAAGTCAGGAAATCCTCCTGTTGATCGGGCACGGAAGTCAGGAAGAAGGCTTTCATCAAAAGTGGCTTCAAGGCTTGGAGCAGCTCGCAGAGCGGTTGAAAGCGTTAGGCGGCTATGAAGAGGCGGATGTTGCCATGCTTTTGCCGGATCAAGTGTCTGCCAAGATGACAGCGTGGATGCATAAGAAGCCTGGACATGCGGTTATTGTGGCGCCGCTTTTTTTAAGTGAGGGTTATTTTACGGGTCAAGTGATCCCTTCACGTTTGGAGGGATTTGCATATAAATACAATGGACGGGCGCTGCTGCCAAGTCCGCTAATTTCCAAATGGATGGAGAAGCAGATCGCTTCCGCAATTCCAGACGGTGAACAGGTGATGAGACACAATGGTCAAAAGAGCAAGACTGATCTATAATCCGACTTCCGGCCGGGAAGAAATGAAAAAACGCCTGCCAGAAATTCTTCAGCGCCTAGAGCGCGGCGGCTTCGAAACATCCGCTCACGCGACAATCGGCGAAGGGGACGCCACACTTGCTGCGGCTGAGGCCGTGAAGCGCGGCTTTGACCTCATTATCGCCGCAGGAGGAGACGGCACTTTGTGCGAAGTTGTGAACGGCATGGCCGAGAAAGAGGGCCGTCCGCCGCTGGGCATTTTGCCGCTGGGGACGACCAACGATTTTGCCCGCGCGCTTGGCATCCCGAAAAATCTGGAGCAGGCCTGCGACCTGATCATTCAGCGGTACACGACCGACATTGACGTAGGCAAAATCAACAACCGTTACTTCATTAATATTGCCGGCGGAGGCTCGATGACCGAGCTGACGTACGAAGTCCCGAGCAAGCTCAAAACCATGATCGGCCAATTGGCCTATTATATGAAGGGACTCGAAAAACTGCCTAGACTCAAGCCTATCGAGCTGTATGTGAAAGCAGGCGATATGGAATTCCATGATGAAGTCATGATGTTCCTTGTCGGCAACTCCAACTCCGTCGGCGGCTTCGAGAAGCTGGCTCCGGAAGCAAGCATGAACGATGGGCTGTTCGATGTCCTCATCCTACGCAAGTGCAACCTTGCGGAGTTCATCAGAGTGGTCACACTCGCGCTGCGCGGGGAGCACTTAAGCGACCCGAATCTGATTTATTTTCAGACGAATCATATCGAGATTAATTCACCGGACTACGTCCAGCTGAACTTGGATGGGGAATTCGGCGGCACGCTGCCTTGCGTAATGACGAATTTGAAGAGTCATTTACAGATCATCGTCGATCAGTCTGGTCAGTCGATTTATAAGAAGAAGCTGATTGAGACGTTGACCACGCCGTTCCAATTGAAGGATCGGCATGGGGATGATGAGCATGAGTGGCATCAGTAGGGTATAGAAGAATAGTGGAAAAACAATTATAAAGCAAATCGATTTAATTATAGTTGGGAATTAAGTGAGGGCTTATGAGAACAAAAGATAGAAGAACGAAGGTCGCCGCTCCGAAAGCGGCGCCGGCCTGGATGGCGGATCTGCCGGTGCAGATTGGACAGCAATATGAAGCTGAGATCATCGGGATCAGCCATGATGGGGAAGGGGTAGGCCGTGTGAACGGCTTTACCCTTTTTGTCGCTGGTGCGCTGCCGGGTGAGCGTGCGCTTGTGCGGGTTGAGCATGTGAAGAAGCAGTATGGGTATGCGCGGCTGCTGCGTTTGGTGGAAGAGAGTGCCGAGCGTGTTATGCCGGATTGCGGCATTTATGAGGAGTGCGGCGGCTGCCAGCTGCAGCACCTGAGTTATGAGGCGCAGCTTCGCGTGAAGCGGCAGCAGGTCGTGGATAACTTGCAGCGTATTGGGAAGCTGGCCGTGGCGGGGGAACTGCCTGTTGGGCGAACGGAAGAGACGACTGCAAGTGATGAAGGGATAGTTGTCCATCCCACGCTGGGTATGGCCGATCCATGGCGGTACCGGAACAAGGCGCAGGTTCCTTTTGGGGAAGAGCGCGGCGGCCTCATTGGCGGATTTTATGCGCAGGGAAGCCATCGCATCATTGATATGGAAGAGTGCCTGATCCAACATGAGGCGAACGACGAGGTCGTCGCTCGGGTGAAGGAGATCGGCGCGCGACTGGGCATTCGTGCTTACGATGAGGCTCGTAATGCTGGACTGCTGCGCCATGTCGTCGTCAAAGTCGGCTTCCGCACGGGTGAGATCATGGTCGTCTTGGTGACCAACGGCAGCACGATTCCGCGTGTGGACGAGTGGGTGGCAGGCATTCGCGAGGCTCTGCCTGCGGTGAAGAGCATTTGTCATAACATTAATGTGAAGCAGACGAATGTTATTTTTGGGGATGAGACTCGCGTCCTGTGGGGCAGCGAGGTCATCTATGACTATATCGGCGATGTGAAATTTGCAATTTCCGCGCGATCTTTCTTTCAAGTGAACCCCGTCCAGACGGAAGTCTTGTACGGGAAGGCACTTGAATACGCCGGGTTGACCGGCGATGAAGTCGTCGTCGATGCCTATTGCGGCATCGGCACGATTTCCCTGTTCTTGGCGCAGCGCGCGGGACAGGTCTATGGCGTTGAGATCGTCGAAGAGGCGATCGCGGATGCACGGAAGAATGCCGAGTTGAACGGCATGACGAACGTGCATTTCGAAGCGGGCCCTGCGGAAGTGGTCCTCCCCGAGTGGACACGTCAGGGCATTCGCCCGGACGTGATCGTGGTGGACCCGCCCCGCAAGGGCTGCGACGCCGCGCTGCTCGCGACGATCTTAGAGCTGCAGCCGCGCCGCGTCGTCTATGTGTCGTGCAGCGCGTCGACACTGGCTCGCGACTTGCGCGTACTGGTTGATGGGGGCTACGGCGTCGCGGAGGTGACGCCGGTGGATATGTTTCCGCATACGGTGCATGTGGAGTCGGTAGCGCTGCTTGTACGAAATGAAACAGATGCTGAGAAGCCTTATTAATAAAGGGTTTTTCCAATGAAACAGCTTTGTGAAATTAGTAATACAGCAACGATTTTTAGTGATTTTTTGGCCATTGGTGTAAAGTTGGTGTAAAAATTCAACATAAATGAGCCGAAATCAGCGGAAATCACCCGAAAAAGGCCTAAAAGTGGGCATATTTTGAATAAACTGTTATAGTCATTAGAAAGAGAACCCAAACGATTAGTACAGCAATCGTTTGGGTTCTTCCTTATGCTTCTTTGCGATTTTTAAATGGAATGATTAAATCGAATTTATTTGCAGCTTCTTTATCAGCCTTCGATAAAACATGGCCGTAGATGT
This sequence comes from Paenibacillus planticolens, assembly GCF_013141725.1. Classification (GTDB taxonomy): domain Bacteria; phylum Bacillota; class Bacilli; order Paenibacillales; family NBRC-103111; genus Paenibacillus_E; species Paenibacillus_E planticolens. The sequence continues at coordinate 199,857 of NZ_WHNZ01000013.1, read as the reverse complement.
TCATCGTTGTCGTAATGTTGGCATGTCCCAGACGTTCAGAAATAATTTTGGCATGGACACCTTGGTTGATCAACAAAGTGGCAGAGGTATGACGTAAATCATGGAATTTGATGTATTTTAAATTGCGCTTCTTTAAAAAGCCGCGAAACCACAAATATGGGCTTTCCGGATAGAATGCTCTGCCGTACTGGTTAAAGAATACAAAGAAATGATCGTTATCTCTGGTTTTCTGTAATTCACCCCATTGATGCATACAGTACTCATGATATTGTTTCAGTTCTTCCCAAACTGCATCAGAAAGGTTGATTTTACGCGTAGACTTTCTAGTCTTCGGTTCTTTGATAACAGGAGTACCATTAATGAAATCGGAGATGCTTTGTTTTACATAGATCGTGCCTTGTTCCAAATCAACGTTTTTCCATTCAAGGCCAACTAATTCACCGCGGCGAAGTCCTGTGGTTAAAGCAAGGGTGATCATCATGCGCCAATGATAAGCTTCTTTTTCTAATGCTTCAAACAATAACTGAATTTCATCTTCATCGTATACTTCACTTTCCTTATACACCACTTTGGGTGACTTCACATCTGCAACAGGATTAAATTTAATAACTCTCCACTCTACCGCTCTTGTGAAGATATTTTTCAAAACTCGATATACGTACTGAATGGTCCCGGAAGAAAGCTTACCATCTTTTCCATCCTGTCTATTTCCTTCTTTACCCAGTTCACTTATTAAGGACGCGACATGCAAAGGTTTAACCTGATCCAACCGTAAATGTCCAATAACAGGAAGAATGCGCTTGTTTAAAATTCGAAGGTATATGGATAATGTCTTTTGTTCAAGTTCTTGTACTGCATATTTATCTTTCCACTCATCGACGAAAGCGTGGAGCGTTAATTTCTCAGGTGCGATGTAAGCTCCAGCTTGGACTTCAACCTCGAATTTGGCAAGTTCAATTTCAGCTTCCTTTTTTGTCCGACAATGGACTGTTTTGCCGTGACGTATATATTTACCTTTTGCATCTCTTCCGACGCTAACCGTTAATCTCCATGAATTTTTACCTCTTTTTTCTAAACTAGCCATCCCGTAATACCCCCGAATCAGAAGAAATAATAATTAATAATATTCCCTTAAATAATCCGAAGGATACTTTCATTAACTGCAAACGTATACTTTTCCCAATCAAAGTTTTCTTATACAAAGAGTTAATGTATGTTTTTACCTTTCATAATTCTATCATTTTAGGGGAAAGGAGGAAAATGGGGTTTTATGTCGAAAGTCCTAGATAAGCTAATACTTTAGGCACGAGGAGTAAGAGGGATCAGGATGAATCAACAGTGGAAGAAGACAGAACAGGGACATTTGAATGATATTATCGGGCAAATTGAACTGATTGTAAGTGATCTAGAATCTCGAGTGCGAAAGCCTGAAGATAGGGTCGATTACCAAATTCAGCAAACCTTGATGAAAAGAATTAATGGTTATCGTGATGCGATACCTTCACCCTATTTTGGAAAATTGGAGATAGTCTTTGCAGGTGAGCAGTCCTCAGAAACATATCTCTTGGGAGAAACAGCTGTTGCTAAATCAGAAGTAGAAGAGCTTGTTATTGATTGGAGAAATCCTCTGAACGATGTTTACTACAGCTTTAATGGTGGCACTGGAGAGGCATCATATGAATCTGAAACCGGAGAAAGATATCATGTAACGGTAAGACGAAAACGCAATCTAAATATTAAGAACAAAGAAATTTTAAACATTAGCGAAGTACGCAGTGATGCGTATTCACCGCCCCCTGGTGAAGATTCTGATGATTCAGGAATGCCAGTTGATGATTTTTTTGAACGATTTGGATCTGACCGAAGCAAGGACTATCAACTGCGTAAGATCGTTGCTACGATCCAAAAAGAGCAGAATGAGGCAATTCGCTTGGGGATCCAGGAGCCTGTTCTTATTCAAGGTGTCGCAGGTAGTGGAAAAACCAGCATCGCTTTACACCGTCTATCGTACCTTCTTTATCAATATCGAAAACAACTTAAGCCTGAAAATATTATGATTCTTGCACCGAACCGCCTTTTTATCAGTTATATGAAAAACATTTTGCCCGGACTGGAATTAGATAACGTTCAACAAAACACTTTTATTGACTTAGCAAAGAGATGGCTGCCACAAATAGACTACATCCAGACGCCGCAAGAATGGCTGAGCGAAGCGATAGTTCAATCTGATTTAAGTGGAGAAAATAATACACATCGCTACAAAGGGTCGATGAAATTTAAAAAGTTGATTGAACGTTATCTTGATCATATAGAAGAAAACTTTTTCCGACCAAAAGAACTGAGATTATCCACTTTTACTAGCGAAAAAATTGAACCTAACGAACAATTCCTGCAAATTTATAACGGTTATAAGCATTTGCCCCTTAACCAACGTCGTACGGAGACGATCAGATCAATTAAGAGTTGGGTGGAGCTTGAATTACAAAAACAAGATAAAATTCTTGAGGGTCTGCTTATCACTGCCTCGTCTGAATGGGTCTTTCATATTCCAGAAACAGAAGAGCTGCATGCTCGAGTAAAGAAAGCATTGAAAGAGTCGAGTGAATTCAGGAGTAAAAAGTTGAGGGACGAGTGGTTTTCTCAAGTAGAAAGTATTTTCAAGGAATGGAAGACGATTGAGCCGATAGAGCTGTATATGGATTTGATGGATGACGCGCTGCTACAAGGATTTGACCATAGTTTGAGTAACGAGCTAGCGGCGGATATAGCAAGTTCAGGCCCTAACCGTGATAACCTTCGTAGGATCGGCTATGATGACATAGCAGCTCTACTTCTATTACACATGAGGGTGTATGGGCTAGATGAAAAGTACGATTATTTAATGATTGATGAAGCGCAGGATTTGAGTGCTTTTCAGATTAGTATACTAATGAAGTTGACTAAGTCCATGACAGTACTCGGGGATATCACACAGAGCGTATACGGAGACCTAGGGATGCAAAACTGGGATGAGCTTAAGATGGAAGTGTTTGAAGGTAGAGGTAGAAGTCTAGATTTAACAATTAGTTACAGATCCACATTCGAAATTATGTCAACAGCTAATAGTGTGATTAATGCGTCGAATTTACGCCTCCCTTGTATAAATCCAATAAATCGCCATGGTACGGTGCCAACACTCAAAAAAGTAAACAATGGGGGAGAACTTATCTCTCAGATCAGAATAACACTTGATCAGCTAATTGATAACAAGGGGTATCACAAAATCGCGATTATAAGTAAGGACCCTAAGTTATCAAAGGCACTTTTCAATCAATTCGAAACCCAAGGAATGAACAATATACAACTAGTGGAAGATCCAAATGATTTGCTGAAGGAGCCGATTATATTTATTGCAGCATCTTTGGTGAAGGGGCTTGAATTTGATGCAGTCATCATTCCAAATGCCAACTTGAAGACTTTTACTGCTACTCCGCTCGATACGAAGCTGCTTTTTATCAGCATGACACGCCCGCAAGAGGAACTCCATATTTTCTATTATGGAGAACCGAGTCCACTTCTCGAGCCTCTAATTAGGGATTCGAAGAGCGATCAGCAGGATATCCTAGAGGGTTTATTATGATAATGATATCGATGTAGAACAGATATTCGCTGACAAAATAGTGCTAATTCTTTATGATATTATGATTATGTGGCTTTTGCACTATGTGAATCTAAAGGTGAATATTTTGACAGGCGAACGAAGTATGATATCTCCGTTCCTATAGAATGAAAGTAATGGTTGACAACAAGGTTCTATAAGTCGAGCTACATTCAATATACAAATAGAGGGAAAATCGTTAATCATTTTAAAAAAGAGGAGGATTCTTGGACGCTGTCGAACACAATAAATACTTCAAAGAACAGTCAGAGTCTATTCATCAAAGTTATGCTTTGAGCGCGGTATACTCCAAACGATATCGCGTTATTTTATATGCCTGAAAATTGACCAGTATTCAAATTAATATTCAATAATGGGAAAAGGCAGTGATCTCGATTGCACACTAATCATTTCGTAAAGTATTTAGAGCAGTATAACGTGATGTCTCCCAATCATTCAAAAATCTATGACGAGTATTCCGATGGTGCTTCACAATATAATTTTACTATTCCAACAAAAATTGAGGCATATTTACTCGGCATATTTAACAATGGTCCTCATAGTGTAATTATGTCCGGAAATGCTGGTGATGGTAAAACGAAACTATCTAGGGTGGTTCACGATCATTTTACAGGCTCGTTCTTAGATAACTGGCCAACTGAGGGGATTATTGAAGTCCCTTTTAGCAATGGAAGAATACGCATTGTTAAGGATTTGTCTGAGCTTAAAGAGAACGTCATTCTTCAAGAACTAACTCATTTGCAATCTTACATTGAGAATAATCATTATGAAAAGATATATTACCTAATTGCTGCGAATGAAGGGAAATTAACAAAGTTTCTATCTCAGTACGAAAGTCTAAAAAGCTTGAGTAAATGGGTAGCAGATAGATTCTTATCAAACGATAAGAATGATAACTCTTTGACCTTAATAAATCTACAAGATGTAACATCGTCAACATATGTAGAGCGGATTTTAGAAGAATGGAATCAAGAGGAAAACTGGGAAACATGTTTGGAATGTTCAAAGAATCGGCAATGTATCATCTTCTTAAACCATAATCACACATCCAAAAAAGAGGTTCACAAACGACTTGTAGAGCAGTATCGAATACTAGATTACAGTGGTGTACATATTACAATGCGGGAGCTTCTAATACACTTAAGTTATACAATTACAGGTGGTCTTGCTTGTGAAGAAATATTTAAAGCTGATTTTAAGGAGATTGAACACCAGGCAAATAAAGCATATTATGAAAATTTCTATGGACACAGTATACCTAGCGAAGCTATGAACGAAATGGGAGCTTTACAAAATTTAAAACCCTTGGACCCAGGGAACTTTTCACACTCACTCATTGATGACTTCATTTTAAACGGTGATATCAGTGGGGATGAGGAGCTTGAAGCAGACCATAGTCAACTGTTTAATAACGAACTAGATATGTTATTCGGATACTTTAAGAAGCAGCTTGAAATATACAGAAGTCATGATGCGAACATTGATAACTCACTAGTTGAAGTATGGATGCCTCGTTTAAGACGTAAGTACTTTTTCGAAACATTAAGTAATAACGAAAAGCTTAGGTTACATCTAGTTCCATTTGATTACTACAGAGAATTTAACATGCTTTTCAACAATAAAGCCCTACAGTCTTCAATTAAAAAGGAACTTATTAGCGGTTTAAATAGAGCGTTCTCAAAGAAATTAGTTGCTAACAGTGGAACTGCACAATTATTTGCAACTACAGAGAACTTGTTAATTCATCAAACTTTTTTACATAATCATATCACTCTAACTAGCGAAAGACAGAGAGAAGATATCGACCATCTGCCCTCCAAGTTTAAAATTTCTGTGTCGAATCAAGCATACATTGAGATGGGGCTCACGCTTTTTGAATATTTGATGAGATTAGCCAATGGTGGTATGTTCACTACGTTGAAGCAAGAAGTTGAGATATTAATAAATACTTTCAAAAACGACCTAATCAAGATTAGCGTTAGGGATGAATATACGCTTTCGGTTCTAAAATTAAATACAAATGAAGGCACCTATTCTAATTATGAAATTACTATTTGCGATAATGAGTAGGAGGTTACTATGACTACAATTGTTAATGAAGCATCTATTAGAATGACTAATGATTTTACTTCTCAGCTTGCAGCAAATATTTGGGGGCATCGTTTTACAACAGGGCAGAGAGGTCCTGAATATGTACTAGAATTTCTAAATGTTTTGTATGGTACAAAATACAACTTAAATGCTAGTGAGTATGATCGTAAAAAAGCGATAGGTCTAAGAAAGTTTATTTTTGAGGGAGCAAAGGAAGGTAGTCGAAGAGATACTGTCATATTAGATGAAGTACATAAACGTAAAATTTACGAGACTCTTGATAATGAAGATGACGTTGAGGTGTTAAGAGATTTTTTACGCAATCTTGAAGTTATTATCTATAATGCAAATGGGAAAGTAACGGATAGATCATGGTTTGTAAAGATGCTATATCCGTTACACGAATCCTTATTATTTTTTGAGTTAAGAACAAACAAGAATTCAATTTCTTTTGAACGAAATTTCTTTGCCAGAGGCGGAGAATTATATTATTTGATGCTTGCTTATGGTACAGAAAATGACCATATAACCCGACAGTTCATTGAAAGAAGATTTAAAGAATTGTTGCAAGCAAATAAAGTAATAGAAAAGGTTGTTAATAAACTTAACGCAGCATTAGATGAAGATGAAGATGCAAAACCATTAAAGCTTAAATCGGATAGTGGAGACGATAACGTCCCTTGGTTACCGGCACTAGATTTGAACTTGTATGTGGAATTTGCAAAAGAAATAAAAGCACTAATTTCCCTAAATATAGATATAAATGAATTTTTTCAATTATTAAATAGTCAAATTTGCTTTCATCTTATGCGCTACATGTTTGACAGAGTGGGAGCGGCAGAAAAAAATATATTCTTTTTTGATTGCATGGATGGAGCAAATCAACATATTAGTTTGTTGTCATCAAAAACGTTTGCAGATCATGAGTCGCTAGTAAAATTTGGTTTCGAGGCAGAGTTCGAAAATAAGTTTAATAAAGTGATTGGTAATGAAGAAGAAGGTTTGAGGGATTTTTTAGATTGGAAAGAGGATCCAGATCTATTTCTGAAGAAATTAGGACTTTCGAAGCTAGGGTCAAAAAGAAAGCAACAAATATCATCAGCTTTGATAAAATCAAAAGAATATAGTGATCTAAAAAAGAAAGTTTATGAAGTTATTAAGGAAGCAGTAACCGAACAAATGAAGAAAAACCAATTGGGAATCACTAAAATACTAGCTAGAGATGGTGGAATCGCAAACTATCGAACAGGTAATAGTTATAGATATATTATTTCAGATTATTTTTTACAAACATTAGTTTATGTTAACGTTAATCCAAAGGAAAGCATTGAGTTTAGTGAATTTCTTGATTTATTATACAAAAAATACAATTTTGTTATCGGTGAGGCGCAGGCAAAGAATAGTGGATTGTACGAGAGATCCAAGTTGAATATCCGGTACTTCCAACAAAATGAAAAACATTTACGTGATAAGTTAAAACAAAATGGTTTATTGATAGAATTTTCGGATGCTACAGCGATGATCCGTAATCCATATGAGGCGTGGGAGTGTGAATAGCAAATGTTAGATGCCAATGGGTTAGCTGGGAAATGGGTTAGTGCCCTATTAAAAGAGTTTTTTGTTCAACAATCAGCAGCATATTCTGAAAAGCTTTTTATTAAAATTAGTGGTTTTAATGAAAGTAATATTACTTCCTTGTTAAACGAGCTAAAAGAAAATAATGAATTAAATCAATATTATGAACCAATTATTAGAACAATAACGCCGGTTCAAGGATTTCCAATGTTTGAATGTAACCATGTTGAAACATCTACTTGGTTAAGAAATAATACTAAATCTAAACAAGCATTAATAATAATTCTTAATGAGGCTACTGCTGAAGCTCAGAGCTTAGAGAATATGTTTGGAATTGATGAAGCCCGACTTCTTGGTAAAGAAGGACTAGAAGTATTGTATAGAATACTTGTTGAAGAGAACGTTGTCTTTTCTCAAGAAGTAGATTCTTTAAGACTATTCTTTGAGATGTATAATACTTTTGCAGAACCGCAACTTCAAAATATGCTGCATTTTTTAACGGAAATAAGTCAAAATACTATAGATTCTATTTATGACCGTATTCAGAAAAACTTACCGTGTGTAAACCTTTTTAGAGATAGTCGTTTGACTATAAAAAAGACTAGTCTAACTAGGTTGCGTAAAAATTATCAGCTAGCCCATCTTCAAAATAGCGGCAGAAACTTAGATGGTGATAAACTTCTAGCAAGTTTAGACAATTATATAGCTGGGTCTGATCCTAAAGACGAATTATGGATGGTTGTAACTCCAGAACAATTCCGAAATGAGGCTATTCTTTTTATTGATAGGCAAAGTAGTGAATTTTTGAAATACGACCTGGAAACTGTTCAAACTGTATTCAATTACAAAGAAAGAGGACCTGGGAAATTAGAAGATAAGGTTGTGAAGGCATTACTTGATCATAAAGATAATTTTGATAAGGATCAGATAAAGTTAATTGATGAAGCTTCGAAAGCAATTGCTGCAGAAGAGAACCCAGAACTCATACAAGAATTCGTAGATGAATTTGAAAATCATTTATCTGTTCCACTTTTTAAACAGGTCAATAAATTTGTTGAACGGCTGCTACATCCATCAGAGTACAGCGACGTTTTCCATGCTATTCGCTACGAAGCTTTTCGGATAATAGAAGAAATTAATACGGATGATTTGCAAGAAGATTGTCATTTTATTTTAAAAGTGACAAATGGGAAATTAAATGAGGATACTATTGATTTCTTGAAAATTCATCTTTTAAATATTGAACAATTGATTCCGTTAGTTAAATTCGAACATAGTTCTTTAAATGTTTCTGAAAATCCTGATAAGGATCAAGAAGTTCAATTTGAATTACAATTGATTAATGGTGAGCAGAAGTTAAAGGCTTGTAGTTTTAAATTGTCTGGTTATACAAACAATTTACTTGCAACAATTAATGAAATTGAAAGTGGTAACTTGCCATATTTTCGTATCTATGCAGACAACGAGCCGGAAGTTATTAACGTAGTTACGGAAATAAAGTCACAAGTTCAACATTATTTAACTGCGAAAGAACCTAATATAGAAGAAAATCTAGTTAGATTTGTTGATTTTTCTAATTACTATCAAGAAATACTGAAACAAGCGATAAGTGATGGAATTGCGTCAGTTGATTATAAAGAGCTTATTGTAAATTTGGAAGAGCTAATGAAACATGTTTTTGATTCTGTTACAGTCAGCCGTCATATCTTAAAATATATTAATGTAATTGGTGTTCATGATGAATTGAAAGTAAAGAAGGGACAAATTGGCGCAGTACAAGAACGTATTGTTACGATTTTCCATCCGATTCGTTTTATTTCTTATTTAAAGCGGTTAGAGAAGGTCGGAAAAGAAATAGAACATTGGTTTTGTAGCGTAAGGGCGGGCAATTTTTCAGTAGAAAATACCGAGTTATATTTAGAACATGTTTTCGAACAATCCTCATCTTTGGCACCTCACTATTTTGTTAATGATAGTGAAGTAGGTACTTACTTAGTCGAACGCAGTGAATTAATGGGAGAAGGAAAGTTTCTCCTAAATTCGGTTGTCGATAACTCGGAACAATTAATTGAAGCCTTTTCGTCGGAATTTATAAAAACGGTTAAAAATTACACTGAGGTATACCCATATGCTACAGACTGTCTTGATGTGCTATTCTTGTACTGCTCTAACGCCGAGTTGATAACAAGAACTATTGATAGTTTATTCAAATCGACCAATATAAAGAAATTAAATATAACAGTCCATAGTGTAGCTCATGGGGCAAAATTGCATCAACATCTAAATGGTTGGTTATTGCAAAAAGAAGAGTACACAAGTGTTGGAGAGAATACCAAATTTCCCAAAGTAAATATTAATGTTGTTGCCGAAAGCGATATTAATAAAATCTCTAGTGATATAGAAAAGTGCATGAAAGATGCCGATATTGCAGTATTAATTGATTACTTCAGCCAAAGTAATCAGGTGCAGTATCGCCTAGAAAAAACTCAAGCGAAAGATTCAAAAAACTGGTTTGAAACCATCTATAAAGACCCTCTAAATAAAGATGAATCAATAAAAAGAATTTCATATGTAAGTGAACATCTTCCAGAAGCAATGCAATACTTCTATCAACTTCAGTTCATCTTAGAAACGCATTCAATGCCTTCAAAGGACGAATTGTACTTACTGAAAAGCATTATTTCTTTAACAAATATTAAGGAAAACTTCCTAATTGATTTTATGCATGACAAATTTAATTGGTCCCTTATTATGGACAGATACTTGGATAAATCATTGTTACGTCAAGCATCTCCGAAAGCTCAGGTAATACAATTTAAGTCTAAAGTAGGAACCAATAAAAAGTATAAGATTATTTTATCTTCTTCTAAATATATTCGTAAACTTTCTAATTCCTCCATAGACCATGCATATTACGATCGGCTTTACAAAAAGTTCGTTTCTCTTTTGAAGAACAAACAGATTGACCGTGAAAAGGTTATTGAAGCGGTAGAACTTGTAAAGGAAATTGCTGGAGGAATTGTATTAAAAGCCATAGGCCCAGGAAAGTTTTCTCACGAGATGTTGGCTACATATCTCGCAATTCAGGCGAGGAAAATAGAAGATGGCAGCTTGGAAATCTACACTATTTGCGATGAGTTGCCGTGGTTTGTCTCCAATCAAAGAAGACCCGATATGGTTCTGACTAAATTTAGTAGAAATGAAAACAGGTATAAAATTATTTTTGACATTATAGAACTAAAGTTAATTAATCATAATCTGTTTGAAGCAGAACGCTTTGACGCTATAAAGCAAATCACCACTGGTGAAAATCTATATCAAAGATTATTTAATTTTAATAGTGAACAAATGGATGCCGATCTATGGAGGAAGGAGTTACTTCATCATTTAATTGAATTGAAAACATTCTCACCAGAGCATGCAAATCTTTTACGTGAATTGCAGTATGTTTCTTTAGATCAAATTGATGTTGAGATTAAGTCCGCTATCGATACATTTGTGTATACTTCAAATCTTAACGCATATTCATTTGAAACTCTTGAGAATGGAATTTTACATGAAACATTGGATGGCGAGTACTCCAACAGAATTTATAACCGGACGTACATTCTGAATGCATTAGGCGTTAATAATGAATCCATAGAACCAGTTTTTGTTGAGTTGAATTCTAAGCCTGAGGAGTTAATGGAGCAAATAGTAAGGCAATATGTTGATATTGAGAAAAGAGCCAATGAAGATTTGGAGAAAGTAGAAGTTGAAATTCCAGAAATAGAAGCAGGAAGGCTCGAAGATGAAGATCAGGAAACAGAAAAAGAACTAGAAATAGAAAAAGAACCAAAAGAGAAACTAAATGAGGTTTCTGAGGTAGGTTCCGAAACTTTTCCAGAGGTTATTGCTCTTGTAGGACATGAAAATCTTCCTGAACAAGAAGACCCGGAAATCGAGGAGTTAAAAGATCATTATATACGCAAATTGAAAATAAATTTCAACCAGAATGATGTCCCGATAACGATAAAGGATTCTGTAATTGGTTCTAGTGTTGTTCGGATTATTTTAGATTTACCAAGAGGTATGACGGCGAGTAAAATTACAAATCGAGCACATGATATCCAGCTATGGCTAGGTCTAGATACAGCGCCACATATTTTTATTGATTCAAGAGGCATTAATATTGATATTATCCGTCCGAAACCTAAAACGATTTATTTTGAGCATTTTATGAAAATGGTTAGACTGCAATTAGGAGATAAGATCAATGGTACTAATTTGATTGCGCCGCTTGGTATTGATCAAATCAATGATGTTTTATACTTGGATTTTTCAAGTTCTGACACACCACATTTGTTAACCGGTGGAAGAACTGGTAGCGGTAAAAGTGTGACACTGAATTCAATCATATTAGGAATGATGTGTTTGTATTCTCCCGCGGATGTGCAGTTTATCTTTATTGATCCTAAGAAAGTAGAGTTTACTGTTTACCAAAACCGAGCGCATACAAGAGAGGTTATAACTGAGATCGATGAGGCAGTCGATGTATTGGAGAATCTAATTGTCGAAATGGAAAAAAGATATACTCTCTTTGCTCGTGAGACTGTTACAAGCATCGAACAGTATAAAGAAGTAATGGATGAATCTTTACCAAGAATTGTTCTTGTATTTGATGAATTTGCTGATTTTATGATGCAAGAAAAAACAATCTCTGCACGAGTAGAAACAGCTATATTAAAACTTTCACAGAAAGCAAGAGCCGCTGGTATTCATCTAATTATTTGTACCCAAAATCCTAAAGCGGATATCGTACCAACAAATATTCGAAACAACTTGGGAGCAAGACTTGCTTTAAGAGCAACGGATCACCATGCCTCAACAATTATACTAGGTGAAGAAGGTGCTGAACGCTTAGCTGGTAAAGGAGACTTTCTAGCCAAAACAGATGCTCCCGTCATTAAAAGGGGAAAGAGCCCCTTTTTGACAACTATTGTTAAACGCTCGTTACTTAAGTACTTTGAAAAGAAAGAAATTGATTCTGCTGACTATATTACATCATTGCTTTAAACCTACTTGCCGGAAGGAATTGAATATTTCATGGGTTATGGGCAACACCAAAGTTTCTATTTACGACCAAACTGGATGTCAAAAATGATACGTAGTCTTAAAGAAGACCCACGCTTCTTCTATGATGATGCTGCCTTTGAAAAAGTAGGATTGGGGAAGAATATGATAAAGTCCGCAAGATACTGGACTATATCAATGAAAATAGCTGAAGAGGGACGTAATTTAGAGAAGAAGACGGTCCATCAGTTAACTGAATTCGCTTCTATTTTCTATCAGTACGATCGTTTTATTCGATATCCTGAAACTGCTAGCTTACTACACTATCATCTTGTGTCTAATAGAGAACCCGCAACTACTTGGTATTGGTTTTTTAATATAGTTGGCGAAAATGCAATCTCTATCAATGAGTTGAAAAATTCATTGAAAAATTGGGTGATGCAAAATGAAAGTAAGACTGTTTCAGATAATTCTTTAAAACGAGATATTGATTGTTTAATCTTACTGTATACCTCAGGATCAAAGAAAGATTCTGACCCTGAGGAGGTTATTCAGAGCCCAATCCAACAACTACAATTATTAAGTGAACGAGAGGGTATTATATATAAAAATAGTCCTACTATTGAAGAAATTGGACTGCCAGCACTTATGTATTGTTTACTTGATTATGGAAAAATCAATAATATTGATTCTCTATCAGTTGAGCAAATTCAACATTTACCTGGCCTGTGGGGCAGAGTATTTAATTTTAAAAGAAATAACATCGTAAGTGCTCTAGAATTGTTAACTCAGCATCCTAAGTATCCAATACGGTTTGTTAGAACAAACCGTATTGATACTATTCGTTGGCCAGAGATTACTCCCTTAGAGTACTTGAAGAATGAATATGCATCTAAGGAGGTGTAGGCTTGAGTACTAACATAGATCAAAAAAAAATGCTAAGTTTTAAGTCAAGTATCAATATTCAGCTTGATTTAGGTAATACAGAGATATTTAAAAAATATATGCCGACACCTTCACATGCCGATGCGATATCAAGTCTTCTTAAGGGCTTTTTGACTAGAGAAGGATCACACTCACATATGGTCATTGGTCCATATGGCACGGGTAAATCTTTTTTGGGTAATATTGTTTCAAGTATTGTTGCTAAATCGCTCGATGATGAAACATTTAACTCTCTGCTTATCAAGTACGAAAGTGTTGATGCTTCAATTCATCAAGATTTAGTCCAAATAAAAAAGCTAGATAAAAAGTATTTACCTGTAGTGATAAACGGGGTTAAAGGGAAATTTAGAAATACTGTTATTCAATCAATACTAAGAACTTTAAGAAATCATGGAATTCAAATAATACTACCGAATGAATCTGGTAAAATTCTTGAAACAATTGCTCTTTGGCAAGAGAGGTATCCAAATACTTATAGAGATTTTCTTGAGTATCTAAAAAAAGCAGAGAAGAGCTTAAATGATTGGCAAGAAAAAATTAAAACCTTTAATAAAAGGGAGATAAATTGGTTTAGATCAATTTATCCTAATCTAACCTCTGGTTCTGAGTTAATTGTCGAATATGAAGATAATTTTGTTGAACAGATCCAATTTATTTTAGGCGCACTAGAGCAACTAGATACGGGAATTTTTCTAGTCTATGATGAATTCGGAAGATACCTTCAAACCCTTGGGTTGGCTAATATACATGAGACAATGCAAGATTTGCAGGATTTAGCGGAACTGGCAAATGCATCAGATGTTCTACATGTCTTACTGATTACACATCGCAATTTACGGCAATATTCTTTTATATATGAAGAGGAAATAAAACAAGAGCTACAGAGGATTGAAAAACGCTACCGTATGGCCTACATAGAAAGTGATTCTGTTTCATTTATACGATTAGCTCATTGGGCTATGATTGAGATGGGAATTAACTCTAGGGCAGATTTGCCGGACGTAGGAACTGTGTTAATGGGACTTAAAAAATACCCCATGTTTCCAACATTAACCGATACCGAAATTGAAAATATGGTTATTAATGGAATGCGACCTATTCATCCAGCTACACTAGGTTTGCTTCCTAATTTATCTAATTTACTCTCACAAAACGAAAGAACTCTTTTCACTTTCTTAGAAGATATTGAACCGTTTGGGTTAAAGAAACATATAGAGTATGACTCAGGTTGGTATTATGTTGATAAGTTATTAGATTATTTTTATCATGAACATGAAAATTATCATGATGATATTTTCGAACCTATCAAACTGTATAAAAAAGTAAAGCAAAAGATTTCAGAAAATGAAACCTATCTTGGCTTACGGATTGTTAAATTTATAACATTGTGGAATTTAGTGAGTTTTCAATCTAAATACCCTATATCTGACGAATTATTGAGTTGGGCTCTAGGAGTTTCACAAGAGGAATTGTCTAGAGTATTAGAGTTGTTAACTCAAAGAAAGTCTTTAAGATTTAATCGAAATTTGGGGAATTGGGAAATAAACGATGGAAGTTCGGTAGATATAAATAGAATTATTCAAGATAAAGAAGAAATTCTTATTCAAACTAAGGCTGAGAAGTTGGCTATTATCAAAGAGAACATATCTAAACGCTTCTACTTAGCAAGAGATTATAACGATGAGAAAAGTATAACAAGATTTGCTAATGTGGTTCCGATCTGGAGCTCGGATCTTATTAATGATCAGAGTAATTTGACCTCTGATTATTCGTCAGATGCTATAATATTCTACGTTTTAATAGAGGATGAACGTCATCGTCAGTCTGTTATTGAAATTATTAAAACATCCAGCTCGTTAAATGCTATTGCCGGAATTCCTATCTTTACGACAAAAATGATTGAGAAATCATTAAAACAATTTGCGATTGTAAATGAGTTATTGCTAGATTCTGAATTTATCTCTTTAGACAATAGGGTTAATAATGAGTTGCTCTTAATAAAAGAGGATATTATTTATCAAATTAATCAATACCTACAACAATTCACGAAATTCTCAAATGATATTGAATGGATAATTAATGGTACGACGGTTACGATTAAGAGTGAAATGATTTTAGAACAATGGTTAAGTCTACTTATGGAAGAATTATATCCAAAAACACCAGAGATCAGAAATGATTCTTTTAACAGAAAGAAGCTTAATAACGTTCAGTATCGTGCAGCTATTAATGTTCTAAACAATATACTTGTGAATGAGAAGGATGATAATATTGGTATTGTAGGACAAGGGCCGGACTATTTAATTTACGCTACAACGTTAAAGAATAATTTTATTGATCTCAAAAATTTGGATGAAATACCCACTCTGGAATTAATGGAGCTTCGTGTTGCTTTAATTAAACAAATTAATGATAACAAAAATGGTAAGCTTTCTGATCTAACAGGAATATTAAAAAAACCTCCTTATGGGATTAGAGAACCTGTAATTCCGATCCTTTTAGTAGCTTTATTAAGAGATCACTGGGATCAACTATTGTTTTTTGCAAACGATATGTTCGTTTCAAATATGGATGCAGAAGTCATATATGAGATGATGAAAAACGATGAAGTCTACTTGTATCAGTATTATGAAATGTCAAATGAAATGGGACAATTCTGTAAGCAGCTCACAAATCTATTTGGGGATCACGAAAGTAATTATTCTGAGCGTCGTCTCTTAAGAAGTGATGTTCTGTTAGTATGGTTAAGATCACTTCCAAGAATTACTCAAATATCAGAGAAGATGTCGGAAGATGCAATAGAGCTAAAAAGTATTATTAGGTTAAGTGAGGTAAATCCTCATAAAGCGCTAGATCTATTATATTGCAGCTATTCGTCTGATGGTTTTTCAAATCTAGAAAAAATAAAAACAGAAATTGAAAGTTCTTTTAAAAACCATGCAAATGGTATAATGGAGTTTATCTATTCGACTACCGGATTCACTAGTCGGGATGGCTTAGTAGAGTGGGCTCAAACTCAACATACTTCTTTAAAACAGTCTAATAAATTAATTAAGGCTCTAGTACAAGGCAATGAGGAATCTTGGATTGACGACTTAACTGAGCAGTTAGTTGGCGTAAGACGGCATGAATGGTCAGATACCACTCATGAAATGTTTTTAGCTCATTTGAAGACTGAATGGGAGAAACTCCAATCAAATATTGAAAGTGATCATCTGATCCAAATCCATGATGGAAATGATCAAATTGGTTCGATTACTAAGGTTGAATTATCGCATAAATCCCAAGTTGTTTTAAATAATGCAAAGCAGCTTATTAAAAGCGCGGGAAGAACAATTCCTCAAGAAGAACTTAAATATTTGGTATGGAAACTTCTTGAGGAGATTGCTAACTAAGGGGGAAGGGAAATGACACTTAGAAGACCAGTACATGTAGCCATGTTCAGCGGCGGGGCTGCCTCGGCATATGTAGCCTATAATATGGTGCAAACCCATGGCAAAGATAATTGTATTCTATTTTTTACCAACACACTTTGGGAAGATGAAGATAATTATCGTTTTATGAACGAGATCTCGGATTATATTGGAGTTGATATTACTTATCGTACGGATGGAAGAACTCCAGAAGAGGTATTCATTGACGATCGGTTTTTGGGTAATTCTAGACTAGCTAAATGTTCTGAAGAGCTTAAGGTGCGTCAAACTTTGATTTTTTTAGAGGAGTTAAGAGATCAAGAAAAATTAGAACCAATTCTCTATTTTGGAATTGGTCCTCATGAAAAGCATCGTGCAGAGAACCTCACAAAGTTTTATGAGCATTATCCGCTTGAACCAATTGAAACAAGATTTCCAATGATCGATACATTTATTAAAGATATGAATGTTAAAAAGATTATTCAGGAAGATTGGGGAATCAAGCTGCCGCGGATGTACGATCTTGGTTTCTCCCATGCGAATTGTGGAGGAAGATGTGTTCGAGGTGGATATGAGCACTATGCACAGTTATATAAAATATGGCCAAATCAATACCAGCTTCAAGAAGAAATGGAAGAACGCTTTAGAGAAAACTTTGAAAAAGATGTTTCGATTCTGAAAAAAGATGGTGGGCCTTTCACACTAAGGCAATATAGAGAACAAATGGATCGTGAAGGCATAACGAAGTTTTTGAAACAAAAGGATGATACAGTGCCTTGTGTATGTACAATTTGAACAAAATCGACTGTCGAGTCTTCTCGACGGTCTTTTTTTTGCTCTATTTTATCGCGATTAGTCAAACAAATTACAATATGAAAAAATTATTCCTCAGGAACCCACTTGGAAAGTATTGAATATAGTGCATGGAGCCATACTAATAAAAAAATTTCCATGGGCTGAGTGAGAATATGAACAATGAAGGCCATCAAAAAGTTGCCATTTACTACAATCTTCATAAACGCTGTCTATCGGTAAAAGATCATCGAACAGGAAAAATTGTTGCACATGAACATTCGCTTTTATTAGAGAATGTGTTGTTTAAAGTAAGCCAAAAAGGAAGACAAAGAGTTCTAAGGGAAAAAAGGAAAAATGTTCATGCGTTTATTATTGGTGATAAAATTTCAACGATTCCGACAGAATTAGATCTGGAGCACTATAATAAGGCTAAATACAACCCTTATCTTTGTGAAAGCTTTATTGATATAGATTCCGGTAAAGAAGTTCTTCGAGCAAAAAGAGTGTTCTGTATTGGAAAATCAATCTTTTATTTAGAGGGAGATTAAGTAATGAATTCAAAAGAAAAGCTGATTGCTCAGATTGAGGACCAGTTCTTATTTTATAATCTCACATACGATGGCAGGGATAATCATGCGATTTATTTTACTGCGTGGGATGAGGAACACGAGGGAATTATGTTAAAAGTAACAAACGAGGAAGAGGGACAGAACTCTACTGTCTGGTATAAAAAAGATCAGGATTGGTATTTAGCAGATTCGCTTTTTTAACAGACCCAAGGGTCTTTTTTTTTTTATTTTGATTAATAATTAAATGCTTTGAAACTGACTACGAAAAAATAGTCATCTTTAGTTTCTACTCTAGTTTCCCCGCGTAATTATAATATCATTAACAATCTATCTAAATACGACGGCAATGAAATATACTATAGTTATAAGAATTAATTTAAGTTAACTCGTAGAAGGGTTCGATTATATGATTCCAAAGAATATTAATAGGCAGCACATATTGAAAGCTATTGAAGAAATTGACTCGTATGGAATACCTGATAATAGAAGACCTACTAAGTTTGCACTTATATTTGATGGTAAAGAATATCCACCAAAGTATGTTATTGGTATCGCTAATAGATATGCTAATGGAAATGAATTAGAATCAAGTGAATTCAGTGGTGGAGATGAATCAAATACGTTTCTTATTGGGCTTGGATTTGAAGTAAAAGCAATAAAAGAAATGGTTTCTTCTTTTTCCTGGACAGTAATATCAGATTCAGTAGCACAAAAGCAACTCGATAAATCCGCGTTTTTACATAGAGGAACCGGGATACCAAAAGAAATTAGATCTTTTTTTAATTTAGATAACATTATTCACGGTGAAAAAAGAGACATTGTTTTTGTTCATAGAGGAAAGAAATTTGAAGCTCATTTTATTATGGAGAATAGAAAAACTGCACGAACAAGATTATTCTGGGATAAAGAGTTTTCAAAAATGTTGAGGGAGAGTTATCCAAGTCAATTTAGTGCATATCAAAGCGGGGTGCCGGAAAGTGTATTAGGCATTATTCTTCGACTAGAGAAAGTAAATGAAACAAGATATAACATCCTTTTTCTAGGTGTCGAGGAAAATTGGGAGGAATCTAATTCAACTTTTGTCAATCCGAACAATAAACTTATTGATATAGTTAGGGAAGAAATTGAATTGGAAACAACCCAATATTTTATTTTTGACTCTGATAGTGACGAGCAGTCTAGAGAAGTAGATTTTAGGTTTTATGAATGGGAGTCGAATGACTTAAATGAAGTGCATACAGGTGACTTCTTTATTTTCAGGCGATCATCAAAGTCATCTGGGATTAATGAATCTAACTTCTTTGGGTTTGGAAAGATTAAGTCAATTGAGTTTTTGAGCTCTAATAAAATACGTGCAGAAATTATTAAACCAATACCGTTCCTAATTCATGCATCGGATCTTGAAAGTTTCAAGTGGAACTTTGAAGATAAAGGTGTACTTAGCGAATATTTTATAAAACAGAACAGGCTGACTAAAATTACTAAGAATGATTTTATCGGACTTCTTAATATAGCAAGTATTGATCTTGAAGAAACCTATCTTGAAGATTTGGACATCGAAATTGAAATGCTTCAAAGACAACAAATGATGGATTTCTTTGTTGATGACTATGTTGGGATTCAAAAGCGAAGAGTAGGTCATAAAGTATTCGCGGACAAGGTGAAATTTAATTATGGGTATAGATGTGCGATAACCGGCATCAGTTCAAAGGATTTTTTAGTTGCCTCGCATATTATACCGTGGGCTCAAAGAAAAGATACTCGTCTTGATCCATCAAATGGGATATGCTTATCTGTTCTATTAGATAAAGCGTTTGATAAAGGTTACATAACAATTTCAGTAGATTACAAAGTTGTAATATCAAATTTTTGTGAGACGACAATAAAGATAATATTAGAGCAGTATGAGAACAAAATGATTTATTATCCCAAAGATTGTGCACCAAATAAAGACTTTTTAAAATGGCATAATTCGTTCGTATTTAAGCATTGATTTGTTCTAATAAATGAAAGTACCATCATAGTTACACTTTTAGAAAGCATCAAGTATATTAATAATAGTGTTAGATTGGCTAAGTTATAGAAATAGCGGCAGGCTTGGACAGGAAATAAAGTCCTGGTCTGCCGCTATTTTATTGCATTTCCCCGGTAGACCGAGACTAATGTCCCATTTGATTTACAATTTGTTGTAAACCAGTTAAGTTCCCTTTTCCTAAAGTAGAGTAGTAATCTATATGTTTCTGTACTGCATTTAAAGCTTTTTTGTGAAAACCTTCACTAAAATCTTGTCTAATACTTTCAAGCAAATATTTATTTGTATCATTATTAAATGCTCTTTTATATACTTCTCCATTCATCATAGCCAGAAATATAGTGATAAATGCTTGTGCAGAGCCTTCATTCATACCTGTAACTCTGTTAATTTCAACTTTCCCTTCGCCTCTTGTCATTTTTCCTAAATATACTTTTTTGGCTATTTCATAAGCACCTTTACTCATCTCCATAGTAATCTTCATTATATACATCTCCCAATATGACCAATTTTATAGACCGATTGTACCATAAAAATCCAAAATATTTTTAAAGACTTCCGTTAGATTCCTGTAGATGGATAAATTTCAGCTTTGTAAAAAAACGAGCGCCTCGGTACGATGGAAGTACGCAACGGGTCAAAAGCCCTTTAATTCCATCATCCAGGAGGACGCTCTACTATGAAGTTTAAATCACAAGATAAGCAAAATCAACTCATTGAAAACATTACCTTTCATCATATTGTTGTTGGTGTAGACATTGCTCAGGAGGCCCACGTTGCCAGAGCGGTTAACTTTCGAGGTGTCGCTCTTGGTAATCCTTAAGTGTTTAGTAACGACGAGGATGGTTTCAAGTCCCTCGACCGTTGGATTCGCGACTTGCTAGCTTCATTTAAATTATCTCAAGTTATCGTTGGTATGGAACCGACTGGCCATTACTGGCTAAGCCTTGCCGGGTGGCTCAAAAACAAAGCCATTGAAGCCGTACTTGTTAATCCTCACCTGGTTAAAAAGAATAAAGAAAACCGCGACAATACTCGCTCTAAAAGCGACAAAAAAGATGCTTTAGTTATTGCCGACATGGTGAAAAACGGCTACTACTCCCCTGTCCGCTTCCATTCTTCCGAATACGAGGAGCTGCGAGTGCTTATGGCTAACCGAGAAACGGTCGTTAAACGACTCGTAAGTGCCGTTAACCAAATCCACCGCTGGGTCGACATTGTCTTCCCTGAACTGAGACAAGTCTTTAAGATCTTAACTTGCAAGGGCGCATTGCTAACACTTCGGCTTTTTCCGCTCCCGACTGAGCTAAGTAAACTAAGTCCTGACGATGTCATTAAAGGATGGCAGAAATCAATGAAACGCCATTCTGGTGTTCGAAGAGCTCACCTACTCATCGATCTTGCCAAGAAAACGGTTGGATCTAAGCAGGCGACACATGCTTACAAACTCCATCTAGAGCAGCTTCTTGAGGAGCATGACTTAGCCACTAAACAACTGCAAAGGATCGAAAAAGAAGCCAAGGACGTTGTTGAACGTATCCCCTATTCAGGCAAAATCCTTGCCATTACTGGAATAAGTGCAATTGCTCTAGCTGGTGTTTTAGGAGAGTCTGGAGATCTTCGAGGTTATGCGCATGGGAACGCTCTACTCCGTCATGCAGGACTTAATATAACCGAAGCAAGCTCGGGTAAATGGAAGGGACAACTGAAGCTCAGTAAACGAGGTCGTCCACGGCTACGTCACTTTCTCTATTTAATTACGATGTGCATGGTCATGAGTAACCAAGAATTTAAAGCCTTACATCACTACAATGTTCAGGTAAAAAAGCTTAAAAAGATGAAGTCTATCATGAAGCTATGTGGTAAGCTAGCTCGACTCTTAGTAGGAATGGCTCGTAGTGATGTAGCTTACAAACCCGATAAAATCTTTGCATTAGCAGCTTAACATAAACCTTATCTCACGCAAGTTGGCGTATTCGCAGGAGACAAAGAAAGCACGGAGTATCGGGATACGTTAAACAAAAGGGCTCCGACCCATTCCGTTAGAAAGACCGACCTCCACCCCTTAGATAGATGTGACGAATGATAGGGCATTTGACCCGCCCCGACATGGGAGTGAAAATCGCTAAGGGCATCGTGGAGAATACGTGCATCATCTGGAATGTATTGGGTGAATTAACTTCACCTCTGTTCCCGCATGCCTTTTTAACAACACATCCTAATATATCTCGCTATCTTTCGTTCATCACCAAAATCTAAAGGATGAAATCCTGCGAATAGACGAGCTTGCGTGAGGAAATCAAATCATACCGAGGGAGTTTATTGCCTCTGCAAGTCTAAAACTAATACTTTATTTTCAATGAACAATAATTGTCTGGATGGCATAATATTTGTAGGTTGTTATGGAGAGCGAAGAGAATGAAAGAATCTGTTTACATAGCTGTTAGGGGGATGAAGCATTATTTTGGTTCTAATTTTATTAAGACCGGGCAAGTTATTCATCTCGTTAAGGAGCCTGATAATCGTTACGATCAGGAAGCAATCAGAGCAGTTATCGCACTAATAGGAAAGATTGGTTCTGTTGCCAACAGTACTCACACCGTTCCATGGGATTCAGGAGCGCAGGCCGTGTGTATGATAGTTTCGATAATGAAATGTTAGGAGAGTTGTTAGATTTATTTTTCATGAAACCATATTTACAAAGCTTCAGAAATATGGCGTTCTTAAATTTAGATATATTCATTTTTAAAGGGTTTTGAAAAAAAAAATCGAATGTACTAGAAATAGGAATTTAGTTCTAGTTCTAGGGAGAGACACCGATGATTGACAAGGTCATTCGATTATTTAAAATGCTTAATGCTATCCAGGCTAATCCAGGGATTACAGCTAAAGAACTTGCTATCAAATGTGATACTGCCGAAAGAACCATTTATAGGGATCTTCGTGTACTTGATCTCATTGCACCAGTTACGAATGAAGGATACGGCAAAGGTTACACATTTATGGGGAACTTTTCGATGTATCCTTTGAATTTTACGGAACAAGAAGCAATGGTTCTCTCTATGCTTCCTTCTGTGGTCGATAAAGATAAGCTGCCGGATGGGTTTGAAACGGCTTATGATAAAGTAATGGCCACTCATTTGAAGGAGAAGTCCCGTAACAAAGATATTATTCAAAATATTACCGAAGCGATCCAAATGGGGATGCCAGCTTATAAAGAAGAGACAACGCAGAACTTTCTGTTTGATATTCTCCAAGCTATTCTGAGTCACAAAACAATCGAGGCCGTTTATCATACACAAAGCAGAAATACGGAAACCAAAAGGTTAATTGATCCTTACTATTTAGTTCCTAGGGATAAGCGTTTTTACCTAATTGGTTTTTGTCACCAGGCCAAAGCCATTCGAACATTCAGATTAAGCCGATTCAAAGCAGTCGATGTAACGAATCTTACATACAGTAAAGGCGATTTTAGTATCAAACAATACTTGAAGAACACTTGGTCCATTGAGCGCGGTGAAGAGCATATTCATTTTAAGGTTAAGTTTTCACCGGTTATTGCTCGGTATATCAAAGAAGAAGAGCTATTTGTTAGACCCAAAATGCGGGATTTACCGGATGGTAGCTTGATTTTTGAGGTGACACTGAATCACGATAGGGAGTTTCTGAACTGGGTGTACCAATATGGTCCGAATGCAGAGATTTTGGAGCCGAAATCGTATAGGGAAACCATGAAAGAACAATTGCAAGCATGGATGAATGTATATAAATGATAATATGGATCGAGCCATTCTGACGGTAGAAACGTTGTGGAGTGGTTTTTTCATGTAGAACGCATATTCGATGACAACATACAGTCTCATCTTATTGATAAGATTGAGCTGTTAACATGACATAGAGGAGTGATATGCATGCCATCTACGTTTATTGGGAACTTGCAAGAGAGCTTTCAAAAGTCTCCTTTATCAAAAAAAATTCTCCTGGCACCTCGTTTTGCAGATGGGCAGCAGTGGCTTCATCAAGTTTGTAAAGTGTATGGTCATGTATTGAACGTTGAAGTTCAAACCATAGAAAGCCTTGCATTAAAGCAGGCAGCTTTGAAGCTTTTCCAGCAAAAGAAGACTTATATCCGATCCGGCCAGTCGTTCTGGCTTGTTCAGCAGATCTTGATGGACTTAGCGAAAGAAGACAACGACTATTTATCAGAAGCAAATCTGAGCCCAGGAATGGTTTCATGTTTTCAGCGTACTATTGAGGATCTAAGGCAGGCGCTTGTTTTGGCGAAAGAGTTAGATCCTACGCACTTTGTAGAACAAAATAAAGGGCAATATGTTAAAGCAGTTCTACAACGTTATGAAGAAAAATTACATAAACATAATTTTATAGATTTCATGCATCTTGCAGAGATCGTAGTAGAAAATGTAGACGATACGGTTTTTGTTATGCCTGGAAACGACTTGCTTAGCAAAGCACAACGAACAATCCTAGAGAAGATAACCGGTAACCGATTAATACGGGTAGACTTTAGCTTACCATTTACTTCTGATGAATCAGATTTTCTGGCAAGCAAAGCAGCTTTCTTCCATGCAACTGGCGCTATGGCAGAAGTGCGCGAAGTGATGAGAAGAATACTTTCTAATGACGCTGCACTTGATCAGGTTGAAATTATTGCATCTAATTATGAGACCTACGCAGGGGCTATTCATGGGCTCGCATCAGAAATAGCGATTCCTTGTACATTTTCGAGTGGATTACCTTTGCAGTATTGTCGTATGGGTCGTACTTTGCTTAAGTTGTTGCACTGGATTGAGAATGACTTCCCGATTGCAGATTTCCTCGAATTGCTCCGTGAAGGTGGCATTTCCTTTCGCAATGTGGATGAAGGCGTTAGATCGTCAGAATGGATCCGGACTATAGAAGCTCTCAATATCGGATGGGGTAAGGACCGATATTTTATTCTCTTCGATGAAAATGTATCTGAACAAGAAAAATCATTGTTGATGAAACTTAAAAAAGTATTTTCAGATTTGTTCTCGGGCTTGCCGAAAGATAGTGAGTGGAGTCCTTATTTAGTCGTGAAGTGGTTACAGCAAGTGATGAAGATGTATGGGGCTATACAGGATGAAGATGATGCGCTTGTTCTAAAAGAGCTTGAAGGAATGGTAGATACCTTGTCAATTGAAGGGCTCTCCTCTTCGCTCATGAGGAAAGATGTTGCTTTGCAATATGTGAAGCAGCTTCTATCAGGTATTCGGGTGAAGACCACCTCAACCCCATCATCTGGAGCTATTCATATTTCAGCTCTTTCAAATGGAGGTTTATCGGGTAGGCCCTTTACCTATATTGTCGGAATGGATGAACATAGCTGGTCGGTAATACCTCGCCAGGATCCTGTTTTGCTTGATGAGGAGAGGCAGAATGTTAGCCCTGATCTTATACTTTCTACAGAACGCAGCAGACTCTTGAAAAAAGAGCAGCTTACAAGGCTTGGAGCTATTACTGGAAATGCCACTCTGAGCTATTCGTCCTACAAGATATCGGAAGGGAAGCATTCAAGTCCAGCATTTGAGTATTTGCAGATATTCCGTAACAAGACTAAGCTCCAAGATGCGGACTATTCGGTCTTACAAGGCTCACTGAGTATGCCTGAGGGGTATTTATCGCATGCTTTACCATTAGATGCTTCAGATTTATGGGCAAGGGAAATGATCGATCAACATGGGCGGATGTTAAACGGCCGGCATGCACTGGAAACGTCTTACCCTTTCTTACAAAAAGGTATACATGCGGTAAGACAGCGTATTTCGAATTCGATAACGGCATATGATGGCCGAATTGAATCGGAATCGTTAGCCTCAGATGTTAGGAAGCGTGCTTTCAGTGCGAGCCAGTTGGAACGTTATTCCGAATGCCCTATGAGGTATTATTTCGGGTATGTGCTGGGGATTTGGCCTAAAAATGAAACCGCCTATGACCGTACGCGCTGGCTAGATCCGGCGAATCGAGGTAATTTGTTGCATCGTATTTTTTATAATTATTTGAAGAGAGTCACATCAAATGCTTCACAGCGGCCGGATCATGACAAACATGTACTGCATGTAATCACAGATGAAGAGTTAGAACATTACAAACGGCTGATTCCTGCCCCCAGTCAACACATCTTACAAAAAGAGTCTGACGATATACGTCAGGATGTTGAGTGGTTTTATAACGAGGAAGCAGCTAAGGCAACGTTGCCTCGATATTTTGAACAGGAATTATCAGTTGACGGAGAGCCGTTGCAGGTTAAGCTGACAGACGATTCTTTCATTACACTCAAAGGATTCATTGACCGCATTGATCAAATAGCAACGAATCAATACCGGATCATCGATTATAAGACGGGGAGCCCGTCAAAATATAGAGAGAACGAATATTTCGCCGGAGGTACGCAGCTTCAGCATGCCTTGTATGCACTTGCAGCAGAGCAGTGGTTAAAGGAAACAGGGATAGACAAGGATGCTCTAGTCACGGAGTCAGCGTATTATTTTCCTACAGCGAGAGGAATTGGACGTGAAGTCGTTCGTTTGCAAAATAAACGCAACGAGCTAAGTCATTTGATGAGAAGTTTGCTTACTTCCATGGAGCAGGGGATTTACACACCTACACATGAAACAAGTAGATGCCGCTATTGCGATTACGCTTCTGTATGCGGCAATCATGCCGAGTTTATGGAAGGTAAAAAAGCAAATCCGAAAAACGCGACGCTGCTGAAAGAGCTCTTGGAGGTGGAAGCCATTGACTAGACCGAACGATTGGGAAGCTAGAAACCGTATATTGGAAGACCTTGAGACCAATTTATTGGTAGAAGCAGGCGCAGGTTCCGGTAAAACGACGAGTCTGGTTGGACGAATGGTATCTCTGATTCGAACAGGTGCTGCGGGGGCGGACCAGATTGCTGCCATTACTTTTACGAATAAAGCGGCTGATGAGCTTCGGGAGCGATTTCTGTTAGCCTTGGAAAAGGCGTTGGGCAGCACGGCAGATCAAGCTGAAAAACAGCGTTTTGCCATTGCCATGGAACAATTGGATGTAAATTTTATTGGTACTATCCATTCCTTCTGCGGTATGCTGCTGCGCGAGCGTCCTGTGGAAGCGGGACTGGATCCAACCTTTCAGGAGCTAGATGAGCAAGCTGAGGAAGAGTTCCATAACCGCTGTTGGGATGAATACCTGATGCAGCTGGAAGAACGCGGTCAGGGAAGCAGGCTCGAGGAACTTCGCCAATATGGTATCCATGTAACTACACTTAAAGCCGTGTATGATCGAGTCTCCATGTTCAGTGATGTTAAAATTGAGACTATAGAGTTGCCGCGGCCGGATTTTGACTTGATTCGTTTATCGCTTCCTCCATTAATTGCTGAAGCATGGCCTTATTTACCGAGTAGTGAGCCGGAGAAAGGTTGGGACTCCCTGCAGAAAGTACTTCGCATCATCAAACAGAAGGAGCGCAGTTGGAGCTGGAACAATGACCAGCAAGTGCTCTCAATGGCGATGGAGTTTGATAAGAAGCTGGATGTTACGCAAAATCGTTGGACAGATAAAGCCAAAGCGAAAGAAATGCGTGATCGCTTTCACGATTGGCAAATTACCGTGCTATTTCCTTTCCTGAGATCATGGAGGGAGTATCTGTATCCGAAGCTCATTGATTTTGTTGCGCCTGCAGTTACTTATGCAGAGCATAGAAGAGCGGAGTCAGGAGTTGTTAGTTTTCAAGATTTACTGATGAAGGCTACTGTCCTTCTAAGGGAGTCTCTACCGGTGAGACGTTACTTTGCTAATCGGTACCAGCGGCTGCTTGTGGATGAATTCCAAGATACAGATCCGATTCAGGCGGAGATGATGTTTCTTTTGACAGGTGCCGGTAACCATGAGGGGGAAAAAGACTGGCGCAAGCTGCAGCCGCGTTCCGGGTCCTTGTTCATCGTCGGGGATCCCAAACAATCCATTTACCGATTCCGCCGTGCGGATATTTCGATTTATAACGAGGTAAAAAGAAGAATTACCGAATGCGGTGATGTGCTCCAGCTTCATGCCAACTTCCGTTCTGTGCAAGCCATTGGCGACTACGTGAACTACCAGTTTGAATCCAAATTTCCTAAGGAGGCTACCGAACAGCAGGCGGCATTTGTGAAAATGGAAACGCAAGCCCCCAATCCTGCTGCGAAGAAAAAAGCATCTCACGGAATCTATACACTGACATATCCGAAGATCCCTGGAGGCAAAGCAGCTGTTGCCATGGAGGATGCGAAGAGAGTTTCAGCCTACATAGCATGGGCCTGTGGAAAGAATGGTCTGAATATCCAGGAACGAGATTCGAATGGAGAATATGTGGTTCGGAGGGCTGTACCTAATGACTTTCTTATTTTGCTAAAAACTAGGGAGTTCATCAGTCTATATGCAGAAGAGCTGGATCGCTGCGGAATCCCTGCTGAAACTGCGGGCAGTGCGGCTATTTACCCTGAAATGTTCAGCTTAGCGCAGCTATGCGCAAGTTTGTTAGATCCTTCGGATAAAGTTGCACTCTTATCTGTGTTAAGAGGAGAACTATTTGGAATCAGCGATCAGGAATTATATGAATATAAAAAGGCTGGGCATCCTTTTCACTACTTGGCTTTGCCTGAAGCAGAGACTAGTTTGAAGGAAGCACTGCCAGTTTATGATGTGCTTAGCAAGCTGCGAACCTATTACGGTTGGACTCGCAATTTACCGGCTGTGGCTGCATTGGCTCGAATGATGGAAGATATGGGGTTGCTTGTTCATACGGCTTTACGTGAAGCGGGAGCAACGAGGGCTGGAACCATGCTCAAGCATTTACAGCAATTGTCCGACCAGGTCAATAGCGCGGCGGGTTGGGCTCCGCTGACAGAGATGCTGTTACAATGGAGCTCGGGAAAAGGAGTTGAGACTTCCAGCTTATACGCGGGGCGGAATCAAGCTGTGCGTATTATGAATCTGCACAAAGCCAAAGGGCTTGAAGCGCCGGTTGTGTTCCTCGCTTGCCCCTGCGGCGAGACGGATCACGATGCGGAAGAGCACGTGGATCGGACCGTAGACCCAGCAGTTGGTTACTTTACGATCTCTCAGCGGAAATACGATTTTGTGAATGAAACGCTTGCCCAACCGGTGGGCTGGGAAGCGATGAATGTTAAAGAACGCGAGTTTATGAATGCGGAAAAGGATAGATTGCTTTACGTGGCTGCTACTCGCGCTAAGCAGATGTTAGTTATTAGCCAGTATCCTGAGCAACCGGCCAAATGTCCGTGGAGTCCACTAATGCTGGGGATGGATATGGTAGCGGAGCTTGAGGTTCCTGCGTTTGTAGCAGAGGATCGAGCTGAATATACGGGACAGCCTGATGTTGAGGGATTTTTGAGGGATCGAAGGATGAAAGTAGATCGGCTGGGACAGCCATCCTACGCCCGTGTTTCGGTGACTGGAATGACTAAAAGCTCAGGCGAAACGCCTGAATGGTCGTCAGAGGGCCGCGGTATGGCGTTTGGCAGCTTGGTGCATATGGGCATTGAAGCTGTTGGTAAGGGGTTGGCGGGAGAGCAGCTCCTTGCCTACATGGAGATGTTGGCTGCTCAGGAGAAGCTGAGTGAGGAATACTTGAAGGAAGCGTGTCAAGCAGTGACGGCATTTACGGAGAGTGAGCTGTGGCAGAGAGCGCTTCGGGCTAAAACGCGGCTGCATGAGGTTAGGCTTATGTTTAGGAAAAATGCAGATGGTATCGCAGTTGATGGTAATGCGAATGTAGAAGTAGCAGTGGCTCAGCAAGAAGGTGTGACGCTAGGAGCTGCGGGTACAGTTTTTATCGAAGGTGTGATCGACTTTCTCTTTGAAGAAGAGGATGGTTGGGTGATCGTGGATTTTAAGACGGATCATTTTGAGGAAGGTAAGGAAGATGCGTTTGTTCGTTTTTATCGGCCTCAGGTGATGGCTTATGCTAGCGAGTGGGAGCGGACTTTTGGTTATAGCATGAAGGAAGCTGGGCTTTATTTTATAGGGCATCAGAAGTATGTGAATTTAAAAACTAAATAGAACATTTGATTCATAACAATTTACCATTTATTTCAGTGCATCCCTTGACCTACCTAAAGGTACATATACATGTCCCTTTAGGTAGGTCAAGAGATGTTAATGAATTTATTATTAAGGTGAGGAGAGCAAGATGTTTCTAGTTATTGTAATTGTATTTGTCATTGTTATCTTAGGTATTTATCTGTTGAAACAAAAAGAGTTAAAAACCTATCAAGATCATGAACACAAAAAGCACGATGAAACGAATAAAAATCAATCCCCGATTAATGAATTAGATATTACAAGTCCGAAGGGGGCTTCTAATCAGGCATTACATAAGACCGCGTATCGCCAAAATCAAACTACAAAACATATATTAAAGCCAAATTATGAATCAAAACCAAAGTATGATTCAAAAGCGCAAATATCATCAACTCCACAGACTATGATAAAGCAGCCACTTCAGAAAATATATCCAGGATTAAGAAAAATGGCAACCATATGGAGAAAACCTGCAGATGCTGAAACTTGCTACCGCTGTAATGGAGCATTAACAGCAGAAAAAATTAATCTTGCTTCTTTTAAATATGGAAAGATTCAAGGCTATGTTCATACATCCGCTTGGGCATGTCCTGTATGTAAATATGTCTGTGCGAATGAGAGTGCTATTGTCGAAATAAAAAAACAAGTACCGGGTCATCAATTTCAAATTAATGAATGGGGGGTCATCCCAAAGATAATAACCCCTGTAAACGAAACTAAAAAACATGAATTTAAGTGGCCGAGCACTTATGCCGTAGAAACTTTAAAACCAGGCTCCCAAAAAGTTGGAAGCCAATTTAGCCAGGAGAGTCCTCTTCATAAACTGGGATATAAAATAACAGATAGTAATCGAACAAAAAGGTGGACTATCCTAGAAAATGAGGCGCTACCTAAACTCGGGTTAGAAAAAGTAGCGAATGTAATTGCAACAAATGTAAAAGCTAGAAAACGTCAAAAAGGCGGTGCGAAGAAGTATTCACATGCAATTTATGAATGGGAATACGATTTGAAGAAATTAAAAGATACTTATTATAGACGAGATTTTCAGTGGCCGTCAACAGATTAAGTGAAGGGTGCATTACCACTTTTTGTCATACTCTATATATGCATCTGAATGTTCTTAGTACTATAATATATTTGTAGATAATACGACATATAAGAGACAAAACAAATTTCGCTCAAATTTAACTGTCGATGAGTATTTTAAAAGGTAAATGTGTAGAAGCCAGCCCATAAATGCCAGAATAAGTCTCAAACAGAAACCGAGCACCCTTGTGGTGCTCTTTTTTAGAGAGGTGAACCCATGAAACAAGGACTCTACGAACAGATCGTAAATAACATCACGATGAAGCAGTTGTCGGTCTTAGATCCGGCATTGTATGAAATAGGCAAGGAGCAACTAGATGCTGAGGAAGCTAGAAAGCTGTTATCCAATTACTTAGCTTCAGTAACACGCAGAGCGTTAAGAGCAGTGCGGGAACAAAGTAGTGACGAAGAAGCCGTACTTGCTCAGGTTAGAACATGCAATGAGATTATCGCTACACTGAAAGAAGCTCTAGGGCAAGAGGAGTACAATGAGCTACAGCTTGATGAGCAGGGGGAAGTATTAACATACGTCTACTCAAAGCTTAATCATGTTCGTGGTATTAAAAATGAGAAGGTACTTCGACCGGCAACACCGTTATCCCAAAGCTCGTTATTTACAGGTTCTCACTCGGAACCTAACATGATGAATGAATTAAAGCATGAAATCGTGACGGCCGATCGGATAGATCTGTTAGTATCTTTTATCAAATGGAGCGGTCTTCGATGTCTCATGGAGCAGCTAGAGCAATTCACTTCTAGCGGTGGGCAGCTGCGTGTTATTACAACTACTTACATGGAAGCAACTGATTACAAGGCTGTATTAGAATTAAGCAAGCTCTCCAATACTCAAATTAAGATATCCTATGATACGGATAGGACTCGACTACATGCGAAAGCCTATGTGTTTATGCGAGACACAGGGTTTACAACAGCTTATGTAGGATCATCCAATCTTTCGAATCCAGCTCTTACTAGTGGTTTGGAATGGAATCTGAAGGTAACAGAAAAGGATTCATATGATGTGCTCAAAAAGATCGAAGCCACTTTCGAGAGCTACTGGAATGATAGGGAGTTCAAACTTTTTTCTCCTGAGAACGTAGAACATGAGACTCAACTTAAAGAAGCTCTAGGAAAAAAGAAAATTAATGAGCATGAAGCGCTTCATTTCCATTTCGACCTAACGCCTTATGACTACCAAAAGGAAGTCTTGGAGAAGCTGAAAGCCCAGCGGACTTTGTTCGGAAGAATGAAAAATCTGTTAGTCGCAGCTACAGGTGTTGGTAAGACAGTGATCTCGGCTTTTGACTTTAAGCGATATAGGGCGAAAAATCCGAGAGCGAAGCTACTTTTTGTTGCACACCGAGAGGAAATATTGAAGCAGAGCCGGGATACGTTCAGGTTTATTTTAAAGGATCTTAATTTTGGAGAGCTTCATGTAGGTAGCAACCAAGCACAATCGGTGGATCATCTGTTTATAAGTATTCAGAGTTTTAACTCGATGAAATTAGCTGAGATCACGACAAGTGACTTTTATAATTTTATTATCGTGGATGAGTTCCATCATGCTGCCGCGCCTTCCTACCAAAAGCTTCTGACCCATTACCAGCCAGAAATTTTGTTAGGTTTGACTGCAACTCCAGAACGTATGGATGGGAAGGATATTTTAGCCTATTTTGACTATACCATTGCTGCTGAGATTCGATTAACAGATGCAATAGATCGAAAATTACTTTCACCTTTTCATTATTTTGGAGTAACTGATTACGTGGATTTGTCTCAAGTGAAATGGTCGCGCAGAGGTTATGATCTACGAGAGCTAGAGGGCCTATACACAAGCAATAAGATCCGTGCTACTCAAATTTTAAATAGTCTCAAAAAGTACGTAACAGATTTGGACGAGGTTAAAGGTTTAGGATTCTGCGTGAGTGTCGAACATGCTTTATATATGGCCAAAGTATTTGATGAAGCGGGGATCCCCTCAATTGCGTTACATGGTGACTCTCGTGAACAAGAACGAAGCCAGGCTAAGGGTAGACTTGTTAGAGGGGAGATTAGGCTCATCTTTGTAGTGGATCTCTACAATGAAGGCGTGGATATCCCGGAAGTGAACACCGTTTTATTCTTACGTCCAACAGAAAGTTTGACTGTTTTTCTGCAGCAACTTGGTCGTGGATTGCGTTTGGCAGAGGGGAAAGAGTGCCTTACTGTTCTAGACTTCATTGGGCAAGCACATAAGGAGTATAACTTTCAGGAGAAATTCCGTTCTTTGTTAGGGAAAACGAAACACTCTGTGCAGCATTATGTGGAAAATGGATTCTCCAGTTTACCTAGGGGAAGCTTTATTCAACTTGAGAAACAAGCGAAGGATTACATCTTAAGAAATTTGAAGCAAACATCGACTAATCGTCGAAGTTTAATTAATAAGATTAAGTATTTTGAAGAAGATACGGGACTCAAGCTTACTTTGACGAATTTTACCCAATACCATGGAATTTCTTTATTTGAGCTATATGGTGGTCGTAACGGTAACAGATTCTTAAGGGGATTAATGGTTGAGGCAGGCATGCTGGAGCCCTTTGAGCTTCCACCAACAGAATTGGTAAAACGTATTCCTGCACTTTTGAATCTTAACTCTCGAAGGTTATTGAAGTTTATGCTTTCGTACATAGAGGAAGATAAGCAATCGATGACAGAAGAAGAACAACTCATGCTAAATATATTTTATTACATCTTTTACCGGGCAGAGCCTAGGAAGCAAGGTTTTGTTGATATAGAAGCAGGAGTTGAATTCATTTTATCTAATTCCGCATTTCGAGATGAGATTATTGATATTTTGAAATATAACTTCGCCCACATTGATTTCGTCGATAAGAAACATGATTTCCCATTCGCGTGTCCGATCGATATTCATTGCCAATATTCTACTGACCAGATATTAGCGGCATTTGGCCTTTGGAATGAAGAGAAGGCACCAGCCTTTCGAGAAGGTGTAAAGTACTTTGAGGATAAGAAGACAGATATTTTCTTTATCACATTAAATAAATCGGATAAAGATTTTTCACCTTCGACTTTGTATGAAGACTATGCCATTAGTGAGCGATTATTTCACTGGCAGACTCAGAGCCGGATATCAGAGGATACAAAAACAGCGCAAAGGTATATTCATCACCGAGAGACCGGCAACCGAATCGCCCTATTTGTTCGTGAATATAAGGAAGAGAATGATTATACGTCACCATTTGTTTTTCTAGGGGAAGCAGAATATGTGAAACATGAGGGCAGCAAGCCTATGAGTTTCATCTGGCAGTTAAAAGAAGAGATGCCGCCAGTAATGGTGCCGGCTGCTAATAAGTGTATCGTATAGGAAGTGTGATGAAATGATTCGAGTAGCTGCAGCGATTATAGAAAATGAAGAAGGGCTATTGCTCATAGCACGACGTCGGCCTGAGAAGTCTCAGGGAGGGCTGTGGGAATTCCCAGGTGGGAAGCTAGAGGAAGGCGAGTCACCGGAGGCTTGTTTGGTGAGAGAGCTGAAGGAAGAGATGAACATTGAGATTGAACCGTATGAGTTTTTTGGAGTGAATGATCATTGGTATGGGGCGGTTCATATTCAATTGATTGCTTATAGTGCAAGATTTGTAAGTGGTGAAATTGCTCTGGTGGACCATGATGAGTACCGATGGATTACGATAGAAGAATTGCGGGAATTTCAATTTGCGCCTGCGGATGTGAAGTTTGTTGAGAAGCTTTTTATGGATACATGAAAATGATATGTCAAACAATCTTTCGTGGCTCCACCATAAGAGTAAATAGGGGCTGCACTGGTTCATAGTTGATCCGAAAACTGGTGGAATTCTTCATGTTCCACCGAACTATGATTAGCTTGGTGCTAGACAGGATATAGCAAACACTAGCTTACATATACCCTTTCAAGCTAAAAGATTTGCTCATCGGAGATTCTTTAATAAGAATTTTTAGGTGGAGGGTGATTTTGAAAAATAGGTTCACCCTCCGCTCCTATACTTTTTGAATATATTCTTAAACATCATTGTATTTTCCTCTATAGTAATCCCTGAATTACGAATAGAATTTGATTGTACATAACCCTCTGTAGTCCCAATGTTATCATGTCCCATGAGCTGCTGCAAAATGAGAAAATCAACTCCTTGTTCATACAAGAGTGTAGCGAATGTATGTCTGAGACTATAAAGAGGTAAAGTCTGTATCTTAGCTTCTCTCAGATAATTTTGATACCTATCATTGACAAAATTTTGTGTTATAGGATAACCATCTGTATTTAAAAATAGAGAATCCTCGTTTATCAGCCCCTGTTTCTGACAATACAATCTGAGAAGTGCTCCAAATTCAGAGCGAAGTACGAGTGTTCTTCCTTTATTGGATTTTGTTTTATCCAAACGAATGGTATCTTCTCCGAAATTGATTTGATGGACCTTAAGGCTAATCGCTTCGCCAATCCTACATCCCGTACTTAGCAGCAGTATAAATAGAATCAAATCTTGTTTTAAATTATCACTATGAGTAATCAGACTATTTAAAAAACGTAACACATCGTGCTTGGAGAGGGCTGCCCGACGTCCAGTATCCTTTTTAAATTCAAGGATATTTAATCGCTCTTGACGAAGTGGATTCGCAAAATCGTAAGTGCGTTCTAAATACTTAAAAAATGAACTTAGTGAATCTCGTGCAGACGCCATATAGTGATATCCCTTGTCGTAACAAGATAAAAGGTAGGAGTTGATAATCCTAGAGTCAATTGGTCTCCAGGTAATTACCTCGCCTCGGGTATCCTTTAAAAGATAGATTTTTTCTAAGTCGATCTCCTCTGCTTTCCCCCCGACTAC
Source organism: Paenibacillus planticolens (assembly GCF_013141725.1). Taxonomy (GTDB): domain Bacteria; phylum Bacillota; class Bacilli; order Paenibacillales; family NBRC-103111; genus Paenibacillus_E; species Paenibacillus_E planticolens. Next base: position 163,675 of record NZ_WHNZ01000013.1, on the reverse strand, counting down.
TTCGGTCAAGTGTGTCATAAAAAGATGTAGATGTTTTTTGTGTTTATTTTTTGAGGCAAGGGACACTTTAGAGATAGTTACGAATTCTTCAATTTCTCTTGCTAACATCCTCATTTTTATCATCAAACTCCAATATTTGCTTGATAAGTTTCTCAAATGCGAATGGAAACTTATCAGCGACAGCTTTCTTTAAATCTAGCGGAAGCATTTGTGTGTATATAAAAGTTGTTTTCGGATCCTCATGGCCCAAAATTAGGCTAAGGTCATGTAACTTCATAGCAGCTAGTAAGCATCTGACCGCAAACGTGTGACGGAAAGAATGTGCAGAGAATTTAGTGTATCCGAGTTTTTCCAGAATACTGGATACTGCATACTGAATTGAGCTTTTCGCAAGAGGTATTCCGCGATTGCTCCAAGCAACTTCTTCTTTGCAGAAAAGGAAACCAGTATGGTTTCGGCTCCATACCTTGACGTGTGTTAGGTTTAAATAATCCAGGATCACCTTCTTTAGTTCTGGATACATGGGGATATATCGTTGCTTATTTCCCTTTGCTTTACGAATGAAAATTAGATCATTCTCAATGTCAAAATCTTGGACGCGAACGTGTTGAAGTTCTTCAACCCTACAGCCGGTACCAAGTAGAAAGCAAATCATTGCATGGTAACGGTACCCATAAGTCTTCTGCTTTGCCAAAGCGAGTATCTCCACAATCTGTTCTTCTTGAAAGTATTTTGGAAGGAGGGAGATCTTTGACCAAGTAAATCGGTAGCGGTAATCTTTCTCAACATAGTCCATTTTATAGCAGAAGTCTAAAAATTTACGTAAGATAGATGTGTATGTATTTTGTGTGCGGGGGGACAATGCTGAGCTTTCTCGACCATGAAACTTACTGAAGAATTCATGCAAGATATTTTCAGTCACTGAGGAGATCGTAATGTTGGGATGATTATCTTGGATGAACTTCTCGAACCGATTAAGGAAAGAGAAATAATAATTCAGCGTTGTCTTTGATTTCTTTTGAAGTTCATATTGGTTATCTAGGTAATCTCTAAAAAGGACAATCGCCTGCAATAGGGATACGTCAGGGAAATTATCGTTTTGATCTTTTTTTGAGCTGTTATTAATTAGTGATAATAAATCTTGATAGGAGATACCCAGTTCATTACATATTTCCTTATAATCATAGTTCGAAAAAACTTCAATGGCCAAAACCAATCACCTGCTTAAACGGATTATTAGAAATCGTATTTTCTTTTAAACGATTTGCATTTCGGTGGTAGTAATATAATGTTGAGGCCCAAGTTTTGTGGCCGAGCGTTTTTGCAATAGTCTCTAATGCTTCACCCTGATCCAGGGCTAATGTTGCGTACGTATGACGTAAATCGTAGGCGCTGAATACATTTTTTCCAAAGGCTAACTTATTGTATTTATTGAAAATGGTACCAATTGATTCTGTCGTTATGGGTTTATTTTCAATAGTTAAAAACAGAGCGTCAGTATCAGCAGCTATACTTTTACGAATCTCTAGATAGTCTTTCAAGAATGCCATTACCTCTTTATTCACTTGGAGCTTTCGGAATTGGGATTTTGCACTGAAGAATGTTAATGTACATTCGGTAGTAGAGACATCCCCTAATTTTAAATTGCATATTTCAATAGGCCGGCAGCCGGTATCGATCAATATGCTCGCGATTGCTAGATTTCTTACTTGATGCGGCGAACTGTTACTGCAGATGGCTTCCACAAATTTATATCTTTCTTCTTCACGAACAAAAGAATTTCTACGTGAAGCAGGTTGCTTAAACTTAGGGGGGATGGAATATTTAAATGGAATGATATTGTTAAGGTATAGATGGTCAAGAAATATCTTTGCATGTCTTAGTTTTACATAAGCAGTACACCCTTCAATTTCATCTAATTCAATCTTTCTCTCTAAATAGTTTTCGTAATTTTTGATTTGATGTGAACTTAAATGACGTAGACTATCATCTATCGATACATCTGATGATGTAGTAGAGCGAATGAATTCTACGAAATATAATGTTTTGTACTGCCTTTCTCTTTTGCAATTTAAATCTAGTCGTTCTACTTCATCTAAATAATGATTGAATATCGAGCAATTCTGCCGGTATGTGAATAACTTAGAAGGAGGGGGAGAAATTTTATCCCCTTTTTTCTCTTTAAGAATTTTTATTTTTGATTTTTTTGCCTTAACTGTCTTAGAAATGTTGAATTTCACTGTACTGAGGTTCTCCTCGTCCAAAAAAGAACAAAAGATAGTGAGGCTTGAGAGCAGGCGTTTCTTTCTGGCTTTGCTTATAGATTTGCTATCGACTTGCTTATTCAGAAAATCTTCATATCCCATTACGGCCGTGGAAAACAAATCAAGTACCACTTGTTGGAGGCTTAGCAGATGTGTAGTTACCATATAAGAGATAAAGTAATTGATATTGAGTTGATGATTTTGGATACTTCGCGGTGAATATTTCCGTTCTAGGTGCTGGAAGAAAAATTCTAATAGAGTCGGTTGATCAACGGTAGGGCTCTGAGAGAAGACAGTACTTGACACAACGTTCATGAGATTGAACTCCTTATCATAAATTCACTCTTTACAACCATTCCAACATTGCCTATACTTAATTTAGTTAAGCAATACCTTGTACAAGTCGTAAGCCCTATGGGTGGATTCTACTGGTATAGTTCTGTCTATTTAGAACTGTATCATAAGGGATAAACACACCTATAAGGGCTTATTTTTATTGTTGACAATTCACTATCAAACCAAACCATTTATTTCCATTGATTTAAATATTATTTTTGTAATATGCAAAAACTTTAGTTTGTTAAAGCGAAAGAGAGAGGTTAGTATGTGTTAAATAAACTAATGCAGTTGCGCTTAATTTATTATTTATTGTGTTTTGGTATTGGTTTGGATGGTGTGTTATTGGCAAAAAAATATTCCATGTGTCCCTCTGAATGTTTGTACTACAAGGGTTTCCTAGATGTGGTAAGTTATAAGTTTACTACAAATTTGTAGTAGGATACCTTTTGGATCTCGAATGCCTTACCGTGTAATTATGGTGATGGTATGCGATCTAAACTAAATCCTACATATTGGGAACCCAGACATTATGGTTACTTTAAGGAGTTTTTACTAGATAAAACTTCAGATGATATTATCGTACGTAGGGATGCTGAAAAGAAGTATATAAAAAAGCACGACGACGATGGTCAAGATTATTGGTATGAGGTCCCATTATTGATGAAGAAAATGGATACGTATCCCCAAACATTGCTTTCTTGTGAAATGCATCTAAGGAGACGGCTTCTCTTAACGCAAAGTGCAACGAACTTTACCTGGAAAGATATTGGAGAAAGTTATGATGTTACTCCGACTAAGTTAAATACTTTTATTCATGTTAATAAGAGAGCCAGTGTTGATATAAATCTAGTTTCATTTTTGTCAGCTCTGACTAGGGTACCACCAGGATGGTTGATAAATAAGAATCCCTCTAACGAGTGGAACCTATATTCCTTTGATCAATTAGATGAGGCATTCGGAATTGTTTGTTCTGAAGGAGAATTAATTCAGTTGCTCTATGATGGTATCGAATCCAGAAAACACGATATGAAATGTGTAATTCTAAAGGTAGGCTGTTTAACCTTGTATTTGCGAATAGAGTGTTATAACGGTGGTTTTATGGTAGAAATGTTTAATTACGACTGGACTATATTCCAATATCTAGGCAAACTTTTGAGTCATTTTAAATGTAGTATTGGATATATCCCAACTGTGACTTCATATATCATAACTGTCTTTTATAAAGAACCTATAATTTGCCCATCGGCCTTCATTTCCTCCTTAAATGCTCTATATTTGTAGCAGAATTTTGTAAATATTTATTCTGGAAAACCTCCTATTATAAGGAGGTTTTTTGTTTGTACGGATCACTAGTCGATTTTATATTATGGGAGGTTATTATATGGAAACAAATAATACAACAAGCTATCTTAGACAAAAGCTTCTTTCCGTAGTGCAAGCTTGGATGGACGAGTTAGAGATGGAGAAGCAAGTGATGATGCGTGAGAAGAAGGTACTCAATGAAGAGGAAGACAAAAAAAAGATATACTCTGTAAATGAAATTGCGGAATACTTAGGAGTTTCTATGGATTGTATTTATGCAATGGTCCGCGAACAACAAATTCCCTATGTGAGAATAAGACGGAGAATCTTGTTTCATCGTGAACTCATTGAAGAGTGGGTCAAGAAAGGAGGCGTGTAATCAGAAAGTAGAATTTAAAACGCATGGAAGGATTAAGGTAATACAACTGACAGAGTAAATATTGAATCAGTCGTTGGATTCTATCATTGGGCACGGTGTATTTAGATAATCCCGGGTATTTGTAAAAAAGATTCTATTCTATAGTTTATATAGAAAGGATCTTTTATGCTTCCAGGATTCTATCGTAGAAGCTAATTCGGTAGAACTATAATCGAATAGAAATAGAAAGATTGGAAATAATAGTATTAATGAAAAGTATAGAAGGTAGGAGATGATATATTTTGAGCCAAGTAAGTTCGAATCACGAAGTTTGGTCTACAGAACAAGATCAATTTTTATTGCAAACGGTTTTGCAACATCTAGGAAATGGCAGCAGTCAAAAAAAGGCATTTGAAGAGACTGCGGGCAAAATAGGACGCACACATGGGGCTTGTGCATTTAGATTTAATACTGTTTTAAGAAAACAGCACAGTGATGAAATACGTTCCTTTAGTCAGAAAAAGAGTGGAGATTTGCCGAGTAGAATAGTCATTCAAAATCCTCTAGTTGATGACAACTACATAAATAACAATGGACTTAGTTTGCAGCAGGTTTTAAGTTTTATAAATTCCCAGGCACATGAAGTTCAATATATGCAACAACAGTTACATGATGCAAATGAGGAAAATATCAGACTAAATAAAGAGCTAGAACATCTCAAGCAAGTTCGCAACAAAATGGAGACTCTTGGTGTAAATATATCTAAAATGCTTGAGCTAATAAATGCTTAAAAATGATTCAAAAACTACGTCTCTGCACAGTTTCATATTGCGGTTTGTTGCTAATAATACATGATGTCTTGCAGTTTACGACATAAGTTGTGCTTTTGGTAACGGACAAGATGTCCACTAGAGATTAAGTAAGAAGTTGAGGCACTTGAAAACGCTTGACTATGTGATCGCCATAGATGTTTGTTCTGTGAGCCGCAGAGGAGGCAGTGTATGCAAGCAAGCTATCAAACGTTCACAGAACTGGGGCTGATCGAAATGCGGCAAAGGCAGATACCATGACGAAGGGCAGTGTGCATTTGCACTAAACGCAGTCATTCAGTTTGTGGAGAGTAAAGGGTGGCATTTCGATGGTAGCACGGAACAAATTGACGCTAATAGCAAAACATACCACACGGTGGCAACCTATTGTACTTTGTCCGTATAATTCTGTTAATGGTATTTATCTCTGACATTAGCCTGTTTGCTGTATTTTGTACTATAGGGAAAATGCGAAGGTCGATGCAAAATCCAAACTTATTCCCACAAAAGTTAACCATTACCTGTCTGCCCTGCGTTCTGATTATACTCTAGGCTATCGTAAATCAGAACGATAGCAAATGTTGTTTCTGCCGCAATCCTATGATGAAGGTTTCAAATATATTTTCAAATAGGGGGATAAAATTGTTTGATCGTCCACTATCTAAAGAAGAGTGTAGATTATTACTTAAAGCAGCAATTAAACTGGATCCATTTTTTCGCCAGTATTACATCATGACTTATTTACTTCTTAGTACAGGTCTAAGGAATAAGGAACTCAGAGAGCTTACGATTTCTCAAATCGACTTCGACCGTAACTTATTTACGTTGACAGGGGAAAAATAACCTCAGTAAATACAGTGATAATGTCTGAGCAGCTAACACATGATCTTCAATCATATTTGGGTCATCCTCATCATCGCAAATGGCAAGAACAAGGGAATGAGCATGTCTTTTTTATAGCCGGCAAAAGACTCACAACAAATGGGTACTTAGACGATCTGATTAGCTTGGTATGTCGTAAAGCGGGTATCCGTGTGACCTTGGTTAAGGTATACTATGGCTTATTTGATGCACACGGAAGGTTCCGATTTATACACTATTCATCGACAGTTGAGGCATAAAATGATAGAAACAACTCTGAGATGTTTAGGGCTGCTGAATTATGATCCGCACTCTCTAAAGCTGATCATATCCCGATTTGAGAATCCTGGAAATGAGTGATTGCATAAATAGTGAACCCAAGTAGGCCCATGAATTTATTCATGGGCCTTTCATAGGATCGGATGTGCAGATCTTCGCATCTGGATACTCCGCACCTATCTCCTAAGTGGTTGATGTTTATCAAGGAATAAGGACATGTATTGTGAAGCGGTGCATGGATAACAACTTATGGTAGGTAATGCAAAGACCATATTTAGGCTTGTGTCAGGACTTAAAACCATGCTTTTTGGCATAATATTAAGTTCCATGTTTTTATGTGTCAAAACATGCCTAAATTATTTTAGGCATGTGCCACTAAAATTATGGATGTTCTGGCATAAAATCTAGGAGGAAAAACAGATGGAGATGGGATATGGACGAGTGTCAGCTAAAGATCAAAATCCTGAGAGACAGCTTGTGAAATTTCGGGAGATAGGGATTGATGAAAGGTATATATTTGTCGATAAACTAAGCGGAAAGGATTTTAATCGTCCGTGCTATCAAGCCATGCGCCTAATGATCCGGAAAGGTGACTTAATATACATTGATGCGTTGGATCGGTTGGGTCGTGACTATGATGGAATTATAGCCGAATGGAAATAAATTACGCGGGAGTTGAAAGCGGATATCGTTTGTCTGGATAATAAGACGTTATTTGATTCTCGTAAATTTAGAACCATGGGTGATTTCGGAAAAGTGATGGAAGACCAGTTTTTGAGCTTATTAGCTTACGTGGCTGAACAGGAGAGAAAGAAAAACAGGCAAAGACAGGCTCAGGGCATTGAGGTCGCTAAGGCTCGCGGTATAAAGTTTGGTCGCCCAAAGGTTGTAATTGATGAGGTGTTTATTCAGATGTATAAAGAATGGAAATCTGGTACGATTACGGCGACAAGTGCCATAAAGCAACTAGACATGAAGCATAGAACATTTTATCGTCGAGTAAAGGAATATGAAAAAAGTTGATGCTTACATGGCTTTGCTAAACACATAGATCGGACCGTAATTATGGGATCTAATCATAGCTTTAATCAAATGTGGAGTATATAGAACAAATTGCTAATACTAAACAAACAGTATAGAACAATCGTTCTGGAGGAGTATGTTTGAATTTGGCGAATATTGTAATATAGCTTCGGATTTTGTAATGCTTTGCTATTTCGATGTTGCGAGTAAACTGCTAACTTTCAAGGGTTATCAATTATATAGACTAAGACATCACGTACTGTTACATTTTTTACAATTATAGTATGTAGCATGATTAATATGGTATGCGAATTAATTTAATAAATTCAAGAATTCATGGAGGGTTTTTTAATGAGAGATAGCCTAAGTTTTTTAGTTATAGGAGACTCTGAATCCGGAAAGTCCTCGTTTATTCGCACATTTTGCGATGAAGACACTGCGGACCTGTTGAATATTAGCGGAGAGGGTCAAACAACAAGATGCGATGGCTTCTATAATTTTACATATAAAGGGAATAATGCAAACAGAATTACTGTTAGCTTTTATAGCAAGGACGAGTTTACAGAGAAGCAATGCAAAAAAATTGTAGAGAAATACAATTTGAAACCAAAGGATCCATTAGATTTAAATAAGGTTAATGATTATATTATAAAACAAAGTATGGAATTAACTCCAACAGAAAGAGATAGTATGTGGAGAATTGAAAAGGAAGATATTTTAAGAAAAATATCTAATAAAAATTTGGTGGACGATGAGTTTATTAATCTTACCGAATTTAGCTTGGAAGAAAACATGGGTATTCTTATAACAAGCGAAAATATAGAAACAATACAGGATTATGATCAGTTTCTATTGTTAATCACGAAAAAACTTGAGGATATATATGAGGAGATTAAAAGAAAAACAACTCTTTTTATTGAATTATTTCAATTACCACTAAATAGTTTGACTGAAAATAATCCCAAAATTGATATTCCTCAGCTGAGATTTAATTTGGACGAAAATACAAAACTGCTTCTTACGTACTGTATAAAAAAAGCAACAATGAGAGAGTCATTGGAAGATACAGATATGAACTCTTTATCGGGTATAGTCAAAAGTGTCGCAGTGGAACTGAAGCTGAATGAGGACTATGCAAAAATTTGTAGTAGTGTAGGTATAAAACAAATAAAACTTGTTGATACATATGGATTAGATCATGCTGGAGATACAAAGGGAGATATTACAGTAAAAAGTATAAAAAAACGCTTGACCGACATACTTGATGGTGAATTTAGAGATATAGATTCTGTTATTTTTATTACTCCTATGCATGGAAAAGCTGCTAGTACAAACGAACGGTTTAATGCCTTAATTGAGGCAAAACGGAGTATTATTCCACAAATCGTTTATACAAAGTATGATCTTTATGCTCAGAAGCAATTCGGCAGTAAAATATATGAATTGAATAACGAAAAACTAGAAAAAGTAAAAGATAATTTTATGAGAAATAACTCAAATAAAATTAAGGACGATTTCTACGATATTCTCAAAGAGCATTATAGCAAGGATGTTGCTGAGTATAGAAAAGAATGTATCTTTAATAATATTTCTTATTTCATGGGGACATTTGAAATTGATGACAAACTAGATAGAAAAACTGCACGCATTAATAATATAAGTTACTTTAAGAACATTCTTGTTTCTGTACTTCAGAATGATAACTATGGTGTAGCCATTGATAATATAGATAAAGGAGAATTAAAACAACAACTGACACAAGGCTTTATGCTAAATAAAAATGGTATACAAGAAAAACTAGGTATAATGATACGCAAGGCTCAAGAGACGTTAAATAAGAACTATAGTATTTCACATGGTAGAACTCGAGGGGCATTTTGGAGGAGATTGGACTCTAATATGTTTGGCTTTTATGGGGATCTAAATCTGAGGAATGTATTGATTACTTCATATATTGAGGTCTTAGCAAAAGACTCCGGTGAGCACAGGGAAGATAACCTAGGTAACCTTATTGTAAATGACTATTTTAAGGATAAGAAACTAAATGTCTTTTTGAGAGAATGTATCAACAAATTTGGTCACTATTATTTTTGTGCTGGTTGCTTACCATGTGAGGCTTTAATGCCAAATAAGTGCGATATGTCTAAATCATGTAATACAACTGGTACATATGAAAGAGTGAAACGGAATAATAGCTGTTTTCAGTTTAACGAAGGAATTTATACTGGAAGTCGCAAACAAAGTAAATATTGTACAAATAACGGGATGCATGGAATAGGGCTAGTAAATGAGAAATATGGAAAAGAGAGTCAGTGCTGGGGAAGTTGTTATTGGATGTTGTTCTTCAAAAAATTTGAGGATACAAAAACAGTTGAACTAAACTGTGGCGAAGTTTTCTCCGATTTTGTTGATATTTTTATTGAATTTTGTGTGAAGCAATATACCAATTCTGTTCAATCTGTAAAGAACTTGAATTATTTAAAACACAACAATGATACTGTACTTTATGACACAAATGAAGAAGATGAGTTCACAAAGAAGTTTGAAGAAGTCACTGCGAGTCAAAAAGATTTTATTGTGCTGACAGAAGGGGAAACTGATAAAATACATATTCAAGCAGCTTGGAAGAAGCTAATGAAGACTGAACTTCCATTTGATGTGTACGCTGTTAATGGAGCAGATAACATCAAACAGTTTTTAACTTCATATCCTACAGATATGCTACCTGATAAAAAAATAATAAGTATTCTTGATCATGATGAAAAGGGTATAAGAGTGGCAAAAGATTTTAAAAAATCAATGAAAGATATAGATGGTTCGTATGTAAGAGTGCATCAAAGTGATAAAGATAAAAACAGGCAATACTATATAATTTTATTGCCCCATGTTAACAAGAAATTTGAAGAGTATGAAAATGGTGAAATCGAGTTTCTATATAGTAGAGAATTGCTAGAAGAATATAATATTATTAGAAAAAGGAGTATAGGTAAAATTAACAGTCTTGATTATGTGAAGAACAGCGAAAAATATATTAGTGGAGCAGACTACGACAATCTAAATGATTTGTTTTATTTTGAAATAATTAATGAAAACTCAAGTAAAACTAAGTTCGCTCGTAGTATTGAGAAGAGAGAAGAATTAGGAGAAGAGGTGTTTTCAGGATTCAAATTACTTTTTGATGCAATCAATAATATTACTAATCATGTAGTAATATAAACTGAGAGTTCAACGAAAGTTTCTTTAATTTTTCTCGAAACTCCTGTCCATTTTTGTAGCCTTATTGTAGACAAAAGCTTTAAAATAAGATAATCTGTGATACATTGAATTAAAACAAGTTAACAAATGAAAATTAAAAAAACCTTGTAGTATAAGCTTTGAAGGGATTTGTTAACACAATTAGCTATATAGTAAAAATATAGGGACAACAGTTCGACCATTGTCCATTAATGATTTACTAAAGTCCAGTCAAGCTACCGCGACTTATTGAAGCGACCTTTATCCACGGTTCACCTCCATAAGAAAAACCCGCCTAATTGGCGGGTTTTTTGCCGTTTATAGATTCATTCTTATTTTTTGATCCCGGAGTGTCGTTGCAGCTTTTACATCTTATTATGTACTGTTTAATTACAAGCGCCTGTGTTTATTCGCCCCCGATACATTCGTCGTTATTCCCACCCGTCACGTCGTCAGGATTCCTTATTTTATTGTTTATTTATTGTCACTCATCATTTTATTGGTAACAAGCTGCTTAGAAAGCGCCATCGCCTTCCTTTTGTTAACCTCGCGAATTAACGTAGACTTGCTTATGCCAGTGCTGGCTGCAACTCGGTTGTAAGAATCACCACGAAACAACTTCTCCATAGCATCGTTAAGGCGATGTATAGTATAAAGTTTAGGTCTGCCCTCTTTGAACCCTTCCTTAAGCTTGGCAACAGCCTTGCCTTCTTGAGTACGTTCTACGATCATGTCCCTCTCGAATTCAGCCATTGCTGCGAATACAGCGAGCATAGCCCTTCCAATAGGCGTATCTTCAAGTAGCCCCATGTTTAGTATTTGAATACGAACTCCCCTTCTCAGAAGCTCCTTAACCATCGTCATACCATCTACAGCTGTCCTAGCAAAGCGGTCTAGTTTTGTTACCATGAGGGTATCACCGCGTTTGAGATCCGTAAGCAAGCGCTGCAGCTCAGGGCGTTCTTTATGAGTACCTGTTATTTTCTCGCTATATAGCCTACCCTCGTATGAAATAAAATGGAAGTATACGAGGGTGACGATCGACAATGAAAATATACGACAAAGCATTCAAAGGCAGTGAGATTGAGTGATTAAATCGGTGTAAAGAAAACTGCCGAGCAGCTAGACGTAATCTACTATACGTTGTATGAATGGCGAAAGCGAAGAACCCTGCATGGTGATGGAGCACATATCGGCAGCGGACGAGCCAATTCAGACGTTAGCAAGACTACACGTGAAATAGAGTTAGAAAGAGAGAACGCAGAGCTGTGCCGAGCGAATGAAATTCTCAAGGACGTACTTGGTTTTTCGCAAAAGACCGGAAGCGGTAAAGGCATTCCAGCTTTATGCCTACATCAGTATATGACGGGATCGATGGACCGTCAAGGAAATGTGCCATGTGCTTGCTGTCAGCGAATCAGGTTATTTCCGTAGCCTGAAGCCCGCAAAAATCAAAGACATCATCAGAGAACAAGGAGATTGCGGACGGTGGATGCCTGCTTTCTCAACAATTGGTTGAGGAGGACGGAATGTACATAAAGGTATATCGCTTATTCACCTATTTGTTTCATTTATTCGGATTTCATGGTGCGATAATAGACCACTATCTTTCTTATAATGACCTTAATGGATTAGTGTTCCTTGAAAAAGAAAACCTAGTGAAAACTCGGCAGTATAGAAAATGATAAGAGGAGACGTAAAAAACGGGGTATGCAACATCCAGAGTGAAATGATCACCAAACGTTAGAGTTACAATGCAAAACATTCTTGACCAATCAAGGTGAAAATATCGTTCAAAAGGAGAAAAGATCATGCCAAATCATATTTCAAATAAATTAAGAATCATTGGTACTGGGGAACAAGTCACAGAAGTAATGGAATTTATTAAATACGACAATGTAGGTATTGGCACGATTGACTTCAATAAGATTACACCAATGCCGAGATGGGTATTCGGGAGTTCATCAGACATAAAGGGCATTTGCATTTCAGATAAAGAAAAATGGGGCAAAGATAACATTGCATTGGGATGGGCAAGATTGCACTGGGGAACTAAATGGAACGCTTATTCTCAGCCTGATAATCGTAACACCAAAGATACTTTATATTTTAAAACCGCTTGGAACGGTGTGCCAGATATTATACAAAAATTAGCTTGGATTTTCCCAAATGTGACACTCGAATATAGTTTCGCTGATGAGGCTTTTGGTAGTAGTAACTGCGGGATTTATCGGTTTAAAGAAAACGAAATATTAGAAGATACTTATTACCAATCGAATTCAAAGGAAGCGTACGAGTTAGCATTCGATTTAGCGAATGACGGCAAAATACCATCTTGGTACAAATTCAACGAAGAAAAAAACACATATGAACGCGTAAATAACGACTGATATCGGCAGGAATGCGTTTGATAAATGCAATCGGCTGGCTACAAACAATAAAGATTCCGGCCGATACAATAAGCATAGGCGAAGCTGCATTCTGCAATGAAGGATTGCAATCAATTGAGGTCGACGAGAATAATTCCTATTACTCTAGCGAGGATGGTATATTATTTAACAAGGACAAAACCACCTTGCTGGCCTATCCTTCACAACGAAAACGCCCATTCTATCTGGTGCCAAGCAGCGTGACTGAAATTGCAGATTGTGCGTTCGTATGGGCCGATATTGGGCAAATCTTCATTCCTGCCAGTGTGACGAAGATTGGTGACGATTCTTTCTTCAGAGGTCATGTTATCGTGGATATGAATAATCCCGTATATTCAAGTAAGAATGGATATTTGTTTAATAAAGACCAAACTTATCTGATTGATGTCCCTCGCGCAACGGACAAAATATTTATTCCTAAGTGCGTTGAGAGGATCAATATTATGATTTTCGAGAATTGCGACCCTTTGAAATTTGTCATCTATTGCTATGAGAATTCTTACGGACATGAGTTTGCTGAAGAGAATGAGTTCAATTATGTATTGATAGATGGCGGTATGCAAACCCAGATTCATATCGAGGTGAACGTATGGGAACGGACCATCCCAAAAAGATGAATGTATTAATGATCCTTGAAATTCTTAAACTGTACAGCGATGCCGAGCATCGGCTTTCGCAGCAACAACTTGCGGAATTGATCCATCAAAGCTATCAGGTAAAGGTTGACCGCCATGCCCTAAAGAGGAATTTGCTGAACCTAATTAATTTTGGCTACGACATTGAATATACAGAAACGGTACGCAGGAAGAAAAATGGTGAGGATGAGTTTCTCTATTCGAATTGGTACATCAACCACGAGATCACCGATGCAGAACTCCATATGTTAATCGACAGTATGCTGTTCTCAAAGTATATTCCGTTCGGACAAAACATTGAATTGGTTAAGAAACTAAAAGGTTTATCCAGCAAATACTTTCGATCCAAGCGAAAACTTCCAGTAGGTCGACTGGAAAACCAACATAAGCAGCTCCTGCTTACAATCGAGGTTCTCAATGAAGCGATTGCGAAGGGGGACAAGGTGACCTTTCAATTTATCGAGTACGAAGTGGACAATAAGCACCATGTCGTATTGGGAAAAGACGGCGCACCCAGAATATATAAGGTTAGCCCTTACGAAATCGTCGTTACCAACGGGAGATATTATCTGATTTGCGCCCATGACAAAGGTGACTCGCTATACAATTACCGGCTTGATTATGTGTGTGCGATAGAACGGGTTGAAGATGAGAAAATTCGCCCCTTGAATGAAATCTCGGGTTATAAGTATGGGTTGGACTTGTCCAAATATATGGAAGAGCATATCTATATGTACGGCGGCAAGAGTGTGCGGGTGAAATTTCGTGCCGATCTACGTGCCAACAGGAATATAATCGGGCATATCATGGATTGGTTCGGAACGAATGTGCAATTCTCCGAGATCAGCGAGGATGCGGTAACGGCGACTGTCACCGTCAACGAGATGGCCATGTTTTATTGGGCGCTTCAATACGGAACATCGGTAGAGATTGTGGCGCCGGTAAGTCTACGCGAACGTTTGCGGGAGGCTGCAAATGCGATATCAGAGAAGTACAATCGCAAGCTATGAAGTGGTAATAAGGTAATCATTATTATGCGTAAAATAAGTACACGGAGGCTTGAACTATGAGTAACGAACTTTTTGAAGGCCTAAATCTTATCACGTATGACTTTAAGAATGAAGATCCTTGCGAAGAAGTTAGAGATTTAAATAGAGCGTTTTAAGAAACTGGAGGGACATCTTTGGAAGAGAAAGAGCTAGTGAAATTTGATCTCATGCGCAGGGACAACATCATAGCAAAGGTTGAGCTAAACATGGCTCGCAAGGAAGCAAATGTAGACTTAGTCGATGGACAGGACGGACACCTATATTTGGGGAAAGACGACTCATTTGCTGATATTATGGAATTCCTACAAAGCCGCTCCATAGTAAGACGTAAGGGAGATAGCGGGTTATTATCGAGCATTGGGTTAAACAGTAGATCTAGCTTATTTGACATATTAGAGAAAACTAACGGGGTTAAGGATGGAGACAACATTTGGATTAATTTCAGCCATCAGAAGATTTCCTATCCGCAAGTTGTTGAGTGGATTAAGTCACTAACAACATCTAAGGATAATCTTTAACGGTCGAACAATGCAGGCTTTGATATCCAATAAATTAATGATACGGAGGAATCCATGTGGCGTATATATATGCAATGAGCGACATACATGAAGAATTAGATCTTTTTAAAGAAACGCTTAGTTTAGTCGATCTGAACGAAGGTAATCAGTTGATTTTATTAGGTGATTATATAGACATTCGTATACAAGATTTGAGCATTCTATATTTTATTAAAGAACTGCAAGAGAAATATAAAGAGAAAGTAATTGTTATCGCGGGGAATCACGAGTTAATGTTAATTGAGGACATACAATCCCAAGCCAGTACATTTAAGGATCCTACTCTTATAAAATGGCTTAAAGGCTTGCCTTATTATTATGAAACAGACACGCAAATATTTGTCCATGCTGGCATTGATGAAGAAGCAGAAGAATTTTGGAAATGGGGAACGGAAGATTACTATTTCTGCTCTAAATACCCACACACAACTGGCAAGTACTATAAGGATATAATTGCAGGGCATGTGTCGACATCTACAATCAGCGGGAAAGCAGATTATCATAAAGTTTATTGGGACAAGCAAAGCCACTACTATATCGACGGTAATACTCGTGTAAGCAAGACAATACCTGTTTTGAAGTATGATACTGTATCGCGCAAATACTCTAGTTTTGAAAAGAAAAAACAAAAAGACGGTAGCTTTGAGTGGAAAGAATATACAATAAAATAGTGTAGTAAGGCACTCATCTAAGACCAATAATGATGAACCATGATGAGGTCATAAGAATGGGTAAAGGTGTCACGCTGTCAAAAGTGGTTCTATAATATCAGAATGGATTATGCCAAATACACTACCTAGAATTATCAATGATCCTTTTAATGGCGATATTAAAAAAAATATTGATCCAAATACCTTTCAGATACTATTTGATTCGCAAATAATTCAAGAAGTTTCAAGTGAAAAGAGTTGTGAATTGTGGAAAGAATTCGAAGAACGTTATAGATAAAATGATGAAAATTTTAATATAAAGGGAGCGGAGTTTAATGAGTAAATTAATTAAACCTAATTTTAAGCTAGTAAAACAATTTGTACGTGGAAAAACTTTAGAGGAGATAGTAGGTTACAATTTCAGAAATGAGCGTGAAAGTGCAATTTTTACATCGGGTATTATAGGATTTAAAGAATATAAAATTGATTCGTCCAAATTCGATTGTGATAGAACGGAACTAACGATGTCTATATGGTGTCTATTATTAGAAAATGGACAAAATGTTAGGGAAGTATTAGGGTATGAAGGTAGAAAAATAAGTTATATAAATAAAGTTGGTGATCTGGAACATGTAGAAACAGATACGATAAATTCTATAGAGACGGATTTGAATATATTTATACGGAAATTGTTAAATAGTAAATTTAAAAAGTCATGGTTTGATTTATATACTCACGATTATCGTATTGAAAATGGAGGATTAGTTCCAGGAATTAAAAAGCAGATGCTATCTAGTAATGATAGGGACTTATGGTTTATTGCGAATTATGATGAAATAATTAATGAAGAAATATTAACGTCAGTCGAGACGGAAATTTTACAGGCATTGATTGACTGGTCGAACTATATTCATACAATCGGAAATTTTATGATTGGTCCCGTTGGTTTTAATTTTAAATCATCTGTACCTAAGGCAAAATCAAAATGTGGGAAGGATCAAATAGATTTATTTCTTGAAAACGTAAAAAGTGATTCGACGTATACAATTTGGCAAAAAGAATTAAGTAGTTATAATGATATCAATATGATTGATGTGTATTTTGAAGGAAACAAATTAACGGATTGGAATGAAGTTGCTGTTAAAGAATTAAGGACAGGAGAATTGGCTCATTGGATCAATAATATCGTTTTCCTAATTCAGGAAAGGGGGGAGATGTTAGCAGCACGGTTATTGACGATAATAAATAGATAACGAATGAAAAATATGACTTATAGTGTACCTCTGGATTAGGGTATAGCTATATTATTCATAATTTATAACCACTTAATATGATTGTATTGGCAACACTCAAATAGACAATAAAACTAGGTGTATGTTTAGGGAATGATATCATTTGGATAATAGATTGATATGTTCCCACATACGAATAAATTAGTTGATATGTTTCTACGAACGTAAGGTTCACTAAAAATCATTAAAATAACATTTCTATCCACTCAAGACATGTGGAATCGGTAGCGTTGCTTGTACGAAATGATGTAGACAACAATTAAAACCTTGATATTCGCAATAAACCTGTGACAAAAATCGAATAAAGACCTGCTAAGACGGAAAAAGGCATGAGCAGGAGTCCGAAAAGAAAGCCAAAACAACCGAGTGAATATCAGGGTTATTCCTGGAATCATTCGGTTTTTCTTATTGTCAGAGTGTAAGTACGAGACAATGCAAGAAAGCGGCGATTTCATCGCCGCGGCACAATAATCCTTGATATATCAATGTTTTCTCAATCATAATCCCTATCATGTTTTCCTCAATCTATCCCCTGCAATACCCTGGATTTCCCCTGTTATTTTTCTGCTCTTCTGTCACGACATTATTCAGATTATGAACATAGTCATGCTACAAAAAGTTGATTCAAAAATGGAGAAAATGATCGATTTGTAGCAGGACTTTAATTATCCGTGAAACGGTGCATTTATTTAAAAACTGAGTGATTAAGACAGGCCGTTTTCTATATACAATGGAACTTACGGGGCTAGTGGTTTAACAACTATTTGGTGTTAAGTTGGGGTAAATTATATCACAATTTTGGTACCTTTCATTAATTAATGTTTTTAGTATTTTAAAAATACGAATTACTGGAGTTTTTCCTAAAAGCTCTTCAAATCGACGGTGATGTTATATTGTATGATGGAATCTACAAGAGTCTCCAAAAAAGCTTTCCCTATGTCATATTTTGGTATAAAATCACAGTATCATAGTTAATTTGTGAGGTGTATGACATGAATGAAGTACTATATTTTGGTGCTGAACCAGAGGAAGAAGTATATGATGATAAAGTTCTAGACTTAGAAGTAGAAGATGAAGATTCAATTAATGATATTCCAACTGAGCAAAGAAAATTAAGAGTTCAGGCGTATGACAAGAGTGTAAGTGATTTAGTTCGTATGGTTAGAGATAGGGATATAATACTTAATCCCGAATACCAGAGAAATTATGTTTGGGATAATAAAAAAGCTTCTTTATTAATTGAATCAATATTACTTAATATCCCAATCCCTGTAATTTACGCCTCAGAAGAAGATGATAGCAGTTGGAATATTGTTGATGGCTTACAACGATTAAATGCTTTAAGAAGATTCTATCAAAATAACTTTAAACTAAATGGCCTTAATATATTAACTGAGTTAAATGGTTTAAGGTATGAAGATCTTAACCCCAAGGCAACAAGGGTGTTGAATAATGGAAATTTAAGAATAATTTTGATTTTTAATGATTCTCATCCTGAAATTAAATATGACATCTTTATGAGACTAAATACAGGTTCTGTAAAGCTAAATGAACAAGAATTAAGAAATTGTCTATATAGAGGGAATTTAAATAACTTAATTAAAGAATTAGCTAAAAATCCAATATTTCTAAGTATTTTAGGATTAAAATCACCTCACAAAAGAATGGTAGATTGTGAAATGATATTACGTTACTTTGCATTTTCTAATAATTTTGATAGATCGAATAATACAATAAGAAACTATAAAGGAGCAGTAAAGACATATCTAAATTCTTACTTCGAAAGCAATAAAAATTTATCGCTTGATAATGTAGAAAAACTGAGAGTTAAATTTAACAGCGTAATTAGAGCTGTATTTGAGGTCTTTGGAGATAAAGCATTTAGAAAACTAAATAGTGATGGGTATGAAACAAAAATTAATAAGTCAATCATGGACGTTATCATGATTAGTTTTGAACAGTATACTTTTGAAGAAATCAAAGAGAACAAAGGTAAAATATTATCTTTATACAAAGATATATTAAATGAACCGGAGTTTAATTTAGCAATTACACAAGGAACCTCTGATACCAAAGTTTTGGACTATCGTCTAAATAAATGGATAAATGAATTATATAAAGTTATGAAGGTGTAATCCACATGACGTATAGACTCGAAAGTTTTTTGAAATTTAACAGTGCTCTTGAAGAGGTAAGATTATTAACGAATCTTGCAAGTAGATGTGAACAATCACCAAATGAATATGCAGCCCTCAATAAAAGTGCATTATTACTTCTAACCGCAAAATTTGAAGTGTTTGTTGAAGAAGTTGTTGAAGAATATATTGAATTTATTAATTCTATGAGTCTTGCTAACCTTATAATATCAGAACAATTAAAAATAAAGCATTCTATAACTCGAATAAAGGATATAGTTGATATTATTGATAATCAAAACAAAAATGAAAAAAAGATTGAAGTGTTTAAAGAATTAGCAAAGTTATGGTCAGATAATGAAGTTGCTTTTACTGATTTGTACATACCCAATAAGTTTAATTATGGAAAACATGGTTCTAAAGAAATGGAGAAATTATTTAGTAATATTGAGATAGAGAATATATTTGAAACCATTGTGTTATATTCGGATGCCGAAGAATCTATGCTTGATGATACAGAAGTAATTGATTTAAAAGGAATAATCAATAACATCACAAATCAGAGAAATCAAATAAGCCATCAAGACAAAACTCCCAATATAACGCATAAACAAATAGATGAACATATCGAATATTTTAATCGCTTCTCAAAAGAGTTATGTAAATATCTTGAAGCTAAGCTTCATGGACTAGAAGAACAATTTGAAGCCTATAAACAAGTTGCAAGTGTTAGGTGATAGTATATTTGGGTTTTAATTTTAATCAAGTGGTTAAGGATACTCTTCATATCTGCGAAGAAGTTGAAAAAAGCTACAAATATCACATTCTACTCCTGGTTATATGGACTCTCAAAAAAATAAGGATGATTCAACGAGAACAGAACAAATCGGGGATTTAATGCTATCGAAGGAGATTATGTGAAAATCAAAATTGAGAAATTTTCCAGCGATTCTGATCACGGAAGACGTGAAAAAAGACTGCCAGTTCTAAGTTGTTGATAAAAAACGCTACTCGCTCGACACGAAGTACAATAGAAAAAAATATATGCTAAGACTGGGCAGAAATTAGGGAGAGGCTGAATCGCTTGGCCTCTACCCTTTTATTCAGATTTTTGAGAGAAGGCTGAAAAATTGTGGAGTTAATGTACGTCTGGATTGGAGAATATAAAGCTATACATAAACAAGGTTTCCAGCTCGGAGGTGAGCTTCAGTGTGAATATGACACAGATGCCTGCAGGCTTACGGTAATGGAGAACCCCCGGTTCGTAAAAGGATTTTTTGATTTGCCATGCTCGATGAGCAAAGTTGCTCGTATCTCGAATATAACAGCCATTATAGGTGAGAATGGAGCGGGTAAATCTTCGTTGCTTCACTATATGAAACAGTTGTTCGGGGCTCCGTGGATAAAAAGAGATATCCCAGCGTTGCTCGTTTACCGTGGACCAAAAGAGGAAATAATTGCTTTCTGTCATAAAGCATGTCCGATTAAGGAAGTGATTCCTGCGACGGTACAAGTGAAGCCACTTGAGAAGCTGGACGATTATGATTTGAATGCAATTTATTATTCCAATGTATTTGATCAACAAACGGAGGAGCATTATTACCGGGGGGGATTAAGGAATATATCAACCAATTATTTATCGAGAGAAGATGGTCGAACGGGCTACTATTATAAAGGTAAAAGTGAGTTGGAGATACATAAATTGGAGGAAGTTCACAGACAAATCCGTTTTGTGTCGAGCCCAGAGTCACGTCTTATCAAAAAGCGTTTTCAACTACCCGAGGTTATCTATCTTCGAATTAAGGATGTCACTGTGGAAGTGATGTATCACGAGCTAAAAAATTTTCCTGTAACCGAATTTGTTAAGGAGCTGATCGTTAAGCTTCGTGAGGTACCATTAACTAGCCAATCTGCTCCATATGATACGGCTTATAGAAGAGAGCTCTTTATGCAAAGATTAATGGTTCGTACTGTGGAGCAACTGTTTCTCGGGATGACGCCAATTGGTCTAACTACACTTTTGAATAATGATTTTCCAAAGTTCAAAACCTTGCAAAGGAAGCATCTCTACGATAAGGTAATCGCATGGTTGCAAATAATTAAGTTTCAGCTTGGGAAGAACCCATCCTCTGAGCAAGTACAATTCATAAATGGTCTTTGGGACTTGTTATTTTTCTTTGATCGCTGCTTCGCCAATAATAGATTGCAATTTTATGGTGATGCAATTGTCCTGAGAATCAAAGAGGACGACAAGCTTATTAAAGAGCTGATGTCAATAGAGGAAAAATGTATTAGCCCTACTTCGATGTTTGAATTCGATTGGCGGGATTTAAGCTCAGGGGAAAAAGCACTGTTAAATATGTACTCGAGATTTTATACTGTAGTTGAATCCGGCGAGACGCTTCCAGTATTAGGCGAATCATTAACCATTCTTATAGATGAAGGCGAATTGTATCTTCATCCGCAGTGGCAAAAGCGATTGTTTCTAGACCTCATTTCCTTTTTGCCAGGCTTGTATGGACGCTATGGAGTTCAAACCATACAGATCATAATGACCTCAAATTCGCCCTTTATCTTGTCGGATCTACCAGACACACATATTATTTTTATGCATAAGCACGAAGGAAAGACCGGCGTCCTTTTGGATTTAGAGGATCAGCGGCAGACATTTGCAGCCAATATTCATTCTCTTCTATCCCATTCGTTCTTTTTAAGGGAAGGGATGATAGGGGAATTTGCGAAGCTGAAAATTAATGAAACGGTTGACTTACTCCTGAATGGCAACCGAACAGAAGTTAATCGACAGCTGGAGAAAATAGAGTATATTATTAGTATAGTAGGAGAGCCAATTTTGCGGCATAAACTCATAGGACTGCTGCAGGATCGAATATCTACAGCAACAATAAGCTTGGAGGATCGGATTCAGGTGCTTGAGACTGAGCTGCGCAAGCTGAAACGAGGAAAGCTAGATGATTAGAATTGGCATCGAACAAGCGAAGCTGGACCAGTTGGTCAGCAGGCATAAAGCTTATTTTTCCAAAAATCTTATGAATAAAAGGCTAGAGGTACACTTCAAAACCGCTGAGTTGGATATTCCTACATTTCCTTCAACAAAACAAGATTATATGTCGAAGAAATACATTCGTTTTTTTAGTTACTTAAGGCTTAAGATGGATGATATTCTCGCCGGTGAGCCAAAGAAGCTGCAAGACATTATCGATCACATTGAGACCAACTACCGAGATTTACCTTTCCGTTCCTTCAGTGAAATCGATGGTAATGTGAAGAAGAAGGCGGAAAAAGAGAAGCAGGCTGATGAAAATAAAGAAGATGAGGGGAAAGAGACAAAGCAATCCAATTTGTTTCGTTCGCTCACGAAAATTTTTAACTATACAACGTTTACTAAGAGTGGCGTATGGTGTGCTTATGACTTGGCTTTAGGTTTGCGGTTATCTATCTGTCCTTATTGCAATCGTCAATATATTCACTCTCATCAAGATGAGACACTCAAAATTAGAGCTACCTTAGACCACTTTTATGATAAAGGAACCTATCCATTTTTAGCCCTGTCGTTTTATAATCTGATACCCAGTTGTTATTTTTGCAATTCGATATTGAAACATAAGAAAGCTTTTTCTATTAATACTCATCTGCATCCTTATCTTCACGGTTTCGAAGACGATATTCAATTTTATGTAAAATTTCGAGGACAACAGGGAGCCAAACTTGACTATACGAGTATTTTGCGTGCTGACCCCGAGACGTTCTCACTTGGATTTCGTTTTCGAAAAGGATCAGACCTGACTATTAAAAAGAAAGCAGGGCATAATATTCATGATTTTAAGCTGAAGGAATTGTATAAAGTCCACAAAGACTATATCAGTGAAATTATACATA
The DNA here is from genome assembly GCF_013141725.1 of Paenibacillus planticolens. Lineage (GTDB taxonomy): Bacteria > Bacillota > Bacilli > Paenibacillales > NBRC-103111 > Paenibacillus_E > Paenibacillus_E planticolens. The sequence goes on along the minus strand of NZ_WHNZ01000013.1, from coordinate 140,562 downwards.
AATCAGTAGTGTACAATGACGATTTTATTCAAGGCCTATTCCGATCTCACCCCAGATTGTTTACTAGTGAGGAGGAGATCTCGAGAATGGTGCTGGGAAATTATATCCAGCCCCAGAGCCAGGATCGGAGGGTTCTTTCCAAGCTTACTCGGGATGTTGCGATTCAGCTTGGACTAGCGCAGAAATTAGTTTTCCCAAACTATTATAAAGTTTTAAGGAGAAGAAAATAGTCTTAGAGCGCAAAAGGATGTCTCAGGTTGCTTAATAGAAGTTTAAAGGTCATTGCCTTATGGATCACGTAAGTGACTGAATTATCTTGATCACTTGGGTGGTGAAATATCAGTATTATCCCACCGGTGAATGATCGATTATTGAATGGGACTTATTTTCTCATACAAAAGATAAGAAGGACGGCTTCGGTTGATTGAGGACGCACTCGGACCTTATGCGACCAAGATAGAATATGGTCCGTAAAGCTTATGAGAAACCGTGAACGGGTTAAAACGGAATGGTAGCAAATATTAATTAAACCAGAAATATAGTAGATTAGGTTTGAAGGGCAGAAAATTAACGATAAGACAGTTCCAAAAGCCGTTCAGGATGAGAACGGTCTTTTTGAATTTTGAAAATAATAAGGCAATTTCAATCCTCCTATATCATATAATCTTAATAACCTTGTAATGGTGCCCGTTCTATTGCAGTTTATTTTCTCCATTTATTTTGCCAAAAAGAGGCGTATTGTTCCTATTATTTTGGTTCATGGATTTTTTAATATTTATGCGATGATTCAATTACATGGGACATGAGATGGTGTAAGACAGTAATCGTGTTCAAAAAGTTAAACAATGAAATGCGCGGAGCAAACTAAAAGCGTGTTAATTATTTCGGTAAGGAAGTGTATCTATGTCGAAAATATCTTATTATTTTACAGGACTGTTTTTCATAATATCTCTTTTCACTATTAATCCTGGGAATACCAGAGCAGAAGATGATCCTATTCGAGTAACTCTTGATGCAAATCCAGTAGAGTTTAGTGCTCCTCCTTTTATTGAAAACTCATCTACGCTTGTTCAATTTAGGCCTGTTTTTGAACGAATGGGTCTAGATATAACTTGGGATGCAAATACTCGCACAATAACAGGTCACAAACAAGACATTGAAATCGAATTGCAAATTGACAACCCTATCGCAAAAGTGAATGATAAATTGACCACCTTATCCGTAGCGCCGAAGTTAAGAGAGGGTTTATCTCAGAGTTTGTTGGAGCAAAGGTAGAATGGAGTGAAGCTAGACGAATAGTATTGATTTATAGCAAGAAAGAGTATGCCAGTATCGATGCTAAGTTTCGCTTTACCGCGTATGGCTTATGGAGAAATATGGCCGGAGCCGATCAAGTACAACTTGAAGTGAGTGAGAGGGTACAGGATTTCATTACAGTTGAGGATATTGAGAACATCCAGTTAGCTATGCGATATTTCAATTTCACCATGTTATTTATTTCTTCTGAGCATAAGGTGGACGAAAACATGACTTTGATTCAATACTTGGACCGTGCTAAGAAGAAGGAAGCTATCTCAAATGATGATATCATCGACGAAAAACAAGTGAAATTGTTTGGATTCGACGCTTTCCAATACAACTTATGTAAATAGACATGATTGGGACAAAAGAATTGATACGTTAATTATATTCAAGTCGGGATCACAATTTTATAGCGTTCGAAATTCTTCCTATAAGGTTACATATAAAAGCTCGATTCAGGATTTTCAAAGTTTACCAGAAAGTATGAAGCTTAAAGAACAGATATAATATTTCAACGTTATTAAATTTTAATATGAGGGGAATGTCTGGGTACAGCTATCATTGTAAAGTATTGGTATTCGTGTTTCTTTTGCATGAACCCATTCATATTCTTTGGGGAACACATGTCCAGTTTTGTGCCTTTAATGGCATTATTGGTGTAAATTTTCGTGTAAATATCGAAATAACGATTGGTGTAAAAAAATGGTGTTAAACCTGGTTGAAAGTTGGTGTAAAATTGATGAAAAACCCTCTTCTAAACTAACAAAACGAGCCTAAGCGAACTTAATAGGAACATCAAAATCCCAGTAAAATCAAGGCTACAAAACTCATTTCTGGGAAGTTGTTCAGGGTTCTGCGTATCACTCTATAGATGAATTAAAAAAAGGGTCCCCAATGAAAGTGAACCCGCACACCCAGTAATCATTTATTTGGGACTGGTAAGGAGAAACGAAGCTTAATCTAACGTTAAGCGGTTGGGCGAACCCTTGGATTACGCAAGGTCGTCAATCCGATTTCGTCGGATAAGTAATCGAATGCAGCTGCCTGACTCGGCCGGTTGTTACTGATGCGTCCTTGGTGATTAACGATGCGTCCTACCCAATTTGGGTTTCTCCGGCTCATAATATTGACAAAGGAGTGATCCGGCAACCTGATGTTTTTGCTTAGGCCATTCACAATCCGAATGAAGAGAGGGTCGTTTTTCCAAGATTGCGATCTGTTATTGAATGCTTTCCAGGTCTCGAACACAATCTTGAACAGCGCATGGAACATGACATTCTCGATGATGAAACTCTCCATCTTACGGGAATGCCAACGAGTCTCCCGATCAGCCCCCGGTTTCATTTCAGGATAGAATTGCGACAATCTTTTGAAGAAATCCGTTATGCAATCCAAGAGATCCTGGTAGGCCCCGGGCTCGTGAGTTTCCAGGTCGGCTAAAAGTTTTGCGTATTGTTTGATCGCCTCCTGAAGGGTCGAGTTTGGTACGAGTTTCCTTGATTTACTGTGAATCGTCGTTCGGGTTTCCTCGATTTCAAGACGATTAAATACCTCACATTGACTGTATAGTCGGTTTATCGTCCGTGTTACAGCATTCATATCCGGATTCACGCGAATAACTTGGGCCGGATTTGCCTTTTTCGTCGTATTATTAAGTTGGCGAAACAACTCCCCCTCTTTCTCAGGGTTCAAGTGGTGGACGGTGACTGATTCCGCTTTATTCGGGTCAAAGGTCTGTAATAGCGATTCGATTTCCGAACGAGTAATCGTTACACCAATTTGCGTTAATTCCACCTTGCTGGGGATTTTTTCCGGCTCTTTGCACCATTCGAAAATCCGGTAATAGGCCCGGTGTCTGTGAGCGCTATCTGGCATCGTGATTGTGCTATAGATACGAAGCGTTCTAAGATTCTCGTCGTACTCTAAACTTGTTGGTAAATCTTCATCAACCCTTGCATTCCAAATCAAATCCGACCAGTAAAGTTGGTTCCGAAGATATTGCACCGTCATTTCATTGACTTTGGACTCATCTAATGCAAGATACGGATACGTGATGGAGTGAAAATGATTATAGTCCGCACTTATTACATAGTCTGGATTCTCGGGATCATATTCCCCCCTCTGGGTCGCAGGGCAATACATCACGTATGGTCGTTTCATTGCATGGTACAAGGTTTTGAGTTGTATCGTACCTTTATACCGGTTGTTTCCAAGGTAATCGACATTCGTTAGTTCCACACATCCAATAGACATAGCTCTAATTAACCTCTTTCGTTTTTATTTTGTTTAAGTACCATAGGGAATGTTCATTCCAGATCTCAAACCGTTGATAGCTCTGGGTAATCTCGTCTGCTACGGTTTGTTTTAAAGCAGACATTCGCCGGTCCAACATATCAGATTCACTGCCTTCAGCTAACCATTGGCCCAGAATTTCTCCTTCATGAAGCAACAATATCGCTATTTGAGGAGAGACGCGTTCTAGAGTACGGATCGATCCACGAATAATTTTGAGACTCTCGCTCACCAACACTTCAATGGCAAGAACTGGAACTTCTCTTGTTCGGTCAAACGGATGTCTCCCAAACCAAACTCCATCAGTCGGGCAATTTGGAGTATAGATTTTTGATGCCCGGTAGCCTAAAGACTCCCCCAAACGTGAAAACATTAACTGCGTTTCAAGATGACCATACTTCATTGTTTCACCCTTTCATCTTTATGCTAAAAGCATTTACAGTAAATGCTAAATTCATACATACCTTTAGCATTAATTATGTAACTGTTGGCCAAACAGGAGGGCTCCCCCATATTGACTCACCCTTTCCATAGGACTCCGCGCTGAATGTGTCGTGGAGTTTTCATAATTCTCGTAGTTCAGCTATTGGTCCACATAAACCTTATTTATTGGGATAATGACGTTCCCAGGTAAAAATAAACCAACATGTGAAGTAACTGTTAGTCGAGCAACTATTTTTTTTCGTTTTTACAAAAAATGTATCTGTATTAAATTACGTGTTCCGGATAAGTAATTGGTTGGTTCGTATAGAGCAATTATCCGTATCCTTTAGTGTTATTTTGCGAGCTAACAAGCGTTTCCCGTAAGATCGGAAGCGCCAGCACTCTGGACAGCACTTAGGATAACAAAAACAAATAGAAGCCCGGAACGTCCGTCACAGTTGCTTCTCAATAGAGTGATAGAAGCGGGATGGTTCGAAGGATTTGGCCATATCGACGAGCAGGAATTCTTGCAGCCACCACCAGTTGAGGAGCCAGTAGAGCGGGACTTTGATGATCAGCATATAGCTAACTATCGTAAGGAGCAGACAAACCTCAGAAAAGATTTTCTGAATGGCTGTACTGAAGCTCCTTGTGTGATGTGTGGGGAAGTTTATCCAGAGGATGTGTTGTGGGCTGCTCATATAAAAAAAGATCCGAATGTCTTCCTGGGGAAAGAGCTGATAAACATAACATTGCTGCATTAATGTGTAAGATGGTCTTCGACGATCTATTTGAAAAAGGATATATCGGAGTTAAAGAAGGAGAGTTAGTTCTACTTCGTTCAGCAAAGTTAGAATCTATGTAAAGTAGATTGTTGAAGTTACAAGGCAGAGAGTGCACAGCATGGCGTGATAAAACGAAGGCTTACTTTGAATGGCATGTTCAATTCTTTCGAACAAAATACAATCTAAAAGAGTAGGCTGCAAGTAAGCAAATATGTTGGCAAGAGGAGTGTAGCAACTGAAATGTACAATAACATTTTCCACTATTATAGAGGTAAGAGAGATTCAACTGGGAACTTGCCTTCTAAGCAGGTCGAAAATAATGTTAGGAAAGCATTGATAAATGTTTTGGAGCACTCAAGCTCTTTACTGACTTATCGTTTTATCTCACAGTTTATCGGTGCTGAATGTAATGTGGAGGAATACGATTATCTTTATGAAGTAGGGAGCAAGTTAGATATCTGTACGTCTAAAGGATTTATTATTGGAATCGCTGAAACAGAAGGGGTTTCAAATACGAATTCCATTAAAACAAAAACACGGCCAGATGGAGCAATTCTGTCGGCGACACTAAGTATTTTAATAGAGACAAAGACTGGGATCGATCAATTGGATAAAAATCAACTAGAGGGACATAAGGATACATTTGCTGCAGGCCAAATGTTCGAGAGCGAACCAATCATAATTAAATGGATCGACATTCGTAATTTTTTTGCGGAACAATATGTTGCCTTTAGAGAAGAAAAGCTGACTGCATTTTTAATTGATCAATTTATTCAATTTTGTGATAATAATTCCGTAGGTTTCCCTGATATGTCAAATGAATACTTCTTTGGTCACTTTAAGATGGATGCGCGCAGATTAGCTAAACAATTACATCACTATCTATTTCATGAATCTCATTACAAAGATGAGGTAGCTGATCATCATGAGCTTGAGGGAACAGAGAGAACAGACTGTATAGGATATAGAAGTAAGGGATGTTCATTTAAATTCCTTTCAATGACTAAAGCAAGGGATGTATGTTTAGTCCTTCATCTCGGTGGGAGAAAACATAAATTGCATGCTGAACGAATGCAGGAGCAGATCAATCAAATGCTCCAAAGACGATTTATAACTAGAACACCAACATCAGGTGAAGTCTACATAAGATTAGAATGGGTTAAGAATTTGGATCAAATAAAACCGTTTATCGACCAGGCATATTATTTGAGAATGAAATAGATAATTATTCGATTGATGCTCTCTTTTATTGAGTCAGTTTAGTATGACTATTTGCTGGTAGAAAGGTGATTATCGTGGAATGCTTACGTTTCGGTTGCGAAAAACAGTTGGATAACGAGGAAGAGAAATTTTGTGGTGAGGCTTGCGAGAAACGCTACCAGAGAAACCTGGATTTCTTTATTCAGACTTACGAAATGACGCCAGATCAAATGTCGCAATATCTTCAGCAAAATCAAATTTCTGTTGCCGAGATTTCCCGCAGACGCGGCGTCGCTCCAGTATCTGTATGGGGTACGTTCAAAAAAGTCGGGATAAGGGTTTATCGACCCGAAGCAATTCCTCACGTAACGCATAAATGTGAAAACTGCCAAAAACCATTTACACGACCCAGATGGGACCATGACGCCCGATATTGCAAGAAGTCTTGCCAAGCTGAAGCAACGAGAACCTTGCATATTTCTGATTTAGATTTTCGCTCAAGTGATCTCTTTTTTATTGCTCCTAAAGAAGAGTTAGGCTCCTACGGGCATCTAAATCTTCGTACTCGGCACATGACCCAACTTTTACGTAAGCGTGTCGATCACTATTTCTTTATGAATGGCATTTGTAATGAGAACACAGCTTACGTCTATGGCGTCATGGCAACTGACGGTAATATTCGTTGTCAGCCAGAGAAGGGGTATGCCAGTATGCGCCTGCGCCTAACAGACCTTGATATTATTGAAAAAATCGCAGGCCTTATTCAGTACAAAAATAAGATTATGTATGTCGTTCCTAATAACCCGAAGCATAACCCGCACTATACTATAGATGCCACTAGTCAGTGCCTGGTCAACGATCTGGGTGCACTTGGCTGTATGCCAGGGAAGACAGGTCGGATCTATTATCCACTTGTTCGTCCAGAGTTGGAACGTCATCTCATCCGGGGTATTATCGATGGAGATGGGAGCTGGATAACAAGCGAAAACAAACGTAAATCTTTAAAATTAGAACTCAGCATAGTAGGTAATGATCAATTCCTTTGGGGTGTATATAAGCGTATTTTTGAGCATCTAGGCATCAAACCGCAATCGATCCACTATGCCATCGAATACGATAAAAAATCAAAGCTGCCCAACATCGCTTACATTACGTATAACAAAACCGACGCTATGCGGATTCGAGAGTGGGTTTATGAAGGCGCTACGATTTACGGCCAGAGAAAACGAGATATTGCGTATTCCGCTAGATACCAAAAGGAAGAAATTTCATCGACGATACTTAAGCATTACCTCGACGTGTCAAAAGAGTATATACATCGGGGAATTAATGTCTTTAAGTTACCGCATAAACGGTCTGGAAACCGCTTTGTATTCAATGAATCCGATGTTGAAGCATGGGTTCAGCATTTGAAAAAGGAATTATCCTCCAGCGACCCCAAAAGCGGTCCGAAACTTAAAAATTTGAATGCCCTGAAAAAACGCTGGTTAGACGAAGATGAACAATTCAACGTCTATCGACTTTGGAATATGAGCGACTCGAAAGAGCTCCTGTAACGCGTTCAATTGACGCCAATATTACCGAGGTGCCGTCAAAAGATCATTTATGTGGTGATTCCATACTTTATGTTCATTGTAAGTAGGTTCCAAATTCATAGACATTCATTTTTATCTCTGGTAAAATTTAGTTCGAAACATAAGTTTTGAAGTAGACATTGAAGTTTTGAAGTGACAAATAAAGTTATGAAGGCATCGTTAAGTAGTCAGGTAGAAGAATTAATAACTAAGCTTAATTATTTAGTTGCAAGTGCTCCTTCAATGGATGGAGTACTAGGTTACGAGCATACCTATAAAAAACGCTTATGGAATAAGTATCAGCAAAAGTACACTTCTTCCAGTAGTAAGAGATACTACGCAAAGTTAACTTTACGTACATTAGTGTCGGTAGGTTACTTATTAAGCTTATTAAAAAAATGGTTGTTTAGTGAAACTAATTATCCCAGTATCGTAATGATAGATACTGTTGGTAAATATTTGGTAAAACCAAATCCAAATATTCAGAGTTAACTGATCAGACTAAAGATTTTGTTGAAGGTCTCCTAAACTAACATAAAGAGCCTAAGCGAACACAGTGCGAACATCAAAATCCGAGTAAAATCAAGGCTTCAGCCGACTATAACAGTCTCTATAAAACTCGCGTTTTGACTCGCATACAGAAATTCCACTGATATCCCAAATGGGTACATGTGTCCCTTTATTCATCCTTGAAAAATTTACATAACAAGTTTAACCACTATTTGGATATTAAATACAAGAACTCTCATGAATTTAAACTAGGAGTAACAAAGTTACATGTCGTCACTTACCATCTATTATCTGATTTCTAATGAGATTAGGATGAAGGCTATAAATTCAACTTTAAATACACGTCGTCCATTTTCTCCTGAGTTATACCAATATAGCGTAGCGTTGTACTGGATGCTGAATGATTGAGGAGCTTTTGTATCAGGGTAATATCCACACCTGATTGGTATGCATGATAACCAAATGTTTTTCGAAGGGTATGGGTCCCAATTCGGTCCTTAATCCCGATGGATTTTGCTGCATTGTTAATGATCTTATATGCTTGATCTCGTTGGAGAGAAGCCTTACCCGTGTATTGCTTCCGAGAAATGAAAAGTGGTTCATCATATGAAAGGTCTTTTCGGTTAGTGAGGTATTCTTTCAAAGCCTCATTAGCTACCTTACTAATCGGGAAATCCTTTACCTTATTTGTTTTCTTCTCCCGTATATAAATCCGTTCTTTGATCTCTCCGCTTATATCAATGACATCACTTACCTTTAATTTCAATAGGTCACTAATTCTTAATCCTGAATTAATGCCCAAGGTAAATAAACAATAGTCCCGAAGGCTTGCCGATTTCAAAATCTTCTTCATCGTATTTATTTGGTTTTTGTCACGAATCGGCTGCACAAACTCCATTACCGGAATCCCTCCAATATCATCATTCATAAACTCATTATTTCAAAATTATGGATGATACAAACATGGGATAAGGATCTTTTAAATAACCATTCTTATCAATCATACATAATGCAATTGTGTATGATAGAAAAACTTGCAATATTATAATTTAAGGTCCTAATAGTTATGTATGGCGCATCCGACATTGACTAATGTACTGATGCCAATTATACTTAAGGAAAAAAGTATGAGGTGTTTCTATATGACACAGTCTGCGAAAAAAATAGAAAATTTAGATTCTACTAAAAAGAATGTTACAGAAACAGTGCTCCAATTAAATAGTAATCCAGCATTAAAAAGACTAGCTTCCGTAATTAATATGCGTAACAATGAGGAAGGTTTTGTTAATTATTCTCGCATGCATCATCGGCATAATCGCAGCTAATTTTAAATAAATGGAAATGAGAAATGATTCTAGGGGCCTCTAATAAGGCCCTTATTTATTTTGATATATTGGGGGATTAGTATGGTAACACAAGTTGACCAAAGTAGCTTGAAAACAAAGTATAGAGCTAGATTTACTGCTGCTTTACTGAAAATTACTTCAAGATGTAACCTCAATTGCGATTATTGTTACGTATACAATCATGTCGATCAATCATGGAAGAATCAACCTAAGATTATGAGTGAAGAGGTTATTAAACAATTCTCACAAAAATTAAAAGAATACCTTGGAGTTGAACAAATAAATGAATTTGACATTATATTCCATGGTGGAGAGCCGTTGTTATTTGGGTCTGGTCCATTATTATCTGCAGTTAATATCATTAGAAATCAAATAAATAATGAAAATATTAAAATAAACTTTTCTGTTCAAACAAACGGAACACTACTATCTAATGAAGTAATAGATGATTTATTTAATGCTAAGATATCAATTTCTATGAGTTTAGATGGACCGAAAAATTCCAATGACTTACACAGGTTAGATCATAATAGTCAATCTACATTTAATGATGCATTTCAAGGATTAAACTATCTTTTAAAAAAGCAATCGGAGCTATTTCAAGGAGTAATTGCCGTTATTGATCCTTACAATGATCCTAGGGACTTATTTGAATTCTTTAGTCCTATGAATTTGCCAAGGCTAGATTTCTTACTTCCTGATGCAACTCACTGTCATCCCCCTATAGGTCGAGATTCCTCATCCCATATTTATCGAGATTGGCTTCTTGAAGCTTTCGAGTTATGGTTTAGGCAGTATTCCTATATTCCTATAAGATGGTTCGACTCAATATTAGCCTCTCGACTGGGAGTGCCGAGTCAAACGGATGTAATGGGATTTGGATCTGTTTGCTTGCTTGTGGTTGAAACAGATGGCCATTATTCTGATCATGATGTTTTTAAGATTACACGGCCTAATGGAGCTCTTTTAGATAAAAACGTATTTACTGCTTCTATAGCTGAACTGTCAGTTCATGAGACAATCTTAGAGCATGGCTTCAGGTTAAGTAGTGAGGGTATATCGAAGGAATGTTCACAATGTCCAGCGTTAGAGGCGTGTGGTGGTGGGAGTATTCCACATAGATATCACGAAGAGAGGGGCCTAGATGCTCCAACAGTTTACTGTCACGAAATTTTCTCAATTATATCCAAAGCGAGTACACTTTTAAGTGAGTCTTTGGTAATAAACAATGAAATACCAGTTTTTAAAGACTACAAATTTGAAAAAATAGAAGAAAACTGTTCTCAATGGAGATTATCAACCGACAATAAAGCTAAAAAAATAATGAATCTTCAAGATCTCGATAAACTAACCATTTCAGCGGCAGCTATTTTACTAAAAGAATCACTGCAGAAAGAGAAATCGCTGGATTTGATAGACGTTTGTGAAATCCGACCATTTTGGTTAGATACAATTAATATCCAATCTTCCCAGAAATGGCTTACTGCTCCGTTTGAAGATACAATTGAAGTTTTATCCTTTGAATCTATTGAAGTCCAAGAAGCAATAAAATTACTAGAAAAGGTTAAACTTTATTTAGAAGAATTTAACCCTGCTATAGTTAAAGGGATGGGTAATCTCCTGACTGATTTGATTTTTGTTAAGTCTAAAGTTGGGGATGAGAATGGGATCTTTTCATTTAGTGATGATACCGCCCCGAATGTTATTTATATCGCGCCGTCCGCAGGGGGGAAATTGCTGGATGCTGATGACTTAGCTGATTCAATTCTCCATGAGTTTTTACATCAAGTTCTTTATCATTTGGATGGAGAAGAGCCACTGCTTTTTGATTATAAATTTCCAAGGTTTCCAGCACCGTGGAGAGGTGGATTCAGGGATTCATCCGGATTTTTGCATGGTACTTTTGTTTTTACAAACCTCTCTTTATATTGGAATGCACTTTCACATGCTAATTTAAGTGGAATTAATAAGGAGAAATCATTAAAAAATGCAATTAAATTTAAGGATCAAGCTAGATATGGAATCTCAAGCCTACTTCAATTTGCACTTCTTACTCCGCAGGGCATCACATTTGTTGAAAGCTTAGCTCAAGCTCTAAATATCACTGATATAAAATTGTCTCCTCCAGGTTTATTGTTTTAAGAATCATTATGTGCATTAGTATTAATGCAATAGATGAAGAGATACTAAAGCACATAAAAAATCAAGTATAGGTGAATTTATTATATGAGAAGGTTACCCATAATTCCTTTTGAAAAGAAGAGTGCAGTTTCTCCTAACGATGCAATGGATATGTTATTTGAGGTATTCGAAGACAAGTATCCTAAGATGATTGCTGAAGACACTGAAAAGTGGTTCTTTCAACTTAACTGGCCAACAGATCTAGCTTGGTACGTAGATCCGAATCTTATTTCAGTGCTTTCGGACTATAAAGTGGACAATGTGGGAAGTTTGCCCGATTATTGCATTTTTGAAAAGACTGATAACATACATATTATTGTGTCTATGTTCCACTCCAAAGCAATCTTAGCTGCAACTGGCGCGATTAATAATAATTTTAAAATTAATTCTATTATTCATATTGATGATCATAGTGACCTAATGGCTCCAATGTTATTTTATAAAAGAGGTCAAATCAAATCTTCGTTATTTCAGGATGTTATCAAGTTTGAAGATGCAAAACTTATTGAAAAATGTATAGAACATGGAGTAATTGGTATAGGCTCTTTTTTATCCGCTTTTGCAATAATGACAGAGCCAGGATCTATATTTCATATAAAGCAACCCCTGTCAGATTATAGAGGACCGATATATTCTCTACACCCGAAGGTAGAATCCCTCAATATTGGAGGTAAACAAATCTCCCGTACATTCCTAGAAAAAGTAGAGAATAACGATAAGGGACTATGGAAGTACCAGAACATAGGTGATCTTGCAGTAATAAATGGAAATTTAGGGAATGTTTGGTTGGATATTGATCTTGATTATTTTTCAAATAGATATAATAAAGATTCAGATTGGAAAAAAAATATTAATCTAGATCCTAGTAAAGATGAAGTTTTTCAATTAATGCAAAAAACACTTGAAAAAATTATTAATTCTAAGTGGACCAAGGATGTTAGAGTACTTTCCATTTCTTACTCTCCTGGATTTTTTCCTTCAGAATATTTCATCGCAGCTAAAAATACGTTTATTGAACCTTTAATTGCATTCTTTAAAAGTAAGTGAAATATTTGTTTTATAATGAGGGAACAGAATGGATAAAAAGAAAGATGAAGGCTACTTAGAGCAGAATAATCAAGAGTCGTCGGCTGTCTTAAAAAGTAAAGCTAGAGAATCGGAAGTTTCTTTAGTTCCAGGGAAGAAGGAGAATTACTGGCATATTTATTATATCGATAACAGAGCAGGTCATGTAGTAATCGAAAAAAAGAGTAAAGAAACATTTCCACTTATTACAGTTATGTTGAATAAAAAAAACCAGGGGAAAGGGATCGGGACGATCGCTTTTAGAAGAGCCTGTGAGCTTAGCACCTATCAGATAATTTATGCTAATATTAGCAAGAAAAATATAGCTTCTTTGGTTGCTGCCGAGAGGGCCGGATTTAAAATTGTAAAGATTTCTAGAAGTGGACAATTGGTATTAAGGTGGAGAGGAAAGTCGGATAAGAATGGTTAGTAATTCGGCGGAGCTGATAAAATGCAAAACTGTAATGTTTATTCTGATTTTGATGATATAGAAGGTAATATTTTAGATTGGAAACAATACAATAACATTTTATTTATTACCGGTAGGCCAGGATCAGGGAAAAGCACTCTTTCAAAAAAAATCGCAACTTATAAGAAAGTAATCATAATTGAGCTAGATAGTTTTGAATGTTTTATTTCTGATGAAAATCAGAATATGAACACAGAAGGATATAAAGATGAGTTCCTTGTAAACTATTTTAATAAGCATAAAGAAATTCGAAACATAAACATTAATGCTGATTATGCAATTTTTCGAGCCCAGTTTAACAATTATTTTAACGATTTATTGATCCACTGTTATAATGATTTTAATAATTTCTATATATTTAATGGTGTACAAATTTATTTAGATTTGTACGAGTGGGATTGGTTGCGGGGCAAACCATTAATTATTAAGAAAACCAATGTAATTAAGTCTATGAAGAGAAAATTTGAGCGAGATGGCCTTAAAATACAAGATCTTAATTTTCTCATGTATTTAGTGTATGCGTATAAATTAAGAAAGTTTGAAAAGTGGGTTAATAAAAATGTATTAAAGAGCTAGGGGCTTAACTTATAGTCATGGTCATATCTCCTTTCGGGGGACACTTTTGTGACTAACACTTACGTAGCGCTTCGAATAGACTTGCACCATTACGTACGCCGCGGCTAACGGTCACAGTAAAACCGGGCTTTATCAAAGCCTAACCTGTATGATTTATTCATGCTACATGCTGTGTCCGGAGGTGGTAACCGTCTTGAGTGGTAAATGAGGAGCGTCGGCTTGGGGAAGCCGGCGCTTTTTGATTTTTGTTTTTTCTGAAACCAAAAGTTTCAAATAAATTTTATGTCGAAAACCGCAGAATGTGTTGAGGATAGTTTGCAAAAGTACATAGGTTCTGTAATGTGATTTTAGTCATTTAACCTAAACAAGAACACACCCAACGTAGGAATTGTGAATTTCTTCCTTAGTTGTTTTTTTCGTTTCTTTCACCCGGTATAATACTTGATTTACTCTTCGAATCGAAGAATACCACTCAAAGCAACTGTTATTAAGATACCGATGATTACTTTTCTGAAAGTAAATTCTTTAATGATGATTCCACTAAAGGATGAACTCAATTTATTATACATGCACCTATTAAAGACTAAATAAAATTGGTGTGGAAGTTGGTGACGAACAACATTCAAAACCTTGCTATATCCACATTCGGCAGCTCTGGGTAACATGTAATAATTTGGGGATAAGAGTGTGAAAATTGGCGCTAATTTTCCATCAAAAGTAACACGTATCCTTCTGGGTACATGTAATCCCATTTAAGTATTGATTTATATAGGTTTTAAAATAGATGTACCCAGAATGGGTACATGTACATTATGTTGTAAATATAAATGCACCCATAAGAAGATACATGAATTTCTTAAACATGAACCCATTTAAATCCTTAATAGGTGCATGTGAAAATTACAACTATATTACGTTCTACCATTTGAAAAGTTGGTGTCAAATTGGTGAAAAACACTCTCCTAAACTAACAAAACGAGCCTAAGCGAACTTAATACGAACATCAAAATCCCAGTAAAATCAAGGCTTTAGCCGACTATAACAGTCTCTACAAAACTCGCTTTTTGACTCGCATACGGTGCATGTGGAGTGCGTATTATTGATGGAATGGAGGGGCGAGCCTAAATAGGCTACGCCCCTTGTTTTAGGCCAAAATTATCCGCATGATGACAGAGAATCCTGCAAATTTTTATGATATGGAATTTTCAATAGCTTTGTGTTGTTCATTGTTTTCAAATGCCACAGTAAGACGTGGTAAAGGTATACCTAACTTTTTTGCTTCTCTCACAACTTCAAGTACCGCAAAACCTGCTTTACTATTGTTGTATTCGATGAAAAGTCGTGGTAAGCTGCCCTTTGCAAAAATAACTTTGTTAAAAAGCGTACCGAGAAGTGCTGGTGGAATCTTAGTTAACAGTAGAGAAATCGTATCAATCTTTGCACCTCTTGCTTTAAGTACAGGGATAATTCCCCTCATATTCTTACCAACATTTGCGAATGAGTCACTATGATTCATGAGTGCTGGAAAACTTCCCAGTTTTAACACCTCGGTCTCTATAGCCGCATTCATGGCAAAGTGATTCCATAGCCAGTTTTGCATATCCTTTATCCAACTAATTTTAAAATGGGCACTTTCAAATAGTTCTTTGACCTTGTTGTTAATATGTTCAGTGCCTACCCGTGGTTTTTCCAGAAATAGCATTTTTAAAAAGCCACCTCTAAGCCTATTGTCCGCGATGCCGCCGCCGCCTCCTGGGAACCCAAAGACAACATTGTTCATAGACAATGGTGAGATCGATGATTTCAAATCTTGCCAAACGTTATTGAATATTAGGACAGGGGTGTTTCCAGCAGCAGTCGATAGTAATTGTGCTGCTTCTGGAAGTTGTTCCGTGTTGACACTAACAATAATGAGATCATAATTTGGGCTCATCTCCTCATGCAGTTTGACGTTCCAGCTTTCTTTTATTAGCTGTTTCCCTCTTCGTGCGTCCCACATTTCAAGCTCTATGTTGCTTCCGAAGGTTTCTTTTCTCCCTTTTCTAACGTAAAACTCAACTGTATGCCCTGCCTTTTCAAAAGCCCAAGCATATTGGGTAGATATTACACCTCTACCGAAGAATAAAATTCTCATATTGCCTCCTGAAAATATATATTAATCCTTGTTAATGATCAAACAACGTGTTGTATAATGTTATTGTATAGATTCACTATACGGTCATCAACCATCAGATTTTTAATATCTGTCGTATAATCAATTGAACAGAAAAATGGAGGTAAATAATGAATAAGCAACCTGAAATTACGGACAAAACAAGGCAAACATTTATAAATGTATTCTGTGATTTATATAGCCAAAAACCAATTGAAAAAATATCCATTCAAGAGATTGCTAACCAATCAGGATATAATCGCAGTACATTTTATCAATACTTTACGGATATCTATGAGTTGTTGGACTGCGTTGAAGAGCGTGTCTTGAAATCCATTAACGAGGAAATGGCAGGCAGAGAGTTTTCTACACATACTTTCCAAGATGCACTTCAATGCTTGGAAAATGCAGAGGAAATTTCAGTTCTTAAAGCCCTCTTGGGCGACTATGGTTCTGTTCATTTTGTTGAACGCCTGAAAAGAGAAATTCCCTTTGAGAGATTGATTGTGGACTTTCCAACAAATGATGTCTTAGCACCATACATAATTGAGTTTTACATATCAACATTAATATCTATGTTTCGCCTTTGGATACGCAACGGCAAAGATCTATCGTCGGAAGAATTGGTCAAGTTGGTAGATAGCCTATTTGCAAATGGGATAACACCGTATCATATCTTTGGCATGGTCAATCCGCGGCGCCCTGATTCGAATAAAAAGTAAGGTGATTTTAACTGAACACATGATCGAACAACACTCCTATATTACTGACAATGAAAAAAATACGGTGAGCGGCAGTCATGGACGAGGAAATAAAGTCCGAAGCTGCCGCTGTTTGTATTGGATGAACTATCGCTTCCCGTCGTCGCAATCTTTAATCAGAAGTTACCTCCAAAATGTAATCTTGTCAGAACTTAATCGAACTGACTCATGCCCTTCTTCTTTGGCTTTTCCTATTGAAATAATCATTACTGGAGCATAGCGTTCTTCATCTAAATCAAATGCTTTAGCTACTTGGTCAACTTCAAAGCCTGCCATTGGATTCGTATCATACCCATGTGCATGAGCTACTAACATTAACTGCATTGCAAAGAGGCTGCTATCGATTTTTGCAACTTCAATTTTGAGTTCTTTTGGTAGAGTCGGATACATCGATAGAATTGTTCCGAGTTGACGATCTCGTACTTCAGCTGGCATTTTTCCTTTTTCCACGGCTTGATTGTAAATTTCTTCCGCATATAAATAGCTTTCGGTATCACCAAAAATTAATAACATGGCCGATGATGTATCGTTTTGTACTGTATTGAACCGGACAAGAGGCCTTAGTTTTTCTTTTCCTTCCGGAGTGTCGACCACGACTACGCGCCAAGGCTGCATATTGGCGGAGGACGGAGCCAAGCTGGCTTCCGAAATCATTTCGTTTAACTCTTCTTTCGATATTTTAAAGTTCTCATCATAATGACGAACGGAACGTCGTCCCTGGACTATACTGGCGAAATCGTTATTTTGAATATGGTTAAACATAGAAGCTCTCCTTTTGATAACGTTGAATTTTTTGACATTGTGTATGTCGTTTGTTATCATATTCGCATTATGAACTATAAACCTAGGTTTATAGCAAGTGAATAAAAAGAGGTCCCATTATGAAAATAAAAGATGTTTCAAAATTAACGGGTCTGCCCATATCAACACTGAGATTCTATGAACGTAAGAACCTAATTCCAGACACATTTGTGAAAAGGGATGTAAATAATTATCGTATTTATTCCGAAGAAGTTGTTGAATTTCTAAATGATGTGAAGGCACTTTTATCCGTAGACTTTTCTATAGAGGAGCTATGCTTGCTAGTCAATCAAGGACTTAATTTAACATACGAGGTAAAGAAAAAAATTGTTGAACAAAAAATTAGAGAAATTGAAGATGTCCAGCAGCGATTGAGAAAGTCGAAAAAATTTTTGCATGCGATCTTAGAAGGAAAAGCGAATTTTCAAACACAGTGTTAATGGACCGTCCGGGAGTGGACGGTTTTTCTTACGTTCAAAAAAGGACCTCATCGTAATGTTTGTGTTCAACACTTCGTAGATATTTGTAGGGCACATTTTCCTTTATTGATGTTATTGTTTAGATAATTAACTAACTTATTGCGCATCTTGTAGATTGGGGTCGTTTTCATCATGAGGGGTATTCTCCGATACGGTTCTCGTATTATCTTGCTTTATATAGCTGCTGCCGTTGTTGTTGGTTTGATTGTAAGCTATGCCGTTATCTCTGCACCGGACTCCCCTAAGTTGCAAAGTGAAAAAGGCATTCTGGATTTAACGCAGGCTCATGTCAGTGAGAATCCGCTAAAGTTAAAAGGGGAGTGGGCGTTCTACTGGCAAGAGCTGCTGTCACCGGAGGAAATTCAGATTCGTTCGGCAAGGGACGGAAATCATGACCGCTGGATCAGCATCCCGAGCTCCTGGCTAGGCTATCGGTTAGATGGTCAGCAGCTGAACGGTACAGGCTTTGCAACCTTTCGGGTAGTCATCCAACTTAGCGAACAGGATAGGAATGAGCGGCTTGCTCTGCGGATGCCTACTATCTTTCATGCGTATAAGTTATGGGTTAATGGTAAACTTCTGGAAGAAGTTGGTGAAGTTGGTCAGGACAAGAGTAACGTGACCCCGCATCTGGCAACGAAGCTGGTGTTCTTCCAGCCCGAGAATGACAGGGTGGAGCTGGTTATGCAAGTAGCCAATTTTCATCATAATCGAGGCGGCATCACCAAGTATATAGAGTTGGGCGGCAGTGATGTGTTAACGGTCAGGACAAATCTGAGAATCGCCGCTGAAACGTTCATCACCGCAAGCCTGCTGGTGATTGGTATGTATCACCTGCTGTTGTTCATACTGCGACGCAAAGACAGGGCTCCATTGTATTTTGGTCTATTCACCGTGTTGTTTGGTATCCGATCCTTGTTGGTCGGCGAGCTCATGATTACACAAATATGGCCAGCTTTTCCATGGGGATTGCAGTTCAAGATCGAGTACCTGATTCTTTGCAGCAGTGGTTATATCATCACGATGTACTTTGATAGCATTTTTCCGAATTATGTGTCGCGTTGGTTTCATCTTGGCACGCGGATCGTTACCAGCGCATTCTGTGTCGTTGTTGTGGTGACCCCTGCACTTCTATATACAAAAATGTTACTGATAATCGGTGTGATGGTTGTTCTTCATATGGTTTATCTGATGGTTGGGCTGGTCAAAGTGGCTATATGGCGCATGGAGGGAGCGCTAATCTTCCTGCTGGTGTCGGTGGTTGCTTTAGTTACTGTCGTCAACGATTTTTTATATTACAATGAATGGTCACGAATCGGAAATACATCTCCGCTTGGTCTGTTGGTGTTTACGATCGCACAGATGATTCTGCTTTCTTCAAGATTTACGAGGGCGGCATCAAACGAAGAGAGGATTACACGTGAGCTGCAGGTCGCTAACGACAAGCTGACTGAAATGAATATGAATTTGGAAGTGATCGTACAGGAACGTACTCATGACTTATCCGCAGCTCATGATGATCTCCGCACTTCGTATGACCGGTTGCTTCACTCCGAGCAAGGGAGGAAGAAGCTCCTTGCCTATATTACGCATGATCTGCGTATGCCGCTGTCCAGTATGCTTGGTTATGTCGAGGCTGTGCAGGACAGAGTCAAGCCGGAGCGCAATGAACAGTACTTAAAGTATATCCGGGATAACACGATAAGGATTAACCGCATGATCGAGGAGTTGTCCTTCTTGTCGCATTTGGAGACGGGACAAGTCTCGTACCGAATGGAGCAGGTTCATGTGGCTCACTTCTTGCGCCGGTTCTATGAACAATATGAGTTAGTTGTGCGTGACGCAGGGTTGGATTTCAGGCTGGATTTCAGAGATGTGGAAGATCAACGCCCTAACGTGCCTGTTGTCGAAATGGATGCGCAAAGATTAGAGCAGGCGTTATTTAATCTAGTGTCGAACGCGATGAAGTTCACCTCTAGAGGTGGGTTGGTGCGTATTGCGCTAGCTGTGTACGAGGTGAATCATGCCCGCTATGCGATCATTAGCGTGCAAGATTCTGGCATGGGTATTCCTCCGGATCAGCTAGAGCAAATCTTCGATCGCAATTACAAGTATGATCGACCGGGCGTGGAGAAGGGTGTAGAGGGCAGCGGGCTCGGGCTGGCGATTTGCAGAGAAATCGTACAAGCGCATGGAGGGACGATTCGAGCGGAGAGCGATGGCAAGACGGGGTCGATATTCTATGTATCACTTCCTTGTATTCTTGTATTGTAGAAGAAAGAAGGTGACGGCGTTATGGACATGCACAAAATTATGATCGTCGATGATGATCCCAATATATGCGAGATTGTTCAGGTTTATTGCGAGCGTGAGGGCTTCATATGCTCCTACAGCTATAGCGGGACAGAAGCTATGAAACTGCTTGCGTCGTTCGAGCCGGATTTGATTGTACTGGATGTACTTCTGGCTAATGAAAACGGCATTGATTGGTGCAGGAACGCACGTAGCTACACGAATGCGCCGATCGTGTTTCTGAGCAGCCGTGAGGAGGACGAGGTCAAAATCAGCGCATTATCCTATGGAGGCGACGATTATGTGACCAAGCCGTTTAGTCCAGGAGTACTCATGGCCAAGATCAAGGCTCACCTTCGCAGAGTGTCGACGGGCAGAAAGGAACAACTGCTGGAGTTACCGGGTTTGACGCTGGATTACTACGCACAGTCCGTCATCATGGGTAGTAATCCCATTTTTTTAACGAAAAAAGAGTTCAGTCTACTGTCCTATATGGCACAAAACGTTAATCGTGTAGTCACTGTCGATACGTTGTTTCAGCTCATCTGGGGAATGGAGAGTCTAGAGGATATGAGAACGGTCGCTGTACACATCAGTAATTTACGTAAAAAAATCGAGGCTGACCCTGTCAATCCTGAGAGAATCATTACGATTCGGGGGGCCGGATATATGCTGGTTGCCAGAAGTTAGTGTGAGCTTGAGAGAGAGGATCCCAGACTTCATGCAAAACAACCTCCAATTCCACCTTTGATAAAGTGGAGATGGAGGTTGATTTTGATTAACGGAGCAATTGCAGTACGCCTTGCGGCTGTTGGTTGGCTTGAGCTAACATTGCTTGCGCTGCTTGAGAAAGAATGTTGTTCTTAGTGAACTCCATCATTTCCTTCGCCATGTCCACGTCACGGATACGCGACTCAGCGGCAGTAAGGTTTTCAGAAGCAGCTCCAAGGTTGTTAATTGTGTGCTCCAAACGATTTTGGTATGCACCTAATTTGGAACGTTCGGCGGATACAGCATTAATGGAATTGTCTAGTACTTTGATTGCTGCAGAAGCCTTAGTCGCATCCGAAACATCAAGGGAGTACTCAACATTAACGTTATCAGTGCCATTATTGCTTTGTTTCGTAGTTGTCCAAGCAGCACCCGTAATCACATTTCCACTTGTATCTTTAATTACTGCAGATGCATCAGAAGAAGTTATCCCGAGAGCACTTGCACGCATGTCTGCAACATTCATGGACAAGGACTGACCTTGGTTTGCTCCGACTTGCATCGACAAGGATCTGTCCTCAACGCCACCTTCAACTGTAAAAGCGGCTTGACCATTCGTTTTTGCGCCCATATTTACTTTGAGACCATTTCCAAAATCGATCGTGGAGTTGGCTGCAATATCAGATTTCGTAGTCGTATCACCAGTTGTTGTGTTTGTCAGCTTAGCGGTTTTCGTTGTTGCGGCAGTAACGCTAAATGCATGTGTAGTAGGGCCAGTAAGTGTACCGATCGTAAGATCTACGCCATTACCTAGGTTATAAGTGCTGCCATCCGTTAAGGTTTGCGTGCCAACCACAACGCCACCATTGGCATCGTGGACTGTTGCCGTATAAGCGGTTGCGGTACCAACGGTAAGGTCATAAGTGTTAGAAGCGCTATACGTCGTACTATCAGCACGAGTATCAATGCTTACTCCGTTTGCGAAGGTAACTGTGCTGCCGGCAGTAAAGGTTACTGCAGGTCCGCCGTCAAATGATGCTGCAAGATCATTAGTGACAGTAAAGCTATCAGTTCCATTTTTAATTGTGTTACCAACGCCGTGGGCAATCGTGAAATCTCCAATCGTTACACTACCTGCAGCAGCACCTGCAGCAATAGATGTAGTACCTACAGTGCTGCCGCCTTTACTTAATGTAACTGTGCTGCTTACATCAAATGTTTGGTGATTTCCGCCTGCGTTAGCTCCAGTTAATGTGGTGTTAACCCCAGTAGCGGTTTTAAAGCTCACCCCGAAGTCATTGGTTGATCCCAATGCCTTGAATTGATAATTTTGTACGTTATTATCAAGAATAACTTTGTCTGTTAAAGCTGTAGTGCCGTCGGTATCCATTAATTGAACACTAAAAATACCGTTGCCTTCATCTGCATAAGCAAGTTGATATCCTACTCCATTGCTCAGTGCCGAAGGGTTATCTAAACTCAAAGTAAGGGCACCAGCGGCACCTGGGCCAACAGTACCATTGTTTACCGCACCTAAAACGCCTACAGTTTTTACATCAAAGCTTCCAGACACTGGGTTGTTACCTGTAACCGTAATACCGTCGGCCGTAAGGCCTGTATTGGCACCGGTGAATGCGCCGGTTGCAACAGAATCTGTTCTTGTAATTGTTACTTCATGTGCACCGTTAGCCAAAGTAGAAGTAGGAGCAATCGAAACGCCTGTTACAGAGCCGGCTGGGGTATCAAGCGATGCATTCTTCGTTTGCGTTTGGCCAATACGAATTTCATAATCGCCGCTGTTTAGAGTTGAGTTTGCCCCAACGCTAACGTCTTTAATTGCATTATCAGCAGTATGGGTTGCGGATTTCGTTACAGTGTCTATAACATCTATTGTATAATTTCCTGCCTTCAGAGAACTGTTCTTATCTAAATCCGGATTCGAAATAGTCGTTGTTCCCGCATTGAAAGGATTAGTTGTTTTATCAATCGTTACAACACCGGATTTTTCCGAAATGTCCCCATTTAACAGTTTTTTCGTATTGAACTCGGTCGTATTGCCAATACGGTTAATTTCAGCCGTCAATTGGTTGATTTCCTTCTGAATTTCGCCGCGGTCATCGGCAGTGTTCGTATCGTTGGCAGCTTGCGTTGCGAGTTCTTTCATACGTTGAAGGATGCTATGTGTTTCGGTCAACGCGCCTTCTGCCGTCTGAATCAGGGAAATCGAATCTTGCGCGTTGCGCTGTGCTTGATCCAATCCGCGGATTTGTGCTCGCATTTTTTCGGAAATCGCAAGACCTGCAGCGTCGTCGCCCGCACGGTTGATACGAAGACCGGAAGACAATTTTTCTAAAGATTTGCCTGCTGCTGCTGTGTTACCTGCTAATTGGCGGTGCGTGTTCTGTGCTGCAATGTTGTGGTTAATTCTCATTTCTCATTACCTCCATGTGGTGTGTTTGAGGATGCCTATCCGTTTGCATCCTTTGAAGCGCATACCCTGTACTCACAAGTCATTGATGGATTGCGCGCTAATCCAAAACAAGGATTTGTAAGTCAAACTGTTATCTTCCTTGACTTCACCACTCGTCCTTAAGTGGCAGGGGCCTCGACCTTTTTTGCCGTTTCTAAGGCTATATTGTTTTCTTCCCATAACTCTCCACGAACAATAGAAATATGCTTTGGTGCTTCAATCGCCAAGCGTAAATGGCCTTCATCGCTCTTAATGACCTTTACCATAATGTTGTTGTCGATCAGCACATATTCTCCGGGTTTTCTCCCTAACACGAGCATTGGCTCATCCCCTTATCCCGCTTATTAAATTGACATAAAAAAAATGAGCAAACAGGTCGCTGCCCTTCTTCCTCCTGAAGAATGACGGCGACTTATTTGCTCATCCTAAGTCTCGTAATTATTTAATAAAATATTCAATTGTCAAAAAACGACATTTAAACAGCAAAAAGACGAATAAATAGGCATCTGTTTCAAATGTTCCTCCTTGAAACTACATGCGTATCTACTCGTCCATGAGTAATCGGATATGTGATTAATATATATATCGACAATTTATTTAAAATGTTTAGTCTTTTTGTGAAAAACTTTTTTGAAAGTTATTAATTAATTTTTTATGGATCGAATGCCATGGATAAGGAATTGGATATGGATACTCTCCGGCAGGTATCAAAATTGTGTCTAAGGATAAGGCAGAGTTGGATTTGCTAGGGGACTTCCTTGAACTGGCAATCTGTAATGCCGGTGCCGAAAGGGGAATAATCCTGTTGGGGAGAGAGGGGGAATTGGTTGTAGAGGCTGAGAAAGACATCAACCGGAGCCGAGAGAGACCCACGGATATCCAAGACCGTTATCTCCAAAGCAAGAGAACTGCAGCTATTGGACTAGTTCAAAGCTGCCAAAACGAAAAAACCGAGATACTTGTGATTATTCTTGATTAAGCAATTCTCCGCGAACGATAGAGATATCTTTTGGCGCTTCAATGGCCAAGCGTAAGTGCCCCTCTTCACTTTTAATTACCTTTATGATAATTTTTTCGTTGATCACTATGTATTGTCCGGGTTTTCTTCCAACGACCAGCATCAGACTCACTCCTTTACCGTGAAAGATCTTTATGTGATTTGAACATAATTTGTTCAATCGAGGTTTCCGTATTTCTTCCTGCATCAGTAACTTTTTTTTCTCCTTGAATTATATCATGCTAGATTAGCCCATTAATGAAACTTAAAGAAAACTTTAAGTTCACGCTCGAGATAAAGCATGCCAAAGAAACAGATAATTGGCTGTAAGAACGTTGGTTCGATGCGATATTAAGCGACTGTAATAGATGCCGTGGCGAAGTGGTCGCTTCCCGCATACGATGCATGTGGAGTCAGTAGCTTTGTTGGTTTGGAAAGGAAACAACGAGTGAGCAGTCCATGTGGGTTGTCCTCTCATATTAAGTGTTAGTGTCATAGGGAAAGGTAATCCATTTATTAGTATCGATACGTTAACAATGCTAGATGTTGAAAAGCCCTTTTTAGAGGGCTTTTTTGCGTTAATAGCAATTTTCAATCTTGCTAGACTATTATCCAGAATTTGTGAATTGGTGATATAAAAATGAGGTAGCGGAAGGTAGCTATAAGAAATAATGCTCTCCCATAAGATATACTCAAAGCCGATCTAGCTCCGAATGCTTATGTGAGATATTTTAGTTTACACGAATTCCCATCTCCTTAAATAACTAATCATTATGCAACCAACCTTCAATCACTCCCTCCAAATTAGCTCTGGAAAGCAATTTCATATTGATTTATTATTAAAGAAATGCTTGATAGGACAAATGATTCGAAGGGGGCTTCCATTTTGAACAGTGGGCGCATGGATACCATTATTTGTACGGGTTATTCACGTTTGCCAGATGGCATGGCAGCGAAAAATCTTTATGGTGTCATGGGAATAGGTTTTGAGATTGACCCAGAAACGGATCGGATTATTAATGTCTCCAGCACGTTTATCACGAACATGTGTACAGGCTTTCTCAAAGATATATTAGTGAATCATGATCTGAAGGAAGGGGTAGAGACCCCGATTAAGAGGTTCGAGAGTCGCTATTTCGGACTAGGAAAGAAAGCGATCATCATGGCCATTCTAGATGCATACAATCAGTTTGAGATCTATAAATCCATGAAGCAGTAACAAGTTGGAAACAAAACAGTTGAAATTTTTTGAAAATTCATTTATATTTTTATACATAAGTTATTAACAATTACATGTATTGAACAGCGAGCCTAAGTTCCTGTGAATAGGCAGCCCCTATTCATACGTTCAGAACTTAAGTACCAAGCTGACTCATCTTTCCTTATTGATTGATAAGGAGGATTAGTTTCGCTTGGTATTTTTGTTTTCTGAATTGTGCAATTTCAACAATTTTTCATTTGAAAAAGGGGGGTCACCATGCTATTAGCGATACCGAAAGAAGAAATTATGGAGCGCCGGAACAAATTTATTTCAAGGCTTCATGCCAGCGATGTGGAATGTGCAATTTTATTTAATGCCATTGACATTTTTTATTTAACTGGGTTTCATTTCCATCCTACTGAAAGACCAATGGGGCTATTGATTGATCCCTCCGGACGGTCTCACATGTTCGTTCCTGCGTTGGAGCATGAGCATGCCGAGCTATATGCCGGAGCAGATTTCGTTCATTCCTATCCGGAGTATCCCGGCCTTCGCCATCCGATGGAATATCTCAAGGATATTTTGATTGATTACCAGTTTGCATCTAAAACAATCGGGTTTGATTCGGACGGATACGGCTCGCCGATGGGATATCGAGGACCTAGAATCAGCGATCTTGTGACCGCGAAGAGATTCGTATCTCTGTATGGTTGGGTCGAGGAAGCAAGGTATGTGAAATCACCGAATGAGATTGAGCTGATTAAGGAATCGCTGAGATGGTCGCACCTCGCCCATCGATTATTGCAAAAGTATGCCAAGCCGGGCGTAGATGCAATTGAAATCGAAAGCCGTGCCAGTCATGAAGCATCCTTAATTATGCTAGATGCACTTGGAAACGATTACAAGCCATATGGAGGCTACGGTCAGAATGTGATTGCCGTATTCCGCGGTCAGGTAGGCCCGATGTCCGCTATTCCGCATGCGGTTACGCAGAGTATCACTTTAAAACGGGGAGACACGCTTGTAACAGGCGCCGATGCGGCTGTATGGGGCTATCACAGCGAATTGGAGCGAACCATGTTCGTGCAGGAAGTAAGCAAAGAACAGGAGCACTACTTTAACCTTATGGTCGAGGCGCAAAATGTAGCCTTCCGTACGATTCGCGCCGGTATACCGGCATCGGAAGTGGATAAAGAAGTGCAGCGCTTTTTACAAGAATCTGGCGTCGCTCACCTGACTCGCCATCACACGGGCCATTCGCTCGGCTTAAGGAATCATGAAGCGCCGTTCTTCGATACAGGAGACCCTACGATTCTTCAAGCAGGCATGATTTTTTCAGTGGAGCCGGGTATCTATGTGAAGGAGCTAGGTGGGTTCCGGCATGCGGAGACGATTCTCGTCACAGAGAACGGGATGGAAATGCTCACCTATTATCCTCGAGATCTGGAATCGATGATCTGTCATTGAAGACTTTGTTAGGATAGGACAGATCAGGATGGACGAAAGGGGATTATTCGAGTGAATGTGTTTACAGATCGTGTGAAAAAGTGCTTGCAGCTTATGCAAGGGGCGGAGATCGGGCATCTTCTGGTCAGTTCAAAGTACAATATGTACTATTTAACTGGGCAAGCGATTAACACGGGTGAAAGATTGAGCTGTTTGCTGCTTGATCTGAATGCTCCGCCTAAGCTCATTATTCATGAAATGTTCGTCGGTCAACTTACGCTGCCGCAGGGGATTGAATTGCTCGTTTGGAAAGACGAGGATGATCCAATCCGTCTGCTCGGCTCATGCTTGAGGAATAAGGTGCTTGGCGTTGATCAGAGCTGGCCTAGCCATTTTCTGATCGACACCATGAGCTTGAAGCCGTCTCTTGAAATTAGGAAAAGCACGGTTGTAGAAAAGCTGCGTGAGATTAAAGATGCAGAGGAAATTCAAATTTTGCAGCAATCTTCTCGAATTGCGGACGCGGTTATGCATCAAGTCATTCAGTTGCAGCATCTTCCTGCAACAGAAATGCAAGTGGCGGAGACGATCCGCAGCTTTTTTGGGGAGCATCAGGTTAGTGAGCTTTCTTTTAAGCCCATTATTGGTTTTGGCCGAAACAGCGCAAATCCACATCACGAATTGGGTGATACAGTTTTGCTCCCGGACCAGGCCGTTGTAATCGATATGGGGGGACTGTTCAGACACTATTGCTCGGATATTACGCGAACGTTGTTTTATGGGAAACCGAACAGCCGCTTCGAAGAAATTTATAAAATCGTACAATTTGCACAGGAGCAAGCTATTAGCCTCGTGAAGCCCGGCGTATCATTTGCCGAGATCGATCTTTCGATTCGACGAGAGTTTACCAAATGGGGCTACGATCGCTATTTTACACATCGCACCGGCCACGGGTTGGGACTAGAGCTGCATGAAGGGCCGTTCCTCCATCGCAATAATCAGGATGAAATCCAGGAGGGAATGGTATTCAGTGTGGAACCAGGGATTTATTTGCCTGACGAATTCGGAATCCGCATAGAGGATATTGTAGCGGTGACGAGCAATGGGTGCGAACTCCTTACTCGAAGCCCGAAAGAGGTGACCTATTTCGATATACATTGAGCAAGGAACGTTTGACGGGTATTGCAGCAAGGCGCGAATGGAATGTCTGAGAAGATCTGGAACAAATGAGAGGAGAAGTGTGGGTCATGGCTAAAAAAGGGTTCGGTTCGTTCGTATCGATGCTTTTAATTGCAGGTCTTACATTGACTGGATGCACGTATCAAGAGACGACGCCGAAGGATTCGGCACAATCAACATCATCGGCACAGTCAACACAAGCAGCGCAATCGACACAGGCCAGCGCTGATGAAATCAGAGTAGGGCTGGACGTCGATGCGGGCACTTTAGATTCAAGGCTGGCTCGGGACACTACTGCTGTAAGATCGGCGGAACTGATTTATGACGGCCTTATCGTGATGTCAAGCAAACTGGAGCCTCAGCCGGCACTTGCCGAAAAATGGGAAAATCCCGATCCGGTCACATGGATATTTACTTTGCGCAAGGGTGTTATGTTCCACGACAATACACCTTTCACTGCCGAAGATGTGAAGTATACATTCGACACGTTAATCGATCCTAGCTTCAAGGCGCCAAATGCCAGCTTGTTTTCGCCAATCTCCAAGGTTGAGGTAGTGAACGAGTCTACAGTTAAATTTACGCTAAAGCAGCCGTATGCACCTCTTCTGAGCTACATGGATATTGGAATCGTACCTAAGCATATCGCCGAGAAGAAAGATGACTCGCTGTCTACGAAGCCGATTGGAACAGGCCCGTATAAGTTCACAAAATGGGATAAGAACAGCAAAATTAGCTTTGAAGCTAACGACAAATACTGGGGCGGCGCTCCAAAGACGAAGAAAGTGACTTATTACATTATTCCCGATAATACAACTCGCGTATCTGCGCTGCAAGCAAAGGATATTGATTTGGTTCATACGCCGCTTTCGCCTCAGGATATTAAAACTATGCAGTCGAAGAAAGATTTCACCGTCATCTCAACCGAAGGTCTAGGTTTTACATATTTGAACTTTAACACGACCAATCCGATTTTGTCCGATGTAAAGGTACGTCAGGCGATTGCTTATCTGGTTGACAAAAATACGATCTCAGAGAAGTTGTATCAAAGTATGGATAAACCGGGTAAATCGCCTCTAATTCCTCCTTCTTGGGCTTATACGGATAGCATTGCCGGCTATCCATACGATCCAGCCAAAGCGAAGGCGCTTTTAGCGGAAGCGGGATGGAAGGACTCGGATGGAGATAGTATTTTGGATAAAAACGGTACAAAGCTGACGATTACTTTATCCACGCACACGGAAGATCCGAACCGGATGCAAGCTGTGGAATACTTGCAAAATGAGTTCAAAAAAGTGGGAATTGATACAAAAGTATCGACGACTGAATTCGCTACATTAAGCGCCAATCTGCTTGCACAGAAGTTCGATATCGCCTTGTTGGGCTGGTTGAATCTAACAGATCCGGATAAAGCGATGTACGACAAGTTCAATTCGAAAAGCGGCAATAACTATGGGAAATATGTGAACCCGAAAGTGGACGAATTGCTGGAAAAAGGAAGAACGACGCTGAATCAGGGCGAGCGTACAAAAATTTACCAAGAGGCAGCCAAAATCGTAACGGATGAAGTTGCTTACGACGTTCTGCTGTATCAAGGCTACTACGTCGTCTTTAATAACAATGTATCAGGGTTTAAAGCGCATCCGAAAGGCAGCATGTATAGTCTGAAGGACGTTGTGATCAAGAAGTAAAAGCGGGGAAGGAGGGATTCCTTTCACTGTGGAATCTCTCCTTCTTCAAGGTAATCTTGTGGAAGGAGTGGGCTTGTTGGCAACTTACGTAGGCAAGCGAATGCTGCAACTAATTCCGGTACTCTTAGGCATTTCAGTCATTGTATTTTTTCTGCTTCATATGATTCCGGGAGATCCAGCGCTAGTCTTGCTCGGTCAGGACGCGCCGCCGAGTGAAGTTGAGCGATTACGCAATATTCTAGGCTTAAACGAGCCGCTATATGTTCAGTTGTTCGTTTTTTTGAAGCATCTGGCAACAGGCAATTTAGGCCGTTCTATCTTTCAAGATGAACCGGTATCCAAGTTAATCATGACCCATTTGCCGGCCACGCTGGAATTAGCTATTGCGGCAATGATCATTGCGCTGCTTATTGCCATTCCGCTTGGCATCCTATCGGCGGTTAAGCAATTTTCGTGGCTGGACTATGCCAATATGTTCTTTGCACAAATTGGCGTATCCATGCCGGTGTTCTGGATGGGGATGCTGCTCATTATCGCATTCTCTGTTCAATTGAACTGGCTTCCATCATTCGGGCGAGGAGAGCCGCTAACAGAAGCGTTGGAGACGGCGGTCTCGACCGGGAACGTGTACGACTTGGTGTTTAGCTTGAAAAAGCTGCTCCTTCCGGCATTTACATTAGGTATTACGAGCGCTGCACTGATCACCCGAATGGTGCGGTCCACCATGTTGGAGGTGCTGAAGGAGGATTATGTGCGGACGGCTGAAGCTAAGGGAGTCAGTACGTTTAAAGTTATTATGAAGCATGCGTTCCGCAATGCGCTAATTCCGGTTATCACCATTGTAGGTCTGCAGTTCGGAGGGATGCTCGGCGGGGCTATTGTGACCGAAACGATTTTTGCCTGGCCAGGAATCGGACGCCTTGCTATTACGGCAATAAGCCAGCGCGATTTTCCCGTCATTCAAGGAACGGTATTCGTAGTCGCCTTCATGTTCGCCATAACCAACCTTATTGTGGATATTTTATACGCCGTCGTAAACCCGAAAATTCAGCAATAATAAGGAGGGAGGCTCGTGCATCCACAAGTAAGTACTAGAGTATGGTTTTCGACAGTAACAAGAAGCAAAGGAGCCCTAGTCGGGGCAATAATCGTTAGTATTGTCATCCTTACGGCGATCTTCGCTCCTCTGCTTGCTACCCATGATCCTTATGAA
Organism: Paenibacillus planticolens; assembly: GCF_013141725.1. Lineage (GTDB taxonomy): Bacteria > Bacillota > Bacilli > Paenibacillales > NBRC-103111 > Paenibacillus_E > Paenibacillus_E planticolens. Next base: position 109,449 of record NZ_WHNZ01000013.1, on the reverse strand, counting down.
ATGGTCGTCCAAGATCGGCTAGTCAAGCCTTTACAAGGAGGACATCTGCTAGGAACGGACCAATTCGGAAGAGACTTATATACCCGAATCATATACGGTGCGAGAGTTTCATTGGAGGTTGGTTTCATCGCAGTCGTCGTTGCCCTCGTCATCGGAGTGACTTTAGGCTTGATTTCCGGCTACTACGGAGGATGGATCGACACGATGATTATGCGCTTCGTCGACATCGTGCTATCCTTTCCGGTGCTATTGCTAGCCATTGCTTTTGTCGCTGCGCTTGGTCCGGGAATCAAAAACGTCATTATTGCGCTAGGGCTTATTTATTGGACCAGCTATGCCCGGATTGTGCGCGCCAACGTGCTCATCGTTAAGGAAGAAGAGTATATTCAAGCCGCTCGAACGATTGGTTCCAGCGATTTCCGCATTATCTTCTTCAACATCTTGCCGAACTGCTTGGCGCCGATAATTGTCGTTGCTACGCTTGGACTGGGTCAGGCGATTGTTGCAGAAGCGACGCTAAGCTTTCTTGGCTTAGGTATCCAGCCGCCGGAGTCAAGCTGGGGGTGGACATTGTCGTTTGGAATGAAATTTTTCGGGGAAGCTCCTTTCATGTCGATCTATCCCGGTATTGCCATAATGATAACCGTACTCGGATTTAATTTGCTGGGTGACGGGTTGCGTGATTTGACAGACACGAAACTGAAAAACAAATAGCCGGATATACAGGAGGAACTAAGAGATGAGCAAAGCAGGAACTCGCGAATTCAATGAGGTTGTTGTCACGCACCTATCCAATGGGGTCAAGGTGACGCTTCCCATCCATACAATCCACGGCAAGCAACCGGGGCCAGTTCTAGGCTTGTCCGCGGTCATTCATGGCGATGAGATTATCGGCGCGGAGATTTTGAGACGAGTTGCAGCGCGTATTGATGAGCAAAAGTTGTCCGGAACGGTAAAAATATTACCCGTCGCTAACCAGCTTGCCTTTGAATCGTTGACACGAAATACACCTCTCGATATGACGAACTTGAACCGCGTATTCCCTGGCGACCCGGACGGCTGGGTGACCGAGCAGCTTGCACATTCGATTGTGGAAAATTTCCTTAGCACGCTGGATGCTTATATTGATTTGCACGCTGGCGGCGCCGTTCCTATTGTGGATTACGTCTATATTCAGAATGATGAAGCGTTGTCCAGAGCGTTTAATTTCCCTTTGCTGTATCGTCCTTCCCAGTCTTATGAAGGAACTACGGTCACCTATACGGCAGCGAAAGGAATTCCTAGCGTAACGGTTGAGGTAGGCGGCGGTCCAAACTTTGAGAAGGATATCGAACGTGGGGTTGAAGGCATATTGAATTGTATGCGCCATTTGGAAATGATTCCTGAACCAGTTGTTGCGCCTCCAAAGCAGACTGTGGTAACCGAAATCAAAATTATTCGACCTCGCCAAGGGGGCGTCATGGTGCCTGAATTCGACTTCAGCGCTGTAGGTTCCATTATTGAAGGCAAGCAAGTTTTATCACGTACTTATAACCCTCAAACCTTTGAAGAGCTAGAGGTGATCCATACTCCTTTTGAGCGAAACATCGTTATTTTAATGCGCGGCTTGGTTCAAAAAGTAAATCCAGGCGACTACGGCTTCATGATTGGCAACTTGGATACCGCAGAAGGCGAGTCTACCCTATGATGAAATGGGACCCGGTTGACCTCAAATTGTCTGAGTCCTACGCGCAGATTGTGCTCGGGATGGATCAACTTTACCGCTCGGAGAAGGGGGATAGCAAGGAAGCTTCCTTCGACCGCGAAGGCTTGGTGCCGATCAATCTTACCCAAGAGGTCGCACGTCCGTATTCGGATTGGCGTCAAGTAACCGACGATCTGCATGACCTTGGCAGACAGTATGCGGGCATCGTTAGTGAAACGCGCAGAAATTATATGCAGCAGCAAATCGGTTCTTTGCTCGGATTAGTCGATTGGTGCTCCGGGTTACAAATTCCTTTTCGCGAAAAAGTAAGACGGTTTCTTTACGTCAATGAGAATCCCGTATCCGTCTCAGAGAGGAACCATTTACATCGAAAATTGGATGCAGCTCTTGCTGACAATGGGTACAAGGGGACTTTGTCCGAAAAAGTAAGTGCTTGGTTAATGGCGCGTCACGTTCCTAACGGTGAGGTTGAGTCCGTGCTGAAAGAGCTATTGGCCGCTGGCAAGGAACGGGTCGTGCAAACCATGTTTCCACAGATTGAAGATGTCGAAGTAGCGCCCGTACTCGTCTACGGCGTTCCTTATAACGCTTACTGCGATTATGTAAATGGCAAAATGAACTTGAATGGCAGTTTGTCTTACACGTACGAGGGCTTGAAGCACCTGGTGACGCATGAGTGTTACCCTGGACACACGACACATATACGAGTTCGCGAATTGGGTGTTCAAGCAGGCGAGCTGCCTCTCGATGCTGCGCTAGTTATTACGAATACAGCCAGCAGCTCCGTTTTCGAGGGAATCGCTGATAACGGTATTCATTTCATTGATTGGGCTGCTACCAAAGATGACCTCTGTTACAAAATATATCAGCAGATTCGTTCCATCGCCGGCCTCAATGCTGCTCATATGATTCATTGTGAGAACAAACCTTTAGAGGACGTAAGGGACTTCCTGAAGCAATTTGCTTTCGGCGATGACGATTGGATTGCCACTCGTCTCCGATTTATTACACATACATTGAGAGCACCTTTTATTTACAGCTATTGGCGAGGTCAAGAAGCGGTTGCCGACATCTACAATCGGGTATCACCGACTGAAAGAAGTCGATTCTATCAATTCCTGTACACGAACATGCTCTCCGCCGATACCGTTAAACAATTTGAATAAAGAGGTGTCAAATATGAATTATTCAGTATCCAAAGAGCTATACGAAAGAGCTAATTCCAGCGTACCTGGCGGCGTGCATTCGAATTCGAGATTTCGCAACCCGCACCCGCTTTACTATAAAAAAGCAGACGGAGCGATGGTATGGGACGTAGACGGCAACCGTTTCATTGACTGCATTATGGGGAACGGCGCCATTATTTTTGGCCACAATGATCAAGCATTTAACGAAAGAATGGCCCATTACATGTCTAGCGGCATTGTAACAGGATTGGAAACCGAGCTGAGCATTCAGGCGGCTGAAAAGTTTTTATCCATTGTGAAAACTGCGGAACGAGTCCGCTATACGAATACTGGCACTGAAGCGACAATGCATACGATGCTGATGGCGAGGACTTATACGGGCAAGCCCCATGTTGCCGTTATTGAGGGGGCCTATAATGGCTGGCATGATGCCGTCTACGTGAGCACATGGCCGGATCTAATGAAAGCGGGTGAGCACGAAGCGCCGAAATCCCTGCCTGGTACGTCAGGGCTGATGAAGGAAGTCGTGGAAAGCACGCTTGTCATTCCGTTCAATGATCTGGCTGTTGCCGAAAAGCTGCTGACAGATAATCAAGATCGAATCGCAGCTCTAATCTTGGAGCCAACCATGATTGACATCGGTTATATTCCTGCTAAAAAGGAATATCTGCAAGGGCTTCGTCGTCTGTGCGATCAGTTGAATATCGTTCTAGTGTTTGACGAACTGCTAACCGGATTCCGTGACGCTCCAGGTGGTGCGCAAGAGTATTACGGAGTAACCCCAGACCTCGCTACGTTCGGCAAAGCGATTGCTAACGGTTATATGCTGGCTGCAATAGCCGGCAAAGAGAAAATATTTGATACGGTCACGCCAGGTAAAGGAACATGCTCCTATATTGGAACGTTTAACGGTCATCAAGTCTCTCTTGCCGCTTCCATGGCATTTATGGAGCTATACGAGGAGCAGCAAGTGTTTGAGACCTTACAGCGACGTACAAACAGCTTAATCAGCGAGTTTGATCATTTGGCGAAAAAGCACGGTGTGCCGGCAGTAATTAAAGGTAGAGGCGGGCACTTCCATTGGTATTTCTCCGAAAAGCAGCCAACCAATTATCGGGAAGCGGCGGCGACGAATAAAGAACATTACGCGCAGTTCATCAAGGAATTTGCTGCTAAAGGAATTTACTGCTCGCCAAATTATTTGCTCCATCATGCGATTTCCATGGCACATGACGATGCGGTAGTGGAAACGCTGCTTACTTGCATGGACCAAAGTTTGGCGACGATCCGGACGGATTCCTTGCAATGCTAACGATGGGGACATCCTGACAGAAAGCCTTCGGAGAGGAAGAGGAAGATGGATCATGAGGTTATGCTGGAGGTACAAGGTTTAACGACTACATTCCAGTCCAATCATCAATCTTTTCATGCTGTAGACGGGATCTCATTCCAGATCAGAAGAGGCGAGACACTTGGGGTAGTAGGAGAGTCTGGCTGTGGGAAAAGCGTTACGTCTTTGTCGATTATGGGTCTGATCAAACATCCCGGCAAAGTGAGCCATGGACAGATTAAGTTCAAGGGGACGAACCTGCTCTCTATGAGTAACAAGCAGCTCAGGCAGATTCGAGGCAATCAAATTTCAATGATATTCCAAGAACCGATGACTTCGCTGAATCCCGTTTATACGATCGGCAATCAGATTGGCGAGGCCCTTTCCGTCCATACGAAGATGAACAAAAAGCAAATTCGCGAGCGGACGATAGAGCTGCTCCAAATGGTTGGCATTCCGCGCATGGAGGAAATCATAAAGGCCCACCCGCATCAATTGTCCGGAGGGATGCGACAAAGAGTCATGATCGCAATGGCCATGGCTTGCAAGCCGGAGCTGTTGATCGCCGATGAGCCAACCACCGCGCTCGACGTAACGATCCAAGCGCAAATTCTAGAGCTGATGAGAGAGCTTCAGCAAGCAAACGGGATGTCGATGATGCTCATATCTCATGATCTTGGCGTCGTATCCGAAGTATGCGATCGTGTTATCGTCATGTATGCGGGGAGAATTGTGGAGCAGGGGCCCGTTCGAGACATTCTCGATCGCCCGCAGCACCCGTACACGAGAGGCTTGTTGGCTTCCCTTCCGAAGCATGCGAAGGGAGAGCGTCGGCTTCATTTCATCCCAGGGCAGGTCCCGCCTCCAAGTCAATGGGGAAAAGGGTGCCGTTTTGCAGGCCGCTGCGCTTCGGTCATGGAGCGATGTCACCATGAAATCCCTCCTTTGATCGACAATGGAGCGCCTAATCAGGCCGCATGCTGGTTAATTGAGAAGGGAGGGGATTCACTTGATGCACAACGCAATGAGATTGGAATCTCCTGACGATCGGATTCTAGAGGTTAAAGGGTTAAAGAAACATTACCCGATTAAAAAAGGCGTTTTTTCCAGGCAAGTTGGGGCTGTAAAAGCCGTCGACGGTGTTGACTTCCATATCAGAAGAGGAGAAACGCTTGGAATCGTAGGAGAAAGTGGCTGTGGGAAATCTACGATGGCCCGTCTTGTGATCCGTCTTCTGCAAGCGACAGAAGGATCGATTCATTTTGAAGGACGCGAGCTCACAAACCTTTCTTCAAACGAACTAAGGGATGTGCGCAAACATATCCAAATGATTTTCCAAGATCCCTACGCGTCATTGAATCCGAAATGGACGATAAAGCGAACATTGCTCGAGCCGATGAAGGTCAACGGTGTGATGAATAAGGGAGAAAGGGAAGATCGATTGACTGAACTGCTGGAGAATGTAGGCTTGAACTCAAGTTATATGAACCGCTATCCTCACGAGTTTAGCGGCGGGCAGCGGCAGCGGATTGGCATTGCGCGGGCTTTGGTGCTGAACCCAAAGCTTATTATCGCCGATGAGCCGGTTTCTGCGCTAGATATTTCCATCCAAGCCCAGGTCATTAACCTGCTCCAGGATTTGCAGGAGCAATATTCCTTGACGTATATGTTTATTTCTCACGACTTGTCCGTAGTGGAGCATATTTCAGATCGCGTGGCCGTTATGTATTTAGGCAAAATTGTGGAACTGGGCGACAAAAAGACGTTATTTGATAGTCCGAAACACCCCTATACGATGGCTTTAATGTCAGCGGTACCTCAGGTTCATGAAAGTTCAAGCCGAGAACGAATCATTTTGCGGGGAGATGTGCCTAGTCCCAGCGCACCACCTTCAGGTTGCTCGTTTCGTACTCGCTGTGTGAGCTGCATGGATATATGCCAAAGTGTATCCCCGGAGTTAAAAGAATGGAAGCCTGGTCAGTACGTGGCGTGTCATCTTTATTGAAAAGGAGTGAGAAAGTATGATCATCGTTCACAGCAATTCCATTCCTGCCGAACCCATTCCCGCCGTTGAACTAAAGACCTTGTTTCCATTTGACCTTGTCGAAGGAGGGAGGAGCCGTTTCGGGAAGCTCGTTCTGCCTCCAAAAGCTCGGCTGCCTTTAAGCGGTTTAGTACCGCACGACGAGGATGAATATTCAATTGTTGTGAAGGGGCAGATGACGACCACAATCGGGGATCAAGCGTATAGTCTTTGTGCGGGAGATGCAGCCTTCATTCCGGCGGGCGAAGCCCATGCCGTATACAATCCGGGTGATGAGGAATGTCATTTGATTTGGGTGCTTGTGAGGCGGTAGTGAATCGGAATCAAATAGATAGCTTAATAAAAATATTGTATACACAGATAAGGAGCTGCCTCGGCAGTTCCTTTTTATTTAATGTAAAGGTAATACATATGTCCGATATAGTAGCTTGAACACCGACATGCTCCTCTTTGATCTGTTTCAGCTTGACAATAAATAAAAACCGCTATATATTCAACTTATTAGTTAAATAACCAAACGGTTAAATAATATTTTAATTAAATTACTGATTGTGCTCTTGATTGTTAAGCTATCGTTTAATGGGAAGTTGGTGGGATGAAGGAGACGATTTGGAGAAAATGTTTATGACGTGTCACAAAAGTTTATGGCTTTGTTTTTTTAACGATTATTCCCTAAAAAAATTGAAGGTAGGTAATTTAATTATGGCAGTCGTATTATATATCACAGCAAATCCGAATGATCATGAAACATCATATAGCATGGCAGTAGGAAAAGAATTCGTTCAGGCTTACCGATCCGCAAATCCATACGATGAAGTTATACATCTTGATTTATATAAAATGGATATTCCTGAACTTGATGCCGATGTTTTTAGCGGTTGGGGCAAGCTTGGGGCGGGCAGTGGTTTTGATAAATTGAACGATGCAGAAAAAACGAAAGTAGGTCGTCTAGTTGAACTGGTTGATCAATTCGTTGCTGCAGATAAGTATATATTTGTAAATCCGATATGGAATTATTCATTTCCGCCTGTTATGAAAGCATATATTGACTCTATTTGCGTTGCAGGTAAAACCTTCAAATATGTTTCGGGTATAGGTCGAGTTGGTTTGCTGAGAGATAAAAAGGCGGTTCACATTCAAGCAAGTGGAAGTGTATTATCACCTGGCTCAGCTCTTGCGGACTTTGAAATGGGGCATCGCCACCTGAATGCCATAATGGAGTTTTTTGAGGTTCCTAGCTTTGAGAGCATCTTCGTTGAAGGTATGGCTGTAAATCCCGATCATGCCTCAGAGATTAAAGAAAATGCAGTTCAACAAGCGCGCGAAGTTGCTCTGTGCTTCTAACTGCTACATACAAGAGCCAACGAGATTGAGGTATCCAACCCTGATCCGTGTGGCTCTTTTTTACGTGCATCGCGCTGTCTACCTAATTGGAAATTGAGGGTATATCTGCTTGACATTAGATAAAAATCTACATAAACTTAAACGTATGGTTAAATATAACGATGAGATATTAAATGATGTTTTCCAAGTGCTTTCTGATCCGACGAGAAGAGAAATCATAAGACGTTTAGCCGTTGGAGAGATGACAGTCATGAATTTGGCTAAGCCTTTTGAGATGTCACTGCCAGCCGTTTCTAAACACCTGAAGGTGTTGGAAAAGGCTGGCTTAGTTTCAGTTCGAAAGGAAGGAACGTATCGGTATTATTATCTAAATCCAAATGTAGTGGACAATGCTCACGAGTGGTTAATGGACTTGAGGAAGTTTTGGACTGCGCAAGTGTTTAACCTTGAACATTTTTTGGATAATCAATCTAAAGAAGACTAACGGAGGCACTATTCATGATATCAATGCAGGATGAGAAATTTTTCCTTAAGCTTCATCACGTATACAACGCGAGCAAGGAAAGAGTGTTCTTGGCTTGGACGAAGGAAGAACAGTTAAAGCAATGGTGGGGGCTAGTAGGCTTTACGACGACAATCGGACAAATGGACGTTTCAGTTGGAGGGAAATACCTTTTTCATATGAAAGCTCCGAATGGCAAGGTTCATACTTTAGAAGGTCGATATGTTGAGATCGTTCCGCATGAAAAGCTATCGTTTACTTGGAAGTGGGTGAATGAAGGAGACGATTCGGAGGAAACGCTTGTTACGATTGACTTTGTCGGTAAGGACAATAAGACGGAGCTTGTGATTACGCATTCCGAGTTCTCCACGATGAAAGAAGCGAAAAAACACAATAATAGTTGGACAAATTCTTTAGAAGGCGGCTTGTACAGCTATTTTAATTGATGTGTTCCGAATTATTAGTATCGATACGATAACAATGCTAGATGTTATGCTAGATGTTGAAAAGCCCTTTTTAGAGGGCTTTTTTTTGTTAATAGCAAATTCAATCTCGCCAGACTATTATCCTGAATTTGTAAATTAGGTGATATAATAATGTGACAGCAGAATTTGGCGAACGTCGTGTCATGTCGTGTGCTTACTAATCTAGGTAAATATCAGGATTCCAAGCATTTGCACTTTCATGTAGTTTTTGGTGAACCGCTAAGATAGCAACAAAGAATGATTTCTAAAGATTGCAGAGGGAGTAAATTTTATGACTCATTCAAGATTTAGAGATGCAGGAGAAAGAATTTATTTACATGGGGAAATGGAACTTTTATGGGCTTGAATCTTTGGTTACGGACGAATTGTTGTGGAAAATTACTGTGGGCATATAATAAACATCATTTAGATTTTTTGGACATGTATATCAATTCATCTTTGCGTGAAACACTTCCAAATAAAAATCAGAGCTTGGCAAGTAGGCTTCCTAACTGGATGAAGAGTGGAAAGAATCGTGAAGAACTTGCAAAAGGAATCGCCAAATTAAGAAATAGACTTGAACGATACAATTAAAAGCACGATTTTAAGGAAGGAGAGAGAAGTGATTTGAAATATCTTAAAGCATTCTCGAATATGGATACATGGTATTTTGAGGTCGACGAGGAAGGGACAGCTTTCAGGCAGATTATTATTAATGATGATGGTAGTTACATTGCTTCAAATCGAAAGCATGAAACCTATCATTTTTCATTAGCAGATAAAGAAATTGATGACAATGACCCGCACTATATACGAATAACGGAAGATGAATTTGAAAAAGTATGGTCTAATTATCTTAAAGCTTTTAACGACGATTGGAAGCATACAAAAACTGCACTTCCAATTGGAAAGGAGATTGAGGGGTACATTGAATGTTTCTTGCCTCATGGTGTTATTGTGAATATCTTTAAATATAATGCTATTGGAGTTGCTGATTATCACGAATGTAGTCAGAATACACCTAAAGAGTGGCTTTGCCCAAGACATGTAGTAAGAGCTATAGTGAAAGATTACGATGAATTAAATCAGTGGGTTGTACTAGACAAACCAAAAATTTTGAAGATTCTGCATGCAGAGTAACGGCGGGTAATCAGATCTTTTCAGCAATATCTATCCATCATTTCTTTTAAATAATTTCGAAAGTCTTCAACATAGGTTTGGGGCTCTACGATTTTTAGGTTTGTGCCGAAACTTGCTAAAAATTGAAAACCCGTACTGTTTTGAGGGACATGAATTGTTGCTAATAAAAATTCAGAACTATAGGTTTCAATACTTTTTCGACCGTACCTTTCAATGAATTGATCTTTGATGCTAGGGGAAATCAATGCCTGAATAGCGACTAGTTGCGGTTGATAACTTGCTTCGCGTTCTTGTTCTACTAAAAATTCCCTAGGGTTAAATGTTTTTTCATCCATATTAAGCTTATCGATCCGAGATAATTTAAACGTTCTATACTTCATACGATGTAAACAGAATCCTTTCAGATACCAACTCGTTTCGCTAAAATGAAGCTGATAGGGCTCGACAATTCGATTCGTCGTGGTGCCATTTTTATCTATATAATCAAATGAAACTAACCTTCGCTTTAATATGGATTCTTGACAGATCTTCAAGGTGTGAATAATCTCAGACCGACCCTCCCAAGCATAAAATGACAGTTGAATTGAATTTTCCAGAGACAATGGGCTAATCATCGCCTCTATTTTTCTTATCGTAATTTCAACTTCTTCGCTAATTAGAATTTGTTCCAATCCGCCGAGCGCAGTTAATATATTTTCTAAGTCGGAGCTGCTTAAAAGACGTTTATCAACCTTGTATTCATCCATAATACCGTAGCCACCATGCACTCCATTGATAGAGTAGATCGGGATGTTTGATAAGCTCAGTGTTTCCATATCGCGAAGAATAGTTCTTTTGGAAACGTTAAATAATTGGGCGAATTCTGTTGCTGAAACGATATTTTTTTTCAGCAATATCATGATGATAGAAATAAGTCTCTCAACCTTGTCCATATGTCCTCCTCTTATTTCTACTTTATTTAAGAATGGTGACATTAAGCTGTCACCTTTTGTAGATTATACTACATTTATCACAAAAAGGAGGTATTGCTTTATGTCAGCTATTGTATATTTAAACTTTGATGGAAATGCAGAACAAGGGATTGAATTTTATTCGGAGGCTTTAAGTGCAACGGAAGTAAAAAAAGTTAAATTTAGCGATATCCCACAAGATCCAAACTATCCACTGCCAGAAAATGAGTTAAATATGATTATGGAGTCTTCCATAGAATTCGCAGGCGGGAAAATCATGATGTCGGATATTTTGCCTTCTATGAAGACGGTAACAGGTGAGTTGGTGAAAGGAAATAATGTACTGATTAGTCTAGTCATCGATGATAAACAAAAACTGGAAGAATACTTTAATCATGTATCGGTTGGTGGCTATGTTATCATGCCGTTATCCAATACTCCTTGGTCTTCGTGCTTTGGAATGCTGGTTGATAAGTTCGGGATTTCGTGGAAATTCAATAGTGACGCAGATAAGTTTCTTGATAAAGTCATTTCCAACAAAAAGTAACTCAATCACAAAAATGGTCTTGCAATTGAAGACCATTTTTTCACGTATATTTTACTTAGAAAATTTAGAAAGGACGTGTATCTTATCTATGGAAATTGAAAATCTGATTCCAGCAAAATCGAGAGAAGATGTGAGGCTTTGGCTGCAGGAAAATGGAAAGACGAAAAAGTCTTGCTGGGTCGTGGTTAGTATGACGCCTACCCCTAATATGTTGTTATATTTGGACGCGGTCGAGGAAGCTTTGTGCTTTGGATGGATCGATGGAGTGAAAAAGAAAATTTCTGAAACGGAGCTGGCTCAGAGGTTGTCTCCAAGAAGTAAAAAAAGTTCGTGGACGGAATTAAATAAAGAACGTGTCCGCCGCCTCGAAAAGTTGGGGTTAATGAGAGACGCAGGAAGAAGGGTTCTTCCTGATATGGATCACAATTCTTTTAGAATAGATGAAGAGATAGAGCAAAGGCTGAAAGAGGAAAAGCAAGTGTATGATAATTTCATGGCATTTCCGGATCTTTATAAAAGAGTTCGAATCGACACGATACAAAGCATTAAGCATCAGCCAGAATTGTTTAAGAGCAGATTGGACAAATTCATAACAAATACGAGAGAGAACAAAATGTACGGTCAATGGAATGATAATGGACGCCTAGAGGAGTAAGGATGGGAAGATAGTAGTTTAATCTTTCCATCCTCAATTCCTTCACATCAACGGAGCCTCAAGCCAAAATGGCGCAAGGGGCTTTTAGCTATTTAGAGGTTTAGTTTCAACCCAAGCAACCTTGAGATCTCTTTTTTTGAAAAACCACTGATTATTCATTTTTATGAATTCGTCGTTATACCTTATAGCTGCTACCATTAATTTCTTGCCATCGCCGTCAATGGTTAAATGATGAGCAAAACAATAGGTTGTCCCAACTGCCGTATCACCAGACAAGATGATCTTACTTTGGCCATTAACATGCATGGTGGAGACATACGTATTTAAGTTATCAAAAATAGGCGCTAATTCCTTCCTACTAGTAACGATTTGGGAGGGTTCCGCCTGACGTTCATCCATAAATACTCTAAAAAGAGTATCTTCCGTAAATAGTGCCATTTGACCTTCAGCATCCCTCGTGTCTGCACAATAGGCATATGCATCAATGAGGTCACGTATCGCATCACGGTCAGCAATTTCTTCTAGGGATCGTATTTTCACATTTTCCATTTTTTCATCACCTTTTTTTATAGTCACGTCTATCCTCATAGTAACCGAGCTGAGTTATCAAAGCTTTGTCATGCAGCTCATTTTGTTTGTCAATTCGGCTCATTTGAACGGACCTCGAATTCCAGCGACTCCCTATTGGATTGCCATGGTGACTTCATGTTATCTTTTATTAAGATAAGGAGTGAGACGAATGGGGTCAGTAATTAAAAAGGCTGTGAAAATGCCTCAGAGTCTAGCCAGTGTTGGCTTTTTGAAGATGAAAGGATTGTCGGTCATGGGGGCATGCGCCTATTCGGATATCAAGACTGGGAGAATGTATCTGCAGGAGCATGTCCTATTAGTTGTTCTGGAAGGGGTCTACATTGTCAGATACGGTGATCAGGAGTATACGGTAAGGAAAAACGAAATGGCGCTCTTGCATAAAGGAATCGTCGTTGAGTATGAGAAGTATGGGGAAGCGGATTCGAGGCATATATTGGATTACATGATGTTCTTTTTGAAGGATGAATTACTTCATGATTTTATGAAAATATCCAGTCTACCTGTTTCCGAGTCTGTATCGCCTGCCGCGGCTGCTGTTCATCCGGTGAATGAGCGCCTGTTAAGCTATACGGCTTCACTCAAGCCCTATTTTGCAGAGCCGGAGGGCATTCAAGACGAATTAATTAAGCTGAAAATGCTGGAGCTTCTTTTTGATATATTGGATGCGGATCAAGGGTTATTGAACCAAATTATGCAGCTGAGGCAGCAGCGTCCGACAAGCATTGTTGAGGTGGTGGAGAAGAACCTGCTAAACCCCGTATCGCTTCAGGATCTGGCCTATTTGTCCGGCAAAAGCTTATCGACCTTCAAACGGGAATTTCGGAAGATCTATAATGAACCTGCATTTCATTGGATTCGCAACCGTCGGTTAGAGAAGGCGAAGGAACTGCTAACCCATTCCGGAATATCCATAACGGAGGTCTGTTTGGCTACAGGATTTGAGAATGTATCGCACTTCTCGAAGGTTTGGAAGAAGAAGTATGGGGTTTCTCCTTCGGTGATGAGGCATCGTGGCGCTGCTGAAGATACTGTTTTTCAGGGATAAGGGGAGTATGGGTTGATTGAGAGTTGGGCTGGGGCGGACTTTTATTTTTTGTGCCAATAAGGATGCTGACGGTTGCCAGCGAGCTCAAGGATGAGGGCATTATTGTTCATCCCACACTCGGGATGAACGATCGAAGGTATCGTACCATGTTCCAATTTGTTATTAGCTAACGTAAGATAGGAGAAGCTATAAAATTATATATGTTATAATTAAAACAAGATGCTGATACTTAGCTTATAGGACGGTGAAAACATGAATCAAATCAAAGATCTTCAAAAGCTTATCAAACTTACTGGTGATCGCGCTAAGTTGGATGCTAAAGCTAATGAGACATACATTGTTTATAAAACCGTAGAGGGCCAGATTGTAAAGGAATACAATGACGGTCATGTTATTCCAGTTACCGAGCAGGATGCCCCGCATGCATGAGCTTTTACCGATCATGTACATTTTTGCTGGGAATAATGGGAGCGGAAAAAGTACGATTCGAAACCTCATTGTTGATCGGCTCGGAATCAGTGTGAATATTGATCCCGATGCTCTGGCGCGGGGAATCGATTCGATTCATCCTGAAAGTCGTAAAATATCTGCAGGGAAAGAAGCCATTAAACTGGCCAAGGAGTGTATTCGGAATAGACGCGATTTTTCAGTTGAAACTACATTGGCTGGAGGTAATGCCATCCGGCTTATGCGTGATGCCAAGGCTAATGGATTTGAAGTTACAATGTTTTATGTCGGTTTAGGCGATTATCATTTGAATCTTGAGAGAGTGGCAGTACGGGTGAAAAATGGTGGACATCATATCCCCTCTGAAGATATCATAAGGCGGCATCAAACATCGATTCAAAATTTACTCGCACATCTTGATTTAATTGATCATTTAATTGTGATTGATAACAGTTTATCGGAGGGAAGAATTATTCTAGGTGCGGACGATGGTTCAATAACCCACCGATTGGATTCTATTCCATCTTGGATTGAGTGTATTGTACAGAAGCTGGAACCGTAACAAGAACAGCCGTGTAATTAGGGCTGTTCTTTTCTTCTTTTAAGGAGCGTCTTTATAGATTATTGCAATCATGGATATTGCCTAATTATGGGCAATTATTGGGTGATATTTGGAAATGAAACAAAGTGTAACAGATCACAACATGTGCAATATGTTCCCTCATACCGTGCATGTAAATTTAATTCCGCTGTTAGTTTGAAACGATCGGCGAGAATAAGCAATAAAACCCACCTTTGTAGGGTGGGTTTTATTGCTTATTCTTTTTTGCTAATTGCGACTCATACTTACGAAGCAAGTTAAGACTCTCTTTTAAATAGTCAGCTTCTTCTGGTGTTAGGTTCTCTTTGCTCCCAGTCAGAAACGCAATATTGTCTAGCTCTACGTTGGTTTTCAATTCTCTACTGAGAAGTAAATCCAGGCTTACCTCAAAAAAGTCAGCCAATGCAATAAGCGTTGCAAAATCAGGTTCACGAGTGCCTTGTTCATAATTAGCGATTTGTCCGCGTGATAGGTTCATCTGTGTTGCAAGCTCATATTGACTAATGCCTTTATTGTTTCGAAGTTCTGCTAGACGTTTGCCGAACACGTATTATCACCTCAAAACCATTATAAGTAACATAATTCGTTTGCTACTATGATGGACACGATAAGTTTCATTTATGCTTGAGGATTTAAGGATAATACGATATATTAAATATATATGACACATAATGTGTCTGGATATTCATGGGAATGCAGTTATCTTGGCCTTTGTATCTCATACAGTTTAGTGAACTAGCATTTAACTCAGACACAGAAGGTGTCCTTAAAGTAACCCAAAGTTTATCGGAGGTGGCAGCCATGCAAGAAATCCAAACCAAATACGAAGAGGTCCTGCAAGAAGAATCCATCCTAACTCAAAGAATCAGCCTCTGCCATGAATTCATCGACATCATTTTAAAGTATATCTCCCGTAACGCAGATTCTATTCATATCCTCACAGCAGAGGACATTGTCACCGCAGTGCATACAATCGGGCAGGACTTGGATACAGAGCTGCTTCATTTAAAACTGGAGAAGGGAATTCTTGAAAATAAGTTAAAAAGTTTAAATGCTGAATCAAGTGAGTTGCACAAAAGTTAAATATAGTAATAATTATATAATTTTATAATTAGGGCTCATATTAGTGTTCGCTGGGCGTGGAAAATCAGATTATTTTAAGCCTGAAGTGAAGTAGTAAGCTCACCAAATCAGGTCGCAGCGGAATAAAAGGATAAAAAGGTTGAATTGGTTAGTACAGATAATGGGGGTGTAATATCGTAAGCGTCAAACAGCCCTCATCTTGATTTACCTCTAATCTAAACAGTTAGATTGGACAATAATCAAATTATTAGGTAGATTTACTTTAAGATTTCCCCCCTTTACTTAAGTATGGGGATCAGATAGCATCGCGGTTATTAAAAGGAACTAAATTCAGAATGGGGGAATAACGTTGAACAACATTGAGCGGTACAAGCAATATAGACAAACACAAGTAGAACTACATACAAAAATTTTGGATGATTACGTTGCTGAAGCTGATTTCAAACAAGCTGCTCTTACTCTGGGTATCCTTAACAACCAGAATAAGGTGGTTATGGAACATGAGGCTGAGTATGATGCTTTATATGACTTTAATATTTATGAAAAATTTCGGGCTGGAAAGAGTACATTATCGCTTTTCGCAGAGAACTATTCCTCAGAGAATCAGATCGAGAACGAAATGATAGCGGCAATGCTGCAATCAAAAGCTTCCTTATACGAGGTCATACACGTCGATAAGATGGAAGGAGTGCTTATGCTAAATGACATTTTGAATGACTTAAACGAGCCTATTAAAATCATTGATATTAGTTTAAGCAATAACACAATAAGCAGTCCCCTGCTTTACACACGAGTGCTCGATCTTGAGGGATTTAGCATGACATCTGGCTTAGGATTTGTTTTTTCCATTGATCATAAAGATTACATTTTGAATCGAAGCCGGAAAATGATTAAGAAACTGAAAAGCGGCGATACCTCGCTGGACAACTTTATCACCTTTTTTCATTTGAATCGTTCGGACGGGATTTTAATGAGGTTTGAGAAAGTAAATTGAATTAGAGGAAATCGGATTGATTAGCAATGTAGGAGATTAACAGGGTCTTCACAACCTCTCAAGTTGAGAGGTTTCTTTGCTTTTCTGTTGAACGGAAAACGTCCCATTGATACTTTCAAAATCACCTCTAGTATGTTAACGTAGAAAACAGGTCATTGTCTATGTAGGAAATATATGTATTTCCGTCATGTAGATGATAGCCAAAATTAAATAATCTTCGAGGTGACAACATGAAGAATGTGCTCGCTATTTTATTGTTAGGTTCTCTTCTTGCTATTAGTGGAACATTGGCCTACAACCTGTATGAGAAAATCACGGCCCAGCCTGTCTACGTAAGCTCTGGACCATCTGCCTCCATACCTGTTGGTCAGAACGCTTCACCTGTCCTTGCCAATGAACCGGCGCCGGGCAGCACCTTCAAGCCTGGAGAGAATGGAGCGGCGACTGCCAGCAAGCCAGCGACTGCATCGTCAGTGCCTGCCAAAGCGGATAAGCCTGGCGCTGCTGTGAAAGAAACGACGGTCAAAATGTCCGATAAAACATACAAATATATAGGTGAGGTAGTAAATGGTGTGGCGCATGGACAAGGGGCAGCGTACTACCCGAACGGACAAAAGCGTTATGAAGGCGAATTCGTGAATGGGAAAGTAATTCTGGTCGGCAAAACGTTTTTCGAAGACGGGAAACTGCGCTCAGAAGGAAAAAGAGTAAATGGAGTCATTCAGGACATAGGTTACAACGAGGATGGCAGCGTGTATTCGGAAATGACACGTCCGGAGAATAATAAATTGGGGGATGCCAAAATTTATGCTCC
Source organism: Paenibacillus planticolens (assembly GCF_013141725.1). Classification (GTDB taxonomy): domain Bacteria; phylum Bacillota; class Bacilli; order Paenibacillales; family NBRC-103111; genus Paenibacillus_E; species Paenibacillus_E planticolens. Next base: position 92,006 of record NZ_WHNZ01000013.1, on the reverse strand, counting down.
CGAAGGTTATCTGCAATACGCTGGGCAGGTTACCTCAGATTCGGTTATTCCTGAGGGAACGGGAACTGAATACCATTCGAATGGAAAAATAAGATATACGGGAACGTTCAAGAACGGTACATACAACGGAACGGGCACATTTATTTCCGACGATGAGCGGGATAAGTATGTAGGTCAGTTCACATCTGGAGTCATGTCAGGGAAAGGCAAGTTCTACGAATACGGAACGCTTTATTATGATGGAGAACATCAGGATGGTATTTATCAGGGTAAAGGCAAATTTTATATGAATGGCTCGATTGCATACGACGGTGATTTCGTGAATGGAAATGCCAACGGAACCGGCAAGATGTACGATAATGGCAAGCTTGTGTATGAAGGAGAAGTTGTAGACAATATACCAACGGGCAACGGAACAAACTACTTGGGAAGTACCAATCTGAAGATCAGCATCACGATACGGAATCCTGGCGTGCAGCAGTCCTCTGGTGTATCTTCCTTTAATATGCCTCAGGGAGTCCGTATTCCGACAAAGGGCGATATACTGAAGTAAACGAATATCTTGGATTGATCTGATCCTTTAACAATGGAAAAGGAATATAGTTTAGACTATCTTAAATTGGCACAATCAGGTATGTTTGCAATAGGATTTTTTTCTTCTTCCCAGTTGGTGGGTTCGCTGTGCAAAAACCTCACTGGATGATTTCTAGCTTTTTTAAACTCCAGCAACCTCGCACCAAACGGTGGAGGTTTTTTGAATTATTGGAAGTTGTACAGCAACATTTATTACAGTAATCCAGTATATATAAATAGTTAAAAACATGAAAATGAAAGAGGTGAGTACATGAAGAAATTGGACGGCCTCTAACTTCCCCCAAGGAGGTTAGACCAATGAGCAGAAGTTACAAAAAATCACCAGTCTGTACGGATCATAGTTCTCCGAGAACCAGGTGGGCCAAACGACAAGCAGCTAAAGCGGTAAGACGATATGACGGGATTATTGAAAATGGGAGATCTTACAGAAAGTTGTTTTGTTCCTGGGATATATGTGATTACAGGTTTTATCAGACCAAAGAACAGGCAATTCTCGAGTGGGAAACGAATGTAAGACTTCAGTCAAGATTTTCAAAAGAAAAAATGCTTAGAAGTTGGGCGAAGTTCTACAGAAGAAAATAAGTAAGAAGCGTTGGCCAGGGAAGTGCCAGCGCTTTTTGCATTTAATAAATAAGCGATTTTAGCAAAGTCGCCATACTTCCACCATGTTCGCCCCCTCCAAATACCATTTATCTAAGAAAAAATAGGAAGATCATGATGCATCCTGGTCATAACCGTCTTCTTCTCACATGCATCGCAACAGCAATGAAAAATGTAGAGTACTTAGGATTCACCTTTTCCAAAAGGCTGATTGACGTTCTTCAAACGTTGTCGGTTGATGAGTTTCTAGGCATGTATCATCCGTTGGTGGATGACCTAAAGTCGCTGGTAGGGGCGAATGTCGTGTTCCGGCCTATGTATCCCGCAAGTTCAGGCGCCCAGAGAGGCGGTTGCGGTTAGAGTTGCTAGAGTAATGCGGGAACAAGGTTGAGCATGCGCTTCGCCAGATGGATGCAGGCTTAGCTGTGGATCTATTGAAGAATCGCGCCGGCGAGTTCGCTAGACGACTGGATCATTTGCTTAGGATCAGTGAGATCGCTCTCCCTATGGTTGAGAAGTTCACTGATATTGCCGCGGATGTGTCAACGCCAGTGCTGCTGCAAGTGATGGCACATTTTCAGCATAGGAATGAAAGGCATGAACTGCGGACATTTTTCCCAAAAGGAAATGTAGGTAAAGCTGTAGCGATCCTGAACACGCTGCCCGATATTAAAGCCGAAACGTGTGAATCGATTGTTTATTGCTTGATTATAAAAGAAGGCAACCGCATGCAAGCTTACGGGTGCCTTTTTTATAATGTTATTAATTTATTGTAAATAAAATCATTTACTTGTCAATCTATTATTGGTAAAATAACCCATGTAAATTTATTCAATTTATGATGAATATATCAATTTATGGGGGCGAATAAATGCAAACAATTTCACCAACTGATCGTAAAGAATTTATCTCGAATTCTATTAAGTTTCAAATTAAAAATGATTTTTGGCCAGGTTATGTACATGGATATCCTCATAAAAAGGCGTACAGAACTATGAACCATATTGGAATTCAAGATATTTGGAAGCCAGGACTTACTGAATTAAACCTTTATATTCATATCCCTTTTTGTGAGAGAATATGTTCGTTTTGTAATCTTTTTAAAATGGCAGTAGGTAAAAATGATAGCGATCTTCTTGATAATTATGTGGAAGCAGTCATCAGGCAAATTGATCATTATAAAGAATACATAGGAAATCCCACAATTAAGTCCTTATTCTATGGTGGTGGTACACCTAACGTTCTTTCAATCAAACAATTGGAAAAAATACAAAATAAACTCCATAAAGAATTTACAGACTGGTCAAGTGATGTAGAATCTTGCATAGAATGTTCTCCAGATAAATTAAATAACGATTACGTTAAAGCACTTAAAGAAATTGGGTTTGATAGGGTTAGTATTGGCGTACAAACCAGACAATTGTTAGATATGTAAAAACTAAAACTTCCACGTATCAACAACAAAGAATGGAGTTTCAAGGAGTACCTACATTAGGTATTGGAGTTGGTTCTAGAAGCTATGCACCTGATGTCCATTATTGTTTGCCTTATAAGGTCCAAGGGAAGTACGTTAACGAAATTGTACAAAATTATATTACTTGTGATTTCAAGGATGTTGTTTACGATGGCTTTTTATTTAATGAGGAAGAGAAAAAAAGGAAGTTTGTTCTACTTTCATTGTTAGACCCTGGCTTAGACACAAGTCAGTATCAATTAACTTTTAATGAATTCATAGAAGTTATATTTAACGATGAGCTCCAGGCGTTGAAAGAAAATGAACTTATTGAATCTAAAGATGGGGTATTTTTACGCTTACCCGTAAAGGTAGAAAATACAGTGATATTGCAGTACATATTTTCGAAAGCGAAAACGTTAAAAATCTTTATGATACGTTTATTCATGAATAAGCAATGGGGGTAATCCTACTGACGATAAACTCACAATCAAATACAAAGGGCATATTATTTGCAATTCTATCTGTCGCTTTAACAGCAATATGGTACCCGGCTATTAAGATTGGGTTGAAAGAAATCTCTCCCATTCAAGCAGCTGCGATTGAGACTCTTGTTTCGTTAATTACTGCAATAGTCGTTTTAAAACTATCCAAACAAAAGTTTACTACTTCTAAATTGAAACCACTTATCGTTATTTCAGTTATAAATGCTTTTGCTACGATATGTCTCTACCTTAGTTTATATTTACTTGACCCTGTTATGTCTTCGCTGCTTGGAAGAAACTACGTGCTTTTTGCTCTGATGATCTCTTTCTTTTTTCTCAAAGAAAAAGTTTCTATAGCTCAATGGGTGCTAATGCTTGTCTCAGTAGTAGGGGGGTTCTTGTTTGTATATAGTGAAGTTAGAGATTTTAATCTTATAGGTATACTTTTTGTACTAGGCAATACTTTGTTTTTTGCAATTGGAAATGCAATCTCCAAAAAATACTGTTCATCTGTAAATCCATCTGTCACTTTATTTTATATTAAGCTAATCTCATTGTTGCCTATTATTTTAATTGGAACATCGATCGATAATTTTCGTTTTTTCAAAGTTACTCCTTATGAATTTATATTTATTGCTGTAGTGTCTATCGTTTCTTCATTTCTTTGCAAGAAGAGGGTGAGTATATCGATGGAAATGCGGAAACAGCGAGAATTCCATAATGACTAGATAAATTTTTTTATCCACCGTGTACGTAGTCTTCTTCTTCAGTATGTGTGCCCTCTCAATTGCCGCATGTTTACTCATTTCATTTCTTATTATCGCCACATCCTCTTCACTAGGCTGCTCCGCGACAAGTACATCCTTAGACCCTACTGTTGTAGATTCCCTGTTCTTATGAGCTTGCAGTTCGGATGCGGCAACAGCTCTCTCTATACTTTGGCTTGCATAAGCCTTGTTACCGTTATGCATATAATAAAAGAAAAGATGTCGAGAGGCCTGGGGCACCGATGCATCATCGAGTTTCATGCAATACTCCAAATGTTCGACCGCTTCCCTACGACCTTTCTTTGCCATGAGTCTGCCTATTGCAAAATGAGCTGTAGCCATTGTGGATTCTCGCAAAACCACCTGTCGGTAAGATAGGGTTGTTTATTTTGTCCCTAAAAAAAATTGAACGATTGAATGAAGAAAATCAACAATTGAAGCAGAAGTTAGCCGCTTTTATTCAAAGTTTACTGGAAAGCATAAAGCTTAACGATATAAAATAATAATTATGCAAAAAACTTTCATTCATTACGGTAGAATATCTAATATTCGCACGGATAAAATGAACAGAGGCCGGGCTCCCACGCTTTTCCGAACCCTTCCATCCCATCACATTAAAGTGAATTTTAACGCCATACAGTGACTATTTCGACATGAAAGCGACGCTTTCAAAAAAACTGCGACAAATTTCGAGAAATATAATAGAAATATAGAAATTTTCACTTTCTTCCACTTTGCATAAAAGCTAGAATCTGATAGTATATAAGAAAATACCGATGGATTTAGTAAGAATTAAAAGGAGGCACCTTTCGATGCAAAAAATGACTCTTGATTCCATACAAGAAATGACGCATCTGGATCAACTCGAGGCTGAAGCGATTTATATTATCCGGGAAGTAGCGGCGGAGTGTGAAAATCCCGTGATGCTGTATTCGATCGGGAAGGATAGTTCGGTGATGCTGCATTTGGCGCTGAAGGCTTTTTATCCTGAGAAGCCGCCATTTCCTTTCATGCATATCGATACAACGTGGAAGTTCAAAGAAATGATTGAGTTCCGCGACCGCAAGGCCAAAGAATTCGGCATCAACATGATCGTTCACTCCAATCAGGAGGGGATTGAGCAAGGGATTAACCCTTTCGATCATGGGTCCGCATATACGGATATTATGAAAACCCAAGCCCTGAAACAGGGATTGGATAAATACGGATTTACGGCTGCGTTCGGTGGCGGAAGACGTGACGAGGAGAAGTCGCGCGCGAAAGAGCGGATTTTCTCGTTCCGGAATAAGAATCATGCCTGGGATCCGAAGAACCAACGGCCGGAAATGTGGAAGCTTTTCAACACAAGAATTAACAAAGGTGAGAGCATCCGCGTCTTCCCTATCTCCAACTGGACGGAAAAAGATATCTGGCAATATATTCGCAGAGAAAATATTGATATTGTGCCGCTCTATTTTGCTCAAGAAAGACCTGTCATCGAACGCGACGGACATCTCATCTTGGTGGACGATGATCGCATGAAGCTGGAGCCGCATGAGAAAATTGAAATGAAGAAGATGCGGTTCCGCACATTAGGCTGCTATCCTCTGACTGGCGGAGCCGAGTCGGAAGCGAATACGCTGGATGCCATTATCGAGGAAACGCTTGGTGCGGTATCATCTGAACGGACAACCCGGGTTATTGACCAAGAGGCGGCGGGAAGTATGGAAAGACGTAAACGGGAGGGGTATTTCTAAAATGAAAAGTCTGCTTAAATTTATTACTTGCGGAAGTGTAGACGACGGGAAATCCACCTTAATTGGACATATGCTTTATGAGGCAAAGCTTTTGTTCGCCGACCAGGAAAGAGCGTTGGAACTGGACAGCAGACTTGGTAGCCGCGGCGGCAAAATTGACTATTCGCTGCTTCTTGACGGGCTCTTGGCTGAGCGTGAGCAAGGGATTACGATTGATGTGGCCTATCGGTATTTTACGACGGACCACCGCTCCTTCATTGTCGCGGACACGCCGGGGCATGAAGAATATACACGCAACATGGCAGTAGGCGCATCTTTTGCGGATTTGGCGATCATTCTTGTGGACGCAACGAAAGGGGTTATTACCCAAACCAAGCGGCACACTCGGATTTGCGCGCTGATGGGCATTAAACATCTTGTTCTGGCTGTCAACAAAATGGATTTGGTCGGTTTTGATCCTAAAAAATTCGATGCGATTAAGCAAGAATTCGCCGAGCTAACGGCAGAGTTCCATTTTGAAAGCATTCAGGTCATCCCGGTTTCGGCAACGGAAGGGGATAACATAACGAAGAAATCGCTGAATTCTCCGTGGTACGAGGGCAAGGCTTTGCTACCGTATTTGGAAGATGTAGATGTCCACCAGAACGACAATGCGAAAGAATTTATGATGCCTGTTCAACGGGTATGCCGGCCGGACCATACGTTCCGCGGCTTCCAAGGCCAGATCGAGGCTGGGAGCATCGCGGTCGGCGATGAGTTGACGACGCTGCCTAGTCGTGAGAAGGCGAAAGTGAAACGCATCCTCGTGACCGACCAAGATCGGGACTATGCGTATGCCGGACAACCCGTAACCATCCAATTGGATCGGGAAGTCGACGTTTCGCGCGGCTGTGTTTTCACGAAGGATAGTAAAATCCAAGAGGCGGATAGCTTTAGCGCAACGATTCTTTGGATGGATGACTCCGTGCTGACGCCGGGGAAAAATTATTTGGTCAAAGTGGGCACGAAAGTGCTGCCGGGTACGGTAACAGCCATTAAGCATAAAATCGATATTAATACCGGCAATACGGTTCCAACCCATCAGTTGGTTAAAAATGAGTTGGCGAAATGCGAATTTTCGCTTTCGGATGATATCGTGTTCGATTCGTTCGAACTAAATAAAAGCATCGGCGGCTTTATTCTGATCGATCGCGTTACGAATATGACTTCCGCTTGCGGCGTTATCGATGCGGCACTTCAAAACTCCGACAAAGGGACGCAGCCGCTTGCAGAAGTCACGAGAGATGTTCGTGCCGAGCAAAAAGGTCAAAATCCTCTAACCATCTGGTTTGGCGGCTCAGCTTCGGCGACAGCAGCACTTGCGAAGCAAGTCGAGAAACGTTTGGTTGCGAGAGGTTACCATACGATGCTACTCGAGAACCGTGCTGGAGAATCTCCTCAGCGTTTGGCGGAAGTGGCGAAATTGATGAACGACGCGGGGCTTGTTGCGTTGGTAGCAGCGGATGCTGCGTACGCGGGAGCGCGGGAGCTTTTTGGCGATGCGTTTATCGAAATAGATGCGGATGCAAGAAAGGCCTCCGTTGAAGAGGATGCGAATGATGTTGTAAAACGAGTTGTGAAGTATTTGATTAACAACAAAGATATGGATTATTCGATATAGTGTGAAAAAGCCTGGGATGAGTGATGTTGTGAAGCGAGTTGTGAAATATTTGATTAATACGTAGGAGAATAGTATCCCTGCATCATTGTGAATAGTGATGTGGGGATATTTTTTTTCCGCAGTAGGGGGGAGAAGCTAAATTTTTATCTAATCTTATGTAACTCAACTCTTCAGTCGTATCTATGCAACAACTTCCATTTTAAGGTATAATAGAATCCATAGTACTTCGAAAGGATTTGTCATCAACATGAAAAAAAATTATAAAAAAATTATTAAATTAGTTATAGCATCAACTGTTATGCTACTAACGGCATGTGTTTCTTCTGCTACAGCAACTGCACCAGTATACAATGGTTTTACAGTTGTGAGTGTCAATGTGGATGGTAAAGAAGTTCAAGGAGACGTACCTGCGGTAAACTTTTACGGAAGGACAGTAGTACCTATTCGTTTTGTTTCCGAGGCCTTAGGGGCAAAGGTTGAATGGAATAGTGAAACTAATACAGCGAGTATAACCACTCCAAAGCAAACTATTTCAGCTCCCAATAATGCGCAAACTTCTGATCAAGCTAATATATCTCAGAAGAAGTATGATGATGACATTGCAAAACTAAAACTTTACAGTCGAATTAGTAATGCCTATATGCAGATTAATGATTTAGCTAAGCAAGTAATGAATATAAGTAATCTGTATGGTGATGTTATTGATAATGTTGAAGAACCAGACGCAATTAGTTTACTTGCTAACGCACAGGCTTCTATAAACAGCCTTAAAAACGATCTTATACCCTCTACCCAAAAAGATATATTAGCCTTGAAACAAACTGTAACAAGCCAAGGAATTGATATTTCGGATGTAGATTCATTATTCAATAATTTAACAAGCGCACTTAACATGTATTCAAGCGGATATACGATAATTTCAACTTACATAAAAACAAATGATGATTCTATTTTAGATACATATCAATCTCAAGAGACAAATGCCTTTAATCTTGCTAAACAAACGATGGACTCGTCATTCGCAAGATTTGGGGAGTTTTACGGTAAAATTCAAAACTTTTAGGAGGAGACTCTGATGAAGAAAATTGTAATTTATTGCTCCATTATTTCACTCTTACTGTTTAGCATGGCTGACACGGTACTAGCTAAGGGAAGCAGTAGCAAATCAAGCACTAGTCATCGAAGCAGTACTACAAGTCATAAATCAAAATCTACCAAAAAAAGCACAAATCATACAACAAGTCGCAAGAGCAGTGTGCGCAGCCATAGCAGCACCAAGCATTATTCAACTACATCGCATAAATCAAGTGGTGTTGTTTCTGTAAATAGTTATGTCAAGCGCGATGGAACGTTTGTACCTGCTCATCATCGTTCCCATCCAGATTCAAGTTTTAATAACAATTGGAGTACTGTTGGAAACGTAAATCCCTATACAGGGAAAGAGGGAACAAAGACTCATCAATAAACCCCTAGTACGGCATTTAGAGCTAATGGGAATATTCTGAAAAATAGTATCCCTGCATCATTGTGAATAGTGATGTAGGGATATTTTTTGTGTCCACGGTGCCGCATACTTTCTGTATTGTGGTAATTTTCTAATGTCGATTTATGGGGGGGTGAATTATTAAATTTTTACAAAGTTAGAGGGTATTTGGCTCATGTAACGAAGTCATTAGAATTGGTAGAGCAGACAATCCTGCTTATCTAGGGATTCGAACTGCAAAGTTTGATTTTGAATGAATAGGGGGATGTATTCTCGTAATTTCTATTAATAATTTGTAGTATATTACTGACAAAAGTAACTTTAGATCAAAGTTGTCAAAGTCCAAAATGGGAGGATCATTTCATGCATTCCAGAATGTACAGGAGTTTAATAAGCAAAAGAATATCTATAGTTCTATTGGCTATCTTTATGATTCTCTCATCTGCCATATTGCCTGGGATAAATGTCAATAAAGCATACGCAGGAACTGAAACATCTCCCTCGCTTACGCTTACCAATCCTATCAGGGAGTGGGTTATGGATGAAGCGAATGGATATATCTATGCTGTCTCTAGTGAGGCTAATAGTCTACTATTTATTCGAATGAGCGACCTTCAGATAGAGAAGAAAGTAACGCTCGGCATTGCGCCTTCAGATTTAGTACAATCTGGCAGCAAGATTTATGTCGCTTTGTCAGGAACAAAGGCTATTGCTATTGTAGATATTGCTCAAAAGGAAGTAGTGGGCTCGATTAATACTTCTATAAAGCCTTACGAACTGGCAATCGACGGAAACAAGCTGTTCTATACAGAATATCGCTCGTCGGGTGTGGCATCATACGATTTAACAACGCAAGCGGAGACAATGCTGGATTCGGGATCAAGGGGGGATTATGCTGAACCCGATCTCGCTGTTGACACGGTAAACCATATTCTGTTTATTGGCGAGTCGGGCTCGACTGGCTCCAAACTTTTTTCTTATAGCACTTCGACTTTGCAGCCACTTTCAAAAATTAATTATCGTGATGGTTACGGTTTTGGTTTTCCGGCCAGAAAGGTTATTGTTGATGGGAACCAGGTTTTTTATGCAGGCTATCGCTTTAAAAATACAGATTTAACCTCTATTCAAGGTACCTATCAAGAAGACGCGATGTATGTTCATGGCAACACGGTGTTTACCAGTCATTCGTTTAATTCCGGAAATGCCGCGCCAGACCATAGCTATGTTTATGATCGGGAAGGATTTACTCAAATTGCCGAACTTCCTGTGGCATCAAGAAAAATTTTAATGGATAGTCAGAATCATGTTTATTCTTATACAGGATCAGATGGTTGGAACCCTAACATTCCCAATGTTATACAAATTATTAATGTGAATCTGGCGCCGTCCACTCCCCCGGTATCTTGGCAGACTGACGGCCAAAAGCTGGTACTAGATAAGTCGGTGACCGATCTCGTATACAGCAGTGATGGTGCAAACCTGTTTGCCATCTATTCGGAAAGCAATCAGTTGATGAGGATTCGAACAAGCGACATGACAGTTCAAGAAACCCGAACCATAGGATCCAACCCTAATTCATTATTTATTGACCATGACAAGCTATATATTGGCAATGCATCAGCGACACAAATTATGAAAGTGGATACACTTTCTGAGACAAGCGTCAACGGAGCTGTCTATTCATGGGATGTCGGCAATTTTGTTAGTCAAGTTGTATATGGTAATCAAAAGCTGATCTACACCGCATCAAATCCGGGAATTAAGGTCATTGATACTGTTACCGGAACTAGGGCTAATTACGCTACAAACATTAATTCAGGTCGTATGATCCTTAGTCTAGGGGACAATGCATTATACTTCGGGAAAGAGGAATATTATTCCACAAGTACGGCAATTAAGTTCGATCTAACTAATTTTTCACAACAGGCAGTCTCCCAAGCTTACAGCAACGCACTAGGCGTGATCACGATGAACGGAAATGATCTATATTACGCGAGTTATCTTTTGGATAAAAATACGCTTCTCCCGATTCCGGCATGGAAAGGTTATTTTGGGGCTGCAATTATTGCTGCTAAAGGAGCTGATATTTTCGCAAAAGACTCGGTTTGGAATCGTGATTCGTATACCATGCAATACCATCTGCCATTCATCGCGAAAAATGTGTTGAACTTGCCAAACGGCCAAATTGTTGTGGTTTCTGAAGATGGGAAAACATTACAGAAATTCACTTCTATGCAGGCTCTACATGATAGTGCACCAGAATTTAATCCGCCATCGCTTGCAGTTTCTGATGTTAATTTTTACGATAACGATCCCATTCCAGGAGAAATAAGCGGGAACATCAATTGGCATGCGACACCAAGTGTTTCCATCGTAACCAGTTACACCGTGTATTTCTTAGATCAAAATAAAAATAAAATCGGAAATAAAATAACGGAAGTTCCTTATAATGCAAATAGCTCTTACTATACCTACCGCCTTCCAAATACGGACATACTTGTGGGAGCAAAATATTTAGGCATTTATGCAAAGAATGCTATTGGAGAAAGCTCTTCCGCCGCTACTGTTGAGCTCTCGGATTATGTTGATATTCCTCCAACCGACGGTGGCGAAGGAGGTCCATACCCCTACTTTAGTTACACATTGGAAGATCAGAACCCAATTAGGGGGAAAATTCATCCGCTGGTCTCATGGTATAACCCAAACGAAACTAGGTATTCTGGCTATCAATTATCATTTTCTAATGCTTCTGGAACCCAAATTGGCAATGTCTATAGTGTTTCCAAACATACATCGCCCGGAATAACTTATCGTGTTGATGTTGCTGAGAATATTGTGCCTGCAGGTGCAATTTATATGGATATGAGACCGAAAGACCTGAAAGGGAATGTTGGAACCGAATTGTACCGGATGCAGATTTTTGATAACACGACAAGCAGTCCGGTTATTGTAGGAACGAATCCAGCGATTCCGACTCCAAACATTCTATTGGGTAGAAGTTTGGATGAAGATGTATCTCAAGGAAGCTTCGGCGGTTGGATTAATTGGTACGAAGCCTCGTTAGAAGGCCCGGCAACAAGCTATGCACTTTATTTTGTCGATGGTAACAATGTTAAACTGCAATCGATCGCTGAAGTAACTAGAAGTAATCTCATTCGTCTTAATCAAGGGTTTAATAATCCGTCTTATGAAATTACATTGCCTAGCGGTACTGCAATTCCATCAGGAGCTGTAAGGATCGGGATTTTCGGCAAAAACAGTCAAGGTGAGAGTCCAAACGGGTTCTATTTTGGATTTTGGGACAAAATTGACGCCGATCCTGGTAGTGATTACTTTGAAGATCTGGATGCTCGCGCCGGAAAAATTGATGGCGTACTGCACTGGATTCCTGTTGTCAATGAAACGGCCGTGAACAAATATTTTATTAGCTTTTTAGATTCAAGACTAGACTCAATAGGCCCTCCTTTTGCGGAGGTAAACAAAGGGCAACAACGGTACAGCCTTTCGATTAAAGATACGCAAATCCCAGCGGGTGCATGGCGCCTGATGCTATGGGCAATGAATTCGGCAAATGACCGGTATGTATTGGGTTTTTATAATTTGACCGATAATATAGCAAGTGAACCTATTTCTACCCTGCCGACGGAAAGTCAACCCTTAATGGTGACAGTGAACCAGACGGATTACGATGGTGATGTAGGGGAAATAGGAGGGACCATATCCTTTAATTCTAGTATGAGCTCCAATTCTACGACGCGTTTTGATATTTATTTTGTCGATGAACAACTGAAAAAGCTCAAAGCAATCAGCAGTCTGCCAAAAAGTGAAATAGGAATTTATGAGGCCAATATCCCTATGAATACCCAAATTCCATTAGGGGCAACTCGGATTGCAGTTTATGCCGTTTCTTCTACAGGGATGAGCATGCCTGTTACAACAAGCATAATTGATCGGGCGTATGGGCCATCATTGACGCCTGATCAAATTGAAATTACGAATAATAAGTCCGGAACCTCTGATACGATTACTGTTTCAGGCTTGAATTATGGAGATATCGTTAGGGTGTACCGCGATTCTGCATCAGCTAACTCATTCTTACTTCAAGCAGTTGCACCGAATGCCACTTCACTGAACTTTACCATTCCTCAGTTAGGAACCGGGGAGGGAAGTCTGTATTTCTCTGTGCAGCATGGCGACGGTTTGCCAAGTATAAAGATTGCAAAAGCATATAAAGCTGAACCTGCTGCCCTTGGAGGCGGTGGTGGCGGTGGTGTCGGCGGTGGTGGCGTAAGCTTACCTACGCGTGACGCTAACGGCAAAATGACTTATGCCTTCCAACCGGCTCATGTGGATATGTTGATCGATCTTGCCAAAGAAGCAAATAAGGAGCTTATACTTGATGCTACGGTTAAACAGCATCTCGATATTACTACGGTTAGCTTCGAGGGAGACATTGCTCAGAATGCAGCGAATAAAGGCAAGCCTATTGTTATCAAGGCTAACGATGTTCAGTTCAAATTTCCTGTTAGCTCCTTAAGCGGGGCATACAAATTTGAAACTGTGAAGCTTACAATCGCATCTAATGATATTCAGATATTTGGCGATTTCGCTACGGCGTCCCCGGTATTGGAGTTTTCTTTAGGCGAAAAAGACAAGGCTATAACAACTTTTGATACGCCGATAGAGGCTACATTCCACTATGACCAGTCAAAGGTAACGGACGCTAGGAATCTAGGTGTGTATTGGTTGGATGAAACAACGAACACTTGGACTTACATGGGGGGCAAGGTAAATGGTGACGGTACAATTACCGCTACATTGTCACACTTCTCGAAGTATGCTGTGTTGGAAAAGATAGAAATGGCCGTAAAAACATTCACGGATACGCAAGGACACTGGGCACAAAAAGACATTGAGCAACTTGTCGGCAAAAAGATTATCGACGGTATGGACGATCAATCCTTTCAACCGGACAGCAATATGACTAGAGCGCAGTTTGTTACAATTCTCAAGAAAGCACTAAACCTGTCCCCTCAAGCAACAACCAAAGCTTTTGAAGATGTAGCTGCAGATTCATGGTATGTGGATGCTGTGAACGCTGCCTATGCTGCGAATATCGTAGAAGGAACTAGCGATAGCACCTTCTCTCCAGAAGCTAATGTTACGCGAGAGCAGCTGGCTGTCATGATAGTCAACGCGTATTTGAACGTTACTGGTAAAAAATTGAGCAATATTGTTTCTGATCAACCGAACGGCTATGTAGATGCAAGCAGCATGAGTGAGTGGGCTAAACAATACGTTGCAGCGGCTACAACGCTCGGATTGCTGAACGGCGTAGATGATACTCATTTTGCTCCGTCTCAAAATAGTACAAGGGCCCAAGTGGTCACAGTTGTCGTACGTATGCTGAAACAAATTAGCGACGTTAAATAAGTTTTTAAATCAAATAACTCTACATCAATGATGTAGGGTTGTTTGGTGTTCTAGTCTCGGATGGGAGGAATGGAAAAGTTTATGCGTCGTCGTAATACTTCCGCCATGTTCGTTATTTCGAAAATAAGCGAAGATAGAACCTGTAAGGCATGAAGTAAGGTGGTAAGCGCCAGATGGCGTTTAATCATACATTGTTTCTTGTTCGGACGGTCGTAACGAGGCGGGGATATCGAGATATCCCGCAGTGCCGTACATGGTATGTTGCGGTATCCTGTACGATCGGATCGGTAAGAAACCACTATTTGGGGTTCGATTCCCCAATCGCATAATGAGCGATTCTGGTAGAATACTCGACTTCCCATCGAGCGATGAACAAATTAGACCTGTTAGCGGGAACCCTCATCCTGGCTTCAAGTAGGCACTGAGAAAGCAGCTCTGCAGCCTGTGGATACCGGTTCAGAGATAAAGTACTTTGCTGCATAATGGCAAGATGAGTGAGCGCGGGCTGAAATGGGGTTCGCCTCGCCATCAGAAAGTTTCGTACGCAGGTACCGATCCTCCAACCTTAAGCTTGGCTCCGCTTCTTGATCAGGAGGGTTTCCTAATAAAGGTCACAACACACGACAATAGTTCCATGAAATGAGGAGATAAATGATGTTTAAGAAAATTATCGTTAAAGCTGACGAACGAGGATTACTGTTTAAAAAAGGCAGTTATGTGAAGCACCTGCAGCCTGGTGTTTATCGACTCGCTCCATTTTCAGACGATGAAATCGTGTTGTTGAATGTTACTAAGCCATTTGCCGTACAGGGGAAGGATTTGAACTTATTTCTTCAGGATGAACGATTGCTTGAAGAGCTGACCGTTATCAATATTCAAGATCATGAGTATGTGCTTCATTATGAGGATGGAAAGTTCGTATCCCTTATGACAGTCGGTAAATACGCTTTCTGGAATGTGCTGAAACGTCATGATTTTACGCGAGTCGATATTCGCCAACCAGAGGTTGGTGCAGAAATAGATAGAGCCATATTTGCGAAAGTTGCAGGCTATCTTTATGTTTCCGAAGTGGCCAGTCACGAGACAGGGATGCTTTTTTATAACAACGTCATGCAGAAGGAGCTTGCCCCAGGAAAATATTATTTCTGGAAGGGGCCTGTGGTAGCATCGATAAAAACCGTGGATTTACGGCAGCAACAGTTGGATATGACCGGTCAGGAAATGATGACGGAGGACAAGGTAACGCTTCGCTTAAACTTCGTCTGCCAGTACAAGATTATTAATCCGCTGCGTGCACTGGAAATCAAAGCCTTCGAAGATCAGGTTTATATTCTATTGCAGCTTATTCTGCGTGAATACGTCGGGACATTGAAACTCGATGACCTTTTGCGGATGAAGCAAGAGATTGCGGCATTTGTACTGTCCCGTCTGAACGAAAAGAGTGAGGATTACGGGGTCAAATTCTTTTCTGCTGGGGTAAAGGATATTATTCTGCCTGGGGATATAAAAGAGATACTTAATACTGTGCTGCTGGCGGAAAAGAAAGCCCAAGCAAATTTGATTACCCGTCGTGAGGAAACGGCTTCTACTCGCAGTCTGCTGAACACAGCTAAGTTGATGGACGAGAATCAGACCCTATTCCGCTTGAAGGAGCTTGAGTTTCTCGAGAAAATTTGTGAGAAAATCGGGACGATCTCGCTCACGGGCAGAGACAATCTGCTGGAACAGTTGAATTCACTTCTTGGGGGAGCTAGATAATAGCGGGATGCGGGGAATGCGCTGCGCCGGTATCAATCACTAAATTGTTGATAGTCAAAGATCATCCTTTATAGCAAATGGTCATAGATGTTTGGAGTAGATTATAAGCATATTCAATCTGCATTTCGTCTACTCCTATATAATGGGTTATGCCTAATTTCAATGGTTATCTTCTCTTGACCGGTGTGGTAGACGATATTGTTGTCCCTGCACTAAAATAATTCTTTAGTTGCTTCATGTGGGTCTTGAATTGCTCTAACCAAAGCGACTTCATCAACGTACTGAACATTATTCTCTGTGTGGGAAGTCAGGATTTCAAGCAAAACATACTGATCAGGATAAATATTGCGAACTTCTTGCCATTGCATAGGACATACACCTCGCTCACAGTATTTCTTGCTAAAAGTATACCATATAAAACGAATAATAGAGCAGTCGTGATCTTCGGGAAGGCCAAGTTTTCAGGTCTTCTCTTTTTTGCTTTTATAGGCTCTATCCCGAAGAAACGAGCCCACAAGTCGAACGCCGCTTCGAGGAAGAACTTACCCTCTATGACTAGACTAATATCCTGAGTTTGTAAACTGGTGATATAATAAAAGACATCCGAAAGTATTAATAATTTTTAATCAAAGATTATATGTTGAGGGGGGAATATTAGATGGGATTTTCGTTTTCGGTAGTAACTGGTTTAATGCAACTGATTTCGTTACTTTTGGTAGTATTGTTAGTTGTTGCGTTGATAAGTGGCATTAGATACTTTGATTGGAAGAAGAAACACGATGTTGAAATGGGGAAGAAGCTTGATAAAGTAATTGAATTGCTTGGAAAAGATAAGTCGTGAATGAGATGGTTCGTCCAGCGAGAAGTACCAGAAACCCTAGAAGCTTAAATGCATCTAGGGTTTTATCATCGTTTATTTCACTTGAGTTGTCTATTCATCAACCTCAACCAAATCAACAATCTCCCGTATATCCTGAATCTCCAGAGCCTCCGCGATCCTCACAATATGGTTAAAATTAATATTCTCCCGTTTCCCATTTGCCAACTCACTTAACGCGGCATGCCTAACATCTGATAGCCTGGATAATTCGCGCAAGGAAATGTTGTGTTTATTTGTAAGTTCAGATATTTTAACGATTACCTTTTTTGCCATGGTCAGATCACCTTCCGAGTAATCAGTTTTAGTTGTTGACTATACGCAATAACGTACCATTTAATATTTTAAAATATGGTACGCGAATGCGTAATGACGCGAGGTGGTAATCTTGCAAGAAATCCAAACGAAATACGAAGAAGCCAGACATAGAGTTAACACTCTATGTCTTTTTCTAATAAATGTTTAACCTTTGATAACAAAATTTAAAAAAGGAACACAATTTTCTTGAATGGATAACAATTTTTAACAGATAGAAAACAGACAAACAGCCCTAATTGCCGTAACATGACAACCAGAAAGCATAATTTTCAGAAACTATCGAAGGTGAATAGGATGCGCAAGTGGTTCAAATACGCGTTAAAGCTCGGTTTTGTCATTGCGATTATAGCCGGTGTGCTCTTTTATTGGCTGCGTCCTGTTTTTATTAAAATAGAAAGCACGACGACTGCCGACGGCACACATGTGAAGTTTAGGACTAATGGAACGGGCATGGAGGAGTATGCCGATCAAGCCTGGAAGCCTTATTTCGCCAAAGGGGTAAATATGGGGGCGACCATCCCCGGACACTTTCCCGGTGAATTGGCCATTTCTGAGGATGATTATGAGCGATGGTTCAAAATGATCCAGGACATGGGGGCGAATGTCATCCGTATCTATACGATTATGATGCCCGAATTCTATGAAGCGTTGGTCAAATACAATAGGGCGCATCAGAATAATCCGCTGTTTTTTATTCAGGGCATATGGAGTCCCGAGGAACAGCTGATTGAAGGGCAGGATGCGTATGATCCCCAGGTTAAGCAGAAATTCGAGCAGGAAATTAAAGATGCGGTTGCGGCGGTTTATGGAAAAACGACACTGACACCCGAGCCGCATTCGGGAAAAGCTGGAGGTGTGTACAAATATAATGCAGGCCCTTATCTCATGAGTTGGATTGTCGGCACGGAGTGGGAGCCCAAAATGGTGAAGGGAACCGACGAGCTGCACGCGGATACCGCCGATTATGAAGGGAAACACTTCCGCAATAAACCGGGAGCGACGGCCTTTGAAAAGTGGCTGGCTTTGATGATGGATACTGCGGCGCAAACGGAAATCCAGTACGGCTGGCAGCATCCGATCGCATTCGCCAATTGGGTGACCACCGATCCGCTGAAGCATCCGGGAGAGCCGCTAGTTGAAGAGGATATGGTCAGCGCCGATCCTACCCATATTGCGGCGAGCGATTGGGAGGCGGGATATTTCGCCTCGTATCATGTGTATCCGTATTACCCGGATTTTTTTACATTTGATAGCACCTTTCAGACAATGACCAACAGTAAGGGACAAATCGACAGCTACACAACGTATTTGCATAAATTAAAAGAGGCTCACCCCGACATGCCGGTCATGGTCACCGAATACGGCGTGCCTGCTTCTGTGGGTGTAGCCCACTTGGGAACACTTGGCCGCAATCAAGGCGGTCATAACGAGAAGCAGCAGGGTGAGATTGATGCCGATTTACTGCAGGAAATTCATGGGGCCGGCTATGCGGGGGCGATTCTGTTCACGTGGCAGGATGAATGGTTCAAAAAGACGTGGAACACCCAACGCTATGATGAAGCGGATCGACGCGCGTACTGGTATAATACGCTGACTAATGAGTCCTTTTTCGGAGTATTAGGGATGTTCCCCAGCAAGGATAATAAGATTTCCATTGACGGAGACGCCTCGGATTGGGAGCGGCTTGGAGACGATAAGCAGCGGCTGGATATGCAGGTTCCCGGGTTTGAAGAGATCTGGGCCACGCATGACGAAGGCTATCTTTACCTGATGGCCAAGCTATCCGAACCCTTCGATCCATCCCGGCGAAGCGTATATCTTGGAGTGGATACGATAGCCGGAGGAAATCGTCATGCTCCACAGCTTCCTGGCGTCACATTGGATGAAGGATTGGAAACCCTTATTGAGCTGTCTGACGACAATAAAGGCCGCATGATGATCGCCTCCAATTATGATCTTCATGCTCGATTATATGAGCGTTCCGGATTGCCGGATATCGATCCGAAGGAAAAGCAGGACGATTCGGGGATTTTCAAACCATGGAAGCTGGCTGTGAATTATCTTCTGGAGCATCCGGATTCCCGGTTTGACCATCCGTTCGGCGATGTGGAGGTTGGGGGACTAGAGAGAGGCTATAGCGATCCGTCTCGCCCTGATTATAACTCCAAGGCGATGTGGCAGGTTCACGATCAGGTGCTCGAAATGCGTATTCCTTGGATGCTGCTTGGATTCAGCGATCCCAGTTCTCTGAGCGTAATCAACTACAACCAACCGAGCCGGAACAAATTCGAGGTGACTCAGGTGGAAGGAGTTCGCATCGTACCATGGATTGTACAGGACAATAAAGTGCTGGGCCGGGAAGATTCGGCGGAGCCGTATCCGGTATCCCGTCTGCCGAAGTACACATGGCAGCGATGGGAGGAGAAGGTCGATTATGTGGAACGACCCAAACAAAGCTACTCGATCATGAAAGAGGCTATGCAGAAGATTAACGGTCCCGTTACCGATAAATCGGGCAGCTGAAGCAGGAGAGGAGTTCATGAAGTGTATACAAATCTTAACGTAGCCATACAAGCGTTATATATCATTATTGCTTTTAATCTTGTTTGCATGGCATTCATTTATGCGATCAAGCTGAGAAATATCCAAAGGAGGAAGCTCTTCGACCGGTTTCAAACAAAGTTTAAGGATTACTTGACCTATGTTCAAGCCAATCTTGACGGTGTGGAGCCTTTAAGAGTCCCTCCATGGACGATGAACAAGGTGGAAATGGAGGCGATGCAGGAAAAGCTGAACGATATGATGGAGTGCTTCTCGGGCGAGCAGCGGCACAAGCTGATTCGGCTTTGCGAAGATCTTGGCTTGGTGCAGCATCATCTGGCAAGGTTCAATCACCGCTCTTATCCGGTGAAGCTGGATGCCGCCTATCATTTGGGGTGTATGAGGGTGAAGGAGGCGGTGCCGGCTTTGCTGGAACTGTTAAAGGAGCATCCGTTGAATTCCTCGCTGTTTGTTGTGGCCCGGGCTGTGGCCAAGTGCGCCCGCAATCAGCAGGACCTTGGAGCTATAGTCCAGCTCCTGCTCCGGCACAATAAGAAATGCTATGAGCTGATCGTCGATATCATGGCCGAGTCGGAGCTGGAGACGGTTTCCTTGTACACGAAATACGTGAACCATGAGAATCCGGCCTACATCCAAATCGGGCTGATAGGGATGCACGATTACACCGACCCGGCAGCTGCCTCGGCCGTTTTCCGGCTCATGGATTCCAAACATGAGGACATTCAATTAAAAGCGGTGGATGTGTATTTGAAAAGCTCCCGCCTGCTTCCAAAGAATGTGGTTAGCAAGCTGCTGAGCCATCCGAATCTGGACATTCGCAGATTGACGTTAGAGGCATTGGCGAACATTGGAAATACCGCTTACGTGGAAATGATGAAAACCAGTCTGGCAGACGCCGATCAGCGTGTGGTTTATGCGTGTGCCAAAGGTATGCTCAAAATGGGAGAAGAAGGCATGGTTACGCTTTGTGAGAGCGCAGCTGCGGCTCAAAGCACGGAACGCGGAGAATTCCTGCAGGGGCTGGTCGATGAGGAGCTTAAGCATCTCTCCATGCAGCTGCACCATTTGGACAAGCTCACGCAATATAACACATTGATGTACACCTATGACAAAATATTTCGCAAACATACACGAATTTATCGTGTCGTTTAGGAGGGAGGCGCATCCATGTGGGTTTTTGGTTATCAAGTAGTTACGGATTCATTCTTGGACCGGTTAAGAGAATTCCTATTATTTTACAGCTATGTTGCTCTATTTTATGTGGTTCTCGTAACACTGCTTTATTATTTCATATTCGGATTTTCGATCCGTCATATTTTCTCAATCAAGCGGGGTATCCAGTATAACCGGATGAATAAGCTATCCAGCTCCAGTCATCTCCCGCCGGTATCCTTATTGGTCCCCGCCTATAATGAGGAATTAACCATTATCGAGAACGCAAGGTCCTTGCTGGCTCTCAATTATGCGGAATATGAAGTGATCGTCGTTAACGATGGTTCGCAGGATAACACTTTGCAGCGCATGATCGACGAGTTTGAGATGGAACTCATTCATCCTGTGCTTTCAAGCCGCATTCGGACAGGGAGGGTCAGAGGGGTTTACCATAATCCCGAGTACCCCAATCTCTATTTAGTGGATAAGGAAAATGGGGGGAAGGCCGACTCTCTGAATGCGGGCATCAATCTTTCCCATTACCGGCTCATCTCAACCATTGATGCGGATTCTTTGCTGGAAAAGGATGCTTTAACGAGGATTGCCCGGGTCTATATGGAGAATCCCGAAGAAACGATCGCCGTCGGCGGCAACGTCCGCATCGTCAACAGCTGCACAGTAGAAGACGGTATAGTCAAGGATGTCCGGTTTCCCCGCAAGCTACTGCCGGCGCTGCAAAACGTCGAATATACGAAAGCTTTTCTGGGTGGAAGGATAGGCTGGAGCGTCGTTAATGGTCTCATTATCATCTCAGGTGCATTCGGGGTGTTTCAGAAAGATAAGGTGATTGCGGTCGGGGGATACCGGGGAGGCTATCCCGGCGAAGACATGAACATTGTGATCAAGCTTCACCGCTATTGTCTGGAAAATAAGATCCCTTATCGGGTAGCCTTTTGCCCGGATGCCGTTTGCTGGACGCAAGCCCCTGATTCCTATCGGATTTTGAGCAGCCAGCGCAAGCGCTGGGGGCGGGGAAATCTGAAAAATATGATTGAGGAAGGCATACATATGGTGCTGCGTCCGAAATATAAAATTTTTGGGCTGCTAACGCTTCCTTATAACATTGTCTTCGAAACGCTGAATCCATACTTCCGTCTTAGCGGTATGCTGGCTATTTTAGGGTACTGGATGCTGAACATGACGGATTGGAAGACTGTGGTCATCTTTTCTTTAGTGAATTTATTTTCCTGCTTTTCCTTAAGTTTGGGGGCCTTGTTTATTGAAGAGACTTCCTTCGGCCGTTATCCGAAACTCAGCGATTTAAACAAAATGATCTTATATTCCTTCTTGATGTTTGCAGGTTACCGGCAGATTGGCGTGTGGTGGAGGTTAAACGGACATATCCAGTTCCTGCGCAACAACAACTCATGGGGAACGATGGTCCGAACTAATTTTAATAAATAATAGAAAACAAGAGGAGTGGAGAAGATGGCGGTATTAGTTCATGATCCGATTCAAGAAGCAATTTTCCAGTTGGCCCGGCGAGTCCAGGTCTCATATGAAGAAGGTGCCTCATGCGGGATTATTCTGGCTCCGTGCTCAGCGGTCAACCAGAAGGTGTTGGAACAATTGCAGACCTTTATGAGCGGCTTTGAGCCGGAGATGCCTCTTCAATGCTTCTACTTGGACCCAAACGGCCTTCTCGGGGTCGTTCTGGCCGAGCAAAAGCTGATCGACACCCACTATGCATCGCTCGTTCTCAAAGAATTTGTGGAACGGCAGGGCTTGCTCCAGGGGCAAATGGTTGTCGCCAACTTCCCTGAAAGCGGAGAACTGACAGAACAGTCGCTATCGCAGCTGCTCCACACAGCACTTCAAGCGAAAGGGGTGAGCAGAGATATTCATTTGTTTATGAATCAAGGTGTTCAGCAGGGAATCTCGTCCATTCTGATCGCGGACCCCGACGAAGTGAGCAGAGAATTTGTCAAACTGCGGCTTGAGATTAACGGTTACAAGGTGGAAGAGGCCAGAGACGGAAGTGAAGCGCTCGAGAAATTCGAGAAAACGAGGCCAAATTTGGTGATCACGGAATTGAACTTACCGATTCTTGATGGCTATCAATTGATCGATAAGATCAAAAGGGACTATTCCAGTGAAGGAAAGGTGATTGTTCTTACGGATAAGCAGCTGCCGAAAAGTATGGACCGCGCCTTTGAATTGGGCGCATCCGATTATGTGACGAAGCCTTTCTCCATTTCGGAGTTGGAATGGCGGATCAAAAAACTAGGTTCCCGTCTGCGGTAGTAAACGAGAAATTAAAAAATGGAAGGGTGGAAGCATGATGAGTGTATATAACAATTTGAAAGTTAAATTCCTGGAAAAGACCGCTAAAGTCGGGGTGATCGGTCTCGGCTATGTGGGGCTGCCCCTATGCATGGAGATGGTAAAGGGCGGGTTTACGGTGTATGGCATTGATCTGGATTTCCGCAAGGTGCAGTCGCTTCAAAACGGCGAATCGTATATTCAAGACGTTCCGAGCGAGGAGGTATTGAAAGCGATCGAGTCCGGGCGATTTAATCCGACCGACGACTACCATACGGTTCAAAAGCTGGATGCGATTAGCATCTGCGTTCCGACTCCGCTGAGCGAGAATCAGGATCCGGATACCTCCTATATTAAGAGTGTTGTCCTGGAAATTAAGAAAAATCTAAAGCGCGGGGCTTTGATCGTTCTTGAGAGCACGACCTATCCGGGGACTACCGAGGAACTGATTCAGTATGAGCTGGAAGCGCAAGGACTGAAGGTGGGCAGGGATTTCTTCCTCTGCTTCTCACCCGAGCGTGTCGATCCGGGCAACCCGAACTTTAACACCTATAATACGCCGAAGGTGATCGGCGGCACGACCGAAGCGTGCATGGATCTTGGCGTTACCTTATACAGTCATGTGGTGAAAAATGTCGTTCCCGTATCCTCTCCGAAGGTGGCGGAGATGTCCAAGCTGCTGGAAAATACCTTCCGCAGTATTAACATTGCGTTCATTAATGAAATGGCCATGATGTGCGACAAAATGGACATCGACGTCTGGGAGGTCATTAAGGCGGCGTCGACAAAGCCGTTCGGCTTCATGCCTTTCCACCCGGGACCAGGCATCGGCGGTCACTGCATTCCGCTTGACCCGATGTATTTGTCGTGGAAGGCGAAAGAATTCCGTTTCTACAGCAAGTTTATCGAGCTGGCTCAGTCGATTAACGACAATATGCCGGAGTATGTCCGTTATAAAGCTTCGCAGGTGCTTAATATGTATGCGAAGTCCATCCGTAATTCGAAGGTTCTTATTCTGGGAATGGCGTATAAGCCGGACGTAGACGATCTCCGTGAATCACCGGGGCTTGAACTGTACGAGTTGCTGCTGGAAAGCGGAGCTCATGTGGATTATTATGACCCGCATGCTGGTTCCTTCCTGGATAAGCATGGACATATGGTCCCCTCTGTGGACTATGATCTGACTGCATTTGCCAAGTATGACTGTATGGTGCTGATCACGAATCACCGCAGCTTCAATAATATGGAGCTGGCGAAGTTGGGCGTGCCGATCATCGATACGCGCAATGCGTTTGCCGACATTCAGGCCGATAATATTTATAAGCTGGGTACTGGGATTCATAAACAAGAAGTGAAACTCGCGGTAGGGGTTTAATTTTAATCTCATCACAACATAGAGGGGAGAAACAACGATGTGTGGCATTGTAGGCTATATCGGACAACGAGATGTGCAGCCGATTCTGTTGAACGGATTAAGCAAGCTGGAGTATAGAGGGTATGATTCCGCTGGGATAGCGGTGCTTGAGCAGGACCAGATTAAGATTAGCAAGGTGGAGGGACGTCTGGCGAACTTATCGGGGCAGCTGAACAAGCAGCCCTTGAAGGGGTCGGCCGGCATCGGTCATACGCGCTGGGCAACGCATGGCAAGCCGTCGGACGCGAACTCACATCCTCATACGGATATGTCGGGCAAATTTACCGTCGTGCATAACGGCATCGTGGAAAACTATATGGAGCTGAAAAAAGAGCTTGAGCTGAAAGGAGTCACGTTTGCTTCCGAGACCGACACCGAGGTGATCGCGCATTTACTCGCCGAACATTACCAAGGCGATCTCGTGGCCGCTATGCGAATGGTGATCCGGAAGCTGCAGGGGGCCTATTCACTCGGTGTCATGACCGAGCATGAGCCGGATAAGCTTGTAGCGGTCAGACAGTCCAGTCCCCTTGTCATTGGCGCAGGTCTAGGCGAAAACTTCCTTGCTTCGGACATCTCAGCCTTAATTGAGCATACTCGCAAGGTGTATATATTGGAGGATGGCGATCTAGCGGTCATGACTCGTAACCGCATCTTCATCACGAAAGCCGAAACAGGGGAGCCGTCGGACCGTAAGCTGCTGCAAATCGATTGGAGCGCCGAGCAGGTGGAGAAAGGCCGGTTCGAACACTTCATGCTGAAGGAAATTCATGAACAGCCGTTAACGCTTAGAAATACGATGCTGGGACGCATCAATGACCAGGATGAAGTCAGCTTCCCGGAATTAGAGCATGGAGCGGGTGCGTTCAAAGACGTGGACAAAATCTTCATCGTCGCCTGCGGCACCGCCTACCATGCTGGACTCGTCGGCAGCACGATGATTGAGAAATTAACGCGAATCCCGGTCCAGCCTGATATCGCATCGGAGTTCAGGTACCGTGATCCGATTATAACGGATAGAACGCTGGTAATCGTCGTCAGCCAATCCGGTGAAACGGCGGATTCGCTTGCCGCCCTGCACGAAAGCAGGAGAAAAGGCGCTAAAATACTGGCCATCACCAATGTGCCGACCAGCTCTATTGCGCGGGATGCGGACTATGTGATTGCCACAAAAGCCGGTCCGGAAATTGCGGTGGCATCAACCAAAGCGTATACCGCTCAGCTGCTTGCTTTCTATTTGTTCAGCATCTATTTGGCGCAGGAAAGACAGACGCTGGATAAAGAGCTTCATACAGAGCTGGTTCAAGGATTAAAGGCACTTCCCGTTCAAGTGGAGAAGGTGCTGGAGAACGCCAACGAGGTGAAACTGTTTGCCGAATCGATCAAGGAAGCGGACAGCCTGTTTTTTATCGGAAGGGGACTGGACTACGCGATTGCTCTTGAGGGATCTCTCAAATTAAAGGAAATCTCTTATATTCACTCGGAAGCTTATGCGGCCGGAGAGCTGAAGCACGGCACATTGGCTCTGATCGAGAAGGGTACGCCGGTTATTGCGCTTGCCACACAGATGGATCTTTACGAAAAAACGGTCAGCAATATTAAAGAAGTGAAGGCTCGCGGGGCCCATGTCATGGGGATAACAGTTGAAGGCAATGTGGGTCTGCTTAATGCGGTGGATGAAATTTGCTTCATTCCTCCGTCGCTTCCGCTGCTGGCGCCTATTTTGGCGGTCGTGCCGCTGCAATTGATTTCCTATTACGCCTCTTTGGCCTTGGGCAACGATATTGATAAACCTCGCAATTTAGCCAAAAGCGTTACGGTCGAATAAACGATACTGGGGGGTGATCCACATGGAAGCTTTCGCTATTTTGTTAGCTGCGGGGAAAGGCACACGGATGAAGTCGGAGCTGCCCAAAGTGCTTCATCCCGTCGGTGGCATACCGATGGTCGGACATTTGGTCAAGGAGCTGGAAAGCATGCCCGTCAACCAGATTATGGTGGTCATCGGGCATAAGGGGGAGCTTGTAAAGAAGTATTTGGGAACGCGGACGATTTACGCCGAGCAGGCGGAACAGCTTGGAACAGCGCACGCCGTTCTTCAGTGCGAACCCCTGCTGAGAAATCGCTGCGGCTCGACGCTGGTGCTTACGGGGGACACGCCGCTCATCAGGCAATCCACCATCGAACGGCTGCTTGCTGCCCAGGGGGAGGGCTCGTGCTCCGGGGTGGTATTGACCGCGATGGTCCATGATCCGACCGGCTATGGCAGAATTATACGCGATCCTTTGAGCGGCGAGGTGATCGACATCGTGGAAGAGAAGGATGCGACGCCAGAGCAGAAACGGATTACCGAGATCAATACGGGGATATTCTGTTTTGATAATGAAAGTTTGTTTCGTGCGCTCCCCGGCATTGCCAATAACAATGCCCAGAACGAGTTCTACTTGACCGATATCGTGAAGGTGATGAGGCAGACGGGCATTTCCGGCGGCCCGAAGAGATTTGAAGCGATTGTCCTCGAGAACCCGGAAGAGGTTATGGGGATTAATACGCCGGAACAATTGGAAGAGGCGAATCGAGTCTTCTATGCACGAACGGGGATGTTTGCCTAATAAGTCATGGGGAGGAGATTCGATATGGGAGTTATTTTCGGTACGGATGGCATCAGAGGGGTGGCGAACCGCGAATTATCGCCGGAGCTTGCTTTTGAGCTGGGCCTCATCGTAGGCAGTATGCTGTCACGCAGCTGCGGGAGGAAGCGGCCAAGCGTCGTTATCGGGCGGGATACCCGCATTTCCGGCCACATGTTGGAGGCGGCTTTGGTCGCCGGACTGTTATCCGCCGGGACCGATGCCGTGAGGCTGGGCGTGCTGCCGACGCCGGGCGTAGCTTATATCACGCGGCATTCGCGGATGGATGCAGGGGTGATGATATCGGCGTCCCATAATCCGGTGGAAGACAATGGGATCAAATTTTTCGGCAGGGACGGCTTTAAAATGCCTGATGAATGGGAGGCGGATGTAGAGGCCCTCCTGCAGGGCAAGCAGAACCGGGATTCGCGTCCCGTCGGGTCCGGTATTGGGACCGTGCGCGATGACGCACAGAGCGCCCTAGACTATGTGAGCTACTTGAAGTCCACGATTTCCGGCTCGCTGGCAGGATGCAAGGTCGTGCTCGATTGCGCCAACGGTGCCGCTTCCTCGCTGGCCCCGCGTCTTTTCTCCGAATTGGGAGCGGAGACAGTCCTGATTCATCATCAGCCGAATGGCTTGAACATTAATGAACAATGCGGCTCGACGCACCCGGAGCATCTCCGTAAAGCCGTACTGGAGCATCAAGCCCATGCAGGCCTTGCTTTTGACGGCGATGCAGACCGGCTGATTGCGGTCGATGAGCGTGGAGACATCGTAGACGGAGATCATATCCTATATATTCTTGCTGCTCAGATGGCTAAGCATCGCCAGCTGCGTCATAACACCGTCGTTTCCACGGTCATGAGCAACCTCGGCTTTCATAAAGCGCTGCATAATAGGGGCTTGGAATCGCTGAAAAGCAAAGTTGGAGACCGCCATGTGATGGAAGAGATGCGGAAAGGCGGGTACAACTTGGGCGGCGAACAATCCGGGCATATCATTATGCTGGATTATTCGACAACGGGGGACGGCCTGTTATCCGCCGTTCAGCTGATGCAGGCGATGCTTCAGGAAGGCGTGCCTTTGTCCGAGATCGCCGCGCCCGTAGTGAAATTTCCCCAGCTGATTGTCAATGTACGGGTGAAAAACAAGTACAAGCTGGAAGGCAACCGGCGAATTGACGCGGCTATCCGGCATGTTGAAAGCGAGATGGCCGGCCGCGGCCGTGTATTGGTGCGGCCTTCGGGCACGGAGGCTCTGGTGCGTGTGATGGCGGAGGGCCCGGATGAAAGGGAGCTGTCCGGCTACGTGGAGGGCATTGTAGAGGTGGTAAAGGAAGAACTTGAATATAGCGTTGTTTAATCCGTTCGAACATATGAGAAAGGCGATCGCATGTTTAGTAAGTTTCCTGATTTTATTGAGCGTACCCATGTTGATCCCGGTATACTCTCATATCACCCAACTTGATGTGGAAGTGAACGGCGAAAAGATGGACTTTGCGGATGTGCAGCCGTACATCGATGAGCAGACGGGCAGTGCGATGGTTCCGGCAAGAGAGATCGCTGAAAAATTGGGAGCCGAGGTACAATGGGATCGATTGCTGGAGCAGGTGACCCTTCGTAACCAGTACAAATCTGCGGTATTAACGATCGGTCGTAACGATGCTTCGGTCAACGGCCAAATGGTTGATCTGGACGCGCCGGCAGTCATTAAAAATGACCGGACCATGGTTCCGCTTAGGGCGGTAAGCGAGAGCCTTGGTGCCGATGTGGATTGGATGAGGGAGCGCAATTTGGTGCTTGTGACGTCGTCTGACAAAGCGCAAAGAGCAACTTGGATCTGGGACAGCAAGATGATTGAGACGGATGGTGATGGCATTCTCCAGTTTGCGGCAAACCAAAAGCTGACTGCTCTTTATCTGCGCTATGAAAAAACGTATCCGGGTCAGGACGTTTACCGGAATTTTATCCGCAGAGCAAATGATCTGGGCATCAAGGTTGAGGCGCTGGCCGGCAAATCGAATTGGATCTATGCCGATAATCATCCCTATATCCGGCAATGGATTGCGGCAGTTACCCAATATAACGCTTCGGTAGACGCCCAGGAGCGTTTCCAAGGATACCACTTTGATATTGAACCGTATACGCTGGACATTTGGAAAACGAATCAGACCTGGGTGCTCGAACGTTGGATGGATACGATCAGGCTCATTGAAAGGGAAGTGAGAAGCGCCGATCGCAGCATGACGATGGCCTTTGATATTCCTTTTTGGATAAACAGCTACTTGGTTCCGGGAACCAGCTACTCCTTTAGCGCTTGGCTGCTGGAGAAGGCGGACTGTGTCGTCATTATGGCTTATCGTAATAATGCTCTGGGCGGTAACGGAATTATCGCCAAGGCCAAACCAATCATCTTGGAAGCGGCGACGCTTAAGAAACAAGCCGTCGTTGCGGTTGATACGTTACCCAGCAAGGAAGGCGATCATACGACCTTCTATGCGCTTAACCCTATGAACATGGAGGCGGAATTGCAAGTGGTCAAGGAGAAGCTCTCTCCCTATCCGAGCTATTCCGGAATCGCTATCCATGATTACGTGAGATGGATCGAATTATTTCAAAAAGGAGGATAAGTTCAATGAAAATTCCGGGTTTGGTTGTTTCACTGTTGGCTGGTGCGGCTCTCGGTATTTCAGGGATGGTTCTCGCAAGTGGCAGCGATACGGTCAACACCTTCAAGGAGTCGTCCTTACCTGGGGGAGGTATTGAAATCCCCCATAATGATAGGCTCCACCTTTCTACGGATAAGCAGTGGATTTCCTCAGAAGGCCATTTGTCGGATCTCATCCGGCTTCAGTGGACGAAAGACCGGGCGAAGCCGGCTATATCCTGGCTGGACGAGAACGGTAAAGATAAGACGGCCATCGTCTCTCATGCCAAGGCGAATGACCCTGAACAGCACGATCATAATCATATGTCATTTGAAACGACAATGTCGCCTGATGGTAAAAACCCGAACGAGCTGTTTACACGTCTGGAAATTCCGTTCGATCAGGATGTAGCTGAAATTCGCACGCATTCCTCAAACTTCAATGTGATGGATGGCATTTTACGCATTGCCGGAACCGAGGGCATCAATCGCGATTTGACTTGGGCTAAATCGGCTGACGGGAATATAACGACTCCGCGCTGGGCGATGCGCGCAGATGCTTCCGAGGAAGCCGGAGGGAATGCTGGCTCCAATCTGCAAATTATCCGCTATGCGGATGACGGCAAACCGCTGGACAATCCGCTAACCATCATGCGCAGCAGCGGCAACATTGGCATCGGGAATTCGGATGCCAAGACAAAGCTTGATATCAGCGACGACAGCATCCGCATCCGGAAATCCATGACGCCGGCCTCATCCTCTTCCCCAGGACAAGAGGGGGAGATCGCATGGGACAACGGGTACGTATATGTTTGTGTGGCCCCCAACACATGGAAGAGGACGGCACTGTCCTCGTGGTAGATGTTGGGGCGGAGAGCTAGCTTCCCAAAGGAAGCTAACTGGAAAAATTCCTGCTAAATGGATCGAAAGTTGGCCTCACAGGGAATTTAGAAGAAAAACCTCCCGTTAATTTGGTCGGATTTCGTAGATTCTTACGAATCCGGTGCAAATAGAGGGAGGTTTTCCAGCTAAATGAGTCTGACAAGCTTCTGTAGTCCAATTAGTGGGAAGTTTTTCCCTTATTTTGATCGCAGAAGCATAACTAACAAAGGCTGTCCCACAAGTCATAGAAATGACTGGGGATGGCCTTTCATTATGTGAGCCGCCGGCATCCATCGCTGTCTTCTTGAGCTAGGTTGTGGAGCCCCTTAGGCATACAAAAAGCCCCTCTTTCATGTACAATGACTTTTGGGAAAGGGGCTTTTTGCTGTAGATAGGAAAGTGCAACTTTGATATCCCCGGTTCATCCATTTCATCCTAGCTGTATAAATAATCCAGCGGCTACCCACTTAAAATGGAAGTGGAGTCAGAATCCTATATAAGGATCATAGAAAGGTGTGAACCGCTGTGCCCTGGAAAGTGTTGATCGCGGATGATGATCCGAATGTGAGAGAAATAGTAAGACTCTATTTCCGTCAGCAGCTTATCGAATTGATAGAAGCACCTGACGGCGTCTCGGCCTTGGCCATGCTTGCGGAATTAAAGCCTGATATCGTGATACTGGATGTCATGATGCCCGGACTCGACGGTTTTGAGACGTGCCGGGAAATCACAAAACGTTACGATGTACCCGTCATTATGCTGACGGCGAAGAACGATGAATTTGACCGGGTGCTCGGTCTTGAGCTCGGTGCGGACGATTATATGACCAAGCCCTTCAGCCCGAGGGAGCTGGTGGCGCGCATTAAAGCGATCTTTCGCAGAATGCAGAAGGGACAACCCTCCATTGAGGTTGACGCGCCATCCCACTATGAGTTTGATGATTTGGTCATTCATGTGACCCGTCGGGAAGTCATCGCAAACAGCACGAAAATCGACTTGCGCCCCAAGGAGTTTGAGCTGCTCGCATTTTTTGCAAAATCGCCGGGAAGCGTGTTTAAGAGAGAACAGCTCCTGGAGCAGGTTTGGGGCTATGATTTTTTGGGAGATATGAGAACGGTGGACGTTCACATCAAAAAACTGCGTGAAAAGTTAAGCCACTGTCACAATGTATGCATTCATACGGTATGGGGAGTGGGCTACAAATTTGAGGTTGAAGCATGTACCTGAAACCGAATAAAAGCATTCTCGGCAAAATGCTGACAAGCTCCATCGTTACGGTGCTCCTCGGGCTTTGTGCGGTGGGGCTCGTGATTTCATTGTTTGCTAAAGAATACATAATCAACTCCAAGGGTAACGAGATGATGCGTCAGGCCAAGCAGGTTAATCTCGCTATCCAAAATCAGATGAATCCGAACGACAGCTTTAAGGAGCTGCTGCATTTTTTTGATCAAGTCTTTGACACGCGCATTTGGATTTTCGACAAGAACGGCAACATCGTCATTACCTCCTCCAAGGATGAGGTGAACGCAGGCAAGGTTGTCAGTACAGATATGGTCAATAAAGTTATCAACGGTGAACCTGCGAAATGGAATCAATTCGAGGGACTCAAGGAAGGCATGCTTTCGGTTGCTGTCCCGTGGGGAAAAGACAACAACGTATACGGCGGTATCGTTCTGCATTCGCCTCTTAAAGGCATGAATGAGACCATCGCTCAGCTTAGAGAAACCATCCTTTGGGTTACGCTGCTCGGTATTTTCTTCTCATTTGGTGTATCCTTCTATTTATCCTGGTCGATTACCCGACCCATCCAACAGATTGACAAGGCGGCAGCTAAGATTGCCATCGGAGATTACAGCGAGAGAATTCGAATCGACTCCAAGGATGAGATCGGGGAGCTGGCGACGACGATCAACGACATGATGGAGCAGCTTGAACGCGTCGATCTGGAAAAGAGGAAACTGAACCAGATGCGGCATGATTTCTTAGCGAATGTTTCGCATGAGCTGCGTACTCCTCTTACGGCGATGCAGGGGTTTTTGGAAGCTTTGCAGGATGGTTTGATCGAAGAGGTCGCGAGAGAGAAGTATTACGAAATTATGTATAACGAAACCCTACATATGAACCGGTTGGTTGATGATATTACGGACTTGATGAAGCTGGAAAATAAAGAAATCGATCTCGTATGGATGGCGGTCGATGTTCAGGCGATGCTGTCCAAGCTGGCCTTCAAATTCCATCCGGAAGCCGAAGCCCGAGGGACGGTCATCGACTGCTATATGGATGAAGATTCGCCGCAGGCTTACGCCGATCCGGACCGGTTGGAACAAATTTTGAACAATTTGATCAAAAATGCGGTCAAGTTCACCGAGAATGGAACGATAGAGTTGAAGGCGATCACGATTCCGTCGGAGAAGTCCGTTCTGATCACGGTAACCGATACCGGAATCGGGATATCGCCGGAGGATCAAGGGCTCATCTGGGAACGTTTCTTTAAAGTGGAAAGAGGCCGACCGGTAAAGCATAAAGGCTCATCCGGCTTGGGGCTTGCTATCGTCAGGGAGCTTGTCGAGCTCCACAACGGAAGCATCCGCGTTCGAAGCGAGATAGGGAAAGGAAGCGCCTTTGAAGTGAGAATTCCGCTTTATACCTAGCGTGAATGCTGTGTGACAGACGGTCTTTTTACAATTTGCGAAGAGGCATAATGTTGACGTAGTCTTCATCTTCCAACCTCACCTTGGCCTCGATCTGATAAATATCTTTTAGAAATTCGGCCGTTATGACCTCTTTGGGGTTTCCTGTTTTCTGGATTTCACCCTTCTTCATAGCGACGAGGTAATGGCAGTAATTGGCGGCTTGTTGGAGATCATGAAGCACCATAATAATCGTCATGCGATAAGCTTGATTGATCTTCACGAGCATTTCCATGACATCCAACTGATGGGCAATATCAAGAAAAGTAGTCGGCTCATCGAGTAAAATAATATTCGTTTTTTGCGCTAGTGCCATAGCAAGCCGCGCCTTCTGCTGTTCGCCCCCCGATAGGGTGTGAAACATGCGGTTCTCATGCCGCAGCGTATGCGTGACCTCCATGGCCCATTGAACAATATCCTTGTCTTCTTGATTCGAATGGTCAAATAACCGTTTATATGGCGAACGGCCATACGCGACGAGCTCGCCTACGGTTAGATTCGGAATGGTGTGCTTGGATTGCGTCATGAGCGCGACTGTTTTGGCAAACTCCATGGTTTTATATTGAGGCAGAGGCTTATCCTGCACGAGAACTTCTCCTTGGTCAGGTACCAATAGACGAGTCATCGTTTGCAGTAAAGTTGATTTGCCGGAACCGTTGGGCCCTACGATGGCTGTGATTTTTTCAGAAGGGATAGAAAGAGTCACATTTTTAAGTTGAAAACCGCCAATATGGAGGTGGACCTGACTCGTTTCAATGGCAGACATTACATAATTCTCCGTTTCTTCAACAAGTATAAAAAGAACGGCGCACCCAGCCCCGCAAGCAAAATTCCGACCGGAAGTTCAATCGGATCAAACCACGATCGCGCCACCGTATCGGCAAGAACGACGAGAGCCGCTCCGCCAAGAATGGATAACGGAAGCAGAAAGCGATAATCATCCCCAATCAGCAGGCGAATAGCATGAGGAACAATCAAGCCGACGAAGCCCACTAAGCCTGCTACACTAACAGCAGCCCCCGCCAATAAGGAAGATAATAAAATAATAAGCAGCCGCTGAAGTTCGACTTTCTGGCCTAACAGCTGCGCAGTATGGTCCCCTAATTGCAGTAGATTGGAGGGCTTGATCATTAAAGCAGATAAACCGAGACCTAGGAGTGCATAGGGAGCCATGAATGCCAAGTGGTGCCAGCTGCGCCCGCTTAGTCCTCCCGCCAACCAAGGCAAAATGGCTTGAACACGGTCGCTGAACACAACCATGACCCCGCTTGTCGCAGCCCCTAGAAGAGCGTTGATGGCCACGCCCGCCAAAATAATTTTGAGTGGTGAAGAGCCCTTATCCCAAGCTAGCAAATAAATAAAGACGGAGGTAACGAACGCTCCGAGAAAAGCGGCAATAGGCAGCAAATAGCTGTATTGCGGAAAAACAATCATGGTGACAACGGCGGCAAGACCTCCGCCGGCAGAGACGCCGATTACGCCTGGATCGGATAGCGGATTTTTCATCGCGCCTTGCAGCAAGGCTCCGGATGCAGCCAGGCATGCGCCGACGAGCAAGCCGATCAACACTCTGGGTAACCTGAGATTCATAATGATTTTCTCGTGCAGAGGCGATCCCTCCGTTGTGAAGACAGCCCAAATTTCGCTGAGCGAAATATGTACGGAGCCGTAAGTTAACCCGTAGAAGGACACGAGAACGACGAGGATGGGAGCGACAATAAAGCTAAGTTTTCTTCTAGTATTACGCTGTTGTATATTCATAGGTTATTTAGAAGAAAGGAGAAGCTTATGCATCAGCTCAAGGGATTCAATCACGCGGGTTCCCGGATTGGAGCCGAACAAATCTGACGGCAGCACTTCAATACGATTATTTTTAACGGCGTCCAAACTGTTCCATGCCGCGTTCTGCTGCATCTCCTTCAAGAAGCCCTCCTTCACTTTGTCTGTATCCCCATGCCCCATAAAGAAAATGACCTGCGGGTTCGATTTCATAATTTTCTCTGTATTGAGCTGCGCATACTGCGGGTATTTATCCAGGCTTGGATAGTCTGCCGCAATGTTCTCCCCGCCTGCGACGGAGAGAATATCACCGCTTAGCGAGTTGCCAAGCGCAGCCATATAGGTGCCCGGCGCGCCGTAAACAAGCAAAGCGCGTATCTTTTGCTCAGGCAGATTTTTTTGTAATTCGCCGATCTTCTTATCAATGGCGAGAATTTGCTCGTCGGCGCGCGGTTTTTTGCCCAGCACTTCGCCGAATAGCCCAATTTGTTTTTGGATCTCTGCAACGCTGTTCGCGTCTGTCAAAATCATCTTGGAGCCGAGCGACTCGATGGCAGGCACGTCTTTCAGGTTCAAAGGATTATTGCCGAGTATGACATCCGGCTGGACGAGCGCTACTTTCTCCAAGTCCATGCCGTGAGGCGTTCCGACTTGTTCGATTTTAGCCACTTCCTTGTTAGATAGAGGAGCAGTGGATGTAGGTCTGCCCACTAATTCGCCGCCGAGTGCGTAGACAATATCCATTTCACCATTGCTAAGAGCGGCAACTTTGGTCGGAACCTTGGAGAAAGTAACTTTGCGGCCGGCAAAATCTGTCACTGAAAGGGAGCCGCTGCTTGCTTGTTGGCTGTTATCCGGGCTCTGCGGGGGAGAAGCGGCACATCCTGAGAGCAGCCCGATCAGCAGTGTGCTTAATAAGACGCAATGGATATTTTTCATTAAGGAAACCTCCGGGAATTTGAAGAAATGACAAAATGGATAGAGTAGGACATCAACCACTAAATGATAATGAAAATCATTATCGGATGTCAATGCTAACTTTTTCAGAATAAAAGGAGGGTTTTAGTATGTATTGACAATTTTCATACAGCTAAGTTAAGATAAAACCGCACACATTAATTAATAATGATTCTCATTCTCTGTAGTCGCCCTGTCTGCGCTATCTTTAGGATGCAACTAGGAAACGGAGGTGTGTGAAGTAATAGAATAGAGGTCCTATTATTTTTTTTTGATTTTACGATGATAATGATTATCATTATCTTTATTTTCATTTGTATCGACGAAAGGAGGGAAAAAGAACATGAAAAAATGCCTAACCATCCCGGTTTCCATGCTGATGATGCTGATCTTTGCCGTGATTCTTTACGTGCCTGCATCGAAAGCCGCTGCTGCTCTCGCAGACGGGACGTATTCCATTGGCTATACGGTTCTGCAAGGGGATAATGACTCTGCTTCCATGGCTAACGATTATTGGGAGAAGCCAGCGACTTTTACCGTGAAAAATGGCGAAATGACCATGCAAATGAAGGTGAATCATAGTTCATGGGTCACGTCTTTTAAAGTGGACAATGGCGGAGGCTTCGCGGACACTCAAGTGGTAAACAGCGATAGTTCAGAGGATACGCGAGTGGTTCAGTTCAAAGTAAAGGATGTATCGAATCCGCTCATGGCCAAGATCCATGTGACGGTGAAAACGGTCGATTACGATCATGATTATACGATTCGGTTTGCTTTTGACGCGAAGAGCATGAAAGCGCTCAGCACGGCTGAATCGAAGGCCGACAAGGCAGCAAACGTAACACCAAAAACGAAGAGTGAAGGCTCGGCTCCCGCAACCGCTCCCGCAACCGCTCCCGCTGTCAATGCGGAGCAGAAGAAGGCTGTGGCAGTGAATCCGCAAACCGGGGACACGACTCCGGTTACTGTGCTGGTGGCTCTGCTATTGATCTCATCATTTATTTTAATTCGCAAATTCGTAAAGCTTTAATTTATGAACAACGATTTTAGGAACGAAGGAGAGTAATCATTTTGAAGAATCGACTAAGGAAAGTCGGAACGATCTTTCTTATGTTTTTTGTGCTGTTAAGCGCCGTACATTTCCCGCTGAGCCAAGATTCAGTAGCTCATGCGAGTAGTGTGAGTGCCGGTAATCAAGCGCTTCCAGACGGGGACTACCCTGTCAAATTTAATCTATACAAAGATGGTGCGAATGAACTGTCGATGATGCAGAGCTACGTCGATCCAAATAGCGGACGTTTAACTGTGAAAGACGGGGATGTGAAGGCTTCCTTCACATTAATTCACAGCTCCTGGATTACATCGTTTATGACTGTGTTCAACGGGACCTTGGTTGAGACAACTACACTTAACATTAATCAGGCGGAAGATAAGAGAACGGTTCAATTTGTAGTAAGCGACTTATCGGCCAGAGTAAACGCCAAAGTAAAAGTTGACATCACTGAGTTTGGTATTCATGAAGAGCAACCTTTACAAATCGGATTTGATACAGCAGGTATTACGCCTCCAAAGCCGGGTGAAGTGAGCGCCGGCGTGTATCACATTTATTTTTCTGCATTAAGTGCAACGGACCCGACGAAGACGTCTTCGATGGAATCTTATTTTGTGAAACCGGCTAAATTGACGGTGGACGAGAACGGGAAAAAGACGATCCGGTTTATTGTGCTTAAAAGCTCGGATACGGACTCGCTGAAGACGAAGGACTCGAACGGGCAGTTCGTGGAAATGAATGTTGTCAGCACCAATAAGGCAGCTAACACAAGGGAAGTTGAGTTTGAGATTACCGATTTGTCTCAAAATATAGCTGCCAGGGTGCATAACACTATAGCGCCGCCTCAATACGCTACAAACGATTTCCAGTTTAAATTCGAATTCGGCAATATCGTGCCGTTTATCGAAGATGGCGTGTACAGCATTCCTTATCAAACGTTGAACGCAACGAACCCAAGCAAAGAATCCAGTATGAAAAGTTATTTTGTCAATCCTGCAACCTTATCCGTTCAGCAGGGGAAAAGAAAAATAATTATGACGGTGCTTAAGAGCACGGATACAGATGTCATTCAGACACAATTGAATGGACAGATGGTTGATGCCGTGGTGAAAAGCCAAGATGCAGCAGCCAATACGAGGGTAATTGAGTTTGAAGTGAGGGATCTTTCGTCCAATATCCTTGCTTACGTACATAACACCATAGCGCCACCGCAATACGCCGGCAATAATTTCTTGTTTAAATTCGATACCAGCGGGATCGTGCCAAAGCCGCCAAGCGCAGAGTTAATCGGCGCGCCGACTGTGGAGCCGAAGCAAGTATTGGATCTGAATTTCAGAGTTACAGGCGTGAGCAAAACTGTATATCAACAGGTGTATGGTCAGGAAATGACGCTGACGTACGATTCGAACCTGCTTGAGCTCGACAAAGCCAAATCCAAGCCGCTGATTGACAATTTCTCATTAGCTTACACCGATCAAGCTGCCGGGCAGCTCAAGCTGAATTTAACAGGCGCCAA
The DNA here is from genome assembly GCF_013141725.1 of Paenibacillus planticolens. GTDB lineage: Bacteria > Bacillota > Bacilli > Paenibacillales > NBRC-103111 > Paenibacillus_E > Paenibacillus_E planticolens. Next base: position 53,238 of record NZ_WHNZ01000013.1, on the reverse strand, counting down.
TGGGCAAAGCTTTTATGCCAACAACGCCTATCTGATGCTTGAATTCAAAGCCAAGTCGGTCACGCAATCGGCCTATGCGCCGGTGACGTTGACGAATATCGAGCTTGTGAACAGCGAGGGCAACAAGTTAAAAGTAAATGATGTTTCGTATTCCATCACCATCGTTCCAGCGAATACAACGAAGCTGAACCAAGCGCTTGCAAGCGCCCAAGATAAGCATGACAAAGCGGAGGAAGGCGTTTATACCGGCCAATTCCCGGCTAGCGCGATAAGCGCTCTGCAGACTGCGATTACGACAGTGCAAAGTACGGCTAATAATGCTGATGCAACGCAAAAGCAAGTCGATGACGCTTTAACCAAACTGCAAACCGCAGTTGCGGCTTTCGATGCTTCCGTGATTACGAACAATCCAAAGCCAACACAGCCCGGGCAGCCTGATGACGGGTCATACAAAATCAAATTTAGCCTGCTCAAAGACGGAACGAATGAATCGTCATTGATGGAGAGCTATACCGATTTAACGAGCGGACGCTTAACGATTCAGAATGGGAAAAAGACGATTTCCCTCACTTTGAAGAAAAGTTCTTGGATTACGTCCTTCAAGACGGAACGGAACGGGACTTTGGTGGAAACAACGACACTGAATGCCAACCAAGCCGAGGATACGAGAACCGTTCAATTCGAAGTTAACGATGTATCGGCGAAGCTGAATGCAAGAGTTGTGGTTGATGTTCCAGGTGTTGTTCATGAAGATCAACCTCTGCAAATTGCTTTTGATGCGAGCAGCGTGACACGAATTTTCCCTCTCGATCAGCCGCTTTCAGAAGGCAATTACAATGTAAGTCTGAACGGTAGTGCACTGGGCGGTGTTCAAACGCCGGTGAGTTCCTATCTTGATGACACCAGCAGATTAAGCGTTCAGAACGGAAAGAATGTCGTCTTCTTTAAGCTGAAAAGCGGAACAACGATAACGAAGCTGCAACGGGTTCTTCCGGATCAATCTACAGTGGACATTTCGCCTGCGATTGCTATGAAAAGATCGGACCTTGTTACCGTGTTGGCGGCTTCCCAAGAAGCAAAATATGAGCTGCCGGATTTAACAGCGGCATATAAACTGTTTTTGTCCGTGACAGAGAACGGTCAGACGGTGAATCCAAGTTATCAAATCAGCTTTAAAGAGGCTACGTCCGCAGGCTCCGGCCCAGTTGGCCCTACGGACCCTGTTGATCCTGTTGATCCTGGAACACCGGGACCAGGGACAGGTAACCCATCAGGACCGGGCACGCCGACTTCCCCTCCGCCTACCAATATCCATGGGATTGCAGACGGCACCTACAGTATTAATTATAAAATTCTTAAACACGGCACAACGGAAAGATCGGTTATGCAGGACTATGTCGTATCACCTGGTACGTTAACCGTGACTAACGGCTATATGCGTGTATCATTTACGCTTAAACAAAGCAAAGAAACGACGAGTTTCCAAGTAGCGTACGATGGCAGCTTAAGCGATACAGATGTTGTAAGCTCAGATGACGCTAAAAATACGCGCGTTATTCAATTCCCTGTCGCTGATTTAACGGTCAAAACAGCCGGTTGGGTGAAAGTGAATTGGCCGGAACTTGGTTATAATCATTCTTACGATGTTGATCTTACATTTGATAAGAGCAGTATTGTACGCGTACAATCACCTGGCGAAATCAAGCCAGTAGTTGTAAAACCGTTAAGTGAAGCCTACCAGCCTGGCGACTATGCAGTTGACTTTAATATGATGCTGCGCGGAAGTGATCAGAAGTCCATCACGAATGATTTCGTGAAGAAGCCTGCTAAGCTGACGATTATTGATGGCAAAAGCTACGTTTATCTTACTTTAACGAAGAGCAAAGAGATGCCGGGCTTTAAAATCCAGCAAGAGGATGGAACGCTTGCAGATGCAGAGAACGTTAGTACGAATGGAGCAGAGAACAGCAGAATCATTCGATTTGCTGTGAAGGATTTTGCTCCGGAAACAAAAATCTATGCTCAAGTCAGAATGGACTGGGCCGGTCACTATACAGGAGATTACGATGTGCAGTTGATCTTTAATGGCAACGACATCAAACCTTACGTCAACAAAGATGATGAAGCCAAAGGCGATAAGCCGGAAGCAAAGAAATGGGCGGATATTCAAGGCCATTGGGCTAAAGCCGCTATTGAGAAAGCGATCGAGCTGGGTATTGTCAGTGGCTATGAGAACGGCGAGTTCCGTCCGAACGGTCAAGTGACACGCGCCGAGTTTGCCGTGATGCTCAGCAACGCGTTGAAGTTGAAAGCAGTGGACAGTGCATTGACATTTAGCGACCTGGATAGCATTCCTGATTGGGCGAAGCCGAGCTTGGCGGCAGTAGCCGGATTGAAGATCATCAATGGCTATGAAGACGGTTCGTTCCGCGCCGATCGAAGCATTAACCGTTCTGAATTGGTTGTTATGATTGTTCGCGCATTAGGTTTGTCCACAGATGGCAAAGCCCCGTTAACATTTACGGATGCAGATGAAATCCCGCAGTGGGCGCAATCCTCTGTAGCGGAAGCATACCGTCTCGGATTGATTAGCGGTCGTGAGAACAATACGTTTGCTCCGAACCTGAGCGCCAGCCGGGCGGAAGCAGTTACTTTGATTCTAGCGATGCTGAAGCAGGCTGAATCCAAGTAGTCAAGAATAGAAAGAAAGGGGATACCAGGTTACTGGTGTCCTCTGTAATTTTTAAGGGGAAGGACGTAGAATCGGGCATGAATAAAAGAATGGGAGCGATGCTGCTTGCCGCTATGTTGGTCATGACAGCGGGCTGCTCGTCGGGAACGGCTTCGGACAACGCTGCTGCCTCTCAGACAGCAGCTCCGGCTGCCGACGTGCAGAGCGATAAGCGCGTTATTGCGACTACGGTTGCGGCCGCACAAATAATGGACGCTTTGGAGATGGAGTTGGCTGGCGTTCCTACTAGCTCGAAGGAGCTTCCCAAGCGTTATGACGGGGTGCCCAAAGTCGGGAATCCGATGAGTCCGAATATGGAGGTTGTGAAATCATTGGATCCGACAGAAGTGCTGTCGGTGACGACATTAGAATATGATTTGGCGCCGGTATTCAAAAATGCCGCTGTCCAGGCGACTTTTCTTAATCTCACAAGTCTGGACAAAATGAACAAAGAAATTATCACGCTCGGCGATAAATACAATCGTCAGAAGCAGGCTCAGGCGATCGTCGCTAAGTACAATGACAAGCAAAAGGAAATCGATCAGAAGATTGCTGGCAAGAAGCAGCCAAGCGTGCTCATTTTGCTGGGAGTGCCGGGAAGCTATCTGGTGGCGACGGAGAACTCCTATATCGGAGATCTTGTTAAGCGGGCAGGCGGTATTAATGTGGTGCAAGGACAGAAAGTTGAATATTTGGCATCGAACACCGAATATTTGCAGCAGGCGAACCCGGACATTATTTTACGAGCGGCTCATGGGCTGCCGGATGAAGTCATCAAAATGTTCGATAAGGAATTCCAGAAAAATGATATATGGAAGCATTTCGAGGCGGTTCAGCATAACCGGGTTTATGATTTGCAGGAGGATTTGTTCGGAACAACGGGCAATCTTGCCGCTACGGAAGCCTTGGATGAGCTTGTGAAGATGCTGTATCCATAAAATAGGGATGAACAAAGGACGAGAATACATGAATAAAATCGGATGGAGCTTGGTAGTCGTTATCCTCCTGCTTCTCATCGTAACGTTAGTGTCCGTAACCTCAGGTAGTATCAAGGTTGGCAGTCTTGAATTTATACAAGGTCTTTTTATGGGGACAAACAAGAAAGTAGAGATTATTAAGGATTTGCGCTTGCCGCGAATTATTGTGGCTCTATTCGTTGGAGCGACACTAGCCGTTTCCGGCGTTCTGCTGCAGGCTGTGATGAGAAACCCGCTCGCTGACGCCGGGGTAATCGGCATATCCTCTGGAGCGGGTGTCGTTTCGCTGCTGTTCGTTACGCTGTTTCCGCAGTTGTTTTATTGGCTGCCGGTGTTTGCTTTTTTTGGAGGAGCGCTGGCCTGCTTCTTGGTCTATTCCTTTTCCTGGAAATCCGGTCTGAGTCCGATCCGCATTATCTTAGTAGGTCTCGCCATTAATGCCACCTTCACGGGATTGGGACAGTCGTTTAATTATCGCGGAAGCTATGCCGTGACCAGCATTAATCAGGCTGTTACTTCGATCTTTACGATGAAGACATGGAATGACGTCCATGTGATGCTTATCTATGGGTCAATCGGTTTAGTCGTATCCTTCTTTTTATATGCTTGGTGCAATATGCTTTCACTTCAGGATAAATCGGCGCAAAATTTGGGGCTCAGGGTAACGCGGGCACGTTTAATTATTTCTGTAGTTGCGGTTTTGCTCGCTGCGGTAGCGACCGCTATTGGCGGGATGATTGCTTTCGTCGGCTTGCTGGTTCCTCATATCGCTCGTCTATTGGTAGGATCGGATCATAAGATTTTGATTCCTTTCTCGGCTTTGGGCGGGGCGCTATTAGTTTTATCCGCCGATACGCTGGGGCGCACGGTGCTTGCACCTTCCGAAATTCCTGCTTCCATTATCATGGCAGTTATTGGGGGGCCGTTTTTAATATTCATGCTGAGAAAGAGTGATAAGATTCGTGGAAATTAACAATATCTCTTTTTCCTACGATAAGAAGAATGATCAATTGAAATCTGTGACGAGTGAAATTGCTATGGGCAAAATTACGACGATCATCGGTCCCAATGGCTGCGGGAAGTCAACGCTTCTTGGGGTGATGTCGAACAATTATGCGCCGCATACCGGCCAGGTCGTTCTGGACGGCAAAGAGCTAAACCTGTATAAAACGAAAGAGCTGGCCAAGAAGCTGGCCGTTGTCCACCAGAGCAATGAGGCTCCTTCCGACTTAACAGTCGAAAAGTTAACAAGCTTTGGGCGGCTGCCTCATAGAACTTTATTCACGCAAGAGAGAGAGGAAGACGAGGAGGCGATTGAGTGGGCGCTGACTTGCACGAATCTTCAAGACAAGCGCACGAAGACCCTGCAGCAATTGTCGGGCGGTGAAAGGCAGCGTGTCTGGATCGCTATGGCGATTGCTCAGCGCACGTCCATTTTATTTCTGGATGAGCCGACGACGTTTTTGGATATGTATTATCAGATCGAAATCTTGGAGTTAATCAAAAAGTTGAATGTCGATCAAGGTTTGACAATAGTCATGGTGCTGCACGATATGAATCAGGCGATTCGTTACAGCGACCGGCTCATCGTCATGAAAAACGGTCAATTGTTTATGGAAGGCGCTCCACATGAAATCATGACGGAGCCTATGATCAAATCGGTTTATGGAGTTGACGTCATCGTAAAACATGATCAGGATGCGGGTTTATACATGGTGCCTATCGGGATTTAGGAAGCTGAGGAAAAATAGTCATAGTCTGTCGTCTAACCTTGTGATACTTCTCTGTTTGGTCGTATTTATTGGCTGCGCCTGCAGGCTAATTGGCTATGTGTGGGCCAGTTCCGAGAACGCAAGAGTTATGAAGGAGGCGCAGGAACTATATAAGGCCGGAAGTTGGTGGCCTATGGCTCAGCTTGCGCTGGCGTCAGGACAGAACCGGGAGCCCTCCAAATTCGATCGTTTGCTTGTGCGAAATCCGGATACGGTCGGATGGCTGCAAATCAGCGATACCCAAATTAATTATCCTGTCGTTCAGGCATCCGACAATGATTACTATTTGGGCAGAAACTTTGAAAGGGAGCCCGTGGCTGCCGGAAGCCTATTCATGGATTTCCGGAATCATGCAAGCGTACACGAACGCAACATCATTATTTATGGCCACCGGATGAAGGACGGCTCTATGTTCGGGAATTTAAAGAAATATTTGGACCCGGCGTTTTTTCAATCACACCGGACGTTCTTATATGAAAGCTTGCATCAATCCTATCGGGTGGATATTTTTGCAGTTTACTATACGACGACTGAATTCAACTATATTCAAACCGATTTTGCCGATGACGCTGCATATGCATCGTTCCTGCATACGATTCAGAACCGCTCGTTATATGAGACTGACGGAGAGTTAACAGCAAGCGATTCCATTCTTACCCTGTCAACCTGCGACTACACGCTTGACTCCACGGAAGGAAGATTAGTCATACACGGAAAGCTCACACCGTTGGTGGAATGATGCAGATCCGAGCCCCTCTTGTCTCCATGCCCCGCTGGAGGGAGGGGGAACTACAGGGCGTTATTTTGCTAGAAATAGCCCTTAAGGCAAGGGAAAGGGAACTAGGGTCCGCTATTCCACCAATCCGAGCAGATCGTTAGGGCATTGAGGTGAAATAAGACCCTGTAGTTCCCCACGGGCGCTCGAAATTCCGCTTTTTTCCGGAATAAGGGAATAGAGTTCCCACACGGCAAAGTAAAGAATCGCAAAAAAGGACCGTTAGGGTGAATTCCCTGACGGTTTTTCTTATATCTCGAGTGCCTCTACAATCCGTTTCCTTCAAATAAACAAGTCACATAGATACGGGCAGGTTGTCAATATTATACACTCACGTAGTTAGAGGGGCATGCTATGATATTTTGAAGAAAGCGCTCTTTTTACCAAATTTAAGGAGGATACATAACGATGGGCTTATGGCATCGAAAACGAGGTACGCGGTTTTTGTCTGCACTATCCGCACTTTTGCTGACCGTGCAGCTGCTTACTGGACTGTTCGCAGGTTCAACGCGTGTACTTGCGGCAGCGGATCCATTCACGGAGCAGCCTGGAGGAAAAAGCAAATGGGTCGTTGCAGGCAGCTTTCAAGGCTGGGACAACGCTTCGACGGATACCCGAATGAAGCACTTGGCGGGCGAATTTTATGCTTTGTCCAAAGAGCTTCCTGCCGGATCTTATGAATTTAAGATTGTCAGAAGCGGTTCCTGGGACGGATACGCAAACAGCGGCAATAACTTTGCCTTCAGCTTGGGAGAAACGACGGAGGTTCGTTTTTATGTGAACGATGAGATAGGCGAGGCGCGGATTTCACTTCCCGGAGTGGCTGGGATCCAGCCGTACACGCCGGCGCTTGGTTCGAACGAGCAGCCACGCCTTGTAGGCAGCATTCAACCTTTGTTCGGAGAAGCCGAATGGTCACCGGGCGGAGCGAACCAGATGTTCGTCGATTATCTTTTTAATAATACGGTGTATAAGCTGCAGCGCCATATTCCGGTCGGCAGCTATGAAGCCAAAATCGTGTTCGGTCCCAATTGGGATGCGCCGAATTACGGAACGGCATCGGGATCCAATGTGAAGATTGCAACGGTAGACGAGACTGATGTCACTTTTACCTTTGATAATGCCGCTCAAACGAAAGCGCTTACTCATGATTATGTGCCACAAGATGGTGCTTTTGACGGTCAAATCAAGAAGGAAAGCCTCTTTTTTGACAGTCGTTCGGTGACGTACAAAAAGCCATTCGGCGCCATTCCGGCGGGCGGACAGGACCTCACACTCCGTATCGCAGCGGCAAAGGGCGACCTGCAGACGGCAAAGGCGGAATTGAGCGCTCCCGATGGCTTATCCAAAGCCTACCTGATGAAGAAAGTCACTACGGTAGCCGACAAGGAATACTGGGAAGTTACGGTGCCGGGGGCAGATTTTGCAGACAAGGTTGGGATTTGGGGCTATAAATTCATTGTTGTCGACGGTCCGTCAAAAGCCGAGTACGGCGACGACAGCCTCCGGGGCGGTTCAGGATCGGTTGTGGATGAAGGCGCCGTTCCTTATGATCTGACGGTTTACGCACCGGATTACCAAACACCCGATTGGATGAAAAATGCGGTTGTGTATCAGATATTCCCGGACAGATTTTTTGATGGATCGAAGGATAACAACCGGGCTAAGACGGTAGACGGCGCGCGCGGTGTCCTTGATCCCAAATATGGCACGAGCAAGAATGGCCAGCAGCTCCAGTATTTTGACGGCGGCGTGCCGAACGATCCCACACCGGCTCAGGTTTGGGGCGGGACTTCCGTTGTGCCTGAGAATCCAGACCGGTCCAAACCGGAGAACAAACCGTATTACCCGGATGCGAAAACGGATGGGGCTTGGACGAATGAATTTTACGGCGGCGACATTCAAGGGATTGAACAGAAGCTTGGCTATTTGAAATCGCTGGGCATTACGGCTGTTTATTTGAACCCCGTCTCATGGGCGGCGTCCAATCACAAATATGATGCAACGGACTACAAGCATTTGGATCCAATGTTCGGACAACCGGTTTACAATACGCCGGGTGATCCGGCTTCCGGTTTGGATTACGTCAAAACCCGGGAAGCCTCGGACCAAGTATTCGAGAACTTCACGAAAGCGGCCCGTACGGCTGGAATCAAAGTGATTAACGATGGTGTGTTTAATCACGTCGGTGACGATTCGATTTATTTTGACCGGTACGGCAAATATCCAGAGATAGGCGCTTACGAATATTGGGCAGCGGTTTACGATAAGATGAACGCGTCTTCCATGACGCAAGAGCAGGCCGAAACTGCTGTTCGCGCCTCGTTCACGAGCCAGATCAACCCGATGACGGGCCAGAATTACAAGTGGCCAGACGATTTCAGGTATGTCTCCTGGTTTACAGTGACGAATGAAAAAGTGAAGGACCGCGACGACGATAATCTGCATTATAAATATGATGCTTGGTGGGGCTATGATTCGCTGCCGGTGATGGATGCCAAAGACCCGCAAACGATGCCTACCGAGTATTTGCCGGCTGATACCTTGTCCCTTCCCGGGCAGCATGAGTGGAACAATATCCATTACCGGGACAATGTCATTGGACATAGTCTGACTGGATTAACCGAGGCGGAAGCGCAAAAAGCTATGCAATTTGCGAACTCCCAACGCTGGTTGTGGATGGGCACGAGCGGATGGCGGCTGGACGTGGCGCCGGATGTGTCGGCGGGCACTTGGGGCAAGTTCCGCGAAGCTGTGAAATCGGCCGCAGGCCGCACGAATGTTAACGGCACAGCGATAGATGAGCCGGTCATTATCGGCGAAGAGTGGGGCGTTGCCACGAAGTTTCTGCTTGGCGATCAGTTTGACTCCGTTATGAACTACCGGTTCCGCGGGGCTTTGCAAAGCTTCCTTCTAGGCGGCAATGCCGATGCGTTCAATCAGGCGCTGGAATCAATCCGCGAAGATTATCCGAAAGAAGCTTGGGAAGCGCTGATGAACCTCGTGGATTCCCATGATACGACGCGTTCCATTACCAAATACGACCATCCGGAGTGGGAGGAAGAGCATCTCGTCATCGCCCCTGAAGCGAGCGCGAATGCGAAAAAGCTCCAGGAACTGACGGCCATTTTCCAAATGGGCTACCCTGGTGCTCCTACGATTTACTATGGGGATGAAGTGGGCTTGACCGGTACGAAAGATCCGGATTCCCGGCGCTTTTTCCCGTGGGAACGGGTTGCGGCGAATGGGGACGGTACGTTCAGCGGAACAGGTGATTACCAGAATCTTTTGAGCGTTTACCAAAAAGCGGCTAAAGTCCGTGGTGACAATGCCGTGTTCCGGACCGGCGACCTTAAAGCCGTCTATTCGCAAGGAACCGTTATCGCTTATGCGCGTAAGAACGATTCCCGCGGAGCTCTGCTCGTCGTGAATCGGGGAGCGACCTCGCAGTTGATCGAAGCGGATGTGGCCGGGTTCCTGCCGGATGGGCTCGCTCTGACTGACCAACTTTATGGAAGTGCCAAGGCGGTTGTCGCTTCGGGTAAAATCTCTTTGACTGTCCCGGCACTAACCGGTTATATGATGGTTTCGGATGATGAACTGCAGGCGGTACCGCAGGTAACTGGCGTGCAGGCGCAAGCCGATATGGGGAAAGTGAATCTTTCCTGGAACCGTGTGAACGGAGCGGAATCTTATCGAATTTACCGTGCTGCCATTGAAGGCGGAGCCGTGCAGCTTGTCGGATCCACCGCTGACCTCAACTATCTTGATGTCAATGTGGTAAACGGAACGAAATATTACTACGCAGTGACGGCACGCATTGGTTCAGGCGAAAGTTTCCTCAGCGACATGGTCGCCGCAACGCCGGCATTCCGGATTGCATCTCTGGGAACGCCAAGCACAGTAACGGATAACGTTTATTTAGGCGTAGGCAAAATGACAGGGCGAATCACGGTGAACGTGAATATTCCGGGCCTAACGGACGATGCTGCTCTAGCTGGCAAGGAAGCGCCGAATTTGCTGGCGAGACTTGGCTTCTATAGAGAGGGTACCGACCCTGCTTCCGCTCAGGATACGAAATTACGCTATGACAGTGATCAGTCAGGCAGCAAGATGTACTGGGGATCTTTTGAGCCGACGGAAGCCGGCGTTTACCATTATTTTGCCAAAGTTTCGACGGACAACGGGGAACATTATACCCAATCTGCCACGGTCGCTCTTGAAGTATATGGGGACCCGAACGATACAACGGCACCTGCCGCACCTATCCTTTCTCCTATCGCGGTCGAATCGAACCGTTCGTATTTGAAGTGGACAGCATCAGATAGCAGTATCGCGGGCTTCGACGTTTACCGTCAATCGGTTACGGATGCGACTTATCAGAAAATCGCTACGCTTGCCGCTGCGGCCACCGACTATACGGATTATGCCGTGAGCAACGATGTGCTGTACACGTACCAGGTGGCGGCATTCGACCAATCGTATAACCGCTCATTCTCGGAAAAGCAGTCCGTCACGCCGAAGCTTGTGATGGTGGATGTGCTGATGCGCTTGCACTTGCCAGATTACACGCCGACGAGCGACGATATCAACATTGCCGGCAGCTTTAATGGCTGGAATGCCAGTTCGACGAAACTACATGTACCCAGCGGTGCAACCGATCGCGGCGTCGTGGAGTACAGTTTCAAAATGATGGCCGGCAAATCCATCGAATACAAGTATACCCGCGGGACTTGGGAGACGGAAGCTTTCACGTCCCACACGCGGACGCCGGGCGATACGGCCGATTACGGCAACTGGGCTTACAGTTCGACCGTCACGAATATGAAGCTGACGATTAAAAATGAAGGCGGCAATCAGATGGTCGTGAACGATTACGTGCTGCGCTGGGTCGACATGCCGATGATTCTGACTATGCCGCGGATTACTTACGGCAGCAACGTTGCGTATTCGACGGAAGAAAGCAGCTTCAAGTTGAAAGGAGTCGTGCCTTACGGCGTCAGCTTCTCCATTAACGGGCAGCCGATTCCTCCGAACAGCATGGATGCCGCAGGCAATGTCGAGTTGAATGCCATTCCGCTTTCACCGGGACCGAATCATTTCGTATTGCACATAGAACCGACACCGGAAACGTTGGCTCTTCCATGGTATGAAGATAAAGGACGCGCAGGTCAGGCTACGAAGACCCTTACGCTGGACATTACGCGGACATCGGGTGGAAGCGCTCAGGAGCCGGTATTGAATGAATTGCATTGGAGTGAAGTGAACACGGCTCTCACGGTTGGCGATACACGCCAACTTCAGGTGATAGGTGTATATTCGGACGATTCTAAGAAGACTCTGACAGGTGTTGAATTCACTTCCAGTAATACGACTATTGCAGACGTTATGAACGAAGGACTAGTTACAGCGAAAGCGCAAGGAAATGCAAAAATTACAGCTTCTTTCGGAGGGAAGTCGGTTGAACTCATACTGAGTATATCTTCGGCTCCATCTAATGGTGGAGGCGGTAGCGATGGCGATGGTGATACGCCGGCAACAACACCGGTTGTTAAGCCCACAGCGACGAAACAGATCGATGAAGCTGCTTTAAAGAGCGGCAAGGACGGCAAAGTAAGCATCGAGCTGAGCTCAGGCGAGCGTGAGGTGAAACTCCCGGTTAATGCGGCTGAACTGTTAGGCTCCAAGATATTGGAGATTAAACAAGGCGGCATCTCGCTCGAAGTACCATCCAGCTTGCTCCAAGCGCTGGCTAACCTGATTCCGGACGGAAGCTCAGACGGCGCTGGGCTTTCACTGTCGGTGAACCCCGTAGAAGTCGAAGCCGCTCAAAAGCTGATTAAACAGGGAGCCGAGAGGGCAGGAGCCAGCATTAAACCTGTTAGCACCGTGTACGATTTCACCCTGTCAGCCCTAACGAAAGACGGCAAAACATTTAAACTGCCGACTTTTGACCAACCTGTCACGCTGCTATTCCACGTCCAGGATGGAGCCAATCTTCCACTGAGCGGCGTGTACTATGTTAGCGATGCAGGAGAGCTCGCGTATATTGGCGGTACTTGGGAAAATGGCGTTCTGAAAGCAAAAGTATCGCATTTCAGCAAATATGCCGTACTGGAATACAACAAATCATTCAATGATCTGCCTGCCGCACACTGGGCAGCTAACGCTGTGAAGGAACTTGCCGCATTGCATGTCGTGGAAGGTGTCACCCTTGCAGCGTTTGCACCCGAGCGTGAAGTGACGCGAGCTGAATTCTCAGCTATGCTCGTACGTGCGTTGAAGCTGTCCGCCAAAGGAGAAGCATCGCTTCCGTTCTCTGATGTGCCAAGCAGCGCTTGGTACTCGGCAGCGGTAGCAGCCGCTTACAGCAACGGCATCGTCGGCGGTCGCGACAGTACGACATTCGCACCTGACGCTCCGATTACCCGTCAGGAAATGGCTGCGATGGTCGTACGTGCCTATGGCGTCCACAAGGGCACAAACGCCACGGCAGCAGGCAGCCTTGTTGGCTTTGTCGACGCGGCCGGCATTGCACCTTGGGCTCGAAGTTTCGTGCAGTCAGCTCTCCAGCTGAAGCTGATGCAAGGACGCAGCGAGCGTGAGTTCGCTCCAGCCGGCATCACCACCCGGGCTGAGAGTGCTCAGGTGCTGCTGAACTTGCTGCATGCTGGGAAATGATGGCGGGACTGCTGAGTGATAGTTTCCAGTCTTCATTCTCCATGCTCGCTGGAAAAGAGGGGAACTACAGGGCGCTATTTTGCTAGAAACTGCCTCTTCGGCAATGGGAGGGGAACTAGGGTCCGCTATTGCACCATTCCGATCAGCTCGATAGAGCATTGAGGCGAAATAAGACCCTGTAGTTCCCCACGGACGCCTTTATTTCGGCTTTTCACCGAAATAAGGGAATGGAGTTCCCTCAATCAGGCGAATCTTACCTTGCCGAAGAGTGGAGCGTCTGGAAGTGGTCATGAATACAAGATTACCGATATACAAAAAGGGCCGTCTGGGTGAAAATTCCCCGACGGTCCTATTTTTTTAATCATCAAGACAACCCCCATTTAAATACATATAAGGGCAAGGCGGAATTCCTGGCGGAAAAAAGGAGGACTTAACATGGGATGGTATTTGAAGGTTTTGAACAATTACGTGGGGTTTTCAGGAAGAGCAAGGCGCACGGAGTACTGGATGTTTGTTCTCTTCAGTGTGATAGTCTCGATCATCCTTGCCATATTGGAATCCTTATTGGGGCTGAAATCCGTTTTAACTGGCATCTACTCGTTGGTCGTCCTCTTGCCATCTTTGGCCGTTGCATTCCGGAGACTCCATGATACGGGGAAAAGTGGTTGGTGGATATTGCTTGGTTTAATCCCATTGATTGGCGCTATTATTCTTATCGTATTTTACTGCCAAGATAGTGAGCCTAATGAGAACGAATACGGTCCGAATCCCAAGTAATTCGTATAAGGAAGCGAAGCTGCTGCCCTGATTTAATGGGTACAGTAATAACCCCCATGCTAAAATAGGTGGGGTTTATTTAGCATTCACTTATTTAGAAATATTGAAAGTGTTAATCAAAATAACAAAGTCGTAATACTTTCGCCATGTTCACCCCCTCCAAAATATGGGATGATAACCTCACATCAGGCTATTGCCGCCCTTCCTTCTACAACTTCCCAGGTATCTAGGGCGGCAGCTTTCCTGAAGAGATAATCAGGCTATTGCATCTCTTCCTTCTAAATCATTGGTCGATATAGAGATGCAAGTTACCTGATTTTATTAAAATCCCAAGAGGAGGCGTTATGCCGCAATGAGAAATACCATTTATTTAAGAAGGAATAGGAAGCTCATTGTACATCCTGGTCATAGCCGCCTTCCTCTAACATACATGGCAACAGCAATGAAAAATATTGAGTACTTAGGATTTACTTTTTCTAAAGAGCTTATGGAAGTTCTTCAGACCTTATCTATCGAAATGTTTACCGAGCTATATCATCAGCTTGCAAAAGATTTGAAATCAATCGTAGGGGCGAATGTTATTTTCAAACCTATGTATCCTGACTTCCCAAAACAAGTAATGCTGGCTAGCACGGCAGAGCTTTACATAAACGCTATGTGTCACTATTTAACGTTTCAGTTGCCTGAGCATGTAGCCTTGGATAGATTTCCGCTATTGGATCAAGTCGATTTGGAAGTTATCGATTTAGGAAGCTCGGAAGATTTTGATCGAGTTATTCGTAATCTCATTGAGGCAAAGGGCTCGATCTCCGAATCGGACAGGGAAGATATTGAATGGGTAATCTCAACGTCTGACGATCTTAGTACTGTGCTGCCGGATGAAATCCCTATGAAAGAAAATGTGGGGTTTGTCATTGGTGCGCTGCTCAAATACGAAAAGGCCAACATCAAACACATCGCAAAATATATGAAAACGGCAACCGATGTACTGCGGTTAGCTGTCGCTCTGTCGGATGGTGATGTAAGTCTTGCAACGAACACGAAGTTTCGGAAGTTTAAGCGTCCTGAAAGGCGGTTGCTGCTGGAACTGCTCGAGCAATGCGGAAACCGGGTTGAGGATATGCTGCGCTATAAAAATCGCTGGATCCGTCTCGGAGAAATCCTGCACCCTGCTGAATATAAAAGTAAATATAACGGCTGCAAGGAAGCTTTCGACATTCTTCGAAATAATAAACCTTTTGAAACATTTGGTGGCAGGGTTGAGCATGCGCTTCGTATGCAAGACACAAGTCTGGCTGCGGACCTATTGAAAAATCGTGCAGGAGAGTTCGCTAGACGGCTGGATCATTTGCTAAGAATCAATGAGGATTTCTCCCCAGTTGTTGAAAAGTTTGCTGCAATAGCTATGAACGTCTCGACGCCAGTGCTGCTGCAAGTTATGGCACATTTTAGCCATAGGCAGGAAAGGCATGACATGCGGACGTTCTTTCCGAAAGGGAATGTTGCCAAAGCAGTTGCTATCCCGAATACCCTTCCTGACATTGAAGGATCAGCGTGTGAAACGATTGTACAAACATGCAAAAACACGTTAATCAGTCGATTTGCCAAGCTTCCCTCACTTGGAGATGTGTATGTCGATGTAAGATTGCGACAGTATGTTATGCCATTTTCACAAAGATCCGCAAGTAAGGCGCTTCGTACGATTGTTCGTGGCAGCCGGATTGAGATGGCTGCAGGCGACACGATCCGCTTTTTCTTATGGTGGAAAGAAGGGAACGTTAACGGAAAACATACAGGAAGGGTTGATATTGACCTTTCTGCTGTGATGTATGATGAGCATTGGCAGTATGTCGAACATATCTCCTACACGAATCTGCGCTCGAATAAATATAACGCCGCTCATAGCGGGGATATTACATCGGCACCCTTTGGGGCATGCGAGTTTATAGATTTGGATATTCCCTCTATCGTTAAATATGGCGGACGTTATGTTGTTGCCTCGCTGAACTCTTTTACGGAGCAGCCTTACTGTGATTTGCCTGAATGTTTTGCTGGCTGGATGATGCGTAAGTATCCTAATTCCGGAGAGATTTTTGAACCTTCGACAGTGATGGATCGCATTGATATTGCTGCAGATACAAGGATTGCGATTCCGGTTATTTTGGACCTGGTGAAACGGGAGATCATTTGGTGCGACTTAGCGCTGCAAAAGCACCCTCACTTTTATAACAATATAGAGGGAAATCAAAAAGGAATGGTCTTGATGGGGCAAGCGATGACCTCCTTAATTAAGCCGAATTTGTATGATTTATTTATGCTTCATGCTGTGGCCAGAGGTCGAATCGTGGAAGATGCCGATAGTGCGCAGACGGTGTTTGCAGTGAGTGAGGGGATTACTCCTTTTGATATTAGTAGGATTATGGCTGAGTTTATTGCTTGAGGGATTTTCTGGTTGACAATATATGGGGTTGCAGTTAATATTTCAATATCTAATATGAAAACGAAAGGAGCACGATGAAGATGAATTTATTCCAGTCATTCAATTCCAAGCATAGTGAACAGAGTAATTTCAGTGTGGATAACTGTATATATCAATCATCTCTCATCGGCTCATCTGGTATTTGCGTGCTCGGATTCAACTAGTCATTTCGGCTAGTTTCTCTGTGTAAGCTGTATTTACCTGGTCATGGACTCTTGAGTCCATGGCCTTTTTTTATACTTTGATACCCAAGGGGAAGATAACGATGGCTATTGTCCAAGTAAGATCGACCAACCCGCAGCTTTCTTTTATCATCAAAAAGAATCCGGAATCCGGCGCACTGCTCCGATCCATTCGGAAGGGTATGGCATATGGCTGGTACACGGACGCCTCCACGTTCAATGTGTATTTCAAGGATGCGGATAATGAAATCTCTTACAAACAGAACGTAGAAGAGAATTTTGAATATCTTAATGTTTCTCGCTATAACACGCCTTTATTTCCGTTAAATGCAATTAATGAGTTTTTCTCGGCTCCGCTTAAGGCACAGGACGAACGGGATGTGGAAGGGTATGAGCATACGTTTCATATCAATATGATTCATATTGAAATGGTGCGATATGTGGAATTTTTCCAAAAGTACTTAAAAGACTTTACGTTTGAAATCGTGCACCAAGCTCACAAAAGCTACTCGCTTACGATTACAACGAGGCGAAGCCTCTATCATCTGATACATGCCGTGAGTGTGCTGTGCTTGTTTTTAGCCATGTTTGGCAATGAATTTATCGATATTTCGGATAGCATTTTGGATAAATATATCAAGAGTATCAATGTGATCGACGCGCCATTTTATATTCGCAGCTTGTTTGTTCGTCATTTCCTGTCTTCGAAAGATCGCTTCAGAAATTACAAAAATAAGCTGGAGAGCACGAGCCGGTACGATATTCGTTTTGACTATGGAGGTACGGGGCTGCAGCGGAGGAACTATATTGCTCGCGCGCTCCCTTTTAACAAGTCCATCCTAGACGTTGGTTGTGGGGAAGGGTTCTATGCGATTCCTTTCGCGGCGAAGATTGAAGACAGCTACTATGCGATTGATATAAATGAAGAGCTGCTCGAAACGGTTGCCCGGAAAGCCAAGTCCAAAGAGATCGACAATATCGTTGCGTTCAGCTCGATTGATCGTTTCTTGGAGGCTTATAACGGTGAGCAGGTCGATATTATTTTGACGGAAGTCATTGAACATATGAGCGAGGATGAGGCCAAGGAGCTGATTCGGCACATTTGTGAGCAGGTTGATTTTGACAATTTTATCATTACGACGCCCAACTCGGATTTTAATGTGTTCTATGAACTGTCGGGATTCCGGCATGATGATCATAAGTGGGAGATGGGGCAATCCGCGTTCCAACAGTGGTTGATGGATGTCATTCGTGAAACCAAGCTTGACTATGAATTCGTGTCCATTGGGGACGGGGTCAATCACATCCAGACAACACAGGGCGTTATTCTTAAGAAAAGGGGGGCGTAGGAGATGGAGATTCAAACCAAAGTTCATACGATTTTCATGCTGATCGGGTCGACCGAGTGCGGGAAAACGACTTTTGCTAAGGAAGTACTGATTCCTGGATTGAAGTTCACTGATGAGTCTAGGAATGTAAAAGCAAACGTGCAGTATTTATCTTCCGACAGCCTCCGCCAAGAGGTTCTGGGCTATGACTACGATAAGTATGATCAAGTGATGCTGGAGGCGAGTGAGCAGGCGTTCCATCTGTTATTTGAGAAGCTAAAGATGGCCACATCGTTCCCGGTCAACGCGGAATTCGTGGTTGTGGATACGACGGGGCTGGCCGAGGAATTCCGAGCCAAGGTGCGGCAGATTGCGCAAGCCAACAACTACAACTTGGAAGTTATTCTGTTTGATTACCGCAAGCGTGAAGATTACTATGCCTCGGATCGCTCGAAAAAGCTGATTACAAGCCACATTAATCGGTTGAGAAAAGAAGTGCTGGGTTCGCTCTCTCGGGAAGGCTACTCTCAGATTCATAAAGTCCGTTATAAGGATTTTTACTTGGCGACTGAGGGTGTGGCGAACCCTGCCTACCAAGTGGTTGTTGAAGATCAAGAGGAATACCTTTCAACGATTCTTCCGCAAAATATGAAGTATATTGTCATTGGCGATATCCATGAGTGTGTGGATGAACTTAAAGCGCTTCTTCTGGGCCATGGTTACAAAATCGAGGACAACAAGTTAGTCGTTACAGATAAAGTGCGGAACACGAAAGTCATCTCTGTAGGAGACTGGATTGATAAGGGGAAGAAAACGAAAGAAATGGTTGAGTTTCTGCACGATAATCAGGAGCATTTCTTGTTCGTCATGGGGAATCATGAGAATTTTGTTTATAAGTTCATGCGGGGAGATATCAACGGGGTCGATCAAGAACTGCTTGATACCTACTTCGATTCAACACAAGTACTTTCGCAGAATGAGGAGCTTCTTGAGAAGTTTAATGAACTGGTGGCGCTCGCTAAGCCGTTTTATCGATTGAATGGCTTGAATAATCCATCCTTTTACGTGACACATGCCCCGTGCAAAAACAAATATATCGGCAAACTGGATGCGAACTCGGTTCGTCAACAGCGGAATTTCCGCATCGATCGTAGTGCACCATTGGAGGAGCAGCTTGTTTTTCTCCGAAATGAAGCGGTGAAGAATCATCCGTATCACATTTTCGGACACGTTGCGGCCAAGAATGCGTTCCGGATCAAAAACAAAATTCATATCGATACAGGAAGTGCACATGGTCATATGCTGACTTCCGTCAGTATTTCATATAAGCCGTTCATGAAATCACAGAAGTCCGAGCAGGCCGTGATGACGGAGGAGCTGCAGATTTTGTTCCACGAAGAGAGAAAATTGTCGCTGCAAGATCTGGATGAGGATGAGATTCGCAGACTGCATTACGTATCCCGGAATAAGGTTAACTTCATCTCAGGGACGATGTCTCCGGCTGATAAGGATGAGGATGCGCAGGACTTGGAGTCTTTGCGTCGCGGCTTGGATTATTTTGCGGAGCGGGGCGTTTCACAGGTAGTACTGCAGCCGAAGTATATGGGTTCACGCTGTAATATTTACTTGAATAAGGAGATAGATCAGTGTTTTGCGGTCAGTCGTAATGGTTATCGCATTAACCAGGTCGATTTGACGGAAATCTATGAGAAGCTGCTGCATAAGTTTGGTGGTTACATGGAAGAGAATCTGATCGCGATGCTCGTTCTGGACGGTGAGCTGCTGCCGTGGAAAGCGATCGGTGATGGACTGATTCAGAGGCAGTTTAAGCCGATCGAGAAAGCTTTGGAGAGCGAACTGGTTTTTCTGCAGCAAAATGGCTTTGAGCAAGCATTGGGCAAGTTAACTACTGATTATCGGGCAAGCGGGTTTGAAAAGGACCAGTACAACATATCCAAGACAGCGCTAAGTGACAAGTATGGGGCGCACATCTATCAAAACTATAAGAATATCCATGACATTCTGAGCTCGTATGTTCCAGTGGAACAGCATGTTCAAGCGTACAAAACTTACAAAAAACAACTTGAGATCTATGCGGAAGACGGTGAGCTTGCCTACAAGCCTTTTGCTTTGTTGAAAATTGTTTATGAAAATGGCAAGGAATCCGTCCCGGATTGGAAGACTTCGGAGGTGTACAGCTTTTTGTCGGAAGATGAGTTTCTATTGCTAGATCTTGCCGATCCAGATCGCTATGACAAGGCTGAGTGTTACTTTTCCAGGCTAACTGTGGATAACCATATGGAAGGCGTCGTGATCAAGCCTGAAGTCATCCAAGCCAATGCAGCACCTTATATGAAGGTTCGAAATAAGGATTATTTGTCGATCATTTACGGCTATGACTACCGTTTCCCGCACAAATACAAGAAGCTGATGAAACAAAAGAATATAAATCAAAAGCTTCGCACCTCAATGAATGAATATCGTCTGGGGAACCGAATGCTTTCGATCAGGTTCGACGAGATCGCACCGGATAATGACAAGTATAAGGAAGTTGTTGCGAATCTGCTGTTTGAGGTTGCCGGGGAGAGGGAGATGGATCCTCGGTTGTAGGTTGAGATGCAGCCAGAATAATGTCGAACTTTATCAAATCTTTGTAGAGACTTATGCGATTTTTTATCGACATTCAACCAAGATTCTGTAAAATGAAGACGACAAGAGTTTTGCATAGGTATTTCTGAAGGATGAAGGGAGACTAGTAAATGGATTGGTATTTAAAGGTGTTGAAAGATTACGTAGGATTTTCAGGAAGAGCGCGGCGCAAGGAGTATTGGATGTTTGTGCTCTTCAATGCGATAGTTGCAATCATACTTGCAATTTTGGAGTACATGCTAGGACTGAAATCCGTTTTAACCGGCATCTATTCTTTGGCTGTCCTATTGCCATCGCTAGCTGTTTCATTTCGGAGACTCCATGATACGGGAAGAAGTGCTTGGTGGATTTTGATTGGTTTAATCCCAGTGGTCGGTAGTATTGTTCTTCTCGTATTTGACTGCTTGGACAGTGAGCCTGGTGACAACCAATATGGTCCAAATCCCAAACAATTCACATAAGCAGACGAAGCATCTGGTCTGATATCACAGCAACAAACCCCATCCTAAAGCAGGTGGGGTTTGTTTGGCATTCCCTTACTTAGA
Organism: Paenibacillus planticolens; assembly: GCF_013141725.1. Taxonomy (GTDB): domain Bacteria; phylum Bacillota; class Bacilli; order Paenibacillales; family NBRC-103111; genus Paenibacillus_E; species Paenibacillus_E planticolens. Next base: position 32,342 of record NZ_WHNZ01000013.1, on the reverse strand, counting down.
AATATAGAAAGTGTTATTGTCAAATTTAATTGTTAAACCTAACTCATCAACGGCATAACGCCATGTCATTGGGAAATAAGTCACATCGTTTAATACCAACAGCGGGTACTCCTCAGAACCATTATCAATCCACGCATCGTTTACATAGATATTAAAATCTGGTTGACTAGCGTACAGGTTTGTACTTGTAGAGCCGTAGTCTAGCTCAAGGCTTCCTGCTTTATTGGAAGTCTTTCGAATTACAAATCCAGTGTTCGCATCCCATACCGTCTCTAAAGCTAGCGCCTGAGTAAACTTAAATGTCATTGGAAAATATGTAATGTCCTTATATGAGATAACAGGATATTTAATAGACGAATTAGGAATGGAGGTACCGTTGACGTTAATATTGTATGTCGGTTTTACAACTTTGACCTGTCCGCTTGGAATAGTTTCTACTGGGGCTGCTGGTTTAATACTGGATGTTGATCCTCCAGATGACGATGAACTGCTTCCGGATGAAGACCCGCCATTGTGGTAGTGATAGCCAGAACATAATCCTTTTGCCTTGGAGCTAGCTGAACAATTATGTCCTCCATTGGCGTCCGTTCGACCTGAATGTGCATAAACGGATTGTGATAAAGACAATGTCACTATAATTGACAATAAGAGTAGTCCGATTCGTCTAAACCTCATTCACCCTTCATCTCCTAAAATATAGTATTATATACCTATGTGATAGTACCAGATATTTCAAGTGCGTTCAATGAGCTTTGAAACAAAGTCATAAACATAGGAGAGATTACCGTGATTCTAAGCAGAAAATATTTGATCATGCTCATAATCTGTATTTGTTTCATTAGCCTTGTTGGAAAATCAAAGATTGCTAAAGCCGAAACGATTGAGGTGAAAATTGAAGATGCAGCGCTAGAGGCTGTTGTTAGAAAACAACTAAATAAACTGGAAGGCCTTATTACTGAAGAGGACATGCAGTCTCTAGAAACAATTAGTGGTGCTAGCTGGCTTGGCATCAAGAGCTTAAAAGGTTTGGAATACGCTACAAACTTAACAACCCTATACATTCAAGAGAATAAGCTTCATGATCTTGCACCAATTGCAAATTTAAAGAAGCTCAAGAGTATTGATTTCAATCATAATGAAATAACAGATATTTCACCGCTAAGCAAGTTGACGGAATTAACTAATATAACTCTATATAACAATAAGATATCTAGCATAGAACCTATCCGGAATTTATCTAAATTACGTGATTTATCCATTTTTAATAACAAAGTCGTTGATCTTTCACCATTAGAAGGATTAAAAAATCTAGAATCGATCCAGGCTTATGACAATCAAATTAAAAACATTTCTTCACTTGCAGAGTTAACTAATCTAAGGTCATTATACATAGGCAGAAATGCTATAGAAGATATTAGTCCATTAAGCAAATTATCGAGATTAACTTCTTTGTCCATAAATAATAACCTTATCCATGATATTAGCGTTGTTAAGAATATGCCAAATCTTAGAATTCTTGGTTTCGATGGGAATCCCGTAAGTGATTTCTCCTCATTGAAGTATTTAAATAAAGTTGAATGGTTGGATCTTCGTAATTTTGGACTTACGGATATTTCTTTTTTACAAGATATGAAAAGTATATCGAACTTGGATTTATCCCAGAATCGCATAGTTGATATAAAACCGCTGGCAAAGCTGCCAAATTTAAAAAGACTCGATATTAGTAATAACAACATAGAAGATTTAAAACCAATTTCATCCATGCCAGACCTGACTAGTCTAATGATTGGTTATAATCCGATTAGCGATCTTTCACCTTTATTAGGCTTAAAGGGCCTGGAAACACTTTTCTTAGACAGAGTTCCCGTTAAAGATTTCTCGCTTTTAAGTAGAATGACAACACTATCCTTTTTAACTTTAGGGAATAACAACATTTCGAATATTCATTTTCTTGAGAATCTTAAAAGATTGGATGTACTATACTTAGGGAATAACCAAATTAATGATATTAGTTCGCTTAGTAAATTAGATAGGCTTGTTACTCTAGGTTTGTATGGCAATCAAATTGATGACATATCTCCTTTGAAAAGCCTTACATCACTTCGTGATTTAGATATAAGTTTCAATAAGATAAAAGATATTTCTGCTCTATATAATTTGGATAGATTAGATAAACTGTCATTAAAGAATAACAACATCATAAATATTGAATCGTTGAGAGATCATCCTGGTCTTTGGGAAATTGATGTAGTTAACAATCCGCTTGATGATACATCGCTAAACATCATTCGAACTAAACAAGCGCAAGGAGTAGTCATTACATATGGCACTCAAGTTATGATCAAGTTACTTGGGGAACTCCAATATTTTAGGGATGAAGAAAAGCCTCAAATAGAGAACGGTAATGTTCTTGTACCTATGCGTCGTATTTTTAATGCTCTAGGCGCAGAAGTATCTTGGGACGAGGATAACAGTACAATTACTGCAACGAAAGGAGCTAAAACAATTAAGTTAAGTATGGATAGAACTGAAGCATATATAAATGATCAAAAAGTTAAAATGGATGCGGCTCCGTTACTTCGAAGTGGAACAACGCTTGTTCCGGTTCGATTTGTAAGTGAAGCTTTGGGAGCGACGGTTACTTGGGATGAAGTTGGGAAAATAGTTTCAATTGAAATAGATTAAACCGAAGCATCTGTTCGATATCACAGCAACAAATAACAAACCCCATCCTAAGCAGGTGGGGTTTGTTTGGCATTCCCTTATCCAGAAATATAAGGTGCCATTTATGACATGATATTGCAGGACTTGGGCAAAATAATACTGGACTACCATATTTAGGTTCGCTGGGGAGGTCATGACCACGTCTGATATTCTTACTTCCGTCTATGGTTTAAATGAACAACCAGATGATTTGCCCTTATTCGAACGTTTAAATGAAGCTTTTGCGGAATCGGCCGATTATACGACGATGTTGATCGGAACCGAGCATGCTGCCGAATTGCATTTATGTTTTATCTCATCTTTATGCTCCCCACAAAAGTTGGATTTTCTGCTCGGGACCAATGTCGCCGGAGATTTGTCCGCGCGGCTTGAGCGTTACAGTGGGACTGGCCTTGGCGAAGGTACGTTTAAAAAATGCGAGCAAGCAATCTGCCACGGTTCAGCCGTTATATGCAAAGGAAGGTCGTCTTCCGGACTGATTATGAATTTATCGGTAAGTCAGCATAGATCTGTCGAGTCGCCGATAACAGAAAATGTTCTTCAAGGCCCGATGAATGCTTTCAATGAAAGTCTCGACGTCAATACGGCACTAATTAGGCAGCAAATTCGTTCGTCGCAATTAAAAATGTGGGAAACGATCGTCGGTACGGCCAGTCTCACCCGAGTTGCGGTATTTTCATATTCGAATGCCGTCGATCTCGATCTGTTGTCGCACCTTAAAGAAAGGCTGGAGAAGATCCAAACGGATGGCCTTCAGGACAGCGCACAACTGCTGCGACTGCTGATGTCCAGAAAAAAGATGTTTCTGTTCCCAATGGCCGTCTCCACGGAGCGACCCGATCGTGTATCGGCAGCTCTTCTGGCAGGCAAAATTATCATTATGATAGACGGGTCTCCGTTCGCATTGATTGTACCTTCCGTATACACAGATTTTTGGCATTCTCCCGAGGATAGATATGTGAATCCATACGTTTCCTACTTTCTCCTTACGCTGCGCTTTTTGGCTATGCTCATTAATTTGTTTCTTCCGGCTATGTATGTGGCGCTCACCTCTGTCAACGTTGATGTGAACCGCCTGGAGATTAGTCTTGCCGCTGCTGCGAGCCGTGAGGGTGTCCCTTATCCTGTTTTTGTAGAGACGCTTCTGATGCTTATTGTGATCGATTTCATAACAGAGGCTGGCGTACGGTTACCTAAAACGATAAGTTCGACTGTTACGATGGTCGGCGGTGTGGTCCTAGGGCAAGCGATCATCCAAGCCAATATCGTCAGCCATCTGCTTGTCATTGTTGTGGCGGCTACGGCTATCACCAATTTTATCGTTGTTGATTACCAAATGGGACTAGTACAGAGAATTCTAAAGTACTTTGTCGTGATTGGAGCTACTATAGCTGGACTCCTGGGTATCGTATTCTGCTTCGTATGCCTAGTCATCTATCTCAGCTGTCTTGAATCGTTCGGCGCTCCGTACCTCACATCGTTATGGTCCAAGAAAAGAAGGTTGGGGCCGTCCTAGCCATAATTTCGAGAAAGGAGCCTTTTCATGAAAAATGCTTCCGCCATTAATGGCTATGAAATGTTTGTGATCCAAATGCTGTTCTCAGGCGCCGCGGCTGGTTTCATCTATCCGACTTTCCTGATTCGCAGTACGGAAGGAGCTTACTGGATCCCGATCGCCGTATGGATCGCAGGCGCTCTGCTCAGCTCTTGGCTTTACAGCAGAATGCTGGCCAGGCTGGAAGATAACAAGCTGATAGTGGTCATACGATCGTCGCTAGGCACCATTTGGGCGAGCATTCTTTGTTTGCCCGCATTACTTTTTCTGTTCGGAGCGCTCATCGTGATGCTGAGGGCCTACTCGGAAATTATTACGATGACGATGCTGCCCACCACGCCGATTTCGTTTCTGAATGGAATGCTCCTTGCTCCTGCTTCGCTCGCTTTGGCCGGAATGATGCCTATTGTGCGGGCAGCGAGGGTTTTCTTTCTGTTGGCGCTTACGTGCACATTGGCGCTGCTGATTCTCGGTTTTAGTGATATTGACTGGACTTTAGGTACACCGTTGCTTCGGACGAACGGGGATTTTCTCCTCGACAAGCACTTTTATGCCGGATCGTTTCTGTGGATGGGGTTTACGATTACGTCACTGATCGGATCTTACAGGATGCAGTCAGCAAGGCGCGCCTGGAAAAGCTACGTTATTGCTCTCTTTTGTGCTCTTCCCTTTATTGCAGGCTATGTGTATCTGCCGATTATGACTTTTGGCAGGGAATTAAGCCAACGCTTGACCTTTCCTTTCGTTTCTAAAATGGATTCCATCTACCATTATTGGGTCGTATTTGAGAATATGACTGCCATTTTTGTCTCCGTGACCATGCTCTATGTCCTGCTCATTATGGCTCTGCAACTGCATGCCCTGGGAGAAACGATCAAATCTCTAATGCCGCGAGCAAAAACTGGCCTGATTTACGTAATTATCTTCATTGTCGTTTATTCAGTGGCCACATACCTGTCTTCTTGGAGAGCGGTCGAACAGATTGTATTCATTACGGTTGGCATCCGTCTGTATATGATGTTCGTTTTTCCTTTGCTCGGCATGGCTGTCCTGGCTTTTGCTCAACGTCGGGGTGGAAAGGGTAATGAGATATGAGGAGAAAGCACCGTATATGGAAGTTAGCTGCCGTGTGCTTCCTAACCATGACAATAGGATCCGGATGTTGGGACTCCAAAGATATTGATAATCGCCTTATGGTCGGCGTAATAGGGCTGGAGAAAGCGCCGGAGTCTGCCCTTCGTGTATGGTTCCGATTTCCTCTTCCCAAGGCATCGCAGGAAACGTCGAAAAAAGATTTCTTTACGATGAGTCAGAAAGGGTTTACCGTCCCCGATGCGATGAACAAGTTAAGATACAAGCTTCCCAAAGCTCTGGAAACTTCTTCTACTCGTGCGCTGCTGCTGGATGAATCGTTGGCTAAATCGGGGCTTATTCCTTATTTGGAATTCGCAATCAGGGAGCGCTCCGTTCCCCTAGATGCTGTTGTTGCCGTGGTCAGGGGGAATATGGAGCGGATTTTCAGCAGTCCCAACCCGACGGGGGAACTCTCAGGCATTTATACCAAGCTTTTTTTTGAACCATATGCGGGGGGCATCCCTAGAAAAAACAAAACGAAACTGTGGGAAGTCTATGCCAAATTATATAATCCGTTTCATGCCAATCTGATCCCAGTATTAGTCGAAGGAGAGAAAAACTCATTCGGCTTTAGCGGCAATGCGATTATTGTCAACGGTAAAATGGTTGGGGAAATAGACAAGGATGAATCGCTTTTGTACGAAATTTTCACGCACCGGTTTCATGATTCTGAGGTCGAGTTGATGAGCAAATCGGATGTAAGGATTGTACACAACCATACCCGGGTAGCTACTTCGCTGGAGAACGGGAAGCCAATCATCAAAATCGATTGTTCGCTAGTTACGGTCTTAATTGATAGTTCCCGTCAGCGGAAACTGAATGAATCAGAAATTATTGCCGAGTTGGAGGGCAACTTGAACGATCATGCCAAATCGATGTTCGAGAAGACCCAGCGAGAAGGAGCCGACGTCTTCGGCTTCGGAAATCGCTTTCGGAGTCGTCTGCAGCCGTCGGAATACGAACATTGGAGTGAAATGTTCAAGTCAGCGGAAATTAGTTATGACTTCCATATCGATATGAGAAACACAGGATTGGAGTTTCTCGACTGAAGAGTGGCCTTACCCCTACTTACGCCAACGTTACTAACTGACAACTTTTTCAGTTCTTATGCGGCTTTTGCATTCCCTGTATAATAGCAGGGTATACAAACAGCGGTACGTGCTAATAAGGAGGATTAAAGTTTGATGGAGAAAAAACGAATCATTGTAACTGGCGGCAGCGGCAAAGCGGGCCAGTGGATTTTAAAACATTTTGTAGAAAATAATTATGATGTTATTAATTTGGACGTGAAGGCTCCGGAGGAGCCGATTTGTCGGACGATCATTACGGATCTCAATGATTTGGGGCAGGTACATAATGCCTTGTCGCAATTTAGCACCGGGAATCGGCGCGAAGTGGCGGGTATTGTGCATTTTGCCGCTATTCCTCAGGCATATACGCACACGAATGATGTATGCTTCCGCAATAATGTGATGAGCACCTACAATATTTTGGAGGCGGCTGCGAACTTGGGCATCGGGAAAGTCGTGCTCGCTTCGAGTGAGTCGTCTTATGGCATTTGTTTTGCCAGCGAGTTTTTCGAGCCTCAGTATATTCCGATCGACGAAGAGCATCCGCAGCTTCCGGAAGACAGCTATGGCTTGTCCAAGGTCGTGAACGAAGTAACCGCACAGGCGTTCAATCGGCGTACGGGGATGCAGGTGGTTAGTTTCCGCTTAGGCAATATTCTTGTTCCCGAGAGTTATGCGCAGCTGAAAGCCAACTTCGATGATACTGATGCCCGTTTGCGCATTCTGTGGTCTTATATCGATGCAAGGGACGTTGCTTCGGCTTGTCTCAAAGCCATTGAAGCGGACGGGCTTGGCGCGGAGGCGTTGATCATCGCTGCGGATGACAGCTCGTCGAATCGGTTAACCCGGGATTTGGTGGAGAAATACCTCCCCGGCGTTAAAGATATTCGCTCTCCGCTCGAGGGAAGAACGTCGCTGATTTCCAACGCGAAAGCGAAGAGATTATTAGGCTGGCAGCCTCAATATAAGCTGATGGAGCAGTAATGATAGAGCGGCTAATCCTTTAGGGGGTTGGCTGTTTTTTTGTTATGGGGAGGGGGAACTGTGATATTATGGTAATAATATGATAAACAGGATCTAGATATCCGCGGGAGGAGAACCCATGAAAGAAAAAATTACGTACACATCCATCGATGAGTATATCTCAGCATGTTCGCCGGAGGTTCAGGAAATACTCCAAACGCTAAGAGCCGTAATCAAAGAGTCCGCGCCGGATGCTAAGGAAAAGATCAGTTATGCGATGCCTACTTTTGAGCTTCATGGGAATCTGGTGCACTTTGCGGCTTTCAAAAATCATATCGGGTTCTATCCTGCACCGGACGGGATTCATGAATTCCAGGATGAAGTGGCAGAGTATCATTCGTCGAAAGGGACTTTGCAATTTCCTTTAGGAAAGCCGATGCCTTATGAATTAATCAGCAGGATTGTAAAGTATAGGGTTGGTCGGAATTTGGAGAAGGCGAAGGGGAAACGCGTGGGGAAGAAGTTGATATAATAAACGTATTATATTTTATATTGGAGGAATAAACATGATTCCCCCAAAAAACGATTCTCAAACGGTTGAAGCACAAGATGATGATTACTCCATTGATGATCTTCTTGAAGCAGCCGGGACACTGTCCCCTGAAAGAGGAAGGGAACTATTGGAAGAGGTAAACAGATCGCGTGAGGAATAAAGAACTAGGAATCCCTCTGATCAAATATGCTTCTACAATACCGTCTATTCACTCTACTGTGAGTTGGACGGTTTTTTTGTCAGAATTTCAATGCGGACTGTAGAAAGTACATCAAAATCAGCATCTTCAAGTGCAGTTCAATCAATAACTGCATTTGTACAGGTAAATTCACTAGAAATGGCCAAAATGGCGCAATTCACCGAAATTACCTGTACTTTTACATCAAAGTCAGCGAAATCGTACTAGAGCATTCAAATTACCTGCACTTTTGCAGTTATCACGTGGAGAGGGAAGGTTTGCTTTTTATTGCAAGCCGCAGGATGTTTCCTTCTCCGTCATTTTCAGCAGACGTAATGGCGTTAGAGCAGTTTTTGTCCTCACTAGCGGACTGAGAGGCCCTTGTTCAATGGAAAGGAACCTCTTCGAACATGTAACGGACACCAGTGCTGTTACTTGCTCACTTGGGGACTGAATTCTTCCCGAAATTGCAAAATAAGGACACTGGTGTCCGTCGGCAGAGAGACACGACGCTTTTCGCGAATATAACGGCCGCTGTGTCCGAAGGGTGATGAAAAAGCGAAAGCCCCAATATCCAATTCCTCCCTATGCTCAAATGTATGGCTTTAGACAAGGACCTAGCCGCTGGCTGGGTTTTTCTTATCTAGTCGTAAATTTTTATGAATTCTTTATGATAAACTAGACTTACAAACGTTCTAAATGGAGGAAGTATGACGAGCCTGGAAAGAAAACTCGACCTTGCCCTGAAAGAGATAGAGCAGTTAAAACAAGAGAATCTTCAATTAAGGCAAAGACTTTTTGATATGACAAAAGAAAATTCTGCACTAGCTTCTGTCGATCCTCCTGTGGAAGTAATTAATGAGGCTGTCATCAAGTTCGAAGCTGAAAAAGGATCTATCCACAATTACTCTTCTCCGAAGGAAAAGATTGAAGTATTCCGCAGCCTATTTCGTGGTCGTGAAGATGTGTACCCGAATAGATGGCAAAGTAAAACCGGGAAGTCGGGATATTCGCCGGCGTGTAAAAACGAATGGTCTTTTGTATGTAAAAAGCCTCAAATCAAATGCGCAGACTGCTCGCATAGAGAATTTATTCCTATTACGGATGAAATCATATCTGATCATCTTGATGCAAAAATTAACCATACTATCGGGATATATCCCATGCTCCAAGACGAGACTTGTTGGTTCGTGGCCATCGATTTTGATAAACGAAACTGGAAGCAGGATGCGGCTGCTGTCATGGAGACATGCACGATGCTGCAAGTACCTGCTGCATTGGAGCGATCTCGTTCAGGAGACGGAGGGCATGTATGGATATTTTTTGATCAGCCTATTGAAGCTAGCTTGGCTCGGAAATTAGGGTGTGCGCTTTTAACCAAAACGATGGAGAGTAGAAATGAGCTTGGACTGGATTCTTACGATCGTTTATTTCCTAATCAAGATACGCTTCCAAAAGGAGGTTTTGGAAATCTAATCGCCCTTCCCTTGCAAGGAGCTCCTCGTAAAGAGGGGAACAGCGTTTTCGTAGACGAGAATTTAGTTCCGTATGAGGATCAATGGAGTTTTTTGTCAGGGTTAAGAAAAATGACGTTGTCTCAGGTTGAAAGTAAAGTTCATGAAATAACAAGGACTTCAAATGTTCTGAATGTCGGAATTTGGGACGAGGAAATAGACGAGGATAGACCATGGGATACGCAGCAAATTGTTTTTGATGAAGTTAAAGCTGATATGTTAGTACCATCGAAGGTGCATATTACTCTGTCTAATATGATTTATATTGAGAAAAAAGGCTTGTCCGCACAGATGATCAACCAAGTAATTCGGCTTGCATCCTTTCCAAATCCTGATTTTTATAAAACTCAAGCGATGCGTTTATCAACGTACGGGAAGCCTCGCGTCATAGGTTGTGCAGAGGATTTTAGTAAGTATGTGGCCCTCCCTAGAGGTTGTCTGAATCAGCTTTCCAATTTATTTGAAAAATATGGTGCGGAATTAACCATTTTAGATGAGAGAAACAAGGGAGTGGAGGTTGACGTTAACTTTACCGGGAAGCTCTCTATTTTGCAGGATGCAGCGGCTAGATCGATTTTAGCCCATGATACAGGAGTTTTATCAGCGACGACCGCATTCGGAAAAACGGTGGTGGCAGCTTCCATTATCGCTTCTAGAAAAGTAAACACACTAGTGCTGGTGCATCGCCGTGAATTGATGGATCAATGGAAGGAACGATTAAGTACTTTTCTAAATTTGGATGCAAAAGAGATCGGTGTCATCGGTGGCGGTAGGGAGAAACGTACGGGTGTTATTGATATTGCCGTTATTCAAAGTTTGAATCATAAGGGCCAGATCAAGGATTATTTAACAGAGTATGGACAGGTAATTGTTGATGAATGTCATCATGTATCAGCTTTCAGCTTTGAGCAGGTTTTGAAAAAAGCAAATGCAAAGTATGTTGTAGGCCTAACGGCAACGCCAACTCGGCAAGATGGACAACAGCCAATAGTACTTATGCAGTGCGGTCCTATTCGTACTAGAATTGATGCGAAGTCACAAGCTTTCGTACGGGGGTTTGAACACAAAGTAATACCAAGGTACACATCTTTTCAACTGCCCTCTTTACAAGCAGTCCCATCCATTCAGACTATCTACCAATTGTTGGTTGAGGATGAGAAGAGAAATGATTTAATATTTGACGATCTTTTAAAATGTTTAGACCAAGGTAGGTCGCCAATCCTGCTTGCAGAGCGAACGGCACATGTTGAGTATTTTGAAAAAAAACTAGAAAGGTTCGCGAAAAACGTAATCGTACTACGCGGCGGAATGGGCAAAAAACAGCGTGAGGAGATTCGTCAGCGGATAGCTGACATTCCTGATTCGGAAGAACGGGTCTTTATCGCTACGGGGAAATTAATTGGAGAAGGATTCGATGATGCAAGGCTGGATACGTTATTTCTAGTTCATCCGATCTCCTGGAAAGGGAGCTTGCAGCAGTACGCCGGAAGATTGCACCGATCGCATGCGAACAAACAAGACGTGCAGATATACGACTATGTTGATATCCAGGTGCCGCTTCTTATGGGCATGTACAGGAAGAGGGTAAAAGGGTATCGGGCTATGGGATATAGCGGCATGGAGTTGTAGAATTATCAGATTTCCAAACAAATGAAGGGATAGTGATTGTTCATGAGCAAGCTTACAATACCTCAGCTTAAGAAAGAACTAAAATCTTATGGAGCGGATACTTTAATCTCGATTATTGTTGATAATTATAAATCCAGTCCGGATGTCAAAAAGTACATTCATATGTTGCTGGATCCGGAAAGTACGGAGAATCAATTGTTCGATGAAGCAAAAAAGAAGATTTTACACCAGTTCTATCCTGAGCGCGGGGAAGCAAAATTGAAATTAGCAGAAGCGAAGAAGGCGATTACAGAATTTGATAGACTATGCAATAACCAAGTCAAAACAATTGATTTGATGATCTACTATGTGGAATTAGGTGTCGAATTAGCGAACGAATATGGCGACATGTACGAATCCTATTATTATAGTATGGAATCTACTTACGCCAATGCACTTCAAAAAATTCAAACAATTGACGACAACGGATTGTATTTCAGATTTCGAGACAGATTGCTAGGAATTGTTAATGATACAGATGGAATGGGTTGGGGGTTTCATGATCAGCTATGTGAGATATATTATGGATTCGCTGCTGATTATGAGGATGAAATTGAATAACAAGAATTAAACGGAGGACAACACTATTCACAAATTTTCCCATATCGTCATTATCCTCTTTTTGGGGATTGGCATCCTCAAACAAGGGTATCTATACGAGTTGAATTATTTATTCGCCAATATTTTTCTGGGCGCTTCATTTCTGATCTGCAGCCTTACGCTAAAACAAGTGCGCTTGCACCTAGTACATCTATTTTTGTTTCTAATCGTTCTAGGTTACTGGTCAAGTGTGTTTATCGCGGCAGATATGGAAAAAGCCATTTTAGAGGCCATCAAAATAACCGCCTTGCTTCCATTTTCTATTCTATTCTCTACCCTCGCTAAAGAGCAGATGATGAAAGTATTCCGATGGCTTCCTTATATGGGGGGATTCCTAGTCGTGGTTGGCATTGTTTTTCAGATGAACAGGCAAAACCGGTTGGAATCGACCATTGGCTATGCGAATGCACTAGCTATTTTTTTGTTGATTTCTTTACTAATAACGTTCTTGTTTTATGTAAGGAAAGCTAGTAAAAGTGATTTTACCCTTATGATTATTCAAGCGACAGGACTCATGTTTACGTATTCCAGAGCGGTTTGGGTACTATGGTTATTGTCTCTGATTGCATTAGTTATGTTTCAAGAGTTTCGCAAACGAAGCATTTGGCTGCAAATCGTGTGGGTTCATCTTATTAGTTTTATAGTGACAGCTCTATTAAAGAAAGACGTTCTCTTTTTTTGGTCAAGGCTTAAAACGATTCAGCCAGAAACCTCTGAGTTCCGAATGAGACTTGTTTATTGGAAAGATAGCCTGTCTATGATTGCCGACAATTGGTGGTTAGGAACCGGCGGTGGCGGGTGGAGTGTGCTGCAATCCAAGTATCAATCCGAGGCGTATTTTGTTCGTTTTGTCCATAATCATTATCTCCAATTAGCATTGGATATCGGAGTTTTCGGATCGTTGCTGTTTATTTTCATTGTCCTGTATTTTTATTATAAAAGTTTTATTCTTATTAAATCTTTGAAGCCAACTGAGGCAAACTCATCCCTCTTATGGATAAAGGGTATTTTACTTGCGGGCACAGTGCTGCTGCTGCATGCTGGTTTTGACTTTGATTTTAGTTTCCTGCTAGTGTTCGCTCTTTTATTGATGCTTATTGAGTACGCTATAGGGGAGAGTCCATGCAGAGCTGTGATCGTGTTCCAACCCGGCATATTTACAAAAACAATAGTATCCATTTCTTTGGCAGCAATGTTATTGTTCACAAGTTGGGTGACGGTAGGGAATTTCATTCAGGTGAGAGGTCAAAACAACGTTGCTATCGGGGAACTGCAAATGGCAGTGAAAAATTTTTCCAGGGTGCAAAAAATGATGCCTTGGGCGGCTTCGTCTTATTACGAAATGGCCAAAGTATATGTCTTGCTGGGAAACAAAACTAATGATCGCAATGATTATCTGAATGCTAAGAATCAAATTGAACATGCTGTACAGCTTGCGCCCAGCGAAGAGCTGTATCTTGCGCTATCTGAGGATATAAAAAGATATTTTATTAAGGAATAATATGGAACAGATGCTTATATCTTTTGTGATATAATATTTTTGTCTAATTATCTCATAAAAGGTAGAGGTGGATCGAAAGTATGAAGTCTTGGAAAAATATTTTCCAAAATATTGGTTTAGTTTTAGTTGTAATATTTATTTTCCAAATCGTTTTACCCACTGCCTCATATGCTTTCCAAGGTTTTTTTATGTACACAGCGGATGATGGGAGATTAAGAGGTTACGTTTACGTAAAGGATCCAACGAAGGTGTCTGTAGACATAACGAATAAGGGATCCGTAACAACCATTACTTATGATGGTGATAAGGTGAAAGAGTCATATATGGGCAGTCCTTTCTTCCCGTATGATAAAATGAATCAAAGGTTGAAAAATGTTAATTTCAATGAATTTGGATATACCTCAGATACGGCTCCTACTAAAATCGTAGCTTTCGATGGTGAAACTACGCAGGAATTCACCAAGGAAATAGATCTTAACGGGAATGTTCGTTATTTCGGTGAGATCCCTGAACTTCGCTATTATCGTATTCCAGGTGAACAATACATATCAACTTTTAGAGCTAATACCAAGATTCCTCCCAATAGTACTCTTGTGAGCTTTACTCCCGCAGCTAGCGATTCAAATGCCATTCAGCTTCGTCTTCCAAGTGCTAATAATATAGCAGCGATAGATTTTACACAGATTGCAGTTTCAGACTTTGTTTTGCGGGATGTCACCGCAGGATTGGATTTGAACATAAGCTATCTGAACAGAGGATATGAACAGCTTGCGATTTATTTGAATAGTGTTATTACCTTAGAAGCCTCTCAAACACTACTAAAGGATCATAAGTATGAGTTGAGATTATCTTCATCAAGTAACGGTAATGAAATTAAACTGCCTGAACAAGGAACCTATTCTTTTGATGTTGTACTTGGTAGTGTAAAGGGGCAATTTAACGATCAAGGCGGAATTGACTATTATTTTGAAGGTCATGCCGGATCTTATTTTGATAATGTGCAAATTTGGAATTTTTCTCCACAGTTAAAGATGAGTCCTGATATCATGTCTGTCGGACAAACCAAAGACTTGAGAGTATTTAATCAGCTCGCGGATGGAACCACTATGGAAGTTACGGATTACGAAATTGTATCGGTAACTTACTCAGATTCAGGGCTTAAAGCACTCACTTTTGATAGCGCCACTAAAAGAGTTACAGCCCTTAATCCAGGTTCAGCAACTTTTCGAATAAAACATAACGGAGAGCATTTTTATAGTACTATCACGGTTATGGCTGTCATTACTGGCGGAGGAGGAGGAGGAGGAGGTTTTTACTTCTGGAACATTCTGGAGGATCAAGATCCAGTTCGTGGCCAAATTCATCCTAAAGTGTCTTGGATGACGTCTTTAGAGCCAAACTATTCCGGCTATACACTAACCTTTTCTGATATAAATGGCAGAGCAATAGGACAAGCTATAAACGTTTCGAAGCAGGAAGCAACAGACACTGGATATAAAGTCGATATTCCGAGCAGTTCATTGCCAGCAGGTGCTGTATATGTTGATTTGTACCCTAAAGATTTAGCCGGTCATACAGGTTCAGAGATGTACCGTATGCAAATTTTCGATAACACAACGAGTAGTCCAGTTCATACAGGAGGCAATTCAGCGATTCCGGCTCCAGTTTTCCAGGATGTGAAATTTGATGATCAAGATACAAGACTTTGGAGCTTAGGTGGGTCTATTTCTTGGTATGATGCATCGACGAGCGCTTCTCCGGCTACGTCTTACAGTCTATATTTTGTGGATGCAAATAATTCAAAGTTGAAACCCATAGCGGAAATACCGCGAAATAATTATAAACGTCCCTATCAGCCTATTGATTTGCCAAGCTATGAAATTACATTTCCAAATGGCCTTACTATGCCAGCCGGAGCGCAAAGAATCGGCATTTTTGGCAAGAACGCTCAAGGGGAAAGCACAGAGGGCGTTTACTTTGGATTCTGGGATCGAATCGCAGGTACTTTAGGAAATGATTACTTTGAAGACGCCGATAATCGCGCTGGTCACATAAACGGTACCTTGCGTTGGACACCGATGCTGAATGAAGCGAATATTAAAGGCTACGAGGTGCAATTCCTTGGAGCACAATTTGAACCAATTGGGGCTAGCTTTGCGCAGATTGAAAAAGGAAAGCACCAATATAGTGTGTCTATGCAAGAAAATCAAATTCCAGCGGGTGCCAAGGTGATTGCACTTAGAGCGGTAAATGCAGATGGCCAAAAATTGCATGTGGGGCTATACAGTATCTCAGATAACATTTCAGCAGAAACGGCTAGTACCTTACCTGTCGATCGGCAACTGCTAGGGATACAACAGATTATATTTACGGATTTAGATGGTGAAGCGGGAGAAATAGGAGGGTACTTTTTTTTCTACGCTGATTATTATGCTTTGAATTCAACAATTACTCACTATGATGTTTATTTTGTTAATGAACAATTGCAGAAGATCGAGCCCATCATTAGCTTGTCAAAGAATAATTTTGGATCCTATTCAACAAGTATTCCTATGAACACTAAGGTACCGAATGGTGCAACGAAGCTTGCTATCTATGGGGTTACGTCAACTGGGGAGAGTATGCCGTCAACGATCGATATCAACGATCGAATCTACAGCCCGTCGTTGCTGCCTAGCCAGATCAATATCACAAACAATAAATCGGATACGGCAGACACCATCACCATTACGGGACTCCAGGCAAATGATACGGTAAGTGTATACCGTGATGCTGATTCGCTGACTGAATTCTTAGTTGGTACAGTGGGAAGCAATGCGACTTCGATTACCTTCAGTGTGCCTCAATTAGGTACTACAGCCGGCAACTTGTATTTTTCAATTCAACGCAACGGCGGAATCCCAAGCCTTAAAGTACAGAAAGCCTACGACAAAGAGCCTGTTGTCGGAGGAGGCGGAGGCGGAGGTGGCCCAATGGGCCCTGCTGCGTCATTCAAATGGGACATCGTCAATCAAAACGGCACCATCCGCATTGTATCCAGCATCGAACCGGATCAAATGAAGAAGCTGGCGGAAGAGCAAGTCAAAGCGGGCAAACGTGAGATTCCGATCGACTTAAAGACGAATGCGGAAGGCTACGACTTCCAACTCAATACCGATTCGATTAACGCCGTACAAGACAAGCAGGCCGATACAATCTTGGTTGTAAATACGACAGTAGGGACGGCAAGAATTCCTTTTGCTGTGCTGCAAGAGGCACTGAAAGCAAACGGCGGAACGGATAAGATGAGTCTGAAGATCAGTATTGACGGGCTGTCAACGGCAAACCAACAAGAGCTGGAGAGAACGATCGCTTCGAACGGGGGAACAAGTGTAGGTAAAGCACTTTCCTATGAACTCTCTCTTATGGACAATAATAAAACCGTTGCCAGTATCGATTCATTTTCCGAGTTTGTAGGGCATATGATCCTTTTGCCAAAAGACTTCAAGTTAAATCCAGGCGAGAAGCTGAACGGAGCTGTATGGGATCCTACAACCAAAACGCTGATTTCCGTCCCGCTAACCCTTACACTGGATAAAGACGGTAAACCGGCATATGCAACACTTTGGAGAAAAGGCAATTCCATTTATACCGTATTTAAATCGCAAAAACAGTTTGCAGATGTGAAAGATGACTATTTTGCCAAAGCGGATATTGAGTCTTTAGCGGCGAGTAACGTGATTCAAGGCTTCGAGGACGGCTCTTTCCGTGCCGATGCGAGTGTGACTCGTGCGGAGTTTGCAACTCTTTTAGTCAGAGGCTTGGGTTTGAAGCCAACTAGTGGCGCCTATAAAGGGTTTTCGGATGTGAACGCGGAAGATTGGTTTAGTCAAACCGTATATACGGCAGTGAGCTCTGGTCTCCTCAGTGGTTATGAAGATGGAACATTCCGCCCGGCGCAGAGCATTACGCATCAAGAAGCAATTACAATGATCGGTAATGCGCTGAAATTTATTAATGCGTCGACGAAATTGGATGAGTCGGAGCGTGCACGATATTTATTGCGCATGAGCGAATTATCCCTTTCAGTGGATGACTGGGCAGTAGATTCGGCAGCCTTGGCTTTGAAACGCAACATTTTAAATGCAAGCAACGGATTCTCTTTCGAAAAGGATGCCGCTGCAACTCGCGGAGAAACCGCCTTGTTGATCAATAAACTGCTTCAAAACGCGGCTTGGCCGGCAAACTAACATATTTGTCTCATCACCCGCATATCCATTAACAAAAGCATAAAACAGGCAAAGGTGCCTCAGGTCCAAGAACGTCGAGCGTTCTACGAACCGGGGCACCTTTTTGCTATCCGCCGAGGCGAAAAGGGAAGGGAGTGAGCCTAGTGAGCCTAGAGCGCCCAAACGAAAGACCGATACGCGCCGTCCCGCTCGCCGTCCGGATGATCCCGAACGTCGACGCCGGGCTCGCGCAGCAGTTGGAGCTGAAGCCCGGCCTCCGCAGCCTTGGCCTCTTAACCTCGTCCATCGACGATGTTGGTTACACGGCAATCGATGAAGCGACGAAGAAGGCAGCGGTGGAGGTGGTGTATGCCCGCTCGTTTTATGCGGGATCCGGACATGCGTCGGGGCCGCTGTCCGGCGAGTTCATCGGTATCATCGGCGGCGCCTCGCCGGATGAGGTGCGAAGCGGGCTGGATGCCGCCATCCAAGTGATGGAGACCGGTTCCTGCTTCTACGCGCTTAATGCGGAGGCAACGCATGCATACTATGCGCATGTGATTTCACGCACGGGCTCGTATCTCTCCATAGAAGCGGGAATCGGGGAGGGCGAGCCGCTGGCCTATTTAATTGCTCCGCCGCTGGAAGCCGTTTACGGACTGGACGCTGCACTGAAGGCCGCCGATGTACGACTATGCAAATTCTACGGCCCGCCGACGGAGACGAATTTTGCGGGAGGATTACTGACAGGCAGTCAATCGGCTTGTACGGCGGCGGCAGAGGCGTTTGCGGAAGCCGTTCGAAGCATCGCAGGAGATCCGAAGAGAATAGGCTATTAAAAGGCGGGTGTCCCGTAATGAAGGAACCAAAGTTGTCCTTAGGCATGATCGAGACCTACGGTCTGCCGGCATTGATAGCGGCCGCCGACGCTGCAGCGAAAACGGCGGATGTGAAGATTACGATGTACGAGAAGGCAGATGCGGGCATCGTAACGGTTTATATATGGGGCGATGTGGCAGCGGTCAAAGCGGCGGTGGATGCGGGTGCAGCGCAAGCGGCAAAGGTGGGCAAACTGCTGGGCACACAGGTGATTCCGCGCCCTGACCCTTCGGTTTATACGATGCTGCAGGGCGTCGAACAGAAGGAGCAGCCCCAAGCATCTGATTCTGCACCGGAAGCGCCCCCTGTAACGGCATCGCACTGGAGCACAATGACAGTAGCCAAGCTCCGGGAGCTCGCCTATAGCACGCCAAAGTTCCCGCTTTCCGGTCGCGATATTCAGTTGGTTAGCAAGGCAGAATTGGTCAGGCTGTTCACGGAGCTGGCTGCCAAAGGAGGAGAGCCGCCGACATGAGTCTGGACAGTGATTTATTGGCGATCCAGGAGGTCCGTAACTACCTTCAAGAGGCAAGGGCAGCCCAGAAGCTCCTGGAAAAAATGACCCAGCCGCAAATCGACGCGATCGTAACCGCTATGGCCCAAGCGGCGGAACAAGAAGCAGAGCGGCTGGGCGCGATGGCCGTGGAAGAGACGGGCTTCGGGAAGGCTGCCGACAAGAAGGCGAAGAATTTATTCGTCGCGAGAGACGTCTACTCGGCAATAAAGGACATGCAGACGGTCGGTATCATCCGCAAAGATGAGGCCAGGCAAGTATGGGAAATCGCCCAGCCCGTCGGCACCATCGCGGCGATCATTCCCTCAACCAACCCCACCTCAACCGTCTTGTTCAAATGCCTGATCGCGCTGAAAGCCCGCAACGCGATCGTGATCTCCCCGCATCCGTCGGCGCTGCGTTGCTCGCAGGAGTCGGCTGCTGTGATGCGGGCTGCGGCAGAGAGAGCGGGAGCCCCGCCCGGGCTCATTCATTGTCTCTCGCATCCGTCTTTGGAGGTGAGCGGAGAGCTGATGCGGCACAAGTGGACGGATCTCATCTTGGCAACGGGCGGAACGGCCATGGTGAAGGCCGCCTACAGCTCCGGCAAACCCGCCTACGGCGTCGGACCCGGCAATGTGCCGGTGTACGTTCACCGCAGTGCGAATATTCCGCGGGCGGTGAGCCGCATTTTGCAAAGTAAAACATTTGACTACGGCACGATCTGCGCTTCCGAGCAAGCGCTTGTTGTGGATCAAGCGATTAAACCAGCCCTAATCGAAGAATTAAAACGGCAGGGAGCCTATTTCTTAAATGCACAAGAGAAACAAAAGATCGCTTCCATTCTCATGGCCAACAAAGGGATGAATCCGCAGGTCGTCGGCCGCTCACCGCAGGCTATCGCCAGCAAGGCTGGCATCGCCGTGCCGGAAGAGGCTCGAATATTAATCGCCGAAGAGTCGGAGGTCGGGCACGAGCACCCTTTTTCCATGGAGAAGCTTTGCCCTGTGCTTGCCCTTTATACGGTGAACGACTGGCAGGAGGGCTGCCATAGGTGCATCCAACTGCTAACGCTCGGGGGACTCGGCCATACGCTTGGCATACATGCCGAAGATCTAACCGTCATTGAAGCGTTCGGACTGGAAAAGCCGGCATCGCGCATAGTCGTTAACACAGGCACAACGTTCGGCGGCATCGGTGCCACGACGGGAATATTCCCCTCCATGACACTAGGCTGCGGAACCTTCGGCAATAACATTACATCGGACAATATCGGGCCTCAGCATCTGCTGAACTTGAAGCGGGTTGCTTTTGGCATTAAGGAGATGCCCGGGCCAGAGGAATCTGTAACCGATTCCAATCCTAGCCAATTGGCCAACAAAGTGGCGGACAGCCTGATCAGCACCAGTATCAGTACCAATATCAGCACCAATCAGCTCGGCATTACGCGCGAGGAAGTTGCGCAGATTATCAGAAACGTCCTTTCCGAGATGCAACTGAATTAACCCAAGGAGGAGATCGCAATGGCAGGAGAATTGGCCGCATTAGGTTTAGTGGAAACGAGGGGCTTGGTTGGTTCGATTGAAGCGGCAGATGCGATGGTGAAGGCGGCAAATGTGAGATTGGTCGGGAAAGTGCATGTTGGCGGCGGACTGGTTACGGTTATGGTCAGGGGCGATGTCGGCGCGGTCAAAGCGGCTACGGATGCAGGCGCTGCGGCTGCGGAGAAGGTGGGAGAGCTGGTTTCGGTGCACGTGATCCCCCGGCCGCATTCGGATATTGAGTTCATTCTTCCCAAGCTTGAAGGGTAAAATATGGCGCTTATTACGGAAACGCAGCTGCGCGCGCAGTTGATCAAAGGGCTGCCGAACCCGTTTCCGGTTACGGAGGGGGATAAGCTGACCCCGGCAGCCGCCGATTTCCTGAAGGAGCGGGGGATTCCTTTACAGCGTATAGAGCGCAGCCTAGCCGCCCACACGCTTTTGAACTTGGCGGAGCCCACCACGCACATCCCCGTTGGCGTCTCCAACCGGCATGTGCATCTTGCCTCCGATCATGTCGATGCGCTGTTCGGCAGCGGCTACAAGCTGACACCCCTGCGCGAGTTGTCTCAGAAGGGGCAGTTTGCCGCTCACGAAACGGTGATGATCACGGGGCCGAAAGGCAGCATCGCCCATGTCCGCATCTTAGGCCCCGCACGGGGAGTGACCCAAGCCGAAATCTCGCGTACGGAAGGATTCGAGCTGGGCATCCATCCCCCGGTCCGTCTCTCCGGTGATCTCGCAGGCACACCCGGGATGACCTTGATTGGCCCGAGAGGAAGTATCGACTTGCCCGAAGGGCTGATCATCGCGCAAAATCACGTGCATGCGTCGCCGGAAGAGGCTCAGCAGCTGCAGCTTAAACACGGGGACCGCATTATGCTGCAAGCCATGGGGGAGCGGCCGGTCATTTTTGCCGATGTGACGGTGAGAGTGAGCCCGCAGTTTTCGCTGGATTTTCATATTGACAGGGATGAAGCGAATGCGGCCCACTTAAGTTCAGGCGACACGGTCCAATTGATCCGTAAGCACATTATGATGACGAATGCCGAAAGGAGGCGGCTTTAGGTGGAGATCAAGCAAATGGTCGAAGCGATCGTTCGCGAGCTTTTGGGACAGCAGGCTGCAAGGCCGAAGCTGCTCTACCTGTTTTACGACAGCACGTCGCATGAAGCTTTTACCGATCATTTTATCACATTAAATATTAACGGCATTGACCATGATCTTATGTTTCTGGACGGCGAAGCGTCCTGCTGGCTGGGGAAGCATAAGATTGAATGCGGAGGCCGAGGCAAAACGATTGCCTCTGACGAGTTCGCTCCAGCCCCTATAGAGGTACCGCTTTCGTACGAGGGTATCGTGATCCCGGAGATCGATTTGGACAATGCGGCAAGAGCAGCCCTTGGCATGAAAGGGACGATCGTCTCGGAAATCATTTTTTCTGCCTTGGTTCAAAATAAATTTGTGCTCATCGGCGAGGACATCTCAGGGTTGAAACGGGCGGATCGCCGGACGCTGCAAACGCTGGAGCTGCCCGCCCCGTATCGCAATCTTTTGGATTATTACAAAATGGAGCTTCAGATGTACGGCGTCGAATTCGCCCCTGTCAAGCTGCTTGCTGAAAAGGCCGTTAGCAAAATACGTGCGGAAACTCAAGGGTCTCCTAAAATTGAGGCCGCCGCATCTGCATCGCCAACGCCGCCTGCATCCTCTGCCTGCGTCTACGAAGGAAGACTGGTCTCGGCGGAATGGATCGCTCGGGAGCTCCGCAATCCGTCGTTAAGCACGCTGCGGATTGGCAAGAAAACGATGATCTCCGCGCTGGCGCAAGACATGCTGAAAGATAGAGGCATCACGATCGAATACATGGCCGAAGGGTGAGGTCCTATGTTTTACGGTAAAGTCATCGGCAGCGTATGGGCGACGCAAAAAGAAGCGGGCATGGATAACCTGAAGCTGCTCGTGATCCAGCCCATGGATTTCAAAGAGAGCGAAGCCGGCACGCCCATCATTGCCGCAGACCGCATTGGAGCGGGGGTTGGCGAACGTGTGATCGTATCCAGGGGGAGTCCGGCCCGAACCTTGTTCACGGATAAAATGGTGCCCATCGACGCGATGATCGTCGGCATTGTCGACAGCTTCGAGGTCGCGAAGGAAGCCGAGGAGGAAGCATGGAAGAGCAGAAGCAGAGAGTGATTCAGGAATATGTCCCCGGCAAGCAGCTGACACTGGCTCACGTGATTGCCAATCCCGATCCGGTTTTGTATACGAAGCTCGGCCTTGAGGAACGCAATGCTATTGGCATTCTCACGTTGACGCCGACCGAAACGGCGATCATAGCCGCCGACGTGGCGACCAAGGCGGCGGGTGTGAGCATCGGCTATTTGGACCGGTTCACCGGATCGCTTGTGCTCACAGGGGAGGTGGCTGCCGTGGAGATGGCGATTGCTGCCGTGAATGCGTTTTTGCTGGAGAAGCTGAAATTTTCGACGGCACCGATCACGAGGTCGTAACGTTATGAAAAAAGTGATGATCATCGGTGCCGTCGGAGCAGGCAAATCAACGTTAATTAAAGCTTTATTCGGGGAGTCCCAGCCCGCCTCCAAGACGCAAAGCCTCATCTATCGGGACTGGGTGATCGATACCCCTGGCGAGTACAGCGAGAATCCGCTGTATTACCGCACTTTAATGGCGACCTCGCACGAGGCTGCAGCCGTTCTGCTGGTGCAGGACGCCACGCGGGACAGGAGCTATTTTCCCCCCGGATTCGAACAAGGCTTTGCAATCCCGGCTGTAGGGGCGGTGACCAAAATCGATCACCCCCAGGCAGATATAGACCGGGCCATCGGTCTTCTGAGGCAGTCGCTGCCGGAAGGCGGTATTTTTTTAACGTCCGCAGTGTCAAACGAAGGTATGGCCAAGCTGAAAGAAGAGCTTATGCAAATCGTACGATCCTGATCTTAAAAAATGAAGAGGGATTTCCCATGGCATCCATTATGGAATTGTGCAAAATGTATACGCGTTTGAGCGAAGAGGACGCTCGAACGATTCAAGAGATGGCGGTCCAGCTTCCGCTGATTGCAGAAGTTTCAGAATCGGATGTCTTCATAGACTGTCCGCTCCCGGATCAAGGCTCGGCGCTCGTGGTTGCTGAGGCTCATCCAGCTGGAGGCTCCTCCTTGTACAAGTCATCGGTCGTTGGGCAGTATGCTTTTGCGCAAAATGAGCCCGCCGTCATGTTCTGCCTTCTTTCCGGCCAATCCGTGATCGGCTCGCGGGGCATCTCCCAGGAGCAGATTGCGATCCAGCAGAACGTCGTTCCGATCCGGTCCCGAAGCGGCCAAGTCATTGGCGCATTGATTATGGAGAAGGACATTTCGGAGAAGCTTGAGCAGGAGAAGAATGTGTCCCGATTAATGGAGACAACGGAACAGCTGAGCGAAACGCTGCTGGCCGTGGCGATGTCGCAGGGCAGTATGCAATCGCTGATGCACGAAGGCATCATTGTTTTTGACGATAAGGAGCGGGTCACCTACACCAATCCGCGTGCGCTCGACATGCTGAAGGAAATCGGCCATACGACGGACACCGCTAACGGCTCATCGTTAACCCAGCTGTTATATGGGAAATTGGCCGTCCTAGGCCGTTCTGGGCTCATCCATCAGGAACTGCAAATCGGGCATGTGACCTTTGAGCTGAAAGCTATGTCCATTTGCAGGGAGCAGCGGGAAGTCGGCGGTATTATTTTGCTGCGCGACATTTCGGATATGAAAGAGAAGGAAAAACAGCTCGTGATCAAATCCGCCGTCATCAAAGAAATTCATCATCGCGTGAAAAATAATTTGCAAACCGTATCCAGCCTGCTCCGCCTGCAGATGCGAAGAACGAAGCTCGAAGAAGTGGAGCGCGTATATCGCGACAGCATTAACCGCATTAATTCAATCGCCGTCATTCATGAAATGCTTGCTTATGAAGGATTGGAGACAATCCACTTTAACGAGGTGGTAGACCGTATCATAAAAAACATCGTTTCCTCCTCGTCTAAACCTGATCAGACGATCGTCCCGCTCATTTCGGGGGATGAGCTTATTTTACAATCCGATGTCGCCACGACGCTTGCGCTTGTTGTCAATGAGCTTGTGCAGAACTGCGTGCTGCATGCTTTTGGGGAGAGGCGTGCCGGGTATATCGAAGTTTCTCTGCAGCAGCACGACACCTTCATTCGGGTTTGTGTATCCGACAACGGCATCGGCTTTAAAGCGGCGAACCATTCCGACAGGAAAGGCCATCTTGGCTTGAGAATTACGGAGACACTGGTGGAAGAAAATCTCGGCGGCGTTCTCGACATCATGACGGATGAGCGGGGAACTTTCGTTCAGCTAACTTTTCCGATATCCAAAATACGGCCCAAGGAGGACGAATCTTCATGAAAAATGCCATCGTCGTCGTCGATGACGATCCGATCATCCGCATGGATATTCGCGAAATGCTGGAAGAGGGCGGGTACCTCGTCGCAGGCGAAGCCAAAAATGGCGAGGAAGCGGTAGAACTTATCGCCCGGGTCAAACCGGCTCTGGCGATTATGGACATCAAAATGCCTGTTATGAACGGCATCAAAGCCTCCCATATTATCCGCAAGCTGCAGCAGGATACCTCCGTACTGCTCCTGACGGCCTACAGCCAGAAGGAGCTGGTGAAGGAAGCGCGGGAGGCGGGAGTGGCCGCATTTCTCGTCAAGCCGGTGTCGGAGGAGGATTTGCTGCCGGCAGTCGAGATTGCGCTGAGTCAGAAAGAGAAGATGGACTCGCTGAAACAGGATATCAAGCTCCTGAAGCAATCCATCGAGGAGCGCAAGCTCATTGAAAGAGCGAAAGGCCTCGTTATGCAGACGCACGCTTTAAATGAGGAAGAGGCTTACGCCAAAATGCGCGATGTGAGCATGTCGGCCCGCATCCCGCTTTCCAAGCTGGCTGCTGGCATTCTCCGGGATGGTGTCCAGACGTTGTCCGTAGGCGGGTGAACGACACATGGCTGACCAGTGGATTACGAGCGTCGGGCTCGATATCGGCACAAGCACGACGAAGATGGTCATTTCCCGGCTGAAAATCGTGCGCGCCTCGGGGGCGCTAAGCCTGCCCCGTTTTGAGATTACGGAGCGGGAACTGCTGTACGCCAGCCCCATTTACGGAACTCCGCTCCTCAGCGGCGATGAGATCCATGCGGAGCGCATTTGGGATATCGTCGCTCGCGAGTACGAGCAGGCCGGCATCGGGCCGGCCGATGTCAAATCCGGCGCCGTAATCATTACCGGCGAAACGGCGACTAAAACGAACGCGAAACACATCCTGCATCTACTCGCCGAACGCGCAGGGGATTTCGTCGTCGCGACAGCCGGCGCAGATCTTGAAGGGCTGCTCGCCGGCAAAGGCGCCGGGGCAGAGCGGCGCTCCCAGCAGCTGCGAGGCGCGGTGGCCAATATCGACATCGGCGGCGGGACGGCGAATGCGGCGATTTTCCTTAGGGGCAAGCTGCTTGGCACGGAGACCTTTCACGTCGGCGGCAGGCTCATCCGGATCGATTCCACAGGCATGATCCTTGAGGTGTCGCCGTCCATACGTCCCTGGTTGATGACTAGCGGATATAACGTTAACCCCGGCGATACAATCAGCCTCCTGCAGTTGAGCGAAATTTGCACAGCCATGTGCCGCTGCATGATGGACTATTTAACCGGGCGCGATCCAGGAGCGGCGCTGCGTTCTTTAATGCTTGGCTCGCCATTAGCATCCATTCCTTCTATAGAAGAATGGATGGTATCCGGCGGCATCGGTTTGCTCATGGCGGAAGCGAAGCCGCCCCTAAGCTTGGCGGATGCAGCCGCACACCAAGATATCGGGCCACTTCTCGCTCATGCTTGGAAAGAGCTGGCCGCTGAGTATCCCGTTCGCCATACCCTTGCCGATCAGACTGTCAGAGCGACCGTCATCGGCGCGGGGATGCAGAGCACGGAGATCAGCGGCGCTACGGTGCATCTGGATGCGACACTGCTGCCGATCCGCAATTTGCCCATCCTCAAGCTTGAATTATCGCCCCAGCTGATGGCTCCGAACGGAGGGCTTGCCGATCAGCTTGACGCCCTCATGCGAAGCGGCGCAAGCCTGTTCGCTCAAGATCATTATGCGACTCCGTTCGGACTCGCTTTGTCAGGAACGCATCACCTGACTTATTCGTCGCTTCAATATATAGCCGACCGGCTGTATGCGAGCTTCAGCCACCATTTCCCTCATAGCGAAGCTATGGTGGTCATCTGTGAAACGGATATCGCCAAGGCGCTCGGCCAATCCCTGTCGAGGCGCTGCGGAGAGCGTCCGAAAATCATTTGTATCGATCAGATCCGTGTCGAGCACGGGGATTATATCGATCTGGGAGAGCCGTTATCCGGCATCATGATTCCGGTGGTTGTCAAAACGTTGGCCTTCCAAGGCAGGAGCAGAGGGGAGGGGAGCAGCCCGTGAATTTGAAAACGACGCTGCTTGGCACGACTTTTCAATTCAAAGATTTAAAGGAAGTGATGGCGAAAGCGAACGAAGAGAAGTCGGGCGACCAGCTCGCCGGCATTGCCGCAAGGGATGCGAAAGAAAGGATCGCTGCCAAGGAGGTGCTTGCCGACTTGAAGCTGTCGGATATTCGGAACAATCCCCTGCTGCCGGCGGAAACCGATGAGGTGTCGCGAATCATCGAGAAAGCCGTGAACGAGAAGATCTATGCTGAAGTGCGCAATTGGACGGTGGCCGAGCTGCGGGAGTATTTGCTGAGGCAAGAAACGGGGAATCAGGAGATTCGCCGGCTTTCTCGGGGGTTAACGAGCGAGATGGTTGCTGCTGCCGCCAAATTAATGAGCAATCTCGATTTGGTGCAGGCCGCCTCCAAGATGGAAGTCACGTCCCATTGCAACATCACGATTGGCCAAAGGGGCGTGCTTGCCGGCAGGGCTCAGCCCAATCATCCGACAGACAATATACAGGGCATTAAAGCGGCCCTTTATGAAGCTTTAAGCTACGGCATCGGCGATGCGGTGATCGGCATCAATCCGGTGATCGATTCGGCGGACAGTGTGAAGCACATTTTGCAGAT
The DNA here is from genome assembly GCF_013141725.1 of Paenibacillus planticolens. Classification (GTDB taxonomy): domain Bacteria; phylum Bacillota; class Bacilli; order Paenibacillales; family NBRC-103111; genus Paenibacillus_E; species Paenibacillus_E planticolens. Next base: position 4,630 of record NZ_WHNZ01000013.1, on the reverse strand, counting down.
GACCAAAGAGGTCATGGACAAATGGCAAATCCCGACCCAGAATTGCGTTTTGGCGCATATCAAAACCCAAATGCGCGCGATTCGCCAAGGCGCTCCTGCCGATATGGTGTTCCAGAGCTTGGCCGGAACGGAGGACGGCAATAAAGCTTTTGGCATCGACGTCGCTCTGCTGAACGAAGCTGACGAGCTTATCGCTCGGGAAGGTACGGGAACAGGGCCGAATTTGTGGTATTTTGAAACGGGTCAAGGCTCGGAGCTGTCCGCGGAAGCGCATCACGGCATCGATCAGGTCACGCTGGAGTCGCGCTGTTACGGGCTTGCCCGACAATATAAACCGTTTATCGTCAATACGGTGGTTGGTTTCATTGGGCCCGAGTATCTCTATGACAGCAAGCAGGTTATTCGCGCAGGGTTGGAAGACCATTTCATGGGCAAGCTGCAGGGGCTGCCGATGGGCGTGGATGTTTGCTATACCAACCATATGAAGGCGGATCAGAATGATATGGACAATTTGGCGGTGCTGCTCTCCGCTGCCGGCGTCAATTATTTGATCGGTGTGGCTATGGCCGATGATTGCATGCTCAATTACCAGTCGACCAGCTATCACGATATCGCGACTCTGCGAGAGTTGATGAGACTGCGGCCGGCTCCGGCCTTTGAACAGTGGCTGGTGAGGATGGGCATTATGGAAAACGGCCGGCTTACGCCGCTGGCGGGGGACCCGACTCTATTTATGTGAAAGAGGTGTAAGCATGAAAGAAGCTGTCCCCCTCGACGCTCTGGTGGATCGGGTAATGGCAGAGCTGGAGAAGAAGCTGTCCGTTTCTGTGTCAAAAGAGGAGGAATCCCCGCCTCCGCCGTCTTTCGCTGAGCCGGCGGATGAGGAGCCGCAGTCCCATGTCCCCGATCCCAAATGGGAGGAAGGGATGAGCGAGCTGCTGGCCAGCACGCCGTCGCGAATCGGTGTTTGGCGTACGGGGACTAGGGCTCTGACCAAAGAAGTGCTGAAATTTCGCCGAGATCATGCCGCAGCCGTCGATTCCATTTATGGCGAAGCCAGTCAAGCGCTTTTGGACCAATTTGGTTTGTTTACGGTGGAAACGCGCTATGAGAACACGGAAAACTACTTAAAACGCCCTGACATGGGACGGATTGTCACCGAAGAGGGAATCGCTCTCATACAGCAAAGGTGCGTCATGCATCCGCAGGTGCAGATTGTCGTATCCGACGGGCTGAGCGCCAATGCGGTAGATGCCAACCTAGGCGATGTCTATCCTTCGCTTCTGGACTCGCTAAGTACATATAAGTTATCCACAGGTACTCCGTTTTTCGTGCGTGGCGGCCGGGTTGCCGTGATGGATCATATCGGCGAAATCGTGCAGCCCGAGGTGCTTGTGCTGTTGATCGGCGAACGGCCGGGGCTCGTTTCGTCCAAATCATTAAGTGCCTACATTTGCTATAAACCACGCAAGGGCACAGTAGAGAGCGACCGCACGGTCATTTCCAACATTCATCGCGGAGGTACGCCTCCATTGGAGGGCGGCGCGCATATCGGCACCATCGTGAACAAGATGCTTGAACAAAAGACGAGCGGCGTCAACCTGGAGATCTGAATAGAAAGTCATTCGGCGAAGGAGGTGGGGACGGAATGGCGCTGGCGATTGGCATCGTAATCATTGTGATCACGTGTTTGTTTGCAGGGTGGATCGTTAAAATCGCAAACCGGAGCATTCGCGAATTCGATGAAAGCAAGCATGAAAGCTTCTTGGGCAAATGAGACGGGTTTGGGACATGTATAACGATCTGATGAGGAGGAGTAAAGATGAGCGTATCTTCCAATCATCAAGACAAAGACAAAAGTGATTTGAACAAGTTCGGCTATGCCCAGGAACTGCTGCGCAGTATGGGCGGATTTTCCAACTTTGCGATCTCATTCTCCATCATTTCTATTCTGACTGGCGCAGTATCCTTGTACGGCCACGGATTGACCTATGGCGGATCGGGTATGATGGGCTTCGGGTGGCCGATCGTCGCATTTTTTGTCATGTGCGTAGCGGCTGTGATGGCTGAACTGGCCTCGGCTATCCCGACGGCCGGCGCCTTGTACCATTGGGCGGCTATTCTGAAGAATAAACGCTGGGGCTGGTACACCGCCTGGATCAATCTTATCGGGCAAATTGGCATTGTGGCCGGCATCGATTATTCCGTCGCGCTGTTCGCCGATCCCCTAATTGCGAGCGTCTTCGGTTATGAGTCCAACAATACCACCGTATTGATTTGCTTCACTGTCATTTTGCTTTCGCACGGGATCTTGAATCACATCGGCATTCGGATCGTTTCGAAACTTAACGACTTCTCCGCTTGGTACCACATTGCCGTGGTAGCGGTGTTGGTCTTGTCTCTGGCCTTCTTCACCAAAGGCAGCCTCAACCCGGTCACGTATTTGTTCAAAGTAGGCGAAACCTTTTCCGATAAACCTTATATGTTTGCCTTTTTGATCGGGCTTTTGCAAGCGCAGTGGACCTTTACGGGCTATGACGCTTCGGCGCATACCATTGAGGAAACGATCAACCCGCGCGTACGTGCGCCTTGGGGGATTTTCACATCCGTCGCTTATTCGTTTGTCATCGGCTTCATTATGCTTGCGTTTGTTACCTTGTCTATCAAAGATGCCGGTGCTGCTGCCGGTTCCAGCAATGCGTTCATCTATGTCATCAGTGAAGCGCTGGGCGGCACGTTCGGCTCTGTCATTTTGTGGCTCGTCACGGCGGCGATGTGGTTCTGCGGACTCGCTTCTATTACCTCTTTTTCCCGCATGATGTACGCTTTCTCCAGGGATAATGGGATGCCGCTCAGCTCGCAATGGGCGCAAATCTCCAAGAAATACCGCACCCCGGCCAAAGCCATTTGGCTGGCCATCATCCTGTCCTTCCTGCTCGCTTTCATCGACTATATCATCAAAATAGTGAATCCGGATGCGACGTATACGACCATTGCGTTCTTGACGGCGGTCAGTGTTGTCGGCCTTTATGTCGCTTATGGCATTCCGATTTACCTGAAACTGAGGGCAAAAGCCGAGGGAAGATTCCAAACCAAGCATCTCGGGCCTTGGAATCTCGGAACGTACAGCACATTGATCTCCGTTATTGCGCTGCTCTGGATCTTCTTTATTTGCATCATCATGGTCATTCCTCCGAACCAAATGGCTGGTTACGCCGTAGCGGGGATGCTCATCCTCCTGGTCATTATGGATTTGGCCTATTACAAAAATCACTTCCCAGGCCCGCAGGCCGCGCTTAATAAGTCTATGGAAGAGATTTTGCGCCGGGAAAAAGAGTTGGAATAGCTTAGTCTTCGAAGCGTTTAGCATTTGCTAGATTTGGGCATCCTTTTACTAGAGTTGAAGATTCTAGTGAAGAGGTGCCTTTTTATATGCAGAAAAATTGGGTTCGAGCTATTATGTTATTCTCTCTTATCGGTCTTATTTTTGGTTGGGTTCGTCATGCCGATGCCCGCAACGGGCAAGAAGCGCTTCACCTTTTAAACACGGTTAAACCGTACATGATGAGTCAGCAGCAAATTACCTTCAAATATACGGGCTACTACGGAACATGCGCTGGTAGCGATCAAAATATACTGGAGGCTGGAAAGAAACTTTCTCAAGCCTTCGAAATCCCGCAAGAAGATAAACTGGGCGAGTCCAATTCTCATTCGGTGTATACAGCGAAGACGGAGGGAGCTCCCGGTGCGGTTGTCACTTTAACCGTAGCAAGTCCAGAAGGCCCAAACGGATGTTACGTTGTTCTGCGAATGGATGCTTCTGAGCAAGCTGAGCAATCCGATCTGCTGAACTGGCAGGAGCAGGCGGGCAATCAACTAGCGAAATTAGGCATCCAAGGGCAATGGAATGTGATGGCGCAAGGATATGTAAACGAGCAGTCCTGGCAAAATAGTGCCGATGAGCTGGTACATGCGATTGCTCAAGCTTTTAAAGGCAAGATCGTAGAAAGCTATAGCGATTCAAAGACGATTAGCTTGTCTCTGGCTTCTGGGGAGTTTCAAACATCCGTCAAAAGCGGCAGCCAAACAGTGAATCTCCAACTTGCCCTGCATCAGGAATCAACCACAGGGAAATGGCGGCTGACAGCAGGCACACCGATTATCACGATGGAGTACTAGTATTGTAAATAACGCTGAGGAGTGAGATCATGTCAACGATAATGAAACCCGCCATTCCAGGCATTATTGCCGAATCCATTGAGAACTTGCGACGTGAGGGATGGGCTGACGACGATTTCTTTAACTTTCCCAAGTATGATGACGAATCTCCGGAGGCTCGCATACTGTTCCACTTTTTTCGAAATAACCGTGTTGCGTTCGCAGCGGCGATCGTCAACAGCTATACGGTGCAGGATGGATAAAACATGACTTAACACTTGCTCAAGCGGCAGGTGTTTTTTTTGTTGTGCAAATGAAAAAAAACAGTTGCATTCCGCTTGCAGGACATGTTATATTGTCATTCCGGCCGCAAGACAGTCGCAGGACAAGCCGGTGAAAAGCAGCTCGAAAAAATAATTTAAAAAAAGAGTTGCACAATGAAACACAGTATGGTATATTACTTTTCGCTGCT
>NZ_WHNZ01000012.1 GCF_013141725.1 Paenibacillus planticolens | reverse complement strand
TACTGAGCCCCCCCAGACTCTATACCACGAACACCACCCCGAGCCCCCCCTCGGACTCTGTACCACGAACACCACACCGAGCCCTCGGATTCTTTACCACGAACTCGATTGGTCCACCCCGCATTCTATACCACGAACTCCACATCGAATACCCCACATTCTGAACCTCGAATCCCAAACGAAACCCCGTATTCAGTACCACGAACCCCACACCAAGCCCCCACATTCAGTACCGTCACCCCACACGGAGCCGCCGCATTCAGTACCACGAACCCCACAGCAAGCCCCCACATTCAGTACCGCGAACCCCACACGGAGCCGCCGCATGCAGTACCACGAACACCACGCCGAGCCCTCGCATGCAGTACCACGAACACCACGCCGAGCCCTCGCATGCAGTACCACAGAGCCCCCGCATGCAGCACCACGAACCCCTTCCTGAGCACACCAGCATTCCGTACCGAGCTTCTGAAACTTTAACCATGCCCCGCAGCGATTATTAACTAACACCCCCAGGCCGGCACCATACATCTTTTCTCCTCATTTTCTGTGGTATCTGCAAAATGGTTAAACTACTATGAAAAACATTCTATTATTTGAGAATCGAGCGTCGCTTTTATATTTACTTTTATCCTCCTTTGTATATATCACAGAATTTGATATTTTCCGGTATACTCCCCCTTGGTGAGAAAAAGTGACAACTTTTAAGATCATCGAGCTAAAATAAATCACTTGCCAAAAGAACGTGCGTTCGGTATAATAAAAGGAACAAATGTTCTATTTTGTGAGGTGGGACGATGGATCAACAATTTTTGGATGAGCGCACAGATTTTTTTCATTCGGAAGTGGATTGTGAACAGTATTTGATGAATATGCGTTGGTCAAATGGGTTTTGCTGCCCACGCTGCGATAGTAACGAGGCTTTTAATATTCGAACTCGTATAATATTAGAATGTAAAGAGTGCAGGATGCAGGTTTCTTTAACTGCCGGAACGATCATGCACAAATCGAAGCTGCCGTTACTACTTTGGTTTAAAGCAATTAAACTGTTAATAGAAAAGGGAATAGACTGTACGGCTAGCTTACTTTCTAGATTTCTTCAAATTAATTATCGAAGCGCCCAGTTGTTGTTGAAAAAGATTCAGTTTGCATTTGATTACACACAGAATAGGGTGAAGTTACTTAGTAAAGCAGCAAATGATTCCAACTCTGATTCAACTACTCCTGATAGTCTCCAACATCTCGAAACTCCTTTTCAGACCGCTCAAACTCAAAAAGACCCTTCAACGTGGGATATACATAAGTATCTCGAATCCAAAATTAACAGATTAAACACTAGGTTAACTTTCCATAGTAAGAAGGCGAATAATTACCAAATCCTTGCGCACTTTAAAAATCAGTCAGATCGCGGTCACGATTGCTTAAGTATCCTTAATAAATATGTGAAAATGGCAATATCGAATTTATTTTACCCAACGTTTCTTAAGTGTTTTCAAGTTTCCTGAATATTGGAAGCAAAGTGATTTGACCCCGTACTTTTTTTCAGGCATGATGGAGGAGTAGCGAGTAATGAGAATCATAGCCAGTTAACTATGTGAGGGAGAGAAGCATAATATGAAAAGGACGCTGCAAGCTCCTATTCATTTCTATCGGAAATTTATATCGCCGCTGAAGCCGCCGACCTGCCGGTTCTATCCCACATGTTCGCAGTATGCACTGGAGGCAATTGAAGTTCATGGTGCTCTGAAAGGGACATGGTTATCAATGAAACGAATTTGCAAATGCCATCCTTTTCATCCAGGTGGGATTGATTACGTACCTCCGCGGCCGGAGAAATTAATTCATAACGATCAGTCCGCTTGACAGGCAGCTCTTTTTTTCGATATATTTGCCATAAGATGTTGTATATAGATTCGATGAACGGATAAGTACAAATGGAGACCTATGAACAGAGAGCCGGGGCAGGTGAAAGCCGGTATAGGAATAAGTTTGGAAGATGGTCCCGGAGAATAAGCCTTCGAGCTGCCCGAATTGCGTACAGTTAGTGAAAATACGCAAAATTGGGGGTAAGCTGGCTTCGTTTCCCAGCGTTAATGGGCAAGTCGTTAGACTTACTGAGCCCCGAGCTTGTGAAAGGCGGGGGAACCTGGGTGGTACCGCGTGAGTTCAGCTCTCGTCCCAAGATGGATGAGGGTTTTTTGTGTTTTTTACTTTTAGCTAGGAGGAATTTAGGATGACAACAAACTCGAAAACTTTTTACATCACGACCCCGATTTACTATCCAAGTGATAAGCTGCACATTGGTCACGCCTACTCAACAGTGGCTGGCGACGCCATGGCGCGTTACAAACGACTTCGCGGCTTTGATGTGAGGTATTTAACAGGTACGGACGAACATGGGCAAAAGATTGAGCGAAAAGCTCAAGAGAAAGGAACAACGCCACAGGAATTCGTAGATGGCATTGTTGCAGGGATTAAGGAGCTTTGGAGCAAGCTCGATATTTCTTATGATGATTTTATTCGTACAACGGAAACACGTCATAAGGATGCGGTGACCAAGATTTTTCAAAAATTGCTTGATCAAGGGGATATTTATTTAGGTGAATACGAAGGCTGGTATTGTATTCCGGATGAATCGTTTTTCCCGGAGAGCAAGCTGGTAGATGGGAAATGTCCGGACTGTGGGCGCCCGGTTGAAAAGATGAAGGAGCAGACCTATTTCTTCCGTATGAGCAAGTATGCGGACCGTTTAGTGCAGTATTATGAGGAAAATCCGGATTTTATTCAACCTGAGTCTCGTAAGAATGAGATGCTGAACAATTTTATTAAGCCAGGTCTTGAAGATTTGGCAGTATCTCGAACGACGTTTGACTGGGGCATCAAGGTTCCAGGTGATCCTAAGCATGTGATTTACGTCTGGATTGATGCTCTTTCCAACTATATTACTGCGCTTGGTTATGGTTCTGAGGATGCGGGCAATTTCGAGAAGTATTGGCCAGCGGATGTGCATTTAATGAGTAAGGAGATTGTTCGTTTCCATACCATTTACTGGCCGATTATGTTGATGGCGCTGGATTTGCCGCTTCCCAAAAAAGTATTCGCTCATGGCTGGCTGCTGATGAAAGACGGCAAAATGTCGAAGTCTAAAGGGAATGTGGTTGATCCTGTTACGCTGATCGATCGTTATGGCCTGGATGCGCTTCGTTATTATTTGATGCGCGAGGTGCCTTTTGGGGCTGACGGAACGTTCACGCCGGAAAGCTTTGTGGAGCGGGTAAATCATGATCTCGCGAATGATTTGGGGAATCTTCTGAACCGTACGCTCGTTATGATCGATAAGTACTTCGATGGTAAAATTCCGGCGTACGTGGCTGGGGCTACCGAGTTCGATGACAGTCTTTTGGAGACTGTTCAATCGGCGGTAGCGAGGTATGAAGAAGCGATGGAAAAAATGGAGTTTTCCATCGCACTCTCTGCCGTGTGGCAGCTGATCAGCCGCACGAATAAGTACATCGACGAGACACAGCCTTGGTCGATGGCGAAGGATGAAGCCAAACATGAATCACTTGGCTCCGTCATGTATGTGCTGGCTGAATCCCAGCGCATCTCGTCCGTGCTGCTGCAGCCGTTCATGACAAAGACGCCGCAATTGATTTGGCAGCAGCTTGGCCTAGCTGCCGAGGATCTGCCGCGCTTGACCGCTTGGGAAAGCGTGCAGTCCTTTGGGCATCTCCCGTCTGACACTATCGTGCAAAAGGGAGACCCGATGTTCCCGAGACTGGACGCAGCGGCAGAAGTCGCCTATATCGTCGAGGCCATGGGCGGCGGAGCAGCAGCCACCGCCGACGAAACAAAAGAAGCAGCACCTGCTGCTTCGTCAGCAGTGCCTGCGCCGGAGCCGAAGGACGAAATCGGGATTGACGATTTCGCCAAGGTCGAGCTGCGCGTAGCTCAAGTTCTATCGGCTGAGCCTGTGAAAGGCGCCGATAAGCTTCTAAAGCTGCAGCTGGACCTGGGGTATGAGCAGCGGCAGGTCGTCTCAGGGATCGCGAAGTTTTATACGCCTGAGGAGTTGGCCGGACGCAAGGTGATATGCGTCACGAATCTCAAGCCTGCCAAGCTTCGCGGCGAGCTGTCCCAAGGGATGATTCTTGCCGCTTCGCACGGAGACCAGTTGACGCTGGCTACAGTACCTGATTCGATGCCGAATGGCGCGATCGTAAAATAATGATGACAGCACCCTTTCCCTATTTTTTCATAGTGAAAGGGTGTTTTGCATGGGTATGGACAATCAACAAAGTGGGGCATCCTAAGGAAAACTGACGATGGAGTGATAGGGATGAGCGCTGGATCTATTTTTAAATTAATCTGTATTTCAGTGATGGCTCTTGTTTTAACTTCTTGCTCTATTTTCGGAGGAGGCTCCGATAAGAAGAAAGAGGATGCGAAAAAAGAATCAAAATCAAAGGCATCCAGCAGCAGCAGTAATAAAGAAGACGATAGTGTTATTAATCAAGAATTAAAAAAACAATATAAGATGTACAATGAGATTATTCAACATAAGATGAAACAAGAGAATAAGATGATTAAGCAATCAGAAGAGCGATATAAGAAATTGAAAGAAGAAAGCGACAAAGCGGATAAATCCAAGTCAAACGAATCCGATTCGGATAGTTCAAAAAAGAAAGACGATGGGAAGTCATAAAGGAATTAAGGCCATGCTGTGACATTAGCAGCTGGTCTTTTTTATTTTACCTTCAGATGTATTGACTTCAAGTAGGGGTACTCGTATAATCAATTCGTTAATAAAAATTATTACGATTTAGAACATGGGTGGAGTGATGATAGTGTTTCGTTCAAAAAGGGTTCTGTACATAGCCGTACTGGCTATTTTCGCTGTTATAATGGCTGGCTGCGGCAGTGCTTCTAGCTCGAAAGCTAAGCTGGTTCAAGGAAAAGTCAATGTGGTGACAAGTTTTTATCCGTTATATGAGTTTACGCAGGAAATTGGCGGAGAATATGTAAATGCCATTAATTTGGTTCCAGCAGGAGTAGAGCCTCACGATTGGTCGCCTAAAAGCAGAGACATTAAAAATATGACGCAGGCACAGGTTTTCGTGTACCAAGGAGCAGGCTTTGAAGGCTGGGTAAAGGATTTCCTGGGAAGTCTATCGTCGGATTCAACTTTAAAGGTAGTAGAAGCAAGTAAAGGCGCGTCTTTGATTAAAACTTCGGATAATAAAGAAGAATTCGATCCGCATGCGTGGCTAAGCCCGTTAAATGCTGTGAAAATGGCTAATAATATTAAAACAGCACTGATTAGCGCAGATCCGGCCCATAAAGATGTTTTTGAGCAAAACTATGCGAATTATGCAGCGAAGTTAACTGATTTAGATGCTCGTTATAAAAAGGAGCTCGGACAAACTTCGAAGAAGGAAATTGCGGTTTCTCATCAAGCCTTTGCTTATTTATGCAGGGATTATGGCTTAACGCAGTTAGCTATTATGGGATTATCGCCGGATGCTGAACCGACCGCTCAAGATCTAAAAAAAATGAATGAATACATTAAGGATCATAACTTGAAATATATATTTTTTGAAGAGCTTGTTTCCGATAAACTGGCTAAAACGTTAGCTAAAGACGCTAAAGTGGACACGATGGTGTTGAATCCGCTTGAAGGTTTAACGGAAGCGCAAGTGAAAGCAGGCGAGAATTATATTTCAATTATGGATAAAAATTTGAAAAATTTAGTGATTGCCTTACAATAAGATGAGCATGTCCATTCCAGGAGTCAGGAGTCAAAACATGGAGATCAGCCAAAAAGATTTTTGCCACCGCAGTATCGTGTCCATTGATCATGTTTCGTTTTCTTATGAACATAAGAAAGTTATAGATCAGCTTCGTTTCGATGTGCTTGAACGAGATTTTGTAGGTGTCATTGGCTCCAATGGCGCCGGCAAAACAACGCTGCTCAAAATGCTCGTCGGACTGCTTAAGCCGACAGACGGTGAGATCAGGTTGTTTGACAGCCCGCTCAGCCAGTTCAAGGATTGGGAACGAATTGGCTACGTCCCGCAAAAAAATGCATTCAACCCGCTTTTCCCTGCCACGGTTCGGGAAATTGTTTTATCCGGGATGTACTCGAAGAAGCGGATCTACCGCCGGCTATCCAAAGCCGAGCTGCAAAAAGCCGAAGACGCGATGCTTGCGATGCGCATCGAGGACTTGGCTGACCGCAAAATCGGTCAGCTGTCCGGTGGACAGCAGCAGCGCGCTTTCCTCGCGCGCGCGATTGTGAACAATCCGGAGCTGCTCATTTTGGATGAGCCGACCGTAGGGATCGATGCGGAGACGCAGATCGGATTTTTCCGGATGATCCGTCACATGCATCAGCATCATCATATGACTTTCATCATGGTTTCCCATGATATGGACATGATGCAGTCTTACTTAGGTACAGAGCCGCAGCAGGTCAGCGGCGGCATTAAGTTTCATGTGAAGCATACCCATGATCCCGAGGATTGCCGGGAAACGAATTTGACACATTCGATCGGCCAGATTCGCGAGATGATCGGAGTTCAGTAAGGAGCGGGCATTTTGGACATATTCACGGAGTATTTTTTTCAGCGCGCTTTAATCGGCGGCATACTGATCGGGCTCACAGCGCCACTTATGGGCGTTTTTCTTGTCCTTCGGCGACTGTCGATGATCGGGGATACATTAGCCCACGTTTCAATTGCAGGAGTGGCCCTCGGCTTTCTCATTAACGTGTATCCGTTAGGAGTAGGACTTGTCTTTGCTCTGCTCGCTTCGTTCGCTATCGAACGTCTGCGCAAGGCGTATAAAACCTACGCTGAGCTTTCGATAGCGATCATCATGTCAGGCGGCGTCGCGCTGGCTACGATTCTTTTTACCCTGGGCAAAGGCTTTAATATGAATGTAATGAGCTATTTGTTCGGCAGTATCTATACGCTGGATCAACAAGATCTCTGGGTTGTTCTCGGTGTATCTGTGCTTGTCGTCGGTGTCATTGCTGTACATTTCAAAGAGTTCTTTCTTATGTTCTTCGATGAGGATGCAGCCAGTGTAAGTGGACTTCCGCTCAAATATTATAATATGATGATTACGATGCTTACCGCGTTAGTCATTTCCGTTGCGATTAAAATTGTTGGAGCGCTGCTTGTTTCCTCGTTGTTGACAATCCCTGTGGCATGCAGTTTGTTAATAGCCAGAAGCTTTAAGCATTCGGTTATTTTGGCTGTTATTTTTTCGGAAATCGCGGTTGTCATCGGGCTTGTTGTTGCTGGAGTTTGGGATCTCGCGCCGGGCGGGACGGTCGTGCTGACGCTCATCGCTATGCTGATCGGGATTATTCTAAAAAGAGGATTGAGGATTTAACATGGACTCTGTCAATTTATGGATCGCTTTATGGGCGGGGATCGCTTCGTTCATCTCGCCATGCTGTTTGCCATTATATCCTTCTTATCTTTCCTACATAACGGGTATATCAGTAAGTGAATTGAAATCCGGCGAGACCTCTTCTCAAGTACGCCGTCAAACGATGCTGCATACGTTAAGTTTTATCGTTGGATTTTCGATCATTTTTTATGCGTTAGGTTTAACCGCAGGGTTTTTGGGCAATTTTTTCATCGATTACAGGGATCTGCTTCGGCAAATTGCAGCACTCTTGATTTTTATAATGGGACTGTTCCTGTTAGGTATTTTTCAACCGCAATGGCTAATGAGAGAGCGTAAGCTTCAAATTAAGTTTCGTCCGGCTGGCTATTTAGGCTCTGTGCTCGTTGGGATGGGGTTTGCAGCGGGTTGGTCGCCTTGCGTTGGGCCGATCTTATCGGCAATTCTTGCACTGGCTACAACTGAGCCTGGTACTTGGTTTCAGTTAACGACGGCTTATTCGTTAGGCTTTGCGATTCCTTTTTTTGTGTTATCTTTTTTTATCGGTTCAACGAAATGGATTTTGCGTTATTCCAATCTCATTATGAAAATAGGAGGAGGGTTAATGGTCGTGATTGCCATTCTGCTTTATACCGGCAAAATGACGCAAATCACACTTTGGCTGAATACCATAACCCCGGATTGGTTGAGGTTCTAATTACGTAAAATATTCGATTTTGGCCTGAGGGAATTTGTCAAAGATTTGTTCTGTGATAAATTCTCTTAGTGCGTTTGCTTGCTCATCTTGGTAAACGTATTTTCCTTGGCCCCAACGGCCCCATTTGTATTTTCGTTTTTCTTCATCCATTTCAAGTTTCGTTTTCGGATATCTTTTTTCGATGACGTTTTTTGCCGTTCGTGTAAACCGGTGCTGAATCATCTCAAAGGTTAAATCTTGCGCTGCCTCCGCTGGGAGTTCGTTGTACAAGCGTTCCAAAAGTGTCGCATAGCCTTCCTCCCAGCCCTCGTGCCAAATAATAGGGGCTATGATAAAACCAAGCGGATAGCCGGCTTTAGCCACCTTTCCTGCGGCTTCAATTCTTTCGTGAAACTTGGAAGTGCCTGGCTCAAAATTTTTAATGACATAGTCAGCGTTCACGCTAAAGCGAAACCGGGTGTGTTTATTATGTTTGGCATCCAGGAGAGGTTCTACATGATGATATTTCGTGACAAAGCGCAGGCGTCCATGCTCTTGCTGTCCCATGAATTCGATGACTTGCTTTAGGGAGCCCGAGATATGCTCCAAACCTACGGGATCGGACGTACAAGCGGCTTCAAACCGGGTTATTTCTGGGACGCGTTCATCGATATACTTTTGAGCGGCACCGAGAATATCGTCCATATTGACGTATACACGTATATATGGCTTTGCTCCCAGCGTTGTTTGGAGATAGCAGTAGTGACAATGCCCCATACAGCCAGTTGCAATGGGAATCGCATATTCAGCAGATGGTTTGGATGTGTCGAATTTCAATGTTTTGCGAATGCCGACAACCAATGTTCTTTTGGCAATTCGATATTTTTCAAGTTCCGAATCGCCAGGCAGATCACGAATTTGATTGTGCGAGGTCGTCATATGAATCTCCAATCCTTGCTGCTTGGCCCATTCATAGATTTTTTGACCTTTGGAATAATTCATCGCATCAGGTTCAAAATAAACAAGCTCTGGTACGAACACGGTTGTACCGGGTACAGGTCTGGTCAGTAATTCTGTTGACATGGAAGGCTCCTTTCAACAAATCAGGATCGTCATCGTTTCTGCCTTTTAGTGTGCCAAAGCAAAGAGGAGATAAACCATGGGATATTTGACCGGATCGAGGTAGATGGATTATGATAGGTAAGCAAGTAGACAGGAAATAACGGAAAAGCAGGGGGAAATAAAGCAATGGCTACACCAAGCATGGAAGACTATCTGGAGAGAATATATAAGCTCATAGACGAGAAAGGTTACGCTCGTGTCTCCGACATTGCTGAAGGGCTGGAAGTGCATCCCTCCTCCGTGACGAAAATGATTCAAAAGCTGGATAAAGACAATTATCTGATTTATGAGAAGTACCGCGGACTTATGTTAACGCCAAAAGGTAAAAAAATGGGCAAACGATTAGTTGACCGTCATCAATTGCTAGAAAATTTCTTAACAATTATAGGCGTCCAAGAGGACAATATATATAAGGATGTTGAGGGAATCGAGCATCATTTAAGTTGGGATTCCATTACATGCATTGAGACTTTGGTAGAATATTTCCGCAGGGAACCGAATCGGGTTGACGAACTCATGAATGTTCGTAAAGAATTAGATGCTGACAACTAGGCAGAGGCCGCTATTAGCGGTTCTCTGTTTTTTTTGCATAGAAACAAACTCCTTCCGCATACATAACAAAGTAAGCCCTGATGTATGATTTCGGGGAGGGGGGCCAAATGTGTTAATCAACGGCGTATTTGAAGGCGGAGGCGTGAAAGGAATTGCGCTCGCCGGCGGTGTAAGTGCAGCGATGGATCTGGGTTATGAATTCAATCAAGTCGCAGGTACAAGCTCTGGGTCCATCGTAGCGGCTTTTTTGGCTGCGGGGTATACCGGAGAAGAGATGAGGGAGTTGATTTTGAGAGCTCCTTTTAAATCGTTTATGCAGCGCTCAGCGATTTTTAATACCAAGCTCATCGGACCTGCCACGCGGTTGCTGATTAAAAAAGGCTTGTACTCTGGCGAAGCGTTGGAACATTGGGTGAACTGGCAGCTGGCTCTCAAAGGCATTCGCAATTTTGGTGACTTGAAGCATAACCAACTGCGTATTATCGCATCCGATATTACGCAGGGGAAGCTACTTATTTTGCCTGAGGATATTGCGCAGTACGGGATTGATCCTAAGAGGTTCTCCATTGCTAAAGCCGTTCGCATGAGCACAAGTATTCCATATTTCTTTGACCCGGTCATGATTCGCCGCCAATTAAAAAGCTCTGGAAAGGCAACGCCTTTCACAGAGCAGTTTTATTATATCGTAGATGGCGGACTGTTAAGCAACTATCCCTTATGGGTGTTCGATCAGAATACGACTCGCGACGAGATCATTCCTGTAATCGGCTTCCAATTAGTCGGAAAAACAGAAACGCCTACGCATAAAATTAAGGGACCAATCACGATGCTTGAAGCTTTATTTGGCACCATGCTTAGTGCGCATGACGAGCGTTACATCGAACAGAAAAACCGATTCCGGACCGTTAAAATTCCAACTTTGGGGGTTGGGAATACACAGTTTAACTTGTCTAAGGAACTGAGTTTGTCTCTATACGACTCTGGATACCGGGCTTCCGAAGACTACTTTAATGAATGGTCCGCCAAAACCTATGAAGAAAACTACGAGAAATTTGTGCTTCGGGCTCCCCAAAAATGACAGACGGTTCTAATGATACTTCGGAAAATCATCGGAGTCCGAGTCTTTCGTTCCGTTGATCACACGAAATTTCGCATTTTTCCTTTTCACTTTGGATGGTCCGCGGCCATACGAAGGTTTTTTCCAACGTGAAGGCGGGAACTTGTATAGAAGAAATATGATCCCTAACACGAGAATCGGAATGAACAGAGTTCGCAAACTTACTAACAATCCAATCGCAATTAAAATCCCGATGGTGATTTCGATCGGCGAAAATCTTCTTCTCATGCCCGTCCCTCCATGATTCTTTTTTCAGCTTCACGCATCCGGTTGAAAGAAGCGATCGAAACTTCAACTTGGCTGTCTTCAGGTTCTTTGGTGGTCAGCAGTTGAAGCCACAGGCCAGGGTATCCCAGGTAGCGGAGTACCGGCACTTCGCGAAGGGAGTTCGTAAATCTCAGTACTTCATAAGATACTCCGATGACGACCGGGAGCAGTAACAGACGCTGCAAGATCCGCTCGACATACCCATCATAGTGAAGGAAAGAGTAGATAACGACACCGATCAACACGGTGAAAACAATGAAGCTGCTGCCGCAACGATAATGCAATGTGTTGAATTTCTGTACGTTGCTTACGGTAAGTTCCACGCCTGCTTCATAGGCGCTGATGACCTTATGCTCAGCTCCGTGATACTGGAACAGTCTGCGAATCATAGGTGTTAGGGATATGAAATAAATATATCCGACAAGCAAAATGATTTTGATAACACCTTCTATTAGATTATGAAGAATTTGATTGCTAAATACATTTTGAAATAAAAACTGTTCAATGACCGCCGGGACTAGGGTGAACACGAATTTTCCGAAAAGAAATGAGATCACACCCACAACCGCCACACCGAGAATCATCGAAATATTCGAGAAGAAACCCGGCTTCTCGTCTTTCTTGGCTGAAGCGTCATCCTCACCTTCTTGTTCCGCGAAGGATTCCGCCGAGAAATTAAGATGCTGCGCACCTTTGGCGCTGGATTCTATAATGCCGACAATTCCTCTGATGAACGGAATTTTCTTGAGTGTTTGGACCCAAGGAATATCTTTCTTCGGTACCTCTAAGAAATCAAGTGAGCCATCCTTCTTGCGCACGGCGGTTACATGCACGTTTCTTCCTGCGAACATGACGCCCTCAATGACGGCTTGTCCTCCATATATACTGTTTTGTTCTGCCATGGGATCCACCTTCTTATCTTTCTCGAATTCGGTTTTTGTACTTTCTTATTGTAACGGATTCAGGGGTTGAATGCTACCGATAACGGAAGAACATACTATTCTTACCTGTGAATTACGTGCAGCAGCTGCGAAAGAAAGGAAGGAAATGCCTGATGAGTGAGAAACAAGCGGAGGAAATCAAAACAAGTCGCTGGCTTTATGTCTTATACATTGGTTTCTTTGCCGGATTCATCTGGGGAGGACTGAAAATAGTAGAGCATTATTTAAAATTCACGAAAATTGTGGTCGGTTTTCTTGTGGAACCGTTTTTCAAACACGATTTCCTAGTGACGTGGCAGGGCGTGCTAATTGGGTGGGGCTTTTTCACAATATTCTCCATTTTCGCAGCCTTCATCTATATGGTCACCATGTGGAAGCTGCAGTCGGCTTGGTGGGGCGTTATGTATGGTGCGCTTTGGTGGGCTGTGCTTTATTTGTTCATCGGACCGTTAGCCGGCATGACGTATTGGATCTCGGATTTGGACTTGAATTCCATAATAAGCGATTTCTGTTTATTCTTGCTTTGGGGAATGTTTATCGGTTATTCCATAGCCATTGAATATACGAATACCAGAACGAGACAACCTATACACAAGACATGAAAGTTATGGTAAAATATCAAAGGTTAAATAGGCAGGTGAGTCTGTGCGACTGAAAAATGCTGGGGAGTGATTCCTGTTGAAAAAGGTTCTGGTCATTAACGGGCCCAACTTAAATATGCTGGGCATACGTGAACCTGGCGTGTACGGAACGGTTTCCCTTTCGGCGATTATTCAAGGCTTGACTGAATTAGCTGAAGTTCTGTCGGTTGAGATCGAGAGCTTCCAATCGAATCATGAAGGTCAAATTATTGATAAAATTCATGAAGCCTTCGGCACGAAAGATGGCATTCTCATTAATCCGGGCGCATTCACACACTACAGCTATGCGATCCGCGATGCGCTGGCTTCGGTTCAATTGCCTACCGTTGAAGTGCATCTGTCGAACATCCATAAGCGCGAGGAGTTCCGTCATCATTCGGTAACCGCGCCTGTTGTGATCGGCCAGATAAGCGGATTCGGTGTACAAAGCTATGAACTAGGTTTAAGGGCCTTAATACCCCATATGCAAGGATAAAAGGAAGGATTGGTGATTTCGATGCAGGAGAAACGTATTGAACGTCTTCGCAAGGTTATGCAAGAGCAAAATTTACCCGCCATTCTCATCACGAATGCATATAACCGTACATATGTATCTGGTTTCACCGGTTCCTCCGGCTATGTACTTATCACGTTAGACCGAGCCATTCTTTTGACTGATTTTCGGTATATGACGCAAGCCCCTCAGCAAGCTAAGCATTTTGAAGTGGTGGAGCACCAGGCTAAAGCGATGGATACCGTGAAAGAACTGTTGCAGCAGCAAGGGATTACACAGCTTGGATTCGAGCAAGGGGATGTGTCTTACGGGAATTTTCTCAGCTACCAGGCAGCATTGCCGGGGATTGAGCTTTTGCCGACGGCCGGACTTCTCGAGGGCATCCGGATGGTTAAGGACGATGCGGAGTTACAAATCATGCAGGAAGCTGCAGATTTGGCAGACCAAACGTTCTCGCACATCCTATCCTATATTAAGCCAGGCGTAAAGGAATTGGACATTGCGCTTGAGATCGAGATGTTCATCCGCAAAAATGGCGGCACCTCAACTTCGTTTGAAACGATCGTCGCTTCCGGCGAACGCTCTGCGCTGCCTCACGGCAAGGCAAGCGATCGCGTGCTCCAAATAAACGAATTTGTCAAATTGGATTTTGGAGCGTATTATAAAGGGTATTGCTCTGATATCACAAGAACGGTTATGCTTGGAAAGCCGACGGACAAGCATAAAGAAATTTATGATATCGTTCTGGAAGCTCAACTAAACTGCTTAGCCAATCTTAAACCGGGAATTACCGGCAGAGAAGGCGATGCTTATGCACGGGATATCATCGTGAAGCATGGCTATGGCGATTTCTTCGGTCACGGTACCGGACATGGTTTAGGCATGGAGGTTCATGAATCTCCGCGTTTGTCGAAAACCGAGGATACGATTTTAACTCCTGGTATGGTGGTTACGGTGGAGCCCGGCATTTATCTCCCTGGCTTTGGGGGAGTTCGAATTGAGGATGACGCAGTAATTACTGACACCGGCATTAAAATACTTACAAATTCTACAAAAGATTTTCTTATTATTGACTAGCGGAGGGATTCACAAGTGATATCAGTAAATGATTTCAAAACAGGTCTTACTATTGTAGTAGAACACGATATTTTTACAGTTTTAGATTTCCAACACGTTAAACCAGGCAAAGGCGCTGCATTCGTACGCTCCAAGCTGAAAAACCTGCGCAACGGCAACACAGTCGAGCGCACATTCCGTGCTGGTGAGAACGTGGGCCGCGCACACATCGATAACCGTGAAATGCAGTACCTGTATGCAAGCGGCGACGAGTTTACATTCATGGATACGGAAACGTTCGATCAGTTCAGCCTATCCCGCGAGCAGCTGAAATGGGAATTGAACTTCTTGCTCGAAAACATGAACATCAAAATCTTGAGCTACCAAGGTGAAATTCTTGGGATCAACTTGCCGAAAAGCGTTGATTTGAAAGTTGTAGAAACAGAGCCGGGCGTTAAAGGCAACACGGCGCAAGGCGCACTTAAAGGTGCAAAAGTGGAAACAGGTCTTGTTGTTCAAGTTCCTTTGTTCATCAACGAAGGCGATGTACTTACCGTTGATACGGAAGACGGCCGTTATATTTCCCGTGCCTAGTAGGATTTAGGACAAGCCTCTCTGACTTTCACAAGTCAGGGAGTTTTTTTGTTTTACGTGTGCAATTCTTACCACAAAAGCGCATTTTATGCTATAATATTGAATTGTTATGCACTAGATATGCGTTAGGAGTGGGTCAGCTTTGTCTCTAATAGTGATGAAATTTGGCGGAAGCTCTGTCGGTGATGCGGAGCGAATGAAACGTGTTGCAAAAAGAATCGTGGAGCGAAAACAAGCAGGTCACAGCTGTGTTGTTGTCGTTTCTGCGATGGGAGATACAACGGATGATTTGATCGACCTGTCTAAGCAAATTTACGATGGAGCCCCTCCGGCTCGTGAAATGGATATGCTGTTATCGACAGGAGAGCAGGTTTCCGTAGCCCTGTTGTCGATGGCGATACATAGTTTAGGCGAACAAGCCGTTTCTTACACCGGCTGGCAGAGCGGGATTCGCACGGAAGAAGTACACGGAAAAGCGAGAATTAGCGATATTCAGCCGCACCGCGTACTGACTGCATTAGAAGGAGGCAATGTCGTCATTGTCGCCGGTTTCCAAGGGATGACGGAAGCAGGAGAAATAACGACACTCGGCCGCGGCGGATCCGATACGACGGCTGTCGCGCTTGCTGCCGCTATCAAAGCAGATCTATGCGAGATTTATACCGATGTAGACGGTATTTACTCAACAGATCCGCGCATTGTGAAAGTCGCGAGAAAGTTGAATGAAATTTCCTACGATGAAATGCTGGAGCTTGCCAATCTGGGAGCTGCGGTTCTTCATCCGAGAGCAGTCGAATATGCCAAAAACTATAACGTTACCTTAGTGGTACGTTCCAGCTTTACTAACAATGAAGGTACCAACGTGAAGGAGGAAGCAGTGATGGAGCAAGGAATCGTTGTCCGTGGCATCGCGTATGACAAGAATGTGGCAAGAGTTAGTATTCTAGGTGTGCCTGAGAAACCGGGTCAGCTGGCAAAAGTATTTATGGCGCTTGCCGAGGTTCAAGTCGATGTTGATATCATCGTTCAAAGCGGTGTTATCAATGGATCAGCTGATTTCTCATTCACCACGACGCTTGCAGATCGCGAAAAAGCTTTACATGCGATCGAATCCATCCGCGGTGAAATCGGCTTCCGCGAAGTAACCTATGAAGTGAACATGGTGAAAGTGTCCATAGTCGGCGCCGGCATGGTAAGCACGCCAGGAGTTGCCGCTACGATGTTCAAAGTGATTTCCGATTTGGGCATTTCCATTTCGTTGGTCAGCACTTCAGAGATTAAAGTATCCTGTGTCATCGAAAACACGAACTTGACAGAAGTGATCCAATCCTTACACACCGCATATGGCTTGGACACTACGGAGCAAGCATTCGTCGGCGGTCCTCAAGACCGCAGATAAGTTCTTGTTCAACTGAATTTATCAGCTATAAAGTAAGCTAGTTTTAATAAAAAAGCTGTAATTCCGGCGGCCATTAAAGGGCCGACCGGAATTCCGCGCATAAAGATAATGCCGAATATGGAACCGATGACAAGACCCACAATTAATTGTGGGTCTATTTTTAGCAGTTCCAAGCCTTTTCCGTTCATATAAGTAGCGATCGCTCCGCCAAGAAGAGCAATGATTCCAGGCCAAGTCGTAAATACCGATATAATGTCTTTCATGGAGATTCGCTCACTGGCAAACGGAACAAGCACGCCAATGGTCAAAAAGAGCAATCCGAGCTCTAAGCCCCTGCGCTCCATCGCAGGGAAAAATCGAACTAACCCGACTAATTTCATGGCAAGCAGCATGCAAGAAGCTGTTGTAATAATCGGAGAACGGCCAATGAGTCCTATAACGATGAGAATAACCAAGAGTATATTACCATTCATAATCAAAACCCCTCGCCCACATAACTTCCATCTTAGTTTATGAGAGGGGCTTGTATTTAGAACGCAGGGCGGGCTGGAATGCTAGGCAGAAGCATCATGTGGTCATTTTCAAGGACCGGTACTTGATCGGTAGTATTCGTTAGAGCACAAGCTGCGATATCTCCCTGAAACCCAGACTTGCACATCTTTTTCCCATTCGTGCAGGAGAGCAGGGTTTCGTATAAACGATTTTGAGCTTGCAAATAGCATCCGCGCATGGCTAACCCGAAATCATTGGTTGCGATATGTTTCTCGCCTAACGCCAACACCAGTTCCTCAAGGATATGCCCGGCACAAAGACCATCCTCTAAGGAAAAGACGTCTTGTGTACCCGCACATAGAATGACAGTGTCCCTTTTTAACGCAATGGCAGCCTCTGCGCAAGCTTTGCTGTTGAGGAAGGCGCCTGCCAGCACGCGATCGGCTTTCGCCGCTTTTTGGATGCCTCTGGTGCCGTTCGTGGTTGTCAGGATGATCCGCCTGCCCTGAACGGCTTCTTTGGTAAATTCCAATGGCGAATTTCCCAAATCAAAACCGGCGATCTTTTTGCAAAATCGCTCCCCTGCAAGCAGATCACCCTCACGGTACAGCTCTTTGGCTTTCAGAACGGTTTCCACAGGAATAATGGCTTTGCAACCGTTAATCAGTGCGGTGATGATCGTGCTAGTTGCACGGATCACATCAACGACAATGACGGTTTTGTGAAGAAAATCGTCACTTCTCGCTTCGCCGATGTTGGCGACAACCTCGATATGCATGTTTTATTCCTTTCTGGTACCTAAGGACAACGTATCGGAGCGCAGCCCTCTGCGCAAAGCTTCCAGGGCAATGAGCTCATCCGGCGAAATATTGCCCAAATGGATATCGGATCCAAGCAAGCTAATCAAATGCACCTGTTGACTTTTGAGCGGCGCTTCCCAGAGAAGCTGCTGCCCGGATACGGCGGAAAGCACTTGCCCCACTTCCTCGTCCTTACATTTCCCCTTATGATCAAAAATCCCTACCCCCATGCCGGATTCGCGAGCCTCAATGGTTACTAAGGCAGCCCCAAATTCGGTGTCCAGCACAACGGTTTCGATTAATTCCTCCAATTCAATGGCGGAACCCCAGCCCTTTTTCCCATATTCGGTGATGACGACTAATCCTTCTTCTCTTCCTCGCATAATCAGCTCATTTCTAAGCTTGCGGTCGAAATCAATCGTCCCATTGGATATTTCAATACCGTTAAATCCGAGCGCAACGATCATATCGAAATAGGAATCCACTGCGTTCTGCGTGATGGCAACTTCGAGAAAGGTGCCTCCCGGATAAATGCAAATCCCGTGTTCTTTGGCTGAATTAATTTTAGTTTTCAATACATGCTGCGGATAAAGAGGAGATGTGCCGAAACCGAGTTTGATCATGTCCAGATGGCTGCTGCCGATGCTAAGCAAATCTTGAAACGCGTTCGGCCCTAAGCCTTTATCCATCACCATCGTTTTCCCCAGCGTTCTTGGTTTGGCCTGCCTTTGTCTTGTGGGGTCGGCCAGAACGGGGTTCCAGTTCAAATAAGAAGTCACTTCCATCTGTATTTCTCCTCACTGTCCTTCGAAGGATCAATTATGAGACAGCATATGCATCTGGGTAAATGGTGGTGCCCACTATGCCTAAAATCAGACGAGCCTGCATAAGGTAGGGTAAAAAGAGTGAGCTGCCGTTGAACCTTGCTGAACATTAGAGTTACGCTAGAGCGCTGCGCATTGATATAAAAACCTTCAGACTCCATTGTAAAACTGTTCCATTTATTGAATGAGATCATATGCGGTTGGAACAGTTTTACAAAAGTCGCTTCCGGCCTTTTATATCAACGCGGAGCAGAGTAACTTTGGCACGGTTCAAAAGAGCTGTTTCTTTTTAAGGAGGAGTAGAAAAATGAACAAGATTGTCCTGACGATGGCGTCGCTGAGGATGATGTCGGGCAGTATGGAGATCATTGCGGCTATCGTGATGTTGAGACTGGCGACGGTGGAGAAAGCGCTGCTAGTGAACTCTACGCTCGCTCTAGTAGGTCCTCTAGTACTACTAGCTACCACGACCATTGGTTTAGTAGGGATAGCAGAGAAGCTATCCTACGGCAAGCTGCTCTGGGTGATTGCGGGAGTAAGCTGTTTATTCATTGGTATTTTAAAAAAGTAAGGTCATATTTCTTTCTATTAAGCATAGAAATGAGTATAGAAGACTGGACAACTTGGAGGGATGTCTCTCTATGCACGATACGATTATGCACATTCTCCCACAGACGCTCCGGATTCTGCTCTCCGGTTTGCCGCCGGACGTACAAGCTAACCTAGAGGAAATCAGGGTGAGAGAGTCAAGGCCCTTCGAGCTTAGCTGGAGCGACGGGTACGCTTTCCTTGATGAAAAAGGCCATTTGGTGTCGCAGGAAGAGCTGGCGTACAAGCCGACCCGCCAGGATTGCATTACCTTGCTGGAGATGCTCACGAATCATTCCATGTACACCCATGAGGAAGAGCTTCGGCGAGGTTTTATTACGATAGCCGGCGGCCATCGTGTGGGACTAGCCGGGCGTACGGTGCTGGATCAAGGCGGGGTCAAGCAAATTCGCGATGTCAGCTCCTTCAATATCCGGATTGCCCGCGAAATCCAAGGGGTAGGCAAGCAGGTGCTGCCGCACTTGTTCGACCCTATTCTGCGAAGTGTCCATCACACACTCGTGATTTCACCACCCCAGCAAGGCAAGACGACGCTGATTCGCGATTTGACCAGGCTAATCAGCCGCGGGGAGTGGGGGCCGAACGTGATTGGCACGACCGGCAAGAAGGTGGGCGTCGTTGACGAACGCTCGGAGCTCGCGGCATGTGTCAAAGGGGTGCCCAGATTTGATCTGGGGCCAAGAACAGACGTTATGGATGGTTGTCCGAAAGCCGAAGGCATGATGATGATGATCCGCTCTCTATCTCCGGACGTGCTCGTCGTCGATGAAATCGGGCGGCCAGAAGACGCAGCAGCGATCCATGAGGCTGTTCATACCGGGATTCGCATCGTTGCGACTGCACACGGCGCCGACTATGAGGACGTCCGCATGAGACCGGTGCTGAAGCAGCTTTTGGAAGAGGGTGTGTTTACGAGATATGTCATCCTGCATCGAAGAAAAGGTGCGCCGTCTGCATACCGAGTACTGGATCGGCATGGCAAGCCATTGGAACTCAATCCTGTACGTAAAGGATGATGAAAGATGCTGAAATTCGTTGGCGGGGTTCTCATTATCGGTGCCGCCACTTTGTATGGCTTTCTGAAGGCTGCTCATTACGTTCGGCGTCCTAAGCAGATCCGATTGCTGATCTCTGCACTGGGTCGCATGGAGACTGAAATCACTTACGCTCTTACACCTCTGCCAGAGGCGCTCTCTTCGCTTGGCAAGCAGGTGGCTGAACCGCTTTCCTCCTTGTTCCGCCTGACGTCAGAAAGGTTGTCGGCGAATGACGGGACTTCTACGAAAGAAATTTGGCATAGGAGTGTAAAGGAGGTCTGGGCAAGAACTTCGATGAAGCAATCGGAAGAAGAAGTTGTGCTGCAGTTGGGATCCGTTCTTGGAATGACGGATCGCAGCGATCAAATCAAGCATCTGCGGCTCGCTATTTCCCAGCTCCAGACCGAAGAAACCGAGTCTAGGGATGAGCAGCGGCGCTACGAGAAAATGTGGAAAAGCCTGGGCGTCCTTATCGGAGCATTAATCGTAATTTTGATGTATTAAGGGGAGCAAGGGACCAGTCAGATGACGGAAATTCCTTGTCAATAGAGTGAGGTGCCTGGAATGAACGTAGATGTGAATGCCATTTTCCAGATCGCCGGCATCGGCATCATCATCGCGATGATCCATTCGGTGCTCAAGCAAATGGGGAAAGAGGATATGGCACACTGGGTCACGGTCATCGGCTTCGTGGTCGTGCTCTTCATGGTCGTCTCCATGCTCGATCATTTATTTAAAGAAATCAAAACGATCTTCCTATTCCAATGAGGTGCGCCGTATGGAAATCATCCAGATTGTAGGCCTGGGGCTCATCGTGACGATACTTACTCTCATTATCAAAGAGCAGAAACCCATGTTTGCGTTCTTGCTGGCCGCATTTACGGGCATCATGATTTTCTTGTTTCTGATCGGCAAAATCTCCAGTGTCATCCAGGTGCTTGAAGATTTAGCGCAAAAATCGAATATCAATATGGTGTTTCTCAAAACGATTCTGAAAATTATCGGTGTCGCCTACATTGCCGAGTTCGGCGCGCAAATCGTGCGCGATGCCGGACAAGAATCCATCGCCTCCAAGATCGAACTCTCTGGGAAAGTGCTCATTATGGTGATGGCGATCCCGATTATTACCGTCATCATCGAGACCGTGGTTAAGCTGCTCCCGGCTTAGAAGATTCATGGAGGAGTGACTGAAATGAACCTGCCTTATTCGCAGCAACAGCTGAACAACCGCTGGATCATCTTATTCATTATAACCATCGCATTATGGCTCGGCATGACGAGTTTTACGGCCGCTGAGTCACCGACAGACGCGATCATCAGGGAACAAGCCAATCACTTGAACACGCAGCCTGTCGAGCAATATTGGGATAAGCTCATGAAGGATTACGGCGGTTACTTCCCGGAAAGCAAGACTCCAACCTTCATGGAACTGCTCCTGGGCACGAAGGGCATCAGCATGAAAAGCATATTTAAAGGGCTTCTACGCTATGTGTTTCACGAAATCATCATTAATGGGAAACTGCTCGCTTCGATCGTTGTACTGACGATTTTTAGCATGATTCTCGAAACGCTGCAAAGCTCTTTTGAAAGAAATACGGTCAGCAAACTGGGCTACTCCATTACATATATGGTTCTTATCATCATTGCGATCAACTCCTTCAGCATCGCCATCGGATATGCCAAAACAGCCATCTCGTCGATGATACAATTCATGATTGCGATTATGCCGTTGCTCTTAACGCTTTTAGCTTCCATGGGCAATGTGACTTCTGTAGCGATTCTGCATCCGCTGATTGTTTTCATGATTCATTCGGTAGGCACAGCCATTTATGTATTTGTATTCCCGTTGTTGTTCTTTTCGGCAGTTCTGCATATCGTAAGCTCGCTCAGTGATAAATATAAAGTCACTCAGCTTGCGAACCTGCTGCGCACGGTAAGTCTTAGCATGCTCGGGATATTCGTCACCGTATTTCTCGGCGTGATTTCCATTCAAGGGACGGCAGGCGCGGTTAGAGACGGAGTAGCCATTCGAACAGCCAAGTATATCACCGGGAACTTTGTTCCTGTGGTGGGAAGATTATTCTCCGATGCTACGGAGACGGTCATAGGTGCATCATTGCTTGTAAAAAATGCCATCGGACTTGTGGGCGTCGTTATTCTGATCATGCTGTGCGCATTCCCGGCGATCAAAATTCTAACCTTGGCTTTCATCTATAATTTATCCGCCGCCGTTATGCAGCCCTTGGGAGACAGCCCGATCATTGCTTGCCTGCAAACCATCGGAAAAAGCTTGATTTATGTTTTTGCCGCTTTGGCTGTAGTCAGTTTAATGTTCTTTCTGGCTCTGACGATCATGATTACGATCAGCAATGTCTCGGTGATGATGAGGTGAAAGGAGATTCGCTATGGATTGGTTAGCCGGATGGCTGAAAACGGTCATCATGGTCATTATGCTGGCCACTTTCGTTGATCTTCTGCTCCCCAGCAACACCATGCAGCGGTATGTAAAAACAGTCATGAGCTTGTTCATTTTACTCACGCTTTTAACGCCTGTCTTGCAGTTGTTTCAAGAAAATTGGGACGTGGATAAATTGCTAAGTCAAGCGGAGAAGCAGCAGAACGATAAGACGATGCTGGCTAGCGGAAGCGTTGAAAGTCCATGGATGAAATCGCTCGATGTGATTACGAAGGATGCTCAGAAGCTTCAAGCAGCAGGCCAAAAGCAATCGCAGCAGATGGTCCAGACGCAGCTCGCCGGAATGATGAAAGAGGATATGCAGAAACAGACTGACCTTACCGTCCAAGACGTTCAGGTAGCTGCACAAATTGACAATAACGGGAAGCCTGCGATTGTGAAAGTCAGGGTCACCCTTGATGTTATAGAAGCTAAGAGCAAGTCTAAGCCGGCTGACGGATCCAAAAGCATAGCGGTTATGGAACCGGTCAAGCCCATAGACCCCATCAGAATAAAGGCAACTGAGAATGAAGCGACAACTGCATCGCCTCTGGCATCAGAGCCATTCGAGCAAGAGGTTGAGCGCTTGAAACAGAGCATTACGCGTAATTGGCTTGTTGAACCTGCACACATTGATATCCGAGTAGAGCAAGGAAATGGAAGGATTGCGAGGTGAATCGATGGGAACATTGCTGCAATGGATGGAGCACAAATTCGGCGGAGGACCGGGAGGTCCTAAACGCAAGAACACGCTCCTCTGGGTCATTATGATAGGACTCATGGGAGCGGCGCTGATGATTATGAATGCATTTATGACTGTAAAAGAAGTTGATCCCATCACTGCGGGCAGAGCCTCTCCGCCTCCCAGTAAAGAAACATTTCTCGGCAGTACATCCAAGGACAACCCGGGCTTTCACGATTATGAACTGGCGTATCAGTCGCAGCTGAAAGAAATTTTGCAAAAAATCGTTGGCGTTGGCGATGTTGAAGTGCTGGTTACGATTGAATCAACGGAAGAAATGACCGTCGACAAAAATTATAATGACAACCAGCAGATGACGACAGAACGCGACAACGGCGGGGCGACTCGGAATATATCCCAGGTCACGCGAAGCGGAGAAGTGGTTATCTATCAAGTGTCAGGCGACCAGAAGCCGCTTGTGCTCAAATACATTAAGCCGAAGATTAGAGGGGTTCTCGTTGTCGCAAAGGGCGCCGAGAATTTGACGGTGAAGAAAATGATTACCGAAGCGGTGGAACGGGGACTGGATGTCCCGGTGAATCGCATTTCCATTTTGCCCCGAAAAACAGGGGATTAAATCCAATAAGCAATTAAAATTAAGGAGGAATATACAATGAATGCAAAAAGACAAACAATTTGGCTCGTATCCATGCTTAGCTTAATGGTGGTGCTTTCCGCGTATTACTTGTTCACCGAGGATGTGAATAAGCTGGATCTGGCCTCCACGGCCACGACGAAACAGTCTCAAGAAGTCAAGATTGATATGACGCAAGCAGACACTGGGAATGTTGCAAAAACTGACGTAAAATCGACAACCGGCAGCGATGCAAAAGTCGACACGAAAGCTGTGACTCCGCAAAATCCAACAAAAACGGACGTAAAAACCGATGCGAAAACCGATGCAAAAACCGATGTGAAGACGAACGTAAATACAAACCCGAAAACAGATACAAAAACGAATGTGAAAACGGATGATCAAGTTCTGAAGCAAATGGAAGAGCAAGCGAAGACGACATCGGCCGGCGACTTCTTCACGAATGAGCAAATGAAACAAAGTGATTATTTCGCCAAAACTTCATCCGATTTAATGGATATTATCATCGATACTAAAAAGTCGCCTGAAGCTGTAGCGAAAGCTACAAATGATTTATCCAAATTGACAGATATTCAAGAAAAAGTTGAAAACTTGCAAGATGTGCTCATGAAAGACTTCCCGCAAGCAATTGTAAATCAAGATGGGAACAAATGGAAAGTGACCGTTCAAAGCGATAAATTGGAGAAAAGTCAAGGTGTGACCATCGTTGATATGGTAGTCAAAGAGCTTGGCGCAGCTCCGGAAAACATCAAGATTCAATACGTGCGTCCTTAGTAAAATTGAGCTGTCAACCATACTCGGAATGGCACTGGAAAGGGTCCGGACAAAACTGGACTCTTTCCATTTCTTGCGTTTATGGGTATAATACATACGTTGCGGCTATGAAACCGCATTTTTTACTGGTTCACCAACTTTGAAGGAGTGACATGAATGTTCAAATTGAGTGAAATCAAAGAGTTAATTAAACTCGTCGATCAATCCTCTTTACAAGAACTTGAAATTGAAAATGAAGGTGCGCGTCTGTCGATTCGCAAGCCGAATAAATCAGAGCCTGTATACGTTGCGGCACCCGTTCAACACACATACGCGCCGATCGGTCAAGCAAGCTTTCCTCAAGCAGCGCCTACTGCGGCATTGGAAGCTTCCGTACCTGCGACAGCCGGACATGCTAAGCAAGAGGACTCATCTTTACATAAGATCGTTTCACCGATGGTAGGAACTTTCTATCAGTCTGCTTCCCCTGGCGCTGCTCCTTTTGTAAACGTAGGCCAGAAAGTAGGCGATAAAACCGTTGTGTGTATCGTTGAAGCTATGAAATTGATGAATGAGATTGAAGCTGAAATCAAAGGTGAAATCGTTGAAATACTCGTTGAAAACGGCCAGCTCGTTGAGTATGGACAACCTTTATTTTTGGTAAGACCGGAGTAAGTTAGTTAGGCTAGGAGGAAAATTAATGAAATTTCATAAAATCCTAATAGCGAACCGAGGAGAAATAGCTGTTCGTATTATTCGGGCTTGCCGTGAGCTCGGCATTTACACCGTGGCTGTATATTCGGAAGCGGATCGCGATGCGCTGCATGTGCGACTTGCTGACGAAGCCTATTGTATCGGTCCGACGGCGTCCAAGGACAGCTACTTGAACTTCACGAACCTGATGAGTGTAGCTACTCTAACAGAATGTGATGCCATTCACCCCGGTTATGGATTTTTAGCAGAAAATGCAGACTTCGCAGAAATTTGCGAAAGCTGCAATATTACGTTCATCGGTCCGTCACCTGACGCTATTAGCCGGATGGGGGACAAAGCGGTTGCCAAGCAAACGATGAAAGAAGCGAAAGTGCCGATCATTCCTGGTTCTGACGGGCTGGTCGACCATGTGGAAGACGCGATTGTCATCGCAAGAGATATCGGTTACCCGGTCATCATTAAAGCGACGGCAGGCGGCGGCGGCAAAGGCATTCGTATTGCGGAAAACGAGGAGACGCTCGTAGCGCAAATTACAGCTGCCCAGCAGGAAGCGCAAAATGCTTTCGGCAACGCCGGCATCTATTTGGAAAAATATTTAACAGGCATGAAGCATGTTGAAATTCAAATTTTGGCCGATAAACACGGCAACGTCGTTCACTTGGGCGAGCGTGACTGCTCGGTGCAGCGCCGCAGACAGAAGCTTGTGGAAGAAGCGCCATGTCCAATCCTTACGCCTGAAACGCGTGCGGCGATGGGCGAGGCAGCCGTTCGCGCAGCGAAAGCTGTTAATTACTCCGGCGCAGGTACGCTAGAGTTCTTGCTCGGGCCTGACGGCAATTTCTACTTCATGGAAATGAACACAAGAATTCAAGTTGAGCACCCTGTAACGGAAATGATTACAGGCATCGATATTATCCAAGAAATGATTAGCGTCGCAGAAGGCAATCCGTTGTCCTTCTCACAAGACGATGTTCGTATCAACGGATGGGCGATCGAATGCCGTGTCAATGCAGAGGATCCGAACCGGAACTTTATGCCTTCGGCAGGCCAAGTGAAGTTCTACTTGCCGCCAGGCGGATTCGGGGTTCGTGTGGATAGCGCGGTTTATCCGGGATACACAATCCCCCCTCACTACGATTCAATGATCGCTAAACTCATTGTTTGGGGAAGTACGCGCGATGAAGCGATTGCCCGCATGAAAAGAGCGCTCACGGAATTTGCAGTCGATGGTGTAAACACAACGATACCGTTCCATTTGAAGCTGCTTGAGCACAAGAAATTTATCAAAGGCGACCACGATATTAAATTCTTGGAAGAGCACGATGTAAATGATGCGGATTCATAGATAACCATTTGTCATATTTTCGGCGAAATGGTATAGTAATAAATTAAAGATAGCTTATCCATAAGCTGATGTTATCAGCTAGTTACACAAACTCAATAGTAAATGCTTACGATGCCAGTTTTGCTGGCGCAAAACTCTTAGGAGGTGCCACAATGAGCACAATCGCTCCGGATTACGTCAAAACAGACATGGGCAGCATCCAAATTGCCCCCGAAGTTATCGAAATCATTGCCGGTTTGGCAACGGTGGAAGTGCAAGGAGTAGCGGGGATGAGCGGTGGACTTGCTGGCGGCATTGCTGAATTGCTTGGACGCAAAAATTTGTCCAAAGGCGTAAAGGTAGAAGTCGGACAACGTGAAGCAGCCATTGACGTCTCCATCATTATTGAATATGGCAATCGCATTCCGGAGGTTGCAAGCGGCATCCAACAAAATGTGAAGCACGCAATCGAATCAATGACGGGACTCAGTGTCGTTGAAGTGAATGTTCATATTCATGATGTTCATTTTAAACAGGCAGATAAACCGGTTGAAGAAGAAACAGCAACTGCTGGTCGAGTGAAATAAGGCGGAATTGCTGCATCCATATGGATCATTGAAACCCCCTACAGCATGCCATGCAGGGGGTTTCCTCTAACTATAGGAAGGGGACAAGCTTACGTGGGTAAAATTGTGGACAGGCTCTTGCTGCTTCTCTATAGCCTAATTATTTTCGTTGCATCTATCCTAGTATTGTTCACGGCATCGAGCTGGATTCCATTTGAACAGTCCGGTCAAACGTTACATAATTTCTATTACGAGAAGAACTATGCATATCCGGCCATCGCTATTAGCTTGATCATGTTGTTAATCTCTGTTCGTTTTCTCGTTCTGACGCTTCGCCGCGGCCGCGCTCAAGCGCCATCTATCGACCAACGCACGGATTTCGGGGATATTCGCATTTCCATCGAAACCGTTGAAAATTTATCCTTGAAAGCAGCCGGTCGTACGAAAGGCGCCAAAGATTTGCGCTCACGCGTAAGAGTGAATCAATCAGGACTTGAAATTACGATCAGAACCATTGTGGATGGGGAAAGTTCGATTCCTGAACTCACTGAAGAGATGCAAAGTACTGTGAAAAGTTACATAGAAGACATTACCGGCATCCCTGTAGCTTCCGTAACCGTATTCGTAGCAAACATCGTGCAATCAGCCCCAACGTTTAAAAGCCGAGTCGAATAGAGGTGAACCCACTCATGTGGAATGAACTGTGGGAGTCCCATAGGGGCAAAGTGATCGGAGTGGCAGCAGGTATTTTTTTCGGTTTCATTTATTTATTTTTTGGCTTTTGGGATATGTTGATCTTTGGATTCATTGTTCTGCTCGGATTTTATTTCGGGAACAAATGGGATCGCAAGGAAGGTCTGGTCATGCTTGAAGACATTTGGCGCTATCTCACGCAAAAATGGAGAATGTTTCGCTAAAATCCCTGGTACATCCATGGATTTTTTTGTTTGGATTGGTTCCATTATGACGTATACTATTAGAAAGAGCTTTGAAGAGCGCATGCCATTTGCTAAGCAAAACTCAAAGTGAAAGCTTACGAAGACAGTTTTGCTTAAGCAAAACTCTTAGGAGGAACAGAATGAAACGCAGAGTTGCACGAGAAATAGCTGTACAAAGTCTATACCAAATTCAGATGAATGAGGCAACGCCTCAGGAGGCTGTCCAAGTCGCGGTTCACGAAGCGGAAAATGACAATGAATCGCAGTTGGATATTAAAGGCGACAAAATGGATTCAGCTTATATTTTGGGGCTGGTTGAGGGTACATATAGCAACAAAGTTGGAATCGATGAGCTTCTGGAGGAATATTTGAAAGGATGGGCGATGGACAGGCTGTCACGCATTGACCGTGAAGTGCTGCGTTTAGCGGTTTACGAAATGCTGTACAGAGACGATGTTCCGCCCAAAGTTGTCGTGAATGAAGCCATTGAGTTGGCCAAGCATTATGGGACGGATGAATCCGGAAAGTTTGTCAACGGCGTTCTTGGGAAAATGATTAAAGAAGTTGAAAACTTGAAAAGCAAAGTTTCTCCAACTTAGTTAGCTCTTTAACGAAGAAAGAAGTTCACAAAATTTTTAGGGGGAAATAGCATGTCTGCACAAGTTATTAATGGAAAAGAATTAGTAAGTTCGATTCGTGAGGAAATTCGCTCGGATGCTGCAGCGCTTACGGCGCAAGGCAACCAACCAGGTCTTGTCGTAGTCATTGTGGGAGAAGACCCGGCTTCGCAAGTTTATGTCAGAAATAAAGCGAAAGCATGCGATGATGTAGGCATCTATTCGGAAGTACACCGTTTGCCTGAATCTACGACTCAACAGGAATTAATTACACTCATTCATAAATTTAATAGCGATAACCGAATTAACGGTATACTAGTGCAATCCCCCCTTCCTAAACATATCGATGAAGAAGCTGTAGTTGACGAAATCGATCCTCTCAAAGATGTAGACTGCTTCCATCCGGTGAACGTTGGTAATTTGATGATTGGCAAAGACGGGATGAAACCTTGTACGCCTCATGGCGTCATTGAGATTCTGAAACGCACAGGTGTGGAAATAGCCGGCAAACACGCTGTCGTTGTCGGAAGAAGCAACATTGTCGGCAAACCGATGGCTATGCTGCTGCTGCGCGAGCATGCAACGGTTTCCATTGTTCATTCCCGTACCCCAAATATGGAAGAAATCACGAAGCAAGCCGATATTCTCGTTGTTGCCGTAGGTAAAGCGCATTTAATTAAAGCTCAACATGTGAAACCGGGCGCGGTCGTCATCGATGTAGGGATGAACCGTCCTGCTGACGGCAAGCTGACAGGCGATGTTGATTTCGAAGCGGTAAAAGAAATCGCAAGTGCGATTACGCCGGTGCCGGGCTGTGTAGGACCGATGACGATTACGATGCTGCTTCGCAATACGGTGGATGCAGCAGGTCGCGCCGCCAAAACGAATGTGAGTGTTTAACCGAGCGTATGGGTAGAAACGAGACCAAGATCTTTTCCGTCAAGGATTTGAACCGCTATATCAAAATGCTGCTTGAAGGCGATAACCGGCTTCAAGACGTATGGGTGCGCGGGGAGATTTCCAATTTTACGCATCATTCCAGCGGTCATATGTATTTTACGCTCAAGGATGCCGATGGCAGACTGAAGAGCATTATGTTCGCCTCGCATAATCAGAGGCTCGGATTTATTCCGAAAGAGGGCACGAAAGTGATCGCCCGCGGCAATATCTCCGTCTATGAACGGGATGGAGCTTATCAGTTCTATGTTACGGCGATGCAGCCGGACGGCATCGGCAGTTTGTATTTGGCCTTCGAGCAGTTGAAAAAGAAGCTCGAAGCGGAAGGACTGTTCGCGGCGGAGCGCAAGAAACCGATTCCTCGGTTTCCGCGCGCGATCGGCGTGATCACCTCCCCGACGGGGGCCGCTATCCGTGATGTCATCATCACGCTTCAGCGGCGCTACCCGTTGGTGCAAATTCTCCTGTACCCCGTACTGGTACAGGGAACTGGGGCAGCGCCTTCGATCGTCAAAGCGATCGAAGCGATGAATCGGCTCGGTGAAGCCGACGTGCTCATTGTGGGCCGCGGAGGCGGCTCCCTGGAGGAACTGTGGGCGTTCAACGAGGAAGCCGTAGCGCGGGCCATCAGCCTCTCCGCGATTCCTGTCATCTCGGCCGTCGGCCACGAGACGGACTTCACAATCGCTGACTTCGTCGCCGATCTGAGAGCGCCGACGCCGACGGCGGCAGCCGAGCTAGCGGTGCCAAGCCGCTCCGAGCTGAAGCAGCAGCTGTCGCAGCTGTCGCAGCGGCTTCACTACGGGCTGCTCCAGCAGCTGCGCCGCAAGCAGGAACGGCTCGAGCGCGCGAAGCGCTCGCCGTTCTTGACGAACCCCCGCAGGCAGCTGCTGATGCAGCCTGCGGAAAGGCTCGACCGGCTGGCGGAGCAGCTCGGTTACCGGATGCGCCAGCGCGTAGCGCGGCTGGCGGAACGGCACATGAAGCTGGAGCGCAAGCTCAGCAGCTTCAATCCCAAAGAGCAGGCCGTGTTCGCAAGACGGCGCCTCGATACCTCGGGGCGGCAGATGCTCACGGCCATGCAGACCCTCCTGCGTGCGAAGAAGCAGGAGTGGCAGTCCAGCGTCCGTCATTTGGACGCGCTCAGCCCGCTGAAGGTCATGCAGCGGGGATACAGCTTGGCGTATGACGAGGAGGAGCAAGTCCTCATTCGTTCTGTCAGCCAAGTGAAGGTTGGAGACCATGTGAAGATTCGCCTCAAGGATGGCAGGTTGGACTGCCAAGTATCGGGGATGGAGGAGACTCAAGATGTCAACGAATGAAACCGAAGTAAGCTTTGAACTTGCGATCGAGCAGTTGGAGCGCATTGTAGCTCAATTAGAAAGCGGTGACGTGCCCTTGGAGAAAGCGATTGAGCTTTATCAAGAAGGCGTTCGTCTCTCTCATTTGTGCGGTATTAAGCTTGAGCAAGTCGAGAAGAAAATTGAGATGCTGGTTGAAGGGGAAACAGGCGCTGTGAGCAGGAAGCCTTTCCAACCTGTCTTGGAAGATAAGGGGAATTAGGTTGAAGACAATGTCCACAATTGGCGAATATATTGCTTCGCATGCTGAAATGCTCGAAGCGGCATTAATACAATCACTTCCTCCACAGTGGAATGTTCCGGTTTCATTGCGTGAGTCCATGAACTACTCCCTGATGGCAGGCGGCAAGCGTCTGCGTCCCATTCTTGTGCTGGCAGCGGCTGAAGCGCTTGGCGGATCTCAAGCGGCTGCGCTGCCTGCTGCGCTGGCGATTGAAATGGTCCATACGTACTCGCTGGTCCATGACGATCTTCCGGCGATGGATAACGACGACTACCGCAGAGGCAAATTGACGAATCACAAAGTCTATGGGGAAGCGATGGCCATTTTGGCAGGCGATGCTTTGTTGACTCATGCTTTCTACAGCATTACACAATGTCACAAAGTGCACGGCATTCCAGCGGAACGCGTGCTGTCCATCACCGAAGAACTTGCTGCATATGCAGGCGCTAGGGGAATGGTAGGCGGTCAAGCGGCGGATATGCTTGGGGAACAAGGGTTAACGAAGCTGGAGGAATTAGAGTACATTCATTTGCATAAAACGAGCGATCTCATCGTATTTTCTTTGCGGGCAGGTGCGCATATTGCCGGTGCTACGACTGCGCAATTAGCGGCATTAACGGATTTCGGAAACGCGATTGGTCTTGCTTTTCAAATTCAGGACGATATTCTGGATATTATCGGGGATGAGAAAAAGCTCGGCAAGCCGGTGAAGAGTGACGAGAAACAGCAAAAGGTGACCTACCCTTATTTTATCGGGCTCGAAGCTTCCGAATTAAAGGTGAAGGAGCTAACGGAACAAGCCAAAAAGGCGCTGCTGCAAGGCGGATTTGCCAATCCGGAGCGACTTCTTCAGCTTGCTGATTACTTAATGCAGCGGGATCATTAATGGCTGTTTTTACATATTTTGTTGTTAGCCTGGGCAGATTTTCACGATTTGCCCAAAACTATGCTATAATAGTGAAATGAATCTCAGTATTTTCACATTGAAAGTGAGGAAACAAGCGTGCTGCTCGAACAAATCAATCGACCTGAGGACTTGAAACGGTTATCCATGGCGGAGCTTGAGGTATTGGCTGGTGAAATCCGTCAATTTCTAATTGAAAAGTTATCCGTAACAGGTGGACATCTGTCGTCGAACTTAGGTGTGGTTGAGCTCACCATCGCTTTACATACCTTGTTCCACAGCCCCTATGATAAATTGCTTTTTGATGTGGGTCATCAAGCGTATGTGCACAAAATTTTAACGGGCCGCAAGGATAAGTTTGATACTTTGCGTAAATACAAAGGATTGTGCGGGTTTATCAAGCGATCCGAAAGTGAACACGACGTCTGGGAAGCCGGACACAGCAGTACCTCCTTGTCCGCAGCGATGGGTATGGCCATGGCGCGGGATTTGAAAGGCGAGCACAACAAAGTAGTTGCGATCATCGGTGATGGAGCTATCACAGGCGGTATGGCGTTGGAAGCCATGAATCATATTGGTCACGAAAAGAAAAATATTATGGTCATTCTGAATGACAATGAAATGTCCATTGCGCCCAACGTTGGGGCGATTCATAATTATTTGAGCAAAATTCGTTCCGATCGTCATTATTTGAAGGCCAAAGAAGAAGTTGAACATTTACTGAAGAAAATACCTGCCATCGGCGGTACGCTGGCGAAAACTGCGGAGAAGCTGAAGGACAGTCTCAAATATTTTGTGTTGAACGGAGTTTGGTTTGAAGAGTTAGGCTTTACCTACATCGGTCCGGTAGATGGACACAACTTGCCTGTCTTGATGGATACCTTGAAACAAGCTGAGAAAGTGGTTGGACCTGTTCTCGTTCACGTTGTTACAATGAAAGGGAAGGGGTATACTCCTGCAGAGCAGGATTCCCACAGTTGGCATGGCCCGGGACCTTACAAGATCGAATCCGGTCAAGTGCTCAAATCGGTTGGTCCTCCGATGTATACGGAGGTTTTTGGCAACACGCTGATTCAGTTGGCTGAGCAGGACTCCCGTATTGTGGCGGTTACACCGGCGATGCCGGGCGGATCGGGCCTGCTTAAATTCGCAAAACAATTCCCGAGCCGCATGATTGACGTGGGGATTGCCGAGCAGCATGCGGCAACGTTATGCGCGGGCCTCGCCAGCGAAGGATTGAAGCCGGTTTTTGCAGTGTACTCCACTTTCTTGCAGAGAGCCTACGATCAAGTTGTGCATGATATTTGCCGTCCGAATCTGAATGTAGCTTTTGCCATTGACCGTGCCGGTTTTGTCGGACCTGACGGTGAAACGCATCAAGGGGTATACGATATTGCGTTCCTACGCTCACTGCCAAACATGGTACTGATGATGCCGAAGGATGAGAAAGAGCTGCGTGACATGATGCAGACAGCACTCGAATATAACGACGGACCGATTGCCTATCGATATCCCCGGAATAGCGGGATTGGGGCAAGTCTGGATGAGACGCCGACAGCGATCCCGATCGGAACTTGGGAAACGTTGCGTGATGGCGATTATGCTGCTGTTTTGGCAGTCGGACCGATGGTCCAGGTTGCCCAAGATGCTGCTGAGCAATTAGCCAAAGAGGGGATCAACCTTCGCGTCGTCAATGCACGGTTCATCAAACCGATGGATGAAGCTTATCTTCGCCAGCTTGCTGTTGAATCCATCCCGATCATCACGATGGAAGAGGGCGCGATTCAAGGCGGGTTTGGCAGTGCTGTCATGGAATATTTTGCAGCTAATCATTTCACCGGATTGCACGTTCATGTAATGGGAATTCCCGATTATTTCGTAGAGCACGGATCAGTCAAAGAACAGCGTGAAGAAGTGGGCCTTACTGCACTTAATTTAATTGCCGAAGTGAAGAAGCTCATGCCTCGCAAGAGACAACGGGCCTAGAAGAGGCAACGATAGGAATAGGAGTAAAAACAAACATAATGTCATCAGATAAAGAACGAGTGGATATATTGCTCTTGGAGCAAGGCTATTTTGAAAGCAGGGAAAAAGCGAAGGCCGCCATTATGGCAGGCCTTGTTTTTGCTGATGAAGAACCGGCGGATAAAGCGGGAATGAAGATCAGCCGGAAGGCCGTGCTGAAGGTGAAAGGCGCGCTTCATCCTTATGTCAGCAGAGGCGGACTTAAGCTGGAGAAGGCATTAAAGCAGTTCGATATCAACCTGACAGATGCTGTTATGTTGGATATCGGAGCCTCGACAGGCGGTTTTACGGATTGCGCACTGCAGAACGGCGCATCCATGGTATATGCGGTTGACGTAGGCTACAATCAACTGGATTGGTCGCTGCGCAATGATGAGCGAGTTCAAGTCATGGAGAGAACAAATTTCCGCTACACGACAATGAACGATTTGAACGGGCCGCGGCCTACATTTGCCAGCATTGATGTATCTTTTATTTCGCTGCGTATTATTTTGCCTCCGCTTAAAGAGATTTTATTGAACCAGGGAGCCGTTGTGGCGCTCATTAAACCGCAATTTGAAGCAGGCAGGGATAAAGTAGGCAAATCCGGTGTCGTCCGTGATCCGGATGTGCATGTGGACGTGTTGACTACTGTCCTCACTTTTGCCGGAGAGCTTGGTTTCCGATTGAAAGGTTTGACGTACTCGCCAATAACGGGCGGGGAAGGAAATATTGAATTCTTAGCTTACTGGTCAAGCGATTCGAACGATGATGCCAATTTTGCTGACGCTGCTTCGCTGAAAGACCTCATTGCCCTTACCGTCAAAGAAGCACAAAAATTGCATGGCAAATAAACTCATCTTTGAGCATGCTTATTGCGGCCCAGAGATGGGTTTTTTCACTTCATAAAAAGGATTTTCGGACAATATCCGCGAATACTATGGCGAGGTGAGGGACATGGAGAACGGCGATGTCACAGTCATATTGCTGATTCTGATTGTTGTTGCTGGATTTCTTTTTTTACGATTTCAGAGGTGGTTAGACGGGCCGACGAAAAGGCGAACCAGAATTCCAAGACATTCGGAAATTGCTCAGGATGAGGTTGTAGAGCTGCTCGAAGGGGCAGGTTTCGACGTGATAGCCGGGAAAACCAAGATTCCGATCTCCATGACCGTAAACGACCGAGAACAGTTGGAAAGCCGGTTATTTATTGACTATTTTGTCCAAAAAGATGACAAGATTTACTTGGTTAAAGTAGCCAAGGAAC
The DNA here is from genome assembly GCF_013141725.1 of Paenibacillus planticolens. Lineage (GTDB taxonomy): Bacteria > Bacillota > Bacilli > Paenibacillales > NBRC-103111 > Paenibacillus_E > Paenibacillus_E planticolens. Next base: position 404,092 of record NZ_WHNZ01000012.1, on the reverse strand, counting down.
GCAAGCCGCTTGAAATGACAGGCAGTTCTGTACGCGATATGCTGCTGGCTTACAGCCTGATTTATCCGGAGGCTGATGGGGTGCTTTATGTCGATATGGCCATGAATAAAATCAAAAAAATCACATTCCATATAGAGGTGTAGGCATGAAAGGTCAAAGGCATGTAAAAATCAGGGAAATCATTACGAATAACGAAATTGAGACCCAGGATGAATTGGTGGAGTCCCTGCGGGCAGCCGGATTTCATGTTACGCAGGCAACGGTTTCCCGGGATATTAAAGAGCTGCATCTCATTAAAATCCCGTTGGATGACGGCAGATACAAATATTCGATGCCGGCCGATCAGCGTTTCAACCCGATGCAAAGGCTTCGCAGAGCGTTAAGCGACCATTTTGTCAGCATTGATTATACCGATAATCTTGTTGTGATGAAATGTTTGCCGGGTACCGCCAACACCATCTGTGCACTGATTGATAATTTAGAGTGGGACGGGGTCATGGGAACCATTTGCGGGGATGATACGATTCTCGTGATTTGCCGCGGCAAAGAGAACAGCGTTACTTTTGTAAACGAAGTTATGTCCTTATTATCTTAAAGCCAGGAGGAATACATGCTTACAGAATTATCGATTCGCAATTTGGCTGTTATTGAACACGTACATATTCGCTTTAAAAGCGGGTTTCATGTCCTTACGGGGGAAACGGGCGCAGGGAAATCGATTATTATTGATGCGCTTACGCTCATTGTTGGCGGTAGAGGTTCTTCTGACCTCGTCCGATACGGAGCAGACAAAGCGGAAATTGAAGCCATGTTTGAGCTGCCTCCAACGCATCCTGTTTGGCATACGCTTTCAGAGCTTGGCATTGAAGCAGACCCTGGTGAGCATCTGCTGATTCGCCGGGAGATAACCGCTACCGGGAAGAGCTCCAGCCGCATCAACGGGCAGCTTGTGAATTTGACCATGCTGCGTCAAACGGGGGAGTGGCTCGTTAATATTCATGGACAGCATGAGCACCAATCGCTGCTCAATGATGAGGAGCATATTCATTCGCTTGATTTATTTGGAGATGCCGAAATTGCAGCAGCTAAGAAGAGATATCAATCTTCTTATGATGAATATATGAAGCTTCACAAAGATTTGCGCGAGCTCCAGGAAACGAGCAAACAAGCACTTCAGATGCTGGATTTATATCGTTTCCAAATCGATGAGATTTCTGCCGCGAAGCTCAAGATTGGCGAGGACGAGGCGCTGGCCGAAGAGAAGCGGAAGCTGGCAAATGCCGAGAAGCTGTATCAAAGCTCTTCTGAAGCCTATGATTTTCTCTACGCCACCAATCGCGGTTTAGACGCTGCAGGGAAGGCTGTCGCAAGAATCCAGGATATCGTACAGCTGGACCCGGTTAAGCTAACCCCGCTGCTTGAACAAGCGCAGACGGCTTACTATCAGCTTGAGGATGCTGCTTACCAATTGCGGGATTATCGAGACGACATTGAATTTAATCCTTCGCGATTGGATTTTATTGAACAAAGATTGGATACAATTACGTCTCTTCGTCGAAAATATGGAGAGAATATAAAAGAGATCCTGGCTTACCTCGAAAAAATAAAAACAGAAGTTGATACAATCGAAAATAAGGACGAGCATATCCGGAAAATTGAAGAGAAGCTTACTGTTCTGGAAAAGGATTTGAGCATTGCTGCTCTTGATCTCTCTCATTTGCGCCGCGGAATCGCTCAGCAGCTCGCCGCTCAGATTGAGCATGAGCTTCGCGATCTGCAGATGGAACGCACACAGTTCCGCGTGCAGGTCGAGCAAGTGCTTGATGAGCGAAATGGCATTGAAGTCGAAGGGGCTAAAGTGAAATATTCGCGTCAAGGCATCGATCAAATCGAGTTCCTTATGGCGCCAAATCCCGGCGAACCGCTTCGCGGGCTCAGCAAAATCGCTTCAGGCGGGGAATTGTCGCGGATCATGCTGGCTATGAAAACGATTTTCGCCCGGATTGATCAGATTCCTGTTCTTGTCTTCGATGAAGTGGACACGGGCGTTAGTGGGCGCGCCGCGCAAGCGATCGCTGAGAAAATGTCCAACTTGTCCGATAGCTGTCAGGTTTTCTCGATTACGCATTTGCCTCAGGTCGCCAGCTTTGCTGACGTTCATTTCTATATTCGTAAAGAAGTTGACCAGGAAAGAACATTTACCCGCGTACAAGACATGCCGGATTCTGGGCGGATTGAAGAATTAGCCCGGATGCTCGGGGGGGTTGAAGTGACAGAAACGACGCTGCACCATGCCGGGGAAATGCTTGCCATGGCAAGAAATAAGAAAGCAAGGGCATGAAAGTATAGATAGTCATCATTTTCAGTTATAAAACAGGGGGAGTGGGGTTAACTTATAGGTACGCATTTGACGACGCAGTTCGTCAGGGCCTAAGGATGTGTGAGGGAGCGTGAAGATATTGCAATCCAGCAAAAGGAAAAGATTGTTCGGACTCCTGCTCGTCTTCTTCGTTTGTTTGGTAAGTTTGTCTCCGCCTTTTCAAAGCTTTGCCTCCTTCCCCCAGGAACTCCGCTTGTTCAGCGGACAAGGGAAGCAGTTGCAATTAACGATGCCGGTCAGCGCTCAAGTGACAGTCAAAGACACGGACATTGTGAAAGTAAACGGCAATGCCGAGCACTCATTTCAAGTTAATCTGAACGAACCCATTTCATTACAATCCGATCGCTCTGGGCAAACGGAAATGAAGCTCAAGCTGTTCGGCGCAATTCCGATTAAAACGGTAAAAGTCAATGTAGTCCCTGACTTGAGAGTCATTCCCGGCGGTCAAACGATCGGTGTGAAAATTAAGTCTGCCGGTATTTTGGTTGTAGGACATCACTTGGTAACCGTTGCTCCGGATCAGAAAGTTTCACCCGGGGAAGAAGCGAAAATTCAAGTCGGTGACTTAATTACCAAAATTAATGGCAAGGAATCCAAGGACGTCAGCAAAGTGGCGGACCTCGTTGCTAAATCCGGGGAGAGCAAAACTCCTTTGGATCTCAAGATTCGGCGCAACAATGAAGAGATTTCTGTAAAGCTTCAGCCTGTCTATGATGTCGTGGACAAATCTTATCGCTTAGGGTTATATATTCGCGATTCGGCAGCAGGCGTTGGAACGTTGACTTTCTATGCGCCCGACCAGGGTGTATATGGAGCTCTGGGACATGTGATAACCGATATGGACACTCAAACGCCGATTATTGTCGGTGACGGAGATATCGTTTATTCCAATGTGACCTCGATTTCCAAGAGCCACAACGGAGATCCCGGTGAAAAGCATGCTACCCTGTACAAAGACAGCAAGGTGATTGGGAATATCGAGCGAAACACTGCATTTGGCATCTTCGGCAAAATGTATGCCGCCCCAGACCACAGCTTGGACAAAGAGGCGATTCCCGTTGCTTTTGCAGAGGAAGTGAAGGAAGGCCCTGCGCAAATTTATACGGTTGTGGAAGGGCAGAAGGTTGAGAAATTCGATATCCAGGTCGTACATGTATCCAAACAGGAAACGCCGGGAACCAAAGGGATGGTCATTAAAATCACGGATCCGCGTTTGTTGGATAAAACAGGCGGTATTGTTCAAGGGATGAGCGGCAGCCCCATCATTCAAAACGGCAAGCTTATCGGCGCTGTTACGCATGTGTTTGTAAATGATCCTACAAGCGGCTATGGCTGCTTCATTGAATGGATGCTGCAGGATTCAGGGATTATTCTTAGACCTTCGTCTGGAGCGTCTTACAAAGAATCAAGGGCCAGTTAGAGGCCTTTGGTTCTTTATTTTATTTTAACCGGATTCTACATAGGAATATCCGTTTTACAGTGATTTTGTCGAAAAATGTAGTATGCAGAAGATAAATATATTATTATATAAGAAACCGGAATAAAAGAAAAGAAAAATAATATTCGACAGAAGGAATTTAAGTTGGGGTGTCGAATACCTTTCTTAAGAGAGAAATTAACAAACTGCCTAGTAGCTAAAGGAGGATATTACGTTGCAAAAAATTCAAGTTTTACTAGCCGACGATAATCGCGAGTTTACCCATTTGTTATCTGAGTTCATTGGTGAACAGGAGGATATGGAGATCGTAGGTGTCGCGTACAACGGCAATGAAGTTCTTCGTTTTATCGAACAACAGCGCGAACTGCCTGACGTACTCATTTTAGATATTATTATGCCTCACTTGGATGGTCTGGGCGTGCTTGAAAAAATGCGTGAAATGAACCTCCCTACACAACCGAAAATTATTATGCTGACGGCTTTCGGCCAGGAAAACATTACCCAAAAGGCAGTACAGCTTGGAGCCTCCTATTACATACTTAAACCTTTTGATATGGAAACGTTAACGAATCGCATTCGCCAGTTGGTTGGCAACAATCAATCCGCCGCAACAACTTCTACTTCTTCAACACCTCGCGCAAATGTCGTACATATGCCTAAAGGAAAAAATTTGGACGCAAATATTACAAGCATCATACATGAAATCGGCGTTCCTGCACATATTAAAGGATATCAGTATCTTCGCGAAGCGATTACGATGGTGTATAACAATATCGAAATTCTTGGTGCTATTACGAAGACGTTGTACCCGGCCATTGCCGAAAAGTACAAAACAACGCCAAGCCGCGTCGAACGTGCTATCCGTCATGCGATTGAAGTCGCTTGGACGCGCGGCAACATCGACAGCATTTCCTTTATTTTTGGCTACACGATTAATATCTCGAAATCTAAACCGACGAATAGCGAATTTATCGCGATGGTGGCGGATAAGCTCAGAATTGAGCATAAGGTTTCTTGAGAGTAGGCGGGGCAAGGGTTTACGGACTTGAAGATCTCGACAATTCTGACAAACAAGGGGTCGTTTTTCATCATCGTTCCAATAAACTTTTCGTCGCCGTTACGATAAATTGTTGCAGTTTTTGGACGGTTAAATAATCATTACTTTAACCGGCGAATTGAAGCTTGTAAAGGCCATCCTTCGGATTATTCCGCGAGGTGGCTTTTTCGTTTGATCGAGCATTTTGTTGAAGGGGGATCTCAAGGTGAAATAAACGTTATTTTCTTGATTTGTCGCTCTGTATTTTGGAGTATCGGATTAACTTAAATAATAAGTCTTCATCAAGGGAAAATTAATTTTCAAGCTGAGTTGGAGGCGAGAGCAGTTGGTTAGAAGAAAAAGTAAGTCTCGAAAGAAATTCAAAACAGATGTTTCATTTTTAGTAGCCTTGGGATTTGTTGCATTAGTCATGATTCAGTTGTACTGGAAGATGATTTTAGTCGCAGTTCTCGTTATTGGCATAAGCTATTTCCTATGGAGAGCAAGCAAGAGGTGCCGTAATCTTGTGATAAATGCAAGTATTGATGATTTGGACAGAATGACAGGTATTGAGTTTGAACAATTCCTCGGGCGTTTTTTTAACGCTCAAGGTTATAAGGTGACCATAACACCTCCATCAGGCGATTTTGGAGCCGATCTTGTTCTAAAGAAGGATAGAAAGAGTATAGCGGTTCAAGCAAAGCGGTATACTGGAAAAGTCGGTGTAGATGCACTGCAGCAAGTTTTAGGGGGACGCGACTATTATGGTTGCGGTAAATCAAAGGTGATAACTAATAGTTACTTTACGAAGCAAGCCGTACAATTTGCGCAACGTACCAATATTGAGCTTTGGGATCGGGCTAGATTAGGTGCAGAGATTTATGAGATGTCTCGAATAACTCAACCTGGAAGAACTTATCTTTACATGCAGTGGTTGCAACGAGCAAGAAACAAACTGCGATAAAGCTTGCTTCGACTTAGATGATTTCATATGTATACTTTACCGTGTAGCCTTCGAAGGTCGGTTCACAAATAATACAATGATGGTTAAGACCACTATGCTTCTTCACGTTGGTCAAGCTTCGTTATTATTAAGCAGTTCTCAACCTCATAACTTTCCAAGTAACGTATGAATAAGAAACTAGAATGAGGTATGTGGTAATGTGTTCCAAACCGCATAAAAACGCCACCTGTTAAGGTGACGTTTATTTTGTGTTTCATTATAATACGCGGCGTGCCGTTGAGTAATGGTTGCTCCACCAACCACTGTTCATATCAGTGATCGTAACGCCAGGACTACCGTAAGTGTGCAGGACTTTACCGTTACCAATATAGATACCTACGTGGTGAATCGGTGAGTAAAAGAACACCAAGTCGCCGGGCTGCAGTTGATTCCGCGGCACGAATGTTCCTACTTGCGATTGTGCGCTTGAAGAACGAGGCAAGTTAATTCCGTACTTTTTGAAAACAAATTGAGTGAACGAAGAACAGTCAAAAGTGCGTGTGTTTCCTGATGCTGAGCCGAATTTATACGGTGTGTGCATATAGTGTTCACCGGTAGAAATTACGTTATTCGAAATCGAAGCTGCGTGAGTTGTTGTTGGTGTGATCGCCATGGCGCCGCCTATAAAGACGGATAAACTCAGAGCAAAAGTCGCGATAGTTTTAGTGGCTTTTTTCATGAATGTATCCTCCCTTGTTGGCTCAATGGCCTGTGTTTTGTTGACCTGTGACCACTATAACACACGCTTTACATCCGAAAATTTACCGCTAAGTCTGTTATTGTACGCGCTGCAACGATTCAACCGACTTTATTAGAGTTTGCTGAGAACTGCATGAGACGAATCTTATTGACTTTAGCGGCGTTGCAATCAAAAACCCCCACGGATTATACCCGCTTCACGTCAGTTTATTTATCGCGATAGTTTGAACCTCGTCAATGATTCGTTAGAACTCGGATTTCGTTACACCAACTCGCTGAAAAAAATAGACGCTCCCCACGAATGGAAAACGTCTGTCATATAAAAGTACCGAGCATGGAATCTATTAGATAATGTCCTAATTCCGAGGTAGCGAAATGGCGCATATCCTTGTCAGGCGTCACTCTAGCCGACCAATGCGCATCATAATCGGACATCGACGCAACTAAACGCTCAAGCCGTCTCCGCCGGAATAAATTCGATTTAATACGAATGTGTGTTGATCAGATAGAGTCGCCTCACCATCAATTGCAATCGCATCAGGAATAATGGAGATTGCGGGTGCATGACGGAGAGTTCACGCATTGTTAAGCGCAAAGAAAAAACCGCCTCATCAATAAGCGGCGGCTTCTTGTGCTATCGTTCAAACCAACTCTTTGATAATGCCGTATCACGCGCCCCATTTTCGGTAAGCTTTCCATCGTAAATCGATATTAATTTACGGAAGCGGGAACGGTCTTCTTTGACACTAGACTTCGCAAGCAGTTCATAACGACCGTCACCCCTTACAACGTTGAAATACGCGTACTGGACGCTTTGTTAGCAATATTTACTTCTGCCATATTGAACTATAGCACCTCGTTAGTTGAAGAGAAAATCACATCTCATAATAGCTTAGAAGACGCCATCCAAAATACATCGGATAGCCTCTTGATATTTCGAATATTTTTATTAAGGGTTGGTCGACCAAAGTCCAGCATGTTTTAAAACAACACGTGGATGAAGTTTTAGCTGTGCAACCATTAATTCTGCCAAATCTTCTGCTTGCATCACTTTTTCTGGATTGCCGTCTGTTAAATTTAGCTCAACAGCCATATCTGTTGCAACCGTACTCGGTGTTAGCGTTGTAACACGAATATTTTTCTTACGCACTTCCAGCATCAATGACTCACTTAGTCCGATAACTGCAGCTTTTGAAGCCGAGTATGCACTTGTAATTGGTGCACCTTTTTGACCAGCTGTTGATGAAATATTAATGATATCGCCTGTGTTACGCTCTAACATTTCTGGTAATACCGCACGCGTTGCGTAGTACACACCCTTTACGTTGACATCGATAATATTTGTCCATTCTTCAGGTGTTAAGTCCATGAAGCTACCGAATTTTGAAATGCCGGCATTATTCACTAAAATATCGATTGCACCAAGCTCGCCACGAATGGAATCAACCGCTGCTGTGATAGAGCCTAAATCCGCTACATTCGCTGCAGCGATTGCTACCTTCACATCATACTGTTTAAGTTCTTCTGCAACTTGTTGTAAGTTTTCAAGCGTACGGCCAACAAGACCTACGTGAATACCTTCCTGCGCAAAAGCTTTTGCTGTTGCACGTCCAATTCCACGACCTGCTCCTGTGATTAATGCCACTTTCCCTGTGATTGTTTGCATTTTTTTCGCTCCTCTGGATGAGATAGATTTATTATTGACGAAGTAAAGTGTATTAAACTAAATAATAATAATTAAGTCTGGTGCGTTTGATAAAACAGCTATAGTGGTATAATTAAATACGCTGTTTTACTCAGGAATGCTTGCCTCCTTAAATAGATAAAGATTTGACTTTAAGACTAACTTCATTCTACCTTCGATTCTCTACATTGTGAAGAACGCACTTTTTTGAGCGGAGGTTACCAAACGGTTACTACTATAGAAAAGGAGTTAATATTCCATGTTAGATACATTAAGAAAAGAGATCAAAGAGAGAATATTAAATCATGATTATCATTGCGAAAAAGAACTTACCTTATCGATTATTAGCGGAAAATGGAAAGTTGTTATTTTGTGGCATTTAGGTGTAGAAGGGCCATATCGCTTCAGCGAACTTCAAAGACTTTTCCCGAAAATATCCCATAAAATATTAACAAACCAATTACGTGACCTGATAGAAGATGGAATTGTTCATAGAGAAGTGTTTCCAGAAATTCCACCGCAAGTAGAATATTCGATGACTGCACTTGGAATGACGTTATTACCAATCGTAGAAATGATGTATGAGTGGGGGAAAAAACGAATAGATCAAATCAAACTAGAAAACGATTATTTTGAATAAGAAAAATAATGAAATCATTGAGGCGTTTTCTATTATGCTTGGGCGTTTTCCTTCCGTTCATTCACTGCGCGGTATAATGTCGCCTTTGTAACGCCAGTCAGAGCGGTTATTTCGTCATACAGCTTAACCGCCTGAGACACCGCCTTAGCTTCCTTCTTAGGTCGTCCTCCGTTTCGTCCTCGCGCTCTTGCCGCTGCTAGTCCCGCCTTTGTGCGTTCGACGATCATTTCACGCTCTAGCTCCGCTATGACGCCGATCATCTTGAACATAGCGCGGCCAGTCGGCGTTGTCGTGTCCAAGCCGTCACACACGCTTACCATCTCCACGTCCAGCGCGGCTAACCGTTCGTATACCTCGATCAGCTTTTTCGTCGACCGCGCCAGCCGATCCAACTTATAAACAACGAATATATCCCCCGATCGTAACGCATCCAACGCCCGCTCCAATTCGTTGCGGTCATCTTTTGCACCGCTGGCCTTCTCCGTATAGATGCGTTCGCACCCTATAGTGTTCAATGCGTCTAATTGCATGTCCAGCGATTGGTCGGCGGTGCTGACTCGTGCATACCCGATTTTCATGTATGTATCGTTCCTCTCGTTGTGGTATGCGTCGAGGATAACATAAAACGGACGTTAATGCAGCGATGAATTTGAGACGAGTTTTGGAACGGTAATAGATGGCTAAACCAGCCGTTATACAGTCGATCTGTGTTCGTTCCAAAAACGAATGTTTTTGAGAACTTTTGGCTTGGTTCGGTAAAATGCCCTTTTTATATGCAACTCATGGTACAAAACTCATATTAAAATCAAAGTAAATAAACTCTGGCTTTTCGCCGTTTTTGATAATACAGTATGGAACTGGTAATACATCGAAAGGGGCGAAAAGTATGGCACTTATAGGCTATTCCCGTGTTAGTACCAGTGAGCAAAATCTTGATTTGCAAACAGACGCATTAAAAACAAAAAGGTTGCATCAAGATATTTGAAGAAAATGATTCAGGCAAGAATGATGACCGCGTTGAGTTGGCAAAAGCACTTGAATATTTGCGTGAGGGAGACTCGTTGGTTGTGTACAAGCTTGACAGGCTTGCAAGATCAACGAAGAAGCTTATTGAATTGACTGAGGTCTTAGAGAAACGTAAGATTCAGTTGATTAGCATACGAGACAATATAGATACTACCACAGCAGTAGGCAGGGCTATGTTCAAGATGTTAGCTGTCATTGCTGAGCTTGAACGCGATATTATTAGCGAAAGAACAATGACAGGACTCGCGGCTGCTAAAGCTAGAGGAAGAAAAGGTGGTAGACCTCTGCTGGATGATAAGAAGGTCAAAAAGGCTTTGAAGCTATACGATAGCAAAGAGTATTCTCTAAAGGAGATTGTTGACCTAACGGGAACGTCCAAGCCTACGTTATATCGCGAGTTGGAGAAGCGGAAGATAATTTCATAGGAGCTGGTATAGGTGAAGCATCCTGCATGAGGGGTGTTTTTTCTTTTGCAAGGGGGTGGGGGCATATTTTAACCTTTTGGATATTCGCTTTTTCCCCAGACCCCCCTGTGCGCTCTAGACCAGCGCCAATAAACTTAATTCGAACAATAAATTATCAACTACGGCGATAAGTCAAATGGTACAATAGGGATAAAAAGGGAATAGGGGTGATTGTAACATTGAACATAACACAAATAGCTTATGAAGAATCAAGTTTGATAAATATAGCGGAGTATGAATATGGCTTTTATTTTGAAGTAACTCACAGCATTCTTCAATTCCTAACAAAATTTTTCCACAGTCCAAAGCAAGAAGCACATTTGTTTTTTCGTTTTACCACGCAAGTGCAAAAGTGTCTATACCTTGCTTTTCTATCTGCTTTAAGGAGACATGACGTTCAAACAGGTATGATGCTTAGATATTCTCTTGAATCAATGGCATTAGCACTCTATAGCATGTATGAAAAGAATGAGGATATATATAGAAAATATAATGCTGCTGGAACAATAGAATCCATTAAAACGACAAAAATGGTAATGACTTGGTTAAAAGAACAATCACCTAGTTTTGCTGATAGTTTAAAAATCAGGAAGGACACAATTAGCGATACTCTTGCGCATGGCAACTTTTTGCCTACTGTACTGAACTCAACATTAGTAGATGGCAAATTCACATTTCATTTTTTTGACATTGAACCCAAAGAAGTAACAAAGCAAAGATTATGGTTTATTGCTGATACTTGCTTTGGATTCATGAATATGGCTGCTACTCTTAATCAGAATTTCCCATGCTTTTTGTTAACTGATGTATATACTGACACCATGTATGGCTATACACAACATATAAATGCCATGAGGGATGAATTACTCAATAACAATTACTTTAGTGAATAGTGGTTTTCTTGATCAAATGAAAGGGAGATCAATATAACTTAAGCTTTTTATCTAATGTTCACTGAAAGGTCGCTTCAATACTTAAGTGTTCGTCTGGACTTGTTAGTTTGATTTAATAAAAGGGTGGATTGAGTCTAAAAATGAATAGTATTCCTTATATGACTTCAATAATAACTGCATCTGTTGCATTTACCGCTGCAGTAGTTGCTCAAATTATTTCTCATTGGTTTACTAAGAAGCGTGAAAATATTAAGTATAATAAAGAAGTATATCAAAAGATGTATGCACCTATTCTTTTTGACTTATACGTTTATCTTGACGTAGAAACAGTATTCAGAAGATCGCACGATATAAAGAATGGTATAGATGTCAGTGTGATTAAAGAAAAAATACTTAAACATATAACTGATAATCTTATGTATGGCACTCCTCAGGTCATATCAGCTTTTCATAATGTAAGATACTTTGATTATCACGAGGATTGGAAAGGAAATATGCAGAGAACTTCAGAGATTGAACTTTTCTGGTGCATTTTAGATCAACTAGCTGGACTTAACGAAAAAACGAAGATTTTTGATTCAATGAACAAAAAAATTCTTTTGAAATATAATTTTCACTTCATTTTATGGACTATTATTTCTTCGTTAAGAGGAGAGGATGCTTACAAGAGACTTTATTAAATATAGATCATGACAAAAAGATATTCAATTTTTAAGAAGATCACTTGAAATAGTAATAATCAAACTTACCAATGGCTCTGAGAGTTTAGTCCTCATGGAAAGACATATTTAGAGAGATCAAATAATACTTGAGCGATAAATTCACGATTTGATAAAGGACTGTTATGTTCAACAAGGATGGAGGGAAGGTTTTGAAAATTGTAGAGGTAACGTCAACTGGTATCACTTTTGTTGATAGTTACAGTATGACTAAGTTCATTGATTTTAAAGAGTGTAATGAAAACTGGGTAATGTATAACAAAAGGAAAAAGAATTGGTCAGAAGATGAAGTGGCGGAATTTCGCAATAAGAGTAAGTGTGTAGGTCAACGGGATATTTGTGGGAAACCATGCTATTTCGAATTTTTCACAAGACCTTTCACCAAAATTGAGTTTACTAATTTTTATGCACAAAAACATTTCAGGGACTTACAAATGAAAATTCTTGACGTTGGCTGGACTACATTTGACTTAAGCTAACTGATTAGACGCAGGAAGAACTAAAACATGGATTGATTCACAGTCTTAAAGGAGGTTCAATTGGAAAAAGAGCAGATTCCTGACGAAGTTTCTATAGAATTGAGAAAGAAAATGGAGAATACATGGGACATAAATTTGCGACATTACTGGTATCCATTATCAAAGTGCAAAAGAAGTGACCTTATTGCTTTTGATGCAGATTATATTGTGGATGATAGTAGTAAGCTTGGTCGTATTATAATGCTGTTAAAGGAACATGGAGTAGACCAGTTATATGAATTTCTTGAATCAGGTCATGCTTACAAAATACAAATATCAGAACTACATCCTTTCTACGGTTACTATAATGTATCAACAGGTGGAGAAGGCTTTTGGTGTTCTGAAGAATGGACTGGATTATATATGAATAGAAGTTTCGACTAAGGGAGCGAATTTTAGCAGCGGACATAAAAGCTAAAACTGGTGCATGTCGTATATTAACCAATCTATCAGATTTTCATGTAGCCTATGGTGAGCCGCTGATAGCAAAGAATGATTTTTGTAGATTGTGGAGGACAATGTTATGGGGGACTTCATTTACAATATGAATTATGAGGAAAGAGATAAACTGTTAGGTATCTCTGGTGAATGGGAAGTAGGAAGTGGATTCAAAAGTGTTAGAAAGTTTGATTTCATTAACATTGGTATCTTAAAACAGTTAGTTGATGATAGATTCATTGATCCAGATGAAAGCCATAATAGTTCTCCTAGCATAGAAAAAATATTTAACTTTATGACCAAATACCCTAGGGTATTAGCTAAAGGCTATGCTACTAGCCCTTTGCGTAGAGATTATCGTGTGTCATTAGATACGCTTTTTGTACCCAAATCACATGTAACAATGACATTGAAACAAGACTTTGTTGAGTTCTGCACTAGACCTAATGAGTTTGAAATGAAAGGAAATTTATACGCTTGGTGGGACTAATGCAAAGAACAGATAAAAGAGCAATTTTATCTTAGTTCATTGATAAGGGGGATTGGTTTTATGATTAAAGGTCTGTACGAAGCCCATTTGCCAGTAAAGGATATAAAACTTTCTATTGATTTTTATCAAAATATCGGATTAGAACTTGCACATGTGGGTAAAAAGGTTACATTTTTCTGGATAGAAAAAGGAAAAAGCTGGTTAGGGTTATGGGAAGGAGAAGAAGTTAATACCCCATATCATCCACCGTTAAGACATATTGCATTTCAAGTGGACTATGATGGGATTAAGCAAGCAAAGAAGTGGCTGGAAGAAAAGGGTAGTACGTGGAGAGTTTGGGTTTAAACCAACTGGACCAATTATATTAGCAAATCCACCACATGCTCATGCCGCTATTTACTTTCATGACCCAGATGGAAATTCAATCGAGTTTATTTGCCCTGTCGAACTTGATTCATCTCAGGAAATTCAATCTATGTATTTAAATGAGTGGGAAGACAAAAGAAATATCTAAGTAAAACATGGAATTTATGAGTAGGAGGAAGTCAGGTGAAACCAGATTATACAAATTTAAGTTTTGCTGACTGCATGGGCATTAAATTGAAATCAGAAGTAGAAAGGCAGTTAATTGAGGACTTGAAGTGGTATGGAATAATTCAAAGTGAATATCGATTTGATTGGTCTGATTGCTGTATAGAAGGGCATAGAACCAAATACTTAGATGGTGAGGTAGAGAACTTCTCTAGTATCATGGTTTTTAATGCTAATGATGAATCTGTTGCTGATGGGTGGATGGAATTTATACACGAAGATGATGTATTTATTGCTTACTGGGAGTTTGTTGACAAATATCAAGATGGTCAAGAAATAGCATTAAAGAGCGCGTGTGGAATACCATTACATATTTATAATCAATTTCCTGAGCAATTGAAAATGAAATATAAAGATCAATTATTGTTATGATATATAGGTTTCATTAAAAGAGAAGTTTATGTAAGTCAAGACATCTAGAATTGCTATAAGTTGAGAACATTTAAGAGTGATTTTAGGGGATTTATAATGACCTTTTTTGAAATGGCGATTCATTTTTTTGATAAAGGTTTTGTGAGTTTTATTTTTGGTGCATTATTTGCTACTATTGTTAGTTATTATTTTTCTGGAAGAAAGCACATTTCCTATCAACGTATTACGTTCCCTTTCTATATTCATAGGAAAATGAGTATTAATAATCCGTTATTATTCAAGGGTAATAGAGTCAATGATATTAGAAGAACTTTTTACGTTATTTGGAACTCAGGTAATCAAGTAATTAAGGGATCTGATGTATCTGTAGCGGATCGCTTAAGAATAGAGTGTGCTCCTAATACAGAGATTATTGATGTGACAATATTTAAAAAAACTAATGAAGCAAATAATTTTCAATGTATCGTAGAAAAAAATCATATAATATATATTTCATTTGATTATTTAAATCCTAATGATGGTGTATGGATTCAGGTATATCATAAATCTCCTAAGATGACTGAGAGTAGTAAAGGATCAGTTATTGGAATAAAAAAAGAGGGTTTAAGAAAATGTGGGGAAATTTTCTTTTTAAATGGACAAATAAGTTTACAATACGCGGCTATACTGTTGTTAATAGGTTCATTATTATTGTATTTAATGTATATATTTACAGGAATCATACCACAATTTTTAGGGAATAAGCAGGGTCTATTTTCCATGTGCATATTATCAGTTGTTACATCATTAGGTTGTTTAATAGCTTTTAATCGCAATTTCCCCCCTACTCTAAGAATAAAAATTCCAGATGGGTATTTAAGAGGACAAGAAATTAGATAGTGGTATCCAAGATTGTAAAAGTAAAGATGGAGATGGAGTAGCTTGTAAGAAGTAACTGTGATTTAGTCATATTTTTGTGGTAAGGGATAAAACCGATAGACTTGTTTGGAAGCCTATAAACATTTCACAACTCACCCAGTAAACCTTTTTGGTTTATTGGGTTTTTATTTTGCCAAAGCAAGAATTTCACAAAACAATTTGCACGATACCAAACATGCCTTGCCTAACATCTTGCTGAATAAATTCATTAATCTAAATGATCTTCTAATATTTTCCTAATAAAATCATGCTAATATTTCTCTATTAGATACTTTACGAAAAACTTCTCATTGAATGGAGAATGATAATATGGAATCAACCCTTCAAGCAAAAATCGAAGCTTTACGTTCCGAGATGATTGAACAGGCATGGATTCACGGAAGTCTTACACATGAAAAAGTTGTTAAAGTTAGTCAACTCTTGGATCGCTATATTTTAGTTTATCAAAAGTATTTACTGAAAAATCTCAAAATGAAGCTAATTAGTTAGTGTTAGGAATATGACACATATAGCTTGATGGCAGTATGAATACTAGGAAGCTAGCCGTAAAAGGGTAGCTTTTTTATGTTGATTTTATTGTATAATGATGGGATATAAAGGAATTTGACAAAAGGACAAGAAAAGAATTGGAGATATTTTAGCAGATACTTATGTTTTGTACGCTAGAGACGTTAAGAAATACAAGAATGCTTCTAATAAGGTTGGCTTTAACATTGAGAGTGAGGTTACAACTTGAAGAAATCACATATGATTGAATGCCCTTGGTGTGAAGCGAAAGTTGAGTCAGGATATAAGCATTGTCCTGAATGTCAGAATGAAATTGTGGAATTTGAATTTAATAGTGAGAATAGCATTGATTCAATACCAATAAGAGGATGGCTGCTATTTTACAATGCAACATGCATAATCTCTGTATTCTTAATCTGTTATTCGTATTATCTAATTATCCGAGCTGGCATATCGAATGTTGAATGGACGAAACAACTAGTATTTTTAAGCTCATACAACGTAATGCATTTAATTTGTCTGATAGCTACTCTAATATTGATCTGTAGAAAGAAAAAATATGCTCCAAAGGTCATTGTTGGCTTAGAAATTCTAAATTTAATTCCATTTGGCGTTAATTTTTTTATGTCATATGAGAGTGCTATTCAAAGTTCTCTTATGACAGGTGTATCAGTCAAGGTAATTTGGATTGGACTATGGGTATGCTACTTCCTAATGTCAAAGCGGGTAAAGCAAACGTTTGTCCATTAAGTTTCAAAAAGTAAATATACCAATACAACTGTCTCCGTATTTTAATAAAGGATAGGTTTTTAAGGGATAGGGGATAATCGTGTTGTAGTATAACGAATTTATCGCGCTGGTTGACCCAATAACCGCTTTGGTTTATTGGGTTTTATTATGTATTACACCAACTACGAATGCTGGAGGAATTATCAAAAATGAAATATGAACTAGGCAGATGTTTGCTAAGAGAGCGTTTACAAAATTCGGGTATGACATTGGATGAACTAGCCCAAGCCCTTCGCTATAAGCCGGAGAGGCTGAACGATTTTATGGAAAATAAAAGAATTATGCCGCTGAAAACGGCGATATGTATTGCTGACTCCCTGGGATGTGAAGTAAAGGATTTATATGAATTGATTCCAAATGCAGAAGGACTACCTATCGGATAGGTAGCCCTTCCGTACAGTTAAATTACCACACAAATGCGCTTGTGATGATTACCAGCAAAATGAAAAGTACCAAAATTGCTGCCGAAGAAGTGTACCCACCAGTACCATAACTCATTCTAATCAACCTCCAACAGAGAATTGGTTTGTGTTTCAAGATAGCATATGACTATTTTTCAATAATGTTTGGGCGAAATGATAGATTGTGCTAGTGTCCCGATTGAATAAAAAAATTGGAACCAACCTCTGTAGTTTTACGTTATACATCTAGTCAAATCATTTTAATCACCGTAAGGTTACGCTTGGAGGCTGCGAAGAAGTTGTTACTTTCATTCATGATTATTGTAGGGCTTGCTGTTGTGATTGTTCTATTTATGTATGCATATCCGGTTTTCGGGCGAAGACCTTCCAAAGTAAGGCAGCAGGCCTTATCCCGATCCCCACAGTTTGTTCAAGGGAAATTTCAAAATCCTGTGCCGACGATGATGGACATGGGCTTAAAAACGACGCTAAGCATTCTGCGGGATTTCGCGAAGAGCAGCCCGAACCGTCGTCCAAGGAAGCCGTTAACGATGGATGCCCCTATTTTGCAAAAGGCTTCCCAAACGCGGGTTACGTGGTTCGGACATTCGGCGTCTTTGCTGATGATCGATGGCAAAGCGCTCTTGCTTGATCCGATGTTTGGCAGAGCAGCGTCGCCATTCCCTTGGTTCGGGAAGGGGAGGTACAGCGGCGGTTTGCCTTTTGAGATTGCGCAGCTGCCTGTCATCGACGCCGTCGTGCTGTCTCATGATCACTACGATCATTTGGATTATGGTTCAATAATGAAAATTAAAAATAAAGTAAATAAGTTTCTGGTCCCGCTTGGAGTTGGAGGCCACTTGGAGAGGTGGGGAGTCCCTCCCGAGAAGATCGCTGAGTACGATTGGTGGGATGAGTTTGCGTATGATGGCCTAACATTTGCGTGTACGCCTGCTACGCATTTTTCAGGAAGAAGCTTGACCGATCGCGGAGCTACGCTATGGTGCTCGTGGGTGATTAAAGGCATGGAGTCAAGCGTTTTTTTCAGTGGGGACAGCGGGTATTCGCCTCATTTCAAAGCGATTGGGCAGAAATACGGTCCCTTCGACGTGACGTTGATGGAATGCGGCCAATACGACATGCGTTGGGCAGATATTCATATGCAGCCTGAAGAGACCGTACAAGCTCATATGGATGTCAAAGGCAAGCTGCTTATTCCAATTCATTGGGGAGCATTCACCTTAGCGGTGCACGACTGGTTTGATCCGGTGGAGCGCGCGGCAAAAGCGGCAAGCCTGCATCATGTCCGCATTGCAACGCCGAAAATCGGTCAAACTGTGACTGTTCATGCAGAGCAAATTCCGACCGCAGCCTGGTGGAAATAGCGGGGGAATAGCAGAAACTGGATACTGGCTTATCTGCATGATATGATGGGTAGGGATCTAGATAAGGAATCAGGAGAGAAGAATAATTTATGGTTGAGCAAAAAAGTGGAAGAAAATTTCATTTTCTGGGCGTGCTGCTCGGAGTAGCCGTTGATAATTTGGGTACACTCGTATCGACGGCGGTATTCGGCAGTTTATATTTCGGAAATAGCCCGGTGAGTGAGCAGGATGTAAATGCACTGTATTCGAACACAGGACTGATCTTGTTGTTTTTGGTCATAGGCCTGTTCTGGTCTTTTCTTGGCGGATATGTTGCGGCTAGAGTTGCAAAGCGAGCTGAATATTTTAATGCGGCATGCATCGGTGTCATTGGCGCGGCGATCGGGTTTGATTCGATGTTAAGAAACACCGGTGTTCCATTATGGTATGAGCTTGTCGGCTTTTTTGCCATTGTCCCGGTTTCGCTGCTAGGCGGTTATCTGGCTCTAAAGAGAAACAAGACGCGATTATAATGAATAAGGGTTATACATGGGAGGCCTGTCCACAGTCATTTGTATGACTTGTTGGACAGCCTCTTTTCAAGATGAGATGAATAAAATTGAGAGGAAGACATACATGCCTAAATATGCAAATGCTAGTGCGGAAGCTACTGATTTTTTACGTCAAAAAACGGGAAGCAGCTTGCTTGAGTGCTATACTTATATCGATCCGGAACGCTCGGAGGATAGCTTTTTTGTAGTCAGGACAAGCAACAAAGTGATTCATGTCTCATTCTCTGAGATAACTTATGAATCTAGCAGCTATCAAAGTTTGCTAGAAGGGCTATATAGGGCAATCTATGAATAAGTGCGTGACAAGCATTTGCTGGGGGGATCGGAATGGAGCGTAGAATCGTTATTGCCGGAACCGGCAGCGGTGTCGGCAAAACAACGTTAACGATCGGGATTATGGCCGCATTGCAAAAGAGGGGACTATCGGTGCAGGGCTTCAAGTGCGGCCCCGATTATATTGATCCGACCTATCATACGGCCGTTACCGGGAGACCTTCCCGCAATTTGGATTCATGGATGATTGGCCGGGAAGGTGTCAAAGAGCTGTTTGTTCGCGGCAGCAGCGGCTCCGACATTTCGATTATCGAAGGTGTCATGGGCATGTTCGATGGCAAAGATCCGCTGACCGATGAGGGGAGTACGGCGGATATTGGCCGTATTCTGGGCGCGCCGGTCATCCTCATCCTGAATGTCGCGAGCATGGCAAGAAGTGTGGCAGCCATTGTCAAAGGCTTTCAGCAATTCGGGCAAGAGGACAACATCGTCGGAGTCATTGCCAATCGCCCCGGCAGCGAAGGGCATTACAAGATGGTGAAGCAAGCGATCGAGCAGGAATGCGGAATTCCTGTCCTCGGATATATGCCGCGCGATGAGGGAATCGAAGTTCCGGAGAGGCACTTAGGGCTCGTGCCTTCGATCGAGCGAGGCGAGCTGCAGCCTTTTTTTGACCGGTTGGCCGATCAAGCGGCCGCTCATGTGGATTTGGATCAGTTGCTTACAGTAGCGGTGGCACCGCCTGTTGAAAGTCGTCAGGTGTTGTTTGCCGGCACTTCCGAATCATCGCCAAAGCGCGTCAAGATTGCTGTCGCCAAAGATGCCGCTTTTCACTTTTATTATCCTGAAAACTTGGAGCTGCTGAAAGCTGGAGGCGCAAAATGCATATTCTTCTCGCCGCTTGCAGGTGAGGAAGTCCCCGCAGATGCGGACGGATTATATATTGGAGGCGGATTTCCGGAGGAGTTTGCGGAGCGGCTAAGCAGAGATGAGAAGGTCAAAGCATCTTTTCGCAGCCGCATCGCGGAAGGCCTGCCGACTTTTGCGGAATGCGGCGGCTTCATGTATTTAACGGAGCAAATTGTAGATACAACAGGAAACAGCTTCAGCATGGTAGGCATTGTTCCCGGCAAGGTCATCATGCAGAAGAAGTTAGCTGCGCTGGGATACCGTGAAGTAACAAGCAACGACAACTATTTACTCGCAGCGGGAGATCAAGCTCGGGGTCATGAGTTCCATTATTCCACGTTCCAAGCTAGAGAGGGAGCGGAGATACCGGCTGCTTTTCAATCCCAGGGCAGATTGGGTGTGAGCGAGGAGGGTTATGCCAAAGGCAATCTTGTAGCGGGCTACACGCATTTGCATTTTGCCTCGAATCCGGGGATTGTCAGCAATTGGATTCACGCTTGCGAGCGGTATAAACGCACATAAAGCAAAATGGTTGGTCAGGATACCTCCTGTCCAACCATTTTGCTTCATGTATTATTTTATGAGTGTTAGAGCTTGATCTGCAATGGATTCTTTATAACGGTCTAAACAGTTGCAGAGGTAATCTTTGCGGCAGATCGGGCAAGGTTCTTTCATCAATCTGTTCAAATCGGTAACTCTGCCGATGCCGGTTTCGGAGTCTCTTTCAAAGAATAGACGGCATTTGTTACGGTCTTTCAACGACACAACGACTTCGAACAGACCATTTTTTTTATTATCACTAACAATTGTTGCATCTACTACTTGCGGATCATAAGCCATTTGAAATTCCTCCTAAAAGCATGCCCTTATCTTTATTAGCTTGGGCGCGTTAGTATATTATATAAATAAAAAAGATTTTATTCAATAGGAGGCCTTTTACGTGATTATCGATTATTGTGAGCAGCAAAAAACGGATGGGCAGATACAGCTCCATATAGGTCTGCAATTTGAAGATGAGCCTGATTCCTTGTACGTAGCCGAGTTGGCTGTGGATAATAACGGAGAGGTTTTGGAGTGGAAGTTGTTTTTCAACGGGTTTGATTGCAAGTACAACTTCCATTCCCATGAGAAAGAAGCCTTAATTCATTATGCGGCCGAGCAGGGCATTATCATCAAATAGCAGCATGAAAAAAGGAATCGTCCCCATGCCAATGGTTCGAATTCCTTGATTTATGTTTATTTTGTTGTTTGGCTTGCAGTTCTTTCAAACTTGGGGTCTTCTTAGAGACGGGATTCACTCCGTTCCAGTTTAAACGATACGTTGCGGGATCAGGCTTGCCTTCCCGTAAATGGCGCTGCCGCAGTTTTTGCGCTTGCGATTTGGACATGTGGCGTTCCTCATTTCATTTGGAAGATGGATTACACTCTCTATTTTAGATATTCAAGAGATCGGCCGCAATGGAAAGTTTTCTTATAAATTTAACGATGCTTTGACAGAAAAGGGTGAGTGAGTTGCGTATCAGCATTCAATTAGGAGTTGACGGGGAAACGGTTAAGCGGGATGTGCTGGAAATTGCTGAGCATAAGCTTGGTGAGATGACAGACGAGGAAATAGAGAGCGCCATTGAAATTAAAATCCGCACTTGGGTCGACCGGATGATTCAGGTGGAATGGGAAGTTATCGATGAATAGCGGCAATAAAAAAAGAGCTCCGATAAGGCTGTACGCCTTCGGAGCTTTTTCATTTGTATGCTCTATGTATGTTTAGTGAACAATAGTACCTACTCCGGTCTTTTGCAAGGCGTGCTCCCAGCTTGGGTAATAATACAGGGCGTTTTTCATCAGATCAGGATGCAGTTTCTTCACATTTTTTTTAGTAAGCGATTCCCCTGTGTTGTGAAGCTGCACAATTTGGCCCAGCACTTCTTCTGCACTCATGTTTAGCTCCATGGATGGTGTCTCTCCTTTCCACAAGGATATAATCTCAAGGCTTGCCATTAGCTTGGTAAAATATACATAGAATTTCATGGGGAAGGACAAAATACAACCATCTATAGACGAAAGGAAAGTCGGTGTCTATCTTGAACTGGTCCTCGCTGTCCTTGTTTTCCTCTAAGCCGCTGCCGCTCTGCAAAGGGAAGATTAGCGTAGGGGCGATTACGAAAGTACTGCTTCGTGATTTACCCCCTGGCCGCATTGTCGTTCTCCAGCATCGCGACCTCGATGAAGTAGCCGCTCAAGAGCTTATCGACCAGAAAGTAAAAGCTGTTATTAATTGTCAAGAAACGATGAGCGGCGCATACCCGACCCACGGCCCCCTCATGCTCCTTCAGCAGCAGATTCCGATTTGGGAAGCGGATGCAGCCGCATTCGAAAGTTTTACGACCAACGCGGAAATTGCCGTTTATGAGGACCGGATCTTCTTGGGGGATCGGGAGATTCCTTGCAGCTCTTTTACGCGCGAGAAGTGGCTCGGCATGCAGCAGCTTGCAAATGAGCGGACGACGAAGCTGATGGAGCAATTTATCGAAAACACGTTGACTTACGCTATGCGCGACATGCACGCCATCATGGAGCCGCTGCCGCAGGTGTTCCTTCAAACGGATTTGACGGATAAGCATGTATTGATTGTCTCAAGAGGAAAAGGGTACAAAAAGGATTTGCTTGCCGCCAAAGCTTATATCGCCGAAGTCAAACCGATTCTTATCGGTGTGGATGGGGGCGCAGATGCCCTGCTGGAATGCGGCTACCGGCCTCATCTGATTATTGGCGATATGGACAGCGTAACGGATAAAGCGCTCGCCTGTGGCGCGGAACTAGTCGTGCATGCGTATGCCGATGGAGAAGCTCCGGGGTTATTGCGCACGAATGCGTTGGGACTGAGAGCCCACGTGCTTCCGTGTTTTGGAACAAGCGAGGATGCGGCGCTTTTATTGGCGTATGAAAAACGGTGCGAAGTGCTGGTTACAGTTGGCGCGCGCACGCACATGATTGATTTTCTGGAAAAAGGAAGAGCAGGCATGGGGAGCACGCTGCTTGTGCGAATGAAAATTGGGGCGCGACTCGTGGATATTAAGAGCATTGGCCTCCTGTATAAGCGGCAGGGATGGACGAAAGAGGCAGGTACAACGCTTTTTCTCTCGCTTTTTTTTATCGCATTGGGCTTATTTCAGCTGCATTGGATCGTGAAGCGGGTGGCTCATGTGGTGTGGAAGCTCGGAGGTGAAGGATGAAGCCGTACTTATCCATTATTATTCCAGCTTGGAATGAAGGGGGACATATTGAGGATACGCTTCGATATTTGCAAGAGCAAGCAGACTTACTGTGGAGTCCGGCTATGAGGTTTGAAATTATCGTGGTGGACGACGGCAGCAGGGACAACACGTATGAGGTCGCTTGGCCGTGGGCGGACAAGCTGATCAAGCATAGCCGCCGCTGCGGGAAAGGGGCGGCTATGCAGTCGGGCATCGCCGAGGCCAGAGGCGATCTGCTGCTCTTTCTGGACGCCGATCTGCAGGCCACGGCCGGCGAGGCGCTTGTGCTCATCGAGCCGCTGCTGCGGAGCGAAGCGGACATGGCGATCGCGAAGCTGCCGCCATCCCGAACCAAAGCAGGCTTCGGCTTGGTGAAGGGCTTAGCCCGCCGCGGCATCCGCCGGCTCAGCGGCTACGAGACCGAAGCTCCCTTGTCCGGACAGCGCGCGGTGCGCGCGGACCGGCTGCGGGAGCTTGGGAAGCTTCGGCGCGGCTTCGGCGTGGAAGTCGCGCTGACCATCGATGCGGCGCGGCGCGGCCTGCGCATCGTTGAGCTGGACGTGCCGATCACGCACCGGGAGACGGGGCGGGATTGGCACGGGTTCGTGCACCGCGGCAAGCAGTTTGCCGCGGTTGGCATGACGCTGCTATCTCGCTGGAGGGAGAGGAAGCCGGTATGGTATTCGTCGGATCGATCCTCGATCTGATCTTGCTTGCAGCGGCAGGGCGGTGGCTGCTGCCGCAAGTTCATAGATTCCTGGAGGGCCACGGTCAAGTAGAAGCCAACTATGCAGGCTATAAGGTTCCCCGTGGAGTGGGAAGCGTACTGTGGCTGCTTCTATGGCTGCAGGAGCTTATTTTGCAATCGGCGCTGCGAATAAATGAATGGGTGGGGATAATCTCGCCTTCGCTACTCAACTTGCCGGAGACGAATCATCGGTTGTTTACGCTTGCTGCTACCATTATTTTCTTGCTTGGCTGGACGGACGATTTAATCGGGAGCAAAGAGGTAAAAGGGCTGAGAGGACATTATCGGTACTGGAAGGAATCGAAGGTTTTCTCCATGGGGGCCGTCAAGGCGGTAGGCATCGCGACGGCCGCCGGCTGGTTGGTGCTGTCCGTCCAGAGCGAGCAAACCCCCAGCTGGTGGCTGGGGGGACAACTGATTTTGCTTATGCTGATGACGAATGCCTTGAATTTGCTGGATGTGCGCCCGGGGCGTTCGTTCAAGTTTTTTTTCACTGGTGTGCTGACGGTTGCGCTGCTCGACTTGCTCTTTACGGGGGGCGGTTGGTTGTTTCCAATATGGCCAGTGTGCATAGGCGGTTTTTTGATATACCGGACGGACGTCCGGGGAAGGGGCATGCTCGGCGATGCCGGAGCGAACCTGCTTGGGTTTACGCTTGGCTACGCCGTGATCATGACCCTGCCATGGGAGATGCAATGCTTTATGATCGCTGTGCTCGTTTTTTTGCATCAACAGGCTGAAGTAAGTTCCATTACCGCCATGATTGAGCGGAACCGATTTCTAAATTGGCTAGACCGCCTAGGCCGGACTTGAGCGATTGAGGGTCCGGCTTATTTGCGCCGTTTTGCTTTAAAACGGGGGGCCACATAGTTTCTTTTGCGGTCACGGAAAAAGGTCCATCCCCCAATAAAGGCAACACCTATTAGAAAAAGTATAAAGCCTAGAAAAAATTTTCCCCACAAGATGTGGCCGCCCGTATCGAATTGTGCGAAAAAAGCGTCTTTCATGGAGAGAAATCCGTAGGTTGCCGTCAAACCGGGAATAACGAGTAGAAGAATGGCGATAAATCGGTAAAATGTTGCTTTCATAGCTGCTCCTTACATCTAAGAATCATGTTTTTCTATCATCATACTCTGAATCGGTTAGACTGTCTAATTCACAAATAAGACTATGATTTCCCATTCAAAAAAGGGTAATATAGTAGAGACATGCGTATACATATGAAGGTACTGAGAGTTCATAAGGAGGAAACATATAATGAGTGAACATAGATATGATGTCGTTGTTTTAGGCGGAGGGATCGGCGGTTACACTGCTGCTGTTCGTGCTGCCCAGCTTGGAAAAACGGTTGCTGTCGTGGAAAGGGACAAGCTGGGGGGCACATGTTTGCACCAAGGCTGTATTCCGAGCAAAGCTTTGCTTCGGAGCGCAGAAGTGTACGCCACGATGAAGAAGAGCGAGGAATACGGGATCACGTCAGGCTCGCTTGAACTCAACTTTGAGAATGTGCTGGCACGCAAGCAGCGCATTGTCGATCAACTGCATCAAGGGCTGCAGTTCCTTATGAAGAAAAATAAAATTACCGTACATAAGGGGAATGGCCGCATTATCGGTCCATCCATTTTCTCTCCGCGCAGCGGAGCGGTTTCCGTTGAGAAGGAGGATGGGGACATCGATACGCTGCTTTCGGACAACTTAATCATCGCAACAGGCTCCAGACCGCGCAGCTTACCGGGACTTACGATTGACGGCACGCACATTATGACGAGCGAAGATGCGCTGCGCATGCAAGAGCTTCCGAAGTCGATCATCATCATCGGAGGCGGTGTCATCGGTGTGGAATGGGCTTCCATGCTGCGTGATTTCGGTGTCGAAGTGACCATCGTTGAATATGAAAAGCGGCTCGTAAGCCTGGAAGACGCGGATGTCTCCAAAGAACTGGAACGCTTGTTCAAAAAGCGGGGCATTCACTTGGTGACCGGCGCGAAAGTGCTTCCTGATTCCGTCAAAGTGGCGGAAGGAACGGTTGCCTTGCAAGCGGACAAGCAGGGTGAAATCGTAGAGCTGCAAGCGGAAAAAGTGCTTGTTTCTGTTGGCCGGGAAGCGAATATTGAAGGCATCGGACTCGAGAATACCGATATTAAAGTGGACAAAGGCGTCATTCGCGTGAATCGCTTCATGCAAACAACCGAATCCCACATTTACGCCGTTGGCGATGTGATTGGCGGATTGATGCTGGCGCATATGGCCGGGCATGAAGGCATATTGGCTTCTGAACATATCGCAGGCCAAACGCCTCATGAGCTGCACGCGCACCTCGTTTCTAAATGTACGTATACGAGACCTGAAATTGCGAGCGTAGGCTATACGGAACAGCAAGCGCTTGAGCTCGGACATCAAGTGAAAGTCGGCAAGTTCAGCTTTAAAGCGATCGGGAAAGCGCTCGTTTATGGCGATACCGACGGCTTTGTCAAAGTGATTGCGGACAGTGAGACGAATGACATTCTCGGGGTTCATATGATCGGGCCGCACGTGACGAATTCCATTTCCGAGGCCGCTCTGGCTCAGGTACTGAACGCAACGCCTTGGGAAGTGGGACAAACGATTCATCCACACCCTACATTGTCTGAAGCTTTAGGGGAAGCGATGCTTGCTGTGGACGGAATTGCGATTAGCGGATAAAAAATTGTAATCATACGCGTTTGCGTTTATAATAAGCTTATAGAGTCAAGTCTTAGGACCAGGTAATAATATTAGAAAACTCAAACTATCTTTAAGGAGGCAACCTCCATGTCCATTGGTCAGCTTTATAAGCATAGAACATTAGGGTTATCCGACGAAGTCGTTATTCGAATGTATAGAGTCATGTGTCTTGCGGCTAAATACGATGAGCGGGCTTTTATGCTTCAGCGTGCGGGCAAAATCCCGTTCCACGTCTCAGGAATGGGTCAATATGCAGGTCAAGTAGGAATGGCTTTCGCTA
The DNA here is from genome assembly GCF_013141725.1 of Paenibacillus planticolens. Classification (GTDB taxonomy): domain Bacteria; phylum Bacillota; class Bacilli; order Paenibacillales; family NBRC-103111; genus Paenibacillus_E; species Paenibacillus_E planticolens. The sequence continues at coordinate 376,983 of NZ_WHNZ01000012.1, read as the reverse complement.
TGGAAGCGCAGAAGGATTATTTCCTGCCTTATTATCGTGATTATGCGTTTGTTCTTGCGGTTGGTATGACGGTGAAGGATTTAATGCTTGCCATTTTTTGCAAAGCTGAGGACGTCAACAGCGGCGGCAGACAGATGGCCGGACATTTCGGCGACCGCAAAAATCATGTCGTGACAGGGTCTTCTCCGGTAACGACACAAGTTCCGCATGCCGCAGGCATCGCCCTTGCCGCAAAAATGAAAAAACAAGATTTCGTTACGTATGTTTCCTTCGGTGAAGGCTCCAGCAACCAAGGGGACTTCCACGAAGGCTGTAATTTCGCCGGTGTACATAAGCTGCCTGTCATTTTTGTATGCGAAAATAATCAATATGCGATCTCTGTTCCGCTGCACAAACAAGTGGCCGGCAAAATTTCAGATCGTGCGCTGGGATATGGCTTCCCAGGCGTGCAAGTCGACGGCAGCGATGTCTTGGAAATGTACCGCGTTACGAAGGAAGCAAGAGACCGGGCCGCTCGCGGAGAAGGACCGACGTTGATCGAAATGATGTCCTACCGTCTAATGCCGCACTCCACTTCGGATGATGACATGCTGTACCGGACCAAAGAAGAAGTTGAGGAAAACCGTCAGAAGGACGGCATTGTGAAATTTAAAGAGTATTTAATGGCATGCGGCCTTTGGAGCGAGGAGCAGGATCAGGAACTTCAGGAACAGCTCAAGCAAGAGATCAACGAAGCAACGAAGTATGCGGATCAGGCTCCTTATCCGAAGCCGGAAGATACGCTTCGCCACGTTTACGCAGAAGGAGATGACAACTAAAATATGGCAGTCATTACTTATTTGGAAGCAATCCGCTCTGCGATGCAGGAGGAAATGCAAGACGACGACAATGTCTTCGTTCTTGGAGAAGATGTCGGCAAAGGCGGTGTCTTGAACACCACCAAAGGGCTGCGCGATCTTTTTGGCGAAGACCGCGTGCTGGATACGCCGCTTGCGGAATCCGCAATCGTCGGCGTAGCTATTGGCGCTGCCATGTACGGCATGAAGCCGATTGCCGAAATTCAATTCGCCGATTTCATTTTCCCGGCGACGAATCAAATATTAAGCGAAGCGGCGAAAATCCGCTATCGCTCCAATAATGACTGGTCTTGCCCGATTGTAATTCGTGCGCCTTACGGTGCGACCGGCGCAGGCGCCTTGTACCATTCCCAGTGTCCGGAATCGGTGTTCTTCGGTACGCCGGGCCTGAAGATCGTTGCCCCTTCGAATCCGTATGATGCAAAGGGGCTGCTCAAAGCAGCGATCCGCGATGCGGATCCTGTGCTCTTCTTTGAGCACAAGAAGGCTTATCTGGCACTGTCTGCCGATGTGCCGGAAGAGGATTACATCGTGCCAATCGGCAAAGCTGACGTGAAGCGCCAGGGCACAGATATTACCGTCATCGCCTATGGGATGGTCGTGAACTTTGCGCTGCAAGCAGCGGAGGAACTTGCGAAGGAAGGTATCTCTTGCCACGTGCTCGACCTGCGTTCCCTTCAGCCTCTGGACAAAGAAGCGATACTGGAAGCAGCAAGAAAAACGGGCAAAGTGCTCATCGCGCATGAAGATAACAAAACAGGCGGGGTTGGCGCTGAAGTGTCTGCCATCATCGCGGAAGAGCTGCTTTTTGAACTCGATGCGCCGATTGCCAGACTTTGCGGGCCGGACGTTCCGGCCGTGGGAAGCAATCCTCCTATGGAGAAGTTCTTCCTGCTCAATAGCGATAAGCTGAAGGAAGCTATGCGACAGCTTGCCATGTTTTAATCCATTTCATAAATTCCTTTGGTCTGATTTCAAGCCATTGATCATTTCCTGAACTTAGGAGGTACACCCATGAACCAAACGAACGGTCGACTTACTGAGGTTACAGTTCCCCATCTGGCGGAGAGCCTCGTTTCGGCTACAATCGGCAAATGGCTTAAGAAGCCTGGCGATTATATCGAGCAATATGACGTAATTTGTGAGCTTTTTACAGAGAAAGTGAATACGGAGATGCCTTCTCCGATTGAAGGCCGACTGGTGAAAATCATTGTCGGCGAAGGAGAAACGGCGGCTGTCGGCGAGGCGATTTGCTTGATCGAAGAGTCTGCGGGTGCGGCTGCTGGTTCGCCTACTTCAGCAGCAGAAACGGCCAGCAGCGCGGGTGCGTTTGCACCGGAAGGCGCCGACCAAAGCATGCGCGGTCGTTACTCGCCAGCTGTTCAGCGGCTTGCGCAGGACAACAATGTCGACCTGTCACGCGTTGCAGGTACGGGTCTCGGCGGTAGAATCACCCGTAAGGATGTCGAGCAGTACCTTGCAGGAGGCGGATCAAGCGTAGCTCCAGCAGCTGTACATACGAATCAACCTGCAGCCCGGGAGGCAACCATAAGCAGTGTGCCTGCTCCGCAAGCGGAAGCGCAGCCGATCAATCTGCCGGTTCGCAGCTCCGGCATCCATTTGTCTGCGAATCCGCAAACGCCGCTGATTGAAGCGGAAGGCCATTCATTGGATTCGCGGCATGAACATTTCATCGACGTAACGCCAATCCGTAATGCCATCGCTTCCCGTATGAAGCAAAGTGTGACGGAAATTCCGCACGCTTGGACGATGATTGAAGTGGACGTAACGAATCTAGTGGTTCTGCGGAATAAAGTGAAGGACGACTTCATGCGCCGCGAGGGCATTAATTTAACGTACTTGGCTTTCATGCTGAAAGCGGTGGTCAATGCGATTAAGGATTATCCGATCATCAACTCGGTGTGGGCGGTAGATAAAATCATCGTGAAACGCGATATTAACATCTCCCTATCCGTAGGAACGGAAGATTCGGTTATGACGCCGGTGATCAAAAAAGCGGATCAAAAGAATATCGCCGGACTGGCCAGGGAAATTGATGAATTGACGAAGAAGACACGTGCCGGCAAATTGTCGTTGAATGATATGGTGGGCGGAACGTTCACCGTTAATAATACAGGCTCCTTCGGTTCGATTCTGTCTTATCCGATCATCAACTACCCGCAAGCAGCGATTGTGACCTTCGAATCGATTGTGAAGAAGCCTGTCGTTATTCAAGATATGATCGCTGTCCGCTCCATGGTTAACCTGTGTTTGTCGCTGGATCACCGGATTCTGGACGGTGTCATCTGCGGAAGGTTCCTGCAGAGAGTCAAAGAAAATCTAGAAAGCTATAATGCGGATACGAAAATTTATTAAACTAGGAATCAAAAAATAATCCGGCAGTAAACAATAGGCTTGAGAGAAGCATTGTGATCAGCATTACGTAAATCACGACTTTAAACCAACGTCTATTCTGTAACACGAAAAGTCACTCCTTTATCGTAAAAAAGCTTGTACGACTTTATTGTAACCCATACAGAGCATCGGAGGAAAGTGCATGATTCAGCAAACTCGTTTGGTGGAAGAATTCATTTCGCTTGTCCAAGTAGACAGCGAGACTCGTTTCGAGCAAGAAATTTGTGTCGTTCTGAAAGAGAAATTCACCCGTTTAGGCTTAACGGTTGTCGAAGATGATTCGATGGCCAAAAGCGGTCACGGATCAGGGAATTTGATTTGTACGCTGGAAGCGACGGACAGCAATGCCGCGATTCCGACGATTTTCTTTACGTCGCATATGGATACGGTAGCTCCCGGTAAAGGAATTAAGCCGCAAATCGGTGATGACGGCTACATCCGCAGCGACGGAACAACGATTCTGGGCAGCGACGACAAAGCCGGAATCGCAGCTATGATCGAGGGCATCCAAGTGCTCAAAGAACAAAATATTCCTCATGGCCGCATACAGTTCGTTATTACGGCTGGCGAGGAAAGCGGTCTGAAAGGCGCTCGTGCCATGGATCGCAGCGTTATGGAAGCTGAGTTCGGCTTTGCGCTGGATTCCAACGGCGCCATCGGCGATATTGCTACCGCTGCCCCTGGCCGTGCGGAAATTGAAATTATTTTCCATGGCAAATCGGCTCACGCCGGCGTAAATCCGGAAGATGGCATCAGTGCCATCCAAGTCGCAAGCAAAGCTGTTTCGCGCATGTCGCTCGGTCGAATCGACAGTGAAACTACAGCGAATATCGGCAGTTTCTCCGGTGTAGGTCCGCTTAATGTCGTTTGCGACAAAGTGAGAATGGAAGCGGAAGCTCGGAGTATCGTGCAGCACAAGCTGGAAGCGCAAATCGCTGCGATGAAAGAAGCGTGCGAGTCGGCGGCGGCAGACGCCGGAACGACTTGCGAGTTTAACGCAGACATCGTATATGCTTCCTACATGCATGACGATTCCGCACCTATCGTGCAGCTGACGTCCAGAGCTTTGTCCACATTAGGGCTGACAGCTCGCACATTCCACTCCGGCGGCGGCAGCGATGCGAATATTTTCAACGGGATGGGGATTCCGACAGTGAATTTGGCTGTTGGCTATCATGAGATTCATACGACGAAAGAACATATTGCGATCAGTGATTTGGTCAAAACGGCTGAATTGGTCGTTGCGCTTGTGAAGGAAGCTGCAAACGTATAATATGTATGACAACCGATTAGTTCATGCCCGAATGGTGGCATGCTAGTCGGTTTTTTTATTGGCAAAAGGGAGTTTAATTCGGCGTTCTTCCACATATCCTGCAAGTAGGCGAGTTCAAAAGGAGGAGCGGGGATGATGAAGCGGGAAGCTGGAACGGTGAGGAGCATTATTTCCGTCAGGGAGGGTCTGCAGGTTGTATGCGTTGAAATGAGCGGCAGTGGCGAGGAGAAGCGTGCCGTCCATTATACCGATACCTCCCCCTTGCTTCATCCCGGAGACTGTGTTGTTGTAAATGTAACTGCCGAGGAGCTGGGATTAGGCTCAGGAGGCTATCACATCGTGCTGCCTTCGCATTTGTATGATAGCGAGCATGCATTCGCAAGCCGACCATCAAGCGGTCACGTGATGAAACTCAAATATACCCCGTTGCAGCGGAGTGTGATGGCTGTGGAAGAAGAGAGCAGCCTTTTTCATTCTGTTTTTCAAGAAGAGAAGACTTTGGAGGGCATGCCTGTTTTGCTTGGGGAATTGCATAGTATGCTGCCTGCGGCGGTGAGCTGGCTGCGGTATCGCGAGCAGCGGCGGAAACAGCCGTCAATGCCGTCAATGAATTTGGCTTATATTATGACGGATGGAGGAGCGCTCCCGCTTGCTTGGAGTCAGCATATCGCTCAGTTGGAGGAGATAAGGTGGCTTCAGAGCACTATTACTTATGGTCAGGCGTATGGTGGCAAACTGGAGGCTGTGAACAAGTTTAGCGCTTTAATCGCCGCTAAGCATGCGGCCGAAGCGGAGCTTTGCATGGTAACGATGGGTCCGGGGATTGTAGGGACAGGGACGCGGTATGGTTATTCCGGCATTGAAATCGGCGAGCTGGTCAATGCCGTACACGCACTGGGAGGGATTCCGGTTGTGATCCCGCGCATTTCTTTTGCCGATCCTCGGTCCCGTCACCGGGGGATCAGCCATCATACGTTAACTGCGCTTGGTCTCGCAGCGAGATGCCCGGCTATTTTGCCTTTGCCGCAGTTGGTGGGAGACGAATACGCCGTAATTGAAGAGCAGGCGAATACGCTGGAGCGCCATCAGATGATGCTGATGCCTGCTGTCTTGCCGGAGGAGATAGCGGAAGCCTTTGCTTCCTATCCGCAGCCGATCACCTCGATGGGAAGGGGATTATGGCAGGATCCTGCTTACTTCCAGGGAGTTTGCGCTGCTGTGGATTGTGCAATCCGGCTGCATAATCCATCAATGTGATGTGCTGACCGCCTTGCTGCAGCATGAGCTTGAGCTGGCGTTTGATTTCCCATGCTTTGCCTACAAGGCGAATTTGACGATCTGTCACATAGCTCTTCATATCGATCTTCCTCTTTTCCGGTTAAAATTTGATATAATGATCGATATGCAAAAGCTGGACAAGTTATTCCATTTTGAATCGTTGAGGTGCTTATATGTCCGTTCACAAGAAATTTGAAGAGGTCACTGTCAAGTCGGAGTCCATTTTTAAAGGGAGAGTTATTTCCCTACAGGTAGATACCGTTACGCTGCCAAACGGGGAGACGGCAACAAGAGAAATTGTGAAGCACCCGGGAGCGGTGGCGGTCATCCCTTTAATCGGGGATAAAATGATCGTCGTGGAACAGTACCGTAAGCCGCTGGAGAAAAGCCAAGTCGAGATTCCTGCAGGCAAGCTGGATAAGGGCGAAGAACCTCTGAAAGCCGCCTTGCGCGAGTTGGAGGAAGAGACGGGATACCGTTCCGAGCATGTGAGGTTGGTCAGCTCCTTCTCTACGTCTCCTGGGTTTGCGGACGAAATTATCCATTTGTACATCGCCGAAAATTTGATTAAAGGGAATGCCCATCCGGATGAGGATGAGTTTTTGGAATGTGAAGCCATCACGCTGGAGCAAGCGAAGCAATACATGCGTGACGGGCGTATTAGCGATGCGAAAACCATTATGGCAGTCTATGCATGGCAGCTATACCGGTTAACGGGCGAGATTTGAGATGAAGTCTTACTACGCAGATCTTCATATTCACATAGGACGAACGGAGAGCGGCCAAGCCGTGAAGATTAGCGCCGCGAATAATCTCACTTTTTTCAATATTGCCCATGAAGCGGCTGTTCGAAAAGGGATGGAGATCATCGGCATTATCGACTGCCACTCCCCTTCCGTGCAAGACGATATCATGACGTATCTGGACCGGGGGGAGATGGTGGAGCAGGCTGGCGGAGGCATTGGCTACCGGGATACAACCATCCTGCTGGGCAGCGAGATTGAAGTCAGGGAGCCGGGTATGGGACCTGCGCATTTGCTGGCCTATATGCCGAATCTGGACACGATGCAGGGGTTTACGAAATGGATGAAGGGCCACATGAAAAATGTGGAGCTTAGCTCCCAGCGTATCTATGTGCCTGCGCGAGTGCTTCAGGAAGAGGTGCTGGGAAGAGGGGGCATCCTCATTCCAGCTCATATTTTCACGCCTCACAAAAGCGTGTACGGCAGCGCGTCAAGCAAGATGGAACATCTGCTTGACTTGGAAGGCATCTCTGCCGTAGAGCTCGGGCTGAGCTCCGATTCTGAGATGGCCGGTTTGATTTCAGAGTTGGATCCATTTACGTTCGTGACCAATTCAGATGCCCATTCCCTGGGTAAAATAGGGCGTGAGTATAACGAGATGCGTTTAGCTGCTCCTACTTACGAAGAGCTCGTAAAAGCGCTGCATCGCCAAGAAGGGCGGGGCATAGCGGCGAACTACGGGCTAAATCCCCGGCTAGGCAAATACCACCGAACGTATTGCTCCTTATGCGAAGCGGTACTCGATGACGCGAAGGGCACGGTGGAGCGCTGCGCAGATTGCGGCAGCAATAAAATCGTCAGAGGCGTCATGGACCGGATCTTGGATTTGGCGGATCGTGAGGCGCCGTATTTGCCTTCCTATCGTCCGCCCTATCATTTTCAAGTGCCGCTGGAGTTTATCCCGGGGCTTGGCCCTAAGAAGCTGAATCAATTGCTGGGGCGCTTTGGTACGGAAATGAATGTGCTGCATCGCACGTCGCAGGAAGAACTTGCGCGCGAGGTGGGAGAAGAAATTGCTGCCTGCCTTGTCAGTGCGCGTGAAGGTACGCTTTCTTTAGAGGTTGGAGGCGGAGGAAGATACGGTAAAGTGAAAAATCGTTCATAGTTTCCGGCGCTCTCTCATAAGCTTGTCTTTGTAGAGGTTATTTACAAGGAAGGAGCTGCGGGAGTGAATAGGAACCTAACGATGAAACAATATATGAAGGACAATTTGCCGCTATTTATATTCGTCTCCGTGCTCTTTCTCATTGGTGTTGTGTTCGGCGCTGTAATGGTAGGGGCGCTTTCCTTGGAACAAAAGCAAGAAATGACGAGGCATTTGGGCAGCTTCTTTCAGGAAGTCAACGATGGTGCCGAGTTTGACAGCAGGCAGTCGTTCGTTCAAGCTTTTGGCATGCATATGAAATGGATTTTGCTGATCTGGCTGTTTGGACTGTCCGTAATTGGACTGCCGCTCATTCTGGTCCTTGATTTTCTCAAGGGAGTGCTGATCGGCTTTACCGTTGGATATCTCGTCCAGCAAATGTCCTGGAAGGGCATGCTGTTCGCACTCGTTTCTGTGGCGCCGCAAAATTTGATTGTCATTCCGGCGATTCTCTTTTGTAGTGTTGCTGCGATGTCATTTTCTATCTATATGATCAAAAATCGCTTTATGAGCCGGAATGGCAACATGTACCAGCCTTTTATGCGGTTTACAACATTGACCCTTGTAATGGCTGTCTTCCTGCTAGGCGCAGCGCTTTGGGAGGGATATATGTCGCAATTAATGATGAAATGGGTCACGCCGATGCTCGTTCCGCTCTATGGTTGACACGAATCAACATGTTTCTGTTTGACTTTGTCAGCAAGCTCCCCCTATAATGAAAAGAGTGGCTAAAATTGGGCTTGGATGCCCACCTTTCTGAGGGGGAGGCACATGGAAGCAAGGATTGAGAAAATTAAGCAGCAGTTGCAATCCCAAGGGTACAAGCTTACCCCTCAACGGGAAGCGACTGTACGCGTACTCTTAGAAAATGAACAAGATCATTTAAGCGCCGAAGATGTGTTTATGCTTGTCAAAGACAAAGCTCCGGAGATCGGTCTGGCAACCGTCTACCGAACATTAGAGCTTCTTAGCGAGCTGCATGTCTTGGAGAAAATGAATTTTGGCGACGGTGTAGCCCGTTACGATTTGCGGGATGACAGCACGCGTCACCACCACCATCACTTAATCTGCGTTCAATGCGGGAGCGTAGATGAAATTATGGAAGACTGGCTCGGACCTTTGGAAGAAAGGCTGGATCAGAATTTTCATTTTCAAGTGTTAGATCATCGACTTGATTTTCAGGGTATATGCTATCGCTGCAACGAACGAGGGAAACCGGACTCATTGGACAAATCCAAAATAACAGCGTCTGAATAGAGCTGTTTATACAAAGAAAATGCCTGTGCCACAGATTGTGCGTACAGGCATTTTTGCTTTGTTTTCATATACTGGATAAGTAGAAAGAAGAATCTCCTTTCACATAATTGGACTGGAAGCATGGGTACATTATGACTAACGTTCAGGAGAAAGAAGGTAGACGCGAATGACTCAGCAATCGATCGTGATCGGCGTCCCGAAGGAAATCAAAAATAACGAAAACCGCGTCGCCCTGACGCCCGGCGGAGCCAGTATGCTTCTGGCGGCCGGGCATCAAGTGCTGGTGGAAACCGGCGCTGGCACCGGCAGCGGATTCAGCGATGAGGACTACGCCAAGGAAGGCGTCGTTCTCATTCCGGAAGCAGCTGAGGTGTGGGCCCGCAGCGAAATGATCATGAAGGTGAAGGAACCGCTTCCGGCCGAGTATGGCTATTTCCGTGAAGGGCAGCTGCTGTTCACGTATTTGCATTTGGCTGCGGCTGGCGACTTAACGGAGCATTTGCTTAGCAAGAAGGTAACGGGGATTGCCTACGAAACGATTCAGCTGCCGAGTGGATCGCTTCCGCTGCTCACGCCAATGAGCGAGGTTGCGGGTCGCATGTCGGTCCAGATCGGCGCGCACTTTCTGGAGAAGTTTTATGGCGGGCGCGGTATTTTATTGGGCGGCGTCCCCGGCGTTCCGCCTGCCAATGTGGTGATTCTCGGCGGCGGCATTGTAGGCACCAATGCGGCCAAAATGGCGCTTGGCCTCGGCGCCAATGTCGTTATTATCGAACGGAGCGCGGATCGGATGCGTGCTTTGGACGATATTTTCGGCGGCCGATTGAATACCTTAATGTCGAACCCTTTTAATATAGCAAGCGCCGCGGCGAAAGCGGATCTCTTGATCGGGGCCGTTCTGATCCCGGGAGCGCGAGCTCCTAGACTAGTGACGGAAGCGATGGTCAAAACCATGAAGCCAGGCGCTGTCATCGTTGATGTCGCGGTGGATCAAGGAGGCTCGATCGAAACGATCGACCGTGTAACCACACACAGCAGCCCTACGTATGAGAAGCACGGCGTCGTGCATTATGCCGTAGCGAATATGCCGGGCGCGGTTCCCCGAACCTCGACGCTGGCTTTAACCAATGTAACGCTGCCCTATGCGCTGGAGCTTGCCAATAAAGGATTAACAGAAGCGATCGCAGCCAATTACGCTTTGCAATTGGGGGTAAATACGTACCAAGGCAGCGTTACGCATCCTGCGGTAGCAGAAGCGCTTGGACAGCCATATGTGAAGTTGTCCGATTTGTCATAATAGGGGCCTGAGCCTCATATCCTGTCCTAAAGAAAGGACAGAAATGGGGCTGGCCAATGATATTTTCCTATCGCAAATTAATTGTTCGTTTACGCTTTATGCTGCTTTTCATGACGTTGACCGTTGTCTTATATCAAGTGATGCTAGTGCTTTCCGGCTGGATCGAGCCTGTGAACCGGTACCGTACGCCAACAGGCAATTCCGTGAAAGTGTTTGGACAGAATGAGCGTTCCGTGCTTCCGGAGTCAGGCAAAATGAGCGACAGGCTGCGTTTATTTTATTGGTATGGCGAATAAAAGAGGAGTTCGAGATTGGACCGTTGAATGCTAAAAGGTAGAAAGATGGCATGATAACGAAGGGGCCAAATAGCATGATGACGGTTGATCTGCAATCCTTCATCCGGTTTTTATCGGTAGAACGCGGACTATCCAAGAACACGCTGGAATCTTATACAAGAGACCTGCAGCAATTTACGGAATATTTGCAGCGCCAAGGCGTTACAACATGGAAGGAAACAAGCAAAACCAACATCGCGGGATACCTGTCCCAGTTGAAATCGCTTGGCCGTGCCTCGGCAACCTTGTCCCGGAATCTGGTTTCAATACGGGCCTTTTACCAGTATCTGGTGAAAGAGCGGCTGGTGGATTCAGATCCGTCTCTTTACGTTGAAGCGCCCAAGCTGGAAAGAAAGCTGCCTAAAGTGCTTTCCGTTGAAGAGGTTGGCAAACTGCTGGATGCCCCTGAGTCCGAGCTTGTAAGCGGCTCGCGGGATAAAGCGATGCTGGAGCTGCTGTATGGCACGGGAATCCGCGTCACCGAACTAATCTCTCTGAACGTAGAGGACGTTTATTTGCAGCTCGGCTTCATTCGCTGCATGGGAAAAGGGAATAAAGAGCGCAACATACCGCTTAGTTCCATTGCCATCCGGTGTTTAACCGCCTATATATACAAAGATCGCAAGAAATTGCTGAAAAAGTCGGCGGATGAAGAGGCCTTATTTATCGGACATTTGGGAACGAGGATGACGAGACAGGGCTTTTGGAAAATTTTAAAAAGATATGCTGCTGAGCTGAATATTGCAAGCGAGATTACTCCTCATGCCTTACGGCACTCTTTTGCCGCCCATTTGATTGAAAATGGTGCGGATTTGAGATCCGTACAGGAAATGTTGGGGCATTCCGATATATCATCCACCCAGATGTATGTGCAAGTCACCAAGCTCAAAATGAAGGATGTTTACGATCGCGCTCATCCGAGAGCGAATATGTAAAGGATGACAGCGGCATTTTCCAAAAGGAGAAGCTGCTGTTTTGCATTCATAGAGCAGAAATGCGATAATCAGGGGTGGATAACATTGAGAAACATTTTGGGGGGACAATCGTGCGCTTTGAACGAATAGGTTTAATCGTATTGGATAGCGTAGGCATCGGCGAATTACCGGATGCGAAGGAATTTGGCGACACAGGCAGCCACACGCTTGGACATATTGCTGAGCGGGTTAGCGGATTCTCGCTGCCTAACTTGCAGCGTATGGGTCTGGGAAGCATAGCAGAGATAAAAGGAATTCCAGCAGCTGAGGCGCCGGAAGCTTATTATGGCAAAATGGCCGAAGTATCGGTTGGAAAAGATACGATGACAGGGCACTGGGAATTGATGGGGCTTCGTATTTCTACGCCATTTAACGTATATCCGGATGGGTTTCCGGAAGCACTGATTTCGCAATTCGAGCAGGAGACGGGGCGCAAGGTCATTGGCAATAAACCGGCCTCCGGGACAGAAATCTTAGATGAGCTCGGCGAAGAGCAGATGAAAACAGGAGCTTGGATTGTTTACACATCTGCTGACAGCGTGTTCCAATTAGCGGCGCATGAAGATGTGATTCCGCTGGAAGAGCTGTATCGCGCTTGTGAAATCGCGAGACGTTTGACCCAAGGCGAGTTTGCCGTTGGCCGCGTCATTGCAAGGCCGTACCTTGGCGAGCCGGGTGCTTTCAAACGCACGCCGAACCGGCATGATTATGCTGTGAAGCCGCCGGCTCCGACCGTGATGAATCATTTGAAAGATGCCGGATTCGATGTGATCGCTATCGGCAAAATCAACGATATCTTTGATGGCGAAGGCGTCACGAAAGCTTCTTCGACAAAAAGCAATTTAGACGGCATTCACAAAACCATCGAGGTGCTCGGCGAGCCGTTCAAAGGGCTGGCTTTTACGAACCTGGTGGATTTTGATTCCTTATATGGCCATCGCCGGGACCCTGAGGGCTACGGCCGTGCGCTAGAAGAGTTCGACAGCTTCGTGCCTCAACTTAAATCGACGCTCGGTCCGAAAGATCTGCTGATTCTGACGGCTGACCATGGCAATGACCCCGTACATCCGGGAACGGATCATACGCGCGAGTACGTGCCCATTTTATTGTACAGCCCGAGCTTTGAGAAGCCTGTTTCTTTGGGTATTCGCGGTACGTTCGCCGATCTTGGGGCTACGATTGCCGATAATTTCGGTGTGAAGCCTACCGAGCAAGGGGAAAGTTTCTTGCATCTTTTAAAATAAACAGGACGGAAGCAAATTAGCAATTAGCTTAGGAGGAATTTTCAAATGTCAGAAACATCCATGATTCAAAAGATTCAAGAGGCGGCCGCCTTTATTTCGAAGGAAACGAATATCAAACCGCAAATCGGACTCATTCTAGGTTCAGGCCTTGGTGTTCTTGCTGATCTTATTGAGCAGCCGATCGTCGTTGATTATTCGCGCATTCCGCATTTTCCGGTATCCACGGTAGAAGGCCATGCCGGAGAGCTGGTTGTCGGTACAATTAAAGGCAAACAGGTATTAGTCATGAAAGGCCGCTTCCATGCTTATGAAGGCTATGGCGCTGAAACTGTTTCTTTCCCGGTTCGCGTGATGAAAGAATTAGGCGTAGAAACGTTAATCGTTACGAACGCTGCGGGCGGAATTAACGAGTCCTATCAAGTCGGCGATTTGATGGTGATCAGCGATCATTTGAATTTGACTTACCGCAATCCGCTGACCGGACCGAATGACGCTGCGCTGGGCGTGCGTTTCCCGGATATGTCGGAAGCTTACAGCAAACGTCTGCGCAAATTGGCGCATGAGGTGGCGGCTTCCCAAGATTTTAAACTGCAAGAAGGCGTTTATGTCGGTCTGCTTGGACCTAACTATGAAACCCCTGCTGAGATTCGCATGTTCCGTACATTAGGCGGAGACTCCGTCGGTATGTCCACAGTTCCTGAGGTCATCGTTGCCCGTCATGCGGGAATTGAAGTGCTGGGCTTCTCCTGCATTTCCAATATGGCATCCGGTATTTTGGATCAGCCGCTCTCCCATGCCGAAGTGATGGAGACGACAGAGCAAGTAAAACCAAAGTTTTTGAAACTAGTCCTGGGCATTATTGAGGCTATTTAATTAGAAGAGGAGATCACCATGGAAATGACTTACATAGAGAAAATTAATGAAGCTGCAGCGTTTATTAAGCAAAAACTAGGCAATGTCGCGCCGGCTATCGGCCTTGTATTGGGCTCGGGTCTTGGCGATATGGCCAATCAAGTGGAAAATCCGATTGCGATTGATTACAGCGATGTGCCGCATTTCCCTGTTTCTACAGTGGAAGGGCACGAAGGACGCTTTGTCGCAGGCACATTAGAAGGCAAGCAAGTCATCGTGATGCAGGGACGTTTTCATTACTACGAAGGCTATGATATGAAAAAAGTCGTATTCCCTGTCTATGTCATGAAAGCCATCGGCGTTCAAACCGTCGTGATGACGAACGCGGCAGGCGGTATGAATCGCGGTTTTAAAGCCGGCGATCTTATGGTCATTAGCGACCATCTCAACATGACGGGCGATAACCCGCTAATCGGACCTAACCACAGCGAGCTGGGCGTTCGTTTCCCGGATATGTCCGAAGCGTATAACCGCGAATACCGGGCGTTGGCTCATAAGCTGGCAGAAACGGTTGTAGGCGAGGATGGCGTGCCGCTGAAGCTGCAGGAAGGCGTTTATGCGGGCATTACAGGACCAACGTATTGTACGCCGGCTGAACTGACGATGCTCGCTCGAATTGGCGGAGATGCTATTGGCATGTCTACAGTGGGTGAAGTTATTGCAGCGCGTCATACAGGACTTAAGGTGCTGGGAATCTCCTGCATTACAGATATGGCGGTCGGCGAGGAGCTGGAGCCGCTCACGCATGAGCAGGTTGTAGCGGTTGCGAATCGGACGAAGCCGAAGTTTATCGCTTTGGTCAAAGCCTTTGTGCGCGAAGTGCAGTTGGGATAGAGGCTTCCAAATTCGGTACAGGCGGAATGGTGTGTAATTTGCGGTACGATGGGAAATAGTAAGAAGAATATCCCCCGGTAAGGGGGATGTTTTTACGAAGGGGCATTCACAATTCCGTCACAAAATATTCAAAGATTTGCCACTAAACCTGTATGGGATTGTCTCGCGATGTTAGGTAGAATAGATGAAGTGAACACATTATGAGGGGGATATGCATGCAAAAGTGGATTTTCTTTGTGTTATTTATACTTGCGGGCGCATTGGGGCTGGGAGTCCTTTTTCAAGATATCTCTGAACGCCAAGACGCGAAAGCAGCAGAGGCAGCCGGCAGCAAGATGCAACAGCTTAAGATTGCCGCTTCCAACTGGCAATTTGATTCAACTGACTACACGATCAAAAAGGGTGAGCCTACGAAAGTTTCCTTGTCTTTGAAAGAAGGCGTACACGCTATCGAAATCAAAGGACTGGATATCAAGTTGGATAAAGAAAACCCATCCAAAGAAATTACGTTTGACAAGCCCGGAGAATATGAGATTGATTGCATACTTCCATGCGGCGAAGGCCATGCTAAGATGAAAGCAAAATTAGTAGTTCAATAAACGGAATAATAGTTCTAAGGGGGCTCTGGCAGCTCCCTTTTTTCGATTTCTATCATGATGATAATGCTTGGGAGGAATTTGTAATGAGAATGGTAGATCTAATACATAAGAAACGGTCGGGTGAAGTGTTAACTGAGCAAGAGATCAACTTTATCGTAAATGGCTACACAAAAGGAGATATTCCGGATTATCAAATGTCATCGCTGTTAATGGCCATTTTCTTCAATGGCATGACCAGCGAAGAGATTTCCGCGCTTACGATGGCTATGGCAGGCTCAGGAGAAATGATCGATTTATCGGAGATTTCCGGCATCAAAGTAGATAAGCACTCCACGGGCGGGGTAGGCGACAAAATTAGCCTGATTGTTGGACCAATCGTGGCCTCTCTCGGTGTTCCTGTTGCCAAGATGTCAGGCAGGGGCCTTGGCCATACGGGCGGAACCGTAGATAAGCTGGAATCCATTCCGGGCTTTCAGATCGAGTTGTCGAAAGAAGATTTTATTACCGCTGTGAACACGAATAAAATCGCTATCGTCGGTCAGAGCGGCAACTTGGCTCCGGCGGATAAGAAGATGTACGCCCTCCGGGATGTAACCGCAACGGTTGATTCTATTCCGCTGATTGCCAGCTCCATTATGAGCAAAAAGATTGCTTCCGGCGCCGATGCGATCGTCCTTGATGTGAAGATCGGTTCAGGCGCTTTCATGAAAACCGTGGAAGACGCAAGAGTGCTTGCCCGCACCATGGTCGATATCGGCGTCAAATTGAACCGCAACACGATTGCGATGATCACGGATATGGAGCAGCCGCTCGGGCGCGAAATCGGCAACGCGAATGAAATCCGCGAATCCATCGAGGTGCTGCGCGGCACCGGCGACAAGGAGCTGACGGAAGTCGCGATTTCTGTAGCGGCCTATATGTCGCTCCTCGGTAAAGTTTTTGAGAGCTTTGACAAGGCGCAGGAAGCTGTTCGCAACATTGTGATGACAGGGAAGGCGCTGGACACGTTCAAACGTTTTGTGGCGAGTCAGGGAGGCGATCCGAATGTGGTGGATCAGCCGGAACTGCTGCCGACCGCTGCGTATCATTTCGAGGTGCCGGCGGAGCAGGAAGGCTATGTCAATCAGATTGACGCGGAACAAATCGGGATTGCCGCCATGCTTCTCGGAGCGGGACGCGCCAAGAAAGAAGATCAGATCGACTATGCAGTAGGACTCACGCTGAATAAGAAAATCGGCGACGCTGTCAAAGCCGGTGAATCCATCTGCACCATTCATGCGAATCGGGAGAATGTAGCGGAAGTTACCACCATGATCCAAGGGGCTTATCGCATTGAGTCTGGCAAGCCTGCTCCCGTACAATTGATTTATGATGTGATTGTTTAAATATCTGCTAAATGGAGCTATCTCTCAGGTCATTCTGACCTTTGGGATAGCTTTTTTGCATATAAGAATGGGCGCAGCGGGATATGCCGTGCGAGAAGGCGGAAAAGGCCCTCTCGGTAGCCGCGATGGCCAGGAACTGTAGCGAGACGTCCGAAAAGGACGTCTCGTGGGTGAAAAGCCGGCCCCGCGGCGGGATGTGCTGCGCGAGAAGTCGAAAAAGGCCCTCTCGGTAGCCGAGATGGTCTGGAACTGCAGCGAGACGTCCGAAAAGGACGTCTCGTGGGTGAAAAGCTGGCCGCGCAGCGGGGGATGCAGCGCGAGAAGGCAAAAAAGGCCCTCTCGGTAGCCGAGATGGTCTGGAACTGCAGTGAGACGTCCGAAAAGGACGTCTCGTGGGCCGAAAGCCGGCCGCGCTGCGGATATGCCGCGCGAGAAGGCGAAAAAGGCCTTCTCGGTAGCCGAGATGGCCTGGAACTGCAGTGAGACGTCCGAAAAGGACGTCTCGTGGGTGAAAAACCGGCCCCGCAGCGGATATACCGCTTGGCGAGGGATGAGGACCTGCATCAGCGTGTGCGCTGTAAAATTAACGCTCTTATATAGCCTTAGCTCAGGCAGAACTAGCTATTTTCAGCTTGTTTTTCAGCGTTAAGTTGGCACACCTGAGTTTGCATTTTTTGTTTATGCTTTATTTCCTTGCTTTGGAATATTTTGAAGGAAAATCGTCAACACTGATTAGCAGTCATTCAAGCTGCAAGCATCTGGATTTCACTTCATATCTCACAGGAGGGGTACAATGGCTATTAGAAAAAAAGGGCTATTCAGTTTAATCTGTTTACAGTTATGTGCGATGCTGATCTTACCGGCAGCTTATGCGGAAGAGAAGAAAGCGCCGATGGTGGATTTAACGCCGAATGCGCAGTCTGCGGTTTTGATGGATGCGGATACGGGGACGGTCATCGCTGAAAAAAACAAGGATACCAAGCTCCCGCCAGCTAGTATTACGAAGATTATGACGATGCTGTTAATCATGGAAGCCATTGACAAAGGCAATATTAAAATGGATGAGAAAGTTCGTGTCAGCGAGTACGCGGCCTCCATGGGCGGCTCGCAAATTTTTCTGGAGCCAGGCGAAGAAATGACGGTCCAAGAAATGCTGAAAGGTATTGCAATGGCTTCCGGCAATGACGCTTCCGTGGCTATGGCGGAGAAAATTGCAGGATCCGAGGAAAATTTTGTGCAAATGATGAACGAGCGCGCGCAGCAGTTAGGTATGAAAAACACACATTTTTCAAACTGTAACGGACTGCCAGTCGCTAATCACTATACAACAGCAAACGATATTGCTGTCATGTCCAGAGAACTGCTTAAACATGAAGAGATTACGAAATTTACAGGCGTTTATCAGGACTATCTGCGAAAAGATTCGCCAAAACCGTTCTGGTTGGTGAATACGAATAAGCTTGTGCGTTTCTACAGCGGTGCAGATGGCCTCAAAACGGGATACACAAGCGAAGCGAAGTTCTGTTTATCGGCAACGGCCAAACGGGATAATTTGCGTGTCGTGGCCGTGGTGCTTGGAGAACCGAACACCAAAACGCGGAACGCTGAGGTTACGAAGCTGTTTGACTACGCTTTTGCCCAATATATGAACTATCCTTTATTCAAATCAGGCGATAGCCTCGGAAATTTCACAGTAAATAAGGGGCAGGTTTCGACAGTTCCGTTAGTTGCGAAGCAAAATTACAGTATTTTGATGAAAAAGGGAACGGCTACGGATAACATTCGACATGAGCTGCAGCTGGATACAAACTTGCGAGCGCCAATTTCATTGGGCCAGCCAATCGGCAAAATTGTTGTTTACAGCGGCGATGCTGTGCTAAGCGAGTATCCGCTGGAGTCCCCAGTTGCCGTAGATAAAGCGTCATGGTGGATGCTTTTCAAACGGACTACGTCACACATGTTCCATACGGATTAAGGGTGAGATTCCGCGAATAATCACACTTTTCTTCTAGTTTTAGCGGTTTTCTTCTAGTTTTGTCGGGGGGCAGGAGTTCCCAACTCAGTTGTAGAAACATAAGTCTCATGACTTACTATAGAGATCTTTGAGTGTTAGCTCAAAGTCTCTCAGCTGAGGGGAGTGAACAGGTTGAGCCTGCAAATTGAATTCGAGCAAGGCCGAAGAGCGCTGATTGTTAGATTGAAAGGCGAGCTGGATCACCATACTGCCGATGTTGTGAAGGCAAGGATGGAGGAAGCGATTGCCAAAGAGCATACGCATCACGTGATCCTGAGTTTGAAGGATCTTTCTTTCATGGACAGCTCAGGCCTAGGCGTCATTCTCGGTCGCTATAAGCAAATTACGAGCAAAGGCGGCAAGATGGTCGTTTGTGACGTTTCACCTGCAGTCTACCGCTTGTTTGAGCTTTCCGGCATGTTCAAAATCGTATCGATACAGGATAACGAGCGTAATGCAATGTCCAGTCTGGAGGTTGCACTATGAGCGAGCCGAACTTTATGACACTTCAGTTTGCCAGTCGTTCGGAGAATGAAGCCTTTGCGCGTGTAGCTGTTGCTGCTTTCGTATCGCAATTAGATCCAACTTTGAATGAATTAACCGATATCAAAACGGTTGTATCCGAGGCTGTGACGAATTCGATTATTCATGGTTATAACAATAAACCGGATGGTGTAATAACCATTACTACGAAAATTGATGATGACGTGGTCCGAATTACGATTGAGGACAAGGGTTCAGGCATTGATGATTTGGAACAAGCGAAACAGCCTCTCTACACATCCAAGCCGGAACTCGAACGCTCCGGAATGGGATTCACGATTATGGAAAATTTCATGGACGAAGTGGAAGTTGTGACGGCCGTCGGAATCGGAACCAAAATAAACATGTTGAAGCGAATTGAATCTAAAAAAGCTTTATACAATTAGGGGTTTGATCTATGGATGTCGATCTGAAGCATGCTTCTCACAGTTATTTAGACGATTCGGAAGTCAAACGGTTAATCGCCCTCAGCCAATCCGGAGATGGACTCGCCAGAGAAACACTCGTCAGCTGCAATATCCGCTTGGTCTGGTCTGTGGTTCAACGCTTTTTGAACCGGGGATACGAAGCCGAAGATTTGTTCCAGATCGGTTGCATCGGATTACTGAAATCCGTTGATAAATTCGATCTGTCCTATGATGTGAAGTTTTCAACCTATGCGGTGCCGATGATTATCGGCGAGATCCAGCGCTTCCTTCGGGATGACGGAACACTCAAAGTTAGCCGTTCGCTCAAAGAACTGGCCAATAAGATTCGTAAGACGAAGGACGAGTTATCCAAACGGCTTGGCAGGCTTCCTACGATTAAAGAGGTGGCAGAAGAGCTTATGATCACGGCGGAGGAAGTTGTTTTCGCGCAGGAAGCCAATAAGCCGCTTTCATCGATTCACGAGACCGTCTTCGAGAATGACGGAGACCCGATCACGTTAATGGATCAAATCTCCGATGAAACCGGTGAAAAATGGTTCGAGAAGCTTGCGCTTAACGAGGCTATCGGAACGCTTTCTGAGCGAGAACGACTCATTGTGTACCTCCGCTATTTCCGGGATCAGACACAGTCTGAGGTAGCCAGCAGGCTGGGCATTTCCCAAGTTCAAGTATCGCGGTTGGAAAAGAAGATTTTACAATCGATTAAAGATCAGATTGCCCAATAATTAAACATGAAAAAGAGCCGCTATTTACCCATGAATCTGCTGGGTATGGCGGCTTTCTTTATTGTCCTACGCATCTATCTGGCCGAATATCGGGTGTCGGAGTAGAATCTTACGCAGTAAACTCCGCATAAGCCGACAATGGTATAGATGATGCGACTTAAAACCGAAGATTCCCGATGGGAATCCCCACCCAGTAAAGCTGAAACTAAATCCCATTCGAAGAGCCCAACTAAAAGCCAATTCAGCGCACCAATAATAACTAGTGTTAACGCCAGTTTTGCCATGTTATCACCTTCTTTATATGGAATAAGTTATCGGTATTCATTTCTTACTATGCCAATAGGAGGGCAGCTTTATTCCTGGAGAATTTACCATTGGAGCAGGCGATTATGGGGAGGAAACATTTTGCATACTACCCCTATACATGGATGATACCCGTACCTATTGAAGGGAGTGAGCCCATGCCATGGTGAAGACTGGAGCTCCGCAATTGTATATCCGGCTCAGACGAAGAGCCCGCGTTCGCAAGGGAAGCGTCGTACAGCTTCGACATATCGCTCAAGTATTTGTGGAGCCTGAATATGAAACAGCATTGAATCAGCTGATTATTCATAAGCCGCAGCAGGAGGATGGCAATCGCGTCCTGATTGATATGATGCTGATTGTACGAAAAGTGAAGGCGATCTACCCGGAACTGCAAATTGAACATTTTGGCGAACCCCATGTGCTCCTTGAAATTTATTCTGATTATAAAAAAGTGAGCCCTGTGCTGATTGGTTTGGTGTGGCTCTTATTGTTCATTGGTTCGGGGCTGGCAATTATGAATTTCCATGCGGATGTGTCCATGATGGAGGTTCATCAAAGGATCTATGAGCTGATGACGGGCAAAAAGGTAGAACATCCTCTCATTCTGCAAATTCCGTATTCGCTTGGCATCGGTGTAGGGATGGTCATTTTCTTTAATCATTTGTTTAAAAAGAAATTTAATGAAGAACCAAGTCCGCTGGAAGTGGAAATGTTCATGTACCAAGAAAATGTCAACCATTATGTGATCACGGAAGAGTATATGAAAATTCACGAGGAAAGGGAGTCGAAGGGATGACTTTCCTAGGGGAAGTCCTTTTGATCGCTTTTATCGGATTAGCCGGAGGGATTGCCGTCGGGAGCGGTATGGTCGCGTTCCTTGTCGTGCTGGATATCATACCCCGGCTTGCGCAAATCACGCGTTCATTCTCCAAGATACGTGCCTATGAAGCGGCCGTTGTCTTGGGCTCACTTTTGTTTACATGGGTTGATTTTAGCGATGCGAAAATACATCTCTTCCCGATGGGAGCAGCCTTTGTCGGATTGTTTGCCGGTTGTTTTGTCGGTATGCTGGCGGCTGCACTCACCGAAATCATTAATGTGCTGCCGATCCTCGCCAAAAGGGTGGGCATGGGTTCCTATATGATTTTGCTGCTTATGGCGATGATTTTCGGGAAAGTGTTTGGATCCTTGTTTGAGTGGTTGTTTTATTAAGGCTTGAAGGGGGCGCACGGCGTGAAAGTAATTGTGAAAACCGGACATGACAACGAAAAAGACGATGCAAACGAATCTAAGGAAAATCTGGATAAACTAGCGATCGATGAAGAGGGGAATTTATCCGAGTATAATCCCGTTACGGATATGACTCCTGAGGAAAAGGAATTGAAGATTCAGGAAGAGATCCCCGATAATTTGCCAGAATTAAAAAGAGTACTGGAGGAGCGCGTCGGCCTTAACCGCAGCTTCGATCTTGTGTTTAGAGAAATGGTGTTCGGCTCTAAGCGGGTGGGGGTCTTCTTTTGCAATGGATTCGCCAAGGATACGGTTCTAACCGATATTTTGACACGTCTCTCTTACGCCAGCGAGGAGAGCGTAACGCACCGTACGCTTGAAACTTTCATGGAGAAGCTAATCCCCCATATTCAAGTGAAGTCCTACAAAAAAATGTCCGAAATCGTAGGGCAGGTTTTGATGGGAGGCACAGCCTTCTTCATTGAAGGAGAGACGACAGCACTTGCCGTCGATGTCAAGAGCTATCCGGTTCGATCGATAGGCGAGCCTGATTTGGAACGGGTCGTACGCGGCTCACGGGACGGTTTCGTGGAAACCTTGCTCTTGAACGTGACACTTGTCAGGCGAAGAGTGCGAGACGAGCGGTTGAAGCTTGAAATTATGCAAATCGGCAAACGGACCAAAACGGACGTCTGTATCGGATATATCAATGATATCGCAAACGCAGATCTGGTGGATGCCATAAAGGAAAAAATAAGCGAAGTCAAGATTGACGGACTCCCGCTGGCGGAAAAACAGTTGGAGGAAGCTATCGTCAACAAAGGTTGGAACCCGTATCCGATGGTACGGTATTCGGAGCGTCCCGACGTTGTCTCCGCGCATCTATTGGAAGGTCACGTCTGTCTGTTCGTAGACACTTCTCCGAGCGTCATGATTTTGCCTACGACTTTCTTCCACCATGTGCAGCATGCCGAGGAATACCGGCAAACGCCGTTCATCGGCACCTATTTAAGGTGGGTGCGCTTTGCCGGCATCATGTCTTCCATCTTCTTGCTCCCGCTATGGTTTATGATGGTGATGGATCCCTCCCTGAAGCCGGCAGGTTTAGAATTCCTCGGGCCGCAGAAAGAAGGGAACCTTCCGCTGCTCGTCCAATTTCTTATTGCCGATATCGGGATCGATTTGATGAGGATGGCCGCGGTCCATACCCCGACCCCGCTGGCCACTGCAATGGGTTTGGTGGCGGCGATTTTGGTAGGCGATATCGCAGTCAAGACAGGGTTGTTCATTAATGAAGTTATCCTGTATCTGGCTCTGGCGTCTATTGGGATGTTTGCTACGCCAAGCTATGAATTGAGTCTCGCCAACCGCATCATCCGGCTGGGTTTGCTCTTGGCTGTCGCGATTTTCCATGTCCCCGGCTTTATCATCGGATCGACCCTGTGGCTGATCTTGCTGGCGACAAGAAAATCCTACAATGCGCCGTACATGTGGCCGATGATACCGTTTAACGCCAAAAGTTTCTTCTCTATCCTTGTTCGCCGGCCGGTACTGGCAGCCAAAACGCGTTTAAGCCTTACAAAACCGATTGACGGCACGCGTCAACCCAAACCGTAATCCATGCAAAGGACAAGGGATTCTTCTTGTCCTTTTTACGATTACAGGCAGGAAGGATATTGTCAAATGCGCTTTTCCTATGGTACTTTAAATAGTAATGCACATTCGGCCGTTAGAGCGGAAAGGTGTAGCAGCAGGTTCAGGGTGAGGGGGAAATGAAGCTATGTATTTGCATGGTACAAGTAAAATAAACGGTCAAGGTCACCTTGAAATCGGTGGTGTCGATGCAACGAAGCTGGTTGCCGAATATGGCACGCCGTTATATGTGTTTGATGAAGCGCTCGTGCGTGAACGCTGCCGCGAGTTCGTTGATGCGTTCAAAGCATCCGGGTTGAAATTCCAAGTGGCTTACGCCAGTAAAGCGTTCTGTGTAATGGCCATGTGCCGCATTGTGGAAGAAGAGGGAATGTCCCTTGATGTCGTTTCCGACGGCGAGTTATATACGGCTCTTCAAGCCGGATTCCCGGCCGACCGGATTCATTTTCACGGCAATAACAAAACAATCGATGAAATCGAAATGGCCATTGATGCGAAAATCGGCTGCTTCGTCGTAGATAACTTTATCGAGCTTCAAATGTTGAACGCCATTGCCGGCGAGAAGCGCCAGAAGGTGAAAATTTTACTGCGCATCACGCCTGGCGTTGAGGCGCATACGCATGAATATATTTCTACAGGCCAGACGGATTCCAAGTTCGGTTTCGACCTTGGCAACGGCTCGGCATTCCGTGCGATTGAAGAAGCTTCTCAGCTAAGCAACCTGGAGCTTCTGGGCATTCATTCCCACATCGGTTCGCAAATTTTCGAAGTAGAGGGCTTCCGCCTGGCTGCTGAGAAAATGGCCGGCTTAGCCGTTCAAGTTCGCCAAGAAATCGGCGTCACATTCAAGGTAATCAACCTTGGCGGCGGCTTCGGTATCCGCTATGTGAGCGAAGATACGCCGCTGCCGGTATCCGTCTATGTGAAGGCAATAACAGATGCGATCAAAGAGAATTTCGGACAAAACGAGTATCCGCTGCCAGAGATTTGGGTGGAGCCGGGCCGCAGCATTGTCGGCGATGCAGGAACAACGCTATACACGGTGGGAACGGCGAAAGAAATTCCCGGCGTGCGCAAATACGTCTCCGTCGATGGCGGAATGACGGATAACCCGCGTCCTGCTTTGTACGAGGCGGTGTATGAAGCGATGCTCGCAAACCGTGCGACAGAGGAACCGACTGAAGTCGTGTCCATTGCCGGCAAATGCTGTGAAAGCGGCGATATGCTCATCTGGGACCTGAAGCTGCCGCAAGTGAACACAGGCGATGTGCTTGCCGTATCATGTACAGGTGCTTACAACTATGCGATGGCTAGCAACTATAACCGTATCCGCCGTCCAGGTGTTGTTTTTGTGAGCGAAGGTCAAAGCGACCTTGTCGTGAAACGGGAAACGTTCGATAACATCGTCGGCAACGATTTGATTCCAGCCAGAATGAAACATGTGAGTAATACGGTATAGATAAAAGCCCGGATTTCCGGGCTGAATCGGAATAGGGGCTGTCTCTTTTGGTCAGGAATGACCTGGGGGATAGTCTCTTTTTTGTTCAATTTCTATGCAGTGCTTGCATGAGTGGAACTATAGTCCTCTATTAACATTGAAAACTGCCGTTTGGCGAAATAGAGGGAACAGTGATCCGTTATTTCCCGATTTCAAGCTATGTTGAAGGGCTTTGTGGGCAAATAAGGCCTTGTAGTTCCCCCAAGCTCCATG
The DNA here is from genome assembly GCF_013141725.1 of Paenibacillus planticolens. GTDB lineage: Bacteria > Bacillota > Bacilli > Paenibacillales > NBRC-103111 > Paenibacillus_E > Paenibacillus_E planticolens. The sequence continues at coordinate 351,766 of NZ_WHNZ01000012.1, read as the reverse complement.
ATTCACCCCATATGGCTGAAATAGCGTCCTGTAGTTCCCATAAGGTAGCCGAGAACAAGATCGCAGTGTTAAAAAATCGGCATCCGCCAACTGGCTGTTCAATTTCAACTTCCTTACTTGTTATCCGGAAAAAAAGCGGTGACATAATCGCGAAAAGCTTGCGCCGCACGCGATAAGTATCGATTCTGCAACCAGGCAAGCTGAAAGGTGCGTTCGCTTACCGGCTCATGTATGCGAAGCAGGTGGGGCGTGCTGTCTTTTCGCGGCGAGGGTGCGGAAGTGACTAAGGAAACGCCCATCCCAGCTTGAACAAGGCCGCTAATAGCTGAAAAGTCATTCACATCGCAAATGATTTTCGGTGTAAATCCGGCTTGTTGACACAAGGCATCCGTTTTTTGACGGAAACGATGTCCTTCTTTCATGACGATAAACGCATCGCTGGCAGCTTCATGCAAATGTATGCTCTCGCGGCCTACCAGCCGGTGACCGGGTGGAACGGCTAGCCATATTTGCTCCGTCAGAAAGGGAATGCTCGCTATTCCTTGGCTTTTAAAGTCCGCAGGCAAGCAATACGTGATCGCGAAGTCCACTTCTCCACTGAGAAGCAGCTGCATTTTAGACTCTTCGGAGGTTGTTTGGGTCAGTTTAAAATTTGCTGCAGCATGCGTAGACGCGAAAGAACCAAAGAGATCGGAGAAACGGTTGATCGCGGTAGTAGCAATATAAACCTGCCCATGCTCGAGTCCTGCCAAGTCTGCCACCTCACGTTTGCCTTCTTCCAACAAACCAAGAGCTGCGTTCACTTTAGCTAAAAAGACTTTGCCATAAGCATTCAGTTTGATTTGTCTGCCTTGACGGTCAAACAAAGGAGCTCCCAAGTCAGCCTCCAGGCGTGAGATGGTTTTACTGAGAGCCGGCTGCGCGATTCGCAGCATCTCAGCCGCTTTCGTCATATGCTCAAGCTTGGCAACGACCTGAAAATAATAAAGCTGCAGCAGTTCCATCCTTATAATCCCCTCTCATTCATATACTTGAAGTTATGTATATATACAAAAAGATATATTTTATTTTATGTAAAATACATTCTACAATGGAGGAAAACAGGTTGCAACCCAGCTATAAACGAGAGAGGGGACCCCCTAAATGGACAGCTTGAAGATAAAAGGAATTATGGTGCATCAGTATGGCGGGCCTGAAGTGCTGCAAGTGGAGACGATGGATCGACCGACGCCTGGGGATAAGGAAGTGCTCGTGCGTGTACATGCGGCTGGCGTGCTGCCTATCGAATGGAAAATACGTCAAGGATTGTTCAAGCAAATGCGCCCAACGACGTTCCCGTATATTCCAGGGTCGGCTATTGCGGGTGTGATTGAAGAAGTGGGTGCGCATGTCACGAAGTTTCGGAAGGGGCAAGAAGTGTTCGGTCGCAGCTCCAATGGCGCATATGCCGAGTACATCATCACAGACGTCGAACGGTTAGCGGTCAAACTTTCCGGCATTAGCTTCGCAGAAGCGGCAACGATATCCGGTGGGGCCACAACAGCCTGGCAAGCTTTATTTAACAATGGGAACTTGCACAAAGATCAGCGGGTACTGATTCATGGAGCAGCCGGCGGCGTAGGCTCGTTCGCGGTTCAGTTGGCAGCGTGGAAAGGAGCTCATGTTATAGGGACTTGCAGCACGGCAAATGTTGAGCGGGTTAAGTCATTGGGAGCTGCAGAGGTTATTGATTATACTTCGAATAGATTTGAAGATTTCGCTGAGGGTATGGATCTAGTTTTAGATACAGTTGGCGGTGAAACACTAGAGCGTTCTTATGATGTAGTAAAAAAAGGCGGTATGCTCCTCTCCATAGCCGGGCAGCCCTCTCAAGAAAAAGCAAGGGATTTGGGGATTCGGGCTGAATTTTCGAATGCTTTGCTGACATCCGAGACGATGGAGGAAATCGCACAGCTGATGGCAGCAGGGAGTTTGAAAGCAGTCATCGGTCACACTTATCCACTTCACGCTGCTTCGGAGGCGCAGCTCCGCAGTCAAACCGGCCACGGGCAGGGAAGAATTGTCCTGGAAATTCAGCCGAGTTTGTGAAATGAATGTTTTCATAGTAGAATAAGGTATTATTGTCTAAAGGAGTGGACCACAATGGCCAAACAAGCAAAAATTAAACTAGCAGGCGGTGGCGAAGTTCTTATCGATCTTTTCGAACAAGACGCGCCTAACACGGTTGCCAACTTTGAAAAATTAGCAAACTCCGGTTTCTACAACGGACTTGTTTTTCATCGCGTAATTCCAGGATTCGTCGCACAAGGCGGTTGTCCATCCGGCACAGGAACTGGTGGCCCAGGCTACCAAATCAACTGTGAAATCAACCCGAACAAACATGAGCGCGGCTCCTTAGCTATGGCTCATGCCGGCAGAAATACAGGTGGAAGCCAATTCTACATTGCTTACCAACCGCAGCCTCACCTTGACGGACAACATACCGTTTTCGGTAAAGTTTCCAAAGGTATGGAACTGGTCGATGCTTTCAAAGGCAGAGATTTGATGGAAAAAGTTGAAGTTGTAGAAGTATAATTTTTTGAAATAGAATTTATATGTTTTAGGGGGTAAGCGAAGCTTACCCCCTATTCATGTTGGGCTAAGGGGAGCTACGCCAGAGGAGCCTCAGGCGCGTTGGATGATTTCCAACGAACAGGCGATTTGGGATGCTTAAATGCCAATCACATGGACAAAATCCAACGGAGTGATGAATTTTGTCGGTTTTAGCGCCTTTTTAGCGGCTCGTGCTGGATTACATCCAACGAAATGAACAAATAGCACGTGATCAAGGCGTTTACATTGGAATTCGTCCAATGAGAGCCAGTAGGAGACTACTTGCAACGTGTTGGGTACTCGGAGTTCGTCAAACCTAAAAACGACCGTCAGGGTGAACTTCTCCTACGGTTTTGCTTGCTTATGCCGGTCCATAGACAAAAAAGACCTTGCTTTTTCGATGACTGAGTGATAAATTTTTCATAAGTTACTTTTCATATGTGTGCAAACCTTCGGGGCGTGGTGAAATTCCACACCGGCGGTGATTCGACAGCCAGGCTTATTTGCCTGCTGACGATTAGTCCGTGACCCGTTTTGAAGCTAGCGGTACCTGATATACAGCTTCGCTACGGCTGACCCGGTGAGAGTCCGGGACCGACAGTATAGTCTGGATGGGAGAAGGAAAACGCGAACGTGAGATTCGCTGTGCATACTTGTTCATTTTTTCACGAGAACAAAAATTCGGCAGGTCTGTGCTTTAGCACAAATTCGCCGTGCTTGTTTGATTTGATCAAAAATGCAGCAAGTTTGGATGGCAGAAGCTTATTCGTGCTACCTAAACAATCTCTGGCCCCTATCCGATATGCGGAGGGGTCTTTTTGCATTCTATTTCAACTGGGCTTGGGAAGGCGGTGAACATACATGCATGTCTTGAATGATGAAGCTTATATGAGGCTTGCTCTGCAGATGGCCGGGAGCGCTCTTGGTCAAACAGGGATTAATCCTGTTGTAGGTTGCGTTCTGGTGAAAGAAGGACGCATCGTTGGGATGGGGGCGCATCTCAAGCGCGGACATGGCCATGCTGAGGTTCTTGCCTTGCAGATGGCCGGCGAAGAAGCCCGGGGCAGCACAGCTTACGTCACACTGGAGCCATGCAGTCACTTCGGCAAGACGCCACCCTGCAGCGACCGTCTCATCGAAGCGGGCGTCATCCGCGTCGTCGTTGCCGGCACCGACCCGAACCCGCAGGTTGCGGGCAGCGGCATCGCCAAGCTGCGTGCGCATGGCCTCGACGTATCCGTCGGGCTGCTGGCGGAGGAAGCCTCGGAGATGAACGAGGCTTTCAATAAATATATCGTCACGCGCCTGCCCTTCGTGACGATGAAGACGGCCAGCACGCTGGATGGCCGGATCGCTTCGAGAACAGGCGACAGCAAGTGGATCACGTCGCCTGCATCGCGCGCTTTTGTGCATACCCTGCGCCATCGGCATCAGGGGATCATGGTCGGCGTCGACACCGTCATCGCCGACGATCCGCTCTTAAGCGCGCGCGGCGACGTACCGGCTGTGCAGCCGGTACGGATCGTCGCGGACTCGCGCTTGCGAGTCCCGCTGGGCGCCCGGGTGCTCACGGAGCAGGATCTTCAGCCGACGATCCTGCTCGCGACCGCACAGGCGCCCGCAGAGCGGCGTGCCGCGCTGGAAGCGCGCGGCATCACGGTCCTCACCTGCGGGGACGGCCCGCAGGTGGACCTGACGCTCGCCATGCGGCAGCTCGGCGAGCGCGAGATCGGCTCCATCCTCCTGGAGGGTGGAGGCAGGCTCAATGGCGCCATGCTGGAGCGGCGCCTGTTGGATAAGCTGGTGCTGATGTTTGCGCCGAAAATTATCGGCGGCGGGCAGGCAGCACCGGGGAACATCTCCTTCGAAGGCTTCGCGAAGATGGATGATGCAATTACGCTCGACCGGCTAAAGGTCGAGCAATTCGGACCGGATGTGTGCATAACCGGCTATCCGGTGTATAAGAGCTGACGAATGGAGGGCTGTCATGTTTACCGGCATTATTGAAGAAATCGGCCACATGCGCCGCATTCATAGCGCAGGTCAAGCGATGGTGTTAACCATCGGTGCGAGGAAAGTGCTCGAAGATGTTCATTTGGGAGACAGCATCGCGGTGAATGGCGTCTGTCTGACGGTCATTTCCTTTGATAGCGACTCCTTCTCCGTAGACGTTATGCCGGAAACTTACCGGAAGACGAACCTGCGCAAGCTGCAAGCCGGCACCCGTGTGAATTTGGAGCGGGCCATGGCTGCGAACGGCCGGTTCGGCGGTCATATTGTGCAAGGTCACGTGGATGCTACGGCTACGATCCTTTCCCGCATACCTGAAGAAAATGCGGTGGTTTACCGGTTCGAACCGGAAAACAAAAACATTTTCCGATATATTATCGGTGGCGGATCGATCACGATCGATGGCATCTCGCTAACCGTAGTCGATGTCACGGAACGTGACGTAGCGGTTTCGATTATCCCGCATACGCTCGCTCAAACCGTTCTGCATGATAAAAAAGCAGGGGATACGGTCAACATGGAATGCGACGTTCTGGGAAAATATATGGAGCGACTGTTAAAGTTCGGTCCTGCTGAAGCATCGGAAGGCAGTGGCAAAAAGCAGAGTGCGTTATCGGCGAGCTTTTTGGCTGATCATGGCTTTATGTAGAAGGAAGTCTGTTTTTCTTAGGAGAGGTGAATATGACACAAATACGATTCAGTACCATTGAAGAGGCATTGAAGGATCTCAGTTTAGGGAAAGTCATCATTGCGGTGGACGATGAAGATCGTGAGAACGAAGGTGATTTCATCGCACTGGCGGATAAATCGACGCCGGAAGTCATCAACTTCATGATTAAGGAAGGCCGCGGGCTCGTCTGCACGCCGATTACGGAAGAGCGGGCAAGGGAGCTCGATCTGCCGCCGATGGTTGCCCAAAATACGGATTATCATGGCACCGCCTTTACGGTTTCTGTGGATCATGTAGACACAAGCACAGGAATTTCCGCGCATGAGCGTTCACGAACGGTGATGGGTTTGATCGATCCCCAAACGAAACCGCAGGATTTCCGCAGACCTGGCCACATTTTTCCGTTGATTGCCAAAAAAGGCGGCGTACTCCGCCGGGCTGGACATACGGAAGCAGCTGTTGATTTAGCTGTTCTATGCGGTTCCTATCCAGCAGCTGTCATCTGCGAAGTCATTAAGGAAGACGGCACGATGGCCCGGGTTCCGGATCTCATGGAAATCGCGCAGAAACATGATTTGTGCATCATTACGATTCAAGATTTGATTCACTATCGCAATCAGCAGGAAAAGCTGGTTGAGCGCGAAGTCGAGATTAAGCTTCCTACGGATTTCGGCACCTTTAAAGCGATAGCCTATACGAATCAGCTTGATAATAAAGAGCATGTCGCCCTTGTTAAAGGCGAAATTGACCCTTCTAAACCAACTTTGGTACGCGTTCATTCGGAGTGTTTGACGGGAGATGTCTTCCATTCCCACCGCTGTGATTGCGGACCGCAGCTCGATGCCGCATTAAAACAGATTGATGAAGAGGGCAATGGTGTATTATTATATATGCGTCAGGAAGGCCGCGGAATCGGTTTAATCAACAAATTGAAAGCATATGCGCTTCAGGAGCAGGGATTCGACACCGTAGAGGCGAATATTAAGCTTGGCTTCGCTCCGGATCTTCGTGATTACGGAATTGGCGCGCAAATTTTGAAAGATCTGGGCATTACGCAGCTTCGCCTTTTGACGAATAACCCGCGTAAAATTAAAGGGCTGGAAGGTTACGGCCTTGAAGTCGTTGAACGCGTTCCGATTCAAATGGACAGCAAAGCGGACAATCTGAATTATTTGCAAACAAAAAAGCAAAAGCTTGGCCATATGCTGAGTTTCCACGATTCCGGCAGCGGGATCTAAAAGAGTATCACACAAAGAACTGTTTTCATATAGAAAGGGAGAATCCTAACATGGCTACAATTTATGAAGGACATTTAGTATCGCAGAATTTAAAATATGGTATTGTCGTAGGCCGATTCAATGAATTTATTACATCCAAATTGCTTGGCGGCGCACAAGACGCTCTAAAACGTCACGGCGTACAAGACAATGAAGTGGATATCGCTTGGGTACCGGGCGCATTCGAACTTCCTCTCATCGCTCAAAAAATGGCGGAAAGCGGGAAGTATGACGCTGTGATTACCCTTGGCGCCGTAATTCGTGGATCAACGCCTCACTTTGACTACGTGTGCAGCGAAGTTGCAAAAGGCGTGTCTGCGATTAACCTGAAAACGGGCGTACCTACGATTTTTGGCGTACTGACGACGGATTCCATCGAACAAGCCGTTGAGCGCGCAGGTACGAAAGCTGGAAACAAAGGCTGGGAAGCGGCAGTAACGGCGATTGAAATGGCTAATTTGACGAAGCAATTCACTTCATAATGCTTTCTTATTATCATCTGGAAACACTGCTGCCCAGGCTGGTCGCTTTCCTGATCGCTATGACGCTCCATGATGCAGCGCATGCAGGAGCCGCTTGGCTGCTCGGAGACCGGACGGCCCGGGACGGCAAACGATTATCGCTTAACCCCTTGGTACATTTAGATGCCTTGGGGTTGGCTATGATTGTTTTCGGACCGTATGGCTGGTCGAAGAAAATGCCGGTTGAGGCTTTGAATTTTAAGAGGCCTAGGCTGTATAATACACTTGTGTTTGCAGTCGGTCCTTTTATTAATCTGCTGCTCGCTTTGTTCTTCTGGTGGCTCTATTTCTTTCTTCCTTCCTTGATGGCAGGAGGAGCATCCGAGTCGATCGTTGTTGAACAGTGGCGAGTCTATTTGCAGTACGGCGTCATTGTTAATCTCATGATTTGTTTTATACATATATTGCCACTGTATCCGCTCGATGGTTGGTATATACTGAAAGGCCTTGTTCCTTCTACAAATAAACGTTGGATGGACCGCAATCAGCTTTATGCACTTATTCTGGTTATCGTTCTAATGATTACACCTATCGGCCAATGGGCGTTGGAGCATATTTATCCGTTAGCCGCGCAGTTTGTTATGAATATATTTTCACTATGACAAGGGGGAGAATAAATGAAAGTTACCTATAAGTTAGAAGCTTTTGAAGGCCCCCTTGATCTGTTGCTTCATCTTATCGATAAAAATGAACTTGACATTTATAATATTCCAGTCAAAGAAATTACAGATCAGTACTTAGCGTATGTACAAGCGATGCAGGAGTTGGAGCTGGAGATTACAAGTGAATTTCTTGTCATGGCTGCCACGCTTCTTTCCATCAAGAGCAAAATGCTGCTGCCTAAGCCGCCTGTTATTGAATTTGATGAATATTTTGACGATATGGAAGACGAGTTTGATCCTCGTGCAGAGCTTGTTGCCAAACTCATTGAGTACCGGAAATACAAGTCTATTGCCGATATGTTAAGAGATAAAGAAGTAGAGCGCAGCATGGTTTATACGCGTGAGCCTGAGGATTTGACGCCGTTCCTGCCCCATGTGCAGGAGAACCCTGTCGAAGGGCTGGATGTGGCCGATTTGTTATTCGCTTTTCAGCGAACGCTGCGGAAGCTGGCCAACCGCAATATCGTTACTAGAATTCGAAGAGATGAAATTTCCGTCAAAGACCGGATCAGAGAGGTTGTTGACTTGCTTAAATTAAAGGGCGGCAAACTGCTTTTCTCCAAGTTGTTCGATTATGAGATGACGCGGGAAGAAGTTGTCGTCACGTTTCTGGCCATTCTCGAATTAATGAAAATGAAAAAAGTCGTTTGCTATCAATATCAACTATTTGAAGATATCGTCATTCAAGCGAAAGAGGAGGTTTCCGACATTGACGCTCAATTTTCCACAGATGAAATCAATTATTGAAGGACTGCTTTTTGCCTCTGGTGACGAAGGATTGGATGCCAAGCAAATTGCTGAGGTTATGGAGCTTGATTTGTATTTGGTTCGTGATTTGCTGAAAGATATGCGAACTGAATTTAAACGCAAGGGCAGAGGGGTTCAGATTGTCGAGGTGGCCGGTGCGTACCAGCTAACGACTTTGGCTGAACATGCGCCTTATTTCGAACGTCTCGCCTATACGCCATCACGTTCATCGCTCTCTCAAGCTGCACTTGAGACTTTGTCCATTGTTGCTTATAAACAGCCGATTACTAGAGTAGAAATTGAAGAAATACGCGGTGTAAAATGTGACCGGGCTTTGGCGACCCTGACAGGAAAAGACTTAATTCTGGAAGTCGGGCGCGCAGATGCAGTCGGGAAACCGATCTTGTACGGAACGTCCAAGCAATTTCTAGAATACTTCGGCCTCAGCTCCATTCAGGAACTGCCGGACTCGGCTGATTTTCAGGGGAATTTTGATCTGGAGGAAGAAACCCGCATGTTATTTGACCGGATCGGCGGGGATCAGAAGCAGATTACTTTGGATGATGTGTCGGAAGAAAACGAGTAATGCAAAATGCATTTCATTTCCTAAATTAGCTCATACTAACTCCATCTGCCGGAAGATTACTTCTCGCAGTGGAGTTTTTTTGTTAAGGGGGAGAATGGGGTTGTTATGGGTAGGGCTCGTGCTTCTCGTCGTCATCCTTGCCATTATCTTGGTGGCGGTCAGCTATATTCGGGGAGAATTTTATTTCTCCCGTGTGAAAGATAATGACACACTAACTGTGGAGTTTCGTGCGTTATTTGGAATCATCCGTTATCGTTACGTCATTCCCATTATCCAATTCAGAGGGTTCACCAAAGGGATCTTGATCAAATCCGAAATTTTGAGCGACACCTATGCCAAACTTAGAGATGAAAGCAAAGATCATATTACGAAAGATAAAGTGATCCTTTTTTATAAACAGGCAAGAGAAGCTCTTGTACATACCGTCAAACTGTATGAATGGATGAAAAAGACCTTAGCCAAGATCGAATGTACGGAGCTGAAATGGATCACGCGCGTTGGAGTTGGCGATGCACCGGAAACGGCAATCACGACGGGAGCGATTTGGGGGATTAAATCATCCCTTCTTGGTTTTACGATGCGTTATGTGCAGGTGAAGGCAACTCCGCGGGTGGACGTGATTCCTCAGTTTAATGAGAAGCATTTCTCAACGGAAGTGCGTTTTGCAGGACGTATTCGGGTGTGGTACGTAGTGTTGGCAAGCGTCAGTCTGATAGCCAGGGCGGCTAAAGTAAAAGGCGGCCTTCGAATATGGATCCAAATATTCCTTAAAGCAAGATCAAAGCTGAAAACCGCTTCGTGATGTACATAACGATATTCCTCTAAGGGTACTCTAAAAAAGAACCAATATTGGTCATAGACGTTTAAGCTTCCGATGCCAGTTTTGAATGGCGAAAAACGCGAAGGAGGAATATTATCATGTCAGAACACCCGATTCAAGGTCTCATGAAAGTCGCCATGGAAAATATTAAAGAAATGGTCGACGTGAACACGATTGTCGGCGACCCGGTTGAAACGCCGGATGGCAGCGTCATTATGCCGATTTCCAAAGTAGGATTCGGATTTGCCGCAGGAGGCAGCGAATTTGTTACTGATTCCGAAATTGAAATTGATGGCAGCTCAGTGGGCAAAAATGACGCGCTGAATGCGAAAGTGTCACTTCCGTTCGGCGGGGGCAGCGGCGGCGGGGTATCAATCACGCCTATCGCCTTCCTCGTCGTAGGCAAAAATGGCGTGAAGGTTGTTCCACTCGACAATCAAACGCATATTATTGAACGCCTCATCGATTCTGCCCCGCAAGTAGTAGACAGAATTCAAAGTATGATAAAAGGTTTTAATACGAAGACGAGCACAGTCGGAACACCTAGCGGCAATAATGTTACGAATATTGAGAATCAAAATTTCATCGTATAGCGAGTTTTCGTTGGAGCTGCCTTTATGGCAGCTTTTTCTATTTGGACATATCCCCGTTTCATAAGCATATACTTGTACAAAGTTTCGTCTTGTCTATTAGGTACGTAGGGGGATAACGATGAAGAAAAGTGTCAGGTTCATCATGATGTGCAGTGCACTCATTAGTCTGTTGCTAGCACCTTGGGCGCAAGTGGAAGCCGCGCCTCCCGGCATACATACCAACGCGGTTGGCGCCTCGCTTATTGATGTAGAATCCGGACGTATTCTCTATAGCGAAAAAGGGGACACGCCTATGCGGATTGCTTCCTTGACCAAAATCATGACCGCGATTATCGCGATTGAACAAGGGAAATTGAACGATAAAGTGAAGGTCAGCAAAACGGCTTTTGGCAAAGAAGGCTCATCGATTTATCTCAAGCTGGGAGAAGAGATGCGGCTGCACGATATGTTGTACGGCTTAATGCTTCGCTCAGGGAATGACGCGGCGACAGCGATTGCTGAATATGTTGGTGGAAGCGTGGAAGGCTTCGTATATTTGATGAATGAGAAGGCGCGCATGCTTGGCATGGATCATTCGCATTTTACGAATCCGTCAGGTCTCGATGAAGGGGAAGGCCACCGTTCCAGTCCCAATGATATGGCGAAGCTGACGGCTTATGCACTTAAAAATCCTGTGTTTAAAGAAATTGTATCCACCAAGCTGAAAAAGGTGCCGAATCCGAATGAAGCCTGGGACTATTCGTGGCTGAACAAAAACAAGATGCTCTCTCTTTTCGAAGGAGCCGATGGCGTGAAGACGGGCTATACGAAGTTGGCTAAACGGTGCCTTGTGTCCTCGGCGACGAGAAACGGGCAGCAATTGGCTGTCGTCACGCTCAATGATGGCGACGATTGGGCGGATCATGCGAGGCTGCTCCAGTATGGGTTTACCTATTTCCCCTTGCAAACGATTGTCAAGAAAGGCGATGCCGTCGAGGGAACGCCGTGGGTGGCGGGCAGAACGTTTACGTATCCGTTAGCGGATGGTGAAGCGGCGAAGCTGACTCATAAGGTGACGCTAGTCGATCCTGCATCTACGGACTACCGGCTGGCGGAGCGGGGGACCTTGCAGTATTCGCTCCAGCAGAATCTGATTCAAACGGTGCCGATTTACGATAAATCGAGTCCGCTGCTGCAGGCACAGAGCAAGTCCGCATTCTCCTTCCAGGAAGGAAAACCTTATCAAGAAACGCTGTTGTCACAATACAGCTTGGTTTGCCGGATGTTGGTACAGGAGCTGTTTTCGATCTCTAAATCAAAGTGGGCGGACTAGAGGACTCACACTTAGGATGCTGATGATGCCACTCTAGCAAAATGAGAAGGAGGCCCTCGGAATGGTGAATTGGATATGGTTATTTTTTATTGTCATCGGCTTCGTCGTTGCTGCTTTGAACGGGAATGTCGAAACGGTAACGCAAGCTGCTTTCGATGGCGCTAAGAGCGGCGTGACGGTCTGCTTTGGATTGATTAGCGTCCTTGTGTTTTGGATGGGCATGATGCGGATGGCAGAGGATGCGGGCATTTTGAGCAAGCTTGCCAGATTGCTGCAGCCGGCGGTACGATTTCTATTTCCGAGCGTCCCCAAAAACCATCCGGCGATCGGCTATATCATGTCGAACATGAGCGCAAACATTCTCGGTCTTGGCAACGCAGCAACGCCGATGGGCATCAAAGCGATGCAGGAACTGCAAAAGTTGAATGCAGATAAAGATACCGCAAGCACAGCAATGTGTACGCTGCTAGCCTTAAATACATCCAGCATTACGTTAATCCCGACGACTCTGATTGCCATAAGGATGAATTACAATTCGGTCAACCCCGCGGAAATCGTGGGCACGACGTTGATTGCAACGATCATCTCGACAGCTGTCGCTATTTTTGTGGATCGATGGTACCGAAGGTCACGCTCTCCCATCCCTCCTTTGAAAGGATGATTACGCATGTATGCCTTCGTTTCACTCATCTCATCTTGGGCCATCCCGGTCATGATCGTTTTCATCCCTTTATATGCAGCTTACCGGAAAGTGCCTGTCTACGAATCGTTCGTCGACGGAGCCAAGGAGGGCTTTGATACAGCGATTAAAATCATTCCCCATCTGGTCGGGATGATGGTAGCTATTTCTGTATTTCGCGCATCGGGAGCGATGGATCTGTTGATCGGCTGGATGCGCCCCTTCTTTGAAAGCATCGGAGTACCTACCGAAGTGCTTCCGCTCGCGATTTTAAGGCCGATTACAGGAGCGGGCTCCCTAGCTTTTACAACAGATCTGATCGAACAGTTTGGTCCGGATTCAATGATTGGCCGGATCGCATCGACCGTTCAAGGCAGCACGGACACAACGTTATATGTGATTACGGTATATTTCGGCGCGATCGGCATACGGAAGGCGGGTTATGCGCTGAAAGTAGGGCTGATTTCGGATCTCGTCGGCTTCGTCGCATCCATTGTCATCTGTTATTTGGTGTTTACCTGAGGGGGCGCTCTTGTGATTTACGGTCAACTCCGTTATCATTAACTTGAGGTGAAAGCGGATAATGGAAAGACTGCAAAAGGTATTAGCAGAAGCGGGTGTCGCATCCCGCCGGAAATGTGAGGAAATCATCCTTGCCGGACGTGTGCAAGTGAACGGTGAAGTTGTCACCACGCTTGGCGTTAAGGTAAATCCGGCTGAAGATGAAATAAAAGTCGATGGACGAGCTATCGGCCAACAGAAGAAGATTTATGTCATTTTACATAAACCGAAGGGTGTCATTACAAGCGCGACGGACCCTGAGGGACGTAAAGTCGTAACAGACTTCTTGCCAGGAATTAAAGAGCGTGTGTACCCAGTCGGTCGATTGGATTATGATACGGAAGGTTTGCTCATTTTAACGAATGACGGTGAATTTGCGCATTTGCTCACGCATCCGAAGCATCACGTACCGAAGACGTATCAAGCAACGGTCAAAGGGGTGCCGCACGGAACGTTATTAGATAAGCTCAAAACGGGCATACAGTTAGAAGACGGGATGACAGCCCCAGCTGAGGTTGAGTATGCCGACGTGAATTTAGAGAAGAATGAGTCCATCATTCAGATCACGATCTACGAAGGCAGGAACCGGCAGGTCAGACGGATGTTCGAGGCGATTTCCTTCCCCGTGATCAGATTGAAACGGATTAAATTCGGTCCAATCTTTCTTACCGGTCTGCCAAGAGCGAAGTATCGCCACTTGACGCCAAAAGAGGTTGAAGAGCTTAGGAACGAGGCTCTCAAGACACATAACGTTCAAAAAGGCCAATAAGAATTGGCCTTCTTTTCGTTATAATAAAGGTATTACCCTATGTGAAAAAACTAACATAGCTAAAGAAAAAGTGAAGGTGATTAACCGTGGGTGCGAGAAAAAAATGGGTACAGATCGGGATTTTCGCGATCGTGCTTATTATTGGCGTATTTACCATTATTACGAATTTGTCGGCTTCGGACAGTAAAAAATATCCTCAAGTTGGCGACAAAGCGACAAATTTCTCATTAGTCGGTTTAGATGGCAAGACGCATGAGCTTTCGGAATACAAAGGTAAACCGATTTTGATTAATTTCTGGGGTACTTTTTGCCCGCCGTGCAAGGAAGAAATGCCTGCGCTGCAAAAGCAGTATGACAAATGGAGCAAGCAAGGCGTTATTTTTCTTGAAGTCAACGTCGACAAAAATAAAGTGACCGTGCAGAGCTTCATGGATCAGTATAACTTAAACATGCCAGTTCTGCTGGATGCGAAGGAAGTTGTACGGAAGCAATATGGCGTCATGGATTATCCGACGACCTTCTTCATCGGAACGGACGGTAAAGTAGCTGTGAAAAAAATCGGCCAAATGACAGAATCTTTTATCGATGAAACGCTTTCCAAGCTTGCCGGCAAGTCCTAAATGGTTGAATGCTTAGAGTTTTCAGGAGGTCATCATGTTCTACAACACCAAATGCGATTGTGGGCATCAGAATCCCACAGGAACTACGCTCTGTGAATCCTGCGGGAATCCGCTGATCGATACGGATGGCAGAGATATACTCGAAATGCGCTACGACGGTATGGCCCGCCGCTCACAGAAATCAAACCCCTCTATTTTAGACAAAGTCTGGAATTTCTTTTCCTCGGTTAAAATAGCGGTATGGATTATTATTTTTACGCTGCTTGCATCTGCGGTAGGAACCATTTACCCACAAGAGAATACGTTCTTGGATATGGATCCAGCGCAGTATTATTCGGAAACGTACGGGAAGCTCGGAACGATTTATCACTTTCTCGGCTTATCTCACACGTTCAACTCATGGTGGTTCATCACCCTGCTGTTTATGATCGGAACTTCGCTGGTCATCTGCAGTCTGGATCGGGTATTGCCGCTCTACCGGGCTTTATCCAAGCAGCAAATCCGCAAGCATATCAACTTCTTGACTCGGCAAAAGGTGACTCTGGTGACTGATTTGTCACCAGGAACCGATGAAACGGAGTGGACCGATAAGCTTGGCGTGCTTTTACGCAAGAAAAATTACCGCATACATAAGGATGGCACGGCGCTGCTTGCCGAGAAATACCGTTTTAGCCGTTGGGGTCCGTACATTAACCACATTGGGCTTATTATTTTTCTGATTGGCGTTTTGATGAGAAGCATTCCCGGCTGGCATATGGATGAGTATATGGGCATTTTGGAAGGCGAAACCAAGGCTATCCCACATACTTCCTATTTTATTAAAAATGAAAAATTCTCGCTGGAGTTCTACGACGATAAGGATTTGCCTGAAAGCATTAAGTCAAAGGGGCAAATCGTTCCAAAAACGTATGAAACTCAGGCTGTCTTGTATCATTGTTCGGCGAATTGTGACGATTCCACGAAAGAGCCCGTCTTGGAAGAAGTGCACAAAGCTAATATTCTGGTGAATCACCCTATGGATTACAAAGGTTTGCAAGCGTATCAATTCGATTATAAATCCACACCGCTGCTGATCTCGGTTAAACCGACATTGAGCAATCCCGCAACGGGCGAAACGTATGGCAGTTTCGATTTGCCGATGAATAATCCCAAGGACGTTTATCAAGTCGGCCCCTATAAGTTGACCTTAAAAGGGTTCTTCCCTGAGTTCGGGTTAGAGAAGGGACAACCTGTCTCCAAGTCGAATGAACCGAAAGCTCCGGCGTTTATTTTCAGCATTACAGGGCCTGGACTTGCTGCAAACGGCGAACCGTACTTGTATTTCCCAAGACAAATCGATAAAGAAGCGTTCTCTCAAGATACGATCAACGGACCGCTTAGCCAGAAGCTGAAGTTGGCCGTCGGATCTATGGAAGGCGTGCAGTTTGCCAACTACACAACTTACTTGAACATTCGTATCGATAAAGCAATGCCTTACATTTGGGTTGGCTCCGCCATATTTATGATCGGGGTCATTATGGGCTTTTATTGGCAGCACCGTCGTATTTGGATTCGTATTGACGAAGGCAAGCTTACGTTAGGCGGCCATACGAATAAAAACTGGTTCGGCTTGCGCAATGAAGTTGCAGCAGCCTTAAAGAAAAATAACATCGAAGTATCGCCGAAATCATTAGACAATGGAGGGAACCAGGGGTGAATGTCAATTCAGTCAGCAGCACCTTTTTACTTATAGCGTTTTTTGTATACCTGGCAGCATTTCTGCTTTTTGTCCTCTCGATTACAGGGAAAAAGTGGAGCAACCGGGATCCGGAGCAGCATCAGAAGAGATGGGGCTTTGTTGCCTTCCTAACTTCCGTATTCGGGTTTGCCTGTCAAGTAACGTTCTTCTTTACCAGATGGGCGGAAGGCAACCATATTCCAACTTCTAATATGTACGAATTCATGACCTTCCTGGGAATGATGATCATGCTCGCTTTCTTGATCGTCTACCTCATTTATCGTACGCCTGTGCT
Organism: Paenibacillus planticolens; assembly: GCF_013141725.1. Classification (GTDB taxonomy): domain Bacteria; phylum Bacillota; class Bacilli; order Paenibacillales; family NBRC-103111; genus Paenibacillus_E; species Paenibacillus_E planticolens. The sequence continues at coordinate 335,335 of NZ_WHNZ01000012.1, read as the reverse complement.
TGGCGTGTTCGCACTGCCGATCGGTTTTATTATCATTGCTTACGCCTCAGTCTTCCCGAGCGAGGTTCAGCCATTGATTCCGGCACTGCAAAGTTACTGGCTGAAAATTCACGTAACGACAGCAGCAACGGGTGAAGCATTCTTTGGAGTCGGCTTCGCTGGCGGACTTATGTATCTTATGCGTACGGTGGATTATAAAGGCACTTCCAAAGCAGATAAACGCGAGCAAAGAGGCGTAGAGCTCACCCTCTTTTTCATACTCATGCTGGTTGCCTTTATTGCTTCGATTTTTACATTCAACGGCACAGGCTATAAAGCCGTTTTCTCCAAAGAAGTCACTGTCATGGATACGCAAGGACAACAGCAAACGAGCATTCAAAACGAAACGTATGTACTGCCTCCTATTGTGAAGCCATACGGTACGAAGCTTGAGGAAATGAAGCCGTTCTTGGGCATGAAGGAACCGCTGTTTACGGCACCGTCCTGGATGGAAGGCGCGAGCGCAGGTCGTAAACTGAACACCGTGATTTGGTCCATTATCGGAGGACTTGTGCTGTATTGGCTCGCACGATTGGTCGCCCGCAAACCATTAGGCGCTTCAATCGGGCCTATCGTGAAAGGCATGGACCCAGAGGATCTCGATGAAATCAGCTACCGGGCGATTGCGATCGGCTACCCGATTTTCACCTTAGGCGCGTTGATCTTTGCGATGATTTGGGCGCAGGAAGCGTGGGGACGTTTCTGGGGCTGGGATCCCAAAGAAGTATGGGCCTTGATTACTTGGTTGTTCTATGCGGTATTCTTACATCTTCGCCTATCCAAGGGATGGCAGGGCAAGAAATCAGCTTGGTTAACCGTTATCGGATTTATAGTGGTTATGTTTACGTTAGTCGGGGTAAACCTTGTTATCGCAGGGCTGCACTCCTATGCAGGTGTATAACTCAATCGAACTTAATTCAGATAAGGATGTGAAGCTCCATGGAAATGAAAGCCAGCATACTCGTAGTTGATGATGAAGAACGAATTCGCCGATTGCTCCGCATGTACTTGGAGAAAGAGGGCTATATCATTGAAGAGGCGGAAGACGGTGAGAATGCCCTGCGCATGGCGACAGAAACAGACTATGATTTAGTGCTGCTCGATGTCATGCTCCCGGGTATTGACGGGATTGAAGTTTGCGCGCGTCTTCGTCAGGTGAAGTCAACGCCGGTTATCATGCTGACGGCCAAAGGAGAAGAGACGAACCGTGTTAGCGGGTTTGAAGTTGGGGCGGATGACTATGTTGTGAAGCCGTTCTCGCCTCGTGAAGTCATTTACCGGGTGAAAGCGATTTTGCGCCGTTCATCGGCAACCGCTTATTTGTCGAAGGATGCCAGCTCCAGCAACAATATTGTATTTCCAAATTTGATCATTGAACATGACGCCCATCGGGTAACGGCAGGCGGACAGGAAGTTGCGCTGACTCCGAAAGAATACGAACTGCTGCATTACCTGGCTGTATCGCCGGATAAAGTATTCTCGCGCGAGGAACTTTTGAAGGATGTTTGGAACTATGAGTTTTTTGGAGATTTACGGACCGTGGATACGCATGTCAAAAGACTCCGTGAAAAATTAAACAAAGTTTCCCCGGATGCTGCAGCTATGATTACGACGGTATGGGGAGTAGGCTATAAGCTAGAGGTGCCTAAATAACGTGTTTATATTCAGAAGCGTCGTAGGTAAGCTTTGGTTGACAATTATTGGCCTAGTTGGGGTTGTACTGCTCATACTAGGTCTTTTTCTTGTGAATTATATGGAAAATTATTTCTCGCAAGCGAAGGATCAAACCGCGAACATGGAGAAGTTGGCCAGGAACTTTTCGGATGAAGCTTCTCATCATATGTATAATGAGCAGTTTTATCAATTGAGCAACGAACTGTTAAGTTTCCAGGATGCCAAAATGCAGGTCATCTCGAAGGATCTGCAGGAAATCACCATGCCATCTACACAAGGAAGTCCACTAAGTGGTTTCCATGCCACTGACTTTTATACGGATGCAGAGCTGCAACGCGTATTTGCAGGTGAAACCATCGGAAAACCGATTAACAAGTCCAAATTAGGACGATTAAAGACTGGAGAAGAGTATCTGGTTGTAGCTGTACCGTTGAAAAGTCTGCAGGGCACTATTGTCGGGGCAACCCTGATTTACCAATCCTTGCAGTCGCTCGAAGCAACGCAGTCGTACATGCTCAGATTGTTTATCTATGTGTCCATCGTAGGCTTTTTGATGACAACCTTCTTTGCCTTCTTCTTGTTCTCGCGGATTACGAGGCCGCTGCAGCAGTTGAAAAAAGCAGCAGACTTCATCACGATGGGTGAATATGGAACCAGGGTGCCTATTGTATCCAAGGATGAAATCGGCGAGCTGGCCAAAACCTTCAATCATATGGGGGAGAAAATGCAGGAAAGCATCCGTGCGCTTTCTCAGGAGAAGGAACATTTATCCAGCATATTGCACAGTATGACCGATGCGGTCATCACCTTGGATGCAAACGGATCGGTTATGCTCACCAATACGCAGGGCGAGAAAATTGTGCAGGAGTGGAACTCGATCGAATGGTCGGAGGATGATGAGGAGACCAAGCGCTACCGCAAACCGGATACAGCGCTCGGCGATTGGGGATTAACGAGCTACACCAATCCGTTTTCGATCCCGATCCCGGTGCCGCTCATTCCGCTCTTTGAAGCGGTTGTGGACGAGTCCGCGGAAGCCGCCACCAAGCTGCACGTCCAGAGCGGCGTATGGTCTGTCGCCATGACGCCGTTATATATGAGCGAGCATAGCGAGGAAGTGCGCGGAGCGGTGGCTGTGCTCCGGAATGTCACGGAGGAGGAGCTTCTCGATAAGCTCCGCAAAGATTTCGTGGCTAACGTGTCGCATGAGCTCCGCACGCCGATTTCGATGCTGCAGGGCTACAGCGAAGCCCTGCTGGACGATATCCCCTCCACGCCGGAGGAGCGCATGGAGCTTGTGCAGGTCATCCACGACGAGTCGCTCCGCATGGGGCGTCTCGTCCGTGACCTGCTCGATCTGGCGCGGATGGAAGCCGGCCATCTCGAGCTGGTGTTCAGGGAGGTCGAAGTCGACTCCCTGGTGAAGCGCATGCACCGCAAATTCGCGGTGCTGGCCAAAGAGCGCGGCATCGCGCTGAGCGTGTCGCTGCCGGATGAGCCCCTCACCCTCGAACGAGGGGATGAGGATCGGTTGGAGCAGGTGCTGACGAACCTGCTCGACAATGCTTTCCGGCATACGGCCTCAGGGGCCAGTATTGCCATGAAGGCGGAGCCGGCTGTATATAAGAATAAGCCGGCGATTCGCATTGAGGTATCCGACCAAGGGCAGGGGATACCTGCCGACGACTTGCCGTTCATCTTTGAACGTTTCTACAAAGCGGATAAAGCCCGTACGCGCGGTTCGTCCGGAGGCACGGGATTGGGTCTCGCGATTGTGAGAAACATCGTAGAAGCGCATTACGGGGTTATTACGGCCCAAAGCATGGTGGGACAAGGAACGACATTCACATTGCTGCTCCCTTGCGAGCCCCAGTAATGTCACAATTTCGACACAAAAAGAGGCGATTGCTATGAAATCTCACAGCAATCGCCTTTCATTTTGTAGAATATTCAGACAAAATCTTGTTGTTCGTGAAACACTTTGTACCTTAGCAAGTGCGAATTACACCGTAAGTGCTCGAACATTTACGATTTCGGCTTGTGTCGCCAGTTCGGCCAGCACTTCAGCAGGAGCGGATTTGTCGATTGTCAGAACCATGATGGCGGAACCGCCGATCACTTTACGTCCTACTTGCATTGTAGCAATGTTAACATTGTTGCTTCCCAGAAGCGTTCCGACGCGACCGATAATACCTGGTTTGTCGTTATGGGAGATAAGCAGGAGATTCCCTTCCGCCGAGAAGTCAACCGGATATTGATCGATCCGAACGATACGCTCTCCGTAACCGGCAAGCAGTGTACCGGCAAGCGTTTTTTCTTCTTGTTTCGTTTTTACCGTAACGGTCACAAGGTTTGTAAAGGAGCTTGATGTGTTGGACTTCTGAACAACGATGTTCACATCGCGCGATTTGGCCAAGTGCATGGCGTTCACGATGTTAATGCCTTCCAGTTGGTTCTCGAAGACACCTTTTACAATGTAACGAGTCAGAGGACTTGTATCTACATCAATCAGATCCCCGGCATAGTTGACAACAATTTCATAGACGGCGCCTTGTGAGATTTGACCGAGGATGGAGCCGATTTTTTCACCGAGTCCAAAGTACGGTTGAAGTTTGTTCAACACATTAGCCGGTACCGGCGGCAAGTTGACCGCATTTTTGAACGGTTCATTGCGCAGAATATGAAGAACTTCTTCAGAAACGTCAATCGCTACGTTTTCTTGCGCTTCAATGGTAGAAGCACCAAGGTGAGGCGTTACGATGACTTTAGGATTGTTCAAGAACGGGTGATCGTTCTGAGGAGGCTCTACTTCGAATACGTCGAAAGCAGCGCCGGCTACGATACCTTGTTCGATCGCTTCAACCATGGCCATCTCGTCAATGATACCGCCGCGTGCACAGTTGATCAGGCGCATGCCGGGTTTCATGATTTCGAATTGCGGTTTGGAAATCAAGTGGCGCGTTTCAGGTGTTAGCGGTGTGTGAACCGTGATAAAATCAGCTTTCGCTACGATTTCATTCACCGTTCCAAGCGTAACGCCGAGTTTCTCGGCACGCTCTTCGGTCAAGAACGGGTCATAGCCGATAACTTCCATGCCGAAAACTTTCGCGCGTTTCGCCACTTCGCTTCCGATACGTCCCATACCGAGAATACCAAGTGTTTTGTTGCGAAGCTCAACGCCGATGAATTTACGGTCCCATTCGCCGCCGACTGTTTTCTTATACGCTTGAGGGATCATACGGGCTGTGGACATCATCATGGCAAAAGTAAGCTCGCAAGTTGCGATTGTATTGCCGTCTGGTGCGTTGATGACGATAATACCGCGTTTCGTCGCTGCTTCCAGATCGATATTGTCGACGCCGACACCTGCGCGGCCGATGACTTTAAGCTTAGCCGCCGCGTTCATGATTTTCTCTGTTACTTTGGTTTGGCTGCGAACCAGGAGTGCGTCATATTCGCTTATGATGGAAACTAGCTCATCTTCGGATAGACCGGTTTGTTTAACCACTTCAACATCAGCTGCATCATAAAGCATTTGAATTCCCATGTCACTAATTGGATCGGATACTAGAACTTTGTACATCATTCGAACCCTCCTTAGAATATGAACATAAAAAAAACTCCCAACCCTCCGGAAGAGACACGTATGTCTATTTCCAAAGGGACGAGAGATTGCTTTCGTGGTACCACCCTAGTTCGCTGCCCATTCGCACGGGAAGCCTCAATCGGTCTTGCGACCTGGAACTGTAACGTGTTCCTGTTCCGACTGCATCTACTTATATTCAATGCAATAACTCTGGAGTGCTCCGCAAAATGTTCGTTACCGATTCACACCAACCATCGGCTCTCTGAAAACTACTTTACTTGCTTGGCTCCGTCAACGCTTTACTGTGATAGAATTTTCATTAGATTACCATGCGGTTGAAATCGTGTCAATACATGTCGAACCATTTTCATCAATTTTACATGAAAGTCATTTTTGACAGGGACCGCAAGCATTTTTGTTTATTCTAAAGCAAGGAAGCTTAGAAAGCAATGCTCTTTTTGCTTGTATTTTGGCTGGTTTTTCGCTATTGTACTGAATAAATAAGAATTGCTTTAGCAGCAGGCGAGGAAGGAAGGCCATCATGGACATATCCAGTATTCATCCGCAGAAATTTATGGAAGCCTTGGAAGGACAAGCTTTGAAGGATAGTGTGATCATTGATGTAAGAGAACCGCATGAATGGGAGTATTATCATTTGGACGAAGCAACGCTTATTCCGATGGGGCAAATCCCCCATCGTTTAGGCGAACTGCCGGAGGACCGGGATATTTATCTCGTATGCGCGCATGGCGTGCGAAGCTACCGTGTTGCCGAGTATTTACAGGAGAACGGCATTGAGCGCGTCATTAATGTGGATGGCGGCATGGCCGCGGTTGCGATGCTGCGCGGTTTTCAGTACGACTGAGAGTGATTTCTAAAACAAAAATAGGAGTTAAGCAACTTGGGTCGCTTAACTCCTTTACCTATTCCAATAACGGGATTAATTGATATCCGAGAAAAAAGGGAGCTGCGGAAGCTGCTCATTCGGATACCATTTTGCTTTGCCTTTCACAAAATCGCCGGATCGCACTGCGTTCGTATTAAGCAGGAGGTCCATCGTTTGACTCACATCGTTGACACTCATTTTCTTGGCTTGCCCGGACGCGATAAATTCGTCAATGCGAATCGTCATATCCTGCGGGTAAAAAGGAGAGAATGATTTGTTTTTCAAAAGCTTTGCCGTGATATATTGATTCTTGACATTCAAGTTCATTGCGCGCCATTGATCCAGGTTGGCATTGTTGGCCGGATCGAAATACTCAATGTCGGGATCGATCGTACCGTTCCAAGCGACGATGGAATCGAAGTAGTTTTTTTGTGCCGTCAGTGCCTGGGTCTTCGCCTCTAGGATATACGCATCTTTCTGGATAGCATCGAGCAGTTGAGGTGCGCTAAGGCTATTGGCTTTGCTTTGATAACTTTTAAGCGTATCTGCAAAGAGCTTTAAACTTTTGAGATATCCTTGATGCGATTGCACGAGGAGCGGTGAGGACGCCGGCATATTTTTGCTTTGCAGAGCGCCATATTTCTCATCGGCCAGCTTGTACAATTCTTTCAGCACCGCTGAGGCGTCGACGGTGGAGTGGCCAAGCTCGATTTGACTCATCAATTCAAACCATTTATTCTGAAATTCCCTAAAGGGCAAAAAGATGGTATGGTAATAAGAAACGAGAACTTGTTGGTCATAGGCTCCCAACTCTTGGGTGACCGCCTTGTCAGCATGTAAGATTTTCTCGTACTTCTGGTCCGATTTTTCCTGGCCGATTTTCAATCCGTAGAAGAAGGCGCCGAGTATACAAACAAGCATAAAGATAAACATGAGGGCAAATAAATAATCAGTGCGGGTAAGACGCTTATCCATAATCAAGCTCCTTATTCTCTCTTTTTCTTTTAACTTAGTATAGGTGAAATAGGTATAAAAGGGAATATGCGAGGAAAGAGGCTGCATCCATGAAAAAATTCGATTTTAAGAATATCCGCTTCGGAAAAGTCGATGTGAATGATCTGAATGACCGAACTTTACTGCTCAATCTGTACATAACCCAAGTGCTTACGCTTATTATCGGAATCATTATCATTTTTTTTCAGAGCAATCACAAGATTATTTCTATGTTCACTTTTCAAGGCGGTTGGAAAATACCGATTTGGGGAACTGTATTTGCATTGGCCGTACTCGGGATCGATATGCTGATCTCGCGTTGGGTGCCCAAAGAAGTGTCGGATGACGGCGGCATTAATGAGATGATTTTTGGAAAGCGCCCGCTCTGGCATATCGCGCTCATTTCATTCATTGTTGCCGTGTGTGAGGAAGTACTGTTCCGGGGAGCCATCCAGCATGCTTTGGGACCTTATTGGACTAGTATTTTGTTCGCGGCGATCCATATCCGATATTTGCAGCACTGGCTCATGACCGGAATGGTGTTCAGCATTAGTTATGGCCTTGGCTGGATTTATATACAAACAGGAAGCCTTTGGACGCCGATTATCGCCCACTTTATCATTGATTTCGTCATGGGCTGCATACTTCGGTTCAGCAAGGAGGAGGAAGAACAGAGCACATGAATGCAGGAGAGAAATTGCCTTCTCGTTCACAGCGAAAGCCAATTGAAAGGGAGGAAGATGACACCTACTTACCGCCGCGGAACGAGGTGCATCCCTCTGAACGGGGAAAATGGACCCATATCTTTTATGTCACATTGCTGTGGTTGTTTATTATTCTTGTCATTAGTTTGACGGTGTGGGGGATCAAGTACTACACATAAAATCTCTCAATGGAGCAAAGTTGTATAAACGAATTCGAGAAGCTATGATAGATTCATAGCTTCTTTTATTTTCTGGACACTTTGTTATAGGAGGATTTTTCGCAATGAATGTGATTCAATCACCAAAGAAATGGGCTGCAGCTTTAAAAATAATCGCTATCCTTTTTGTTTTGTTATCGAGTGTGATTTGGTCGGCGAAGCCGTCGTACGCGTTGTCTTACGGTTATTTGACATATCCGCAAGGAAATGTGGGACTTTCACGCCCGGAAATCGGGGTAAATCTAGAGCTAAGCGAAGGCATGACGCCGGAAAGCTATCATTTGTATGTCAATGAGCAGGAAGTGAAAGCTAATTACGATCCTGTTTCTGTTAAATATGTGTACCGGCCCCAAGCGGACATGGCGTCAGGGACATACTCAGCGCGTTTAATGTTTAGTTTCAGCGGGTATGAGCCTGTTCAGATTACTTGGAAATTTACAGTTGTCAACAATGCCGTAACGCTGTCGTCGGAGACAACCAAAGAACAGCAGGAAGGCTTGCAGGCGATCAACGATTACCGGGCAAAGCTGGGTTTGCCGAAGGTGAAGTTTAGCGATGCCTTGAATACAGCAGCTCAGAAGCATGCCCAATATTTGTCGCAAAACAAGATCGATCCGATTAAAACTTCGGTGTCCTTGCACGATGAAGATCCCTCGCTGCCCGGCTATATCGGCAAATCTTTAAAAGAACGGGCGCAATATATAGGTTACGTCAAGGCGACTGCCGAGGATGTGGCTTACAACCCAACGACGCTGGTTGAAGCAATCGACAGTTTGTTTGACGCGCCTTATCATCGAGCGCCCTTCATGGTGCCAGGACTAGTGGAAGTAGGTGTATACCGGGAAGGACCTTATCATGTCATTGAATTCGGGTTCTCAGACGGGATTGCGCCGGAACTGGTCGTCTCCCCGGGAAGCAACGATGTATATGTGCCTACTGTTTTTGACGGGCATGAGTCGCCTGACCCGATTCGCAATCACTCTGGAGCGGAATATCCTGTCGGCTATCCGATTATGGCTTCCATTTATGGACCGGGTGTGAAGAAAGTAAGCTTGGATGAGGCAAAATTAGAGGACGAGTTCGGAAAACCAGTGAGCTTGTTGAAGAATGAGCCCGGGCAGGATGATCACCTGGACACGGAAGTTATTATTATGCCGGCGAAGCCATTAGAGTTGGACACGACGTATAAAGCTAAAATCAAACTAACGGCAACGATGGAGGATGGGACTAAGAGGCCGTATACGAAGGAATGGTCGTTCCGCACCGAGCCTCGTGCTGGATTAGGCGTACTCAAGCTGCATCAAGATGCGGCAACCTACACGCTGCAAATGAGCAATTTCGGACTAAACCGAAATCATCTCGTTTCATTTGGCTTAGACGGAGATAAATATGTTTTGGATCTTCTACCTTATCCAATGAAACAAAAACCGTATATTCAAGAGGGAACTTCGTACCTCTATATCAGAGATCTCGCCGCGGCTCTCGGAGCAACCGTGGAGTGGGACGACAAACAAAAGGCCGCGGTTTATAAGAAGAAAGATGCGACGGTTATGTTCTACACTAACCGTAATGCCTACAGCTTGAATGGCGTGGAGTATCAAACGGATGCGGCGGCAAAGCTGATTAACGAGACAACGATGATTCCAGTTCGTTTGTTGTCTGAGACGCTTGGCGCGAAAGTAAGCTACGTGGAAAGTACAAGAACGGTAAATATCAGTTATTAAAAGTAAGAGCTTTGCAAGACCTTCCGGATAAGGAGGGGTCTCGCAAAGCTCTTTTTGGTTATCTCATCTCAAGCTCGATCGCATTCGGATCGACGAAAGAATATCCTTTTTCCTCAAGCTGTGTAAGCAGCGAGTCTAATGCCTTGACCGTCCAAGGCAGTTCATGCATAAGAATATTGCTGCCGCCGTGCAGCTGCTTCATGACATTTTCGATAACTTTGCCGGAATCGTTTTTTTGGTTCGTCATTTCCCAGTCTAATGAACCGTTTGACCATGTCATATAGAGCATCTTGTTCTCTTTCACTTTGGCTTTCAAGTAGTCGTTGCCCGACCCAAAAGGCGGCCGGAAAAATTGCGGAGCTTGCCCGGTTAATTCTTTAATGATTTTTTGGACATCGTCCACTTGCTGATCAATTTTGGCATTGGTCATGTCTTTCATATTATCGTGGTCCCAGGCATGGTTGCCGATGATATTGCCGCTGTCATGAACGAGTTTAACGAGCTCAGGCTTATGTTTGATCCGATAGCCGTTCATAAAGAAAATCGCTTTTGCGTTATGTTTTTTGAGAATATCGATTAAGGATTGATTCATTGCTTGTTCTTTCGGTCCGTCATCAAAAGTTAGAAGAACGACTTTCTTGTTTCCGTTCGGGTCATTCGGGACGATATCATAATTTTTGTTCATATGATAGTCCTTCTTCACCTCAGCCGGCTTTGTCGGCTCAGGAGTGGGAACTGGCGTAGGAGCTTGCGTAGGTGCTGCCGAAGGAGCAGGGCTCGGCGTCGACACCTCGGCTGAATTCGGTGTTGCACTTGCGGTAGCAATAGGGCTTTTGGCCGATTGGCTCTGACTGCAGGCCGCTAAAAATATCATCATGCTGATCAACAGGAAACTGGCTTTGTTCGTCATGTTCGTTCTCCTCGGACAGTTTAACTTCTTGCTCTCTACATATAGTACCACATTTCACCGAGAACATATCTCCTTTGTTTTCCTCCCGAATGAACGTATGCCCTCTAAGCAACTCGCACAACCTATGAAGGATTCATACTAAATTTACATGGAGGGAGACCCAATGAGAATAGGCACATTTTTGTTAGGTGGCATTGCGGGAGCTGCAGCTGTCATCTATTTAAACCGCAAAAGCAAATCAATGTTATTCTCCGCCTTCAGCTCGTCTAGTGAATCGATGGGGAAAGTAATGGATAAAGCGAAGGATACTTTCGCGAGCAAATCATCCAGTGACAAGACCGTTAGAAACTTTTCTAGTAGCAGCACAAATAGTGGCGCAAGCGCCGGCGGCGGACTGAATCAAGTGGAAAAAATCGTCAAAGAAGATCCGCATTTGCGAGTGACCGTTAGCGAGATTTTGGAAGCCAATAAGGAAAATACATCGTCAATTCAGTAAAAGCTCGCTACAGGCACAGTCAGGCAAACCCACGGGGCCGGCTGTGCTTTTTCTATTTATACATAACTTGCGCGTGCAATTGCAATCAATTAGTGTTAACATGGTAGGTGAAAACGTAAAAGAATACTTGTCCAATTCGTTGTTCAAGGTTCACATTTTTGTTTTTTCATCATATTCTGTTTTAATAAGATGACCATGCTTTCGATGCAAGCTTTCCGGTAGGGAAGCTCAAAGGAGGATCCTATCATGAAAATAGAACGCTTAAGTCAGGATAAGATACGGATTTTCCTAACATTCGATGACTTAACTGAACGCGGTATTCAAAAGGACGACATGTGGAGAGAAATTCCCAAAGTACACGATTTATTCAGTGAAATGATGGATCAAGCATATTCAGAGCTCGGATTTGACCCGTCCGGCCCTCTTGCTGTCGAAGTGTTCGCGCTGCCGGCACAAGGAATGGTTGTTATTGTAACCAGAGGAAAGCTTGACTTGTATGCGAATTCAGACGCATATGACGATCATGAAGCTGAAGAAGTCTACGAGATGGAAGTAACGCTTGAACAAAGCGATTTAGTCTCCTATGCGTTCCGTGATTTTGAAGACCTGCTGCGTCTCTCTAAAGTAATTAATCCGCTTCTCATAGAAGGCGGCACCCTTTATTCGTACAAAGGGAAATATATTTTGCAACTTGAACCTGTTGACCTTGAAGATACGAAGTACCAAGCGTTAATCGCGGTTCTGTCTGAATTCGGAGAAGCGGCTTCCGTTACACAAGCGGTGCTTGAGGAGTATGGGAAGACGATTATTGCCGACGACGCGGTAAAAGTGCTATGTCAGCACTTTAAATAAAGGCCATCTTCTTAGTTTTCTGTTGTTGAATGAAACAAGCATCTTCAAAAACATTCGTTTTTGTTGATGCTTTTTTTATTGTCCAAAAAGGACAATAGGCAATATTACACTCGTTTTCCATCATGATCGCACCTGTTCACCGAATAAATCATAGATAAGTCGTTTGAAAATGTCTATAATGTAAGATGACATGAAAGTATCTGACGATATTTCATGATTTATCGCCAAAAGGGGGAGCCGCATTTGCAAATATTGCCGATTGTTCTTGCAGCCGTAGCCCCAGGACTCTCACTGCTTGCCTACTTTTATCTAAAGGACCGCTACGAAACGGAACCAATCCATTTGGTTATCCGCATGTTCTTGTTCGGTGTGCTGCTCGTATATCCCACGATGGTGCTTCAAAACGCCTTAATTCAAGAGGTGGGCGAGGGGACTTTCATCACCTCCTTTCTTCTGTCAGGCGGTATTGAGGAGTTCCTGAAATGGTTCGTCCTGTATCATTTAATATTAAGGCATCCAGCCTTTGATGAGCCATATGACGGGATTGTATACGCGGTTTCGGTAAGCTTGGGTTTCGCGACATTAGAAAATATCATCTACGCTTTCCTGCATGCAAGTTCTTTCTCCGCCCTCATGATCCGTGCTCTGCTGCCAGTATCGGCGCATGCGCTCTTCGGCGTCATGATGGGTTATTATTTGGGAAAAGCCAAGTTCGTACCAAACAAAATGCAAAAGTATCTCTGGTTCTCGCTCCTGCTCCCGATTTTCTGGCATGGGCTGTTCGACTACATCCTGCTTATATTTAAATCGAATTGGATATGGGTCATGATACCGGTCATGACATTTCTCTGGATTCGTACGATTTGGCGGGTTGACCGCGCGAATGCGCATTCTCCGCTGCGTGTTGCGGCAGCAGAAGAGAAGATTAAAATGAGTTAATTTGGCAATACTGGACAGTATAGATGGCGATTCCTGGCATGATAGGCTTGGAACTACCGGGAGGGTGTACATGTCCATAACACGTGTGAAAGTGAAGATTCGCTGCCGGCAGTGCGGAGAGAAGTTCGTGCTCAAAGGCAAAAAAGAAAAAGGCAAGATTGAAACAGGATTTAGGCAATGTATTTGCAGTAACGAGCATGATTTTGAAATAGAGACCGATGAATAATGAGGGGCCATTCTTTAAGAATAGGCCTCTTTTTGTTGTCAATCTTGTATAAACCTGTCTTTCCGAGCAGAAACTAAGCGCAAGTTAGGGAATGAAAGGAGTATGCACGTGTATAAAAGATTGAGTATTGTCATGTTTCCTTTTCTTTTGCTTGCCTTGATCGGCGCCTCGGTTTGGGGGTATTTGGAGCATCAGGAGAAAAATACGATTTTGATCAAAGCAGAGAACCAATACCAGCGGGCGTTCCACGATCTCTCTTTCCATATGGATAAGCTGCATACGGAGCTTGGAAACACACTTGCAGTAAACAGCGTATCGGAACCTTCTTACCGGAAAGGGCTGGTGAATGTGTGGCGGCTGACCAGTCAGGCGCAAAGCGACATCACACAGCTTCCGTTAACGATGCTGCCATTTAATAAAACAGGGGATTTTTTAGCGAATATGGCTAATTATTCTTACCGGATGTCCGTTCGCGACATGGCCAAGCAGCCTTTGACGGAAACCGAAATGAAAACGCTAAGCGCGCTTTACGATCACTCCGCTGAGATTACGAAGGAAATCAGGGGTGTTCAGGACAAGGTAATGACGAACAATTTGCGATGGATGGACGTTGAGCTGGCATTGGCTTCGGAAAAAGAAAATCACGACAACGCCATTATCGACGGCTTCTCCTCCGTGGACAAAAAAGTAGGCGCCTATGAAGAGTTGAATTGGGGCCCGGGCAGCATGAGTTCATTGTCCAAAAATAAAATTAGCATGTTGTCAGACAATGACATGACCGCTGAGCAAATTAAGCAAAAAGCCGCACAATTTTTGGGACAAAGCGATACCTCGAATATGCAGGTTGTAGAAAACGGCGGCAATGCGCCCGAAAATCAAAGCTATAGCGTTGTCATTCCAGGCGGCAAAGGCGGCTCCGATCAGGTGCAGATGGACTATACGAAAAAAGGCGGCCAATTGATTTATTTTATGAAACCGCGGGATGTCAAAACGTCGAAATTCGATCTCCGGCAAGCACGGGATATCGCGAATGAGTTTTTGGATCAACATGAATATAAGGACATGAGCGCCGTAAGTTATGACCAGTATCAAAATATCGCAAATATCATTTTCGCTAAACGCGAGAAGGACGTAATCGTGTATCCTCAACAAATCAGCGTTAAGGTTGCTCTGGACACGTTGGAAGTGCTTGGGCTTCAAGCAGGCGATTATATTTACGGCCAAGTACAGCGCAATATCGGACAGCCCAAAATTACTGCGGCTGAAGCACGCAAGCAGTTAAGTCCGAATATGAAAGTAACGGGCGAAACGTTGGCCATCATTAAAAATGAGCTGGATGAAGAGGTTCTCTGCCACGAATTTATCGGGAAAATGAACAATACGATGTACCGGGTATACGTCAATAGCGATTTGGGCATCGAGGAGAAAATCGAGACTATTCGCCCAGATCAAGCAGAAGCAGCCGCCGGAGCGGCAAAATAGAGCCAGGAAGAGAAGCGGGTTTGGAGCCGGCTTCTTTTTTTTGCTATTCAAATGAGAGGGGCGTGGTATAATTGTGTCATATTATGTTTCGGAGGTGCAGGAATTGCTGCCCAAGGTTAACCAAATTTTACATATACAAGTAAACAGTATCGATGATGAAGAATCCAAAATCGAGTACAGATCCAGAATTGCGGATGTGACGGATCTTTCCATTGTGATTGAAATTCCGATGAATGAGCAGACGGGCAGACTTAAGAAGTTGTATTACGGCGATGAGCTTAACACTTATTATGTCGGTCAAGGTGGTGTGAAGCATTACTTCACCACGTCTGTCACCGGCTATCGTGAAGATGTCATTCGCCTGATTGAGCTACACAAGCCTGAATCTGAAGCCATTACGCAAGTTCAGCGCAGAAGTTTTCTGAGGGTGCCGGCTGAACTTGAAATCGCAGTCAAAGTGTCGGACCAGATTCAATTTATCGGCGTAACTGACGATGTCGGCGGCGGCGGGATTTCCTTTGTTTATGACGGGCAAATTCCGCTCGGCGTGAACATGGCTATTTCCTGTTGGCTGCTGGTTCCATTTAAGAATGGCAATATTGAGCATATTTCTTTTAGCGGCGAGATAGTGCGCGTCAAGCATTTGGAAACCGGCAAGCAGCTTGCTATGCTCAGATTTGTTGACATTCTCGATCGGGAGCGCCAGAAATTAATTCGTTTTTGTTTCGAACGCCAAATGGATTTCCGGAAAAGATAATATAGGGATCTTTTGACGAAATCAAAAGTCTCTCTGCTTGTAAGCATGAGAGTCCGCTCGTATGGGTATACTACCAGACAAAATGCCTATTCGAGCAGGTGAACGCTCATGTCCAACGATCGGGAAGCGAAGTCCTACGAGCAATTGTTTATCCTCTTTTCCGCAAAGGTTGAGAAGGTGATAATTCGCACTACATTCTTCTGTATTATTGTGCTTATTTGCGTGCAGCTGCTTCTCCAAATTCCCTACATTCGCAAGCATTTTACGCGTGTGGAGCCGCTTGAAGGAAAGCCTTACATGACGCCTCAGAATGGGAAGGGGGAGCGCTATTAAGCACGTCTTGATGCAATCTATTATGCGTCCAAGTTTTGCATATGCCTAGGTAGTGTGGTATAATTTGAATCGATTAGCAGGCAGTGCCTGCTTTTTTGTTCGTAAGGTATCGTTGGGAGGAACAGCAGCTTGGATAAGTTCAATATTGCCATTGATGGACCTGCTGGAGCCGGTAAAAGTACCATCGCTCGGCTTGTAGCCGGAGCACTTGGATTCATTTACGTGGATACAGGAGCCATGTATAGGGCAGTAACATGGAAAGTACAGCAAGAGGGGCTGCTACCTGATCAAGAAACAGAAGTGGCTGCTTTGGCGGAACGTATGCAAATTGAGCTCGTACCTGGAGAAGAAGGGCAACAGGTTTACGTTGATGGTGTCGATGTGACGAAAGCTATTCGTACCACAGCGATTACAGACCATGTTTCCCAAATCGCTAGTTATGGCGCGATACGCCAGCTGCTGGTCGCGCTTCAGAAACAAATGGCGATATCCAAAGGTGTCGTCATGGATGGCCGAGATATTGGCACCCATGTCATGCCGGATGCAGAAATCAAGGTGTTCCTGACAGCAAGTGTGAAAGAACGTGCAGAACGGCGTTTCAAGGAGATGCAGAACAACGGTACTTGTACGCTGACACTCTCCGAGCTTGAACAGGACATCGCCCGCAGGGACCAGTTGGACCAGAATCGAGAGATTTCTCCGCTCAGGCGCGCTCATGACGCTGTGTTAATGGACAGTACCTCTATGACGATCGAAGAAGTTGTTGACGAGATACTTGGGCTTTGTAAAAACAAAGTCGGAGGTGGCAAATAAGATGCTGTATCGCATCGGCAGGGCCTTGTTTCGCTGCTTTTTCACCTTATTTTTCCGAATGCGTGCCATCGGCATGGAGAATGTCCCTAAACATGGCGCAGTAGTGCTATGCGGCAATCATACAAGTTTATTGGATCCGCCATTATTAGGAACTCCGCTTAAACGTATGGTACACTTTATGGCGAAAGCAGAGCTGTTTAATATTCCTGTTTTGGGCTCTGTCATTTCGAAAGTAGGCGCCTTTCCCGTCAAACGCGGAGGCGTGAGCAGAGATTCAATCCGTCTGGCGGTGCAATTGCTCCGTGACGGGAATATGTTAGGCGTTTTCCCGGAGGGTTCGCGCAATAACGCGGGGGGAATGGGCAAGAAGGGCGCTGCCTCGCTTGCATTGAAATCCGGCGCTGCGGTCGTGCCCGTTGCGATTGTCGGCAATTATTCCTTATTCCGCCGCATGACCATCGTGTATGGCAAACCGCTTGATCTTAGCGCTTATGCGGGAGCCAGTTCCGAAGATTTGGAGCTTGCGACTGAAGCCATTATGAAAGAAATTCGCCGCTTGCACCGTACATATAGCAAGACATAAGCCAAATGTATGGAAATGAAAGCTTGGAATTATACTATCTTTAAAGCGAATGATACTATTGTTTTGTTTGAAACAGAGTAGAAGCTTACATACTGCTTTGTGACTTATAAATTATTTCTTGTTGGTTGTAATTAGAGGAGGCTAATCTCATGTCAGATGAAGTAAAAGTTCAAGATCAAACGCAAGAAGCTCAAGAAACAGCCGTATCGCAAGCAGAAGCGGAGCATGCCATGAACAATGTTGCTGTGCTGAAGAAAGGCGCTACCGTAAAAGGCAAAATCGTTAAGGTAGATGCAGATCAAGCCTTCGTGGATATCGGTTACAAATACGATGGTGTCATCCCGGTGCGCGAATTGTCTTCCGTTAGCTTAGACGATGCGGGTCAAGCAGTTCAGCTTGGACAAGAAGTAGAATTGAAAGTTGTTTCTATCAACGATGCCAAAGAAACTTTGGTACTATCCAAGCGTGTTGTGGATAGCGAGAAAGCATGGGAAACCCTGCAAGGTCAACTGGAAAGCAAAGAAATTATCGAAGCTTCCGTAGCTGAAGTTGTCAAAGGCGGTTTGGTTGTTGATATCGGCGTGCGCGGTTTCGTACCGGCATCCATGGTTGAGCGTCAATTCGTTGAAGACTTCTCTTCTTACAAAGGCCGCACATTGCGTCTTCGTGTGAAAGAAATCGATCGCGAGAAAAACAAAGTCATCCTTTCCCAAAAAGATGTATTGGATGAAGAGTTCGAAGCGAACAAAAAGAAAATCATCGAAGGTCTGCAAGTAGGACAAGTACTTGACGGTACGGTTCAACGCTTGACACAATTCGGCGCGTTCATTGACATCGGCGGTATCGATGGCCTTGTGCACATTTCCGAGCTGGCTTGGCACCATGTTGAGCAAGCTTCCGACGTTGTCAAAGAAGGCGACAAAGTGAAAGTGCAAATCCTTAAACTTGATCCTTCCAACGATAAAATCAGCCTTAGCATCAAGGCTACACAAGCAGGCCCATGGTCCAATGTGGAAAATGATTTCAAAGCTGGCGATATCGTAACAGGTACAGTGAAACGTCTTGCCGCTTTCGGCGCATTCGTTGAAGTAGCTCCTGGTGTTGAAGGTCTTGTGCACATTTCCCAAATTGCACACCGTCACATTGGCACGCCTCACGAAGTATTGAAAGAAGGCCAAGAAGTTCAAGTGAAAATCTTGGAAATCAATGCGTCCGAGAAACGCGTTAGCCTAAGCATCAAAGAAACAGAAGAAGCTCCGGAAGCTCCTGCTGCAGCTGCTCCATCCGCTGGCAAGCCAGAAAGAGAAAGACAACCAAGAGGCGATCGTGATCGCGGTAACAGCGCTAGTCATCAAAAAGAGATCGCTGGCAACGAGAACGTGTCCTTAAGCAACCAAGGTCTATCCATGACTCTTGGCGAGCGTTTTGGCGACAAACTTTCCAAATTTAAAAAATAATTGATACTTGGATTTTAGGAGGACCATAGGAATGCGCATCTCACGCAAAATGGAGCATGTCCATTACGCGCTGGAGCTTGGTCAATCTAGACAGCAAGGGCTGTCGGATATCAAGCTTGTGCATAACTGTCTGCCTGAGACTTCAACGGATCATATGTCATTAACGACTGAAATCGGCGATCTCATTATGAGCTCGCCGATTTTAATTAATGCCATGACCGGTGGCGCCCAGGAGACAGAGAGCATCAACCGCGAACTAGCCATTATGGCGCGGGAGAAGGGGATGGCGATGGCTGTCGGCTCCCAAATGTCTGCTATAAAGAACAGCGAGGTAGCATCAAGTTACCAAGTTGTGCGGCGCGAGAACCCTAAAGGGATCGTGTTCGCGAATTTAGGCAGCGAGGCTACCGTGGATCAAGCGGTTAGGGCAATAGAGATGATTGAAGCTAATGCACTGCAAATACATTTGAATGTTATGCAGGAATTGATCATGCCGGAAGGGGATCGCAACTTCGTTGGCATGCTGAAACGAATTGAAGCGATTGTCCGGCATGTTCAGGTGCCGGTCATCGTCAAGGAAGTCGGCTTCGGCATCCTGAAGGATAATGCCAAGCAATTGCAGGAGATTGGCGTCCGTATCCTGGATGTCGGCGGCTCGGGCGGCACGAATTTCGCCGCCATTGAGAATGCAAGACGTCCAGCCGCGATGGAGTGGCTGAACGATTGGGGCACGCCGACCAGCATCTCGCTGCTGGAGTCGTTGTCGGTGTATCAGCAAGGCGCAGTGATCGCCTCGGGAGGCATTACGAATGCTTTGGAAGCAGCCAAAGCGCTTGTTCTTGGCGCCTCGGCCGTCGGTATGGCGGGAGCGTTTTTGAGAGTGCTGCGCGAGCAAGGCGCGGAAAGCATGCATCATTTTGCAGACGAGCTTCATCAAGGACTTATTTTAATTATGACAGCGTTAGGCGCCCCGACGATAAAGGCATTAGGACAATGCCCGGTCGTCATTCTGGGAGAAACAGCAGAATGGTGCCGCGCCCGCGGGATAAATTTAACTTCATACGCAGATAGAACCAATCGGAGTAAATAATCGAAAGATTGCCATACTAAGGATCAGGTAGTGCTTCCCTCATCAGTACAGAGCGGAAGCCTGAAGATCCGCAGGCAAGCGATGATTCGCGTCATCAGCTAGCTTATGCAGCCTAGGGTGGTCAGATTATGAACTCCGGTTATTTGTCTCTCATTCTCCTTTGCATCACGTTGATCTTGTTTGCCAGCGGATGGAAGGAACTGTACATCAGAAGTATATCGCATAAAGGCATGCTTCTTTTTTTTGCCCTGTGGTTGATAGGTTCGAACTTTTCCATAACGATTAAACAAGTGCATATTCAACTCGTCTATGTCCTTATTTTTCTCATGAGCATCGCTATTCTTCACGTAACCCAAGGCTTCATACATAAGCTTCATTTGCTTTCGATCGGGCTTCTGCTGGGTTCGCTTCATTTCTTGCTGCAGCAGCTGCTGGAGATGGATCCGATTCTCATTGTGCGGAATTCAGATTGGGATGTTGCCATACTGCTCGCCATTCTGGCCGTTCTATTGCAGCGGAATGCTTTGGAGCAAATTGCCGCGATTTCGATCGGCTACTTGCTTGGCGATATGTATTTGGCGGGCATTCATCCCGTAGCCGGCTACCATCATCTCGGGCATTCGACATTTCAAGACCAATGGTGGCTTTCTGTCTTCACGGCTCGAACGATGACGATTATTCTGCAATCGGCTTATAACGGTTGTCGAAGCCTGATACGCAGCTGGATGGAGCGAAAAGGAGGCTGGAGAAAGTAATGGACTGGTTGTATTCGCACCGGTATACGATAGGTATCGTCGTAGGTGTTGTTTTTGGGATAGCAGCGCGGCTCAATATGCTCAGGACAGACTACAGGCAATACCCGACTTACCCGCATGGAAAAATCATACATATTTCCCTTGGCGTCATTGCCGCCGGCTTGGGGGCGGTAGCTGTGCCTGCTTTGCTTGAAAAAAACTATACGGCGGTTACGTTTTTATCGTTGGCCGCGCAGCAGTTTCGGGATGTTCGCAATATGGAAAGACAAAGCTTAACGAAGGTTGATGAGCTGGAGCTTGTTCCCAGAGGAGCGGCTTATATCGAAGGCATCGCCATGGTATTCGAGGGGAGAAATTACCTCGTCATATTCACGTCCTTCCTTGCTTCTCTATTTAGTATTTTATTCGCT
Organism: Paenibacillus planticolens; assembly: GCF_013141725.1. Classification (GTDB taxonomy): domain Bacteria; phylum Bacillota; class Bacilli; order Paenibacillales; family NBRC-103111; genus Paenibacillus_E; species Paenibacillus_E planticolens. Next base: position 314,408 of record NZ_WHNZ01000012.1, on the reverse strand, counting down.
TGGTACTGGGGGGCTTTAGCCGGAATTATTTCCATTTGGATTGCCAACTTTTTTAAATCAGGCAAAAAGTTGGGGGATATCGCGGAGATAGAACTCGTACCAATCCGGATGGAAGGACCTGATCTGTTTGTCGGTCACATCTATATCATGAATGTGGGGCTGGAAGACACCCGCAGCAAGATTCAAGAGCATGGCATTGGTTTTCTGGTTAAACCGAAAAATCGCAACGTTCGCGTAACCTTGGCAAATCTGGGCCAAAGACAGGCTATTCTTCATGATATCTCTACGTTATTTGGCGTGTACCGAGATGATGGCGAGCCCTCGTTGAGGCCAATGGCCAAGCTGGATATGAACACCGGAACGCTTGGATTGCTTCTCCTGCCTCAAGAGAAGGATGCGAATAAGACGTTTGTCGGCCTGCATCGAATTCCTGTACTGGAAAGTGCTGTACGCATGCCGTCCGAGGCAGCTGTCAATAAAGAAAAGGAGGCTTAAAATGACGCAAATCGTTGCTGTCGTGACAATGACGAAGGAACGGGTTGGCGGCGGCGCTCCAATTTTTGTCGTGGATCAGGAAGAGGATCTGCAAAAAGTTTCTTTTTCCTTGGAAAAGATATTGGATGCGAACGCGCATGATTTGAAAAATGGCACGATGATTTTGGTCAAACATACCTAGTGCGGTGGGTATGCAGCGATCAATTTGGCAAAGTCTCAAAAGAGATTAGCCAATCCGTGTCTTTTTTGTTATGATGTAAGTTGCGTATTTTTCCATGGCTGATCATGGAATCAGGAGGAGTGAATGAGAATTGGCTAGACCAGTACTTGCAATTGTCGGCCGACCGAATGTCGGCAAATCCACTATTTTCAATCGGATCGTTGGCGATCGTATGGCGATTGTGGAAGATAAACCGGGTGTAACACGTGATCGACTCTATGGTGTGGGAGAATGGCTGAATACGTCATTCAGCGTGATTGATACAGGCGGTATTGAAATTGACGGTGAGGATGCCATCCTCAAATCCGTTCGTGTGCAGGCCGAGCTTGCGATCGAAGAGGCGGATGTTATTGTTTTCATGGTAGATGCCAAAGCGGGAGTAACCCCGTCGGACGAAGAAGTGGCTCAACTGCTGTTCCGTTCTAAGAAGCCGGTCGTGCTTGCGGTAAACAAAGTAGATAACCTGGCGCGTCAAGATGATATCTATGAGTTCTATTCTTTAGGATTTGGAGATCCAGTTGGCATTTCAGGGTCTCATGGTATCGGAATCGGAGATTTGCTAGAAGTTGTGTGCGGGCTTTTCCCTGACAAGAAGGACGATGAATACGGAGATGAAGTCATTAAATTTGCTCTGATCGGCCGTCCGAATGTCGGCAAGTCGTCCATGACGAATGCGATTCTCGGAGAAGAGCGGGTTATTGTAAGCGATGTTGCCGGCACGACGCGCGATGCGATTGATACGCCATTTGAGCGCGACGATCAAAAGTTTGTCATCATCGATACCGCTGGTATGCGGAAGAGAGGCAAAGTTTACGAGAACACGGAGAAATATAGCGTGATGCGCGCGATGAAAGCGATAGAACGCGCAGACGTTGTGCTCGTTGTTATCGATGGTCAAGAAGGCATTATTGATCAGGACAAGCACATTGCGGGCTATGCGCATGAAGCAGGAAAAGCGGTTGTCATTGTCGTAAATAAATGGGATATCGTGGAGAAAGACGATAAGACCATGCAGCATTTTACACAGACGATCCGTGATCATTTCTTGTTCTTGAGCTACGCTCCGATTGTCTTTGTATCGGCGAAAACAACGCAGCGCTTGCATAAGCTGTTGCCGGTTGTCGTTCAAGTGGCAGAGAATCATGCCCTTCGTGTTCAAACGCATGTGTTGAATGATGTTATTTCCGATGCGGTAGCTTACAATCCGCCTCCGACGGATAAAGGCAAGCGCCTGCGGATTAACTACGTCACGCAAGTTGCGGTGAAGCCTCCTGTCTTTGTGCTCTTTGTGAATGAGCCTGAGCTCATGCACTTTTCATATGAACGGTATTTGGATAATAAGATTCGTGCAGCCTTCGGTTTTGAAGGAACCCCGATTCGTATCTTAAGCCGCAGAAAGACTTCGGACAAAGAATAAGGAGATGTTGCAGCTTGCTTTCAATTTCCATAATAACAATCATAGCGGGTTATTTATTAGGGGCCATAAGCTTTAGTTATTTATTTGGAAAATGGTTCAAAGGCATCGATATCCGCAAACACGGCAGCGGCAATGCGGGGGCGACCAATACGCTCCGCGTTCTGGGCAAGGGCCCGGCCATCCTCGTACTGATCTTGGATGGCTTGAAGGGAGTCGCTGCCGTTTGCCTCGGCATCTGGGCAGCTCCCGGTCCCGATGACATCTGGGTTTGCGTACTATGCGGACTTGCTGCCATCATTGGACACAATTGGCCGGTGTATTACGGTTTCCGTGGCGGCAAAGGCATTGCCACTACGATCGGCGTAATGGCCACGCTGTGCTTCATCCCAACGTTAATCGCAGGACTGACTGCCATCGCCATTATTGCCATAACTCGGTTTGTATCGCTCGGTTCCCTTGTGTTAACCGCACTTTTACCTTTTCTTATTTGGGGAATGGATCGGCCTTTACCTGTTTTGTGGATTAGCATTTTGCTGTGCGCGTTTGCCTTTATGAGGCACCGTACGAATATTGTGAAGCTGATCCAGGGAAAAGAGAACAAGCTGGGGCAAAAAAGGGCATAGCCCGATTTGTCCCATGCCAAACGTTTAGGAGGTAACCATGTCAAATAAAGTATCGGTTCTGGTAGCCGGCAGCTGGGGAACGGCACTCGCCTCGGTACTGGCGGATAATGGGAAGCAGGTGCTGTTATGGTCCCGCAATGCGTCGCAAGTGCAAGAGATCAACGAACAGCACCGGAACAGCCGTTTTCTCCAAGATGTGGAACTATCGCCGCTCATTGTGGCGACAAACTCGCTGCAGGAGGCGGTTGAAGGGGCAGACGCGATCATTATGGTCGTCCCTTCATCCGGGATGCGTGAGGTAGCGGCTCTCATGCGACCTTATTTGAAAAAGGATGCTTTGGTTATTCATGCAACCAAAGGGTTTGAAACCGGAACCCTCAAACGAATGACGGAAGTTCTGGCAGATGAGCTGCCGGAAGCGGATGCGAGTAGGTTTGTAGTGCTCTCGGGTCCTAGCCATGCCGAAGAAGTAATCCGGAAATGTCCGACAACGGTCGTTGTCGCGGCACAAGACCTTGAGGCGGCAGAGGCTGCACAGGATTTAATGATTAACTCCTATTTCCGTGTATATACGAACCCGGATGTTGCCGGTGTCGAAGTTGGCGGTGCCCTCAAAAACATCATCGCGCTCGGTGCAGGACTGACAGACGGTCTTGGCTTTGGCGATAATGCAAAAGCTGCGCTTCTCACGAGAGGACTGGCAGAGATCGCACGCTTAGGCGCTAGTATGGGGGCTAGTCCATTGACTTTTGCCGGATTAGCCGGAATTGGCGATCTGATTGTGACATGTACAAGTCAACATAGTCGAAATTGGCGTGCCGGCAATAAACTCGCGAAGGGCACTCCGCTGGAAGAAGTGCTTCAAGAGATGGGGATGGTCGTCGAAGGCGTGAAAACGACGAAAGCCGCTTACGAATTATCGCGCCGATATGAAGTGACGATGCCGATTACCGATGAGCTGTATAAGGTGCTTTTCGATGGGAAATCGCCTCAGATTGCCGCTCAGGACCTTATGGGACGCGTCAGAACTCACGAGATCGAAGAAGTGGCTACAGGTGCCGTTACAAATGTGCTGAAGTAGCCTACACCACATTCTAGCCGCATTCATACTATACCGTATAAGCTTTTTAGTTTATATCAGGTATGGGAGGCGGCGCATTTGGCAAACAAAGATATGTCCAAGGACGTATTGAATGTGGTAAAGAAAAAAACGGGTAAATCCGTTACACCTAAAGATATTGAGAGAATTGCCAGCGGTGTTAAACCTTCTACACTGCAAAGTGAGACTCAGCTTCGTCAGCTGATCAAACAAGTCTCCGGGCTAGTAAATGTGAAGGTATCCGAAGAAACGGTCAACGATATCATCCAGGCTGTTAAAAGCTCGAAACTGGACACCAATAACATGCAGCAGCTTATGAACATGATGATGGGCAAAAAATAAAAAGCATGAAGGGGAGCTTGCTGCCCTTTATGCTTTTTTTCTCATCCTATGCTATACTTACTGGTGATTAATTTTAAAGATATATACATAAGGAGTTAAAAATATGTCAAGTTTGGACAAAATGTGGGCGTCTTTTGTGGCGATTGGCCTGATGGTTGTCGCTTCATTGTTGATTTCGTATGCGAGAACGCGTACGCAAGGCTGGATTCGCGTCGTTCTTTCGACCGTTGCCTTTTTCCTGTTTGTACCGATTTTGCTCTATATGCTGCTATCATTGTTTTAACATGGAGGGAAGTCATCGATGTTGGAATTAAAAACGCGTAAAACTCAGAAAACGATGGAGCCGGTAACAGGCTTAAGTATTTTAGACCATGCGCTTAAAAATGACGTAGAGTGGGGGTTCTCGTGTACGCGCGGGACATGTGCCCGGTGCCGCTGTTATATAGCGGAAGGCCGGGATCTGCTTTCTCTGCCTTCTGACGAAGAGGAGAGCCGTCTGGAGCCTGAGGAGATTGAACAGGGGTACCGGCTGGCTTGTCAGTGCATCGTGAAGCAATCCGGCGCGATTTCCGTCACGCATAAGCCTTATTTCTAAAAAATCTGCCTGAAAGGTGTGGGCAACTTGGTCCTGCTGGAACCGTTAGTACCAACGATTACGACCATTCATACACAATTATTGCAAGCCCCTAGCGTACGATGGCTCATCGGTGGCAGCTGTGGACTGCTTATGCAAAACGTAGATATCGGAAGAAGCCCGAGAGATCTGGATATTTATGTAGACCTGAGCGATGTGGCCGGGATACATACGTCTTTGCAAGATTACTCCGTAGACACGCCTGTGTTAAGTCAAACCGTGATGTATGCTTCCATCTTGAGCCATTATCAGATTCATGGAGATATGGTTGAAGTGGTAGGAGATTTCAAAGTTCAAGCGCTTGATTCTGCATATCAAGTGGAAGTAGGGTTTCTATGGGAGCACCATAGTCATTTGGCTGATATAGGTAAGCAAGAAGTGAAAGTCATGCCGCTGGCGCATGAACTTATCTTTAACCTATTGCGTGATCGGCCTGATCGATATGAGGCTATTTATAGAACGATGTTGGCTTCTCCGGAAAGGCACATGCAGACCTTGCATGTGTTATTGCAAAGGAATCGTTGGGGACTAGATTTCCAAAGAAAACTTGAGTGTTTAATAGATTCGATTCGCCGTAACGTCCCGGATGATGGCAGATAAGTAGGTGATCCTGATGAATGGACCGGAAGTGCATTTTTATCCGGACGACAAAAAAATAAGCGTTAGGCCGGGCACAACCTTGCTGGATGCCGGCCGAAAGGCGAGAGTTAACATTCGTACGCGCTGCGGTGGCAAAGCAGCTTGTCTGATGTGCAAAGTGAAAGTAAACGATCCCGGCTCCAAAGGACTCGCGCCAATGAATGTGAATGAGCGTTTGAAGCTCGGATCGCAAGCGGATGAAGGCTTCCGCCTTGCCTGTCAGGCTCGTGTGACAGGTGCCGTGCAGGTAACGATACCGGAGGACCCGTTAAAGGCGGCTATTCGCGCTCAGCTTGCGAGGCAAACGGATGGAGATGACGATTTATTTTAAAGCATATAGATAGGATGATGGAAGCGTGAATAGAGGTACAAGCCTTATACAAGGCAGATGGATAGGTATAGCTATAGCAATTAGTTTGGTTCTGGTGCTAAGTGGGTGCGCTTATCCTAAGGAATTGCGCAAGGAGAATCAAATCAACCCTGCTGAGTTTATAACCGTTGTGCAGCAAGCTGTCGATCTTTTCCACGAGAAAAGCGGTGTTCTGCCGATAAAAAATAGTGATATGTCAACGCCTCTCTATGAGAAGTATGTCATTGATTTTGCAAAATTGAAAAAAGCGAACTATTTAAGCGCGGTACCGGCGAATGCTTTCGAAAGCGGAGGCATCTTTATCTATGTCCTCGTGGATGCCGAAACGAAACCGACCGTGAAATTGATGGATCTATCGGCGTATCAAAGTGTCGAGGATGTCCAGAAGAAAATAAATGATTACAAAGCGAGCCATGATGGGAAATTGCCTCCCGGAATTGCGATCAATGAAGCGTTTGATTATGTCGATTTCAATAAACTAGGGATGAAAGCGCCTGAAATCAAGTCGGTGTACAATCGCCAAAACCTCGTAACCTACTTGGTGAATAAGCAAACGGGTGATGTAGCAATTGACTACGCAATGGATATTATGAAGTATATCCAAGATCAGGGTTTAGCCGGTTCGTTAAAACCGGAGGAGGATTTGCGAGAGATTCTTGTGAGCAAATCGTATTTCGTTCCTATACGCAGCTTTGCTTATCATTGGCAGAATAATCAGCCTCTTCCTCAGGTTTCGCCTTAATAAGATACCAAGACTGTCCCAAAGCCATCGTAGATGCCGGAGGGGCAGTTTTTTTGTGTATAGGCGTGCCGAGAGGCACGCATGATCTAGCTGGAGGGAACTACAGGCGCTATTTGAGCAAAATGGACTGTTTTAGGCTGCAGACGGAACTACAGGGTCTTAATAGCATTGAAAAACTTCTATTTTGTCCAATTTACATCAAATAGGGGATCGTAGTTCTCTTCAGTTTGCAGAAATGTTGATTTTATCGAAAATAGAGGATCATAGTTCCCACAAACACAATGCCCGAGGGGTTTCCACAACCTAACTAAAGGCCGCAGTATATAGAGGCCAAATACAATGGAGTTAAGCACGTACAAGCGGCTTAACTCCTTTTTCATTTTAATAAGTCACTTAAGGAGCACGCTTTTTTTAATTTTCAGAATATCACCGCCGCTGCAATCATATATTTTTTCAATGTGGTGAGGAAAGCCATATATGTGCTTAATAAATATGAGCTGCAAAAAAAAGATATGGCGCATCTATCATATTTCTATCGAAAGTACATATATTTCTTACTAGTCCAAATGAATGTACGAGTAGTCAATTGTTACCGTCTCAAAGTCAGTTGACGACCAAACTGTAGGAGGGATTCTCTTGGAGAAAGTGGATATCTTTAAGGACATTGCAGAACGAACGGGAGGGGACATTTACCTAGGGGTTGTTGGAGCAGTCCGTACAGGCAAATCAACCTTTATAAAGCGTTTTGTGGAATCTGTAGTGCTTCCGAACATTCAAAGCGAAGCGGATAGGATCCGGGCTACCGATGAACTCCCGCAGAGCGCTGCTGGCCGCACGATTATGACAACGGAGCCAAAGTTCGTGCCGAATACGGCGGTTCAAATTTCCGTGGCCGAAGGGCTGAATGTGAATGTGCGCCTTGTTGATTGTGTAGGTTATGCAGTTGATGGCGCCAAAGGCTATGAAGACGAGAACGGCCCGCGGATGATCAATACGCCATGGTTCGATGAACCGATTCCTTTCCAGGAAGCGGCGGAAATCGGAACGCGCAAGGTCATTCAAGAGCATTCCACGTTAGGTGTCGTGGTGACGACCGATGGCACGATCTCGGATATTCCTCGTTCCTCTTATGTGCTTGCAGAAGAAAGAGTGATTAATGAGCTGAAAGAAGTGGGCAAACCTTTCATCGTCATCATTAACTCGCAGAAGCCAAACAGCGAGCCGGCGCTTGAACTGCGCAGCGAGCTGCAAAGCCGCTATGACGTGCCTGTCGTAACGATGAGCGTGGCAAGTGCAGGCGAAGAAGAAATGGTCTCTGTTCTGCGCGAAGTGCTCTATGAGTTCCCTGTTCATGAAGTAAATGTGAATTTGCCGAGCTGGGTCATGGTTCTGGATGAGAATCACTGGCTGCGTACGCAATTCGAAAATTCCGTACGCGATACGGTTCAAGATATTAGACGCTTGCGCGACGTGGATCGTGTCGTCAGCCAGTTTGCGGAATATGAGTTTATTGATAGGGCGGCGCTGGCCGGACTCAGTATGGGGCAAGGCGTTGCCGAGATCGACCTCTTTGCGCCGGATGAGCTCTATGATCGTATCCTGGTGGAAGTGGTCGGCGTTGAGATTCGCGGCAAGGATCATCTTCTGCAGCTGATGCAGGACTTCACGCATGCGAAACGAGAATACGATCAATTCGCTGAAGCGCTGGAAATGGTCAAAACGACGGGCTACGGCATTGCGCCTCCTACGCTTGCTGAAATGGCGCTGGATGAGCCTGAGCTCATCCGTCAAGGTTCCAGATTCGGGGTCCGACTGCGGGCTACAGCGCCGTCTATCCATATGATTCGCGTGGATGTCGAGTCTGAATTCTCGCCGATCATCGGAACTGAGAAACAGAGCGAAGAGCTTGTCCGCTATTTGATGCAGGATTTTGAAGATAACCCGCTCAAAATTTGGGAGTCTGATATTTTTGGAAGATCGCTGCATTCCATTGTGCGCGAAGGCATTCAAGGCAAGCTGGCCCAAATGCCGGACAACGCGCGGTATAAGCTGCAGGAAACGCTTGGCCGTATTATTAACGAAGGCTCCGGCGGTTTAATTGCCATTATCTTGTAAGAAAGTAGACAAAAAAACACTCAAAAGAGTGTTTTTTGTCGTTTTATAGCAAAAATACCCACATAAAATGGAAATCGATACTTGAAATTGATGACGTAGTATATTACTATGAGTTTATTCGTCTGCTTTCGAAGTTCATTTTTACTAAGAAAATCAACGTTTTTTCATTGATTCATGTATATTTTCTAAGGAAACGGTGAAAACAGGAAGTAACGGAAGTAAGAAATCTTGGGGGGAGGTGAATGGCATGAATAAATCTGAATTGATTAACAAGGTTGCTGAAACCTCTGAGCTTTCCAAGAAAGATGCAACAAAAGCAGTTGATGCTGTTTTTGAAGCAATTTCCGAAGCGCTACAAAGCGGTGATAAAGTACAATTAGTTGGATTCGGTAACTTTGAAGTTCGTGAACGTTCTGCTCGTAAAGGACGCAATCCACAGACTGGTGATGAAATCGAAATTCCAGCAAGCAAAATTCCAGCTTTCAAACCTGGTAAAGCACTTAAAGATGGCATTCAATAATTGCGTTGTACATACTATTGAACGTTATATATCAATAAAGCCGTGACCGCTTTTTGCTGTCGCGGCTTTATTTATGATTAGCAGAAAATGCCTTTACAATTCCAAAGTCTCCTACTATAATTACAAAGTGAATAAGTGAGCTACAGACGGGGTATGGCGCAGCCTGGTAGCGCGCACCCTTGGGGTGGGTGAGGTCGCACGTTCGAATCGTGTTACTCCGATTATGAAAAAGACATCGATAGTCCGATGTCTTTTTCTCTTGAAGAGGCTTGTTCCAATAGAAGCTTTCTTAGATGATGTAGGGGGAACAGTCTTGAATAAGTTGAAACTGAACGAGCTGGTAAAGTCTCAAGATTGGACGATGTTCGGTATTATTGCTTCAATTTACTTAGTATGGCGAATTGGCGTGGTGGGGAACTGGAGCAAAGAGTGTTGGATCCTGCTGTTAGTTTGTTTGCTGGGTGTCCGCAAGGATCAAATTGACGTGGATTGGAAGCGGTTTTTTATCTTCGGCATTCCGCTGCTCGGCGTATTCTATTATTTCTATGGAACCGGAAACGGCTTTTGGTGGAAAATCGCCAATTGGATGTTTGAAAACAACCGCCATCCTTGGCATTGGGACGATTATATGAACGCCATTCCACTGAATAACGGCCGCTGGGCAAGGTGGATCGCCTCTCCTTTTTTGGATAGAGCGATGGTTTGGATTTATAATTACGGATTTGTTTTATCTTTATGGATCTGTATCGTAAGAAGCTTCTGGACACGCAGCATCAAAAAAATGCTGTCGTACGCACTATCCGGTCACATGCTGCAATTTCCGCTGATCCTGCCTTTCTATAACTTGATTTTGCTGCACGAGGTTTGGTACGTAAACAAACAGCCAGATTTATTGCACCGCGTATTTGCCGATCAGAACGCATTGCTTGTTGCAGCGATGAACTGTTTTCCGAGCATGCACACCTCAATCTCTTTTGCGATGCTTCTTCTGGCGTTAAGAGAGAAGGACCGTATTTTCAAAACGATGATGGTCACGTACTGCGCTTCCATCATTTTTTCAACTCTATACCTGCAAATTCATTGGTTAATTGACGTATTCGCAGGCATGCTGTTTGCCTATGGAACGGTGAAACTATCGGATTTCCTTATTCGTTTAGGGTCACAGCGGGTACTGCCTGCTAAATTCAAACAGTTTTATCAAAAGGGACAACAGACAACCTCAGGCGAAGTTTCCATTTAGGTTAGTTGACTTGGGGATGCTTTTTTTGGCATCATTAGATATGGACATGGAGTAATGCAAGAACGGAGGATGGAAATGGACGATACGAACAAAATGAATCAACCGAATTCAAACGGCAATGAATATTTCGTTATTAAAGCCAAAGACAACGGTGTTCATGTGATTGGATTAACGCGCGGTCAAGACACACGCTTTCATCATACGGAAAAATTGGACAAAGGCGAGGTCATGATCGCCCAGTTCACAGAGCACACATCCGCCGTTAAAGTGAGAGGCAAGGCGCTCATTATTACGAAATACGGCACAGTCGATACAGAAGAATAATTTATTATTGAAAAAGCAGGCATAGCCTGCTTTTTTTCTTTGTACAATGGTGTATAGAGCTTGTAATCATCGGCTTCCACAGCCCGTTTGGCTCTTGCCGAATAGCCAGGAGGTGCAATACGATATGAAATGGTCGATGCGCATCGTCATGACGTTAACGATATCTCTTGTCATTGCCGTTTGTTTGTCTTTACTGCCAAAAATGGATAGTTCAATTGGGATCAATTCGCCTTATCATTGGCCAAGTAACCGTATAGGCCAGGTCACGGACAATAATTTGCCGGATTTACTCGTGCAAGTTCCGTTGCAAATGCGGATTCGCAAGGTGGAACTGAGCAGCACCCGCATGTCGCTTGATTTGAGTTTGCCCAAAAACGCCGATTCAACCTCCGTATATCGCGATCTATACACGATTGCGCAGACCATGCTGATGAAAACCAAGAATGTGAATCAAGTATGGGTGCGAGTGATCGATTATTCGGGCGTGTCAGACAATGCATCGACGCAGCTTGTCCTTGCCATGGTTGCCGAACGTGAATCTGGGAAGGATATGGATAAGAGCGCGAGCGAGCTCAGCCTCATTCAGCTAGAACAGGAATTGCAGAATCGGTTCCGCATCACGTATACCTCCAAATGGCAGCAAAGATATCCTTTATAATTAGATGTGCTTCTGTTAACGTGTTATGATATAATGATTTGAATTGAAACTTAGACCAACATATTTGAGATTTGGCACACGGTTACGGAGGCTTTTGCATGAATTCTTATCGGATCCCAGAGATCGCCAAGCAGTACACGGAGTATGATATGATCCAAATTCACACAGACTTGCCCGATTTCCCGGAGCTGCGTACGCGTCTGTTGTTTGCATTCTTGAACGGAAATAGTAAATTAAGCTCTTCCAGTGAGTTGTATACGCTAGCAACCTCACTTGTGCAGCTTGCGCTAGACACGCATGATATGGTTACGGTCTCGAATGATCTCAAAGAGAAAAAAGCGGCAAGATCCAGACAGCTAAAAGTTCTTGCTGGGGATTATTTCAGCTCCCGTTTCTATCATCTCCTCGCCGGAGCCGGTCAAATTGACATGATTAAGCAGTTATCGAATGCAATTTGCGAAGTCAACAGACTCAAGATGAACACGTACATGAAAATGAAGCAATTGAAATTATCGGCAGAAGATTACATTCACCAAACGGTGGAGATCAAATCTCAGCTTTTTTTGTCATTCTCGGAGTTCATGTCTGAAGTATATGATGGAGCTTGGCCTGAGATCCTGAGGAGTTATGCGAAGTGCGAGGTTATCTTTGAAGAGATTTTCCGTATGGAGTCCGGGGCCAACTTCAAGGATAGCTGGGGATTCTGGCACATTTTGCAGCATGGCACGAAGGATGAGCGGAAGCAGCTGCAAGTGGAAGAATCGGATCAAGCCAAAGTCCGCACGCTGCTGCATAAGTATCATATCACTTCGCAGCTGTATGAAATGCTGGATTCCCAAACGAAGCTGTTACAATCGAAGGTGCAACAGCTTGAATCGGACAAACTAATAAGTGAACTGTTTCACATAGGAGAGCCGTTCCTGCGATTTTTAGCGAAGCAGCCCAAAGTGCTGGAAGAAATTTGAGGTGACCTGACAGATGAATATGACCAAAACAAAACCACAAGGTAAAAACCAAAAATCCAAAGAAGAGTTCGTACACTCCGTCTTCGAAAGTATCGCGCCAAAGTATGATTTAATGAACAATATTTTGAGCTTCCGCAGGCATAAAGCGTGGCGCAGTTTTACGATGAAGAAGATGAATGTGAAGCCGGGGGAAACCGCCATTGACTTATGCTGCGGCACATGCGACTGGACGATTTCATTGGCGCGGGCAAGCGGCACCGGTAAGATGGTCGGGCTGGATTTCAGCCAAAACATGCTGGATTACGGCGCTGAGAAAATTAAGCAGCTTAACCTGGAAAAGCAGATTGAGCTTATTCAAGGCAATGCAATGAGTCTTCCGTTTGACGACAACACGTTTGATTACGCAACGATCGGATTCGCCCTTCGCAACGTACCCGATTTGGAGCAGGTCATTCGTGAAATGCAGCGTGTCGTTAAGCCAGGAGGGCTAGTTGTGTCTCTTGAGCTCTCTAAACCGACCTGGCAGCCTTTCAAGTCAATCTATTATTTTTATTTCCAACGCGTTCTGCCTTTCTTGGGTAAAATGATTGCTCAGAAGTATGAGCAGTATAAATGGCTGCCGGAATCATTAATCCATTTTCCCGATCACAAACAACTTGCGGCAATTTTTACGAACCTAGGATTAGATCATGTACAGGCTTACCCGTTAACAGGCGGAGTCGCAGCCTTGCATATTGGCACCAAGGGGAATACGAAATCAGGAGAGTAATGCACATATGTTTACTAAATTAAAAATTTTTCTAGAAATGATTAAGTTTGAACACAGTGTTTTTGCACTGCCTTTTGCTTTCATGGGGGCAATTCTTGGATCCGTGGTATTAAATGGACATTTGCCGAGTTGGGCACAGATTGGCTGGATTACGCTGGCGATGGTTGGAGCGAGAACCGCGGCGATGGCATTAAACCGAGTCATCGATAAAGCGATAGACAAGAAAAATCCGCGCACGGAAAATCGCGCAATACCCGCGGGGTTGATTTCCATCCCGCAAGTTATTATCTATATTATTATTTCATTTGCATTGCTTTTCTGGGCAACCTCAAAATTAAGTACATTGTCAATGAAACTGCTGCCAATCGCAGTGTTTTTTCTTGTCTTTTACTCCTATACCAAAAGATTCACATGGACATGCCACTTTGTACTCGGCTTGACATTAGGATTAGCCCCTCTAGGCGGATGGATTGCCGTGACAGGCCAATTCACATGGGCTTCTATCATATTTTATTTGACTGTTGTGTGCTGGAGTGCCGGCTTTGATCTGATCTATGCTTGTCAGGATGCTGAGTTCGACCGCAACGAAGGTCTTCATTCATTGCCGAGCCGCTTTGGCATTAAGGCAGCTCTTAATACAGCGCGTGTCTTGCACGTACTTACAGCAGTAGGACTCGTTACTTTATTCTTCATCACACATTTAAGCTGGTTCTATTTGGTAGGCCTTGTTATTGCGTATTTTATTTTGTACAAAGAACACCGACTTGTCTCACCACAGGATTTATCTAAGCTGAATACAGCTTTCTTCACGATGAACGGTGTGCTCAGCCTTGTGATGTTTGTATTTACACTGCTTGATGTGCTTGTGAGGCAGTACTTATGAGCAGAGGCAATTGGGTGATAGGGATTACAGGGGCTAGCGGAGCCATTTATGGCGTCAGGCTGTGTCAGGTCATGCTGGATCAAGGATTAAACGTACATCTGATCGTTACGGAGGCCGGCTGGAGAGTCCTGCACGATGAATTGGATTGGAATGCCGGCAAGCGCAAGGAGATGCTCCAGGAGCACTTTGGCGGACGAGCAGGCACGTTTGACTATCATCCTATTGCTGATATAGGAGCGACCGTAGCCAGCGGATCCTTTCGCACGAAAGGAATGGTTGTCATCCCTTGCTCAATGGGCACGTTATCCGGCATTGCGCACGGATCGTCAGATAACTTGTTAGAGCGGACAGCAGATGTCATGCTGAAAGAAGGAAGAAAATTAATTCTGGTTCCAAGGGAAACGCCATTACATGCCATACATTTAGAAAACATGCTAACCTTATCCAGAATGGGCGTACGCATGCTTCCGGCGATGCCCGCCTTTTATAATCGTCCGCGCTCTTTAGAAGAGATGGTCGATTTTTTGGTAGGCAAAGTGCTGGACAGCATGGAGATTGAGCATTCCTTGTACCGAAGATGGGGAGATAACCATGATGAGCGCTGACCCGAAAATCCGCATTGGCCGAATCAACTATACGAACGTTTGGCCGATCTATTATTATTTTCCGGAGCTTATGAGCACTTCGGATGTGGACATAATTGAACAAGTTCCAACTTCACTGAATCAAGCTATGGCTGCTGGAAACATTGATATGGGACCGATTTCTTCCTTTGCCTACGGGGAATCCTTCGAGAAATACTTGTTGTATCCGGATTTGTCCGTTAGCGCTTATGGAGAAGTCAATTCGATTTTATTGTTCCATGAAAAGCCGCTCCGCGAAATCGCGAACGGGCATATTATGCTGCCGACAACTTCAGCTACATCCGTGAATTTGCTTAAAATCATTCTTGAGAAATTTTATGGCGGGAAGCCCACTTATGAGTATGCGCATCCGAATGTTGATAGCATGATGGCTCGGGCGGACGGGGCGCTGCTCATTGGCGATGATGCGATCAAAGAGAGCTGGCGCAATAAAACGTATATGATTACAGATCTTGGGCAAGAATGGGCGAAATGGACCGGCCAATGGATTTCCTTCGCCGTGTGGGCGATACGCAAAGAGACGGCTGAGATGTACCCGGAACTGGTGGCTGATGTTTTTGAGGCGTTCATGGCAAGTAAAGCGAAAGCACATCGCAATCCGGAGGAAATGATTAGCGAGGCGCAAGCTTCGGTAGGCGGCACGGCTACATATTGGCATCATTATTTTCATACGTTATGTTATGATTTTGGAACGGAGCAATGGGAAGGACTTGCTACCTACTACAAGTATTGTTATGAGCTTGGTTTCCTGCCGAAACCGGTAAGTATCGCTTTATGGTCTGAGACTAAAGTGGCACGGGTGACAGAATGAAAAATTTAATCGATATTTATTCAAGAAAGAAAAAAGATATAGCTGCTATTGAAAAAGCGCTCGAAGAAAGCGTATATACCGATCACGCGATGCTGAGAGAAACGTCCAACCATTTATTGAAGGCTGGCGGAAAGCGTATTCGCCCGGTCTTTGTACTGCTCTCCGGCGAGTTTGGACATTACCGGCTGGAAACGATGAAGTGCGTCGCGGTGCCGCTGGAGCTCATTCATATGGCCTCGCTTGTTCACGATGATGTCATTGACGACGCGAACACAAGGCGCGGACAATTAACGGTTCGGTCCAAATGGGACAACCGGATTGCGATGTTTACGGGAGACTACATATTTGCTAAAGCTTTAGGCGTCATTACGCAAATCCACAAACCGGCTGTACATCAAATCATGTCGAAAGCGATCGTGGAAATGTCTATCGGCGAAATGGAACAAATCCGCTTTTTCTTTCATTCCGAACAAACGATCCGCGATTACTTGTTGCGAATAAGACGCAAAACGGCGCTCCTGATCGCCATTTCCTGCAAATTGGGAGCCATGGCGGCAGACGCTCCGGATTGGATTTGCAATAAGCTGTACAGCTTCGGTTACAACATCGGCATGACGTTTCAAATCCGCGATGATATTCTGGATCTGATCGGCACGGAGAAGCAGATTGGCAAACCGCCCGGTTCAGATGTGAAACAAGGCAACATCACGCTTCCCGTACTGTACGCTTTGCAAGATCCTTCTCTGAAGCCGCTGATATTGGCCGAATTAGAACGTATACATAAATTGGACGGACAAACGGATGTGAGCGGGTTCCTGGATATGATCCGAAACAGCGACGGCATTGAAAAGGCGGAAGCGTTGTCCCGGAAGTACCTTGATAAAGCGATTGCTTCTTTGGACAAGCTGCCTGGCGGCCAAGCGAAGAAAGATTTGATCGAGGTTGCTCATTTCATCGGCAATCGGTCGTATTAAGGGGCGATCGCTGCAATTTGAGAAAATATGCCAAAAAGTGTAAACTAAGAAGAAGTACATAGCTCTAACCTTATGGAGTATAGGCTTACGAGGCAAGTTTTCTAAAGAAAACACAGCAGATGCTTACGATGTAAGTTTTCCAAAGAAAACTCTAAGGAGGAAGTCGTTATATGGAAAAAACATTTTTGATGGTGAAGCCGGACGGCGTGCAGCGTGGATTGATCGGTGAGATTGTAAAGCGCTTCGAACAGAAAGGCTTTCAATTAATCGGCAGTAAACTGACGATGGTATCGAGAGAGCAAGCCGAGTTTCATTATGCCGAGCATAAAGGAAAAGATTTTTACGACAGACTCGTTAATTTTATTACGTCCGGACCCGTTTTCGCAATGGTGTGGCAGGGGGATCAAGTGATTCCTTTATCTCGCACGTTGATTGGCAAAACGAATTCACTGGAAGCAGCGCCGGGTACGATCCGTGGCGACTATGCCGTACATACGAATTTAAATCTTATCCATGGCTCCGATTCACCGGAAAGCGCTGAACGCGAAATCGGCAATTTCTTCAAAAAGGACGAGATCCTTGACTATACGAAAGTCATTCAACAGTGGATCTAGCTATGAAAACCTAAGAACCTGTCATCTTTTTGGATGCAGGTTTCTTTTTTTTTGTCGGGTTTTGAAGGAATTTGGCAAGGTTTGCAAGAATGTATGGTACTTAGACAATAACCAAGGCGGGTGGGCAGCATGGAAGAAGATCAGGATTTTTTGTTTTTTATTAAAAAAGTAAAAGAACATACGTCCATTGATCTTGCTCTTTATAAAGAAGCGCAAATGAAAAGACGTCTGACAACATTGCGAATGAAACGTGGCTATCAAACGTTCGTCTCTTTTTTTGATGCCATGATGAAAAATAAAGAACTCTTTTATGAATTTCTGGATCGGATGACGATCAATGTATCCGAGTTTTGGCGCAACCCGAATCGGTGGGAGCTTGTGGAGTCGAGGTTTGTTCCCGAGATGCTCAAAAAGAATCGCAGGTTGAAGGTTTGGAGCGCAGCCTGTTCAACCGGCGAGGAGCCATATACGTTAGCGATGATTCTGGCGGAGCAAGGAGCTTTGAACGATGTCCATCTGCTTGCGACGGATATCGATGAAGGCGCACTTGACAAGGCGCGTAAAGGGGTCTATCTCGATCGTTCGCTGAGAGACGTTCCTGAGAAGTATGTGAAGAAATATTTTCGTCAAGAACAATTGATGTATCATGTTTCGGATGAGCTGAAGAAGCAAGTTAAATTTCAAAAGCAGAACCTGCTAGTCGATTCGTTTGATACCGGATTTGATCTGATTGTATGCCGCAATGTGATCATCTATTTCACGGAAGAAGCGAAGCATGTGCTGTATCAAAAATTTTCAAGAGCGTTGAAACCGGGTGGCTTGTTGTTCGTGGGCTCGACAGAGCAGATTTTCTCCCCAGGGCAATATGACTTGGAACCGGCGGATACTTTCTTTTATCGCAAAAAAGGTGTATAAGAAATCCCATATTTTCCAATACTAAGATGTAGCATAACTCAGTGACGTTAATTAGATCTAGAAATAAACTGAAGCAAACTCTTAGGGGGCTCTTATGGACAAACGCAAAGTGATTACCGCTTATCGCAGGGGAATGATCTCCATTCAAGAATGTGCGCAAATTTTGGGAGTAGATTCGTCGCAAATTATGGGCTTGATGAATGACCCACAAATGGCAGAACTTCCGAGAGTTGTCCAGAAGCAGCCTATGCACGGGTAACCTATGCTCCTGAGCAGATGCCAACACGCTTGCGGTTAAGGGAAAATCCCTTAGAGGCAAAGCGTGTTTTTGCGTTTGTGCTGTTGCCAAACAAGAGTACCTATACTATAATGACTTAAAGATAATCGCGCGTCAAAGCGCTAAAGCGTTTGGAAGCAACTGCAAGCTGCTATTGGAATACGTTCAGCTTGCCAGAACTTATAGGCTAATGATTCACCAAATTATAGGGGGTAACGGATTGTGAGATATTTAACGGCAGGAGAAACACATGGACCGCAGCTCACTGCGATTATTGAAGGGTTTCCAAGTAATGTAACCCTGAACTTTGAGGATTTGAATTTTCAATTACATAGACGTCAGAAGGGGTATGGCCGCGGTCGTCGGATGCAGATTGAAAAAGATACGGCAACGATTGCAGGCGGTGTGCGCCATGGCAAAACAACAGGCGCTCCGATCGCGCTTGTCGTTGTCAACAATGACTGGAAGCATTGGACTTCCGTAATGGGCATTGAGCCGGTCGAAGAGGATAGCGAAGGCAAACGCCGCGTGAACCGTCCTCGCCCCGGACATGCTGATTTGAATGGCGGTCTCAAATATAATCAGAAAGATCTGCGCAACATTTTGGAGCGTTCAAGCGCCCGCGAAACGACCATGCGCGTAGCGACAGGGGCGGTTGCACGCCAGTTGCTGGCGGAGTTCGGGATCAAGGTTGCCGGGCAAGTGATCCGTATCGGGGATGTGGAAGCACAGCGTCAAGAGCTGCCGATCGATGAGCTCATTCGCTTAACGGAGGAGTCACCGGTGCGTGTAGTGGATAAAGACGCGGAAGCCAAAATGATCGCGGCTATCGACGCAGCCAAAGAAGATGGCGACACACTTGGCGGAATCGTTGAAGTCATCATTGAAGGCGTGCCGGTAGGACTTGGCAGCCACGTGCAATGGGACCGCAAATTGGATGGTAAAATTGCGCAAGCGGTTCTTTCCATTCAAGCGTTCAAAGGCGTGGAATTCGGCATTGGCTTCGAAGCTGCTGAGCGTAGAGGATCGAATGTGCATGATGAAATTTTATATACAGAGGAAACCGGCTTTAGACGCAGAACGAATCGCGCAGGCGGATTTGAAGGCGGAATGACGACAGGCGAGCAAATCGTTGTTCGCGGCGTGATGAAGCCGATCTCTACGCTTTACAAGCCGCTGCAAAGCGTTGACATTGACACGAAAGAAGTGTTCACAGCGCAGGTTGAGCGTTCAGACACTTGTGCAGTCCCGGCTGCTGGCGTCATTATGGAGAACGTGATTGCATGGGAAGTTGCGAATGCGTTCTTGGATAAATTCGGCGGTGACTCCATCGAGGAGATTCGTGCGAACTTAAACAACTTTTTGAAACAAGTGGAGAGCTACTAATATGAGAGAGCTCACGGTAGAGCTTGGAGAACGGTCTTATCCTATTTATATCGGTCAAGGCATTCTGAACAATATCGCGTCTTTGTTCGACCGCGCGAAGCTCAGCCGCAAGTCGCCGATGCTCGTCGTCACCGACAGCGAAGTGGCTCCGCTGCACCTGGAGCGCGTCATGACGCTGCTCCAAGAAGGCGGCTTCGCCGCAACGGCCTGCGTCGTTCCCGCAGGCGAAACATCCAAATCCCTCGCGCAGCTCGAGGGAATCGTGACCGACGCCCTCCGGGCGGGCCTTGATCGCAGCTCTGCGATCGTGGCCCTAGGCGGAGGCGTGGTCGGCGACCTCGCCGGCTTCGCTGCGGCGAGCTTCATGCGCGGGATCCGCTTCGTGCAGATCCCGACGACGATACTTGCCCACGACAGTTCTGTCGGCGGCAAGGTAGCCGTTAACCATCCGATGGCGAAGAACATCATCGGGGCGTTCCACCAGCCCGAGCTCGTTCTCTTCGACATCGACTTGCTCTTGACCTTGCCGCCGCGCCAGGTGAAAGCGGGCCTCTCCGAAGTGATCAAGCACGGCTTGATCTGGGACGCGGCTTTCACACAGTGGTGCGACGACAACGCAGAGAAGCTGTTGTCTCTTGATCCTGAAGCGCTTAGTTACGCGCTTTACATAGGTTGTAAAGTAAAGTCGATCGTCGTGTCCCAAGATGAACGCGAGAACGATTTGCGCGCGATTCTAAATTTGGGCCACACCATCGGTCACGCCTTGGAAGCTGTTGCCGGTTACGGTGAGCTGCTGCATGGCGAAGCGATTTCCATTGGGATGGTTGGCGCGGCTAAGCTTGCCCAGCAGTTCGGATATGCCGAGGAGATCCATCAAGTCACCAAAGGCTTATTCCTGAAATACGGATTGCCGGTCGCCATTCCGTCTCATTTGGACACGGATAGCATCATGAGCGCGATGATGCACGATAAGAAATTTAAAGAAGGTACGATGGTCTATATCATTCCTACGGAAATTGGCAAAGTTGAAATTCGTAAGGATGTTACCGTCGAGCAAGTCAGACAAATTGTCGAGCTTCTAAAAGGGGAGAGTTAACCGATGTTCTGTAGGGGAATTCGTGGTGCGACGACGGTTGAACATAATGAAGCGGAAGAAATTTTATCCGCGACTGGAGAACTGCTTCGTGCCATCGTAGAGGCGAATGATTTTCGCCCGGAAGATATTTGTTCGGTATTTATTACAGTGACAGAAGACATTACGGCGACATTTCCGGCACGGGCCATTCGCACGATGGTTGGCTGGGAATTGGTTCCGTTGATGTGTTCGTTGGAAGTTCCGGTTGAAAACTCATTGCCCAAATGTATCCGTCTCATGGTTCAAGTCAACACAGTGAAGAGCCAAGCGGAAATCAACCATATTTATTTGAAGGAAGCTAAAGCGCTTCGTCCTGATATTGTTAAATTGACAAATGAAGCTGCACGGTAGTATAGTGGAGTTAGATGAGTTTAGGTAAGTAGAGCAGAGTTTAGTTGAGTAGAGCAGAGCCCAGATGAGATGAGAAAGAGAACAAAGGATCGTATGGAGATGGACACGACTCATTCGGAGACGTCTGTTTTCTCATACATACCCAAGTTTCTTTTTGCATACTCTTCTTAATCTTCTACATTTAACTAAAAGCCAGCCTCTACTTCGGTAGA
The DNA here is from genome assembly GCF_013141725.1 of Paenibacillus planticolens. Taxonomy (GTDB): domain Bacteria; phylum Bacillota; class Bacilli; order Paenibacillales; family NBRC-103111; genus Paenibacillus_E; species Paenibacillus_E planticolens. Next base: position 293,034 of record NZ_WHNZ01000012.1, on the reverse strand, counting down.
GGTTTTTTGTTATTCAATTAGAGTTTGGAGCAACCTCGGCAAACGACGGTAGGCTCTCAAGCTGAGAGGGGATGTTACCATGTATACACCTGAAATTCAAGAAGTGATTCGACTGGCCAAAAATAATAACCTCATTCCTGTGGTGCGCCATCTATTAGCAGATACGGAAACCCCGATTCGAGTGTTTCAGCACTTGTACCAAGAAAAGCGTGCGTTCCTGTTAGAAAGTGTGGAGGGCGGCGTGAAATGGGCCCGATATTCCTTCATTGGAAGCGATCCGTTCCTGATGATTAAGGCTAAGCATGGGAAGACGGTCGTTGAAACACAAAACGAGACGAAAGTTTCTGACGAGAAACCGATCGATGTGTTGAAGGCTTACTTAAGATCCTACTCCAGCCCTCAGCTTGCGGACTTGCCGCGATTCACTGGCGGTGCTGTCGGATTCTTTGGATACGATCTTCTGCAATACTATGAGAAGCTGCCTGCTCATCAAATTGATGACTTGCAAATGAATGACATTCAATTCATGTTTTGTGATCAAGTCGTCGTTTTCGATCATTTTAAACAGCAGATCAAAGTAATTGCCAACGTGCATGTGCCGCCTTTTGCTACGGATGCGGATATTGTGAAGGCCTATCATGCCACATGCCAAAAAATCGACGCGACGATTGAGAAGATCAAGCGTCCGCTCGGAACGGAAACGATGACGCACAATCCGATTGTTTCGGAGCCGGAACTCGGTGAGATTCGCTCCAATATCACGAAGGATAAGTTTATTGCCAACGTCAACAAAGCGAAGGAATACATTCGTGCCGGCGATATTTTCCAGGTCGTGCTGTCACAACGCTTTGAAATGGAAACGGCTGTTTCGCCACTCCAAGTGTATCGGGTGCTTCGCACAATGAACCCATCTCCTTACATGTATGTCCTCAAAATGGATGATGAGGTCGTTGTCGGAACATCGCCGGAATTACTTGTCCGGGTCGAAGAGGAGAAAGTAGAGACGCGTCCGATCGCCGGAACAAGACCTCGCGGCAAAACGCCTGAAGAGGACTTGGCGCTTGAAAAAGAACTGCTTGCCGATGAGAAAGAACGCGCTGAACATTTGATGCTGGTCGATTTAGGCCGTAACGATATCGGCCGTGTATCGGAATTCGGAACGGTGAAGTGTGATACCTTCATGGATGTTGAACGCTATTCGCACGTTATGCATATTGTTTCCAACGTTTCTGGAAAAATTGCGAAGGACAAAGATTTCTTCGATGCGTTTCTTTCCTGCATGCCTGCAGGGACGGTGTCTGGAGCACCGAAACTGCGAGCGATGGAGATTATTGCTGAGCTGGAGCCAGAGGCGCGCGGTACGTATGCGGGAGCCATTGGCTATCTAGGATTCTCGGGTAATTTGGACACATGTATCACGATCCGCACCATTGTTTTCAAGCATGGCAAAGCCTATGTGCAAGCAGGCGCCGGAATTGTTTGGGACTCTGTGCCGGAAAGTGAGTACCAGGAGACGGTGAACAAAGCGACCGCTTTGCTCAAATCGATTCGTATGGCTGAAGCGATGTTCAGCCCTGAGCCTAGACCGGTAAGCGATATTAACAAAGATTACTTTGTTAACTCTTAAGGGAAAGATGTAGAGGAGGATTAGCGTCATGAGTGGACTTAATCATATACAGCAAGCGCTCGGCAAGGTGATTAGCGGCAGCCATCTGTCCCGCGAGGAAGCGCGCGGCGTGATGTCGGACATTATGGAGGGGGCTGCGTCTCCTGCGCAAATCGGCAGTCTTCTGACGGCGCTTCGCATAAAAGGCGAAACGCTGGAAGAAATTACAGGATTTGCGGAAACGATGCGGAGCAAGGCGATTCAAGTAGAGGTGCAGCAGCATGACCTGTTGGATACTTGCGGCACCGGCGGCGACGGAGCAGAGACGTTCAACATCTCTACGACGGCGGCCATTGTAGCGGCTGCTGGCGGGATACGCGTAGCCAAGCATGGCAACAGAGCCATGTCCAGCAAAAGCGGCAGCGCTGACGTTCTGGAAGCTCTTGGCGTGAAAATTACGCTAAGCGGGGAACAGGCGGCGAAATGTTTGGACAAAACGGGCATTTGCTTTATGTTTGCGCAAGCGTACCATCAATCCATGAAACATGTGGCTGCTCCGCGCCGGGAGCTCGGGTTCCGCACGGTATTCAATCTGCTGGGGCCGCTTACCAATCCTGCAGGAGCGGATCGTCAAGTGCTTGGCGTATTCGATCGAACGAAAACGGAACTGCTCGCTCAAGCGTTGCAGGCTTTAGGGCTGAAACGCGCTTTGGTTGTCGCCAGCGATGATGGTTTAGATGAATTCAGCATTTCGGCGCCAACCAAAGTGACGGAGCTGAAAGCGGACCAGATCGGCACTTACGTTATCACGCCAGATGATCTCGGCTTGCGCGCGCACAGCATTAAGGATGTAGGCGGCGGTGATGCACTCTTGAATGCAGAGATTATCCGTCATATTTTTGCCGGCGAGAAAGGCCCACATCGCGACATTGTGCTGGCGAATGCAGCCGCGTGTTTCTACGTGACAGGTCAAGTCGGAAGTCTTCAACAGGGCGTTAAGTTTGCGGCCGATGTGATCGATTCGGGCCGTGCAGAACAAAAATTGAACGAATTAATCCAATATACAGGAGAACTATGCCATGTTTCTTGATAAAATTGTTGCCACCAAGCGAGCTGAAGTTGAAGAAATGAGCTCCTTTTCCATCGCAGAAGCGGAGAGAGCTATTTCACAGCTCCCTCCTTGCCTGGGATTTGAACAGGCGTTGACGCTGCGTAAAAATCGCACGATGGGTTTGATCGCCGAAGTTAAAAAGGCATCCCCCTCCAAGGGTTTGATTCGCGAGGATTTTGATCCGGTACGGCTGGCGGAGTCCTATGAGCGTGCAGGCGCAGATTGCATCTCGGTTCTTACGGATGTGCAGTATTTCCAAGGCAGCAACGACTACCTTCAAGCTGTCCGGCAAGCTGTCCGTGTCCCATTGCTGCGGAAAGATTTCACGATCGATCCGAAGCAAATTTACGAAGCCCGCTTGATTGGTGCGGATGCGATCCTGCTCATCGCGGCCATTTTGACAACGGATCAAATGAAACAGTATTTGTCGCTTGCTAGCGACCTCGGTTTGGATGCGCTTGTCGAGGTTCATGACCGTGAAGAGCTGGAGCGTGCGCTTGAATTGGAAACCCGGTTGATTGGCATCAATAATCGGAATTTAAAAACGTTCGTCACCGATTTGAAAACGACGGAAGAGCTGATTCAATTCATCCCGGAAGGGAAAACAATCGTCAGCGAGAGCGGGATTTCCTCTGTCCAAGACATGGCTTATCTCGAGCAAATTGGCTCCCAAGCCGTGCTGATCGGCGAACATTTCATGCGTCAGCCCGTTGTTGAGCAAGCGGTTCATGATCTGATGGGACCCAGAGTGAAAGCAACGAATCATATGGCGTAGAAAGAGGCGAGAAGAATGGCTGTAGGCACATTTCCAACAGTAAAAATTTGTGGACTTCAAAGCGTTGAAGTGCTAAAATCAATCATAAATTTGCCGATCGATCATATCGGATTTGTGTTTGCCCCAAGCAAGCGCCAAGTCACGCCGGATAAGGCAGGCGAACTGATTTCGTACTTGAAAACAGAAGCGTCAAGGGGCATATCCATACCGCTTACGGTAGGGGTATTCGTCAATCCGAGCAAAGAGCAGCTTACCGAAATTTTGGCTGCTGCTCCTTTGGATGTTGTCCAATTGCACAGCCAGGAGACTCCTGAATTTTGCAGTTGGGTGCGTGAACATTTTGGGGTTCAAGTATTTAAATCGGTTTCCATTTCAAAAACGGAGAATAAAGTTCCTTCCTTATCGGAAGTAGCTGCGCAGCTAGATCCGTATAGCGGATCGGTTGACGCTGTTTTGCTGGATACTTTTGACCCTGTATATGGTGGAGGCTCTGGCAAAACCTTTGCTTGGGACTGCATTCCCGTTTATCAGGAATGGGCTCGCTTAGCAGGCGTGAAGCTGCTTGTAGCAGGCGGACTGCAGCCTGATAATGTGAATCAACTCGTAGAAGCTTACCGTCCGGACGGCGTAGATGTTTCCAGCGGCGTAGAGACGGATGGCGTGAAAGATATTGCGAAAATTACCGAATTTGTGGAGAGGGTGACCGGAAAGTGACGCAAGTACCAGATGAGCACGGCAGATTCGGCAAGTTCGGCGGCCGTTACGTACCAGAAACACTGATGAATGCATTGACTGAGCTGGAAGAAGCTTATAACCGATATAAGGATGACCCTGAGTTTATTGCCGAAGTTCGTTATTTGCAAAAGCAATATTCAGGCAGACCCACGCCGCTCTATTATGCTGAACGTCTATCTGAACAGCTGGGCGGAGCCAAAATTTACTTGAAGCGCGAAGACCTGAACCATACGGGCGCTCACAAAATTAACAACACCATCGGACAAGCGGTTCTTGCGAAAAAGATGGGGAAAAAGAAAATTATTGCGGAGACTGGCGCAGGACAGCACGGTGTGGCGTCGGCAACGGTTGCTGCTTTAATGGGTTTTGAATGCAAAGTTTTCATGGGAGAAGAAGATACGAAGAGACAGCAATTGAACGTATTCCGCATGAAATTGCTTGGTTCGGAAGTTATTCCCGTAACTTCAGGTACTCGTACGCTGAAGGACGCGTGTAATGAAACGCTGCGCTATTGGGTCAGCAACGTCCAGGATACGTACTACATTCTTGGATCTGTTACAGGGCCGCATCCTTACCCTATGATGGTGCGTGACTTTCAGCGCATCATCGGCGATGAGTCGCGCGAGCAGATTCTGGAAACCGAAGGCAGATTGCCGGACGCCGTTGTCGCCTGCGTTGGCGGAGGAAGCAACGCCATGGGGATCTTCTACCCGTTTGTTCAGGATGAAACGGTTAAGCTTATTGGCGTGGAAGCGGCTGGACGCGGCATTCATACAGAAGAGCATGCTGCGACGATGACCAAAGGTTCACCCGGCGTATTCCAAGGCTCGCTGAGCTACCTGCTGCAGGATGATTACGGGCAAGTGCTTCCGGCTCACTCCATTTCCGCCGGTTTAGATTACCCGGGTATCGGTCCTGAGCACTCTTATCTCAAAGATATTGAGCGCGCAACGTATTATCCGATTACTGACCAAGAGGCGCTGGATGCTCTTCAATTACTGAGCCGCACGGAAGGCATCATTCCAGCCTTGGAAAGCGCTCATGCGATTGCACAAACGGTTAAGTTGGCTCCTACGATGTCCAAAGATCAAATTATTGTCGTCAGTCTGTCCGGACGCGGCGATAAAGACGTGGAATCCATTATGAGCTATCTTGGCACAGGGAGGGAATAAGTCATGAACCTGATTGATAAGCGATTTGCTGAGCTCAAAGAGCGAGGGGAAACGGCGATGATCCCTTTCCTGACCATCGGCGATCCGTCGTTGGAGGCGTCTCTGGAGCTTATTCTGGAAATGGAGCGGGCCGGCGCCGATTTGATCGAGCTGGGCGTTCCTTACTCAGACCCGTTGGCCGACGGTCCAGTTATCCAACGCTCCTCCGAACGTGCGCTGCTGAGCAAAATAACGATTTTCGATGTGATCGATGTGGCACGCCAAGCAAGAAGCCGGGGTTCAAAGCTGCCGTTCATCTTATTCACCTATTATAATCCTGTCCTGCAAATCGGTCTGGAACGTATCTTCAAGACGATGCAGGAAAATGAAATCAGCGGTATTATCATTCCTGATTTGCCGCTGGAAGAAGACAGTGAAACGAGAGCGATCGCCGAGTCTTATGGGGTTCACTTGATTCCATTAGTAGCGCCGACATCGAATGAGCGCGTTAAACGGATTGCGGCAGGAGCACGCGGATTCGTATACTGTGTGTCATCTCTGGGCGTAACCGGCGAACGCGCTGAGTTTTTCGGGGGAATCGAAGACTTCCTTTCAACCGTGCGGGAAGCTGCAAAGGTGCCGATCGTTGTTGGCTTCGGGATTTCCAACCGGGAGCAGGTCGAGCGGTTTGAGAAGCTTTGCGACGGTGTCGTAGTAGGGAGCGCCATTGTCCGTACGATAGAAGGTGCGCTGCATCATTTCAAAGAAGATGCCGCTCATCCGCAAGGACTTCAGCAAATTGGCGGCTTTGTCGGCCAGTTAAAAGGCAAATAATGAAATCCCTCCAGACACCATGTCTGGGGGGATTTTTTGAAATTACCTATTTACTGTTAAGCGTTAAAGCAGTACACTATTAGGTATTGAACATCGAGACATCTGTCTCAAATAAGTGAATAAGACCCTATTCCTGCTTCGTAGAAGGAGCCGTATTTTACAAACCCTTTATGTATGTGGGACAATTACAAGGTTCGGACAACTAATTGATGAGGTGGCTACCAATGAAACCGAAACAAACCATTGTACATTTGCCGGTCTATCAACCGGGTAAACCTATTGAAGAAGTGAAAAGAGAACTAGGATTAACAGAAGTGATAAAGCTCGCATCGAATGAAAATCCATTCGGCTCTTCGCCTAAAGTGAAAGCGGCGATCGAAGCGGAAATTGCGAACATCAGCTTATATCCGGATGGCGGAGCTGTTCAGCTGACAGAAGCGGTAGCCGAGTACCTCGGAGTGGCGACTAACCAGTTAATTTTCGGCGCAGGATCCGATGAGGTAATTCTCATGCTGGCACGCGCTTTCCTTGTACAGGGTGATGAAACGGTGATGGCAACTCACACCTTCCCGCAATATAAGCACAATTGCGAGATTGAGGGAGCTGTGTCTATAGAGGTCCCATTGAAAGATGGCACGCACGATTTGGACGGCATGCTGGCTGCGATCACGGATCGTACGAAAATCGTTTGGATTTGCAATCCGAATAATCCGACCGGCACCATGAATACGGATGCGGAAATTAAAGCATTTTTAGCAAAAGTTCCTGCCCATGTATTGGTCGTTCTGGACGAGGCTTACTGTGAGTACAATACGACGGGACAATTCCCGGACAGTATCGAAATTATCGGTCAGTACCGCAATGTCATTGCACTGCGTACTTTCTCCAAAATTTACGGACTGGCTTCGCTTCGTATCGGTTATGGAGTCGGGCATCCGGATGTTATTAGATCTATCAATCAAGTGCGTGAGCCGTTCAACACGACTAGATTCGCACAAGCTGCTGCGCTTGCAGCCATTAAGGATCAAGATTTCATTGCCAGCTGCCGCGAAGCAAATACGTCAGGTCTGAATTACTTGACAGAACAGTTTAATGAGATGGGGTTACAGGCTTTCCCAGCTCATGGAAACTTCATTATGGTGAATGTAGGACGTCCGGCCGCAGACGTATTTAATGGCTTGCTGCGCAGAGGAATCATCGTCCGCGGCGGACATATGCTGGGCTTCCCTACATCCATTCGAGTTACAATCGGTTCAAGGGAACAGAATGAGAAATTCATTGCAGCTCTGCAGCAGGTGCTAGCCGAGGTTGCTGTTCAAGCCTAATATAATTAAAAGGTTGATTTTATGACGAAAATTGCGATATTTGGCGTAGGGCTTATTGGCGGTTCATTGGCTTTATGCTACAAAGGAAAACCGGATTTTACCGTCGTCGGCCACTCGCCGAATCCGAAATCCGTGGAGAAGCTGCTCAAACGGAATGTGGTTGATGCGGCAACGACTAGCATGGCTGAGGCAGTAGATGGGGCTGATTACATCTTTTTATGCGTGCCCGTGGGGATGTTGGAGGAGTATGTGCAGCAGTTGATGAAACTACCGCTGAAATCAGGGTGCATCATCACGGATGTTGGCAGTACCAAAGCTTCCATTACGGAAAGTGCCGAAACCATCGTAAAGAAAGGCGTGTACTTTATCGGAGGTCATCCTATGGCAGGCTCCGAACGTCACGGCGTTGAGGCGGCTTCTTCGCATCTTTTTGAGAATGCCTTCTACGTACTGACACCGGCTGAGGGGACGCCGCAAACCGAGGTTGATCGCTTGACGGAGCTGCTCAAGATGACGAAAGCGCAAGTCGTGAAAGTCGGCGCACGGGAACATGACGATATCGTCGGCGCGATCAGTCATTTGCCGCATATTATTGCGGTTGCTCTGGTTAACCAAGTCAGAGGCTATAATGAATCGAATCCGCTGTATCAGAATCTCGCAGCCGGCGGCTTCAGAGATATCACACGCATTGCTTCCAGCGAGCCTATGATTTGGCGGGATATTCTGGTGAACAACCGCCAGGTGCTGCTCAAGCTGCTTACCGATTGGAATTTGGAAATTTCACGTTTTGTCGAGCTGCTGGAGAACAGCGATGGCGAAGGAATTGTTGAGCAATTCCGCATTGCCGGCGAGTTCAGAAGTCAATTGCCTGAGCGTAGGAAAGGCATGATTACTTCCCTGTTTGATATTTATGTGGATATTCCCGATCATCCCGGCATTATTGGACAAATCACTACGCTGCTTGGCAATGAGAGAATTAATTTGAGCAATATTCAAATCATTGAGAGCCGTGAAGATGTTCCCGGTATTCTGCGATTATCGTTCCGTAATCAAGAAGACGCGGACCGCGCAGGCGAGCTGCTCAAGGGTCCTTATGAGGTTCATGTTTGACTTAAGTTTGTACCCAAATATAAGCTGGTTTCTTCTCTTCTAGACGTTCTAAAGAGAGAGGAACCAGCTTTTCTTTTATTCTATTGAAAGTAATTCTCAAAAAAAAAACTTCGTGCTATAATGACATCGTTCATATTAATATTACAAACTTCTAAGTGTGGGGCGAACGGAATGAAGATCTGGATGATGTTAAAAAGTGCATTGATTGTTGTTATTATTTTTGTTAATTTTTTCCCCTCATTTGTAAGTGCGAACAATGTCATTTATTCCAAGGAAGTTGCCGTACTCGTGTATCACCATATCGATGATCAAGTGCAGGGCTCAGTGACGATCTCAACGAAATTATTTGAACGTCAGTTAGGTGCGCTGCAGCGGCAGGGGTACAATTTTATTACGATGGATCAGTTCAAAAGTTTTATGAAAGACGGTGCTAGAATTCCGGATAATGCCATTCTGATCACTTTTGACGATGGGTATGAAAGTTTTTACACCCATGCATATCCCATTCTCAAAAAGATGCGTATTCCAGCGGTGAATTTCGTTATAACGAAAGATTTGGATAACCCGACGGCAACCTTGCTGCCCTCCTTGTCCAGAGACCAAATCAGGAAAATGAGAAAAGAATTTTCGAACATCGATTTTCAACTTCATTCCGATCAACTGCATGTCATGAAAGACGGCAAACCTATGCTGAATAATAAAATGACGACGAACGGCGTAACCGAAACCGATGAAGATCTCAAGCAAAGAGTTATTTCGGATACCAAAACCTGTATGGCGAAACTTAGAGAAGTCAATGGAGCAAAGTCTATCGACGCTTACGCTTATCCTTTTGGAAGTTATGATGAATTTACAATTTCCTATCTCAATGAAGCAGGGGTTAAGTACGCGTTCACGACCAAGGCCGGCCTAACTTCCGTAAAGACGGATCCCATGCAGATTCCGCGGATTAATGCAGGCAGCCCTTATATTCGGCCTTATTCCATCAACAATTTGATTAATCAATCTAAAAGGCAAAAGCTGTAACGGCTCAAGACATCATTTTTTTAAAGATGTAGTAAACGTTTTCAAAATAGTCATTGACAGAATGAAACCGTATACATATAATAAAAGTACAGTATGGTTTCTCTCCACTCCTATCCGATAATCGCACCATAAGTGCAACCGCCAATTTGGCGGTTTTTTTTTTGCTCAGATATACCATATTTTTCTGAAAATATTATATAATGGTTAGGGTGGACTGCCGCTTGTAACAGACAAGTCATAAATATGAATTTTTTTCAACAATTTGTCGAATAGAGCAGGAATTTCACGAGAAATCGAGAAGCATTAGTAGGGATGCTTTTTACATAAAGATCCATTCACGTTTTTTTATAAATGAACGCAACTTTTCACTCTAACCGCAGTACAACATGTATGAGCAGTTGGAGTGGTACCCCGGGGAACTGTTAGGAGGGTCGCCACGTAATGACCGATTCCCAATTGATCAGAGAAATCAAGGATGGAAATGTTCAGCTGTATAACGAGCTTATGCGTCGTTACGAGCGTAAAATCCTTGCCTTCATCTTTCATATGCTCAAAAGCACACAAATGGAAGCGATCGCTGAAGATTTGTGTAATGAAACGTTTTATAAAGCGTACCGCAGTTTGCATTCCTTTCGTGAAATTGAGGCTTCCTTTTCTACTTGGTTGTATACAATTGCTCGGAATACGGTTTTGAGTGAGCTGCGCAAAAATAAGAGTGTGCAAGTTTCGTTAGAGCAAAGCGGCTTGACCCCGCATGCATCCTTTGATGCTATGCCGGAGCAAGCTATGTTGCGTAACGAGAAAGTATCGATGGTTCGAGAGGCGATTAATAGTTTGCCAGAGAAACAACGGTCTGCTTTGATTTTGAGAGAGTATGACCAGATGGATTATCAGGAAATCGCCAACATTTTAGGCCAAACTGTAAGTTCGGTGAAGTCATTATTATTCCGGGCAAGAGCGTCAGTCAAGTTACAGTTGGACCCTTACTTCAGTGAACCGATATTCGAAGAATCGAAGGGATGAAACAGCGATGAAGTGTAGTGAGATCCAGGAATTATTTGGGGTGTATTGGGATTTGCCGAATGATGACCTGAGACGTACCGCGGTAGATGCCCATATTGCGGGATGTGCCGAATGTGCAGAAGAGTTTCAGATCTGGGAGGAAAGTACGATACTCATTCGTACGGCTGCTTTGGATGACGAGCTCCCGGATTATGAACCGATGGTTTCAGGCAAGGTCATGAGTCGTATTTATGAGGACGAATCATGGCGTATTCCCGTTGCTGAGCGCATGTATACGATCTCTTACAAGCTTCGCCGTAATCTTACAGCTGTCATTGCTTTTTGTTTAGCTTTATTTGTGTTCAGCTTTTTGTTTGCTGTTGTCTATGACGGGACGCCGAAATCATCCATAGCTGCTGCAGATAATTCATTGTTCGATCTGCAAGCGCCTCAAGCGATGAAATCTACCGGCTCTGAATCTATGAACGGCCATAAGATGGTAGATGCCGTTGCAAGTTTGAATCCTAGTTTCATGGAACCATTGCGATTTCACGTAGGGCCGATTCACTCTTACCCGCATTATTTACTGGTTGTTTCAATTTTAGGATTAATTGCAACAATCTTCATTATGAACTGGTTGTCGCGAACGAAAACTTAGTGCTCCGTATGGGGCATTTTTCATTTTAGAGATACATGGAGGATACTCAAATGACAACAATTGGCTTCATCCGGCATGGAAGTACGGAGTGGAATCGTTTAGGCAAGCTGCAGGGGCAGTTGGATACGGATTTGACCGACGAAGGAAGAGAGCAAGCCAGGTTGCTTGGACGCCGATTAGCCAATGAAAATTGGGACGGGATCATCAGCAGTGACTTAAAAAGAGCAAAAGAAACGGCTCAAATTATCTCGGATCTATCGGGCATCCCCCTTATAGGTACGGATAGCAGACTTCGTGAGCGTAAATATGGTCAGGTGGAAGGAACTACCGTTGCCGAGCGGGAAGAGCGTTGGGGGCCGGAATGGAAGCTTCAGGAACTAGGCCAGGAGTCGGACGATGATCTTTGGAAACGGTGGTCGGAGCTTGAAGCAGAAATACTTGAGGCATACCCGGCCCAAAAAATATTAATGGTTTCTCATGGCGGGTTCATTGTGCAGGTGCTCAGAGTTCTACGCATGGACAGTGAGCAATTCCTGCAAAATACGTCTTTAACGATCCTGATGCGTCAAGAAAATGGGTGGGAGCTTGAGTTATATAATTGTTTATCTCACTTGGAAACCGTACATGAATAATAACTGAACCGGAAGCATGACTTGTTAGCAGAGTCGTGCTTTTTTTGTTCCGCTTGGAATATTTTCGGGAAAAAACCCCATAATGGTTACTAGAAACCAAGGAGCGGAAAGCTCCGTCAAATGGGGGATGTAGATGGAAATGAACCTTGCGGACATGCTCAGCTACGCCGATATTCACGAGCTAGGCCGAATTGCTCATACTTACGAGTGTGAGTGCAATGGCCATTCTAAGAATGATTTGATTCAGTCTATTTTGAGCACGGCGCTGCGCAGAGAGATTTTCGAAAAACATATTCAAGAGTTGAACATCGAAGATATCCGTTTCCTAAATTCTCTGCTCTTTGATCCTCGTAATGCCTTCAGCATCGAAGAGCTGATCGCTAGAGTTCAACAATCGCGGTTTCAAAAGGACGTATCGGATGAATGGAATCCCCGCGACATGGTCATTAAGTTTAAGAAGCTTGGCTGGCTATTTAACGGCTATTCCCAGCAAACGAAATTTTTGTTTCATGTGCCTAATGATTTGAAACGGAAATTTAGCGAGGTGCTGACAGGACAGTTTAAGCAAAGCTTAAAGCTGACCGGCGAACCAAGTGTATATCGGGATGAGCAAACGCTTTTGGTGGATGATATCTTTCATTTCTTGACGTATATTTCACATCAGCAGGAAATTCTTCTCACAGCGGACGGGTCCATGTACAAGCGGCAGCTGCAGCAAATACTCGACCGCTTGTCGGTTCAGGAGGATATGGTGGCAAAGGGAGCTTGGCGTTTCGGGTATGGCCGTATGTTTAAAGACTACCCGAACCGATTCTCGTTCATCTATGATTACTGCTATTACCGTCAGTTGATCAGCGAACAGGGCCAAACGCTTCATTTGACGGAGGAAGGAAAAGCGCGCTTGCTGGAAGGCAAAAAAGAAAATCTGGCAGATGTGTACAAGTTCTGGCTCCGGCTGTATAAGAATCCGATTCCCAATGTGCAAAGCCTCGCGGGGTGGGTTGACCGGCTTAGCGGGCAATGGATCACATTGTCATCACTTAGCGATGTGTTATGTAAATTGGTGAAGCCATTTTACTATGATAGTTCGGAATCTATTGTGGAAAAGCGTATTTTACAAATGATGATGCATCTGGGGCTCATTCGAATCGGAGAAGACGATAAGGAGGGCATGGTGGTACAAGTCACCAAACTCGGATCTAAAGTCGTTCAAGGCACCTTTGTGGCTGAAGAAGATAAGGTAGTTCTCTTGCTGGATCAAGAGAGCACGCGTTTCAAGGCGGACGGCAAGCAGTAGGTATAAACACATTCCTGTTCAATCGGGCTTTTGAAGGAAGCGCTGTTGTACCGAATGAATATGATAAAGTAGGAGCACACAGGGGTTGGCAGACACCAAGAAACGGACTTTCATGTTTTTGCGAAAAAGAAGCTCCTGACAAACCGCGTACAACATTTGGAGGTAGGTCTCATGGGAAAAATGAATGTATCTAACAACGCGCTGCTGGCACTTTTCGCGGAAATGGTTTGGGATGACGCCATTCGCAAATATAAAGAACAAAATCTCTATAAAGAGATTGACCTTGCGTTAGCTAAAGGGGATCAACCGACATTCCTCGCTCTTACCTCAGAGCTAAAAACGCTGCAATCTTCAGGATAAATGAATATGCTGGCAGGCAAAGTAAATTAGAGAAGACGTGTGAACAATTTCACATGTCTTTTTTTGCTGTAAAGATGATAAAAAAGAACTATTTTGTTCAGCCGTGCGTCCATTAATTAGACTATACTGCGGAACAAAAGGAGAAAACGATGAGAAAGCTATTGAGAAGCATGAGAAAGCGTAAAGTTTTATCGGTGTTTTTGCTTGTGACCTTATTTGTTGTAGGATCTGCGACCAGTTATGCCGCGTTTATCATGAATAAATGGAATCAAACGCTTGATCAAATGGCTGCTCCGGCAGAATCAACGATAAATGGCATAAACACAGGAAAAGTAGCGCTAACGCAGACTTCACAATTATCAAATCGGGCAGAGGAAGAAGAAAAACCGCTTACTTTCCTTCTTACGGCTACGGATGAGCGTGAGGGCAGCGAGGGATCAAAGAATACGGATGTCATGATGATCTTTCGCGTCGATCCTGCTACCCATCAAGGGACCGTCGTGTCGATTCCGAGAGATCTGGAGATTACTGCGGATAAATCCGGCTTAGAAACATCCCATAAAGCAAATTATTTCTACGCTTATTATTATAATAAAAATAAAGACACGGCCCTTGAGGAAACAAAACAACTGTTTAGCAGGGTGTATCAAGTTCCAATTGACCATATGGCTGTTATTAATTTTGACGGATTTCGCAAGCTCGTTGATCAATTCGGCGGCATGACGGTAGATGTCGATATGGATATGCGTTATCAGGACGAAAGCGATGGTACGGATATTCGTTTAAATAAAGGCATACAGCATTTGAATGGAAAGCAGGTTCTTGACTTTATTCGATACCGCAAATCTAATTTAGGTACTGCGGAATCGTCGGATATCGTGCGAAACCAGAGGGAACAGCTTGTCCTCAATCAGTTGCTGGATAACTTGACATCACTGAACGGTTTAACGGCATGGGCTAAAGTGCTCGATATTATGGGAAATTCCATTAAAACGGACATTCCAGCGGATGAATTGCGAACATTGATGAAATCATACCAAACCTATAAACCGGCAAATGTCCAGTACATTCATTTGGATGGGGAATGGGAGAGTCCTTATCTTGTCGTGAAGCAGCAGGATTTGGAGGATGCGCTTGAAGCTTTGCGCGGACAAACAGGAAGTTCAATTGACAGTCGCGTAATGACGGATTAAAGTGTACAAGTAGACATGGCTATTGTTACATAGCCAAAGCTTTTTTGGCAAAAGATAGAGGGGGAAGTCCTGTTGAAGTTTAATGATATTCCAGCACAAGATTGGCCCGATTTGAAACCGTACTTGGATACATGCTTGCTTCCGGTAACGGGGTTGACGGGGTTTGAAGATCCGGCATCCGTGACAGCAGCGCTGGAACAGCTCCGCGATGCACTCGAAACCATCGAAATTCCTTACAAAGGAAGGGTTGTGACGTACCCAGCGCTTCATTACATGACAGCTGTGAGCATGAAAGACCAGTTGGAAGCACTCTCACTTCATTTAAAAAGGATGGGATTCCGCTATGTCATTGTGCTAACCATACATACGGAAGATGCGGCCTCCTGGAAAGCGGATCAAACCGATTTGTTGATCGTTGTCGATATGGAGCAGTGGACAAGCGGGTCTGAACAGATCAAAGCGAGTATTTCCAAGCAAGTTCAGCAATTGTGGCAGCAAGGTGATTAACTTTCTCCGTTAAGCGTATTATTGGAAAAAAAAATGTGCAGGATAAGGGAAGTAATGGCGTACATTGGCTGCCAAAAAGTTGTGACAATTTCGTTAAAATTTGTCCGAACGCCAAGTTTTCAATGGCTCAAAAGGAGTTCTGGATTCTTGACGACCTAGTAGTCGTAGGCTATTATTAGTAATGTCCTAGTTATATGTAGTGTAATGTCGAACGACACGTGATAGAGGTAACTGACGTCCGAGAGGGTTGGACATCGGCCAATGTAGGAGGGTAGACCTGAGAATGAGTGATCATAACAATCACAATGAAGAACAGCACGGGAAGAAACCCGGGACAAAACGCGAAATGTCTCGCCGACAATTTCTTTCCTACACCCTTGGTGGCGCTGGAGGATTCATGGGGGCCGGTATCATTATTCCAATGATACGGTTTGCGGTAGATCCTGTGCTTCAAAAGAAGTCAGAATCGGATTGGGTAAAAGTTGTCGAAGAAAGCAAAATTACAAATGTACCACAGTCTTTTACGTTCCAAGTCCATCAGGTAGATGGTTGGTACGAAAGTGATGCTGAGTTGGTAGCGTGGATTTCCAAGGATAGCAGCGGAAAGCTCTTTGCATTGAATCCAACTTGTAAGCACCTTGGATGTACGGTCAACTGGAACGACAACCCGGCTTACAAAGATCAGTATTTCTGTCCTTGTCACGGTGCTCACTATACGCAAGACGGTAAGAACCTTGCGGTAGCACCTAAACCTTTGGATGAATACACAACCAAAGTAGAGAACGGTTTCGTTTATGTGGGACAACTGCATGCTAACACAAGAGTATAAGGAGGCGTCACAGTCAGATGTTTAAAAACGTATACAACTGGATTGACGAACGTCTTGATATTACGCCTATGTGGAGGGATGTAGCAGATCATGAGGTTCCTGAACACGTAAACCCTGCTCATCATTTTTCCGCTTTCGTGTATTGCTTCGGCGGATTGACGTTTTTCATTACAGTTATTCAAATCTTGTCAGGTATGTTCCTAACGATGTATTACACACCTGATATCATCAATGCTTATGCAAGTGTTGATTACTTACAACATAAAGTAGCTTTCGGTGTTATCGTCAGAGGTATGCACCACTGGGGAGCTAGTTTAGTTATCGTAATGATGTTCTTACATACCCTGCGCGTGTTCTTCACAGGTTCTTATAAAGCACCACGTGAAATGAACTGGGTGGTAGGCATGCTCATTTTCTTCGTTATGTTAGGTCTTGGTTTTACGGGATACCTGCTTCCATGGGATAACAAAGCATACTTTGCTACACAAGTAGGTATGAAAATTGCAGCGTCCGTACCTTTCGCAGGTCCGTACATCGAAACATTGCTGCAAGGCGGAAGTATCGTTGGTGCGCAAACACTTACTCGTTTCTTCGCCATTCACGTGTTCTTCCTGCCTGGCGTTCTGCTCGCTTTGCTTGCTGGACACTTCTTCATGATTCGCAAACAAGGTATTTCCGGACCGCTATAAATTAGGGAGGGGCGAATAGCGTGGCGCATGGTCATAAGTCTGACGAAAAAATCGTTTACGTCGGGGATTCCCGCGTAATTAAGAAAACACAAGAACAAAGATTGATTCCTCGCGATTACTCCGCGTATCCGGGAAAATCAGAAGCCTTTATTCCCAACTTCTTGTTAAAAGAGTGGATGGTAGGGGTAGTCGTACTGGTTGGTATGCTAGTGCTGGTTATGTCCGATCCGGCTCCGCTGGGTTATCCTGCGGATCCTAAGAACACGGCTTTCATTCCGATGCCGGACTGGTACTTCTTGTTCATGTACCAATTGTTGAAATACCCGTATACATCTGGAGATTACGTTGTGCTTGGAGCGGTTGTCGTACCTGGTCTGTTATTTGGCGGCTTGCTGCTGGCTCCGTTCTTAGATACGGGGAAAGAGCGTCGTTTCTATAGAAGACCGATCGCTTCCAGCTTGATGATTTTATCTCTAATCGCTTGTACATACTTGACGTACACATCTTGGGATCACTACCAGTTTGAATTGAAAGAGAAAAACATCATTCCTGAGCATATTAAGCGTGAAGAAGAAATGCACGCGAACAAAGGCGCAGCTGCTGGCGGCGGCGCTGCTAAGGATACTAAGAAAGCTCCAGCTATCGTGGCAGCTGATGATCCGGGTGCTGAAATCTACAAAAAAGCAACTTGCTTGTCCTGTCATGGTGCTGGACTTAAAGGAATGCCTGCTTCAGGCGTACCGGCCTTGCTTGGCGTAGGTGACAAACATCCGCAAGATGAGATCTTGAACATTATCAAAAACGGTAAGGGCAACATGGGTAAACAATATCAAGCTAACATCGATAAAGGCTTAACTGATGCCGATATCACGAAGCTTGCTGAATGGTTATCCAAACAAAAGGCCCAATAAAACAGGAAAGCCTGATCGCGCATGCGGTCAGGTTTTTTTAAATCAAATGAAGGAGGAGCTCTCTTGCATCAAGGAGTGTCCATTTCTTACTTTTGGAGTAAGGATTTTTTACTGAGCAAAAAGATGCTATGGCTGCTATTTATTACGAACCTGCTTGGCACAGTGTATGGTTATAAGTGGTATTGGCTTCAAATGGTGGACACAATTGCCGAAAATCCGCTGTGGTACGTTTTTTTTGTTCCTGATAGTCCGACAGCCAGCTTATTTTTCACTTTGTCGGTCGGTTACTTGATTGTAGATCGTTCTATGGGCAAGAGCAGTTCAAAAGTTTATCAAGCCATCCGAGGATTCGTCGAAGCCTTTGCGCTTATCACTTCTTTTAAGTACGGGATCTGGGCGGTTACGATGATTTGGGCAGGTGCCTGGCAAGGAGTTCCTGTCGGTTGGGATGGCTGGATGCTGACTTGCTCTCACCTGGCAATGGCATTGGAAGCGCTGTTATTTGTGAGGTGGTATACCTACCGTATGCCCGCGATCGTGATTGTTGCGTGCTGGACATTTTGGAACGATTTCATGGACTACGAACGCGGGGTATTCCCCAGATTGCCGGATGTGCTTGTGAGCAACTATTATGCGACTATCGAAGGGTTCACCATCAGTTTAAGCCTGATAAGTATTGTGATCGCCCTCATTTGTTTGCGCATTCGCCAGAATAGAGCACTATAATCCAATAAGCGATGGTCTAAATTGGGACGAACCTCCATATGATGATGGTGAAGGAGGGGATGTCCCATGTTTAGGTTTACCGGGGGATTTAAGCGACTGACGGTCACGCTTTTGCTGACAGCAGTTGTTAGTATAAGCTCTGCATGCACGGCCAGCACCAGTACGAGTGGTCAAGCTGCCAAACCTCTTGATCCGGAACAAATACAGCGTGTAGAGTTTCTGAATCAAATTGCCGATGAGATGTACAAGCAAACGATGGACGGTCAAGTGCTTGAGGCGCGAAGTAAGCTTATGCAAATGTCTGATCAAATACCCAAAATACATTTCGAGGGTATTACATCAGTGGAAGGGCTAAACGCGTTAACCGAAACGATTACGCAAGCGAAGAGGGTCTATAATGCCGCGAGCTATTCGCCGGAAGAAGGGCAAATGGCCGTCGCCAAAATACGCCTAGCAACAGATGCTCTTACGCATAAAAATCAGCCCATGTGGCTGCAATATTATAAAGTGCTTCAAAATGACACGGCAGCCTTAACGCAAGTGGTTAAATCGGGGAAACAGCAAGAAGCTATTGCCGCCTTCGGTAAACTTTCTCAGCATATTGCCATTATTCATCCTTCCTTATTGATAAGCCGGGAGGCATCCTCCGTCGAGAAACTTGACTCTGTCCTTCTCTATTTGCGAAAAAACATTAACAGCCAGCCCATGGCGGCCCGCCAAGCGGAATCAGGCTTAGATCATTTGGGTCAAGTGCTGGATGAACTATTTCTCAAAAATAAGGATGCTATTGCTTTCGTACCGATAACCGACCCTAAGCATCCAATCATCTGGTCTGCAGGAATTGGGCTAATTATCGTTAGCGTTCTGTCATTCGTTGGCTGGCGGATGTACCAATCAGGGCGGCATATTGTCCCGGTCAAACAATCCCGTGAAAAGGAACTGGGGGAATAAAAAAAGGTTGAGCAGATGATGACATCTGTTCAGCCTTTTTTGGCGTTTAGTTCTCTTTAAAGCCCTCGCCTATCACCTCATGGACTTCACCTATGATGATAAAAGCGCGGGGATCGATCGCGCGAATGAGCTCGCGAAGACGCCTTGTTTCGTGACGGTAAACGACACAATAGACAACTTCTTTATTGTGGCCGGAGTAGGCGCCTCTGGCGGGAAATAACGTTACGCCCCGGTCTAATTCTTTTGTAATGGATTCTGCTACTGACACAGCTTGGTCGCTTATGATTGTAAATGCTTTGGCGGCATACGCGCCCTCGGATATGTAATCAATGATGCGTGAGGTAACAAAAACGGCTACGAGAGAGTATAAGACCTTTTCTTTCGGTAAATAGAGAAAGGAGGATCCAATGACAATGACGTCGATAATGAGAATGACTTGTCCGACACTCCATCCCTTTTTCTTATGTCCGATTCGAGCCAGAATGTCAGATCCGCCTGTTGTGCCGCCGAAGCGAAATACAAGGCCTAGTCCTGTCCCGAGTGTAATACCTGCATAAAGTGTGGCTAGAAAGTAATCCTGTGTGGTCTGAAAGGGCACAATCCAATGCAGGTTGATAAGCAGTTCCATCACCCAGAGAAAGAATGACAAGGCCACTACGCCGTAAATGGTATAGAGCATGGGTCCTTTCCCGAAAATGCGCCAACCGAGATAAAACAACGGAATATTGCACAATAACGTAGAGATAGAGGGAGGTACGTTCAGCACATACTTCAGAAGCAATGAGATTCCGGTAACACCGCCTTCCATCAGCTCGTTGGAAATCACGAAATAATGCAAACCAAACGCATAAATCGCGGTACCGATTGTAATGGCGAGTACATTTGTGAATTGATCAGCAAACCGTTCCTTAAAAATCATTTCTTTTCCTCCAAACTTACGGATCCCATCTGTCAAAAAAATTTGTCAACTTTTCTTGTTTAGTTTAACATAGTAATGATATCTTGGTGAAGATGAAGGAAAGAAGGGTGACTATGTCGGAACGTACGCTTAAAGATATACAGAAAGAAGTCGATACTTATATTTCCCAGTTCAAAGAAGGATATTTCAGTCCTTTGGCGATGCTGGCCAGAATGTCTGAGGAAGTGGGGGAATTAGCCCGCGAGGTGAACCATACCTACGGTGAAAAACCTAAAAAAAGCACCGAAGCGGACAATTCCATTGAGCTGGAGCTTGGCGACATTATGTTTATTACGATCTGCTTCGCGAACTCGCTAGGTATTGATTTGACTGAGGCGCATGATAAAATCATGCATAAGTTTAATACGCGGGACGCGGGTAGATGGACTAAAATTAACACCGAAACTACATAAGCTTCATAAACTATTCCATCCCCACTAACGGGAGACTCGCTTTCGATAAGGAGGATGGGCAGATGAATGGAGAAGATCAAATACAGAAAGCGTACGAATCCATACTTTCACAAGACTTTGAAAAAGCGATCGAATGGTTTGAAAAAGCAATAGCTGCTGAACCAAACAATGCTGCCTATCATTACAAACTATCGATAACTTATGCAAGAGGCAACAAGCTGAGCAGTGCTATTGAACATGCTGTAGAGGCCGCCCAGCTCGAGCAGGACAATGAAGCCTACCGCTATCATTTGCAAGTGCTGCATGCCAGAGAACTGGTCGAAAGAGCTCAGAGGCATCTAAGCACGCAAACAGAGCATGCGGAAAGAGCGATTTTCTTGCTGAAGGAAGCGATCGTGCTCGACCCGCTGGCAATTGAAGCCTATCTGATTTTAGGCGAAGCTTTTGCTTTCCGGAACGATTATGGGAGAGCCCACCAAACCGTGGCGGATGCCTTAAGATTAGAGCCGAATCATGAGCTGGCAAAGCAGCAGGCGGAGAGATACCAGCAAAAGATGAAAAATAGAGATTGAAACATACACAAAGGAGAAACATCGTCATGGAGCGTAAAATTCGAGTAGCCGTCGTTGGGGCAAGTGGAAGAATGGGGAGAGAGGTCGTGAAGACCGTACTCACGGAGTCCGATATGGAATTAGTGGCGGGAGTCGACCGCTCCTCTGGCCCGATTGATCTAGGAAGAATGGTAGGGCTTGAAGAATGCGGAGTTACAATGAGCAATGATTTGGAGCTTGCTTTGACCGAATCCAGACCGGATGTATTGGTAGATTTTACGGGGCCTAAAACTGCGTTCTCACACACAAGTTTAGCTATTCGCTTAGGCATTCGCCCTGTTATGGGGACAACCGGATTTACCCCGGAAGATATTGCCGAGTTGGACAAGCAGTGCCAGGAGAAAGAAATCGGCGGACTCATTGCCCCTAATTTCTCCATTGGCGCGATACTAATGATGAAATTTGCAGCGCAGGCATCCAAATACTTTCCTCATTTGGAAATTATCGAATATCATGGCGATCAGAAGCTGGATGCTCCATCAGGTACGTCCGTGAAAACGGCTGAACTTATATCGGAAGTCAGAGAAGAGCTCAGGCAAGGCAATCCGCAAGAAGAAGAAATAATTGAAGGTTCGCGCGGCGGGTATTACAATGGGTTTAGGATACATAGCGTTCGTTTGCCGGGTATTTTCGCTCAACAGGAAGTTATTATGGCGCAGCAAGGCCAGGCGCTTAAGATTAGACATGACTCTTATGACCGTGCAGCCTATATGCCTGGCGTTGCGATTGCTGTACGTAAAGTGATGACATATAGCGGTATGATTTACGGATTCGAGCATTTTATAGATTAAGAAGTCTTAGGGGAGTGGAAGTCAGAATGTTAAACATCGCGCTAATTGCTCATGATCGCAAGAAAGATGAAATGGTAAACTTCGTTACGGCTTACGAACATGTATTCGCAGGCCATAAGCTGTACGGAACAGGCACAACAGGGCAGAGGATTATGGATAATACCAAACTCGATGTCCATCGATTTATGTCAGGTCCACTGGGAGGAGACCAGCAAATCGGCGCTTTGGTCGCTCAGAATGAAATGGATCTGATTATCTTTTTGCGTGATCCGTTAATGGCGCAGCCGCATGAGCCGGACATTATCGCGCTCTTGCGTTTATGCGACGTACAGGGAATACCGTGCGCGACCAATATCGCTACGGCGGAAATTCTCGTTAAAGCGCTGGATCGCGGGGATTTTGCATGGAGAGAACTCGTACATAAATATAAACCGGGAATTGAATAAGATGAGCGAGCAACTGGATATTCTTATTTTTGGCGCACATGCGGACGATGCCGAGATCGGGATGGCCGGAACAATTGCGAAACATACCGCTTTAGGCTACCGGGTCGGTATTTGCGATTTAACCCATGCGGAAATGTCATCCAACGGGACCGTTGAAACGAGGATGGAAGAAGCCGACCAGGCTGCCAAGGTGTTGGGATTGACCGCACGCACGAATCTGGGTCTTCCGGATCGAGGCTTGTACGTGACTCCTGACTATATTGAGCGGATTACCGCTGAAATTCGGAAATTTAAACCTAGAATCGTGTTCGCTCCGTATTGGCAGGATCGTCATCCGGATCATATCGCTTGCTCGGCACTCATTCAAGAATCTGTTTTCAATGCCAAGCTGCGCAAATATTTACCGGAGACTGAACCTGTGAATGTGGAGCAGATGTATTTCTATTTTATAAATGATGTGTACGAAGCAGATTTCATTGTAAATGTAACCGATTATTACGAGACCAAAACAGCGGCACTGAGCGCATACCGCTCGCAGTTTATTACGGGTCAAGGCACTGTAGCTACGCCGCTCAATCAAGGCTATGTAGAACGTGTAGAAGCTCGTGACCGTCTAATGGGACAGAAGCGGATGCTTCAGTATGCAGAAGGCTTCGTCTCTAAGCTGCCATTGTTGGTTGATCGATTCGATTGATCGGGAAAAGAGGTGTAGGATGAACGACAAACTTAAAATTGGTATTACTTGTTATCCAACGTTAGGCGGTTCAGGCGTCGTTGCGACGGAACTCGGCAAGCTGCTTGCCGAAAAAGGGCATGAAGTTCACTTTATTACGCACAGCATGCCGTTTCGGTTGGGTAAATTTCATAAAAATATTTTTTATCATGAAGTCGAAGTCAGTCAGTATTATGTTTTCCGCTATCCACCATACGATCTATCCCTTGCAAGCAAACTTGCGCAGGTAGCCAAGATGGAAGAGCTGGATTTGCTTCATGTTCATTACGCAATTCCGCATGCGGTATGTGCGCTTCTTGCCAAACAGATGGTCGGAAGTAAATTGAAAGTAGTTACCACGCTTCACGGAACGGATATCACGGTACTTGGCCAAGATCAATCCATTTCGGATTTAATTCGCTATGCAATTAATGAAAGCGATGCGGTTACGGCCGTCTCGAAGGATTTAATTAAGGAAACAAGGGAATTACTTGATATTGACCGGGATATTGATTTAACATATAACTTTGTCGATAAACGCGTGTATTACCCACGGGATATTACAAAGCTCAGAGGCGAATTCGCCAGACCGGAAGAAAAGATTCTTATCCACATTTCTAACTTCAGACCGGTCAAACGGGTCCATGATGTCGTCGATATTTTTGCTAAGGTGAGCAAGAAGATTCCATCGCGGCTTTTGTTTGTCGGGGAAGGTCCCGATCTGTCTAAAATGATTGCGAAGGTCAAGGAGCTTGGCCTTAGCGATAAGGTTACGTTCTGCGGCAAGCAGGATGACGTCTCGCAGGTGATTTCGCTTGCGGATGTCATGCTGCTGCCTTCCGAGAAAGAGAGCTTTGGTCTCGTCGCTCTGGAAGCTATGGCGTGCGGTGTACCGACCATAGGCTCTAACGCAGGAGGGATTCCCGAGCTGATCACTCATGGGGAAACTGGATATTTAGCCAATGTTGGCGACACGGACGCAATGGCCGAGCATGCGGTAAACCTGCTCAGCAATCAAGTGCTGTACGAGCAAGTAGTGCAAAATTGCTTGGACCGTGCCAGATATACGTTCTGCAATGACATTACAACGATGCAATATGAGGAAATTTACTATCGCGTACTTGGAAGAGAGCTTCCGGAATCACATCGCATCACAGCTTCAACCTGTCAATAAGAAGGTGCAGGCTGGTTAGGAGAAACATGTTGGATGCTGGAAAAATATTGGTAGAAGATCGAGGCGCTTCTTATGTGCTGGCAAAGCTTACAGAGGCAGGCTATGAAGCCTATCTCGTAGGCGGCTGCGTACGTGATGCCGTGCTTGACAGACCGATTAAAGATATCGATATCGCGACTTCAGCCTTGCCTGAGCAGGTTATTGCCTGTTTCCCGCGGACGGCGCCGACGGGTCTTCAGCATGGGACCGTCACCGTCATCCTGCAGCAGGGGACGTATGAGGTAACGACGTTCCGCAAAGAGGCGGAGTATGAAGGTTTCCGCCGCCCTGCTTCGGTCGCCTATATCTCCGATTTGACGGAGGATCTGAAGCGGCGCGATTTTACGATGAACGCGATGGCCATGGACGGCGATGGCGTTGTCGTCGATCCTTTTGCCGGGCAAAAGGATCTCGCCTTAGGCGTTCTCCGCTGCGTAGGCAAAGCGGAAGAGCGCTTCGGCGAAGATGCGCTTCGCATGCTTCGCTGCATTCGGTTTGCCTCGACCTACGAGCTGCAGGTCGAGGAGAGCACTTGGCAGGCGCTGCTCGCGCAAGCACCGCTGCTGCGCCACATTGCCATGGAGCGCGTGCGCAGCGAGCTCCAGCGCATGATCGACGGCCCAGCCCCTGCACGGGCTGTACGGCTGCTCCTGGCGAGCCGCCTTACGGCGCACCTCAAAAAGCAGCTGCCGCTGCCTTTTGAGCGCTGGCTCGCCTGGGATGACGCGCTGGACGCTGTCAGCGCGTTGGAAGGGCAGCATGACCGCTGGGCGATGCTGCTGATGCTCCTGGAGGTGCCGGCGGACGTTATCCGCACGGCGCTCCAGGAGCTGACCTTCTCCCGCGCCGACGGCGACGCGGTATGGGCTGTGCTGGCCCTGCGCGAAGCGGTGGCCGCCACGCACTCAGACCCGGCTCCGCTGGAGCGGGTCTGGAAGCTTGGCGCGGTGCGCAGCGGCGAAGCCGCGGCCCGCGCCTTGCTGCGGCTGCTGCGCGTGCTGCAGCCGTATGCGGGTCAGCGCGGCGAGCTCGCGCTGTTTCTTGACACAGCGGCGCCGGAGCTGGTGCGCCGCGGGGAAGCGTGGCTGAGCGAGATTCCTTGCTTCAGCCTCAAGCATCTCGCCATATCCGGCAAGGATTTGGCTTCGGAGCTCGGCTTGCAGCCGGGCCCGGAGATGGGCAAGCTGCTGGAGCATTTGCTTGAACGAACAACGCTCGGGGAAATACCGAACGAGCGGGAAATTCTTCTACAGGCCGCGCGTGCTGCGAAGTAGCAGCGCGCGTGGTTTTTTTATAAAGTGTTCACGGAAGGCCGCGCTCTGCGCAGGTGAGGGAATAACGGTCCGCTATTTCACAGATCAGGGTAGTCTTATAGCCCGTTCGAGTGATATAAGACCCTGTAGTTTCCTCTCATTACCCAAATCTTCGCTTTTTGCTTTAATAGCGGATTGTAGTTCCCTTAAAGTTGAAGAAGTCAATAAATTGGAGTGAAAAAGATGAATGAGCGGATTTTAGAGCTTTTCCAACAATCCCCGGAGGCTTACGTTTCCGGTGAGGAAATCAGCCGCCGATTGAATGTGAGCCGCACAGCCATATGGAAGCATATCGAAGAGCTTCGCGCGGCAGGCTATGAATTTGAGGCCGCCCCGCGCAAAGGCTACAGGCTGGTGAGCAAGCCGGACAAATGGCAGGTGACCGAACTGCTGCAGGGCTTGAGAACGAAGGTGTTGGGGCAGAAGGTGCATGTATACGGGGAAGTCGATTCCACCCAGACGATCGCCCATGCGCTGGTCGCTTCAGGGGCTCCGGAAGGCACGTTAGTGCTCGCCGAGGCACAGACAGCCGGGCGGGGCCGAATGGGCCGTGCGTGGCATTCTCCGGCCGGGAAAGGCATATGGATGAGTCTGGTGCTGACACCGAGAGTCCCTGTTTATTTCTTGCCGCAGCTTACGTTGTTAAGCGCTGTCGCCCTTTGCCGGTCGATCCAGAAGGTATGCCAAGTTGACATCGGCATCAAATGGCCGAATGATCTGCTGATTAAAGGGAAGAAGGTCAGCGGCATTTTGCTGGAAAGCAGCGGTGAAGATGAACGCTTAAAGTATGTTATCGCGGGAATTGGCATCAGTGTGAATCTGAAGGTAGAGGATTATCCGGAGGAACTAAGGTCGGTTGCAACTTCACTGGCCATT
Source organism: Paenibacillus planticolens (assembly GCF_013141725.1). Taxonomy (GTDB): domain Bacteria; phylum Bacillota; class Bacilli; order Paenibacillales; family NBRC-103111; genus Paenibacillus_E; species Paenibacillus_E planticolens. The sequence goes on along the minus strand of NZ_WHNZ01000012.1, from coordinate 266,273 downwards.
GAATCGGGAGCGGAAATCAAGAGAGAGACTTTGGTACAAGCATTTCTCTTAGAATTCGAAGAGCTGTATGCGTTGTATTTGGAAAAAGGTTTTTCACCTATCCGACTGCTATGGGAAGCTTTAAGCGTAACTCTCAAGCGTCCTATCCGTACGCATTCGCCCAGCGGCGTCATTGAAGGCATTGCAGATTCCTTGGATGATTCAGGCGCACTGACGGTGATTACCGGAAACGGCGAGAAAATTAAAGTCTACTCTGGCGATATCGAACTGCGCTAAAAAAGTTAAGGTATCATTTGGAATCTCTATTTGGTATAATTGAATAGCGAGGCGGTATCCTTAAAGGAACTGCACTTGCTGCTATACAAGCGTAGTAACAGGTTTGATTGAAGCCGAAATAACGAGTAAACAAGATGTTGGATTCTGCTCTGAGCCTTATGGGACCGAGACAGAAGGATCATTGGATTCTTTCTGCATGCGATCCTTTTAGCTCTTAGCTAAAAGGTTTTTTTATTTTAGATGAGGAAGCTGGGATACAAATGGAAAAGAGAAAGCCGCTTACAACAGCCAAAATGAGAAAAATGAAGCAGGACGGCGTACCGATTACGATGGTAACCGCTTATGATTACCCGTCTGCCCGATTGTCGGAGGAAGCAGGCATTGATGTAATTCTCGTCGGTGATTCACTGGGGAACGTTGTGCTCGGATATGATTCGACCTTGCCTGTGACGCTGGATGATATGGTCTATCAAACGCGAGCCGCGGTACGCGGAGCTTCCAATACGTTTATTGTAGCGGATATGCCATTCTTGACGTACCATGGAAGTCTGGATACAACCCTTAAAGGCGTCGCCCGATTAATGCAAGAAGGTGGAGCCAAAGCGGTGAAACTCGAAGGCGGAGCGGAGATAGCGGCAACGGTCAAAGCGATCACCGAAGCAGGTGTTCCTGTTGTCGGACATCTTGGTCTTACGCCGCAATCGATCCACCAGCTTGGCGGTTTCCGCGTACAAGGCCGCAGCTCGGAGCAAGCGGAGAAGCTGCTGAGCGATGCGAAAGCGATCGAGGAAGCGGGAGCATTCGCCATTGTTCTGGAGCTGGTTACTGACGAACTGGCCGAATGGATCACCAAACAGCTGTCCATTCCGACCATCGGCATCGGCTCAGGGGTTAATTGCGATGGGCAAGTGCTTGTCTACCATGATCTTCTACAGTATGGTTCTGACAGTGCCCCCAGAAAGTTTGTAAAAAGTTACGCGAATATCGGGGACACTATTCGAGCAGGCATTGGCGAATATGTGAAAGAAGTGAAAGCGCGGACGTTCCCCGCCCCTGAAAATACGTTTCATATGGATAACGATGTAGTTCAATACTTGTACGGCGATAAGGAGTAGTGAGCGGCCATGAAAGCGATCCAAACCATGGAAGTGGTTCATTCAATTGCCGATTTGCGTTCTCGCATTAGAGAATACCGACGTAAAAATGATGGATCCGTAGGTTTTGTGCCCACAATGGGCTATCTGCACGAAGGCCATGCCAGCTTGCTGCGCAAAGCCAGGTCTCAAAGCGGGCTTGTGGTGTTGAGCATTTTTGTCAATCCGCTTCAGTTTGGTCCTGGAGAGGACTTTGAGCGGTATCCGCGGAATACGGAGAGAGACCTTGAGGTAGCGGAGGCAGCCGGCGCTGATCTTGTTTTTATGCCATCCGTCAGCGAAATGTATCCGGCTCCGACACGGACAACCGTTAGTGTGACGGGACTGACATCAAATCTTTGCGGAGCGTCGCGTCCTGGACATTTTGACGGCGTTGCGACAGTGGTCAGCAAGTTGTTTCATATCGTGCAGCCGGATCAAGCGTTCTTCGGACTCAAAGACGCTCAGCAGGTTGCCGTGATCGAGCAGATGGTACAGGATCTCAATCTTGCTGTCGAAATCGTACCTTGTCCAACATTGCGTGAAAAGGACGGCCTCGCGATGAGTTCACGCAATGTGTACTTAACGGAGGAAGAGCGGAAACAAGCGTTGGTTCTTTCGCAATCTTTGGAACTAGCAAAGGAATTCGTACGGGGTAGATCCAGTTTTACGGCAGGTGAGTTGGAGAGTCTGGTCAGGAGCCATATTGCCACAGCGCCACTAGCCGTCATTGATTATGCGGAGGTACTTGCCTATCCGGCCTTAGAGACTTTTGAAAGCAGCACTCATACCGATTCCGTTATTATTGCTCTAGCTGTCAAATTCGGCAAAACCCGGCTAATCGACAATGCTATTATACAATTGAGGAAGTGAAGTTTATGTTTCGCACGATGATGAAAGCCAAGATTCACCGCGCTACCGTAACGGAAGCGAATTTGAACTATATCGGGAGCATCACGATTGATGAAGATTTGCTCGATCTAGTCGATATGCTGCCTAATGAGAAAGTGCAAATTGTGAATAACAACAACGGGGCGCGTCTGGAAACCTACATTATTCCCGGCCCCCGCGGAACCGGGGTTATCTGTTTGAACGGCGCGGCGGCCCGTCTGGTTCAGACCGGAGATACCGTCATTATTATGTCGTATGCCATGATGACCGACGAAGAAGCGAAGAAGCATCAACCGACCGTTGCTATCATGGATGCGAACAATAAAGTGGCCCAACTGCTGAAAGCGGAAGAGCATTCAACCATCCTTTAAGCTGGTGATTTCCATGCATGAAATCGGCTCTGTTTACAAAGAATGAGGATAAGCTTTCGAAGCAAAGGTGGGATGCCAAATGTTTAAGCATTTATTTTCCACAATGAACGAGGTTTTGGAAGAAATCCAAAAAGAATATCCGAATAGTGATGTGGAGAAAAAAGCGGAGCTTGACGAGCAGTTGCAGGTGTTGAAGACGATGAGCGATGAGTTCATCGAGGCATGGCTGCTTTTTGAGGAGAAACTGGGAAAGTTTTATGGGGCCGTGCCGATCAGCACCCAAACCCTTCATAAGGAACTGATGGATCTTGATCTGTCCGGGAAGCAAACGGATGAGTTCGTTCGCGGCCAAGGGTACTACAAGCTTTATATGTATGATCAGGCGATCAAAGAATTTGAAGCTTTGATTCGGAGGCAGCCGGATTTCTTGTTGGCAAGGGTTTATTTGGCGATGGGACATCTGCGCAAAGGGGAGTTTGGAGAAGCGTACCAGCACTTCAAATTCCTGCTGCCCTTAACGGACAATTCAAAAATGAAGGCCATTTCCTACAACGCCATGGGTTGTATTCAAGTTCAAAATCACAATATGGAAAAAGCGTTTGAATATTTTCAAAAAGCGTATCATACCGACCCGTCATGTATGGAGCCGCTCATTAATTTGGACGAATCCTAAAGCAAAGTGACGAACTAGGTATTCCCTTTTCCTAAGAAGATTTGGTATGCTAGGAGAAGTGCAGGACGAAGGGATTGAAGATACACGTCATGAAATTTGCAGTTTTAGATTTTGAAACGACAGGAAGTCAGCCTGCGGATGAAATCATCCAGGTTGGACTGGTCATTATAGATCAATTTCAAATTATCGACAGGTATACTTCTCTGGTCAATCCAGGGATCGGTATACCTTCTTCCATTACAACACTTACGGGCATTACGGACGAAATGGTGGCAGACGCGCCAACGCTTGATCAAGTGATGTCGGATATGTTTCCGCTATTGTTCGATTGTGTGCTTGTCGCCCACCATGCCGCTTTTGACCTGTCCTTTCTGCAAAAGGGGCTGACGAAAACCGGCTATCCGCCATTTTCAGGCCGGGTACTCGATACGATGGATATGCTGCGCATCTTGTTTCCGTCCATTTCCAGTCTTCAACTGAGCATGGTAGCCGGATTATTCGGGATTGATCATGAAAGGCCCCATCAAGCCGATAGCGACGCGGAAGTGACAGCGGAAATCTGGATTGTTTGTTTGGAAAGGCTGCTAGGTCTGCCATTGCTTACCGTTCAGAGATTGCAGCATATTTACGAAAACAGTTCCAGTGACTTAGGCTGGTTTTTGGAAGAAATATGTCTATATAAAGAATCGATTACGAGCGTAGATACGGAAACCCATCGCTATTTCCGTCAATTTACACTGAACGTCACGGATTGGGGAGAAGAGGATGAGATTCGCTCGGCTTCGGATGAAGACGGGCTAGGGCCATCTTTTAAACATTTCCAACAGGGCTTAAAAACGGCTCTTCAACAAAAGTTTGAGATTTTTGAAGAACGTGAGTCCCAAGAGCAAATGATCTATGAAGTGGAGAAGTCTCTTAGGAACGATCAGCATTTGATGATTGAGGCGGGCACGGGTACGGGCAAATCACTTGGCTATTTGATTCCGGCCCTTTATTATGGCATCAAGTATGAGAAGAAAGTGGTTGTTTCCACGCACACCATCAATCTGCAGGAACAGCTTAGAGAGCGGGATATTCCGCTGCTCAAGGAGATTTTCCCTGTGCCGTTCAAAGCCGCGGTGCTCAAAGGGAGAAGCCATTACTTATGCTTGCGCAAATTTGAGACGAAGCTGACAACGCGCGATTACGAGAATGGCAAGGAAGACCCGTTAACGGCCGCTCAAATGGTCGTATGGCTCAGCGAGACGGAGTACGGTGATGAAGAGGAGCTGCATTTTGGGAATAAAGGGGCTCAATTCTGGTATTCGGTTGCCAGCGATACGGACTCATGTTTAAACCGCATGTGCCCATGGTACAAAAAATGCTTCTATCATCGCGCCCGTAACGACGCCAATACGGCTGATGTGGTCATTACGAATCATTCTCTTTTATTCACGGATATGAAAGCGGAGAACCGCCTTCTGCCGGCTTACAAACACCTTGTGATTGATGAGGCGCATCATTTTGAGGAAGTAGCCTCCAAACACTTGGGAATTGAGCTGCATTCCTCGGCGATGTACCATTCGTTGACTTGGCTCTATAAAGACAATCGAAGCGGTCAGCTGCCGATGCTGCGGTTTCGGCTGCAGAAAGCGGATGAGCAGCAGGAGCGTGCAGCAGCTTGGAGCCATACGATTGACGGCCTCTTTCCCAAAATCGTGCAAATGAAAGAGGATTGGGAACGGTTAAGCGAATCGCTTTATGAGCTGCTTTCCTCCAAAAGCGATCCGTCGCAAACGGAGAATTCCACTTATGTTTTGCGTATGAAGCCGGAGACTTTGCCTAACAATTGGCACGAGCTGCTGACGATGGAAGATAATATTTATTTGAATGCCAATGATCTGCTTCGCACGCTAGATAAATTGCTGAGCGATGTGAAGGAGCATCAGGAAGCTTTTGGCGTCCAAGGATTAGTTACGGACCTTAACGGGACTGTGAAAGAGCTCTATGAGCATCGGGATGCGCTGCATTTCTTTATGAAAATGGCCGATGAAGGCTATGTGTACTGGATGGAAGCGGGGACCTACGCCAAAGCGAAATCGCTGCAGCTCATCTCGGTACCGACCGATGTGAGCGGCTTGCTTCAACAGCATTTCTTTGAAACGAAGGACAGCATCATTATGACCTCAGCAACCTTGTCCGTGAATAAATCGTTTCAGTATTCAGCTGATCAATTGGGGCTGGTTATCCCGCAGGACGAAGAGAGCGGCAAGCTTAAGACGGTCCAGCTGCCTTCTCCGTTTAACTACCGGGAGCAAGCGCTGGTTGTCATCCCACGGGATTTCCCTACGATTAAAGGCGCCGGCGATCCCGTCTTTATCGCATCTCTTATTGAGTCGCTCAGTGAAGTGGCCATCGTGACTAAAGGCCGAATGCTTATTTTGTTTACATCGAATCGGATGCTTAAGCAGATTTATGCCGGCATGAAAGATTACTTGAAGCCGTACGGCATTACAGTTCTCGGTCAAGGCGTAGACAGCGGTAACCGCAGCAAGCTGACCCGCATGTTCCAGGACAACAAAATGTGCGTCCTGCTGGGCACCAGCTCATTCTGGGAAGGCGTAGACATTCCAGGTGACGCGCTGAGCTGTCTAGCGATTATCCGTTTGCCGTTCCAACCGCCGAATCATCCGCTGGTTGAGGCTAAATGCGAAAATATTAAGAAACGCAACGAAAACCCGTTCATGAAATTTTCAGTGCCGCAAGCGGTCATTCGCTTTAAACAAGGCTTTGGCCGGCTAGTCAGACGCGCTTCGGATAAGGGCATTGTGATCATTTACGATACACGCGTGATTGAAACCTTCTATGGCAAGCATTTCCTCTATTCGCTGCCCGGACCCAAAATCGAGCATATGAAAACGGAACAAATGCTGCCAAGGATTGAGCAGTGGATGGGGGAGGTTCAGAAATGAAATCACAAAAAATATCGGAGGCCGTTGTTCGCAGGCTGCCCATTTATCTACGTTTTCTAAATGAGCTTGCCATGAAAAATGTCGCAACAGTGTCTTCACAGGATTTGGGTCAAAAACTTGATCTGAATCCTGCTCAGATTCGAAAGGATTTGGCCTATTTCGGGGAGTTCGGGAAGAAAGGCATCGGCTATGATATCGCCTACTTGATCGAGAAGATTAGACAGATTCTCAAGTTGGACCGGCATATTCAAGTCGCTCTTGTCGGAGCGGGCAATCTTGGCCGCGCCTTATGCAATTATAATACTTACTTGCGAAATGATATGAAAATTGTCGCTGTTTTTGATGCCATGCCCAGTAAAACGGGAGAGACCATTAATAATTTGACGGTTCAACCCATGAGTGGGATGAAAGCTGTCTTATCGGAGCTTGGCGTTCGGATCGGCATCATTACGGTACCTGCGGACGAAGCTCAAAATGTGGCCAATCAGTTCGTAGATTGCGGCATTGAGGCTATTCTGAATTTCGCTCCTGTCATTATCAAGGTTCCGCCTGAAGTTCGTGTACACTATGCAGACTTTACAACGGAGCTTCAAAGCTTAGCTTATTATTTGGATTAATGGACTTACACGCAAAAAGACCGTCAGGATTTTCCTGACGGTCTTTCTTTTTAGAAAATAAGTCTGAAGATAAGGAAGTATAGCGTGTAAGCAAGCGCGATAGAGATCGGAATGGTAATGACCCAAGTAATCAGCATGCGGCTTACGGTCCCCCATTGTACTTCATGGAACCGCATAACACTGCCTGTCCCGATAATGGCTGAGGAGATAACATGAGTTGTTGATAAAGGTTTACCGATATGAGTCGAGAATTGAATGACAAGCGACGATGTCAGGTCGGATGCGAAACCGTTAATCGGTTCGATTTTAACGATTTTTCCGGAAACGGTTTTAATGATTTTCCATCCGCCGATCGAGGTTCCAAGACCCATTGCCAAGGCTGCTGAAATTTTGACCCAGAGCGGTACGTTCAGATCCGTTTGCACACCGGCTGCAACCAGACCAAACACGATAATGCCCATTGCTTTCTGTGCGTCATTACCGCCGTGTGAGTAGGAAAGCAATCCGGCAGAGAGGATCTGCAACGTTCTGAAGATACGGTTGAGCTTTGATCGCGATTTATTTCCGGACCATATGACGATGTACTTGATCAAAATCATAATGACGTAACCAAGTGCGAAAGCAATGATTGGTGACAGAATCAAAATGATAATGATTTGGGTGAAGCCGCTCCAGTTCACTGAGTTGACGCCGGCTCCGGCGATAACCGCACCCGCGAGAGCGCCGAGCAGTGTATGAGAGGAGGAAGAAGGAATGGCAAGATACCATGTTAGCAAGTTCCAAATAATGGCTGCCAGTAAGGCTGCGATTACGATTTCAACGCCGTTCTCAATTTTAGCCGGGTTGGCAATGCTTCCTCCCACGGTTTTGGCAACTTTCGAGGACACCATCGCCCCGATAAAATTAAGAGTGGCTGCCATAGCAATGGCTACCCGCGGGCTAAGAGCGCGCGTAGATATCGAAGTCGCAATGGCATTGGCTGTATCGTGAAATCCATTAATGAAATCAAAGAGCAAGGCTAGTACAACAATTATGATTAAATAAGTTAACATGATTTCCTCCTAAGAGCTTTCCACTCAAAAAACGATCTTCTCGTGCAGATGAACCGCACAGCCCTATGAATAACGAAGTACAACGCTGTCTAGGATATTGGCTACGTCTTCGCAAGCGTCTGTTGTTTCTTCCAAGCGCTCGTAGATTTCTTTCAGTTTGAAGTCCTCGTAGGGGTCTTTGCGAGTGATGAAAATTTGGCGGATTCCTTCGCGCATTAAGCGATCGCCATCATTTTCGAGGGAGTTAATTGCAACGGTGTGCTCAGGAATTTGCATGTATTTTTTCTTCGCGAGCAGTTTGAACGCGTCTAGCATATGTTGGCACGAATCTACAATGACTGCCGAGAAGTCTCTCATATACGTATCTGTGTGGGAGACGTTTAAATAGTCAAAACGGGCAATGGTAGCTTCGATTCCATCCGTGACATCATCCACTTTGGAGGCAAGAATCATGATGTCCTCGCGATCGATCGGCGTAATGAAAACTTTATTCAAACCTTTGAAAATTTCGTGGGTAATGGAGTCGCCTGCATGTTCTAAATCGTGGATTGGCTGAACGTAGTCTACTGGCGGTTTGTCACCCATCATCGCCGTGCGAAACAGCTGAGCGGTTTGAAGTGCGTTCTCTGCGGCCCGGATAAGCAGTTGCAAGAAATCGACTTCATTTTTTTTTGTGAATAATGTGGTCATAATAGCCTCCTAGTTTTTACTATATGTACAAGATTTTGATCGAATTTACGAGAGAATTGGACCAAATTGTAGAAAAAACTCACGAAGTTAAAAATATCATAATAATTGGACCGAAAGCAACCAAAATTCCGTGACATTTTACAATTTCTTAACATTGGATGCTTCCTTGATTTTACAAGCCTGAAGATGTAAAGTTTATTAAGCAGTGTTTAACTTAGAATGAGCATAGAGAGGGTATTTTAGTATGAAAAAAACATTAATTACGAATGGCCATTTTATTTCTACTATTGAAGGAAAATCATGGATTAAAGGCTCTATGGTTATAGAAGGCGATCTTATTACATATATCGGCGAACAAACTCCTGAGCCTAAGGAAAACTACGATGAAGTGATCGATGGGACGAACAAGCTTTATATGCCTGGACTCGTCAATACGCATGGTCACGCGGCGATGTCGCTGCTCAGAGGATATGGGGACGATTTAGCGCTCCAGATCTGGTTGGAAGAGAAAATGTGGCCGATGGAAGCTAAATTTAGCGCTATGGATGTAAAATGGGGCACCAGTCTTTCTATTTTGGAAATGATGAAAGGCGGAACTACGACCTTTGTTGATATGTACGACCATATGAATGAAGTGGCGAAAGCAGTCGAAGAGTCCGGAATGCGCGGCGTTCTTGCACGCGGCGTTATCGGATTGTGCCCGCCCGATGTACAGACGGCTAAACTGAAAGACGCTTCTGAGTTTGCAAAAAGCTGGCATGGGGCTGCGAATGGCAGAATCACGACGATGATGTCTCCTCATGCGCCTTACACGTGTCCTCCGGAATATATTGAACGAATCGTTCAAGCTGCTCATGATTTGAACTTGCCGATTCATACCCATATGTCGGAGACAAGCCGCGAGGTACAAGGCAATGTGGATCAATACGGTTTGCGTCCGGTTGTCCATTTAGAGAAGATCGGCGTGTTCAGCAGACCGACGCTCGTAGCGCACGGCGTACATTTAACGGACGAAGAAATCTCTGTTTTGAAGCAGTATGACGTCCGCGTCTCTCACAATCCGGGAAGCAACTTGAAACTTGCCAGCGGCGTAGCCCGTGTACCGGAACTGCTTCGCGCAGGCGTGAAGGTATCGCTTGGAACAGATGGCGCAGCTTCCAACAACAATTTGGATATGTTCGAAGAAATGAGACTTGCGGCGTTAATTCACAAAGGTGTTTCCGGTGATCCGCTGGCTGTACCGGCCGCAGAAGCACTTCTGCTGGGAACGAAAATGGGAGCGGAATCCGTCTGGTTGGATAACGTAGGCCTCCTGCAGCCAGGTATGAAAGCTGACTTTATCGCACTGGATATCGATCAGCCGCACTTCTTGCCAAAAACAGATTTCGTTTCTCACGTTGTTTACTCCGCGTGCGCCAAGGATGTTGTTGATGTCTGTGTCGATGGCAAATGGCTTGTTCGCAAAGGCGAATGCTTGACGATGGATGAAGAAAAAATTAAACGCGAGTTTGAACTGTGCTTCGACAAATTAATTGGTTAAGCAGGTGCCGGCAGTTCGTCCAAGGAGGTGAGCGGCGCTTATGAATGCGAAGCGAACGAGAATTATAGCTTTTGGAGTATTTATTATTGTGACGCTGGGCGTCGTGCTCAGCCGCTTCTACTTAAACGTGCAGAATGAGCATTGGGACAGTAAGCGCACCGCGGTAGAAACCGCATTTGAGAAAAGCATCATGACGAAAGCTGTTAAAGTGGATTTCTTCTATGGCGAAGAGCCGTTTCGTATCGTTTATGGGGAAGACAAGCTGGGTCAAGATTTGATCGTATGGGTTTCAGATAAGGACGTGCATACGGAAATGGCTTCTGAAAGCTTCACGGAAGACCAAGTTCGGGATGTGGTTATGAAGAAAAATCCTGATGCGGAGATTGAACGGATCATGCCTGGCAAACTGGATCAGGAGTATGTGTGGGAAGTATTTTATAAAAAAATAAATGATAGCGGCACTAGATATTTTTATGATTACTATAAATTTAAAGATGGATCGTATATCGATACGTGGAGACTCAGCCTGCAATAGGCTGGGTTTTCTTGTTTCCACTCATTTCATAAGGTTAATGGTTATATGGCGTGATATACTCAGTGTATGGAATCGGACGCAACATAATATATCGAGAAAGGGGGACGTTGACTGATGAAGCTACGTCTCTTACCTGTTGTATTGAGTGTAATTATTTCCGCCGGCGTCTTATTTGGAGGCTGGTTTGCTTATACAAGTTTTGCAATGGAATCTCCATTATCCGATATCATTAGCAAAGTTCCCGGAGTGACCAGTTCAACCATGAAATTAGACAAAGATAAAGTTGATATAGAAGTTGTTTTAAAAGCAGATGCTAATTTAAGGACAGTTGTTGAACATATTAACAAAGATGGTGCATCGATTATCGGTAAACGTACTGTAAATATTCATGTTAAAGACAATCCGTCCGAGAAGCTGGATCAGTGGTGGTCCAAAGCTTTATTCGAAGTTGCTCAAGCCATGGAGACCAAGCACTATGCGGACATTCCTGCAACGCTGCAAAAATATGCCGCTGACATGCCGAATATGAAAGTGGAAAGTGAAATGGATCAAACGTATGTATATATTCGATTGACAGATGGTGATGCCACGAAATTCATCATGCTTCCTAGAACTTCTCAGATAGGAGTGTGGCCGAATGAGTAAAATATACAAGGAAATTGGGATTGGCTTTATTCCCGTACTGCTTATTTTCTTAGCATTCTTAGGCGTGAATGTGATACCTATATTGTTTGTTGGTGTAATCGGCGTTTCGCTGTTTTATATGATTAGAAGCCGCGGCGGAGTAGGCATCTCTGCCGGCGGGGGCGGCGACCGTAAAAGTAAGAATCGAACGCCGGCTTTTCTGACTTTTGATGAGATTGGCGGACAGGACCGGGCTAAGAAAGAATTGACGGAAGCACTTGATTTTTTGATTAAGCATGAAGAAATTAAGAAGCTGGGCATTCGCCCGCTCAAAGGTATATTGCTCACCGGGCCTCCGGGAACGGGTAAGACGCTAATGGCGAAAGCAGCCGCTCACTACACGAATTCGGTGTACTTAGCTGCTTCAGGCAGTGAGTTTGTAGAGATGTATGTAGGCGTCGGTGCGAGCCGTGTCCGTGATCTCTTCAAGGAAGCAAGAACCCGCGCGGTCAAAGAGGGCAAAGACAACGCGATTATTTTTATCGATGAGATTGATGTGATCGGCGGTAAGCGGGATGGCGGTCAGCAGCGCGAGTACGACCAAACGCTTAACCAATTGTTAACCGAGATGGATGGGATTCACACGAACGATGCGCCGCGTATTTTGATTATGGCTGCGACGAACCGGAAGGAAATGCTGGATAGTGCGCTTCTACGTCCGGGACGTTTTGACCGTCATATTGAAGTGGATCTTCCGGATAAGAAAGGCCGGCTGTCGATTCTGGATATTCATGTGAAAAACAAGCCGTTAGCAAGCGAGGTTTCTTTGGATGTGATCGCCGAACAAACTTTCGGCTTCTCCGGCGCTCAATTGGAAGGCGTGCTGAATGAAGCGGCCATTTATGCGATGCGTGAGGATAAAAAAGTCATTGAGCAGCATCATTTGGCATCTGCGATTGATAAAATCATGATGGGTGAGCGGACGGATAAGGAAACCGCACAGGACGAGAAAGAGCGGGTTGCTTATCACGAACTGGGCCACGCGATTGTTGCTGAGCTTGTACGTCCGGGCTCCGTGTCGCAAGTAACGGTAAGTCCGCGTGGGAAAGCGCTCGGCTATGTGCGCCATAACCCGCCGAAGGATCATTATTTGTACACGAAGGATTATATCGAGCAGCAAATCATGATCGCTCTAGGCGGCGCCGCGGCAGAAGAAATTTTCTATGGCGGCCGCAGCACGGGCTCGCGGAACGATTTTGAGCAAGCTCTATCCATGGTCCGCAATATGATGGACTCAGGCTTAACATCGCTTGGCATCATTGACCGTGAGATGGTCACGAAGGATCAGCTGATGAAGGAGAATACGAGCATTCTCGATGCTTTGATGATGCACACAAAAGCTCTGCTGGAGCAGCAGCGGGGAGTGTTCGACCATTCCTTCGCGATTTTGATGAAAGAAGAAGTTATTTCCGGCGATACGTTCCGAAAGTTGTTTGATGCATCTGTTTCCCAGAGTGCTTAAAAAAGGTGGGGGTTGTCTTGAAAGGTCAGGAATGGCCTGAAGGATAGCCCCTTTATGTTCGTTCAAAAAATAGGCGGAGCTCTCTTTCATATCGCAATTGTGTCAAAGCTCGTAAAGGTTCCGCAATGTTTTGTGACTGTTAATGAAATTTGACAGTAAAAATTGTATGATAGGTGTGGGCTTCCAAGGTTGCATCCAAAGTTGCAAGGCGCTCTGGTTGCGAAAGATAAGAATGAGCCTTACGAAGGAGAAATTGGCATGGTTATCAAAACAATTGGTGTTGTCGGCGGCGGCACAATGGGACAAGGCATATCTGAAATGCTTGCGGCCCGGGGGCTGGAAGTATTGTTGGTTGAGAAATCGGCAGAGAAGCTTGACCGAGCCTTAGAGCAGATCCAGGTTAGTTTAGATAAACAAATCGAACGATGGGCTTTGACGGAAGCGGAGAAAAAGCTTATTTTAGCAAAAATAAAGAAAGCGGATTCTCTCCAAGACATGGCTTCTTGCGATATGGTCATAGAAACAATCACCGAAGATTTAAATGCTAAAAAACACGTCTTTTTCCAATTAAATCAAATTTGCAATTCATCCATTATTCTAGCATCCAATACATCTACGCTCAGCGTGACCGAGATTGCAGCTGTGACAACCATTCCTCAACGGGTTATCGGACTTCATTTTTTGCACCCGGTTGCAAAAGTGAATCTCGTCGAGATTATCCGTGCGATGAAGACGTCGGATGAAACCTTTGAGAAAACGAGACGATTTGTGGATGAGCTGATTCAAAAGAAAGGCATTAAAGTCAATGAATCGCCGGGCTTTATTACGACAAGACTCATCTGCACGCTTATCAACGAAGCTTTGCACACGCTGTCAGAGGGCGTAGCATCTGCGGAAGATATCGATACCGCCATGCGAATCGGCTATGATTTCAAGTATGGCCCGTTAGAAATGTGTGACCGATTCGGTTTGGATTCTGTGCATGATGCGCTCGAAGGAATGTTCCGCGATTATGGAGATATTAAGTACCGGCCGTCATTTCTGTTGAAGAAAATGGTGCGTGCCGGTCATTTGGGTGCCAAAACAGGAGAGGGCTTTTTCCTTTACGACAAGGATGGTGACCGATTGTGAATATTCTCGTCATTAATGCAGGGAGCTCGTCACTGAAATATCAGCTTTTTCAAATGGAAGATGAGACGGTTCTGGCGAAGGGCAGAGTCGAGCGGATCGGGATGGAAACCGCTATTTTGGTGCATGAACCGAAAGACAAAGGTGAAGTTCACGAGGTCAGTGAAATTTTGGAGCATACGACTGCGATCCGCAAAGTATTGGCGCTGCTCGTTCATCCCGAGCACGGCGTGCTCGAGTCAACGGCAGAGATCAACGCCGTAGGTCACCGCGTCGTGCATGGCGGTGAAAGCTTCAAGAGCTCCGTCCTCGTGAACCACGAGGTGAAGCAGGAGATCAAGCGGCTTTTCGATTTGGCGCCGCTGCACAATCCGGCGCACATGCTTGGCATTTTGGCGGTGGAAGCGAACATGCCGGACGTCCCGCAGGCCGTTGTATTCGACACGGCCTTCCATCAGTCCATGCCGGCGCATGCTTACCTTTATCCGGTACCGATGGTGCTGTACCGGAAGCACAAAGTGCGCCGCTACGGTTTTCACGGCACTTCGCACAACTATGTGAGCGAACGTGCCGCAGCCTTCCTGGGCCGCCCTCTGGGGCAGCTGAAGCTCATTACCTGTCATATCGGTAATGGAGCTTCCTGCGCCGCCATTTTGGGTGGCAAGGCGGTGGATACGAGCATGGGGATGACCCCGCTCGAGGGTCTGATGATGGGGACGCGCAGCGGCGATCTCGATCCCGCTATCGTGCCTTATGCGATGGGCAAGGAGGATTTGACGCTTGGCGAGATTTCCTCGATGCTGAACAAGCATAGCGGGCTTCAAGCGATCTCGGGCATCTCCAGCGATATGCGGGAGATCACGGAAGCGATGGAGGCAGGGGACAAAAACGCCAATCTTGCATTCGAGATGTATGAGTATCGCTTGCGCAAATATATCGGTGCTTACGCCGCGGCCATGAATGGCGTCGATGCGATTGTATTTACGGCCGGCGTCGGCGAGAATTCGGAGCTGCTGCGCAAAAGAGTTTGCGAGCAACTGACTTACCTTGGGGTGGAATTCGATGAAGCAGCAAACCGCTCAGGGAGAGGCCAGGAACGGCGCATTACAACTGCAAACTCCAAAGTGCAAGTGCTGGTCATACCAACCAATGAAGAATGGGTGATCGCCAGAGACACCTATCGTTTAGTTCAGTCTGCCCAAAACTGAATCTTTGCTCAAAATAGTGTACAATAGAAAAGCGCAGGAGATTTCCGGGCATCTTAGCTGTAAAAAAGTTCGTACGAAAACTCAAGGAGGTACTCAACAAGTATGAAATGTACGATAGGGGAAGTAAAACATCATGTCGGCGAGTCAGTGACAATTGGCTGTTGGCTAAACAAGAAACGGTCTAGCGGTAAAATTCAATTTTTACAACTTAGAGACGGTTCAGGATATATACAAGGTGTTGTAGTAAAAAGCGAAGTTAGCGAAGATGTTTGGGATGCGGCTTCCAAGCTGACGCAAGAAAGCTCACTGTACATAACCGGCAAAGTGAAAGAGGATACCCGCAGCAAGGGCGGTTTCGAGCTGGATGTAACCGGCGTAGAGATCATTCAAATCACCGAAGAATATCCGATTACACCGAAGGAGCATGGCGTTGATTTCTTGATGGATAACCGTCATCTGTGGATTCGCAGTCCGCGCCAACGCGCCGTGCTTGTCATTCGCGCCCAAATTATTCAAGCGGTTCAGCAATTTTTCAACGAGCGCGGCTTCCATTTGGTGGATCCGCCGATTCTAACCCCTTCTTCTTGTGAGGGAACGACGAATTTGTTCCACACCAAATATTTTGATGAGGATGCCTTCTTGACGCAAAGCGGTCAGCTGTACATGGAAGCTGCTGCGATGGCGCTTGGCCGCGTGTATTCTTTCGGGCCTACGTTCCGTGCGGAGAAATCAAAAACTAGAAGACATCTCATTGAGTTCTGGATGATCGAACCGGAAATGGCGTTCGTGGACCATGCCGAAAACTTAGAAGTTCAGGAGCAATTCGTGTCTCATATCGTTCAGACTGTACTCCAAAATTGTGCGCAAGAGCTGGAAACCTTAGAGCGCGACACTTCCAAGCTTGAGAAAATTAAAGGCTCCTTCCCGCGAATTACGTACGATCAAGCGGTCGAGTTCTTGCAAAAGAACGGCCATGAATTCGAGTGGGGCGAAGATTTCGGAGCGCCGCATGAGACTGCGATTGCTGCTGAATATGAAACGCCTGTGTTCATTACGCATTGGCCTACCGAGATTAAAGCTTTTTATATGAAGCCGGATCCTAGCCGCCCTGAGGTTGTGCTTTGCGCAGATATGATTGCACCAGAGGGCTATGGTGAAATTATCGGAGGCAGTCAGCGGATTGATGATCCGGAGTTAATGGAGCAACGTTTCAAAGAGCACGAGCTATCCAAAGAAGCCTACCAATGGTATCTCGACCTGCGGAAATACGGGTCAGTGCCGCATTCCGGTTTCGGTCTTGGCCTAGAACGTACCGTTGCATGGATTTGCGGTCTGGATCACGTTCGCGAAACGATTCCGTTCCCGCGTTTGCTCTACCGTTTGTATCCGTAATCCATTTATCAACCGAAGGTAGAAAGAGAAAGGAGACCGGATGAGCAAACCGTTCATTACACAGCAGCAAATTGAAGCGGTCCTGTTGAGCAGCATCCAGGAAGGCAGTGTCGCGGTACCGCTTCTTCTGCTGAAAAACTATCGTGCCCTTCAGTTAAGCGAAATCGAGGTTATGACGCTAATCCATCTCATTTCCTTTCTGGAAAAGGAAAAGTACGATTTTCCAACCACCGATGAGATTCAATCCCGCATGTCGGCATCACCGGATTTGGTCATTGCCGGCTTGCAGAAATTGATTCACGAACAGTTCATCGCGATTGATGAAGAGATTGACGTGCTATCTGGGATTCGCAGCGAGCGATATAATCTAACACCGTTATACCGGAAGCTAGCCAAGCAGGCAGCCGAACAGGAGATGGCCAAATTATCCGCTGTCCGTACGCCAATGCCAGCTGACGAGGGTGCCAGAAATATTTTCACCACGTTCGAAAAAGAGTTTGCCCGACCGTTGACTCCGATGGAGCTGGAGACGATCAGCGGTTGGCTGGACAAGGATCAATATAAGGAAGATCTCATACTGACGGCATTGAAGGAAGCGGTTTTTGCCGGCAAGGTGCACTTCCGTTATATTGATCGCATTCTGCTGGAATGGAGCCGGAATCGGGTCGGCACCGTGGATCAAGCGAAGGAATATTCGCAGCGCTTTAGACAATCCAGATAAACGAAGAGGCTGTCCCTCAGGTCGCATTAGACCTTTGGAGACAGCCTTATTTGTGCTTTCATAAGAGGCACAATATGTTATTTATTCAGCAGATGAGAGCGGTACACGTATTCAAAGAGGAATTCGAAAGCTTCCAAATGACGCTTCGCTTCAAATGCATTCGCACCCCACGCATAAATACCGTGCTTGCGAAGTACGATGCCGGGAATCCGCGGAATAATGGCTCCTTCTACAAGCTCAGCGATACGCGGGATCTCCGCATAGTTCGGCAAAATCGGAATCTCGATTTGAGCTTCCTCATCCCAAATGTTGAACGCCTTAATCAGCTCAACGCCGTTAACCGGAATACTTTTACGTTCCCAGTACAGCTCGGAAATCAAATTATTGAAAATCGTATGCACATGAAAAATAGCGCCAGCGCCGGTCAATCGGTAGATTTCGCTATGGATTAGCGTTTCAGCCGACGGCTTCAGGCTGGTGGCTTCTGTGGCTACGCCTTTCTCATTCACAAGCAGGAAATCTTCCGGCGTTTGCACGGATTTATCCTTGCCGCTTGATGTGATGGCGAACGTGAATTGCTCAGGGTCAAAGCCGCCTACGCGTACGGATAAATTGCCGCTAGTCGCAGGGAACCAGCCTCTTGCCGCCAGATTGGCTTTAATGTCGCGCAGCTCGGCAAAAGCGCGTTGTTTCTCTTCCAGTAAAATACTCATGCTACAGGTTCAGCCTCCAATTGCTTCATAATATCGAAGAAGTTATCGAACGGGTAATACGCGTATCCCAGCTTCTCGCACATCTCAACAAGGTGGGAACGTGCGAAAATCGTATCAACCAGCTTAGCTCCTTCGAAATCTGTAATGCTGTCTCCGATGATAATCCGCTCATACCGATTGGCATCATAGGAGCGAATAATGCTCGTTTTGCACATGCCGCAGTCTGTTTGACAATGCTCGTCGCATTGGTTCGGCCACAAAATTTCGATAACGCTGCCTTCAAAGGAAGAGGCGTTGCAGTAGATGTGCTCATGCGGAATCGGGAAAGGTTTCAGCAGCGGGTAAATAAAGAAATCGATGCCTCCGCTGGTGATCAAAAGCTTGATGTTTTGCTCTTTGCAGTAATCCACAAATTGTTTGAAGCCATCCCGGATAACCGCATTGCCGATGGCGTATTTCACAATCTCATCCTTGCGTGAAGTTGGGAGGAGGGCGAACATCTCGCCTACGCCTTGACGAATGGAAATGCTTTTATCCAAAATGCGTTCCACAATCGCGTCCCAACCAGCCGGGTTAAAATGCTTCATGATCGCCACGATGTTATCATTTACGGTAATGGTACCGTCAAAATCGCAAAAAATGATGCGTTCCTTGCTCATTCTCTAATCCCCCAAGTGTCAATAGCTGATTGTAGTTCTGGATGGTTTTGGGCGTAGTCGCGAAGCTGAATGCCTTGCAGCGTTGCATCGATCGCTTGCCGGAATGCACGTCCTCCGGCGATTGTGCCAAGCGGATGGCCATGAATGCCTCCGCCTGCATTCACGATGACATCTTGGCCGAAATCTCTCAGGATGAGAGGCACAAGACCAGGATGAATACCGGCTGACGGCACAGGGAAGGAAGCGGCAAGCTTCAATTGCGCATCTGCCGAAGCGTTATAGCTGTAGTCGTTATGCAGATCGCCTGTTAGCAGCACATGCTTGATCGCTAAGTTTTCTTCTCTCGGCATGACCACAGAACCGTAAGGAGAAGGGAACAGCACCAGATCGGCTCCGGCTAACCGCATCAATTTGCCAAGCAGCACAGAAGGGGAGATCCCGTAGTGCGGTGATGGATATGTGGCGCCTGCCATAGCCGGATGGGCCATAATCGGTATTGTAATCTCCGGATCAGCGCTTAGCTCATGAAGCACATCGAAGCCGTAGGCTAACACATTGAACAACAAGGCGTTTGCTCCTGCATTTATCGCTTTTTTGGCCTGCGCCGCGAGCTTCGAAGTTGGGCCGGTCAAATTAACAGCGTAAAGCAGTTTTTGACCGGTTTCTTTGGATGCTTGCGCGGCGGCTTCCATACAAATCTCAATCCGCTTCTCAAGCGGAGTCAGCGGGTTTTCGAATAAGATTTCATCGTCTTTAATCAGGTCGACGCCGCCTGCCGCTTGCAAATAAAATTGCTCGCGCAAAGCTGGCAACTCATAACCGACAACCGATTTGAAGATGCTCATCAGCAAAGGGCGGTCATGGACACCGAGAATGTCGCGCACGCCCTGCATGCCGAACTTCGGACCGGAGAATCCGGCCAAGAAATCGGTTGAAAACTTTAAGTCAATGAGCTTAATTTTGCCGTCCATCGACAACTTGCCGAATACGGTAACTAACAGTGCGGGAATGTCTCTGCTGAAATTAACGTCCGGATAAGCGATCGTAATATCGGCATAGCGGCCAGAAGCCGGCTCCTCAGGGCCAGGCTCGTGAACCTCAACGTAAACGACTTTGCCCAGATGTTTCTCCATTTGCGCTTTTTGCGCTTCCGGCAGCTCCGTCCAGGAGCCTACTGTCAGACCGACAGCAATGCCCGTCGCTTTTTTATGAAAATCGGCTTTCTCATCGAAACTCCGATATGTGGCTAAACAATATGCACTCATCGAAAACGTTCACCTGCTTTACTAGAATAAGACCTCGTTCATTTAGGACAATTTGCTTACGGGGCTTGACACCGCGATTTGCTCGCCCATTTCTTTGGCCCGTTCCGCGGAGCGGAAGACGGCCTTGGATACAGCTTCCGTAAACTGGTAGCGATCCAGTGCTTCAATGGATGCTTGCGTAGCCCCATTCGGCGACGTGACCTTGCGGCGAAGCTCGGCCGGATCTTCTTGTGTATGCTGAACCATGTGAGCGGCTCCGAGCACGGTTTGCAGCGTGAGCTGCCGTGCGTCTTCCTCGGTTAGACCGCCTTCGATGCCCGCTTTGATCATAGCTTCCATGAAATAGTATACATAAGCGGGACCGCTGCCGGATACCCCGGTTAGAATTTCAAGTTTCTCTTCCTCTACGATGGAAACGATACCCACAGCTTCGAACATTTGGGTTGCGAGCTGCTTTAATGTATCATTGACTTTTGCGGAGAAGCTCATTCCTGTTGCGCCCAATCCGATCGTCGAGGATGTGTTCGGCATTGTCCGAACGATGGGCATATTCGAATCCAGCAGCGTCTCTATTTTGGCGATCGAGAGACCGGCGATGACTGAAACGAGCAGCTGCCCCTCATTCAGAAGCGGCCTAAGATCCGCAAAAGCCGTCACAACGTCTTTGGGCTTCATGCAGAGCACGACAACATCGGCTTCGCGCAGAAAGGATTCTTTCACAGCCGGATCGGAAGTGGCCTGCAGGCCATATTCGGAGCGCAAAAATGCGAGACGGTCTTGATCCGATCGGTTCATGACGTACACATTTTGCGGATTGGCAACCTTGGTTTGGATCAAGCCCCGGATAATGGCTTCCGACATGGAGCCTGCGCCGACGAAAGCGATTTTGGCTTGGGATAAAGTAATGGACATCGTACATTCCTCCTCAATTGATGTTCGAACTTATTGACGTATTTGACCGCTGCCGTAGATGCGGTATTTGGTTGAAGTTAATGCCGGCAGACCCATCGGTCCGCGAGCATGAAGTTTTTGAGTAGAGATGCCGATTTCCGCACCGAATCCGAATTCAAAGCCATCCGTGAAGCGGGTAGAGGCGTTGTGGTAAACCGCTGCCGCATCGACCTCCTGCAGAAATCTCTCGGCATGCGAGGCATCTTCCGTCACAATACATTCCGAGTGCATCGTGCCGAATTCGCGGATATGATCCAACGCTTCATCCAGATCCTTAACCACTTTGACGGAAAGAATGTAATCTCCGTATTCCGTTCCCCAATCCGCTGCTTCAGCTTTCAGCATGCCAGGAACAATAGCTCTGGCGCGCTCGTCTCCTCTAAGCTCCACATTGGCGCCTGTGAAGGCTTCCGCAATGGCGCCAAGATGCTTAGCTGCCGCCGCTTCATGCACGAGCAATGTTTCCATCGAGTTGCAGACGGAAGGACGTTGAGCCTTGGCATTTAGCCCAATCGCGATGGCCATTTCGAGCTGTGCGCTTTCGTCAATAAAAGTATGACATACACCTGCGCCTGTTTCAATGACAGGGACGGATGCGTTATTGACAACATTTTGAATAAGTGAGTGTCCGCCTCTTGGGATGAGAACGTCGATTAAGCCATTTAGTTTCAGCATTTCATCGACTGAACTGCGATCCGAACTAAGGATCAGCTGCAGAGCGTCAGCAGGAATGGCGGAACGGCTTAGCGCGCTATGCAAAACCTCGACGATTTTCTCATTGGAAAATAAAGCGGCTGAACCGCCACGCAGCACAACGGCGTTGCCTGTTTTGAGACATAAACCTGCCGCATCCACGGTGACATTCGGTCTTGCTTCATAAATAATGCCGATTACGCCCAGCGGAACGCGAATTTTACGGATGCGCAAGCCGTTCGGACGCTCAAAATCTTCTAGCGTATCCCCGATAGGGTCCGGCAGCTCGGCGATTTGACGCAATCCTTCGGCGATTGCGGCGATACGATCTTCATTCAAGGATAGACGGTCAAGCAGGGAGGAGCTGGTGCCTAATTGTTTGCCGCGTTCCAAATCTTTTGCATTCGCCTCAATAATGGCCTGCTGTTCGGTGACAAGGGCATCAGCCATTAGCAGCAGCGCTGCGTTTTTCTGCTCCGTTGTGAGATTGCCCATCTTTTGGGCGGCTTGTTTCGCCAGTTTTGACTTTTGAACGACTTCACTCATGGGAAGATCGACCTCCTGTTTGGAAAAAAGTTTGGCAATGCGTAAGTATTTGAGCAACCGTTATTTCATCTTGATGACCGCTGCGGCGTTCCTTGCATTCCACGATGTTCTCTGCGGCTTTTTTCCCTACGGTAATTCGCAAGGGGAAACCGAGCAGGTCGCTGTCGTTGAATTTTACGCCTGGACGCTCTTCGCGATCATCCCAAAGGACGGCATAGCCGGCCCCAGTCAACGACGTATAAATTTCTTGGGATAATTTCATCTGTGTCTCATCCTGCACTTGAACTGTCAGCAAGTGGATGACAAAAGGCGCAATGGACGCTGGCCATAGGATGCCACGCTCATCATAATTCTGCTCGATAATAGCCGCCAGCACACGGGAAACGCCAATTCCGTAACAACCCATAATAAGGGGCTCGGATACGCCGTTCTCATCGCTGAACACAGCCCCCAGCGAACGGCTGTACTTGGTTCCGAGCTTGAAGACATGACCAACCTCAATGCCTTTAACAAAAGCGAGTTCATGCCCGCAGGACGCGCAGCAGTCGCCTTCGGCAGCATTGCGCAGGTCATGGTAAGTCAAACCCGCGAGATCGCGCTGGGCGACGACCTGTGTGAGGTGGTAATCCGCTTCATTGGCGCCTACGACGGCGTTCTCCATACCCCTCACCGAAAAGTCCGCGATGATCTTAACGTTTTGAAGTCCGATCGGCCCAATAAATCCGGCAACGGAGCCCATTTTTTGAATTTCCGATTCGGAAAGCATCGTAAGTTCTGAAACGCCTATGACATTTTTTGTTTTAATCTCATTAACTTCACAGTCGCCCCGAAGGAGGACGATGACAGGCACGCCGTTTGCGGAGACAGCAACAGATTTAATGATCCTCTCAGGCGGAATGCGAAGGAATTCGCTTAGCTGTTTAATGCTTGCCGCCTGCGGTGTGTGCACTTTCTCCGGCCGACCGTCCAGCTCTGGCTGCTTGCTTGCAGCTATTGAAGAGGGCGGCAACTGACCAACGGCTTTCTCCAAGTTGGCCGCATAATGGCAGGAAGGGCAATGAACAATCGTGTCCTCGCCGATGTCCGCAAGCGCCATGAATTCGTGTGTATCCGTACCGCCCATCGCACCGGAATCGGCTTCAACAGCCCGGAAGTTTAAGCCGCAGCGTGTGAAAATGCGATCATAAGCGTTGTACATGCGTTGATAGCTTTCATCAAGCCCGGTTGCTGTTTTATCAAAGGAATACGCATCCTTCATGATGAATTCGCGTCCGCGCAGCAGGCCGAATCTCGGTCTTCGCTCATCCCGGAATTTCGTTTGAATTTGATACAGCGTGACAGGAAGCTTTTTGTAGGACTGGATTTCGTCCTTCACGATCGTTGTTATCACTTCTTCATGGGTGGCGCCGAGCGCAAACTCACGGCCATGCCGGTCTTCCAGACGCATGAGTTCGGGACCATAAACATCCCAACGCCCGGACGATTTCCATAATTCGGAAGGATGGAGCGCCGGCATGAGCATTTCTTGAGCGCCTGCCGCGTCCAGCTCTTCACGAACGATGGTTTGGATATGTTGAAGGGCTTTAAGCCCTAACGGTAAATAGGAGTAGATCCCGCTGGAGAGCTGCCGTATCAAGCCTGCGCGGAGCATGAGCCGGTGGCTTGCGGCTTCGGCATCACCCGGGACGTCCCGCAAAGTTGGAATCAGCATTTTTTGTTGTCTCATGGTTTGGTGTGCCTCGCTTTCTCATTCGAATCTAGGCCAGCGGAACCCATTCATCGCGGTGGATGACTTCGATTCTGGCTACTTCCACGCGCTTTTGTACTTCCTCGGTTGATAATCCCGCGGCGGCTTGGATTTGCCATGCCGCATAATTCACGACGCCGCGTCCGAGCAGTGTTCCCTCGTTGCTCAGCACTTCGACCACATCGCCGGGGTGGAAATCGCCGGTAGCTCCGATGACGCCTGCCGGGAGCAGGCTTTTGCCGCCGCTGACCAGGGCCGTCCGGGCACCTGGGTCGACGAGGATTTGCCCTTGGGGCAGCGAGTGGAAGCCGACCCATTGCTTCTTCACCGGCAGGTTGTTCAGCGCCGTGTCGAAGTACGTGCCCTTGCCGCTGCCGCCAACCGTAAGCGATAAATCACCGGGCTCCACCACGCGCCCGATGAATACCGGCACGCCCCCGCGCATCGCGATGCGGGCGGCCTCGACTTTCGAGCGCATGCCGCCGGTGCCGACCGCGCTCCCCGAACCGCCGGCGAAGCTGAACAGCTCGTCGCTGATGGCGGCTACGCGATCGATACGCTGGGCGTTCGCGTTTTTGCGGGGATCGTCCGTGTACAGGCCGTCCATGTCTGTAATGATGATCAATTTGCTTGCCTTCACCAAATTGCCAACCAAGGCCGACAACGTATCGTTGTCGCCGAATTTCAATTCATCTACCGCGACGGTGTCATTCTCGTTAATGACCGGAACGACGCCGCGCTGCAGCAGCTCGTCAATCGTCATCAGCGCGTTCTGGACGCGCTTGCGGTTCGAGAAGTCGTACCGGGTCAGCAAAATTTGCGCTACGCTTACGCCGTGGGACGCAAATGCTTCGTGGTACGCCTGCATAAGCAGCGCTTGCCCTACAGCGGCTGCGGCTTGCTTCTCGTGCAGCACCTTGGGCCGCGTGCGGTACCCAAGGGAAGTGAAGCCTGCGGCTACCGCGCCTGAGGTTACGAGCAGGACTTGGTTGCCGTCCTGCTGCAATTGCGCTAGTTCCGATGCGAAAAAGCGGATTTTATCGGGATTTAAACCACCCGTATCTGAAGTTAAAGAGGAGCTGCCGATTTTCACGACGATGCGCTGAGTCATTACAATCCCATCCTTTGCTTGAGTAAATATGTATCATGCAGATACAAAAAAAGACTCCCGTCCTCATAACATAAGGACGAAAGTCTGTAGCTTCCGCGGTACCACCTTAGATTGGCGCAAACCTATAGCGGCTGCACCCAACTCTGGATTCCCTGATAACAGCAGGGGCTGTTCAACTCATCGTTGACGGTTCAGGGGCGGGTTCGGAATCGGTTCACGGCAAGCTCTCTCAGTCGGTGGAGCTTACTCTCTGGTTACGTGCTGCACGTTCCTACTATTCCCATCATAACATTGCGATATAGAAGTTTTGGAAGACTTCCTTTTTTGGTTCTATCTAGAATAGCACGGGGTCCAAGCGTTTGTAAAGCAGCAGAAGCCGCTAACTTTTGGGATTAGCCGAATAAATTTAGCTTTCCAATGCGCTGTACGGCTTCAGCTAACCTTTCTTCCGAAGATAATAAGCCGAGACGCACGTAGCCTTCGCCATGTGTGCCAAAGCCAATGCCCGGGGCAACTACCACCTTTGCTTCTTGGAGAAGCAGATCGGCAAGACTTTGTGACGTATGTCCCTTCGGAACAGGCAGCCAGGAGAAGAAAGAGCCCTGTGAAGGCCGGGCATTCCAGCCAATGTCCGCTAATGCCGTATACAGGGCATTGCGGCGGCTCTCATATACATCGCGCAGCTCGGTTACGCAGTCTTGCGAAGCGGTCAGCGCGGTTGCAGCCGCAGCTTGGATGCCGCCGAACAAGGAGCAGTAGTAATGATCCTGCATCAAATTAATGAGGCGGATGACTTCCCGGTTGCCGAGCGCAAAGCCTACGCGCCAGCCGGCCATGTTATACGTTTTGGAAAGCGTATAGAACTCGATACCAACTTCTTTGGCGCCTGGCGTTTGCAAGAAGCTAATCGGCTTCTGTCCGTCAAATCCGATAGCGCCGTAGGCGAAATCACTGGCGACGACTACGCTGTTCTTCTGCGCGAACCGGACCGTTTCTTCATAGAAGGAAGCGGGGGCCGTTGCGCCGGTCGGATTGTTCGGATAGTTGATGAACATAAGCTTTGCACGATCCAGATCGGATTGCTTCAAAGCGGAGTAATCCGGAAGAAAGTTATTTTCTTCGCGCAAGGGCATAAAGGCCATTTCCGCTCCGGCTAGCGCTACGCCTGACCAATAATCGGGATAGCCCGGATCTGGCACAAGGCAAACATCGCCGGGATTCAGCAAGCACTGTGCGATTTCGATGAGTCCTGTTTTGCCGCCGAAAAGGATCGCGACTTCCGTCTCCGGATCAAGATCAACCTGGTGATCTTCTTTATAACGCTGTGCAATCGCTTGTTTCAGAAACGGAAATCCGCTGAATGGCGGGTATTTGTGATACAAAGGGTTGGCGGCCGCTTCCTGCATCGAAGCAACGATATGAGGCGGTGTAGGGCGATCCGGGTTGCCCTGTCCCAAATTGATTACATCATGTCCCTGGGCAATTTGTTCATTCGCCTTACCTACGAGCGTCGCGAAAAATTGCGTTGGCAAACCTTTCATCCGTTCGGCAGGCTGTATGGGAAATGCGCTTGTTTTAGTAGATAGAATCGTCACGTTTTAATTCACACTCCGGAGGTCGGGATTTTAATTAATAACCTAAATGTATCATGATTAGCCTTTTTTTCATAGTGATGAAAAAAACGATTTATGCGGCACTTGGGTTCAAACCGAATTTCGATTATGATAGAAAACATAGTATTGGCTTTTTGCCCACCGGAAGGAGTATTCACCGCATGTCAGAATCAAAACAGCTTCATCTAGTCCTTATTCAAATGGATATCACGATCGGTGAGCCGGACACGAACTTTGCCCGATTGGAAAAGCTTCTTCAAGAAGCCGTTCAAAACGACCCGAGACCGGATGTGATCGTTTTCCCCGAGATGTGGAACACCGGCTACGCCTTGACCGAGATTCAAGAGCTTGCAGACCCGAATGGGGCAAGAACAAGATCGTTCTTAAGCGAATTTGCCAAAGCGAACAATGTTAATATTATTGGCGGCTCGATTGCCGATAAAAAAGAAGAACGAGTGCTAAACACCATCTATGCATTTGATCGCGAAGGGACTGAAATTGCGGAGTATTCCAAAATTCACTTGTTCCGTCTGATGGATGAAGAGAAATTTCTTCACAGCGGGGACAAACTTGGCCGATTTGAGCTCGAGGGCGTTCCTGCCGGCGCCATGATTTGTTATGACATTCGCTTCCCTGAGTTGGCGCGCAAATTGGCGCTGGATGGCGTGAGAATTTTATTCGTGCCTGCGGAGTGGCCACACCCGCGTTTGCATCATTGGCGCACACTGCTCATGGCTAGAGCGATCGAAAATCAAATGTACGTCGTCTCTTGCAACCGTGTCGGAACGAGTGGAACGACGGAGTTTTTTGGCCACTCCATGGTCATTGACCCTTGGGGCGAGGTGCTTGCGGAAGGCGATGAAAGCGAAGCGATTTTGCGGGCGACGATCGATTTAGAGGAAGTTGTTCGGGTAAGGGCCAAAATTCCGGTCTTTGAGGACCGCCGGCCGCATTTGTATTAATTTTTCTTTAATTTGGTTTTAAGGATTTGATTTTTTGTCGGTTTTTCTGTAAACTAAAGCCAATTGAATGATCAATTGTGGCTGTGAAGGATGAATAGTACTTGAACAACTTCTTGTTCAGCGAGCTGGGGACGGTGAAAGCCCAGACAGAAGCTCAAGGAAAAGGCTATCCGGAGCCAATACGATAAAGGGGATACATGGCTTTTACAGGTGTATCAACTAGGGTGGAACCGCGGGTGCGTAAGGCTCTCGTCCCTAGGCATGATTTGATGCCTTTGGATGTTGAGCCTTTTTTGCGCGCTCATATCCAAACGGACGTCTAAGGGCTTTGACCCATTACGATAAGCTGAAGGAGCGAATGAACGATGAGTGTTACTATGGATCAAGTTGTCGCATTAGCAAAGCACAGAGGTTTTGTTTTCCCGGGTTCGGAAATTTATGGCGGTTTGGCCAATACGTGGGATTACGGTCCGTTGGGTGTAGAACTGAAAAATAACATCAAGCGCGCTTGGTGGAAAAAATTCGTTCAGGAATCCCCGTATAACGTAGGTCTTGACGCTGCGATTCTGATGAACCCGCAAGCTTGGGTCGCATCCGGCCACGTAGGCAATTTCAACGATCCAATGATCGATTGCAAAAGCTGTAAAGCTCGCCACCGCGCAGATAAATTAATTGAGAACAAGCTGGCTGAAAAAGATATCGAAATTATCGTTGACGGTATGACTTTCGACGATATGATGAAGCTGATCGTAGAGCATAACATTGTTTGTCCGGATTGCGGCAGCAAGGACTTTACTGATATTCGTCAGTTCAACCTGATGTTCAAAACGTTCCAAGGCGTAACGGAAGCGAGTGCCAACGTTGTTTACCTGCGTCCGGAAACAGCTCAAGGTATTTTCGTTAACTTCAAGAACGTTCAGCGCACGATGCGCAAAAAGCTGCCTTTCGGTATCGGCCAAGTCGGTAAAAGCTTCCGTAACGAAATCACGCCGGGCAACTTTACGTTCCGTACACGTGAGTTTGAACAAATGGAACTTGAGTTTTTCTGCAAACCGGGTGAGGATATGAAATGGTTCGAATACTGGAGAAGCTTCTGCCACAATTGGTTGCTATCCCTGGGTGCGAAAGAGGAAAACCTCCGTTTGCGCGATCACAATGAGGATGAATTGTCCCACTACAGCAATGCAACGACAGATATTGAATACAAATTCCCATTCGGTTGGGGCGAGCTTTGGGGTATTGCGGATCGTACGGATTTCGACTTGAAACAGCACATGGAGCACTCCGGCGAAGATTTCAACTATATCGATCAAGAAACGAACGAGCGTTACGTTCCTTATTGCATTGAGCCATCCCTTGGCGCAGACCGTGTAACTTTGGCACTTCTGATCGATGCATTCGAAGAGCAAAAGCTGGAAGGCGACGACAGCCGTACGGTGCTTCACTTCCATCCGGCGCTGGCTCCGATCAAAGCCGCTATTTTCCCGCTTTCCAAGAAATTGAATGAAGGCGCGCAGGCGGTATTCGCCGATCTTGCCAAGCATTTCATGGTTGATTATGACGATACAGGTTCAATCGGCAAAAGATATCGCCGTCACGACGAAATCGGTACGCCGTTCTGTATTACTTACGACTTCGAGTCCGAGACAGACGGCCAAGTAACGGTACGCGACCGTGACACAATGGAACAAACCCGGATGCCGATTGCTGAATTAAAAGCATTCATCGAAAATTCGCTTCAATTCTAAGCTAAAACCCTCTGCGAGAGGCCTAACAAGGCGCTTTTGCAGAGGGTTTATTTTTTATATTACATAATCGAGGACTTCGGTGTATGGCAGATAGCGGTGAACGTCGCGAAGCGGCGGACTATAGACGTGAATGGAAACGGCAGGCTCATGGAACGGATTGCTAAGCTGATGAATTTGATTCTGGGGAGCTGTAAAGCAGTCGCCTGCTTTAATGAAAACATCGTTTTCAACTATAGGGTAACCATCCTTGTCAAGGACGAATGTGGAATTGACGATGTTTCCTTGAACCAAACAAGCTGCCCCGATTGATGTTCCATGATTATGAATCGCGGTAGCAGCGGAAGGGGGGATATGAATGATAATAACCTCGAGATGCTGTGTGCTATAAAGGACATTGCGGCCATAAGGGAGCTGTCTTGGCTCGGTTTTATGCGCAGGCACCTCATAGAGCAAGCCGTTTAGCGATAGTAGTGCCTCGCTTAATTGTTCCAATGAAGGTTGTTGCAATTTACAGAATGTCTGTTCAACTGCTCTTTCTAACATCATGGTCTCCGCCTCCTAGGCATGGTTCTCTTTATCAGAAATTATTAGAGAATCGATAAGTTTTTATTATATTGTATGCGGACGGTATTTAAATGGTTAGGGGAATTGGCAATAATTTGGGAGTGATCGAACTTGAACAAGATAACCTAGCCTTTGTCTAATCACGCTTCGGACACAGCGGCCGTTATCTTCGCGAAAAGCGTCGTGTCACAATGACGGACGCCAGAGTCTTTATTTACCGATTTCGGGGCAAAATCAGCCCGAAGTGTGCAAATGACAGCACAGGTGTCCGTCCCATGTTCAAAGAGGTTCTTTTCCAGCGAATAAGGACCTCTCTGTCCGTTAGCGAGAATGAATACTGCGGTAACACCTAT
The DNA here is from genome assembly GCF_013141725.1 of Paenibacillus planticolens. Taxonomy (GTDB): domain Bacteria; phylum Bacillota; class Bacilli; order Paenibacillales; family NBRC-103111; genus Paenibacillus_E; species Paenibacillus_E planticolens. Next base: position 236,024 of record NZ_WHNZ01000012.1, on the reverse strand, counting down.
TGCATCTGCTCGATCGGCATAATGTCAAAAAAAGACGGCCGGAATTTGCAGTTATTCACAACTGCAGCATCCAACCGCCAAGTTATTTTCAATAAATGTTTAATAAAGATGTACGTTCATACGCGAAAAGGGGGCAAACGCCTGCCATCCGTATCTGTAAAATCATATCGCTCAGCCAAGGAGCCAACTTCGAGAATGTTCCCTGCTTGAAGATGGACCTCAGGATCGGAGGCCAGCGCGACTACGGCGCGCCCGATATACTCGACTGATTCCGTCGGATGCAAATCTTCAATTTTCATGAAATCAGGATCGTCTGGTTGAAGTCCGTAATGTTTGAGCACAGCTTCTGTGCGCATCCAACCGGGGGCCAGCGTAAGTGCTGTCACTTCAAGGTGCTGCGCTTTGAGATTTTGGGACATAGTCCGTGTCATATTGACAACCGCGCGTTTCACCGTGTCATAGAAAACATTTACAGGATAATTTCCGCCGATGTCGGAGTAAACGCCTGTGTTAATTATGAGTCCGCGATTCTGCTCCAGAAAGAAAGTGGACATGGCATGGCGGCTGGAGACCATTTGAGCACGTAAGCCGGCATCGAACATGCTGTCCCAACGTTTCATTGGCTGCTCCCAAAAGGGAACCAAGAAATCAACATCTTCATAGTTTTCGTAACCGCCCCATGCGTTGTTGACCAAAAGATCAAGCGTGCCTTGCTCCTGTCTGATTCGCTCATACAGCGCTTGGACATCCGCTTCAACGGTATGATCACAACGAACGGCAATGCCTACTCCGCCGCGCGCCGTCACTTCATCCGCCGTATCCTCAATCGTTCCTTTCAGATCTGTTCTCACACTCTGGGCTCTCGTGCTGCGGCCGGTTACGTAAACCGTTGCGCCCGCCTCTCCAAGTACCAACGCAATGCCTCTGCCAGCGCCTCGACTGGACCCTGTAACGAGCGCTACTTTTCCTTGCAGCTTTTTTTCATTCGTCATCGGTAAACGATGCCTCCTTTGCGTCCTATGGCCAAGTTATCTTGCACATATAGATTAACTCGTTACTATGACAATTCTTGTCGTGGATTGTGAGCGCGTGAAGAATCGTGCACTTAACCGTATGAACGTTGCATGGCTTGAATTTGCTCGCGAATCCAGATCACCATGTCCATCGGCTCGACGACCAGGGCATCCGCACCCATACTTAGAAAGAATTTCGAAAAATAAAGCAGATTGCTTTGATGCATATCAGTCAGAAGCTCCCCGCTGCCATCCGCATGAAGGGTTATCGTTCCCTCCATATCACCGCTTCGTTCATAGGCTCTGATTCCAGCAGGGGTAAATTTGACGCGAAGCCTGATGAGTTCGGAGGAATGGGCTGTCTGGTTAAGATCTGCGGTTAGCCAATCAAGGATGGTATAGTGACTGAGATCTTTGCCGGGATGACCCGGCTCAGCACGCTCCAAGCTTAGTATGCGATCCGCGCGAAAAAGCAAGATTCTTTCTTTTAGAAAACAATAGGAGGGGAAGTACCAGAATCCGTTCGATGAGTAGATGCCGATAGGTTGAACTGTTCGATCTGTGGCGCCATCCTTGGACGCATACGTCATGCGAAGCGGTAGGCCATCGATCGAAGCCTCCAATACTTGCTCCAAGTACGGAGAACTTTGCGTTCGAGTAGGCGTCCAGAATGAGACGCGGTCTTTGAGGGCATCAATTCTTGCTTTGGCATCACCTGGGAGATAGTGATAAAACTTATTAAGCGCTGAAACCGATTCGGAGGCAAAAGGCAGCGCTCCATAAAATTGGAGCGATTGAAAGGCGAAAAACATCGCCACCGCTTCTTGCTCCGTGAACAAAATAGGAGGGAGCATCCGCTTCTTTAACAAGCGGTAGCCCCCATGCGGCCCGAATTCCGTATATAGCGGCATTCCGAGCTCGCTCAATTCCTGTAAATCGCGATGCATGGTCCGCTCCGAGACGCCAAACTCCTCGGCCAGCTCTTTAGTCGTAAACCTCATACGTTCATTGACTGTCATCATAAGCTGGATTAATCGCTGGGTTTTATTCATGCGGGTTATCCTCCTCTGCGTTTGGCTACCCGATTGTCCGCATGACTTCTTTCATCGTGCTGACGAAAGCTTCAGCCGCTTTGGAAAGATATCTGCCCTTGCGGTAGGCGATAACAAGTGTACGAGCCGGCTTGCCTTCTAAAGGAAGGTGAACGGGCGACAATTCGCTGAAGCTCCGTTTTGAGATCAAATACGGCACAAAGGCGATTCCCATGCCGGCGGCGACGAGGGATTGCACGGTTTCCATGTTGCTGGATTCGAAAACGATATTAGGGACAATTCCCGCATTTTGGCACAGCTCCAAAGTTAGCTTTCGAAACCCTTGCCCTTTCTTCAAGGCAATGAACGATTCTTTTTCCAATTGGGAAATGCTGACCGGTCCGTTGTTCTGAGTCAGAGGATGACGAGGTGGCACGGCAAGAACAATTTCCTCTTCCAGCAAAGTTTCGTAAACGAGAGACTCTTCTCTCAGCGGTAATGACAACAGCGAGATATCCGTCTGTCCATTCATGGTTAACGTTTCAAGATTGGCAGATGTTTCCTCGACAAGCGAAATCTCAATATCCGGATAAGCGGCTTGGAAAACGGGGACTACGAAAGGGAGGATGGTCGATCCTGTAATTGGCATGCTGCCCACGACCAGACGTCCTTTTTTCATTTGAGAAATGTCTTCCATTTCCTTTTTGAGCTGTTCGACCATGTCGAGTATCTTTTGGGATTTTTCTACGAATAAAGAGCCGGCATGCGTAAGCTCCACGGAGTTGGTGCTGCGCTGAAAAAGTAGCACGCCAATCTCCTTCTCAAGCTTGGACAGCTGTTGGCTGAGAGAAGGCTGGGCGATATGCAGTTTCTCTGCGGCACGGGAAAAGTTTCGTTCGACGGCGATTTGAATCGCGTATTGCAATTGACGTAATTCCAATGTATTTACATCTCCTAATGTGAATGATGAAGATCTTCTTTATTGCTTTTAGCTATAAAGCTAACGGGCTTGTTACATTTATACGTGCCATAATTGTATTTTACCATAAGCGATGATGTCTTGAGGGACAGAATGTGCAAGAGTCTGGTTTATAAATATAACCAACTATTGCTATACAATACCCGCGATCGCCGTATAGGTTATTCCTATCAAGCTTATAGTTATTATATCTTGGAGCAATGACGATAACCATGCTACACTACGTATGAGGGTAAGACATTAACAAATTGAGCGGATAATGACAAGAGGTGACTGGATATGAGTAAACAAACGATGTTCGAGAAAATCTGGGATAATCACGTAATTAACCAGGAAGAAGGCAAACCTAGCGTTATCTATATCGACTTGCAGCTGGTGCATGAAGTAACATCGCCGCAAGCGTTTGAAGGACTTCGTCTATCGGGCCGTAAAGTTCGCAGACCTGACTTGACTTTTGCAACGATGGATCATAACGTTCCGACGAAGGACCGTTTCAATATTACAGATCCAATTTCCAAACAGCAAATTGATACACTTTCCCAAAACTGCCGTGATTTCGGCGTTACTTTATTCGATCTTGACAGCATCGATCAAGGTGTCGTGCACGTTATGGGGCCTGAGCTTGGCCTTACGCACCCAGGCAAAACGATCGTTTGCGGCGATAGTCACACATCAACGCACGGTGCTTTCGGTGCACTGGCATTCGGTATTGGTACAAGCGAAGTGGAGCACGTTCTTGCAACGCAAACGCTGCAGCAATCCAAAGCCAAAACGCTTGAAGTACGTATTACCGGCAGCTTGAAACCGGGTGTAACGGCGAAGGACTTGATCCTTGGCGTTATTGCGAAATATGGCACGGATTTTGCGACCGGCTATGTAATCGAGTATACAGGCGAAGCGATTCGTGGTCTTTCCATGGAAGAGCGTATGACCGTTTGCAACATGTCCATCGAAGGTGGAGCGAGAGCAGGTTTGATTGCTCCAGACGAAACGACTTTCAACTACCTGCGTGGCCGCGAGTATGTACCGCAAGGTGCTGATTTCGACGCAGCCGTAGCGGAGTGGTCGAAGTATGTAACGGACGAAGGAGCAACGTATGACTGGGTAGTTGAGTTTGATGCGGATACCTTGATTCCACAAGTAACCTGGGGAACTAGCCCGGGTATGGGAACAAGCGTGACTGCTCTTGTACCGGACCCGCAAAGCTTCGAAACCGAAAATGAACGTAAAGCTGCTGAAAAAGCGCTTGAATATATGGATTTAACACCAGGAACACCAATGACGGATCTGAAAGTTGATTATGTCTTCATCGGTTCTTGTACGAACGGACGTATCGAAGATCTGCGTGCCGCAGCGACAATCGCACAAGGCTACACCGTTGATCCAAGTGTTACGGCAATCGTCGTTCCAGGATCCGGCCGCGTTAAAATTCAAGCTGAAAAAGAAGGCTTGGACAAAATTTTCACGGCTGCAGGCTTCGAATGGCGCGATGCAGGCTGCAGTATGTGTTTGGCAATGAACCCAGACGTTCTGAAGCCAGGTCAACGCTGCGCATCCACTTCCAACCGTAACTTCGAAGGCCGTCAAGGCCGCGGTGGACGTACGCATCTCGTATCCCCGGCGATGGCTGTCGCTGCAGCGATCAAAGGTCATTTCTACGATGTTCGCGATTGGGAAATCAAAGAATACCAACAAGCTTAATTTTGGCTGATTAAGGAGAATGAAAACATGGAAGCTTTCAAACAACATACAGGCCTAGTCGGTCCTGTGGATCGTGTCAATGTAGATACAGATGCAATTATTCCTAAGCAATTTCTAAAAAGAATCGAGCGCTCCGGATTCGGCCAATTCCTTTTCTTCGAATGGAGATGGGATGAAGCGGGTAATGTAATCGAGAGCTTTCCACTGAACCAGGATCGTTTCCAAGGAGCTTCTGTTCTGCTCTCCAGAGCGAACTTCGGCTGTGGATCTTCCCGTGAGCACGCACCATGGGCGATTCAAGACTTCGGCTTCCGCGTTATCATCGCGCCTTCTTATGCGGATATCTTTTACAACAACTGTTTCAAAAACAGCATTTTGCCTATCAAGCTATCGGAAGAGCAAGTGGATGATTTGTTCAACCGTACAGCGCAATATGAAGGCTACAAGTTGAACGTCGATCTTGAAAACAATAAACTGACTGACAATTACGGTCTGGAAATTTCCTTCAATATCGATGAGCACCGCCGTCAATTTTTGCTGCAAGGCTTGGATGATATCGGGTTAACGCTGCAGCATGAAGAGAAAATTACAGCTTATGAGCAAGCGCACGCGAAGCGTTTGGCTTATAAATAAGTTCTAATCGAAGACGCATCTTAATGGGGATTCCATGGGATGCGTCTTTTTTGTTGTTTTTTATGCAACTTTTGGCAGTTTGCCACGTCTAATAGATTACTAGATTGTCGAACGGACGGAGGTTTTGCTGTCGGGCCAAGTGACTATTTTACATATTAAGGACAATTGCTGCTAGGTTTTGAGAGACAGATGTCTCATTTTTGTGAAAACGACTATAATTCCGACATTACATAGAGGTGAATGATGAAATTTCCTGCATTTTGTATCATGTTGCTGATTTCTTTGCTGCTGCTCCCTACAACTGTCTTCGGGGCGGAAGCTCCTAATACGATTAAGCTCTTTATGAATGAAAAAAGGCTCGTTTCTAATGAGGTTCAGCCTCGCATTATTAGTGGAAATACGATTGTGCCGGTTCGCATCATCGTAGAAGAAATCGGCGCCAAGGTCACTTGGGACGAAGCTGCGCGCAAAGTAACAATCGTCAAAGATGATGTGAACATTCAATTGGTGATCGACAGCAAGTCGGCGCTGATAAAGGGCAAGAAGGAAGTCTTGGAGGTTGCGCCAATCATTGACAAAGGCAATACGATGCTGCCGCTCCGTTTCATTGGCGAGCAATTGGGTATTGAATTTACATGGGACGCATCCACTTCGTCCGTTCATATGTTTAAAAAAGATAGCGACGATTCCAAACCCGTAACAGCACCGGTTGAGGTTGTGGATGACAAAACGCCAGTTACACCGCCTACAACCCCAGCGAAACCAGGCAATGGTAACGGCACTGGAACTGGCACTGGTAACGGCACTGGAACTGGAACTGGAACTGGCAACGGAACTGGTACAGGTACAGGCACTGGAACCGGGACTGGCACTGGCACTGAGACCGGGAGCAACATACCGGATCCCAACATTCATTTGTTGACCTCGATCGTGCTGACGGACAAAGACCTTACGGTTAACGCCAAAGACGGCACTCTCGTACCGACAACGATGAAATTAGCTAATCCGAATCGCATCGTATTTGATTTCCCGAATACAACTCTCGATGAGCCGCTTCAGAAACAGCTCGTCAAAAATGCGGGAGAGCTTGCATCCAAGCATCCGCTTGTTGAGAAAGTGCGCTTTTCCAATTTCAAAGATAATCCGGCTACCGTAAGAATTATTTTGGATTTGAAAAGCTCTGCAGACTTTAAGGTTCAGCCTTCGAAACTGCCTAATCAGTGGAAAGCGACAATCGGAGAGCATCAGTTGACTATCGTTATCGATGCGGGTCACGGCGACAACGATCCAGGCGCATTATCCATAACGGGCAAGCATGAGAAGGATTTTACCCTCTCGACAGCGAAGAAAGTAGAGCAGCTTCTTCTACAGGACAAGCGTCTTAATGTCCTGATGACTCGTTCTGATGATACGTTCATTCCGCTGGATGACCGGGTTTCTTTTGCAAATAACATTCAAGCGGACCTTTTCTTATCGATTCACGGTAATAGCGCTAAGGCTTCGGTATCCGGTACAGAAACGTACTATAACAGACCGGAAAGCGCAGCTTTTGCGAATGTCATTCACAAGAATGCGGTTGCGGCTACAGGATTCCCTGATCGCAAAGTACGCGAAGCTGATTTTAGAGTCATCACGAAAACGACCATGCCGGCTGTTCTGCTGGAAGTAGGGTACTTGTCTAATAAGAACGATGAAACTGCGATGTATAAGGATGCGTTCCAGGACAAGTTAGCCTCATCTCTCGTTGCTGCTATCAAAGAATACTTGAACCTCAAATAAGAGGCGAAACTCTAATTTTAGGCTACGATGCTGGTTTTGCTAAGCAAAACGCGAAGGAGTGAATGAAATGACCCAAACAAGACGCTTCATACAAGGGGCACTAATTGTGAGTGCCATTACATTGTCTATAACGGCCTGCGGTCAAAAAAACCAATTGGTTAATGGTAATGCTCCGCAGACTACGGTCCCAATTACAACGCCTGCCGGTGAAAGCCCCCTACCAACGGTTGCGGCAAGTCCGACACCGGAGCCTGTCCTGCACAAAACGATCAAAGCCTATTATAGCGATCAGGATGAAATGAAGCTTGTAGAAAAAGATGTGACGATTTCCTATAAAAAAGAAGCCGACGTGTACGAAGCAGCGCTTAATGCGCTCAAAAAGAGCGATGATCCTAAAGCGATTCCTTTGTTCGATGACTTGAAGTTTACAAGCGCAGCTTTGGATAAAGCCAAGGGAGAGTTGAAGGTTGATCTCGCTTTCGGTCCCAAAACGCAATTGGGTGCGCCGGGCGAAGAACTGTTTTTGGAAGCACTGAAAAAAACGGCTTTTCAATTTCCCGAAGTAAAAGCGTTGTATATCCTCAAGGATGGAAAACAAGTGGATAGCTTAATGGGGCATATTGAGCTTCCCTACCCGATCAAACGACCTAATTAAATGGAAAAGCAGAGGAGTTTATACGAAAAATGAGAAATAAGAAATTGGCAAGCGCAATTTTAAGTTCATTAATTGCAACAAGTTTAGCCGGAACGCCGGTTCTGGCTGCAGAATCCGTGAACGGAATCTCAACGAATAACGTAAAGCTTTCTTTCCCGGACGTAAAATCAGACTACTGGGGAATTCGCCATATTTCCAAGCTGGCCTTGGAGGGAATCATTGAAGGATATGAAGATGGTGCGTACCGCGCCGAAAATTCGGTTTCGCAGCAGGATGTTCTCATTATGGCTGTTCGCATGATGGGCTTGCAGGATGAAGTTAACGGATTAACCTCAACGACGGTATTTCCTGATTTCATGCTAGTCGATAACTATGCGCGGAATTACGTGGCCGTTGCTCTGCAAAAAGGGTTGATCTCTAACGAGGAAGAGAAAGAAAGAAGCCTGAGCGACAAGTCCAAAGAGAAGTGGGGTCAGCGTAAAGCATCCAGAGAATGGGTAGCTGAAATCGTAATTCGCGCGATCGGTAAAGGCGCTTTCGCCCAAAGCTTGTCACAAACAAAAACATCGTTTACAGATAATAGCTCAATCAGCTCGACAACTTTGGGGTATGTGAATGCGGCTGTTGCTCTGAAAATTGTCGATGGCTTCGAAGACGGGACGTTCCAACCCAAAGGGGCGGTAACGCGCGCTCAGATGGCGGCCTTCCTAAGCCGCTCTCAGAAAGACCTGACTTCCTTGCCGGCGCATGCGAAGAAAGGGTACTTGACGAGCCTCACCAGCGGTACGATCGGACTTATGGATAAAGAGGGGAATACAAGCACATATAAGCTTTCACCGAATGCAGTTTTCTACGGCAACAAGAATGATATTGCTATCGATCCGAAGTCGTTCGAAGAAACGTATGAAGTCTCGATCGTTGAAGTGAATGGTATGGCTTACTATGTTGAAATCATTAAAGATGAATTGCAATTGGATATTCAAGAAGGCAAATTGCTCAAGTTAAATATGAACGCCTTGAAAGCTACGTTGGATGATTTTGAAAGCTATGATTTGGCATCGGATGTTGCCGTAACGGATACGGAAGGCCGCGGTCTCAGCCTTGGGGATATCGTAACAGGCAGCACGATTCAATTGCGCAAAAGTAAAATCGTCAAAACAGACAAATATACGTCCATCATCGTGAAGCAGGTGCCAGTCAATAAAACCGCAAACGGTGCAATTCAAACCTTAAATAAAGATTCGGCGCAAATTACGATTCTTGGGACAGAGTCAGGCGGGCAGGAGACTTACAGTTTCTCTTCTGCACTCATTGTTACTTCCACAGATAACAGCTTGGTTGATTTGAACTCGCTGCATGTCGGAGATACGGTCGAATATACGGTCAAGAATAGCGAAGTCGTAAAGATTGCCGTTAAGAAGCAGGCCGATGTGGGTATAAGTGTTGAAGGTACTCTCAAAGACATAAGCGATGATAAAACCTATTTAACGATCACGAAAACGGCGGGCTCACCTTTAGCATCCTATCTATTGGCTGATAATGTCCAAGTGCGTATCGATGGGTTAGCGACCGCCAGCATTTATGATATTGCCCCAGGCGATCAACTCAAACTGGATGTACTGAACAATAAAGTTACTTTAGTTACTGTGACTAACCGCTCTATTGATAATTTATACTTTGCTAAAATCGACAGCTACAATCCGACATCCAAATACTTGACGGTTACAGATAATACAGGGAATCCGCATGTGTATAAAATGACGGATACGGTTGCTATTTCATATGCGGGCACGACACTTCCTTTCTCAAACTTCAGTTCTACGTTTACTGCGGGCAAGTACGTTGATTTGCTAGTATCGAAAAATACCATTACGCAAATTAAAATGTCCTCTCAGTTGAACGGTGTCCTGACGCAGTTAAACCTGCAAACGAACGATATCACGTTAAAAACCGACAGCGGTCAAAACTTGACGTTCAAACTGCAGTATGCTCCTACGGTTGAGCTGGCGAATAAGCCGAACAGTGCGCTTTCCGATTTGAAAGTCGGGGACAGTGTCAGCCTCTTGTTAAGCTTTGATCAAGGCATTGTAACCAAAATTGTGACGAGCAAAACAGCGATATATAAAACAATTTTGAGCAATGTGAACGCTAAGCAGGTTACAGTGACGGACGAAGCCAATACGTCTTATGTCGTATCCTTGGATGGCGTTCCGATTATTAAACCGGATCAAAGCACAGGTGCCATCACAGATATTGGCCTTGACGATTATGTGAAGCTTACATTCAAAGGCTTAGCTGTAGTAAGAGCGGAAATCGTGAGACCGGTGATGGGGAAAGTTACTGCGGTTAACGCGGCGAGTTCCGCCCTGACCATTCAAGATTTCACAGGCAAAAACCAGGTCATTAATGCTGGAACGAATTTTGGCGTTAAGCTGAATGGCGGCGCGGATTGGAATTTCGCCTCCATTAAGGTCGGGGATCGCGTACAAGTGATGAAAGACGTCAATGACAAGCTGATCATTCAAGTGGCGTCTACATCTAAGCGGGAAGTTGATAACTACAGCTCTGTTGTGAATCTTATGTATTTTAAAACAACGAGCTCAGGAGATAAAAATTCCTACAGCCTTTTCCCAAGAGCTTATTACCATACGGGGACGGATGTTTTAACACCATCCTCCTTTGTTTCCGGAGATCAAGTGATGATCTATGTTCTGGATAATAAAATCGTGGAAATCGAGAAATAGGTTTTGAACAAAACAATTGTTAAAACCGTCTGTTTCATAGGAGCCAGGCTCCTGTTGCAGGCGGTTTTTTCTTATTTTAAAAATAAATATGGCAATTTTTTAGAAAATGTTCTCATTTTGACGCTAACAAGCATTGATTCTAACGTCACAATTCGCTAAACTGGAGAATATTACGACCCTAAGGAAGCAAAGACATGACGCAGAAGTTAGTAAGGCATATTTTGGATACGATAGGTGAACTTTTTCCGGATGCACATTGCGAGCTGCGTCACAGTAATCCGTTTGAATTAACGATTGCTGTTTTGCTATCCGCTCAATGCACAGATGAAACCGTTAATAAGGTGACATTGGATTTGTTTCAGAAATATAAACGACCCGAAGATTACTTGGCCGTTCCCTTGGAGGAGTTGGAGCAAGACATTCGCCGGATCGGATTATTTCGAAATAAAGCGAGCAATATTCAAAAGTTGTGTCAACTGCTGCTGGACAAGTTTGATGGCGAGATCCCTGAGAAGCACGAACATTTAGTCGAGCTCCCTGGTGTAGGCCGTAAAACGGCAAATGTCGTTGTATCAAACGCTTTTGGTGTCCCAGCCATTGCGGTAGACACCCATGTAGAGCGAGTGTCCAAGAGACTGGGATTAGCCGGTCCCGATGATTCGGTTCTGGAAGTGGAAAAGAAGCTGATGAAGAAGGTTCCACGAGATGAGTGGACACAGACCCATCATAGACTGATCTTTTTTGGCCGGTATCATTGTAAAGCGCAAAACCCGCAATGCCAGATTTGTCCGTTATTGGATAACTGCCGTGAGGGTAAGAAACGTATGAAACCAAGCTCAACTAGGAAAACTATTACAAACAAATGATATGCAGACAAAGGATGGGATTTGAATGAAATGCATCGCCGTATACACTAATAGCTTTGAACTATTCTCTGATATTTTTGAACAAGTGATTAATACTCCATTAGCCGATAATGAGGAAAAAGTCATTGAAGGTGTAACAGTCAGTGAATCAGGCGAGGTTCCTCAGAATTACATAGACAAAATGAAAACTAAAACTGAGGTCGTTGTGATGAAAGTGAAGGAGTCGGACATTACGATTTTACAGCATCGCGATGTATTCGAAATTTTCTTGCCTGAAAAAGAAAAAGTAGTCATGTCCTAAAAAATAAATCTCCCTTTGGGAGATTTTTTTCTGTATCATCATCCATATGTTTAAAAGAAGACCGGTAAATAAGGAGCGGAACGGACGAATGACGCAAGCGATAGATACAAGCATTTCGGTTATGCCGGATGCGATCAACAAGATGAAGGCGAATCTGCAAACAACAGGGGATCTGGATAACGCAAGCAAGCTGGGCCAATTGCTCGCAAAAATTGATGCAGGACGGATGAATATTGCATTCTGCGGCCATTTTTCCGCGGGAAAATCCACGTTAATTAACCAGCTTTGCGGGCATGGGCTGCTGCCCTCTTCCCCGATTCCAACAAGCGCGAATATCGTGAGCATCCGGAATGGGGCGCCAGGCGCTCATGTGACGCACCGTCATACGAGCAAGCAGGGAGTTACCAATACGATTCCCCTTGACGAGTTGGAAGCTTACTGTGTGAACGGGACCGACATTGAAACGGTAGAGATTTCATACCCGATTGCCTTTCTGGGCGGGCATACGGCGCTGTTGGACACTCCGGGAATTGACTCCACGGATGATGCCCATCATAAATCTACGGAATCTGCGCTGCATTTGGCGGATGTCGTGTTCTATGTGATGGATTACAACCATGTGCAATCCGAAGTGAATCTTGCGTTTACGAAGAAAATGAAGGAGTGGGGCAAACCGCTCTATCTCGTTGTCAATATGATTGATAAGCACAAGGAATGGGAACTGCCGTTTGCGCAGTACCAGGAGGGAACGAAGCAAGCCTTTTTGAACTGGGGCATCGAGCCGGATGATCTGCTCTTCGTTACGATGAAGGAGCCGAATCATCCTCATAACGAGTATGGGAAGCTGCAATGGCTCCTTAAACGTCTGATTGAGCAAGGCGACGAGCTGCGCAGCTATAGCATTGACGCCTCTGCGCGATATCTTGCGGCAGAGCACGGCAAATGGCTCGCTGAGCAGCATGAGCCGCAGAAGGCTGAGCTGATGGAGCAAATGAGCCAGGAAGGCGACGTGCAGGAGATTGAGGCGCAGGCCGCTGCGAAGCAGAAGGAGCTTGCGGTTTTGAAAGGACTGCCGGAAGCATTGACGGCGCAGCTTCGTAAGGAAGTTGGCGGCATCATCGAGAATGCCAACATCACGCCAGCCTTGACCCGGGATCAAGCTCATGCGTATTTGGAGAGCCGGAAGCCGGGGTTCAAGGTAGGATTTTTCTCCAGAGCTGCGCAGACCGCATTAGAGACGGAAAAGAGGCTTGCAGCCTTTCAGGCGGATTTATCCGAGCAGGTGGAAGCGCAGCTCGACTGGCATTTGCGTGATGCTTTGAAGAAGGCCGCGCAAAGCCAAGGGCAGCACGATGCCGATCTCTTAGCCCACATTGAAGCTCTGCGCGTGGAAGTGACAACAGAATGGCTGGCTGCACAAGTGAACGCCGGCGCTACATTCGGCGGTGAGTATACGCTCAACTTCATGAAGCAGGTTGCTTCCGATATTAAGCAGCAGTACCGCAAACAGGCATTTGCGGTCATTGATCTGCTCGCGGCTGCTGTCCGCGAGCACAGCGCTGGGTCGGTCGCATCGCTTGCGGCCGAGCTTGAAGCGCTGGGCGGCCGCCTAGGCGCTGCCCGCGAACTGCGCCGCCTCGAAGAAGCCGAGGCGGCAGCCACAGCCCAGCTGCTGCGCATGGCCAGCTGGGCAAGACCGGCTGCGCCGGCGCTGCCGGACGCGCAGCTGTACACCCCCATGGAGGAGCAAGCAGCCGCCCCGCTGAGCGGGGGACTGCATGTCACCTCCATGGATAAGATCCTGCAGGCCGCTGCCACAGCATCGGCGGCCGCAGGCCCTGCAGCAGCTGCTCCTGCGGAGGCAGCTGCCATGCCTGCCGCGTTCACCTCGGGTGAACACGGCAGGCGCATGGAGCGCAAGGCCGCCGATTTGCAGGCGGCCGCAGGTCTCATCGACGGTCTGCCGTCGATGCGGTCGATCGCGCGCGCCATGCGCGAGAAATCGGAACGTCTGCGGCAGCGGACGTTCACGATTGCGCTGTTCGGCGCATTCAGCGCCGGCAAGTCGTCTTTCGCCAATGCTTTGATTGGCGAAAGAGTGCTGCCGGTCTCGCCGAACCCGACGACGGCGGCGATCAATAAGATCATGCCGCCGCAGGAAGGCTGGCCGCATGGCACGGCTAAGGTGAAGATGAAGAAGGCGGACGCGATTATGCAGGACGTTCTTTATTCATTGGATATCTTGGGCGTGCAAGCAAGCGATATGGCCTCTGCCTTGAAGCGCATAGGCGCTCTTTCGCCTGCTGACGTAACGGCCAAAGGAAAGCCGCATTATTCCTTTTTAAAAGCTGTCGAGAAAGGCTGGCAGCTCGCGAAGGATCATTTGGGCGCAGAATTGAAAATTACCAAAGAGGAGTTTCCAAGCTACGTTGCGGATGAGTCCAAGTCTTGTTTTGTTGAATTTATAGAATTATATTATTCGAACCCTTTGACGGAGCAAGGCATTATTTTCGTTGATACGCCAGGCGCGGATTCCATTAATGCCCGCCATACCGGTGTAGCATTTAACTATATAAAAAATGCGGATGCGATTCTTTTCGTGACCTATTATAATCATGCGTTCTCTCAGGCGGACCGTGAGTTCCTCTTGCAGCTTGGCCGCGTGAAGGACAGCTTTGAAATGGATAAAATGTTTTTCATCGTTAACGCCGCTGATCTGGCCGCAAGTCCGGAAGAGCTTCAAGGCGTAATGACGCATGTGGAAACGAACTTGCTTCAACACGGCATTCGCAATCCGCGTATTTATCCCATCTCCAGTTATTTGGCGGCAGAGGGAAAAATTACCGGCAACGAAACTCTCGTCGCGCAATCGGGTATCCGTCCGTTCGAAGGCGAGTTTGTGCAGTTTACTTTCAACGAGCTTAGCGACGTTGCGATCCATGCGGCGAATTTGGAGTTGAACCGGGCGATTGCCACGATGCAGCAGTGGCTGGAGAGCGCTCAAACCGGCGAAGAACAGCGCAAGCAGCAGTTGATGAAGCTGGAGCAAGCTCAGCGTGAGGGGGCAGAACTGCTGGAACGTACGCCATTCGAGGCGGAACTCAAGGAATTGAAGAAAGAGATTCAGGAGCTTCTGTATTATGTGAAGCAGCGTACGATGTTCCGATTCGGCGAATTGTACAATTACGCCTTCAATCCTTCCACGTTCCGGGAAGAGGCGAAAGATCCTAAGCAAGCTCTTCAGTCGGCATGGGGCGAACTGCTGCGTATGATCGGTTATGATTTGTCGCAGGAAGTACTCGCAACGACGCTGCGGGTCGAGAATCGAATGAATCTGATTTCCGGCAGCCGTCGCAACCGATGGGAAGAGCAGCTTGGTCAAGTCATGGAAGGCTTCGAAAGCAGCGCCTATGAGTCAAATACGTTTGTAACGCCTGAAATTAGTTCCAAATTAGATGCGCCTGATATTTCGCTCAAGCTGCTTCAAAGCCATTTCAAGAATGCGAAGCAATTTTTTGAAGGCGATGGCAAAAGCAAGCTTAGAGCGGATTTGGAAAATCGGATGACAGGACCGGTTGCGCAGTTTATTGAGCGTCAAACATCAGAGCTTGAAGAGGCATACGCCAATCAGTTGGAAACTTGGTTGATGACGCAGAAAAATCAGATGCTTCAGCAGCTGGGTGAACACGCTGAGGGGATGCGTGACGCCCTTGAAATGAAGATTGATTTGAACGAACTAATATCTAAACAGCATCAATTAAAGGCGTTTGTTTAACAAATAAACAATAGGGTTGACCGAGTCAAATGAACTTGGTCAACCCTTTTTTCTGCTTTGTCATGTAAAGGCTTACATCATTGGTTATCGGGATGATTTAAAAGAATAGGGGGGATTTCTGCACGTTTTTGTGAAGTTATGGGCTTTTAAGCGAATATATCACGCATTCTTCTGATTGCCCGCATATAGGGATGGTGATAAGATTCATTAAGTATTAAAACGCTTTCCTAGCTTTTCCAAATTCACCTTCTTGAGGAGGGGTCACCAGAGTGGATGTATTCAGGCAACTGAAGCCCTATTTTTGGCCAGAGAAAAAACTGTTTTTTGGAGCAATTCTATGTTTGGCATTAGCAACGGCATTAGGTCTCGTTTATCCGAATTTACTCCGGTATCTTATCGATGACGTGATCTCAAAAAAGCAATTCGAACTCGTTCCGAAATTAGCGCTTGTCGTTGTACTCGTCGTATCCCTGAAGGGAATGTTACAATTCCTGCATGGCTTGTGCGGGGGCCGTTTGGGCAACCGGGTTGCGTATCATTTGCGCAATGCGCTTTACAACAAGCTGCAATATTTATCCTTTCAATATTATGATCAGGCAAGAACAGGGGACTTGATGTCCAGATTGACGGCCGATTTAGAAGCGATCCGGCAATTTATCGGCTTTGGTTTCGCTCAATTGTTGAACGTAGCGTTAATGCTGATTTTCGGCATGAGCATGATGTTCTCAATTAATTGGAAGTTAGCTTTACTGACGATGATCTCGATGCCATTCCTGGCGTTTACGGCGGTTCGTTTTGAAGGAAAGATCCATCCAGCCTTCCGTTTGGTGCGTCAATCCCTCAGTTCGATGACGACCGCGGTGCAAGAAAATATTACCGGGGTTCGGACGGTGAAATCGTTTGCTCGTGAATCTCATGAAGTGGATAAGTTTTCTGCCCGCAACGAGGATTATAAGGCGATGAATATCGAAAGTTCCGGAATTTGGGCGAAGTACTTCCCGATCATGGAAATTTTGGCGAATATCAGCGTTGTCATGCTGCTTGGCGTAGGTGGGTATATGGTTATCCAGGATACGATTTCGCTCGGCGAGCTCGTCGCTTGCTTCAGCTTAATCTGGTATATCATCGGGCCGATGTGGGGACTTGGTTTCCATATCAACAACTACACGACGACGAAGGCTTCCGGTGAGAAAATTCTCGATATTTTGCATCAATACCTGCATGTCAAAGATCAACCAGATGCGGCCGTGATCAAAAGCGATGAAGTAAAAGGGCACGTTCGTTTTGAAAATGTCACTTTTGCTTATCCGGAAAAGCAACCGGCATTGTATGACTTTAATTTGGATGCTCCTCCAGGCTCTGTCATCGGGCTGCTTGGCAGCACGGGTTCAGGGAAAACGACTGTGATTTCCATGTTGATGAGAGCTTATAACGTGAAAGGCGGACGTGTCATGCTGGATGGAAAAGATATTCGGTCTTTACAGATCGAAGGATATCGCAATCAGATTGCGACCGTTTTCCAAGAAACGTTCTTGTTCTCCTCCACCATTCGCAACAATATTGCTTATGGACGCAAAGATGTCACGATGGATGAAATTATTCGCGCTGCGAAGCTGGCAAAAGCGCATGATTTTATCTCTGAGCTGCCGGAAGGCTATGACACGGTTGTCGGTGAGCGCGGATTAGGGTTATCCGGCGGACAGAAACAACGTATCGCCATTGCTCGGGCGCTGATCAAAGATCCAAAAATTCTTGTGCTCGATGATGCAACCAGTGCGGTTGATATGGAAACGGAGCACGAAATTCAAGCAGGATTCAGCGAGGTTATGCAGGGTAGAACCACATTCATTATTGCCCACCGGATTTCTTCCTTGAAGCATGCAGATGAAATTATCGTTTTGGATAAAGGAAAGATCGTACAACGAGGCAAGCATCATGAGCTTCTGCAGCAGGAAGGCTTATATCGCCAAACCTACGATATTCAATATTCGGATCAGCCGAAGCCGCCAGCTTCCGGAGATCAGGCTGCAGCGGCCAAAGATAAAGAGCTGGAAGTGAGTACGCGAAACCATTCCTCTTTGCAAGAAAGAAGGTTAGCACATTGAGTACGAAATCGAACCAAGCCGAGGCGTCTGCCAAAATTGAAGATTCCCAAGTCGGGCAGCGATTTGTATATCAGGATGATGAATTGATCGATAAGCCTTTTGACTGGAGCCAATTGAAACGTTTATTTAGTTACATGAAGCCGTACAAAAAACAAATGCTGCCTATCATCATCATCATGATGCTGGTCGGAGCCATTACCAAACTGACGGTACCCTTACTGATCAGAGAAGCGATCGATAAAGCCATTGTACCTAAAAATACAGATTTGCTGCTGGTCATCGTTGGCATCATGCTGGCGGTATATGTCATTCAGTGGCTGGCCAATACATTCCGCATCAAATATACGAATATGATTGGTCAACGTGTCATTTACGATCTGCGGCACGATTTGTTCAGCCATATACAAAAGCTGTCGTTTCGTTTCTTCGATACGCGTCCGGCAGGCTCTGTTCTCGTTCGCGTAACGAATTATGTAAACTCGCTGCAGGATTTGTTCACGAACGGTGTCGTCAACCTGTTAATCGACGTGGTGCAGCTTGTGGGGATCATTATTATTTTGCTGACTTTTAATTTTAAATTAGGGGCAGCGATTATTGTGACGGTTCCCATCATGTTCTTGATCTCTACCAAACTGCGGAAGCGAATTCGCCATGCCTGGCAGGATGTAACGATGAAGCAGTCGCGCCTGAATGCCCATTTGAATGAGTGTATTCAAGGAATTCGAGTCACACAAGCTTATTCGCAAGAAAAAGAAAATATTCAGTTTTTCACCAAAATGAACATGATCAACCGGTTATCCTGGAACCGGGCTTCGATGCTCAACCAATCTTTTGGTCCACTCATCGAGATCACAGGAGCGGTCGGATACTGCATTCTGTTCTGGCTGGGCGCTCATTTAATTCAAACGGAGGAAATTTCAGTTGGATTGCTGGTTGCCTTCGCTACATACATAGGCTATTTCTGGGAGCCCATTACACGTCTGGGTCAAATGTATTCGCAGCTGCTTATTGCAATGGCTTCTGCCGAGCGGATCTTCGAGTTTATCGATGAGAAGCCGTCTGTCGCGGAGCTTGAGGATGCTAAGGATTTGCCAAACATCAAAGGCAACGTGAAGTTTGAGAATCTTGTTTTCGAGTACGAGCCAGGGCGTCCAGCGTTGAAAGGCTTTAACTTGGATGTGCGCGCAGGGCAATCGATTGCGTTAGTCGGGCATACCGGATCGGGCAAAAGTACCATTATGAATCTGCTCTGCCGGTTCTATGATCCTACGGAAGGCCGCATTGCGATTGACGGCACTAACATCCGTAACGTAACCATTCAAAGCTTGCGTTCTCAAATTGGGGTTGTCCTGCAAGATACGTTTATTTTCTCAGGGACGATTCGCGACAACATCCGTTTCGGTCGGCTGGATGCAACGAATGAGGAGATTGAGCTTGCCGCCAAAGCCGTGCATGCCCATGATTTTATCGTCAGCTTACCCAATGGTTATGACACGGAAGTGCAGGAACGCGGGAACGTGCTGTCAATGGGGCAGCGCCAATTAATATCTTTCGCAAGGGCGCTGCTGGCGAATCCGCGGGTTCTTATTTTGGATGAGGCGACGGCCAGTATTGATACGGATACGGAGCTGAAAATCCAAGAAGCTCTCAAAACGCTTCTCGCAGGCCGGACTTCCTTCATCGTGGCGCATAGACTTTCCACTATTAGAAACGCAGACAAAATCGTCGTGCTGGATCACGGCCGCATGATGGAAATCGGCAATCATGATGAATTGATGCAGGAGCAGAAAATTTATTATGGTTTGATTCAAGCGCAGTATAAGTTTTTGCAGGATGCTGTGTAGAAAGTTAGCCCAAAAACCTGGCGGAGCTGTTAATTTCGCTGGGTTTTTGGGCTTTTTTGGATGTAATCTCCCTTTCTTTATTCGCAAGCCTTCGGAAGGCACTAGAGAGAGAGACTTTGTGGGAACAATAGTCCGCTATTTCTTGTAAAAGGGAGCATTTCCCCGAGTAGTGGGAACTATGATCCGTTATTTTGAATTTATTAAGGGGAAATCGCAAAGTTTGGACAAATAAGGGACTGCAGTTCCTCGAAATGATGATTTTTGCTGATTCTGGAGAAATAGCGCCCCGGTATTCCCTTATTTATCACCAGCTGCCATGTTGACTCCTGTACAATATGTGCTGTATGCTTCGGGTCATAACTAAATTGCATTATTTTTGGAGATTCGTGTTAGATTAGCCGCCACATCTTTAAGAAAGGTGGTGGAGTTTCGCAATTATATGCTATACTACTTATCGCGAACGCATGATCGCATGCTTCACACCGCCTTTATGCAGCGTTTGCAAATTTATTCGAGAAGCTATACTCTTAGAGTGAATTATGCCATTTATTCGCAGGAGGGGACAACCTTGAGATCATCTCGCTTCATATGGGGTGCAATTGGCCTAACCGCTTCAATTACGACGATTGTTTTCGCCGTTGGATTTGCGTACGCGGCGAATCAGATATGGTTTCCTAAAGCGTCGGGAACGCTTCAGTTGGCCACAGAGGCACCGAAGAAGGAAACGATGATTGAAAGCAAAGCTAAGCTGCAAATTGTTGCGCTTGGCGATTCATTGACCGCTGGAACAGGCGACAATACAGGCAAAGGCTATGTGGGCCGGGTCCGTGAGAAGCTGGAACAAGAAACCGGAAAGCCGGTATTTGTGCTCAATAACCTGGCTATCCCAGGCTACAAGAGCGATCAGCTATTAGCCGATCTATCGTTGAAAAAGACGCAGGATGCGCTCGCACAAGCCGATATTATTTTGCTTACCATTGGCGGTAATGATATTTTTGCCGGTGGCGAGGGACTTTTTCAAGGAGAGAATCAGACGGAGTTCAACCCGGAGGCAGCGGTAGGCCGTGTCGCACCGGCACTCGATAAAATGGACAAGATTCTTCAAGCCATTAATAAGGCAAACTCAAAGGCAACCGTGCTCTACGTCGGGCTGTATCATCCATTTCTTGATTTAGATCCCAAAAGAGAAGGTTCACTCATTGTGCAGCGCTGGAATAATGGCGTTTTCGAAATGATGAACCGCTATCCTCAAATGGTCATTGTCCCGACCTATGATTTGTTCGAGCAAAATTTAATTAAATATTTGTCTTCAGGAGATCATTTTCATCCTAACGGAGACGGCTATGAGCGGATTGCAGACCGGATTATACAAATTCTGAAGTGATGGGGGCAGAAAAAGTGGCAGAAGCAGTAACCGTTCCTAAAACCGTTTTGTCCGTGAAAAATTTAAAGAAGCAAATTAAAAATAAAGAGATTATCAAGGGAATTTCCTTTGATGTCTATGCCGGTGAGATTTTTGGATTTCTAGGTCCCAACGGTTCTGGAAAAACAACGACGATTCGGATGCTCGTGGATTTAATCCGGCCTACGGAAGGGACTATTCACATCTGCGGATTCGATGTCCGGAAGGATCATAATCAGGCGATGCGCCACGTCGGTTGTATCGTTGAGAACCCCGAATTGTATTCCTATTTGACGGGGTGGGAAAATCTCGAGCATTTTGCGAGAATGCTGCCGGATGTTGATGAACAGAGGATTCAAGAGGTTGTGGAGATTGTCTCCATGGATGGACGGATTCATGATAAAGTGCGCACGTACTCCCTTGGTATGCGGCAGCGGCTTGGTATTGCCCAAGCGCTTCTCGGACGGCCCAGTTTATTAATTTTGGACGAGCCTACGAATGGTTTGGACCCGCAGGGAATTAAGGAGATGAGGGAGTTCATCCAGCGTTTGGCTGCGGATGGGCTTAGCTTGTTTGTTTCCAGCCACCTGTTGAGCGAAATTCAGCAAATGTGTGACCGTGTTGCCATCATAAGTCATGGACAAGTGATTCAAGTGGGAGCTGTTGATGAGTTGATTGCGCAAGGCGGCAAAGTGGTTTGGTCCGTGTCTCCGGCCGATAAGGCTGAGGGGCTTCTCGATGCGTCTCCGCTTGTCAAAACGATTGAGGAAATTAGTGAAGAAGATCCCATGCATACCTCATCTTCGGTGAAACAAATTGTTACACAAATGGATAAAGAGCATGTCCCGCAAATAAGCAGGCAATTGATGGAAGCAGGAATTAGCCTCTATGCTGTAGAAATCAAGAACCCAACGCTGGAAGATTTGTTCTTGAGCCTAACCGAAGGGGAAACCATACAATAGGGGACGGTGAAAGAATTGCGTATTTTATATGAGTTGGTCAAAAACGAATGCATCAAAATGATTAAGAAAAAACGTTTTTATGTGATCATCCTTATTCTGCTTGCTCTTATTCCTATGTTCACCTACGCACAAATGCGCGTCGCCCAAAATACGCAAAAGCAGTTTGGAACGACAGATTGGAAGGCGGATCAGCGCCAGAAAATCATTGATTGGGAAAAGCGCTTAAGCTCTGCGCGCACACCGGACGAATGGAAGCAGCAGCTTCGAGTTCAGATTCAGATTGCCAATTATTATCTGGAAAAAGACGTCGATCCAAGCTCGCCCAATGCGGTGACATTTACGCGTGAATTTGTCAAAAATGCCGTGTCGTTATTCATTCCGTTGATCATCATGGTCATTTCGGCAGACATCGTATCATCCGAGCATTCTACGGGGACTATTAAATTATTGTTGACAAGACCCGTTCGGCGATGGAAAATCCTATTGAGCAAATTAATAACCGTCATATTCTTTACTTCGCTTACGGTTTTGTCTACCGGCGTGCTCTGTTACTTGATTTCTGGCGTTGTGTTCGGCTATAACGGATGGATGATGCCGATCTTTACAGGGATTCAGATCAATGGCACAGATGTAGATTTCAGTTTAGTAAGAGCGGTCGATCAATGGTTCTTTCTCTTAATGGAGTTTGGTCTGGTCTGGTTCTCGGCCGTTGTGGTCGCACTCATGTCGTTAATGATCTCGGTTCTCATTCGTTCCACGGCTGCCGGCATGGGGGTCATTCTCGCGGTTTTAATTTCGGGAACGATTCTTTCGAACATGGTGTCATCCTGGGAAACCGCGAAATATTTATTTATGGTCAACTTGGACTTAACCAAGTATTTAACGGGAGGACTTCCGCCGATAAAAGGAATGGACTTAGCGTTCTCGCTCTGTGTTTTAAGCGTATGGGCTGCAGTTTCGTTAGTAATTTCCTTTACAGTATTCTCCCGCAAAGATATATTGAATTAACAAAGACGAAGGAGCAGCGGATCTCCTTTCAAAGCACCCTATATTAGAAAAAGGAGGGCTTCAATGACTGAGCAACTAGAATTTGCGAATGGAAAAGCCCCAACATCCAATTATGATGTCGATGATATTCAAGTACTGGAAGGGCTTGTCGCTGTACGAAAAAGACCAGGGATGTATATCGGCAGCACGAGTTCTTCCGGCTTGCACCATTTGATCTGGGAAATCGTCGATAATGCGGTTGACGAGCATCTTGCCAAACATTGTTCCAAAATCAACGTAACCATACATAAAGATCAATCCATCACGGTACAAGATAACGGCCGGGGTATTCCGACGGGTATGCATAAGACCGGAGTTCCGACGCCGCAAGTCGTATTTACCATTTTGCATGCAGGCGGGAAATTTGGCGGCTCCGGTTACAAAAAGTCAGGCGGACTGCATGGTGTAGGTGCATCTGTAACCAACGCCTTATCCGAATGGCTGGAAGTTGAAATTTATCGAGATGGCAAAACGCATAAGCAAAGGTTTGAATATTGGGTAGATGATACGGGATTTGAGCACGTAGGTGAACCTACTACCGGATTAGAAGTCATCGGTAATTCGAACCGGACAGGCACGAAAGTCACATTTAAACCGGACAAGCGGGTATTCCAAGGCGGCACGACGATTTCGTACGATACGCTTTCCGAGCGTTTGCAAGAAATTGCTTTCTTGAACTCGGGTTTGCTTGTTAATCTGAAGGATGAGCGTACAGATAAACAGGATTCGTTCCAGTACGAAGGCGGAGCGAGTCAATTCGTGGAATTCCTGAATGAAGAGAAGACTGTGCTTCATCCCGTGATTCATTTTGCGTCGGAGAAGGACGAAATTGAAGTCGAAGTTGCCCTTCAGTACAACGATGGCTATACTGAGACGATTGCGTCTTTCGTGAACGCGATCCCGACCCGCGGCGGCGGCACGCATGAGACAGGATTCAAAACCGCTTATACAAGGGTCATGAATGAATATGCTCGCAAAGCGGGCATTCTCAAAGAGAAAGAAAAAAATCTTGACGGTACCGACCTAAGAGAAGGTATGATGGTCGTAATCAATATTAAGATGGGCGATGTCGAATTCGTCGGTCAAACCAAGGATCAGCTTGGAAGCGCTATTGCTAGAAGCGCGGTAGATGCGGTGGTTTCGGATAAAATGACGGTGTTTCTGGAAGAAAATCCGCAAATTGCCCAAATGATGCTGAAGAAGGCCGTTCAAGCATCCAAAGCTCGCGAGGCTGCGCGCAAAGCGCGGGAAGAGATTCGCAGCGGGAAGAAAGGGAAGAGCGAGAGCTCGAACCTAGGCGGTAAGCTGACCCCTGCGCAATCCAAAGATTTGCAGCGTAATGAATTGTTCGTCGTTGAAGGAGATTCAGCCGGCGGTTCAGCGAAACAAGGGCGTGATTCCAAGCATCAGGCTATTTTGCCCCTAAAAGGAAAACCGATGAACCCCGAGAAAGCAAAGCTTCTCGATATTATGAAAAATGACGAGTACAAAGCGATCATTGCTGCGATTGGGGCCGGTGTCGGGTCTGAATTCGAAGTTGAAGAGATGAATTACGGCAAAATTATTATTATGACAGATGCCGATACGGACGGCGCGCATATTCAAGTGCTGCTCTTGACCTTCTTCTACCGCTATATGAAGCCTATGATAGATGCGGGCAAAGTGTACATTGCACAGCCGCCGCTGTATAAAGTGACGAGAAAAGGCAAGAATGGCGGATACAAATATGCATGGACGGACGAGCAGCTGCAGTCTGTTGTGAAAGAGCTTGGCAAGAATACCGAATTACAGCGGTACAAAGGACTTGGCGAGATGAATCCGGAGCAATTGTGGGAAACAACCATGAATCCGGAGAGCAGGCAGCTCCTGCAGGTTCAGATTGAAGACGCTGCGAAAGCGGAGCGCCGAGTGACAACATTGATGGGCGATAAAGTAGATCCGCGCAAACGTTGGATTATAGAGAACGTCGATTTTACCGAATATGTAGAGTAGACCAAAAAGAGTGGTGACTGAAAGTTGGGTATTTTAGAAGAGTTTTTACCAGCCTATCTGGAGGAGATCGTTGGCGATCGATTCGGGCGTTATTCCAAATATATTATCCAGGATCGCGCGATCCCGGACGTCAGAGACGGCTTGAAGCCTGTACAACGCCGCGTATTGTATGCGATGTACGATTCAGGGAACACCCCTGACAAACCTTACCGCAAATCCGCTAAAACGGTCGGCGATGTCATGGGGAATTATCATCCGCACGGAGATGCCTCCATTTATGACGGAATGGTCCGGATGGCACAGCCTTGGAAGATGGGGCATACGCTTGTGGATGGGCACGGCAACTGGGGCTCCTTGGACGATGATCCACCGGCAGCTATGCGGTACACGGAGGCCAGACTCTCGGAAATTGCGATGGAGCTGCTTCGTGATATTGAAAAGCGCACGGTCATGTTTAAAGATAATTTCGATAACTCGACGAAGGAGCCTGTTGTGCTCCCAGCGCGTTATCCCAACCTGCTTGTGAATGGTGTGAGCGGCATTTCGGCCGGCTTTGCAACTGAAATTCCGCCGCATAACTTGCGGGAAATCATCGATGCTTGTACGGCTATGATCGACAAGCCTGAGATTACGCTTGATGAGCTAATGACGATTGTCAAGGGGCCAGACTTCCCGACATCCGGTATTATTATGGGTGAAGACGGCATTCGTGAAGCATACCGTACCGGGAAAGGCCGTATTTATATCCGATCCAAAACGGCGATTGAAGACATGCGCGGCGGCAGACAGCAGATTGTGATCACGGAAATCCCGTATCAGGTCGTGAAAGCCCGCCTTGTAACGGCGATGGAGAACATCCGTCTGGAGAAGAAGGTCGAAGGGATCGCAGAGGTTCGTGACGAAAGCGGCCGGAATGGCTTGCGGATCGTGATTGAGCTGAAAAAAGAAGCGGATGCCCAAGGGATTTTGGCCTATTTGCTGAAAAAGACGGATTTGCAAGTGACGTACAATTTCAATATGGTGGCGATTGTCAATAAGGCGCCGCGCCAATTAGGCATTCGCGAAATTCTTGAAGCTTACATTGAGCATCAGAAGGAAGTTGTCACATTCCGTTCCCAATACGAGCTTGATAAAGCGGAAGACCGCGCTCATGTGTTGGAAGGGCTTGTCAAAGCACTTAACATTTTGGATGAAGTGATCGCTACGATTAAGGCATCGAAAAATCGTCAGGATGCCCAAAACAACCTGGTCGAGAAATTTGGTTTCTCAGAGCGTCAAGCGGACGCCATTCTTGTTTTGCAATTATACCGGTTAACAAATTTAGAAATTACAACGCTTGAAAAAGAGTTGAAAGATGTTGAAAAAACAATTGCGTATTTACGCGGCATTCTGGGCTCTTTGAAGAAATTGTTAGGCGTTATTAAAGATGAAATGGGCGAAATTCGGAAGAAATACGGGATTGACCGCCGATCAGCCATTCAAGGCGAAGTCGAGGAGTTGAAAGTCAATCTGGAAGTACTGGTCAATCCGGAGGATGTCTTCGTCACGCTTTCCCATGAGGGTTATTTGAAACGCACCAGCAAACTTTCCTTCACGCGATCAGGCGGAGAGCTTGAGAGCACAGGGCTGAAGGAAGGCGATTACTTGCGCTTCTTGCTCGACGTGAATACGATAGAGAGTCTGTTGATTTTCACCAAAAAAGGCCAGTACTACTTGCTGCCTGTCCATCAAGTGCCTGAGTATAAATGGAAAGAGAACGGTACCGCGATTGTCAATGTCATTCCGATTGCCAAGGAAGATCGCATCGTAAACGTTATTCCGGTCAAAGGGTTTGACGATCCGACGAAATCGCTTGTATTCGTGACCCGCAGAGGTCAAGTGAAGCGTACCGAGCTCAAAGAATATATGACGAACCGCTCCAATGGACTTGTGGCCTGTAAGCTCGGAGAGCAGGATGAAGTGCTGCACGTTTATCTGAGCGACAACACCAAAGAGATCCTGCTTGTCACGAAGCAGGGGATGAGCATTCGTTTCCGCGAGGAAGAAGTAAACCCGATGGGCCGTGCGGCCGCGGGTGTGCGCGGCATCCAGCTCAAGGAGGACGATGAAGTCGTCTCAGCGGAGTGGATTTACGGGGATGAAGGGGAAGTGCTGGTCATTTCGGACCTCGGGTATGCCAAGCGTTCCCTTGTCGTCGATTATCCGATTCAAGGGCGTGGCGGGAAAGGGATCCTTACGTTTGAGTTTAAGGAAGGCAAGCGTGTGAGACCTAACGGAACTGCTCTAATCCGGACATTTATCGTGAAAATGGATTATCAGATTACAGCTGTCATGAGCAATGGCGAGAAACTTCGTTTCTCAACGGAAACAGCTCCGCTGGAAGATCGTAAAGCGCAGGGCAAACAGCTCATACCTGTTACCAAAACAGAGTCGATCATCGATATCCTGCGATTCCCTCAATCATAACTGACTGTAGGCGGGTCCAATTTCTCCATCAGCATAAAAGCTAACTCTAATAAGACCCACAGGGGCATCGGTTCGTCTAATCGATCCAGCCACTGTGGGTCTTTCAGCATGCCGGCTGCCAGTGCCTTTTTGCCAAGCTCAATTTTCCAATCTTCCACCTGAACCACTCCTTAGCGTCGTCTTCAAATAACTGATTACTTCACAGTATATGTCAGCAGTGGGCTGGATGTTAAAAGAAGTGGAGCGATTCTTTGGGTTTGGACAAAGTTGTGGACGTCTCGACAGCATATCCTACTTCCATGCAGCTTTTGTTGGAAAGTATTAATGGCATTAACCTTTTATCGTGAGAAAATGCATGCTATACTTGCGATATAGTAGATGTTGGAAGCGAGATGATGTGAGGTTGTATTCCGATGAGTTTGGAAAGCTGTGGCTGAAATTGTCTAAGGAATTGAAGAGCCAGATGGAAGTAGGATTAGCACCTACGATTACAGAAGGGCAACTGAACGTACTAGAATTGCTTAAGACGAATGAGCGTATGAAGCCTTCAGATCTAATCGAATATTTATCTACAACAGCTGCGGCGGTTACAACGCTATTAGATCGAATGGAGAGAAGTGAATTAATTGTCCGGGTGCGGGATGAGAAAGACCGCCGAATTGTTTGGGTCAACGTAACGGACAAAGGAAGGGCGGAATGCGAGCGAGGCACGTTAGTCCGCGAACAACTGTTGGATACGTACCTGAGCCGCGTTTCCGCCCATAATCAGAAACTGCTTATTTATTTATTGGGAAAGGTCGCCAACTAACCGAGTCGGCGACTTCCGTTTCGGAGTGACTTTACAATTCTGGGATTGTAAAGTCACTCCACGGCCGCTGTCCCGGAGGCAGCGACCGGAAATGCATCCGCTCCTTGAGCGTCGGATGCTCAAACGAGAGCGCCGTCGCCCAGAGGGCAAGCTGCTGGCCTGGCTTGTTGACCGCGCTGCCGTAGCGCTGGTCGCCGTACAACGTGCAGCCGATGGCTGCCAGCTGCACGCGGATTTGATGCGGCCGCCCGGTATGCAGCTTGATCTGGATCAAGCTGAGACCGTCTTGGCTGCCGAGCAGCTTATAATCCAGCACGGCTTCCTTAGCATCGTGCTGGCCCGGTTTGACCACGCTGACCGTATTGGTCCGCGTGTCCTTCCAGAGCCAGTGACGCAGCGTAGCGGCCGGCTGAGGCGGTTTGCCGTGCACAACAGCGACATACGTTTTGTCGAGATGCCTTGTTCTTACCGCGTCTGACAAGCGCGATGCGGCTTTTGACGTTTTGGCGAAGACCATGACGCCGCCGACGGGACGGTCAAGCCGGTGTACAAGCCCTAGGTACACGTTGCCGGGCTTGTTGTGCCGAATCTTTATGTCCGCCTTCAGAGCGTTCAGAAGATCCGGATCGCGCGAATCATCCTCTTGCGTCGGCATGTTCACAGGCTTCTCCACCACAAGAATGTGGTTGTCTTCGAAAAGTATCGGAATTTGCGATGCTCCCGAAACATCTTTAGCTCCTGTCACGTTACGCCTCCCAGCGTCCCAGAATACCGCAAGGGAGCATTAGGCCGGAGTGGGTGATCGGCAAACCGATCTCTCCGCTGGAAATCGTACCGCCGTGCTTGGCTTTCATCGCCATCGTCAAGATGTTTTGCAGAACGGTTGCCGAGATCCCCGTCGTATAAGAGTTAATGAGCAGAAACAAAGGATTATCGGTCAAAATGCTCTGACAGGTTTGAATGAAAGGGAAGAGGTCGTCTTCCAGTTTCCAGGTTTCCCCGTTGGGTCCGCGTCCGTAAGAAGGAGGATCCATAATGATCGCATCGTACTTGCTGCCGCGGCGCTGTTCCCTTTGCACGAATTTGAATACATCATCCGTAATAAATCGAACAGGGCGGCTGCCCAGCCCGCTGAGATGCAGATTCTCTTTCGCCCACTGCACGACACCTTTGGAAGCGTCCACGTGGCAAACTTCAGCTCCTGCATAAGCGCAAGCCAGTGAAGCTCCGCCCGTATAAGCAAACAGGTTCAACACTTTGATCGGCCGGCCGGCTCCCTGAATTTTATCCATCATCCATTTCCAGTTGACGGCTTGTTCAGGAAATAAGCCCGTATGTTTGAAACTTGTTGGCTTAATATAGAAAGTCAACTTCTGGTCATAAGTGATCGTCCAGCGCTCAGGCAGCTCGGAATTTTGCTGCCATTGACCGCCGCCGCTGGAGCTTCGGTGATAATGGGCATCTGCCTGACGCCAGCTTTGCGTTTCTTTCTCTAATGGCCAAATGATTTGCGGGTCAGGTCTTCTCAGAACGACAGTGCCCCAGCGTTCAAGTTTTTCACCGTTGCCAGTGTCGAGAAGCTCATAATCTACCCAATCTTTTGCATAAAACATGCTGCATTCCATCCTTCAACTTGTATACTTTAACAAACATTCATTGTACACCATTTATTCACTTAAATCGATCTTTTCAATCAAAGCAGGCAATTCTTTTTCCGTAAATTGCTGGAATTGCGCTTGTTCTAGCGATTCTCTTAAGGAGTCTTTCTCAGCGTCGAAAGATTTCACGGATCTGGATTCAACTTTGATTACGTGATACCCGAATTGGGTCTCAACAGGGTCGCCTACAGCGCCAACCGTTTGTTCGATCGCAGCTTTCTTAAATTCAGGCACCCAAAGATTAACCTCGGCATCGGCATAAAGGCCGCCTGTGTTTTTGGAGCCAGGGTCGTCGGTCAATTCTTTAGCCAGCTTCGCGAAATCTTCGCCGTTCTTAAGCCGCTGCTCAACATCTTTGGCAAGTTTGAGAGCTTCTTCCTTGGTCCGCTTCGCAGTGCCATCCTCATTCGTCAGGCCAATTAAGATGTGGCGGACGGATGCGATCGTGTAAGCATCTTTATCTTGTTTGAGATTGTCGTCATATTTGGCTTTTAACTGCGCGTCGGTTATGCTGGATTTAATATAGTTCTCAGCCGTAAATCTTCCGACGAGGTAATATTGAAGCCCAGTTTCCGTCACTTTGAAATTTTTCAAGTCATCTGAAAACTTGGCTTCGCCGAATTGTGATTTCCATGCTGTGATTTGTGCGGCAGCACTGCTTTTTGCAGCGTTTTGGTCTTGCTCGGAGGCTTTTCCGTACAAAATTCGATTTTCAATTAATTGCGTTAAGATACTCTTCTGATAGTCCGGGTTATCTTTTGAGGCACTATGGCTGCTATTGAAAATAGCCTGCATAGCTAAGAAAGTATCAAAATCACCTTTGGTTACAGTCCCGCCTTTGTAAGTCGCAACGACTTTATTCGGATTGTTGCCGATCCAAATCGTTTCATTTTCTTCATCCCATTCCACTTTTTTACCCAGTGCTTCACTCACGAAGCGAAGCGGAACATACGTAGAGCCTTCATAAACAAAACCTTTTCCATCCGCAGGCACCTTTTCGACACCATCAAACATGTACTTAATGCTTCGGAAGGCCACTTCAATTTGACTGCTAGCCGCAAAAGCTGCTGTACCGCTAATTAACGAACCGATCGTTAAACCTACGATAAGTCCTTTTACTTTGTCTTTCATATTCCTGTTTTCCACCTTTCAATTAGTGTCACATTAGTAATTCACCCAATCGTAAGCCTTTTCCTTTTTTTAATACTTAGAATTGAAGGAATTCTCCACCTGTTTGTTGTATTTGTAAGGTATGTGAATATATGTTATATCCATATTTTGAACAAAAAGGTCGATTATGGGAGGGATAACATGGGGGCAAATGTTGGTATACCCAGCTCAGAAGATTTGTTTCTGCTTCATGAAGGATCCCTTTATCACAGCTATCGCATCCTAGGGGCGCATGTTAGCAAAGTAAAAGGAAATGAGGGTGTTCGTTTCGCCGTATGGGCGCCTCATGCCAGACAAGTCAGCTTGCTTGGCGATTTCAACCAATGGCAATCCGGGATCCATCGCATGGAGAAGTTCAGCTCACTTGGGGTTTGGATGTTGTTTGTTCCAGAAGCAAGTGAAGGCGACTACTACAAGTACGAAATTCACAGTGAAACAGGTCAAATTTTGTTGAAAGCCGACCCTTACGCCTTTTATTCCGAAGTACGCCCAGGGACAGCCTCTCGCGTGGTCGATTTGGAAGGCTACGAATGGAAGGATGAAGCTTGGCAGGAGCACAAAAAAGAAAGTTCCGCTTATAACAAGCCTTTATCTATTTACGAAGTACATATGGGTACATGGCGCAAAAAAGACAGACACAGCGAAGAATTATACACCTATGACCAGCTGGCCGATGAGCTAGTCGATTACGCAGTGGACATGGGCTACACACATATTGAAGTCATGCCGCTCGCTGAGCACCCGTTTGACCGCTCGTGGGGCTATCAAGCGACAGGGTATTACTCCGTTACGAGCAGGCATGGTTCGCCGAAACAATTTATGCATTTCGTAGACCGTTGTCATCAGAACGGGATAGGCGTCATCATGGACTGGGTTCCGGGCCATTTCTGTAAGGACGCTCACGGCCTCAGACAGTTCGACGGCAAGCCGCTTTATGAATATCAAGACCCGAGCAAAGCCGAGAAACGGGAATGGGGGACTCTGACGTTTGATTTTGGCAGGCCGGAGGTGCAAAGCTTTCTCATCTCCAACGCCATATTTTGGATGGAAGTTTATCATATTGACGGCATCCGGGTGGATGCTGTAGCTTCTATGCTGCATTTGAATTTCGGCAGATGGAATGAGAAGCCCCTCAAGAATCAATGGGGCGGAGATGATAATCCGGAAGCCGTCGCTTTCTTGCGAAAGCTGAATCAGGTCGTCTTCTCTTATTATCCGGAAGCGCTCATGATGGCTGAAGACTCGACGGATTGGCCGCTTGTTACAGCCCCGGTGCATGATGGCGGACTTGGATTTAACTATAAATGGAACATGGGCTGGATGAATGATATGCTTCGATACATGAAGCTGGACCCCGTCCACCGCAAATATCATCATAAGCTGATCACCTTCTCGTTTATGTACGCTTTTAGCGAAAACTATGTACTGCCTTTTTCACACGATGAGGTTGTCCATGGGAAACGTTCGCTCCTGCACAAAATGCCAGGCGATTATTGGCAGAAATTCGCCAACCTGCGCGTTTTGTATGGGTATATGTCGGGCCATCCCGGCAAAAAACTGCTGTTCATGGGCAGCGAATTCGGTCAATTCGACGAATGGAAAGACCAGGAGGAAGTGGATTGGTTCCTCTTGGACGGTTATGAGAAGCATGAACAGATGCACACGTACGTCAAGGCCCTGAATCAATTTTATTTGGACCAACCGGCTTTATGGCAAAAGGACCACAGTCCGGATGGATTTAAATGGATTAATCCGCATGATGAGAGCCAAAGCGTTGTCACCTTCATGCGTAAAGGAAATTTGATGGAGGATGATTTGATTCTCATCTGTAATTTCACTCCGGAGGTTCATCCCGATTATCGAATCGGCGTGCCCCGAAACGGTTTGTACGAGGTCGTTTTTAATAGCGATGCTCCTGAATTTGGTGGTTCCGGCCAAGGAAACAAGCTGCCCATCACAAGTGAAAAAAGAAAATGGCACGAACTGCCTTATAGCTTGTCTCTGTGTATTCCGCCGCTTGCGGCTGTTTATATAAAGTGTGTGAAAGAATTCCAACTAGACCATACGAAGTTGAAGGGGGAAATCAGAGATGCGCAGTAAAGAATGTGTTGCCATGCTGCTCGCTGGTGGAGAAGGACGAAGATTAGGCGTACTAACGAATAATTTGGCTAAGCCGGCCGTACATTTCGGCGGGAAGTACCGGATCATTGATTTTACCCTTAGCAATTGCACGAATTCAGGTATCGACACTGTTGGTGTATTGACCCAGTATCAACCACTTGTGCTAAACACGTATATTGGAATCGGCAGTTCGTGGGATTTGGACCGCAAATATGGCGGTGTTACCGTTTTGCCTCCGTTCATGGAACAAAAAGGCGGAGATTGGTATAAAGGAACAGCCAATGCGATCTATCGCAATATTGGGTTTATCGAGCAGTATGATCCGGAGTATGTCTTGATCATCTCGGGTGATCACATTTACAAAATGGATTATGATAAAATGCTTTCCTACCACAAAGAGAAAAAAGCCGACGCAAGTATTGCCGTGATCGAAGTGAAATGGGAAGAAACGAGCCGTTTCGGAATTATGAGCGTCAATGAGAATCAAGAGATTACCGAATTTGCCGAAAAACCGAAAGAAGCGAACAGCAATTTGGCTTCCATGGGTATTTATATTTTTAATTGGAGCGTTCTGAAATCGTATTTGATTGCCGATGAGGAGAATCCGAATTCCAGCAAAGATTTTGGGAAAGATATTATCCCGATGATGCTGCAAAATGCAGCCAAAATGTATGCCTATCCGTTTGATGGCTACTGGAAAGATGTCGGAACCATTGATAGCTTATGGGAAGCGAATATGGATCTGCTTGATGAGAATAACGAGCTGAACCTGAATGATAAAGATTGGCGAGTTTACTCCCAAAATCCGTACCAGCCTGCACAATATGTGGCTCCGACAGCGAACATTAAGCGTTCGCTCGTCAATGAGGGCTGTGCGATTTTCGGAGATGTCGATCATTCCGTGTTGTTTTTCGGCGTACAAGTCGGAGAAGGCAGCCAAATTCGCGACTCCGTCATTATGCCGAATGCCAAAATCGGCAACAATGTGAAGATTAGCAAAGCGATTATCGGTGAAAACACGGTCGTGGAAGACGGTGCGGTTGTAGACGGTCATGGTGAAATTACACTTATCGGCGGCAATGAACGGGTATTAGCGACTGCCAAACAGAAGGGATGATCTCAGATGAAACATGTAATGGGTGTCATTAATTTAGTGAATGAGCCGGATGATTTGGAGGAACTGACTTATTTCCGCTGCCCTGCATCGGTGCCATTCGGCGGTCGCTATCGGTTAATTGATTTTACATTGTCGAATATGGTGAATTCAGGAATTGACAACGTGGCTGTATTTACGCAGCATAAATACCGTTCATTGATGGATCATCTGGGATCTGGGAAAGAGTGGGATTTGGACAGAAAACGCGGCGGATTGTTCGTCCTGCCTTCGGTGCTGGATGAGCCAACGGGCATTTCACGCGGTGATTTGTACCAATTCTACAGCCATCGGGATTATTTCTATCGCGGCAAAGAAGAGCTGGTTATTATTTCACGCAGCCATATGGTCTGCAACTTGGATTTGCGCGACATCATTCGCTATCACGAGGACACGCAAGCGGACATTACCGTCATCTATAAACAAACGGATGAAGACATTCAAGGCAAATTCCGGCGTCTGGCGGTCAAAGAGAACGGGCAAGTGACGTTAATGGAAGACCACACCGGAAGGCTGCGGACCAACAACATTTCGATGGAAATGTATATCATGAGCAAAGCGCTGCTGCTGGATATGGTGGAATCCTGCCTCGCCCAAGGCTATGATCATCTAGTGCGCGACGGCATCATGAAAAATATTGATAAGCTTAGTGTGTATGGCTATAAATTTGAAGGCCACGTAGGAATCGTGAACTCGATTCAAGGCTATTACAAGCACAGCATGCAGTTGTTGAATCCGGCAATCTGGAGAGAGTTGTTCTTCCAGAAAAACCATATCTTTACGAAAGTTAAAGATGAGCCGCCGGCGAAATATTTGGAATCTGCTTCTGCCAAAAACACGCTGATCGCGAACGGTTGTATCGTGGAAGGCAAGGTGGAGAACAGCATTCTGTTCCGCGGAGTGAAGATACGCAAAGGTGCTTATGTGAAAAACAGCATTATTCTGCAAAACTGCGAAATTGAGGAGAATGTTATTATCGAGAACGCGATTCTCGACAAGGATGTCTTCATTTCCCGCGGACGCGTGCTGACCGGGGATAACAAGGCACCGTTCATCGCAGCGAAAACCAAAGTGATCTAACCGGTATCGAACTTCAGAGGAGTGGAAAGATGAAAGTACTGTTTGCTGCTTCAGAAGCTGTTCCATTTATTAAAACGGGAGGTCTGGCCGACGTGATCGGTTCGCTGCCGAAAGAGCTTGTCGGACAAGGGCTGGATGTTCGAGTCATTTTGCCTAAATACGGGGGAATTCCCGCCAAGTATCGGGATGCCATGACATTAGCAGTCACACACGACATTTACGTCGGATGGAGGAAGCAGTACATCGGCATTGAAGTGCTGCAGCATGACGGGGTTACGTTCTATTTCATAGACAATGAGTTTTATTTCAAACGTCCGGGGATTTACGGTTACGGGGATGAGGCGGAGCGTTTTGCGTTCTTCTGCAAAGGCATAATTGAAACATTGCCGCTGCTTGATTTTCAGCCGGACGTTATCCATTGCCACGATTGGCAAACGGGAATGATTCCGGTACTGCTAAAGGCTCACTATCAACATCTGCCATTCTATAGCGAAATCAAAACCGTATCGACGGTGCATAATTTGAAATATCAGGGCGTGTTCAGCCAATCGTTGTTTAAGGAACTATTCGGCTTGTCTGACGATCATTTCACAGGCACAGCGCTTGAACTGCATGGCGGCGCCAGCTTCCTTAAAGGCGGATTGCTGTACTCCGACCGTATAACAACGGTGAGTCAGACTTACGCCGAAGAAATTCAAACGCCTTATTATGGCGAATACCTGGACAGCCTGCTGCGTCACCGCAAGGATCAGTTAACGGGCATTGTGAACGGAATCGATTATGAGGTGTTCGATCCTATGAGCGATCCGCACCTCGTGGTCAATTATCGGGATTCGCTGCCGAAAAAGCAGATGAACAAGACAGCTCTCCAGGAGAGGCTGGGACTCGCTGTAAAGGCGGATGTCCCTATGATTGCCTTAGTAACCCGTTTGGTGCAGCAAAAGGGGCTTGATCTCATCCAGCATGTGATCGCCGAAATTCTCTCGCTAGACATTCAGCTCGTCGTGCTGGGCACAGGAGAACATGGCTATGAGGAGATGTTTAAGCAAGCTGCTGAGAACTACCCGGACAAAGTATCAGCCCAGATATGCTTTGACGAGGCATTGGCGCATCAAATTTATGCCGCCTCAGATATGTTCTTGATGCCCTCTCAGTTCGAGCCATGCGGCATTGGGCAGCTGATTGCGCTCCGGTACCGCTCGGTACCGATTGTGAGAGAAACCGGCGGGCTTAAGGATACGGTCCAGCCGTACAATGAGTTCACGGGCGAAGGCACCGGCTTCTCCTTCCAGAATTACAATGCCCACGATATGCTGCATACGATCCGACGGGCTGTCTTTTTCTACAAAAATGATCGTGACGCATGGCTGAAAATTCAGCAGAACATGAAAAAAGGTGACTTTAGCTGGAAAAAGTCTGCGCAACAGTACATCGAACTCTATCAGGATATGGTTAACTAAATGAAGAAACAGGACTGGAGGCTCATGCTTTCCAGTCTTTTTACCTATTTCCTCTTCATTTTTTCTTCACAAATGACGATAAGTATCCTGTCGGGTGAAATTGGGTAGAGGAGGCAATTGTCATAATGAGCCGGACTACAGTTTGCTTAACAGATGCTGATCTGTATCTTTGTATGCTATTTCAAACACCGGTTGAGGTGTGGTTTGACGATGAATTGGAAGATTCGGGAACACTCATAGAAGCGTATTCGGATGATGTCCTTAAAGTAGGCGGCGTTTATTATTTACGGAAGCTGTGCCAAATTAAAAAAATAGCATAAGAACGGACTCTTCCTCTTATTCTTACTAAGAATAAGAGGTTTTTTTCGAATTTGCCGAAAATAAGGTATAATATTCCTGATCCGCTGACATCAAAGGTTAGGAGTGGCCCAATGGATTGGTTATCGCACGCACTTACTGTTGTCTTTATCATTAATATCATGCTCGCTTTAACGGTTGTGTTCTTAGAACGCCGCAACGTTGCCGCCACATGGTCGTGGTTGATGGTGCTCTTGTTTATTCCGATTCTCGGCTTCCTCCTATATGTAATGCTGGGGCAAAATTTGAGCCGTAGAAAGCTGTATAAATGGAACAGGCGGATGCAAGAAAGAATGCAGACGGTCATTTCCGAGCAGCAGGAGCAGTTGATGAGCGGGACGATGGCTTATATTGATCCCATGGTCAGCCAATACCGTGATCTCATCTATTTGAATGTGTCTTCCAATGACGCTTTTCTTACCCAGGATAACGGTGTCCATATTTTTACGGATGGGAATTCGAAGTTTAGCGATCTACTTATGAAAATTGAAGCTGCGCAGACGCATATTCATATGCAGTATTACATCGTGAAGAATGACTCGCTCGGCCAGAAGATCATGCATGCTCTAACGAAAAAGGCAGAGCAGGGCGTCATCGTTAGATTTTTGTATGACGACATCGGCTCGCGTGCCTTAAAAGATTCTTTCTTCCGTGATTTTCTGAAAGCTGGCGGGCAGAAAGCAGCTTTCTTCCCGTCACGAATTCCGTATTTGAACTATCGGGTTAATTATCGCAATCATCGGAAGCTTGTCATCATTGACGGTCAGATAGGCTATATGGGCGGCTTCAATGTGGGCAATGAATATCTCGGACTTAACCCTCGTTTCGGCTTCTGGCGGGATACTCACCTGCGTTTAACGGGCAGTGTTGTTCGTGCGCTGCAGTCCCGCTTCATCCTCGATTGGAATTTAGCCGCGGCGGCTCCGCTAGAGGTGGATCAGCGTTATTTTCCGGAACGTGATGAAGCGGGCAGTTTGCAGAACAATGTTCCGATGCAGATTATCGCCAGTGGGCCGAATGAAGAATGGCCGCATTTTGTCTACACTTTTCTCAAAATGATTCATATGGCGAAGAGCCGCATACTTCTTCAAACGCCTTATTTTATTCCTGAGGAGAGCATGCTCAATGCGCTGCGAATTGCCGCCTTATCCGGCATTGACGTTCGCATCATGATCCCGCAGAAGGCGGATCACTTGTTTGTTCACTGGGCATCCCTCTATTATGTCGGTGAATTGCTGCGAGCCGGGGTGAAATGCTACTTGTACGATTATGGTTTCTTGCATGCTAAGACGATTGTAGTCGATGGGAAAGTGGCTTCGGTGGGGACGGCGAATTTCGATATTCGCAGCCTCCGGCTTAATTTCGAGACAAATGCTCTGATGTATCACGAAGAGACGGCGAAAAAGTTGGAAAACATCTTCTGGAGGGATATGGAAGGGTGCATGGAATTGACCTTGGAGGAATATGAAAAGCGTTCACTAAGAATCCGCTTCCTGGAATCCATTTCGAAATTAATTTCACCGATATTATGAGTAAAAAAAGGAGCACGCCTACTCTTCCTCAGAAGGGAAGGGACGTGTTCCTTTTTCGTTAGCAAGCTATTAGGAACTAGTAAACCGCTTCGCCGTTGTCATAGTTGAACATCCATTGGATGCCGAACTTGTCTACCAGCATGCCGAAGCATTTACTCCAATTCGTTTCCGTAAGCTCCATCGTAACTTGACCGCCTTCTTTCAGCTTATGAAAGGCAGATTTAACTTCTTCGATATCTTTACTTACCAGTGAGATAGAGAAATTGCTTCCAGCTACGAACGGCATGCCGGGGAATACATCCGAGAACATGATCGTGCTGCCGCTAATCGAAAGTCTGGCATGCATGACCAAGGATTTCGCTTCTTCCGGAAGCGGGTGCGCGGGATCGGATGGCGTATCGCCAAACGTCATGATTCTCGGCTGCTCCGTTCCAAAAACCTCTGCATAATATTCCACCGCTTCACGACAATTTCCATTGAAATTCAAGTAAATATCTAAAGCCATTCATCTCACTCCTCAGATTTGTTAGTTTCATATTATTTCCATATTGTATCATTAAGCTTGTCCGAATTCCAATGAAAGAAAGGTGATCCTCAGACCTTTTGATAATCGGTCGGTGTCATTCCTTCCAGCTTTTTGAAAATGCGGGTAAAATAGCCCGCGTCATCAAAGCCTATCGATTCGGCAATCTCTTTGATGGAGGCATCGCCTCTTTTGAGATAAGGTTTGGATTCTTCAATCCGCCGCCTTTGCTGGTAATCCGTCACCGTTATCCCTGTTTCTTTCTTGAATTGTCTCGAAATATGCGAGGGGTGAGCATGGCAGGCCAGCGAAATTTCTTCTAAACTTAAAGGTTTATTGTAATGCAGGGATACGAATTGAATGACTTTTTGGACCAGGGGGGAATATCCTTTAACAGCATGAAGGCGTACCAGCTTGCAGTACTCGTCGTGCATGGTCGCCATTAACTTATTGAGGGAATCGATCGTCTCTGTCCGTTCAATGCGTTTGGCGAATTTCTCGGAAATCTGATGCAGGAAAAAGGGTTGGACGTTCACATTTCTGGCAGCGACTCTTAACAGCGTATTTAGGATAATGAGCGCATTTCTTAAAGCTCTTACCGGCTGGTTAGGAAATCGTTCGGAAAAGTCGTACAGATTTTTCATTTTTCCTTGCACCTGCTGCACCAATTCCTGATCGCCATGCTGCACCGCCAGCGTCATTTCTTGTTCAATTTCATAACGCAGCTCGACTAGGTCGATGTAAGCTTCATCGCGCTGCTGCAGCATGAGCTCTATCTTTTTCTGCCGCGGCGACTCGGCTGTTTGCGGCCGAACCTCCAATTCCCGAATATCGGTTTGAGAAATGCCTTC
The DNA here is from genome assembly GCF_013141725.1 of Paenibacillus planticolens. Lineage (GTDB taxonomy): Bacteria > Bacillota > Bacilli > Paenibacillales > NBRC-103111 > Paenibacillus_E > Paenibacillus_E planticolens. The sequence continues at coordinate 196,016 of NZ_WHNZ01000012.1, read as the reverse complement.
GATTTGCTCGAAAATATTGGCCAAGCTTTGGACCCGGGCCGTGCTAATTAATTTTAACCCCCGATAAAAACCTTCTAATTCAATCCGCTTCTGCTGATCCAGTTTGAAATTCAAAGATATTCGATTGACATCAGGCACTTGCAGCAAGAAAGGACCTGTGACTAAAATCTTGGGCTGTTCCTCTTTTACTCGAAACTCTCTGGCTAAATACGTTACTCCCCATGCATTCGTGAATTTACAGCATTGTCCGGGAGATATTTGCGTTTCTGCGCATAGGAATTGCATGTCATCCTGCAGCCATTCTTTCAAAAAGTCCGGCATTCTGTCATGCTCGTGGCTTATTTGAACAGCTCCGATGCTGCTTAAAACGGTCGTATTGATATCGGTGATGTGAAAAATTGTAAGCGAGATGGCAGATAAGTGAAGAGGCTGTATGGTCATTTGATTCTCCTGACATGTAAAAATGTATATTTAAATTATCCTATATGTGCAAAATACGTCCTACTTGCTGCGCGTTTATCTTAGTATAATCTGAATTGTTGAGATTGAAAACGAAAAAAAGGAGCGGTAACTATGCTATATCCAATCGTATCGGAGTCAAGGGGCATTATAGATCTTAATGGGATATGGAGATTCAAACTGGATTTTGGAAAGGGCTTTCAAGAGAAATGGTATGCAGCCGGTCTTACTGAGACCATCCCTATGTCTGTACCGTCTTCTTTCAATGATGTAGGCGCTACCGCGGATATTCGAAATCATGTGGGCTGGGTCTGGTATGAGAGAGATTTTACATTGTTAAATTTGCTTTTATCAGAACGTGTTGTCCTGCGCTTCGGTTCGGCGACTCATAAAGCGATCGTTTATGTAAATGGAGAACCGGTCGTCGAGCATAAGGGCGGATTTACACCGTTTGAAGCCGAGATTAATGCCTATCTCAAATCAGGCCATAACCGTTTAACGGTTGCCGTGAATAATATCGTGGACGAATCGACGCTTCCCGTCGGAATCTACACCGAGCAGGAAATTCCGGGGAAGGGCATGGTCGCGAAAAACAGTCCGAACTTCGACTTCTTTAATTACGCAGGACTCCACAGACCGGTGAAAATTTATACGACGCCTCATACGTATGTGAAAGATGTGACGATTGTTACCGATGTGAAAGCGCAAGACGGGATCGTTCAGTATGAAGTCGACATTGTCGGAGAAGGGCAACTGAAGGCAACTGTGATTGATCAGTCGGGAACTATTGTAGGAGAGGGCAGTGGCCGTCAGGGCACGATCAATGTCCATGAGGTGACACGTTGGGAGCCTTTGAATGCTTACATGTATACGCTTAAAGTTGAGTTATCTCAAAATGGCAAAGTAGTCGATGTCTACGAACAGCCTTTTGGCGTTAGAACGGTGGAGGTCAAAGAGGGGAAATTCCTAATTAACGATAAGCCGTTTTATTTCAAAGGGTTTGGGAAGCATGAGGATTCCCCGATCCATGGCAGAGGATTTAATGAAGCAGCCAATGTGCTTGATTTCCGGTTGATGAAGTGGATCGGCGCGAATTCGTTCCGTACAGCCCACTACCCGTATTCCGAAGAACTAATGCGGCTGGCTGACCAAGAAGGACTCGTCGTCATTGATGAGACGCCTGCTGTCGGTTTGCACTTGAATTTCATGGCGATTTTCGGAGGCGGTCCGAAGAGAAAGACGTGGGAGGAGCTTCGAACAAAGGAGCATCACCAGGATATGATCCGGGAACTCATTGCTCGGGATAAAAACCATCCGTGTGTCGTCATGTGGTCCATTGCCAATGAGCCGGCTTCCGAGGAAGAGGGCGCGGATGCTTATTTTAAGCCGCTTGTCGAGCTGGCGAAAGAGCTTGACCCGCAAAAAAGACCGGTTACCATCGTTACGCACTTGATGTCAACCCCGGATACATGTAAAGTTGCGGAGCTTGTCGATGTGCTTGCACTGAACCGTTACTATGGCTGGTACGTGCAAAGCGGCGATATGGAGGCTGCCAAAGTCAAACTGCGTGAAGAACTGGCCGGTTGGGGCAAGCGCTGCCCTGGCAAACCGATCATGATGACTGAGTATGGCGCGGATACCGTTGCCGGACTGCATGATGTAGACCCTGTGATGTTCACCGAAGAATATCAGGTCGAATACCTTCGTGCGAATCATGAAGTATTTGATGAATTTGCTACATTCGTTGGTGAACAGGTTTGGAATTTTGCAGATTTCAATACGTCTCAAGGCATCATGCGGGTCCAAGGGAATAAGAAAGGAATTTTCACCAGGGATCGGAAGCCGAAATATGCCGCGCATGAATTGCGCAAAAGATGGTCAGCGATACCGGAATACGGATACAAAAAATAGTCGAAGCGCAAACAACAGATGTCAAGGCACTGGAGGAATACTATGAGTAATGCGGACATTCAAACAACGTCGAAACCGACAATGAAAGTCATGACAAGCCGACCATTTGGCATTCGGGATAAGCTTGGCTATTTGTTCGGCGATTTCGGAAACGATTTCTTCTTTATTCTCGTGAGTTCGTTCTTAATGGTCTATTATACGGATATTTTCAAGATTCACGCGGCGACGATTGGACTCATGTTCTTGATTGCAAGACTCTGGGACGCTATTGCAGATGTTGTTTGGGGCCGGTTCATTGACACGAGAAAAGCGGGGATTCAAGGCAAATTCAAGCCTTGGATCTTCCGAATGTCATTTCCGCTGGTTCTGTCAGGCATTCTGATGTTCGTGAAAATTCCAGGTATGTCCGATGGTTTCTATTTGGCCTATGCATTTGTCACGTATCTGATATGGGGAACTTTATACAGCACGGTCAATATTCCCTACGGGTCGATGGCTTCCGTCATTACGAGCGATAGTGTCGAGCGTACGACGCTGTCGACTTTCAGGACAATGGGGGCTAATCTCGCCGGATTAATTATAAATGTTCTCGGTCCGTTGATCCTGTTTGTCAACAATAAAGCAGATTCCGACAGATTTATGCTGGGCGCAATCCTATTCGGCATTCTCTCGATCTCCTGCTACATGGCTTGCTACAAATTATCGACAGAGCGTATTACCCTATCTGAAACGAAAGAGAAAAAGATTCATTTAGGCACAACTTTAAAAGGTCTGCTCAAAAACAGGCCCTTAATCTCCATCCTGGTGGCATCGCTGGCATTTATGATGCTTTCTATGCTTGTCGGCGCAGTGAATGTGTATTTGTATAAAAATTATTTTGGAAGCGCTTCGATGTTAAGTATGGCAGGTTTAATCCAAACAGCCGCCGTGTTTATCGCCATTCCGTTCGTCAAATCGCTCGTGAACAAATTCGGCAAGAAAGAAATTGCGTCAGCGGGGATGCTGCTTTCATCTATTGTCTATCTGGCTTTGTATTTCTTGCCGCATTTGACCGCGTTACAATTTGTTATCGTTTCCGGACTGGGCATGTTTGGTTTTGCTTTTTTCAATCTGGTCGTTTGGGCTTTTGTAACCGATGTCATCGACTATCAGGAATATGTCACCGGTTTACGCGAAGATGGCACCGTGTATTCCATTTATTCTTTTGCCCGAAAAGTAGGCCAAGCGCTTGCCGGAGGGATCGGAGGCATTGCAATCGGTTCCGTCGGATACGATGCCGCCCGTTCCGTGCAGACTCAAGAAGCGCTTGACGGCATCTATACGTTAGCTACCTTAATCCCTGGTATCGTTTATCTGTTGATTTTCTTGATTATTGTTTTCTTTTACCCGCTGAACAAGCAGCGAACGAATCAGCTTGCCGTTCATTTGACTGCGAAGCGGGATGCTTAGGAATAAGGAAGAGAAGAGCTAGGAGGTGATGTCTTTCAGGCATCATCTCTTTTTGCTTGTCGAATAATGGAATAGAAGCAGCCTTGGCATCACATCATAAGTTAATCGTAACAAATCATCTGCGATAGAGCGTTAACATTAAGGGGGAGAATCATTGAAATTAACATCGGAGCAGCGCATTACCTTGCATGGTTTTAATAATTTAACCAAATCTTTAAGCTTTAACATGTACGATATTTGCTTTACGAAAACCAAAGAAGAGCGCGAAGCTTATATCGCTTATATAGACCAGCAGTACAACGCAGACCGTTTGACCGCCATTCTGAAATCTGTTGCCGACATTATCGGCGCACATATTCTGAACATTTCCAAGCAGGATTATGAGCCTCAAGGATCAAGCGTGACGATGCTGGTATCGGAAGGGCCGATCGAGAAGGCATCGAACGAATCGTTTGAAGAGTCCCCCGGCCCGCTCCCGGATGCGGTTGTTGTGCATTTGAACACCAGCCATATCACGGTGCATACGTATCCTGAGTATCACCCGGACGAGGGCATCAGCACCTTTCGGGCTGACATCGACGTCTCGACATGCGGTGAAATATCGCCGCTCAAAGCGCTGAACTATCTCATTCGGTCCTTTGACACGGACATTATGACGATGGATTATCGAGTTAGAGGGTTCACACGCGACATCATGGGGCACAAGCTGTTCATCGATCATGAAATCAGCTCCATCCAAAACTATATTCCTGGCGAAATCAAAGACATGTATCATATGATTGATGTGAACGTTTATCAGGAAAACATATTCCATACGAAATGCAAGCTTCGGGAGTTTGATTTGAACAACTATTTATTCGGCTATACGAAAGATTCGCTGAGCAAGGAAGAACAGCTGGAAATTGAGAAAAGCGTCAAGTGGGAGATGGATGAGATTTTTTATGGTAAAAATATGGTTTTTACTTGATAAAGTAACGAATAACCGCTCATAAGGGGGATCCCGAAATGAGCGGTTATTGTGATTTACGATACTATTCGGATTGTATCATTTTGGCCTTTTTATTTCCGATTTTAAACTGGATGACAATCATTACCGCTACCAAGATCGACATTCCCATGAGGGCAGGAGGAAAGCTGTCTGCATAATCATGGATTAAGCCTACAAAAAGGGGGCCAAGGGCAGCAAAAATGTAACCCCCGGATTGCGTCATGGCAGATAACGCGCTCGCTTCTTCCGAATTCGATGTCTCATCAATAGGCAGCATTAAAGCCATAGGAAACAGTCCGCCTGCGCCGATTCCAAGAAAAATACAAGTTAGCCAAGGGGTCACAGGAAGTTGGAGCATGATCAGCCCGATTATCTCCATAACCGCGCAGCCAATGAGCCAGACCATTCTGTGTTGGAAACGGGAGACCAGAATAGGAATTAGGAAAGAGACCGGCATTTGCACGAGAGAAAATAAAGTCAAAATCATTCCCGCCGTCTGTTTCCCGTAGCCCATTGCCTGCACCATTGGGGCCAGCCATGCGGTAAGTGAGTAAAAGATGAAAGCCATCAACCCGAAAAAGCAAGTCAGCAGCCAAGCCCGTTTATTTGTTAATGGAAGCTTTAAGCCATTTTTATTTGATTTGGGCAAGCCGCCGGCGTCGACAGGACCGTTTAATTTCGGATCTTTCCGGACAGGCCGCCACCACAAGATAAGAGCCAGGAAAGCCAGGATTGACCATGATGCGACGGAAGCCTGCCAGGAATGGTTAAAGACGGACTGCAAAGGCACGGATAAAGCGGATCCAAGGGCGGCTCCGATGACAAGCGCCGTGGAATAGACCCCGACGATAGCCGACGGGTTGGCGAAATTTCCTTTTATAAAACCGGACAATAAAGGCCCAATGATGGCAATGCCCACACCGGCCAGGAAGGCGGTCAATAGCATCATCCAAGCGGAGTTGACGAAATACCTCGAGGCCGTAGCAGCCCCAATGAGTAAAAGACAATAGGCAATCGTCCTTTCAATGCCCCACCGATTGCCTAACTTAACTGCTGCCGGGGCGAAGAAACCCATACACAGCACAGGCAAGGAGGTCATTAGACTAGCCATGGAGCCGCTCATGCCAAGCGTTTCTTGGATCGTTCCAAGTAAAGGAGAGACGGAAGTTATGACAGGTCTTAAATTAAGCGAAGCGAGAAAAAGAGCAGTAATGAGAACAAAAAAACGCATGATCAATCATCTCCATCATTCAGTAAAAAATTATTCATTAGATCTAGAACAGTGTATATAGGAATGCACGATTGATCAATATTATTGTTTCTATTATAATCATAATTATTTCTTATGATAGAGGTGATTTTCTTGGAAATACGTCAGCTTCACTATTTTATTGCCGTATGTGAAGAGATGCATTTTACGAAGGCTGCTGAGAAGATTGGGGTCACGCAACCGACACTGAGCCAGCAAATCCGGGCATTGGAAGATGAGCTTAATATGCCTCTTTTTGATCGTATCGGAAAAAAAATTGCACTTACCGAAGCGGGAATTATCTTGTTGAAATATAGCAATAAGATTTTGGATAATATACAGAACGTGAAAGATTCGATCACAGATCTGCGCCATATCCAGGTAGGCACAATAAGAGTGGGGATATTCCCATCTGATCTGGATTATCGGATTACACAGCTTTTAATCGATTTTTATCAAAAGTTTCCGAGAATTAAATTAAAAGTTATTGCATCCATTGACATTCCGCAACAAGTGCTTGAAAGTGAGGTAGACTTTGGAATAGGGACGAACGTTCCACTAAATGATCGTTTCATTAATATGCCTTTATGCAAAGAGGAATATGTGTTAACCGTATCCAAGCAGCATCCGCTAGCCACCCGAACCCGCATTTCCGTGGATGAATTGAGAGAACTTCCTGTCGTTATTTACCCCGAAGGTTTTATGGGACGAGATATCGTAGAGGATACGGTTCAAAAATATGGCTTTAAGCTCCATTCCATTCTCGAAACGAGCTCGGTCACTTCGATTATTAAGTTGGTCAAAGCGAATATTGGCGCGACGATACAACCTCTTCCCCTAATCCGGGAAATGAATGATCCTGATTTGCATATGATTCGCTTTAAAGAGAACGCCCCAAGCCGCAGCTTAGAAATCATTTACAGATCTGACCGTTATCTCAGCCAGGCAGCCAAGGCGCTTATTGAGCAAATAAAAGAATATTTTCAAAACAAGATAATCTAGTAGAGAATCATCAATTTCCTGATCTTCAGGCGTCCCCTCATCATACAAACAATTAAGGAGGCTTTGATGATGAATAACGTGGTCTCTGAGTGGGCCGAGTCCCATTTTCCGCTATATACGGCTGACAGTATCGTTTCACTGTACAGCACTTCGAGTATGCCGCTTTTTACGATCAATGAACGTTTAACCGTGTTGATTGCAATTGCAGGCGGCAAAGGCATCCTTAGGACCAAATCTCAAACTTACGATCTCATGGAAGGGAGCGTCATCCTTCTTCCAGCGCACAGCGATGCTTCATTAATTGCGAATCATGCTTTGCCGCTGCATGCTTTTAAGCTATTGATCTCTACCCAAGAGCAGTTGAGACCGCTGCACCCAGACGCCATGCTGCGAAAAAGCGAGGTGGCCTCAGCATCGAAAATGCTATTCCTTCCCTATGAACCCGCAATTGTGTCCAATGTGGAGGAGCTGTATATCCATCGTTTACCTGTGAGCGAAGTTCGCCATGTGCAGAATCAAATGAAATTTCACCAAGTTATTCTCCAGCTGCTGGAGCATCAGGAGGCCAAGCTCGCTGCAAGCGAACAGCCGACTATGGAACGAAGCATTATGTACTTGGAGAACCACTATAGCGAAAAAATAACGAGCGAGCAGTTGGCTGCAATTGCAGGCGTAAGCCGTTCCCACTACTCAATTCTGTTTAAGCAGCATACCGGTTTTTCTCCTAACGAATACTTGTCGAGGCTGCGCGTTCACCGTGCCAAGGAACTATTAATGACAAGTTCAAGCACGCTTAGGGAAATTGCGTTGAAGGTAGGTTACAAGGATGAATTTTATCTTAGCCGCCGTTTCAAGCAGCAGACCGGAGCATCACCTTCAGGCTACATTCACGGTTCTATCCAGCATGTAGCGGTAATATCTACACCTTATGCAAGCCATTTGCTGCTGCTAGGTTTGGAGCCGGCCGTCACCATTTCAGATAGCAGCGAATTTGTGAATACGTCTGACAAACAGCCGCAAACGATGATGTTTATCGATATCAACAGCTCAGCTGAACAGGTGCGGACTGCGCTGCTGAATGCCAACATCGAGCTGATCGTTGCTTCCAAACAGCATTTGCACGAATATGGACTGAATCTTGGACATTTGCGAGTTGTAGCGCCAATCGCCGATATTTCATGGATGGAGATGGGCTGGAAAGATCACCTGCGTCTTATCGCACGGTCTGTTCACAGGAGTGATCAGGCAGAGCGGTGGCTGGACATGTTCCAAAAGGAAGAACAGGAAGCCCGCTCACTGATACAGCAAAGCGCAGTGCATACAGAAATTGTCACGATTCTGGTTATTAAACCGGAGGAATTGCTCGTTTACGGAACGAGAAATGTCGGCTATGTGATGTATCAATCACTTGGCTTGCGGCCTCCTGCAAGGGTCGAGCAAGAGATTCGCAAGCGTGGGGATCAATTTCATTCCATCCCGATTGAGTTATCCGAATTAGAAGACTACGCAGGATCTCAAATATTGGTGATTGTGTTTCCAGATGCGAATGGTTCCATTGCACATTCTGAAATCATATTCAATTCTGCCTATTGGAACAGGCTCTCTGCCGTACAGCAAAATAAAGTCTATCTGCTGGATCGGGACGAATGGATACCTTACAATCCAATCTCGATTCGTTTGCAGCTGCAACGAGCGATAGCCTTATTTACAAGCAACCAATAGTACAAGGCTATTTCCAAACAAAAAGCCATGGTTTGGCGGACGAAGGATACATATAATTAACTAGACAAATGAGAATGATTTTCATAATCAATACTGAGTAGTCAAAAGGGAGAGAGTCATCCAATGAAAAAGCTTTTCGTTCTATTCATCCTGACCGCTGTTTTTCTGAGCGCTTGCGGCAGCAAGGAAACTACGCCGGTCGCGGCGGGATCCGGCACCGTTACCTACCAATCCGAGGATGGACCTGTACAGGTTCCTGCGAATCCGCAGCGTGTCGTCGTGCTTACTCGATTTTTAACAGGTAATGTGATGCTGCTTGGCGTGCCTTTAGTGGGCGTCGATGAGATGTCCAAAGCGAACCCGAATTTCCAAGAGAAACTGAAAAATGTCGAAGTGGTTACCGACGAAAGCATTGAGAAAATCATTGAACTGAAACCGGATCTTATTATCGGTTTGTCCGATATTAACAATATCGATAAGTTCAAGAAAATTGCTCCAACGGTCACATATACGTATGGGAAAGTCGATTACTTAAAGCAGCAGCTGGAAATCGGTAAATTGTTGAACAAAGAAAAGGAAGCGCAAGCCTGGGTCGATGATTTCACAGCACGGACCAAAAAGGCCGGAGAAGAAATCAAGGCGAAAATCGGCGCCAATGCAACGATCTCGGTTATCGAGACGTTCAATAAGCAGCTCTATGTTTATGGCGATAACTTTGGCCGCGGCACCGAAATTCTCTATCAGGCGTTCGGGCTGCCAATGCCGGAGAAAGTCAAGGAAATGACGAAGAAAGAAGGTTATTTCGCCTTGTCGACGGAAGTTCTGAAAGATTACTTAGGCGACTATATCATTTTCAGCAAAAATGCGGATGAAGACAATTCGTTCCAGAACACGGAAACCTACAAGAATATTCCCGCAGTTAAAAATGGACACGTATACGAGGCAGACGCAAAGGCGTTCTACTTTAACGATCCCCTCAGCATGGAATATCAACTTGCTTTTTTCATGAAAAACTTGCTAGGTAAGTAATGTTTGAGCTTATATAATTTGAGAAAAAACGCGATCACCTATGGTGGTCACGTTTTTTTGCTGTTGTGCTCCGGAACAAGAAGCGTATGGAAGACAGCTCAAGGTAAGCGAGAAAATGAGTGTAAATTAATGCCTGAATAAATCAATGGCTCTTTACAAAACCTTTATTCGATAACGTAATTACTTTTACGATATAGGAGGGGTTTGTTATCAAACCATTGGTCATCTTAGCAGCACTACTAGTCGTTACAGGTTGTTCAAGTAATCATTCGACAAACAATCAAATGAATGCGAAACAAACGAAGGTTGAAACGCGCGCTCATCATGCTCCTTCAACGTCAACCTTAACCCAAGCTTCATCCATTTCTACTGGGGGTGCAGGGAAATCAACGATCACGGCTAAAGAAGCGCCGAATGACGCTTCGAGTTGGCTGGATTGGTTTCAACGCAACTATGCACCGGCAGAAAACCCGGCAAATCAAATCGCCAATCCGCAACCAACCGCCAATCAACCGACCGCCAATCAACCAACCGCCCGTCCGCAAACGTCCGTAAATCCACAGCCAGCCTCCAATGCATCCCAATCTGCGCAGCAAGTGCTGGATCTGGTGAATCAAGAGAGAACGAAAGCAGGCTTGAGTGCCTTAAGCATGAATGGCACTCTTTCGAAAATGGCTATGGACAAGGCGAAGGATATGTACAACAATAAATATTTTGATCATCAGTCCCCGACTTATGGATCTCCGTTTGATATGATGAATGCCTATGGGGTCACATACAACTCAGCAGGGGAAAATATTGCCCAAGGACAGACGAGCCCGGCGGAAGTGATGAACCAATGGATGAATAGTCCTGGCCATCGTGCCAATATTCTGAATAGCAGCTACACCCAAATCGGGATTGCTTACTATAACGGCGAATGGGTTCAGGAATTTATCGGCTAGCTCCCAAAGTGAAATAAGTTGTCCAGAACAAAACTCATGTCAAATAGACATGGGTTTTTGTGTTGTGTGGTTTTTTCGTAAATCGCTAGTTTTGTGGACAAAAAGTAATAATTCGAACGTAGAGAGGAATACCGTAAAGAATACGATAAAAAAAGAGTTGAAGTTCACCAAATAATATTATAAATTATAATTATTATTATTTAAAATTTATTTAAAACTGATGGGAGAGATTTGATATGGACTCAATGAATACGGCTAATGCTGGAAAATGCCCCGTAATGCACGGCAGCGCGACAAGTCATAAATCTAGTGGAACGTCAAATAGAGACTGGTGGCCAAATCAATTGAGTGTAAACCTTCTTCATCAGCATGACCGCAAATCGAATCCTATGGGCGAAGATTTTGATTACGCAGAGGAATTTAATAAATTAGATTACCAGGCTCTTAAGCAGGATCTGCGTAATTTAATGACAGACAGTCAAGATTGGTGGCCGGCTGACTACGGTCATTATGGTCCGTTCTTTATACGTATGGCATGGCACTCGGCAGGCACTTACCGTACAGGTGACGGTCGCGGAGGTGCTGGAACAGGGACACAGCGTTTTGCACCACTTAATAGCTGGCCTGACAACGGCAACCTCGATAAAGCCCGTAGACTTCTGTGGCCGATTAAGCAAAAATATGGCAACAAAATTTCTTGGGCCGACTTGTTCATTCTAACAGGCAATGTCGCTATCGAATCGATGGGCGGCAAAACATTTGGATTTGGCGGAGGACGTCAAGATGTTTGGCATCCGGAAGAAGATATTTACTGGGGCGCTGAAACAGAATGGCTGGGAGATAAGCGTTACTCAGGCGAGCGTGAGCTTGATAATCCGCTTGCTGCCGTTCAGATGGGACTTATCTATGTGAATCCAGAAGGTCCAAACGGCAAACCGGACCCGCTTGCAAGTGGTAGAGACATCCGTGAAACCTTCAAACGTATGGGAATGAACGATGAAGAAACCGTTGCACTCGTAGCCGGTGGACATACATTTGGTAAGGCGCACGGCGCGGGAGATGCTTCGCTTGTCGGTGTTGAGCCGGAAGGTGCAACTATTGAAGCTCAAGGCTTGGGTTGGCTAAGCACGCATGGTTCAGGCAGAGGCCGCGACACGATTACCAGCGGTATTGAAGGTGCTTGGACTGCGAACCCTACGCAATGGGATAATGGTTTCTTTGAAGTGCTTTTCGGTTACGAATGGGAGCTTACGAATAGCCCTGCAGGCGCACATCAATGGGCTCCTGTGAATCCTGCTGAGAAGCATCTTGCACCGGACGCGGAAGATTCGTCTGTGCGTGTTGCTACGATAATGACAACCGCGGATATGGCATTGCGGGTCGATCCGGCATACGAAAAGATTTCTCGCCGTTTCTATGAGAATCCGGAAGAGTTTGCAGATACATTTGCTCGTGCTTGGTTCAAACTTACACACCGTGACATGGGTCCTCTTGCGAGATACCTTGGACCGGAAGTGCCGGAAGAAGTTTTGATTTGGCAAGATCCTATTCCAGCCGTTGATTACACGTTAACCGATGCAGAAGTGGCAGATATTAAAACGAAGATTCTGGACTCCGGCCTTACAGTCAGTGAGCTGGTCACTACAGCTTGGGCTTCGGCCAGCACGTTCCGTGGCACGGATATGCGCGGCGGAGCGAACGGTGCCCGCATCCAGCTTGCTCCACAGAATAGCTGGGAAGTGAATCAACCGGGACAGCTTACCAAGGTGCTTACGATCTTAGAAGGCATTCAAGAAGATCTGGAAACACACGTTAGCTTGGCTGATTTGATTGTACTGGGCGGTAGTGCTGCTGTGGAAAAAGCTGCCCAAGATGCAGGCTTCGTTGTAAAGGTTCCGTTTGTTTCCGGACGCGGCGATGCCACACAAGAGCAAACCGATGAAGAAAGCTTTGCAGTTCTTGAGCCGATTGCCGACGGTTTCCGCAACTATCAAAAGAAACAGTACCATGTAAGTCCAGCAGAGCTTTTGGTAGACAAGGCGCATCTGCTTAACCTTACAGCACCGGAAATGACTGTACTTATTGGCGGTATGCGTGTTCTAGGTACAAACTTCGGTGGCACCAAACACGGCGTCTTTACCGATCGTGTAGGCACACTCACCAATGACTTCTTTGTTAACTTGCTTGATATGGGCGTACAGTGGAAGCCTGTAGACGGATTCGTGTTTAACGGACACGATCGCAAGACAGGTCAAGTCGTACGTACAGCGACGACAGTTGACCTCGTATTCGGTTCAAACTCAGTGCTGCGTGCGATTGCAGAAGTTTATGCGCAAGACGATAACAAAGAGAAGTTTGTGCGAGACTTTGTTGCTGCGTGGGTCAAGGTTATGAACGCGGATCGTTTCGATCTTAATTAACACTTATTCCGTATAAGTCTCAAAAACATTAAAGCAGAAAATGTAAAGCAGAAAGCAGTATTTGTGATAAAATACTGTTTTTTGCTTTAGATTGGAAAGGAGTTCAAATGTGTAAGGATACTGTTATCGACAAAATGAAAGAAGCAGGGCTACGCATTACTCCCCAACGCGTTCACATCGTCGAACTCCTATATCAATTGTCGCACCCGACGGCTGATCAGATTTATTTGAAGATGACGGAGAAATTTCCATATGTCAGCCACGCGACCGTATATAACACACTCAAAAAACTGAAGGTGATCGGAGTCGTCAGAGAGCTCTCTAATGGCGATAAGTCCAGTCATTTTGAGATGGTCGAAACCGAACACTGGCACTTTAATTGTAAAGTTTGCGGAGAGATGTACGATTTGGAAGCACATAAGAACGAAGTGCTGATGGCTTACGGTACGAATAACTATGCGTTCCAGGTCGATAGCTTTCGGGTAGAGTTTTATGGTGTTTGTGCGAAGTGTAATGCTAAATAGGCGAAAGTAGGCTATTCCAGTCATTTCTATGACTTGTGGGATAGCCTTCCTATGAGAAGGAGTATGCTTGGATAGGGATCGAGGACATAATGGATATAAATCTACTTTGAGGTCTAATAAAAAGGTGTAATTACATGCTATTTTCTCCTTTAAAGCCAATGATTGTTTCCATCGGTAAAGAAGCATTTGATGATGATGGATTTATTTTTGAACCCAAATGGGACGGATGGAGAATTCTTTTACACAAACAGGGGACACGGTTAGAAGCGTTTACCCGAAATGGTCATGTTGTGACAAGCAAATTTCCCGAATTGAAAGAGGTAATTTCTTCAATAAAGGCAGATACAGCAATTTTGGATTGTGAAGGTGTATGCATTCGAGACGGAAGATCCGTGTTTGATGATTTTTCCTTTCGTGGGCGTATTTCTGATTCCGCAAAAATGAAAGCCGCGGTTAGGACTCATCCTGCTACATTTGTTGCTTTTGATGTTTTATTTACTTCTTCTGAGCATCTAAAGGAACCACTATTGACCCGTAAAGATCGACTGAATGAGATTATCCGCAGCACAAACACGATTACTCCAACTGCTTTTATAGAAGGGCGAAGAAAAGATTTAAGCTCTTGGAGCATCGAAAATGATATGGAAGGCATCGTTGCGAAACGAAAAGATTCAAAGTATGTTTTAGGTACAGAAACGAAAGATTGGTTGAAAATTAAAAATTTCAAAACGATCGACACGATGATTTTAGGTTATCGAACAGAACCTCAATTTGCTTTGGTAGTAGGACTCCATTTTAAAACAGTTAGGTATAAGCCTGTTGGTATTGTTGAATTCGGTTTTGGGGTAGATGACAAGCGGGCATTTTTAGAGATAGCCAAACAGATACAAATAAAAATGGATAAGGAAACATATTGGATTGAACCCAGGCTTTGTTGCAGGATTCAATATCAAGATCGGACCGATCATCATCAGCTTCGAATGACTATATTTAAAGGGTTTTTGTTTGATAAAGACCCTGAAAGTTGCTATTGGACGTATTAATTATCTTTATTTTCAGTGTCTAGGCCGCTCCGCAGGAGTCAATAATTATAATGAAAAAAATTGGTTAAGGGGAGATCATTACAGTTGGGCAAATCAAGTGTAATGCCGATAATAACCCTGTCTCTTTTGATCCGATTGCGATTATTCACTCACAAATGATAAAACAAAATGCTAAAGGTGGGTATGTAATTACCACGAGCACATTTACATTAAATGCAAAGGTGTATGCAGAAGGATTAAATATAAAATTAATTGAAGGGCGAGAACTAATTGATTTGTGGGTGAGAAGCTTGGAGCATAAAATACTTCATCAAAAATCATATTTAACCCTTCCATTGTTTAGAATCAATAGGGAGTCCGACTACAAGAGCGGGCTCCCTTTTAATTAGAACATGAGTTAACTAAATCGTTCTTAGATAAAGAGCAATGCAACGGATTTAAGTTGCATTGCTCTTTATCTACTTTCCATTTCCATTCTCAGCAATTTTACTCCAACTAGCACCAGCATCTTTATTTAAATAAACAGCTTTATTAAATGTTGCAAATGTAATTGCAATTTCGGTAGTTGGATTCTGATTTAAATAGAAAACGACATCATCCTTATCCAGAGAAGGTAGTTTAATTTCCTTAATTGCTTTTGTTTCCAAGTTTATTTGTTTTAATGCTGCTGATTGAGGACTTGCAATTAATTAAATTAACCCAGAACATCCGATTGATAAACAGTAGATAACTTCCGCAGTTACATCTCCACGGTAGTTTCTTTTAACATTCTTCATGTCCCATAATTTTACCTTTTCTTATTTATTGAATCTTATATAAAGATCGCTTATCTAATCATGTAGCTCAATTTTTGGGATTTCCCGATCATATGTACTTCTCTATGTAAATCACGAAGCTCTTCTTCCAACTTTTGAATCTGCACCTTCCGCTCCATAAAAGACTTATAACATGAACGGATTGATAGATTTATCGAGTTGTTGGCACCGCGGCAACGGATGAGGAGAAGAATAAGGCATTGAAGCAGTTAATCGATAAAATTATTTTATCTCTGGGAAGATAATCGGATTGAGCAAACCGTATGTTAAAAGTGAACAGCACACTGAAGAAGTAAGCTCCCACAACAGGAAGGCTTCTTTTTCGTCAAGTGAAATTGTTCCCAGTATTTGTCGATTGTTGTATAATGTAAAAGTTATTAAAACGGTATATCAAACATAAATAGGTCATGCAAACCATGGCAATGAGATTTTGAACGTTTCTGTAACCGCGAGCGTTCAGTTTGGCTGCTTGAACGAGATCATCAATGCTTTCAAGTTAAATCATTCGTCTTACAGCGGTGAAACCACAGTTTAGATTTACCGCTTGCCGGAAATAACAAAAGCAGAATACACCAATTAGATTGCTTCAGCAACCTGAGAAAGACTCAATAAAAAATTAAAATGAAAAGGAAAGAAAAAAATGCATCTACTCCAGTTCTTAAACAAACCTATACTTAGGCATATTTCAATGACATTATTATTTATTATTACAAGCATCGAATATCCGATATCTTATACTAATTATTTTTGGTTGCTATCAACAATTAAAATCATTGCACTATTATTATTAGGAAGTAGTGCTTGTTTGAATGTCACTCAAATAAGTAACTTTAAATTAAGAGGCTTAATGTCTAAAGAAATTGTTATAAAGATTGTCCTTTTTTTGTATGCGTTGTTTGGTTTAAAAATTCTTTTAATTAGTATTGGTGTCATTATTCATTTATTTAAACTTTTTAATTTATCATACCTCAAGCGTTTTGAAATAGGTTTATTATTGGTTTTTTATCCTTTATCAATTCTGATGTTAATTATGTTTTTCAAAGATTATAGAAATTGGATTAAAAAGAATTTAAAGCAAATGACTATTCTACTTTATTTATTTGTTTGGATTTGGTTTGGGTCGTTTTATTACTACATTGCACAGAGAGCGGATGGAGACGATTTTGTGTTTTCTGAGCAAGCAAGAATAGAAACAACTTTGAAAGGGTTTTTAAAAGAAGGTCAATATGATAGTTTTGATTCAAGTCGGTTAAAAAGTATAATTGCTAATAATCAATATAAAAAAGAATATATAGGAGTAGGTTCAAATGAATATTTAACTTTGGACCAAACAGGGAAAGATTGGGGAGATATTTATGAAAATATGCTGGGAAAAGAAGGTTATTCATTTTATTCATATAAGATTTCGCCTGAATCGATAGTTATAGAACCTTCCATGTTGAATTACAATACTATAAAAAATTGGGGACCTTATATTAATAAAGAATTTGTAGAAGTTACAATTAATTTATACAAAACGAAAGAGAAATTATTTGATTCCCACTCATCAGTGTTTTATTTTGAGCAGAGCAACACTATTATAAATAATATTTACTTACTCGAAAAGCCTGATAAACAACTCAAATTGTATTTTGACAAAAATGAATTAAATATTTACTTAAGCATTTTTAAAAACGAAAAAATTGATACTCACTTAAGTAATATGATTGCGAGTTCTCATACATTACTAGATGGTAAATTTTTAGATATATTTATTGGATTAAATGGGTACAATAAATATCAAATTGAAGATTTTTGGTATTTTAGTGCGGTAACCATTACCACACTTGGTTTTGGAGATATAACCCCCAATTCTAGTGCAATTAGGGTTGCTGTGATGATTGAGGCATTAATTGGAATTATTTTAATTGGAATATATATATCTATTATTACTAGTAATAAAGATAAAGCAAGGAAGATTGTACGTAGGAAAAGGAGAGCAAAATTTTAAAGCCCTGAATGAATTCAAGTTTCAGTATTGTTATCCAGCAATAGTGATTTTAAGATGCGCTAAGTATGCAAAATTCGATGTTAATTAACAGTATGCCCAATAGATTAGCGAAGGGAAAATCACCGTACTTACTACAATGTGCTCACAATCCAATGAACTGGTTCCCTTGGTACGAAGAAGCTTTTGAAATCCCAAGCGCAATAACAAGCACATCTTCTTATCTATTGGGTAAGCTGATGTTGACTTGATTCAAAAACAAGGCATCAATAAACCTCTGAAAAAATTCAGAGGTTTATTGGTTATTAGCAAAAACTTATAGAAATCTTATAGAGAGTAGTCAAGTGTATAAGAGAGCCATAGATATTTTATTCGATAATCATATGGGCTGGAATATAGACTTGGTTTAAGGCGTGACTTATTTTTTCAGCTAGACTTTTATATGAGTTGCCTGGTTTTTGAATGCTTCTTTTTGAGAGATTTGTTTTCAAACAAGATAACACGTTACAAAAATTATCATGTGAGATTGATTTATGTGCAATATTGTTTTTACTTAATATATCATTAAAAAGTGAAAGTATTGCTTGGAAAATAACTGGTCTAAGGATTGCACCACTCAGTGGCTGCTCAATTTGAGAAAAAGTAGTTTGAAATGCTTTAAGGTAAGCATTAAGTACTTTGTATGCTTGTTCTAACGACAAAGTTTTTAAACTCGGAAGGATAGGTTCGATGCACTGATTGAACATTTTCCGAGAGATTTTACCATTTGCACTTTCAGACCGAGCTAGTTTATTCAATAATTGACTATCAACTTGTGTATAAAATAGTTCAAACAATTCACTGCAGATTTTCTCTTGTTCGGATTCAGTATCCAATAGACGTTTAACATCTAGAATTAACGCTTCTGATACAGGTTTCTGAGTTGTATTGATATCAAGAAAGAGTTTTGCTTCTTCCTGAAGAGTTAAACCATCATATATGATTACTGGAACTCTTATGATAGTCTTAGTTTTTTTAAATCCAAAGACTCTATGTTGACCATCAATAATTTTAAATGCTAAGGGGAATTTTTCAAATACGATAGTTTTATTTTTGGAGTTATATTTTAAATGGGCATCTTCTTGAGCAGAAAGGATTATTGCCGTGGGTATCGATCCTTTTCCTTGATCAATATAATCAGCTATTAAATCTGCTCTGCTTTCGTCTAAACGACGCTGAAATCCTTCCTCTGGAGCCTCCGCTCTTGTAGTAACAAAGCAAGTTTCACCTAGCGTGTCCGATGGCATAGAACAGATGTAAAATCTATAAACTCCTTGTTGGACTAAGTTTGCAGACAGTGCGATTTTTTCTTCAGACATAGCTATACCCTACTTTGCTTTTTTGGTATATTATAGCACATGGAGGTGCATTTTGGTGTATTCAATTGCATTTAAAGATTTTTTAGATCAGATTCATAATTTCTCCCAACAAGCACATGGTCCTATTTGGTATAGAGGTGTTAATGGTGGATTTCCACTTGATTCAGGCTTATTTAGATTGATTTCTGGCCAAGGCACTTTAGAGCAATACTTGGATTTAGAAAAACAGTTGTATATGTATTATAAAAATTTAGGTTATTTACTTCACGATAATGAGCTAGGATGGGGAATGCTATACTCCATGCAACACCATGGCGTAAAGACCCGACTTCTCGACTGGTCGGAAAGTTTGCCTGTTGCTTTGTATTTTGCATGTTTAGGTTGGGAACAAAGACTTCCTGCTAGAATTTGGTTGCTAGACCCATCGAAATTAAATCTCTTATCCCTTGAAAAACAACATATTATTACTCCGACAGAGTCAAATTATTCCTATACTGAATTTTTTCAAAATGATAATGTTAAGTCGTTTGCCATTTATCCTACAAGAAATAATAAAAGAATCATTGCACAGCAAGGATGCTTTACTGTTCAAGGTAATACTCTGAAATCATTAGAAAAAGAGTTTGGAGATGACCTACATGATTGTTTGGGTCTCCAATCGTTAGAAATAACTTCTGCATTAAAAAATGATGTTATTAACTTTGTTAAAGTAACAGGGATGAATCATTTCTCAATAATGCCAGATTTAGCAGGGCTTTCCCAACATATAAATGATTTATTAATACCACCTGCATGGAAGTAACAAATTGACGTTAAGCTTTATACATTAGTTCAAATACAAGAATGATATTATATCCACCACGTCACTAATAAGGTGTGGTGTTTTCTTTTTCTTGAGGTACGCTAAACGTAATATATGGAAAATAATCCAAACAACAAGGAGGTGATGCCCAATGACAACGAACAACAAACCCAATAGATTAGCCAAGGAAAAGTCGCCTTATTTGTTGCAGCATGCGTACAATCCGGTGGATTGGTTCCCTTGGTCGGACGAGGCTTTTGACAAAGCTAAAAAAGAAAATAAGCCAGTTTTTTTATCTATTGGCTATAGCACTTGTCATTGGTGCCACGTAATGGCACACGAATCCTTCGAAGACCAAACCGTTGCCGACATGCTGAACAAAGATTTCATTTCAATTAAAGTAGACCGCGAAGAGCGCCCGGATATCGATCACATCTATATGGCTGTTTGCCAAGCGATGACGGGGCAAGGCGGCTGGCCGCTGACGGTGTTCCTGACTCCGGAAAAGAAGCCCTTCTTTGCAGGAACGTATTTCCCGCGCAGCCGCAAATATAACCGTGCCGGAATGGTGGAAATTATCGCGCAGCTTGCGGGGAAATGGCGGGAAGACGCCGAGCGTGTGCGCGAGGTCGGGGAGCAGGTGATGCAGGAGACTACAAATCGTCTGCTGGAGCACCGTTCAGGCGGCGAAGTGACGGAAGAAACGCTGCATGAAGCCTTTCGCCTGTACGAAGAGGCTTTTGATCCCGAGTTTGGCGGGTTTGGAAGTTCGCCGAAATTTCCAACCTCACACAATTTATCTTTCCTGCTCAGATACTATAAGAAAACGGGAAATGAGCGCGCCCTCGAGATGGTCGAAAAGACGTTAGACATGATGCATCGCGGCGGCATGTACGACCATATCGGATTTGGTTTTGCGCGATATTCCGTTGACAATAAGTGGCTCGTGCCGCATTTTGAGAAGATGCTCTACGATAATGCGCTGCTCATCATGACCTATACGGAAGCGTACCAGGTGACCGGCAAATTGAAGTATGCGGAAGTAGCTGAGCAGACGATCACTTATGTGCTGCGGGACATGACGGATGAATGCGGCGCATTCTATTCGGCGGAGGATGCCGATTCGGAGGGCGAGGAAGGCAAATTCTACGTATGGACACCGGATGAGGTAGAGGTTGTACTTGGTATCGACGAAGGCGATCTCTTCTCCGAATTGTTTGATATTACGGAGGAGGGTAATTTTGAGGGGCACAGCATCCCCAATCTCATCGGGATGACGCTTGAGTCTTTCGCCAAGCGGAAGCAGATCCCCCTGGATCAGCTGAAGCAGCGGATCGAGCTTGCCCGAGCCAAGCTGTTCGCACACCGCGAACAGCGCATACATCCGGGCAAGGACGATAAGATTCTGACCGCGTGGAACGGTCTGATGATAGCTGCGCTGTCCAAGGCCGCCCGTGCCTTGGACAAACCGGCTTACGCAGAGGCAGCCGCGCGAGCTGCGGATTTCCTGCTGCGCGAGCTGCGCCGCGAAGATGGGCGTTTGCTGGCCCGCTACCGGGACGGCGAAGCGGCTTTTCTTGGCTACGTGGACGACTATGCGTTCCTCGTCTGGGGCTTGATCGAGCTGTACGAGGCAACGTTCGAGCTGCGCTATCTTCGTGAGGCCGTCCAGCTGAACGCAGAGATGCTTCGTCTCTTCGGAGATGAAGAGAAGGGCGGGCTCTTCTTCTACGGCAGCGATGCCGAACAGCTGCTCACCCGCCCCAAAGAGATCTACGACGGCGCGATGCCGTCGGGCAACGGCGCAGCCGCGCTGAACCTGCAGCGGCTGGCCAGGTTGACCTACGACGCGAAGCTGTCGCAGGCAGCTGATATACAGCTCCAGGCGTTCGCCGGAGCTGTTGCGTCTTACCCGCCGGGGCATGCGCTCATGCTGGCCGCGATCGATTTCGCATTTGGCGAAGCCAGCGAAATCGTCATCGCCGGCGACCCGGCGAAGCCGCAGACGCAGCACATGCTGCGCACGGTGCAGCGGCAGTTCCTGCCGAATGCGCTGCTGATTCTTCACCCGCCGGGCGTTGAGGGTGAAGAAGTGCGCACGCTGATTCCGCTCGTGCAGGACAAGCTGCCGCTCGGAGGGCGCGCGACGGCTTATGTGTGCCAGAACTTTGCCTGCCAAGCGCCGACACAGGACTTGGAAGACCTCGAAATTCTTTCGGAGAATCGATGATAATAATTATCATTATTGGTTACAATAGGAGTAGAGAGACAAAAAGAGGCCCTCTGGGCCTCTTCTTTCCTGCATGATAGTCTTAACGTGGTGATCGCGTTAAATTTTAGATTCAAACGTTTTGCAGTCGGTTTCTTCAGAATTGCGCGCTTGATTGCTGCCGTGGTGGCTCACGACATAAATCGAGGATGCATTACATTTATTGCCATTTGCCCAATGTTTGCAAGAATTAACTTCACAAAGTACATCTTTTGCCATGGTTCATTCACCTCCTTTACCTCATAGGGTGGGGTAAAAAGAGCTGTTTTTATACATGGGCACCAGAAGAAAATGGAAAATGTGTGAAGTCCCGATATCACCATTCGCTGGAATACCGTCATATACTTGGAGTAGAGGAAACCTACTTCAAGAAGGTGAAGCAATGGCCGAGAAGGAATTTCAGCAGTGTGTCCGATGCAAATATGTCGCCGACAAAGAGGAAAGATACTGCATCAAATGCGGAGCGCCGCTTAAAAACCGTTGTACGAAGGAAAAAACGTTGATGCACAAGGGCTGTTCTAAGGTTAATAAAGCGGACGCGAAGTTCTGTGCAGACTGCGGAACGGCAACGACGTTTAACGAATGGGGGCTGCTGTGAAAGCAAGCCGCAATAGAAAGGGGCTATCTCAAAGGGTCTAGAATGACCCAATGGATAGCCCCTTATTACTATCTTAACCCATCATTTATTCTGCAAAATCATCGTCCATAAGTCCGACTGATCATAGCCAAGCCGCCAAGCCGCGACACCAGCAATGTCGTACTTTTTCGCGATATCCAAGCGGGCTTTGACGGTAGAGGCATCTTCCATCCAAAATACATAGGTGAATCCGCCTTCTTGGTACTCCATTCGGTATTGCCCGAAGGTGCTATCCCAAGTTTGCTTAACGGTTTTGGAAGCGAGTAAAGCGGGAATATCCTTCATCAGCACGGTCCGGTTGCTTTGCAGCGCGCCAGCCGAATCAAGCTTCCATTCGCGTACATAGTAAGGAATGCCCAGGATGATTTTGTCCCGGGGGATGCCGTACGAGAGAAATTCTTGAATGCCTCCGTCCGTCCACGGAAGACCGGCAACTGAGCCGGCGGATGTGCTGCCGCGATAGAACTGGTCATAAGCCATAATGACGACGTAATCCACGATGCCGCCGAGCTTCTCATGATCAAAGGCGGATAGATGGTTCCATTTGACGCTGCCGCGCGGAAGATCGATGGAAATAACGAGACTGCGTGAGTGGGCGTATGTCGTTAACTTGGAAATGAAAGCCGTGAATGCGTTGCGATCCGACCCTGCCAAGCTCTCGAAATCGATATTGATGCCGGGAACGCCAAGTTGTACGGAACGATCCACCAAACTTTTGATGAATTTATCTTGAGCAGCACTGTCGGCAAGGAATTGTGTCGTCAAGCTCGCATTGAACTGGTTGGAGACAAGCGGGTACACAGTGTAGCCGTTTTTTTGCAGCCAATTGACGGTATCCGGATTAGAGCTGTCTTTGAGATTGCCCGCAGCATCTGCAAGTTCGAAATAGCTCGGCGAATCCACGTCAAGCCCGATGGTGTTGTTCACCTGAGATTTGATGCTATCGCCGCCGGACAGACCGTTCCAGCCCCAAACCTGCAGTTTTTTAAGATTATCCCACAATATGCGGTGTTCAAGCGTTTGAATGGAGCTGTTGCTGTACTGCACACTGTAGTTTAGCGCGTCGGGAAGATTTTTGTATTCACCGATAAGCGAGGCGTTTTGAAATACTTGATAAGATGCATAATTGTTCCAAATTTTGTGGCCATCCATAAAAATGGAGGCGTGTCCCCAGAGCTTTGCATAGTCAGCGGCTTCATCTAATGAAGTGAAATCCTGAAGGAAGGTGTCATTTTGGAATACTTTATAAGTTTTAAGATTGCTGTAGACCGTTTTTTTCGTGTTTTTATTGACAACGGTTGAGTTGCCCCATTTCAAGGCTTCATTTACCGCATCTTCCAGCGAGGCAAACTCCCAATTGTCAGCGGAAAATGTGCCTTGAAACACCTTATACATCAGTTCGCCGGTGCGCAGCGATTTCTTATCGTCGTCCGAGATGTTGTCCCAGACCCATTTGCGATTGTTCAAATCGATAATGTGAGCGCCACCCCATTTTTTCGCTTCGGCAATGGCATCATTTAGGGTTTGAAATTTCCACGAATCCAGTGTAATTTCATTTTGATACACTTGAAACCGGGGGTAATTGTTCCACACCCAACCGGTGGACTGGAGATCGCGAACACTGGCATTAGACCATTTCTTAGCTTCGGCAATGGCCGCATCCAGCGAAGCAAATTGCCATTCGGGCAGTGTGGCGTCTAGTTGATACACTTGATATCGGGGGAAGTTGTTCCACAGCCATTTGCGAGTGCCAATCTCCTCCACATAACTATTGGAAAAGCCTCTGGCAAACGCTTCGGCTTGTTTATAGTTGGCAAACTCCATGAGTACTTGATTATACTGATAAACGCGGTATTTCGTTGTTTTGTCTGTTGTTCCGTTAGCTGCACCTGCTGCAAGAACGGCCTGAGGTATCGTCATTGACAACAACAGGCTGCCGGTGAGCATCCATTTTCCGATCTTCATGTATCACGCCTCTTTCTATTAAACTACTTAATTGGACGTACCGGACGATAGAATGGTTGCGATGGAAAATGGTAGAAATGCAATATAAAGCAATCCGATGTTGGACGATGGAACAACTTTCGAGTAACATGAGGTATACATAGTCATTATCGTGATCAGAACAAAATGGAGGAACGGCCTATGAATCAGTTTCCGGAAGCATACATCGAATACTTATTGTATTTTCATGCGGAGCGGGATTATTTTGAATGTCATGAAGTGATGGAAGAATTTTGGAAGGAGCATCCGGCGGATGAACGCAGCAGAACCTATGTGGCGCTGATTCAGATTGCCGTGGGGATGTATCATATTCGCAGAGGCAACCGTACGGGTGCTGTGAAAATGCTGCAAAGCGCAGAGCGAAATGCGCAAGCCGAACATGTGCAATCTTTGGGGCTCGATGCGGAGAAGCTAGTACAGCTGATAGGGGATACCTGGGCTTCAATTGAACGCGATGGCTACCTGTATCAGGATATTAATCTGCCGCTTGCAGATTCGGAGTTAATTGCGTTATGCCTGTCCGAATGTGGACGAAAAGGGCTTACTTGGCAGGCGCCGAGCCGGATGGACGATGTCGAGTTGATCCAGAAGCATACGCGAAGAGATCGAACAGATGTGATCGAGGAAAGAGCAAGACAACAGCAAATCCGTAAGGAAAAGGGTGGCGCCTAGTGAGCTCGGAAGGAAAAGTACTTGTCGTAGATGATGAACCGAATATTGCAGAGGTCGTCAGATTATATCTGGAGCATTCGAACTATGAAGCCATTTTGCTGCCGCGAGGGCAGGACGTGCTGCGTACAATTGTAGAAGAGAAACCAAGCTTAGTCCTGCTGGACATCATGCTGCCGGATATTTCAGGCTATGAGCTTTGTGAGAAGATTCGGAAGATGGAGGCTCCCCTGCATCAAACGCCGATCATTTTCTTGACGGCCAAAGGGGAGTCCATTGATAAGCTGCGTGGGTTTAACCTGGGTGTTGACGATTACTTGGTCAAGCCGTTCGATCCCAATGAGCTCATTGCCCGAATTAAGGCTGTGCTGCGGCGTACGGTTCAAATGCCGGCAGATACGTCGAATTCCCAAAATTCGAATCGTAAAACGCTGGAAATCGGAAATATTGTCATTGATTTGGACCAATACCGGGTAACTGTCGGGGGGAAACGAATCGAGCTTACGCCGAAGGAAATTGAACTGCTGCATTTTCTGACCAGCAATCCAAGCCGGGTATTCACGCGCGAAGATCTGCTCGGCTATGTGTGGAACTTTGATTTTACCGGCGGTACGCGAACGGTTGACGCCCATGTGAAAAATTTGCGCAAAAAGCTGGGACAGCATGATACGTGGAACATTCAGACGCTTTGGGGCATCGGCTATTCTTTCGAGGTGGTTCAGCATGTTTAAGCGTTGGCTTGTCGGGAAATACAACAGTCTTTATCTGAAAATTTTCTTGTCGTTTCTGGCAACCTGTGTGCTATTTTTTGCGGGATTGTTCCTATTCTGGAACTATTATTTCACGGATCTGTTTTACAAGGATAAAATCGAGCTGCTCCAAAAACGCTATGTCGAGGTTACCCGGTTAATGAATTCCGTTCAGGACGGTACGATTTCCACAAGGGAATTGAAATACACCGTGCGGATTTTGGGGCGAAGCATTAATGGGCAGGTTTGGCTCGTGGATGATAAAGGCAACATTCTGAACGGTTCCTCGGACAGCGAAGGCAGAACGATTCCTAAACAGATGGACGCGCAGTTTATCGATGGACTGCATGGCCGCAGCGGATATGGCATGGTCGCGTTACCGACTCCGGATGGAAGAACCCTTAATTTGTTTACGTACCATGCCCCGTATCAATTTAATGGACAACCCATGGTTATTATTTTGCATTTGCCGGCAGGAGACATTAGTGAAGCTATTTCCGCTGTACGTGTCAACATTCTGGTTCCCCTTCTGTTTTCACTGCTGGCGGTAGGTTTCATTTTGTATATTATTTCACGAAAGCTAGCGGGGCCACTTCAACAAATGAATCGTGCGGCCCTTGAGCTGGCGCATGGCGATTTCACGACCCGAGTGCCGGTTACCTCAAAAGACGAGGTCGGCCAGCTTGCAGCCAGCTTCAATTTCATGGTGGAGCAGTTGGAGGAATGGGAAGGAACGAGGCAGGAGTTTCTGACGAATGTGTCGCACGAGCTCCGGTCACCGCTTACAACGCTTCGCGGTTTCATTGTGGCGATGAACGATAAGATTATTCCCGAGGAGAAATACTCGCATTATCTGCGCATTTGCGATCAAGAAGTTCAGCGTCTGCAGCGTCTTGTAACGGATTTATTAGATCTTGCCCGGATCCAAAATGGCGTCGATGTGTTCCGCTTAAGACCGGTAAATATCGCAGAAGCGTTAGAAGAATCTTTGGAGTTGTTGATGGCGCCGATTGCCGTCAATGAAATTTCACTGCATCTCATTCTTCCTAATCCGGACAATGAGCCTGCTCAAGTTCCGTTAGATCCAGACCGTTTTGCGCAAATCGTGCATAATTTGATTTATAATTCTTTAAAATTCACGCCAAAAGGCGGAACGTTAACCGTAGCTTTGGAACAGTCGGAGCATGAGGTGCATCTGTACATTCGCGATACCGGAACCGGTATGACGGAGGCTGAATTAGCACGCATTTGGGATCGTTTCTATAAGGCGGATGAGGCAAGGACCTCAAGATCCGACGTATCGACGGGAACGGGCCTTGGACTGACGATCGTCAAACACCTGGTAACGGGGATGCACGGCACCATTCAAGCCCGCAGCCGGATAGGCGAAGGAACCGAATTTCGTGTCACTTTTCCGCGAATCATGTAGGTATTCACAATTTTTTTACAAGTTAAACAAACTTATTTCATGTTTGGCTCGTATCCTGTTCCTATTGGACAGGATTTTTTGTCTTGGAGGTGTATGTATGATGAAGTACACTCGGAAAGTGGCGTTAGGACTTACGCTGATTTCCTTCCTGTTGGGTGGTTGTCAGCCCCATCTGCCTGATCTTAACGCTTCGCAGGCGTTGGACGCGTCCACTCCAAAGACCGGGCAAACGCTCCCAGAGGAAAGCCCCACAGAAGATGTCCAAAATCTAAAGGAGATGCAGCTCGTTACGTTATTTCAAGAACTGCTTCGAATGGATCGGCATGCCAATTTGTCGATAACTGCCAAGCAAGCAGAGGCCATCCTTCCTATCGTTCGTAAAAGCATTAACGAAGGAAGCATGAATGAATCCGAACGCAAACAGGTCCTTGGCGGTTTTACTTTAGAACAAATTACTTTTCTTGAGGAACAGTCCAAGCAAGAGAAGGCGCGATTAGCAGAGCGTATGGACAATCAGGGGGATGTGCTCTCCTCAGAGGAACGGGAGAAACGAGTTAAAGCTTTTATGCAAATACGAAAAACGGATCGGCAGACAGAGTCAGACTTCATTGACCGTGAGCATGCAGAGAACCAGTTGGATCCTAAAAGCATGGGGATCAGTGTGGAGCAGCAGTTAATGGAATTACTCATGTCCAAACTCTAAGGAGGAAGTTACTTCATGAAATGGTATCGCAGTAAGTGGTTCATCGTTATAGTAGCGGTTAGCGTTTGCGCTGGCGGCACTTATGCTTATTTAGCGAAAGGGAAGAAATCCAAGGCAGCGGATGTGAAAGAAGTCACTTTCGAGGTCAGAAAAGGCAATATCCGTTCTTCTGTTTCAGGTACAGCGCAGTTCGAGCCGAAAGATACACAAACGATTTCAATTCCGGTTGATTCGAACATTAAAGCAATTAATTTGAAAAGGAACCTAGCGGTAAAATCCGGGGATGTCCTTTTGGAATTGACGAGCACGAGTCTGGAAAGCGATTTGCAGGATGCGCAATTGACCTACGAGCAAACACAGAAGGATTTGAATTCTTTATTGGATCAGCAAGGATTAATGGGTGTGAAGGCGCCTGTTTCCGGAAAGCTTACCTACGCAGCGAATCTCGATTTAGGATCCACGATCAACAAATCGACCAAAATTGCTACAATCTCTGATGTGAGCAACTTGACTGTGACGCTGCCTTTCTTCGTGGAAGACGCTGCGCAGCTGCATAAAGGCGATCCGGTTGATTTGACGATAGATGGCTATATGATTACGAAAACAGGTACGATTCAAAGCATTTCCAAAGATCCGAAATCCGATGGAAAAGGCGGGAAAGTGGTTGATATCGACGTTGCCGTTCCAAATGACAATTCCATGGATTCGGGAACGAATGTACTGGGCAGCGTTACAATCGGCGGACGTTCGGTGGATTCGCAAGCGAAAGCTGCGCTTCAATATGTGAAGGTCACAACCGTCTTGGCAGGGACAACGGGAACGGTAGCGACGATGCCTCTAAAAACAGGCAACATGATTCGTCAAGGCGATACGATCGCTACATTTGCCAACGATACGATTAACGATGATATTCTCACGAAGCAGTCCGCCCTTGAACGCGCGAAGCTGAAGGTGGATGCGGCTCAAGACAAGGTTAACGGTCTTAAAATATTAGCTCCGTTTGACGGTGTTTTCTCTACAGACTTCGTGAACAAGCGAAATGATATTCTTAGCCTTTTACAAGTGGGAACGAAGGTAACCAGCGGCATGCAGCTTGGAGCTGTAGCCAGCATCGCCAAAATGCAGCTTCCCGTGCAGGTCGATGAGTTGGATTTACCTAACGTCAAGCTGGGAATGAAGGCTGAAATCAAGGTTGATGCTTACCCTGGGCGCATTTTCCCGGCAGAAGTTACGCTAATTTCTTCCGTCGGTACTACGACGAACGGCGTAACCGCCTATGATGTCGTTTTGGCTGCGGACAACAAAGACAATGTCTTGAAATACGGAATGACGGCTACCGGCGAAATTTTGATCCAAGACAAGAAAGATGCGCTCTACATACCGCCTGAAGCGCTGCAATTGCAAAAAGGCAAGCGTGTTGTCACCTTGAAAAAGGCAGACGGGACCGTAGAAACGGAACATGAAGTAAAAATCGGCATTCGCTCTAAAACACAGATTGAAATCACGGAAGGCTTGAACGAAGGAGATAAAGTTGTTCTGCCTACCGCTGTAAGAAGACAACAGAACCTCAGCCAGGACGACATTAACCGCTTAAGACAGCAATTCCAACAAAGCGGCGGAGCAGGTGGAGCTGGCGGATTTGGTGGCGGCGGAGCAGGTGGATTCCAAGGCGGCGGTGGAGCAGGTGGAGCCGGAGGAGCTGGCGGAGGCGGCAACGGTGGCGCTGTTCGGATTAACGGCGGCGGTGGCGCTGGTGGAGCTGGCGGTAACAGATAATACTGCCGGGAAAGGAGTTGTTGCGGTATGAATATCATTGAGCTAAAAGATATTGTCAAAACCTATAAACGCGGTTTAGAAGATCTGCCTATCCTGCGCAGCATATCGCTTTCTGTTGAAGAAGGCGACTTCGTGGCCATCATCGGGCCCAGCGGATCCGGAAAATCGACCCTGATGAATACGATCGGCCTTCTGGATGTTCCCACTTCAGGCAGCTATGTCCTGGACGGCGTCGTGACCGAACGCATGAGTGATAATGAGCTTGCTGCACTTCGGAACCAAAAGATCGGGTTCATTTTCCAGCAATTTAATTTACTGCCCCGCCTCTCGGCGATGGAAAATGTGGAGCTGCCGATGATCTATGCCGGCATCCCCCGCAAAGAAAGGAGAGAGCGGGCACACGCTATGCTTAAAATGCTCGGAATGGGCGAGCGGGGCCACCATAAGCCGAGTGAGCTGTCCGGTGGTCAACAGCAGCGTGTCGCCATCGCCCGGGCTCTGGCGATCTCGCCGTCGCTTATTTTGGCGGATGAACCGACAGGAGCGCTCGATTCCAGAACAGGGGAAGAAGTACTGGAGTTAATCCTGCAATTGAACGCGCAAGGAAACACCATCGTTCTGATTACCCACGATCATCATATTGCCGATAATGCTAAGCGGGTCGTGGCTCTGCGCGACGGCGTCATCATTGACGATTACCGGAATAACGCTAACAAGAGCGATCTCAAGCAAGAGGTGAGCGTATGAAGGTAAATGAACTGCTCAGGATGTCGCTGCAGACGATTGTCTCAAGTCCGCTGCGTACGTTTCTGACGATGCTGGGGGTTATTATCGGGGTTAGCTCCGTTGTCACCCTAGTTTCGATTGGGCAAGGAACTTCGGAACAAATCGCCAAGCAGTACGAAAATATGGGGACGAATCTTCTCGTTGTCACTGCGACAGGAAACGGGCGTGCTACGCAGCTTGACTATAATGAGCTGATGGATTTCGAGAATTTCCCGGAATTCAAATCCATTGCCCCGACGATGACGAAGAACGGCTCCAATATTAAGTATGACCGTACGCAAGAGAAGTACAACGTGCTTGGAACGAATGACCGTTATTTAGACATTATTAAAGCGAAGATCGATAAGGGGCGCAATCTTTCGCCGACCGATCTGGAATTTCGTTCGAATGTAGCGATTCTGGGGAGTGAAGTGGCGAAGACATACTTTGGCACGCTTGACCCCGTCGGAGAAGAAATCAATATTGACGGCGCTGTTTTTAGCGTCATCGGCACCCTTCAGGCGAAAGGCTCCAACATCGGAGGCGCCTCTGTAGACAGCTCTGTCATTGTTCCTCTGGAATCTGCAAGACGCGTGTTTAAACTGGGGCAAATTCGTACGACCTATGTAGAGGCTCCAACGAAGGAAGATATCTACACGGCTCAAGAAACGATGAAGCAATATCTGACTTATAAATTCAAAAGCGATTCAGGCTTCGTATTAACGAATCAGGATGAGCTGCTTAAGGCACGGACCGAAGCAACGAACACGCTTACGAATCAATTAGTAGCCGTAGCGCTCATTTCCTTGCTCGTTGGCGGGATCGGGATTATGAACATTATGTTGGTTACGGTAAGTGAACGTACGCGCGAAATTGGGATCCGCAAATCGATCGGTGCCAAAAGGCGCAATATCTTGCTCCAATTTCTTGTAGAAGCTGTTGTTATTAGCGGGCTGGGCGGACTTATCGGTCTCGCGCTTGGAATCGGTTTATCCTATGCGCTGCCATATTTCAGCCCGAAACAAACGACAAGCCTATCCTTTGATATCAGCTTGTACGCTTTCTTATTTTCTGTTTTGGTCGGTGTTATTTTCGGTTTATATCCTGCCAACAAAGCTTCCAAATTGCGTCCGATTGACGCCTTACGATCTGATTGATGAACTTAGAGGAGGACTACTTGTGAAGCAACAACGAAAAATGAAACGCTTGCTCAGCCGCTCAGCACTTATGCTTACTGCAGCAAGCTTCCTGACGCTGCCTCTGGCCACATCGGCTTTTGCCGGGAAGGAAGGCGTGTTCCTTAGCGACTCCGTCTACTTTACGCTAGACAAGGTTGCCTTATCCGCAGGTGCCGAGGACGGGTCACTGCGCTTTTCCCTGGGGCTGAATAACAACAGCTCATCTCCCGTGGATTTTAACAATTATGGTGTCAAGGTTATCGATACGAATGGCGTATCTTATACTGCGAAACTGAGCGAAAAGGTGGCCGGACGCGTGAAAGCGGGGGAAACCGGCACATTCAAATTTACTTCTGAAATTCCGGCGAATCTGACACCTGGGCAATTAAAAGTCGATATTTTCCAGTGGAACTACAATGCGATGCGCGACATAGGCGCTTTGTCGGTGGAAGCCGCCATGGAGGAAGCCGGGCAAACTGTGCTGCAGCAAGCTGTTATCAACTTGCAGGAGTTAGACTCGACTTACGCCAATGATGCAGTTCTTACAGCTCAACTGGGCAATAGCTATAAGGTCTACAAAGATGGAGCATGGTTGGTTTATACGGACATGATATTGGAAAACTTAAGCAATTTGACTCTAAAACTGCCGGATTCTCTAGAGCTTAATCTCCAGGATTCAAAAGGGTTAACATATGGTTCGCAGTTTATTTCTGGAAGCGGGCAAACCTTGCTGCCGCAGCAGCCGGTTAAAACGACGATTCAAACAGCTGTTCCAGCATCCCTTGAGCCAAATGGGTTATCCTTGCTGTTCTCACCGAAAGGCAAAGTGAAAACAACCGTGTTGGGCGCTTTAAATGTCGCGAAATCGTTCGTAGTCGGTAAAATCGGTGAGAACACGCCGTATCCGAACGAGGATTTAAGCGGCCTTGAAATCACGACGACGTGGGCCGCGGCAAGCAAGCAATCCGATGGGCTGCACCTGCAAGCCAATGTGACGTTAACGAACAAAAGCGATGGCATCGTGACGATCCCTAACTTGTCCGCTGCGTTTCAAGCGCTTCGCAGCAGTGTGGCTGTCACGTCTACAGACAATGCAGTTCGCACGTCCTACTTATCGCCGAACGAGTCGACAACGTTCCGTTTCTCTGGTATTTTGCCTGCGGGTCTGAATACGGACGCTCTGCAGCTCGTCGTCTCGGAAAAACAAGCTGCGTCGAATGCCAACACACAGACAAATACGGGTACCACCGCAGGCACTGGCAGTGGAAATAGCAGTACCAATAGCAGTAGTGGTAGCGGTAGTACGGGCAATGTGGATACAGCAAACACCGCTAACAACAAAACCGCTTCGCTGCCTGTTTCCATCACAACGCTGGCAGGAGCCGGCAACGGAGGGGAAGTTTCCTCGTATGCGGCTGCGGAAGATTATCAGATCGGCACGCCGTTTAAGCTTAGCTCGAATAATCTCATTGACTCGAACATTGATGTATCCCTCGTAGAGATCGGGATGAGTGAAAGTGAAGATTTTGGCTTCAAAACAATAGTGGCTAAATATAAGCTGACGAATAAAGGAACGACTTCTCTGACGATTCCTGATTTCCAAACGGATCTGACCAGCGATAAAGGTTACACATACTCAGGTGCGCGCCAGTCCACGGTCGCGAAGACGATTGCGCCGAACACCAGCTATGTGATGAATTACTCCTACTTGCTGCCTGGTACAGAAACGGGTAATAAGCTTGCGCTGAACCTCTACGATGCGAATCGATTGGCAGTCGGTTCTTACAAAACGGCAGTTCAGTCCATTCCAACGACAGGTGCAGTATCCTTGTATCCATTCAGCATCGATATTAAAGAATCCACAGTCAGCCCTACGTATAATAAAGATTCCTCATACGTATATCGTCTGCGGCTGGATTTAGATGTACAACGTCAAGAGCAGGTCATTACAGACGCCAACTTCTCAACGCTCGAGTTCGAAGTTGTCGATGCCGAAGGCCGTCAGCTTAGCACGAAGTCCATGAGCTTCACAGGACAGCAGAAGATTATGTCCGGCATACAGTTTATTGATTTCGGTACAATTAAGTCCGAGCAAATAAACTCGGATGTGAAAATTAACATGTATGAGGTTGTTGCAACACCTAATGGCGATGCCAGACGATTCATTAAAACGTTGGATTTGAAAAAGTAATGAAGGTGCCTGTCCCTTTGGGGATAGGCTTTTTTTTGCTTAAAGTGGCAGCACAAAGTACGCCAAATGGGAGTAAGTTCCATAAACGTATTGACAATGAGGCATCCATTTGCAACAATATAAATGAAAATGATTCTCATTATCGTATAAGGACCGATGAAATGTGCAGAGTCAAGCCATTGATTAGCACTAGCAATCAGCTATCAGCTATCATCTATCCAACTGGAGGCAGCGGAGCCATGAGCACTTTACAGATTCAAAGCATACGAGCATTAAGCGAACTAATTAAAGACAGACGTTCTATCCGGGCATTTAGAACCGATCCCATCGATACAGATCTAATCACCGACCTGCTCAACGTGGCAGTGTGGGCGCCAACGCACGGTCTAAGGGAGCCGTGGCGTTTCATTCTATATAAAGGAGATGCCCGTAAGCCGCTTGCTGAGGCAATGATTCGCACCTATACCGCAGAAGAAAAAGAAAGACTCGCCCAGCAGAAACTGGACTACTTCATGCAAATCCCGGCACACCTGATCGTCGTGATGAAAGAAGATCCCAGGCAGAAGCAGTGGGAAGAGGATTATGCATGCGTCAGCTGCTTGATCCAGAACTTTCAGCTAGCGGCGTGGGAAGTTGGGATTGGCGTAGTTTGGAAAACGAATCCGTTTATTCACAACCCGAGCTTCCGCGAAGCGGCAGGCGTTCAGCCAGGTGAGAAAATTGTCGGCTTGCTGCACATCGGCTACCCCGAGCAAGTTCCGGCCGGGCGGCCGCGGACAGATGCCAGAGAGAAACTGACGATTAAAGAAACGATATAAAAACAGAGAACCTCACGGACATTGCCGCGAGGTTCTTCTTATCGTTATTCGATGGCTTGGTAGCCATCTTCAATTAAATCAAGCCGACCGGTTTGGGGGTCAATGATGAGTCCGTGGACCGGCAAATTTTTGGGAAGCAGTGGATGGTTCCGAATGATGTTGACGCTTTTCTCGATGCCCTCTTTGACATGGTCAAAGCCCGTTAACCAACTGTTCAAATTGATGCCGGAATGTCCGAGCGTCGCAATGACATCGTCGGAAATGCCGCGTTTTTTGGCATTCGCAATGACACTGTCTGAATTCAAGCCCGTCATCCCGCAGTCATAATGGCCGATGACGAACACTTCATCTGCATCAAGCTGATAGACAGCAACGATGATGCTCCGCATAATACTTCCAAATGGATGGGAGACAATGGCTCCTGCATTTTTGATAATTTTGGCATCGCCGTTATGCAAATTCATTGCTTTCGGCAGCAGTTCGACTAACCGTGTATCCATACATGTGAGGACAACCATTTTTTTGTCCGGAAATTTCGTGGTCAAAAATTCCTTGTAATCCTCTTTTGCAACAAATTCCTCATTGTAATTCAAAATTTCGCTGATCAAAGTCATAGTATCCCTCCAGGTAGGTTGAAGTGCTGCTTGTCTATCTATTTTGCAGACATTATCTCTTGTCGACTAAGCTCATACCCGCGTTATAAATTTGATTATTGCTCTTCAGTATAAAGGATTTCGTTCCATCGGAAAAGTCAATTTTCATACAATCTTCAAAAAAAATCTCGTCCTTATCTTTGAAAATGAGCTTGAAAACGTTAGTTTCAGCCGTTATATCGTTTCTATCCGCCTCGGAAACAAGCCATAGCGTAGGTACGCCGTTAACGGAACAGCCGCAGCCTTCTGTATCAAAAACAAGCTTTAGCAGGGCTTCACCCTGGCCTATATACGGGGTTAGTCGCTCGATCGCTGACTCAGTAAACGTGATATTCATATATGTCATCTCCCTTGAATGTTTATTTTACCATAAGACTGCATAAATTTGATTCTAAGTAGGGGACGAAGTATGATGAAATCAGAAACTTTTGGAAGGAGATTAGAGCATGAGTGTGCAAACAGCCCCAGCTAAGCTGGAATCGTTCAAGGCATATGTTCGTAAAATGAAGCAGTACGAGGAGGCCATCGCCTTAATTTATTGGGATATGCGCACCGGCGCTCCGAAAAAAGGGATTGAAACACGCTCCGAAGTCGTCGGAGAACTCTCCACTGAAGTATTCCGAATGTCCACTTCCGATGAAATGGGCGGTTATCTCGCGTTTTTCACACAGCCTGCCGAGCTGGAACAGCTTGATGCCATTTCCAAGAAAATGGTCCTGGAATGTAAAAAAGAATACGATCGCTCAAAAAAGATACCGGCAGAGAAGTATCAAGCGTATGTCGTGCTTACGTCTCAATCAGAGTCCGCCTGGGAAGATGCCAAGCATAATTCCGATTGGGCTTCGTTCCAGCCGTACTTGGAGAAAATTGTGGCGGCAACCCAAGAGTTTATTGAACTATGGGGGTATGAAGGCCATAAATATAACACGCTGCTCGATATGTATGAGCCGGGGATGACCGTTGAGAAATTAGATGAGGTATTCGGAGCATTGCGCGAAAAAGCCGTTCCTTTGCTGCAGCGAATCCAAGCGTCGCCGAACCAACCGGATCGCTCGTTTTTGGATCAGCAATTTGAGATTAGCAAGCAGAAACAATTTTCTCTGTCGATTTTGAAACAAATGCAGTATGACTTTGAGGCCGGTAGACTCGATGAAACGGTGCATCCTTTCGCTACGGCGCTCAATCCAGGGGATGTGCGGATTACGACGCGTTATTTGCTGAATGACATCACATCCGCGTTATTTGGAACGATTCACGAAGGCGGACACGCGCTGTATGAGCAAAATATTTCGAAAGATTTGGTAGGCACCAACCTGTGCACAGGCACGTCGATGGGCATTCACGAGTCGCAGTCCCGCTTCTGGGAAAATGTGATCGGGCGCAGTAAATCGTTCTGGGACAGATATTATGGCGAACTCCAAACGACGTTCTCGCCGCAAATAGACAATGTAGACGTCGACACCTTCTATAAGGCGATTAATCACATCGAGCCGTCGTTGATCCGCATTGAGGCAGATGAGCTGACGTACAACCTACATATCATGATTCGTTACGAGCTGGAAAAAGGGCTCTTTAACGGCACAATCGCTGTGGCCGATCTGCCGCAAGCTTGGAATGCCAAATACGAAGAGTATTTGGGGGTAACCCCGGCGAATGATGGCGAGGGCGTGCTGCAGGACGTGCATTGGTCCGGCGGGTCGTTCGGCTACTTCCCATCCTATGCGCTCGGCAATATGTACGCTGCGCAGTTTACCCAAACGCTTCGTCAGGAGCTTCCGGCATTCGATAGCTTGATTGCTGAGGGCAATCTGGCGCCGATTAAGGAATGGCTGACAGACAAAGTGTATAAGCATGGCAAGCTTCTGACGCCGAATGAGATTATTCGCGAGGTGACGGGAGAAGAGTTGAATCCGGATTACTTAGTGCAGTATTTGGAAGAAAAGTATAAGTCGGTGTACGGTATTTAAATAGGTTAAAACAGCATCCTTCGGCAGTGTTCACTGCCAAGGGGTGCTGTTTTTTTGTGCTGTAACCGCTTTTCAGCAAGGTTGCCGTTAACCGTCTTCTGGGCTCCTGCATAGGATAAACTACTACTTTTATCGGAGGGACGTTGTATGAAGATTCGGAAAAGATGGGGAGTTGCTTTATCCGCTGTCCTGCTGCTCAGCAGCATCGTTTCGGCTTGTGGATCGAAAAGCACGGAAACAACCAAGGTTCGCATTGGTGAAGTGACGCGATCCTTATTTTACGCACCGCAGTATGTAGCGCTGTCGCAAGGCTTTTTCAAGGATGAGGGCCTTGATGTAGAGCTTACGACAACACCCGGCGGCGATAAAACGATGACGGCCCTACTCTCGAATGCCATCGATGTGGCGTTAGTCGGCTCGGAAACGTCGATTTATGTGTCGCAGCAGGGCTCGGATGATCCGGTCATTAATTTTGCGCAATTAACGCAAACGGATGGCACCTTCCTGGTGGCCCGCAAGAAAGTGGATTCATTTGATTGGAATTCACTCAAAGGCTCTGTTTTCCTCGGTCAAAGAAAAGGCGGAATGCCGCAAATGGCCGGAGAGTTCACGCTCAAGAAACACAATATTGATCCGCAGAAAGATCTCCAGCTCATTCAAAATATTGAGTTCGCCAATATCGCGACGGCGTATTCGTCAGGAACCGGGGAATATGTTCAGCTTTTCGAACCGCAAGCGTCGATCGTCGAGAAAGAAGGTAAGGGCTTTGTGCTCGCTTCCTTCGGCGTAGAGAGCGGACATTTGCCTTACACGGTATTCATGACTAAACAAAGCTTCATGAAGCAAAACCCGGATACGGTTCAGAAGTTTACGAATGCGATCCAACGCGCACAGCTGTGGGTTGCCGCGAAAAGCGTGGATGATATCACGAACGCCGTGCTGCCGTATTTTAAAGATATCGATGTAGAGATTGTAAAAAGCGTTGTTAAACGCTATAAGGATCAAGGCTCTTTTGCGACAGACGGGATCGTCGATGAGCAGGAATGGAACAATTTGCTGGATGTGATGACTTCCGCAGGAGAGCTGAAACAGAAAGTAGTGTGGAAAACGCTGGTGAACAATACGTACGCGGAAAAAGCAAAAACAACCGTAAAACAACCTTAAGAGTTAACTGGCGTGGGCAGAGATGAGACGAGAGGGGAGTGCAAACATGGAAACAGCTGTTACGGTTAAAGACGTGACGCAAGTCTACGTGACCGAGGAGAGGGCGACACTCGCTGTGCAGGGGATCGATTTGGCCGTTGCGCGCGGTGAGTTCGTAAGTCTCATTGGCCCAAGCGGCTGCGGGAAGACGACCCTCTTGTCGATCATCGCCGGCCTCATTCAGCCAACGGCAGGCACGGTGGCTGTCGCGGGAAAGCCCGTGAACGGTCCGTCCACAAGGGTCGGTTATATGCTGCAGCAGGACTATCTGTTCCCTTGGCGGACAATCGAAGATAATGCTTGTATCGGGCTAGAGATTGCTAGGAAGTTAACGAAAGAAAACAAACAAGGCGTACTAAGCTTGCTGGAGGAGATGGGGCTGTACAGCTTCAAGGATTACTATCCTTCACAGCTTTCTGGAGGGATGCGCCAACGGGTAGCTTTGGTCCGCACGCTGGCTATGGAGCCCGAGCTGCTTTTGCTGGATGAGCCGTTCTCTGCGTTGGATTACCAAACCAAACTTCAATTGGAGGATTTGGTCGTAGAGACGCTGCAAGCCAAGGGGAAAACGGCGCTCCTTGTGACGCATGATATTTCAGAGGCTATCGCGATGAGTGATCGTATTATCGTGCTGGATCCTAATCCGGGACGAATTCGCCAACAATTTATTATTCCGGAA
Source organism: Paenibacillus planticolens (assembly GCF_013141725.1). GTDB lineage: Bacteria > Bacillota > Bacilli > Paenibacillales > NBRC-103111 > Paenibacillus_E > Paenibacillus_E planticolens. The sequence goes on along the minus strand of NZ_WHNZ01000012.1, from coordinate 156,624 downwards.
GAAATCCGGAAAGCTGTGCCTTTCGAAGCACGGGAGCTGCCTGGATTCCATACGCTCTTCCGATTGATTTGGCAGGAGTTTGGAGGGCATGACGCATGAAAGAAAAACAAAGCCAACCGGCTCAACCTATAGCTGTTGAAGATTTGCTTATCAAACAAGTTCACAGGCAATATACCCATGCCAGAAAGAAGGAAACGAAACAGGTAAGGCTCGTTCAACTTGCCATTCTCGTCTTGTTTTTTGCCTTGTGGGAAATGGCGGCCCGTTTAAAATGGATCGACGTGCTCCTTTTTAGCTATCCGACAAAAGTATTTAAGCTGCTCTGGGATAAACTGCTGGACGGGAGCCTGCTGCCTCATGTCGGCGTTACGGTCGTGGAAACGATCATCGGCTTTGCACTCGGCACGTTATTCGGCACAGCCTTGGCCGTCGTGATCTGGTGGTCGCCGTTTCTTTCCAGAGTACTCGACCCGTATATCGTCGTCATCAACAGTATGCCGAAGGTCGCGCTGGGTCCGCTTTTTATCGTAGGATTAGGCCCCGGATTGCTCTCAATTATCGCGACTACCCTTTCTATTACGGTGATTATTACAACGTTAGTCGTATATGGCAGCTTCAAAGAGGTTGATCACAATTATGTGAAGGTCGTTTCCTTATTCGGAGGGACGAAGAGGAAAGTATTCCAAAAAGTTATCCTGCCCGCATCGTTTCCGGCTATTGTGTCCACCTTGAAAGTGAACGTAGGCTTAGCGTGGGTCGGCGTCATTGTAGGGGAGTTTCTAGTCTCGCAAATGGGTCTCGGGTATTTAATTATATACGGCTTTCAAGTGTTTAATTTTACGCTCGTCATTTCCACCTTGTTCGTCATTGCGATTGTTGCGACTTTCATGTACCAGATCGTTTCCAATTTAGAAAAAAGATTGACAAAACACCGGTAAAGCTTGCCACTTTGTAATCAAAATGAAATAATGAGCCCATAGTACAACCAATAAAGAGGTGAAACGCTATGGGCTTTCGCGTGCTCAAAACCGCCCTTGCCGTCGGTATAGCGATGTACCTCGCGCATGCATTCGGGGTCAAAACGCCAGCCGCTGCAGGGCTGCTCGCTATTCTCGGCATCGAGGTGACAAAGAAAAAAGGAATTCAAAGCGCGCTTCACCGCATAGCTGCATCTATGCTCGCACTTCTTATGGGGACCTTGTTGTTTAAGCTATTCGGTTTTCATGTGTGGGTTATCGTGCTCTTCGTGCTCCTTGTGTTTCCACTGCTGCACCGTCTGCGGATTTCGGAGGGCACAGTTACGGGAGCTGTCGTCATGCTGCATTTGTTCGCTTACGAGGATGCCGGCTGGACATCGGTTGTGAACGAAATGCTGCTGCTTTTAATCGGCTTAGGAACGGCGACGCTGATCAATATTGCTTACATGCCCAAGGCAGATAAAGCGATGGTAGCGCATAAAAAGAGAGTAGAGGATTTATTTTCGAGTATATTTGTAAATATGGCCAAGCATCTGCGGGATAACTCCGTTATTTGGGACGGTAAAGAGCTTTTGGAGGTCAGCGAAGAGATCGATCAGGGGGCCAGGCAGGCCAAAAGGGCGCTGGACAATACGCTTATTTTCGGAGGCGATTCGTACTGGCGGGTTTATTTCTTTATGAGAGGCGAGCAGTTGGAATCGATTCACCGGATGATCGTCCTGGTGGCCCATGTATATCAGACTTTGCCGCAGGGAGAGCTGCTCGCAAAGATCCTTGAAGATATTAGCCAAACTGTAAAGGAAGACTACTATACAGGGGTAGCCGAGAAAGAATTGCAAGAGCTGGATGCCCGTTATAAAAGGATGCCGCTGCCGGAAAGCCGCGAAGAATTCGAGGTCCGATCGGCGATTTTGCAGCTTAACCGGGAGCTGACGCACTATTTAGCCATTGCCAAAAAACAAAAAAAACACCGCCCGGAGGCGGGTTGACTCTTAAAGATATAACTATGTTTAACAAGTAAAAATAATATAAAATAATTGTCACTCTAGACTAATGTCCTGCATACACTTGTAATGAATGATTGTATGGAGGAGGTTGAAAGGATGTCATTAGATAAAGATTTGCAAAGCAGAGAGATCATTACTAAAGCTGTCTGCGGTAAAGGTCGCAAATTTTCACATGTAAGTCATACCGTGACGCCGCCCTTTTCTCCGACCAGTATATTGGGCGCTTGGATTATTAATAACCAATTCGAGGCGATCCAATCCGGAGAGGGCGTAGAGGTAGTTGGTACTTACGATATCAACATCTGGTATTCTTACGATCGCAACACGAAAACAGACGTTGCAAAAGAAACCGTTTCGTACGTAGAAGTCGTTGGACTAAGCTACTTGGACAAAAAACATAAGCCGACGACAGCTGAAGTATCTGCTGTCGCAACGCAAGAGCCAAACTGCGTAGAAGCCAGTATCGCTTCAAGCGGCGACAGCGTGGTCATTCGGGTGGAGCGCGAGTTCCAAGTCGAACTCATTGCGGAAACGAAAGTGTTTGTCATTGTCAGCCCGTACGGTCCAGGAGACTTCGACGACAAACATGTGGACTTCGATGATAGCGGCGACGGAGATTTCGAGGATCTCGATGCCGAACTTCTTGAGGATGATTTAGGTTAATGAACCTTATACGCCAGTGTATGCTGGCGTTCCAGGTTCGGCAGAGGGCATTTGCCCTCTTTTTTGTTTTCTGGACATATTTGGGCAGTAAACCAAACCACATACAGGCATCGTAGGAAAGGCAGGAGAAACGAGAAGGGGCAAAGCGAATGGAATCATTTTTGCTGCACGCACAGGAGAAAGAAGCGCTGGAGCTGGCGGGACTCATTCAAATTCCTAGCGGAACCGCACTTCCAAAGGATTGGGGCGGCCGCATCGTTATTCACTGGGGGGCCGCTCATGATGAATGGCCCGAGAAACAGGCGCTGCAGCCCATTAAAGCGATTCTGAGGGCCAAGGCAGGCGCGGTGCGAGATGAACGGCTTGCGCTGCATGGCTTGAAGACCCCTCTATCGCTTAAGAAGCGCGGTCAAGTGAAGGATGAGCGGTTGACGTTTACACACAAGTATAAGGTTGCCGTCTTTCATTTACAGACACTTATTGTATATGAAAAAAAAGAAACGCTGCTGCTGTCCGAGCGGGCTCTGCTCGATCAGCGGCAAGCAAACGGGAATTCCGCTTATATCGAGGTGTCGCCGGAGCGGGCCGGCTTTCATGTGCGCAGAGCAAGCCGTGAGGCGGTGAAAGCCATTTATGCGCTTGGGCTGGATTACGGTCTTGTCACCATCGGCGTGCTGGCAACCGGGCATACACTTGTACTGGATGTAGATCCTGTACCGAAGTTGAATGCAAAGCTAACGCAGCTGTTCGCCCAAGCTATTGACCGGTATGAGTTTGCACTCGCCAAGGAGGTGCGCCGCAAGGAGCGGGTGATGTTAGGGACCGATCCTGAGTTTCTGCTGCTGAGTCCGCAAGGCCAAGTCGTCTTCGCTGACCGCTTTCTGACCAGAGTGGGCGAAGTTGCCTGCGACGCGATCGTGCTTAGCGGACATCGCCTGATACTGCCGCTGGCGGAGCTGCGCCCGCAGCCAAGCACAGACCCGCGCGAGCTGGTGAAGAACCTGCAGTCTGCGATGCAGATTGCCGCGCGTTCCATCACGGACGAGAGCCTGGCATGGCTCTCGGGCGGCATGCCGGTGGGAGGCTATCCCCTCGGCGGACATATTCACTTCAGCCGCTGCTGGCTGAGCGTTCATCTCCTGCGCGCGCTCGATAACTACCTCGCGCTGCCATTGATCTTGATCGAAGGCGATACAACGCGTCAGCGCCGGCCGCGGTACGGTTTTCTCGGCGACTTTCGCAAGAAGTCGCACGGAGGCTTCGAGTACCGCACCCTGCCGAGCTGGATGCAATCGCCTCTGATCACGCGCGGCGTCTTCGCGCTTGCCGCGCTCATTGCCGATAATTACTGGCTCCTTACAAGGCAGCCGCTGCAGGACCCGGAGATCGAGGCAGCGTATTATCGCGGGGATAAGCAGCGGCTCCAGAGGGTGGTTGCCAGGCTTTGGCAAGATATTGAGCAGTTGAAAGGATATGAGGTGCACGCTGCCGTTTTGGACCGGTTCCGGGCAAGAATGGCATCCATGGAACCATGGAACGAAAGAGACGACATTCGCAAAGCATGGAAAATTGCCCCGTACAACCGTAAAGAAGCAATTGAAGAAGGAATCATGTTATAATAGAGTATCTATATGAAAATGAAAGATTGGCAATCGCTGAAGGCTCGCAGGTCCGCGCGCATGCTGTCTAAGTGGCAGGGTGTTTGGGACGAGAAGGGCCTTTAGCGGCTGCTGCCTTGGATGAATACGCATGTATGTCTATGAAAATGAAGTACATAGTTTCATAGCGTTAGATTGAATAAGTGATTGGTTGGAGGAACGCAAGGTGGCCCAATATACGCCGATGATTCAGCAATACTTGGCCGTGAAGGCGCAAGTCCCGGATGCTTTTTTGTTTTTTCGTCTGGGTGATTTCTATGAGATGTTTTTTGAAGATGCCATCAATGCTTCCCGCGAGCTGGAAATAACGTTAACCGGAAGAGAAGGCGGAGCAGACGAGAAAATCCCGATGTGCGGCGTGCCGCACCACTCGGCAGAGAACTATATGTCTCGATTAATCGAGAAAGGCTACAAAGTTGCCATTTGCGAGCAGGTCGAAGATCCGGCCGAGGCCAAAGGTGTTGTCCGCCGTGAGATCGTACGGATTGTGACGCCCGGAACCGTCATGGACAGCAAGCTGCTTGGCGAATCAAGCAATAACTACATTGTGTCATTGGTGTCCCGTGTAGAAGGCTATGCCTTTACAGCATGCGATATTTCAACAGGCGAGCTGTATACGACGAAATTAGCGCCATCCTGGGAGCTTGTTGTGGATGAGCTTAATGTGTATAACCCTTCCGAAATTATTACGGATGCGGCGCTTTTAACGACAATTCGCGAATCCGGGGTAACTTGGGGACGCAGCACGGTATTAACCGAGTGGACGCTGTCAGACGAGAATTTGCTCGACGAGCATTTCGCAGAAGACGCCGCACTTACCGGCTTATCCCCGCTGAATCGAAATGGTGTGGCCTTGCTGCTGGCGTATTTGAAAGAAACGCAAAAACGCGCGCTCACCCACGTGAAGCACATTAGGGTTTACGAACCCGATCAGTTCATGACGATGGATCCATTTACGCGCAGAAATCTTGAATTAGTAGAGACGGTCCGCGAGCGGGCGAAAAAAGGTTCCTTGCTCTGGCTCCTCGATAAAACGGTAACGGCGATGGGCGCACGTATGCTGCGCCGCTGGATCGAGAAGCCGCTCATGAGCGTGACGCGCATCGAAGAGCGGCTGGAAGCTGTTAACTTGCTCTACAATCAGCTCATCGTACGTGATGATGTGAAGCAAGCATTGAAGGAAGTTTACGATTTGGAGCGGCTCGTCGCGCGGATTTCCTATGGCAATGCGAATGCCCGCGATATGGTTGCACTGAAGCACTCTTTGCAGCAAGTTCCGCTGCTGCAAGAAGTATGCGCACAATCCGGTTCCGAAACACTCCGCAAGCTGGTCGAGAATATGGACGTCTGCGATGACGTCATGTCCTGGATAGGTAACGCAATTGTGGACGAGCCTCCGGTCTCGATCCGGGATGGCGGGATGATTCGCGAAGGCTATCAGCCTTATCTGGATCAACTGCGCGAGGCAAGCACGAACGGGAAACAGTGGATCGCCGAACTGGAACGCCAGGAGCGGGAAGCGACAGGCATCAAGTCGCTCAAGATCGGCTATAACAAAGTGTTCGGTTACTTTATTGAGGTAACCAAAGCGAATATGTCGGCGCTGCAGGAAGGCCGATATGAGCGGAAACAGACTCTGGCGAATGCCGAACGCTACGTTACCCCAGAGTTGAAAGAGAAAGAAGCGCTCATTCTGGAAGCGCAGGATAAAATGATCGATCTGGAGTATGAGCTGTTCACGGAGCTTCGCGACCGGATTTCCCAGCATATCTCCAGATTGCAGAAGCTGGCGGAAGTGATCGCGACCGCCGACGTGTATCAATCGTTGGCCGCCGTCAGTGCGGCGCAGCACTTCCGCAAACCGGAGATCGGCGAAGGCTTCGATCTCCACATTGAAGAAGGCCGCCACCCCGTGGTGGAGGCGGTCATACAAGACGGCTCGTTCATCGCGAACGATACGCGCCTGGAAGGAGAGCAGGGCCGCATTCTGCTCATTACCGGTCCGAACATGGCCGGTAAGAGCACGTATATGCGGCAGGTTGCCGTGATCTGCCTGATGGCGCAGATCGGCTGCTTCGTGCCGGCCCGGTCCGCGCGCATTCCGGTCACGGACCGGATCTTCACGCGGATCGGCGCGGCCGATGACTTGATCGGCGGGCAGAGTACGTTCATGGTCGAGATGATGGACATCCAAGTGATGACCGAGAAGGCGACGAGCAAGAGTCTTGTCATCATCGATGAGCTCGGCCGCGGCACGTCAACGGGAGAAGGCATGGCGATCGCGCAGGCCGTCATCGAGTTTTTGCATGACCGTATCGGCTGCAAGACGCTCGTGTCGACCCACTTCCATGAGCTCGCGCACTTGGAAGAAAGCCTCCGCCATTTGCGCAATCACTGCATGGCGGTCAAAGAGAGCGGCAGGCAGGTGACCTTCCTGCGCAAGCTCATCCCCGGGGCAGCCAGTACGAGTTACGGCATCTATTGTGCCGAAATCGCCGGGCTGCCGGATGCGATCATTCAGCGCTCGTATGAGCTGCTGAATGGCTTTGAAGAGCGGGCGGCGGGCGCCGCGCAGGTCGCCGCAGCGACTGTGGCGGTTCCTGCTCCTGCGCCCGCCCCGATTCAGCAGCTGTCCCTCTTCGAGGAGGAGGGCACGGCGGCAGCGTCCGGCAAGAAGAAGCCGGACGCCAAATCCCAGCAGGTGCTCGACCAGCTGAAGGGCATTGACTTAATCAATATGACGCCGCTTCAAGCGCTCAATTTAGTTTACGAATGGAAACAAAAGCTGCAATAATTTTCATAATAATCCCCCAAGGAGAGGCGCATATGAAAAACAAGCCGAAATTGAAAGCAATGAAAGTCACGCTAGCGCTCGCGTCTGCTCTTATGTTGGCAATGCCTGTAAATGCCGCATTCGCGAAAGAAGATTTGCAAACCATGCAAGTCAGAGAAATCATTGGAAAACTGCATGTTAGCGGAGTAACGGAAGAATCGCTGGCCGGTCAAAGCATTAAACAAATGATCGAAGGGCTGAAAGATCCTTATACGGTGTTCTTTAGCCAAGAGGAATACAGCCAGTTCACCAGCTCTTTAGAGAATAATTATGTCGGTATGGGTGCCCGTATCGGACTTGATGATCAAGGCGTGTATTTATCGGAAGTGTTCGCCGGCTCGCCTGCCGAGATCGCAGGCTTGCAGCGGGATGACTATGTTCGTGCTGTTGATGGCGTTCCCGCTTCAACGACCTCGATTGACGAAGTGCGCAACAAAATCATCGGCGTGGCAGGCACGAAAGTTAAGGTTACGGTTGAGCGCGGAGGCAAGGAATTGACCGTCGAAATCACGCGCAATGGGGTTAACGTGCCTGAAGTGTACAGCAAGAGCTTTAGCAATGGGGTTGGGTACATTCAAATTACCGATTTTTCCAGTGATGCGGATGAAGATTTCGATGCCCAGCTTGCCGCTTTGCAAGCAAATGGTTTGAAATCGCTGATTATAGATTTGCGCAATAACCCTGGCGGTCTTTTGGATACGGCGCAGAACATTGCGAAGCATTTTGTTAAAGACGGAGTGCTCATTCATACGAGAGACCGAAATGGGACTGATGATCCTGTGCTCATACAAGGCGGGACTACTTTACCCATTCCTGTCTATATTTTGGCAAATGAAAATAGCGCGAGCGCATCGGAAGTACTCTCAGGCGCATTGCAGGATTATAACGTTGCCAAAGTAATCGGCATGCAGACATACGGGAAAGGCAGCGTCCAACAGCTGTATCAATTGGATAACAAAAGTGCGTTGAAAGTGACGATTGAAGAGTATTTAACGCCGAACAAGCGCAAAGTGAATAAAGTCGGGATCATGCCTGACATTAAAGTCGACGGCCCGGCAGCGCAATTGATTACCGCCTTGCATACGGCAGGCATCCCTGATGTGCAAGTTGAAATTTCCAAGCACACCGTGAAGTACAACGGTGTTGAAGTCGGTAGTGGATTTGGCAGCTTCCATGAAAATGGTAAATTTTATGCGACTTCCCGCGGGTTAGCGGCACTAGTCGGGGCAACAATTACATGGAATGACGCGAATCGTACGGTCGACATTTCCGACAGCAAAGGAACTCACGCTATTCCGGTTGAAGCAGACAAGCTGATTATTGAGGATGGAACGAGCTACGTCAATGTAGACCTGTTCGCCCAATATTTCCCGCAGCTGCAAGTGAATGATCAGGGAGAAAATGTTTCCATCCGCGCTGTAAAGGGGAACTAGGCAATATGGGTAAAATCCAGCTTTTAAGCGAGCATATCGCGAACCAGATTGCTGCAGGGGAAGTGGTGGAGCGCCCTTCCTCCGTGGTCAAAGAGCTTGTTGAGAACTCGGTCGATGCAGAAAGCACGCGGATTGACGTGACCATCGAAGAAGGCGGACTGCAGTTGATTCGCGTAGCCGATAACGGGACCGGAATGGCGCTGGAGGATTGTGAATTAGCTTTCCAGCGGCATGCAACAAGTAAAATTGCGACGAGCAAAGACTTGTTTTCTATCCGCACTTTGGGCTTTCGCGGCGAGGCGCTGCCAAGTATAGCGTCGGTATCCCGCCTGGAGTGTGTCACAAGCTCATCTAATGACGGTCTTGGACGGAAAATCTCCATCGAAGGCGGCACGATCCGCACCGTTGAAGAAACAGCGGCTTCACGGGGGACCGAAGTGACGGTAAGGGATTTGTTTTATAACACGCCGGCGCGTCTCAAATACATGAAAACAATCCAAACAGAGCTGGGGCATATCTCGGATTATATGTACCGGCTAGCTCTGGCTCACCCCGGCATTGCCTTTTCGCTCAAGCATAACGGCAACATGCTGCTGCAAACGCTGGGCAACGGCGACTTGCTGCAGGTAATAGCCGGTATCTATGGCACGGCCATCGGCAAGCAAATGCTGCCTATCCAAGTGGACAGCTTGGATTACACCATCTCGGGCTTCGTGGCGAAGCCCGAAATGACGCGCGCGAACCGTGGCGGCATCTCGACCATTGTCAATGGCAGATACGTCCGCAATTTCGCGTTGAATCAAGCTCTGCTGCAGGGATACCATACCCTGCTGCCGATCAACCGCTTCCCGGTTGCCGTGCTGCAAATCGGGATGGACCCTTCTCTGGTGGATGTGAACGTGCATCCATCCAAGCTTGAAGTCCGCTTCAGCAAGGAAGCGGAACTGACAGCGTTGATTGAGTCGGAGATTAAACGGTTGTTTGGCCGGCAAGTCTTGATACCGACGGGGACTAAGCCGTCAGCTCCGAAAGGGGCTTATGTACAGGAGCAGCTTGACCTTACGCGTACGATTGAACCCGTAACAGGAACGCCATCTATCGCTGCGAAAGCACCGGAGATCTCGGAAGAACCGGATGCTTTACGGGTTCAAATCAAGGAAAGCTTTACATCCTACAAACCGGAGCAGAAGCCGGACTTTGAGCCGGCGGCAAGGATGGCAGAGCCTAAATCCTGGTCGCCTTCTGCCCAGATTCCGAAGAGTTCGCCTAGTACGGGGTCATCCTACTCTACTCGTTCTTCAATACCATCGAATAACACGTATTCGCCTCCTGCGGCCAACCCGAGACAGGTTTCGATTCAGCAGCAGCGCCGTACGAACGAAGCTTTCATGGATTTGCTGCCTTCCAATCAGGATAGCGACGCGCCTAAGCTGCCTGCTTTTCCAAGATTAGATCCCATCGGTCAAATGCACGGGACCTACTTGATTGCACAGAACGAGGAAGGTCTATATTTGATTGACCAGCATGCCGCACATGAGCGAATCAATTATGAATATTATTACGAGCGTTTTGGCAATCCTGCTGAGGCAAGCCAAGAATTGCTCGTTCCAATTACACTGGAGTTTACGCCGTCCGAGGCGGGGATCCTTTCAGAAAGATTGTCCCTGTTTGAGCAAGCCGGCGTTTATATGGAAGCATTCGGCGGAAATACGTTCTTGGTACGCGCTCATCCGCATTGGTTTCCTTCTGGGGAAGAGAAGGGGATCGTCGAAGAAATGTGCGAGTGGGTGCTGAGCGAGAAGAAGGCCGTTGATATCGCCAAACTGAGAGAGAAAGCAGCGATTATGTGTTCCTGCAAAGCTTCCATCAAAGCGAATCAAGGGCTTAGCGTTCTGGAAATGGAGACGCTCATAGATCGTCTTTCCGGCTGCCGGAATCCGTATACGTGTCCGCATGGACGACCTATTGTCGTCAGTTTTACGACCTATGAACTGGAAAAAATGTTTAAGCGAGTGATGTAATCCCGTGATTGTAACGACTTCGTATAACCCGTCGGGTGAAATTATAGAGAAAGCAGGGCGGCTGGCCGCAGCATATGGCGGTCGAGTCGTCCCCAGGCGGAAGTATTCTTTGGAACATCTTAGGAAAAATTATAAGGATCATTCCCTTCTGCTTGTGACAAGAGAAGAGATCAGGTACTATGAAGATGACCATCCTGCTGCTTTTTTCCATCCCAGCATGGCACTCGTTCGCGTGAAACGTATGCTCAGAGGCGAATCGGACTTACTGATTGAAGCTTCCGGTGCGGCTCTTAGCGATGTCATCGTGGATTGCACAGCAGGCTTAGCGTCAGATTCGATCGTGTTCTCCTTCGCAGTCGGCGCGCAGGGAAGTGTCACTGCCATAGAAAGCGAAGAAATTCCGGCCATGCTGATTCAAGAAGGCTTAGCCCTCTACGAATCGGAGGTGGCGGAGCTCAATGAGGCCATGAGGCGCATTGCGGTCAGAAAGCTTCATCATCTTGCTTACTTGAAGCAATTAGCTTCTCAAAGTGTCGATGTTGTTTATTTTGACCCGATGTTTCGCAGTCCGATTGAAGAATCGCAAGCGATTTCTCATCTCCGAAGGAATGCGAACGATGAGGCTGTCTCTTTGGCTTCTATCGAGGAGGCCAAGCGTGTTGCACGCAAAAGCATTGTGCTCAAAGAAAATCGCGACAGCAGTGAATTTGCCCGTCTCGGATTTGAGCACGTATTACGATCGACGACCAAAACAACGTATGGAGTGATTCGACTGTGTTAGCCCCATCAGCCAAGCCGAAATTACTCGTGCTTCTTGGTCCCACGGCAGTTGGCAAGACCAAGCTTAGTTTAGAAATCGCACAGAAGTTCGGGTGCGAAATTATTTCCGGAGATTCCATGCAGGTGTACCGGGGAATGGATATTGGAACAGCTAAAGCGAGCGAAGCCGAACAGCTTCTAGTTCCACATCATTTAATCGATATTCATGATCCCTCCTATCCTTTTTCTGCAGCGGAATTTCAAGAGCGGGTAAAACAATTAATTCTTGATATCCACTCGCGTGGAAAGCTTCCTTTTATCGTAGGAGGTACAGGGCTTTATATTGAGTCCGTATGCTACAATTACCAATTTACGGAAGTCAGCATGGATGAGGCGTTCCGCCTCGAGCAGGAGGCATACGCCACAGCATATGGCGACGAAGCCCTGCACCTGAAGCTGCGCGAGATTGATCCGGAAAGCGCAGACCGGCTTCATGCCAATGACCGCAGACGGGTCATCCGGGCTATGGAAATTTATCATGTCTCCGGTGAGACGATGACATCGCATTTGGCCGCCCAGAAAAAAGAATCTCCTTACGAACTATGTATCATTGGATTGACAATGGACCGCGCTCTCTTATATAAGCGTATTGAGGAACGGATCGACGCAATGATGCAAGAGGGACTCGTGGAAGAGGTTCAATCGATTCTGGATACGGGTTGTCCGAAGCAGGCTATTTCCATGCAGGCTCTCGGCTACAAAGAAATCGTCAGCTATCTGGAAGGCGAGCTAACCCTGGAGGAGGCTGTTACGCTGCTTAAGCGGGATACACGCCGTTATGCCAAGCGCCAGCTGTCCTGGTTCCGGCATATGAATGATATCCAATGGGTGGATGTGACGGAGCCGGCAAATTTTTCTGCCCATTTCTCGAAGATTAGTGATATACTAGCAGGAAAGTTTGTACATAAAATTGAATATACTTAACTAATATGACCACTAGAAAATAGCGCCGTCTGGCGATAGTTTCATTCCATTAAGGGGGACCTACTGATGAACCGATCCATCAATATTCAGGACAATTTTTTAAATCAACTTCGCAAAGAAAGTATTCCCGTAACCGTCTATCTAACGAATGGGTTCCAAATCAGAGGGCTGATCCGCGCTTTTGACAATTTCACAATCATCATTGACAGCGAAGGCCGTCAACAAATGGTGTACAAGCATGCCATTTCCACCTTCACGCCGCAACGTGCCGTTTCCCTAATGGCTGCTACGGAAGCTACGGAATAATATTCCTTTACTTCTTTGGTTTTGCAACTTTTTAATGGACTGAACCGTCTAACCGAATATAAACTTGTGGGAGCAACCTTGTATAAGGTTGTTCTTTTGTTGGTAAATAGATAAAGAAATGTACAACGAGGGAGTCGGTGGATTTGGAGAAACCTACGAACAAACAGTCAACTACGAATGCCAAGACGAAACCGCAAGGCAATAAGAAAGGCTCTAAAAAGAAGAAGTTTAGTTTCCGCAAATTAATTTTGGGTTCTATTATAGCAACGATTTTGGCATTCATCTGTGCAATGGCTATCTATATTGTCGTTATTATGAACGGATTTAAGATTCTGGAAACGAACATCGATAAAATCGAGACGACGACCGAATCGACACTCATTTATGCGCAGGAAGAAGGCAAGGATAAGCAGGCAAAGGAAATTGCCAAAATTTATAAAGGCGAGAACCGCGAAAGCGTGAGTATCAAAGACGTTCCCGAGCGCTTGAAGCAGGCGTTTATTGCGACCGAAGATCGCCGGTTCGAGCAGCATTCCGGCGTCGACTTCTGGTCGATTGGCCGGGCGCTCGTCAAAGACGTTATTCATATGAGCGCCGTTGAGGGCGGAAGCACCATTACCCAGCAGTTGGCCAAAAACGTGTTCCTCAGCTCTGAGAAAACCGCCTTCCGCAAAGGAACGGAGATGTCCATCGCTTTTGCGCTGGATGAAAAATACACCAAAGATGAAATTCTAGAACGCTACTTGAATCGTATTTTCTTTGGAAGCAACGCGTATGGTATCAAAGCGGCTGCCAAAGTATACTTCGGCAAATCTAATTTAAATGATTTGAAGGTCTGGGAAATGGCGACCCTCGCTGCTTTGCCCAAAGCGCCATCGAGATATTCGCCGTTAGCGAATCCGGATCTGTCCAAAGAACGCCGGGCTGTCGTCCTCAAATTGATGGCGGATCAAGGCTATATTACGGAAGCCGAGCGCGCAGAAGCTGCCGCTGTGGATTACGTACCGCCGACAGCGTCTGCTCAAAACACGAAAGATTATGCCAGCTATGTGGATTATGTTATGAATGAAGCGGAAGACATGTACGGTATTGACGAGGATGAATTGTTGACGAAGGGTTACCGCATCTATACAACAATGGATCCGAAAGCTCAAAAAATTATGGAGGATACGTACGCGAATCCGACCTTTTTCCAGAAAGATGCTACCGACGGTCAGAAAATTCAAAGCGCCATGGTCATTGTCGATAATAAAACAGGCGGTTTGATGGCGATGATCGGCGGCAGGGATTACAAATCGCGAGGATTCAGCCGTATTTATTCCAAAAGGCAGCCAGGCTCGTCCTTCAAGCCGATCGCCGCATACGGTCCCGCATTGGAGAGCGGGGATTACACGCCGTACTCGATGATGGATGATTCGCAAACCACATTCGGGAATGGGACCTATTCTCCACGCAACTATGACCGTATAACGCATGGGCAAGTCACGATGCTTGAAGCGGTGAAAAAGTCATACAACCTGGCTCCAGTTTGGTTGCTCGAGAAAATCAACGTGACTACCGGCATCGAGTTTGCCAAAAAGCTGGGCATCCAGCTGAATCCGCAGAAAGACAGAAACTTGGCTATCGCTCTTGGCGGTCTTACGGATGGCGTTTCCCCTCTGCAAATGGCGACTGCTTATTCAGCCTTCGCGAACCAAGGGGTTATGAATAAAACTCATGCCATCCTTCGCATTACGGACGCGCAGGGGAAAGAAATCGCCGCTTATAAGCCGGAGAAGAAACAAGTGATTCAGCCGAAAACGGCTTATTATATGACGCTTCTTCTTCAAGGTGTTGTAGAGCCGGGCGGTACGGGTACCAAGGCGAAATTCAATCGTCCTGTCGCAGGTAAAACAGGTTCAACAGGTTTGGATATCAAAGGCATCGAGCAATATGACCGCGACGTCTGGTTCGTCGGCTATACGCCGGAATGGACGGCAGCCGTGTGGGAGGGCTTCGATAAGGTTGATGCGAAGCACTATGTCACCGTCGGCAGCGGAAGCACGGCCGCTATTTTCAAAGAGATCATGTCCAAGTCGCTGGAAGGCCGTCCTGCCACGAACTTTGTCAAGCCTGACAATGTGCCTACGCCAACCGAAACACCAACCGGTATTACGGATCTTACGGCCGTGTATGAGATCGATAAGAAATCTGTTAAACTAACATGGACAGCGCTTGGCGACAATAAGACAAATTATAATGTATACCGCAAAGGCTCCAAGGAGACGGATGCCAAGCTGCTGACGCAATCGCCTGTGCCATCCGTGAATGATTCGTCGGTATACAGCGGGGAAGCGTATCAATATTATGTGGTTCCGTTCAGCGTAGACACGAATGTAGAAGGTGCCAAGTCGAATGTAGCAGCTGTGGAAATTCCGAAGGATGAAACACTTCCGGAAGGAATGAAACCGACACCATCGCCGGGCGTGTCGCCAACTCCTCCGCCAGGCGGCAATGGGAAGGATACGTTGAACCCGACGCAGTCTCCAGGTACGAAGCCTACGCCGACGCCATCGCCGGGCAATACCGGCAAACCGGAGCCGAATACGAGTCCTAGCACGCTGCCAAGCCCGACGCCGACGCCGACCAATAATAAGCCGGCAGATGGACCGGTTGATAAACCGAAGGATGGCAATCAGAATGAGAGCCAGACCAATGCTCCCAAGCAGCAGTAAGTTTAGTTTCCAAAATGAACCCACGATAAGACGGAGGAATTCACAATGAACTTGCCTAAAACGAAGAAACTATTGCCGCTCACACTGATCGCACTAACGCTGCTCGCTTCCGCTTGCGGCAATAAGCCGACCGAAACGGCTGGCGGAACGGCAACGCCAAAAAGCGGCGCTACGGCGCCGGCAGCTGCTTCGCCTGGGGCGACGCCGACGGCTAAACAATGGAGCAAAGCGCCTGACATGACCATCGATACGAACAAAACGTATCAAGCGGAAGTCACGACGTCGAAAGGCTCGTTTACGATTGATCTTTTCGCCAAAGATGCTCCAAAAACCGTTAACAACTTTGTGTTTTTATCCAAAGAAGGCTTCTATAACAATGTGACGTTCCACCGCATTATCAAATCATTCATGATTCAAACGGGCGATCCGCAAGGCACGGGAATGGGCGGACCTGGCTATAAGTTCGCTGATGAGCTCAAAACAACGCACAAATATGAACCAGGCATTGTTGCTATGGCCAATTCCGGTCCAAATACGAACGGCAGCCAATTTTTTATCTGTTCAGGTGCTGACTGCGCGAATTTGAACCAAATGCCGAACTACACCATTTTCGGGAAAGTGACGCAGGAGGGTATGGCAACAATTGCGAAAATTGCTGATACGCCGGTAGAAATGGGCGGAGAGGCATCACCAAGCAAACCTAAAGAAAAAGTAACAATCAACGCCATCACAATTAAAGAGAAATAGAATAAATTAGCTGTAACGACACACAAGCGGGGTACAAGATGGGAGGGATGCCGGGTGAAACAGCCCTGTTTATTGTTCCACGGATTTACAGGCGGGCCTTACGAGGTGGAGCCGTTAGCCCGGCATTTGCGTGAACGCGGCCAACTATGTAAAGTACCGGAGCTCCCATGGCATGGGGAATCTTATCACCAATTGAAATCATCCCGCTGGGAAGATTGGGTAAAGGCGGCTGAAGAGCATGCGGAAACGATGACCCGGGACTATGGCCAATTCGATATGGTGGGTTTCTCCATGGGGGGACTGCTTGCTGCCTATTTATCCGTGAGATATCCGGTCCGCCGGCTTATTTTACTGAACACAGCTGTTATCTATGTAAGTCCTGGCCGTATGCTTGAAGAGATGCGCAACGAATGGAAATATCAAAGGAAAATTTCGCTTAACAAAGCCAAATCAACGCCGTTAAGTGCCGCTTGGCAGTTTACCCGGTTAGTTCGCAAATTAAAGCCTGAGTTAAGTCAGGTGAGTATTCCTACTTTGATTGCACAATCCGAGAGGGATCATGTGATTCATCCACAAAGTGCGCGCTACATTTATAGGAAAGTGAGAGGTCAACGGGAGATTCACTGGCATCCCAGATCCAATCACCTCATTTGCCATAGTGACGATGCGGCCGTGTTGTTTCGTCAAGTTAGCGCATTTTTGGATAAGGAGTATACGGATGACGGCAAAAACAAATATGAACCGTAAACAACGAACCGTTTCCCCGAAACCGAAAAAAGCAATCAAGCCTGCACGGAAGTCGGGGCTCTACCGGACGCTGGTCAACCTGTTTCGCACGATTGTCGTCGTGTTCCTTATCGGACTGGCCTGGATCGTTTATATCCAGTGGAAGGTGCAAGTCGCTCCGGATCAAGCGCTGCCTAAGCAGGTCGATGTCGGCATTGTGCTGGGAGCGTCCTTGCGCCAAGATATCCCAAGTCCCGGTTTGCAGGAACGGCTTGATTTGGCCGTAGATTTGTATAATCAGGGAAAATTCAAGCAGTTGATCGTTAGCGGCGGACTGGATCATAACGGCTCCAAGCTGACAGAAGCGGAGGGCATGCGGAATTATTTGGTGAACAAGGGGATTCCCGTCAAAAGTATTCTGATCGAGCCTCGGGCGACCAGCACGTATGAGAATTTGTTATTCTCTAAGCAAATAATGGACGAGCAAGGCCTTGTGAGCTCCATCATCATGACGCACTCTTACCATGGTTCTCGGTCCTTAGATATCGCCGAAACGGTTGGATTGAAAGATCCGCTCGTTTCATCGACCAAATCCAAGGTGCTTTTCATGCCTTACCATGAAGTCAGAGAAACGCTTGCCTATACGAAGTGGATATGGACGAAGGTGCTGCTCAAAGCAGGCATCTAGAAGAAGAAAGGCATGACCTGAATGCGGATAAGGGCCGCACAGGTCATGCTTTTTTGTTTTGCCGTCTAGCCGTTAACGATCGTGCCGCCATTCACATGAAGCACCTGACCCGCCATATAGGATGAATCCTCGCTGGCTAAGAAGACATAGCTGGCCGCCAGCTCACTTGGCTGCCCCGCGCGCTTCATCGGCGTCGTTGAGCCGAATGTGGCTACTTCCTGCTCCTTGAAGGTAGAAGGAATCAGCGGCGTCCAGATGGGGCCTGGAGCGACGGCGTTCACGCGAATGCCTTTGGCGTTCAACTGCAGGGAAAGGGAGCGTGTGAAAGAGACGATCGCACCTTTCGTTGCGGAATAGTCGATGAGCTGCTCGTGCCCGTGATATGCCGTAATGGAGGCTGTGTTAATAATGGCGCTGCCGGCTTTCAAATGGGGGAGGGCAGCTTTGGTTAAATGAAAAAGCGAAAAAATATTGGTGCGAAACGTTCTTTCCAGTTGCTCGGACGTAACTTGCTCAATGCTCGGCTGCGGATGCTGCTCGGCGGCATTGTTCACGAGAATATCGAGCTTCCCGAATTGTTGAACAACCTGATCGATGATCTTCTTGCAAAAGCTCTCGTCGCCAATATCGCCTGCGACATGCAGACATTTACGTCCAGCCTGCTCGACGTGCTTCTTTGTTTCTTCCGCGTCGCCATGCTCATTCAAATAGACGATGACGACATCCGCGCCTTCTTTGGCATAGGCGAGTGCGATTGCGCGGCCTATGCCGCTATCGCCTCCGGTAATTAGCGCGACCTTATCCTTCAGTTTGCCGGCCGCTTTGTAGGCCGTGTTGTCAAATTCAGGCAGCGGGTTCATCTGCGACTCAATGCCAGGCTGCTGGTTTTGATGTTGTGGCGGAAAAACGGGTTTCTGTTCTGTAGCTGTAGCCATGAAATCAGGCTCCTTTCATCCTAAACAAATTCTTAGTTAGGATGTTGCAAGCGGGCGCAAATCATACTTAATCCGGTAATGATAGCCATATTTAGTTTGATAGCCGAGTTTTTCGTATAACGAAACGGCGGCTGTATTGGAGGCGACGACTTGCAAATACTGCCGAGCAGCACCATGCTCCCTACTCCAAGCCGTGAGGGCTTGCATCAAATAGCTCCCCAACCCTTGACCGCGCTCCGCCTCGCTCACAACGACATTGAGAAATCCGGCCCACTCGCCTTGAACGACAGCCGTGCCAACGGCGATGATGTGTTTGCCCTTCCGTATTTTTACAAATCCTTTGGCATCGGAAATCCGCTCGCAGATGCCTTTGTAACTTTCTTTGAGTTCCTCGTGATACGATTCCAGCCTGAGAAAGGCGTCCAGCCATTCTTCATCCGCTTCGGTAACCCATTCTGCCGTAAGGGCAGCAACGTCCCGCTTCACCAGCTTTTGCGCTGCCGCTGCGGCGGCATCCTGAGAGTTCGCAATCATCACGAGAGAAGGGGTGCCCAGCGCATATCCGTGCGAATCCAGCAGCGCATCCAGCCCTGGCGGCGAGGCATCGCTAATATGGAAAATGGCGGGTAAGCTGTTGTCGGCATAGAATTGCTCGATATGAGGCAGCCAGTTAGCAAGCTGAGGATACTCGCCGATCGCGAGCACGCTATTTGCACGTTTAGTGACACCGCGGGTGGCCCGCAGCTGCCAATTATCGAGGTATGCTGTAATTTCGGCAGGCCAAATGTTGGCAGCTAACGCCTCGATGGCCTTACAAAAAGTGAGTGAATCGTTCATTTTACATAAACTCCTTTCGGATCACGAGAAATAAATATTAATAAATATACGAAAATATGAATAAAAATACAATGATAAAAGTGGAAAAAGTTTGTTCTTTGCTGTAAGCTATAAAACAACGGAATGAAAACGCAAATTGGTTGCAGGAGTGGTTGGACTTGGATTTCATCATACGCCATGCACGGTCTGAAGATTATGAGGCTGTGAATGCCATCATTCGATACGGTCAAGAGGAGCATGCGACAGCTTTACCCGAGCGTTTTGCGAGATTGGACCGAGTCGTCGCGATGGGCTGGTATCGCAGCTTTTCCGACCAGCAGAATAAGGCGATATTGGTCGCTGACAAAGACGGGCGTGCGGTTGGCGTGGCGATGCTGGAAATGAAGAAAAGCCCCACATATGAAGCGCTCGTTCCGCGCACATTCGCATATTTGAACGAATTGGCTGTATCGCCGGATTTTCAGCGCCAAGGCATAGGAAAGTCTCTCTATATGGCCTCCGTGGAATGGGCACGGGAACGGAATGTTTCCTCGCTCGAGCTTAACGTATGGGAGTTTAATGAAGGGGCTATAGCTTTCTACGAAGCTTTAGGGATGCTTACTCTTAATAGAACCATGACGAACGATTTAACTTACTGACTGAAGGAGCTTGATCATGCTATTCATAGATAACGAAGGTATAACAGATCCGCGAATAAATCTGGCGATAGAGGAGTATGCGTTAAGGCATCTTCCTGATCAGGAAAGCTATTTGCTTTTTTATATAAACGAACCGTCGATTATTATCGGCAAGAATCAAAACACGCTCGAAGAAATCAATCCGGAATATGTGAAAGAACACAAGCTGCATGTCGTAAGAAGACTTTCCGGAGGCGGAGCGGTCTATCATGATTTAGGCAACCTGAATTTTAGCTTCATTACCAAAGATGATGGTAACTCGTTTCACAATTTTCAAAAGTTTACGGAGCCCGTCGTGGAAGCCCTTCGCCAGCTTGGGGTGGAGGCGGCTTTAACAGGGCGAAACGATATTCAAGTGGGCGAGCGCAAAATATCCGGCAATGCGCAGTTTGCGACGAAGGGCCGGATGTTCAGCCATGGCACCCTTTTATTCAACTCTGAGATTGAACATGTCGTCTCTGCCCTCAAGGTTAGCCCGGACAAAATCCAATCCAAAGGCATCAAATCGATTCGCAGCAGAGTCGCTAACATTGTGGAATTTCTGAACGAACCGCTGACCATCGAGGATTTCCGCTTGAAGCTTCTTTCCTCTATTTTTGGAATGAATCCCGCTGACGTGCCTGCGTACAAGCTTACGGAGGAGGATTGGCGCCGTATCCGTCAGATTTCCGAAGAACGGTATGGGAATTGGGATTGGAACTATGGCAAATCGCCGAAAAGTTCTGTGCAAAACTCCAAACGCTTTGAAGGCGTTGGGAAGCTGGATGTTCGTCTATCGATTGAAGAAGGGCATATTCAGGATATGAAAATTTATGGGGACTTCTTTGGAGCCGGCGATGTCGCTGAACTGGAAGACGTGCTTCGGGGTTCCCGTTATGAAGAGTCTGTCATTCGTAAACGGCTAGCGGACGTTGAACTTCGACGTTATTTCGGTTCTTTGGATATGGATTCCTTCGTTGCTTTACTGATGTTAACATAAGCCGCTACATACAAGGGGAGGGGAGATTGGGCGATGACGAAGCTTTATTTAATCCGGCATGGGGAGACACTTTGGAACGTGGAGCGCCGTATGCAGGGGCATTTGGATTCACCGCTGTCGTCTTTGGGCGAGCAGCAGGCTTTATGGTTGTCTTATGCTTTGAAGGAGATTTCGTTCGAAGCTTTATATGCAAGCAGCAGCGGAAGGACCTTACAAACCGCTCACATCATTAAAGGCGATCGCGAGCTTGCCATCCAAGCCTCTGATGAGTGGCGGGAGATGAATTTAGGCGCCTGGGAAGGGCGTATTTCCGATGAAATAGAGGCGCTGGAGCCGGACAACTTTCATGCCTTCTGGCGCAACCCTGAGCAGTATCAAACCGTGAAAGGGGAGTCTTATTCAGACCTCCAGGCACGCGTGCTGCCGGCTCTGGAACGAATGCTAGCAGCCCATGAGGGTCAAACCATTGCTCTTGTTTCACACACGGTCACGTTGAAAGTCATTATGGCTTATTTTGAGAAGAGGGCACTTTCGGAGCTGTGGAACCCGCCTTATTTTCAACCTACCTGTTTAAGTTTAGTAGAAATCGTAAATAAGGAGCCGCACATCCGGCTTCACGCTGATACGTCTCATTTTGAAGATGATGATGCATTCGGTTTCTAACATTGATTTCATTCGGAGGGATTTAGCATGATATTGGAAGTAGCCGTTCTCCCTGTCATTGCAGGTAAAAATGAAGAATTCGAAGCAGCTTTTCGCCAAGCGTCTTCCATCATTTCGGCGATGAAAGGATACATTTCGCACGAGCTTCAAACTTGTATGGAAGATGGCAATAAATATTTGCTCCTTGTCCAATGGGAGACGCTTGAGGACCATACAGAAGGATTCCGGGGTTCAGCCGAGTATCAGGAATGGCGTAAATTGCTGCATCACTTCTACAACCCGTTTCCGGTGGTAGAGCATTACACCATCACTCAAGCCTACAGCGCAGACGCAAAATAAAGAAGAATGGCTTCCGGGCATGGTTCGGAAGCCTTTTCTGTCCGTGTGAGCTTCTGGGATCGGTCTAAAATGCAAGGAACGAGCGTAGGATGGATAGATACCATCCATCGAAACCAACTTGTAAACGAGGTGATCCTCATGAGTGGTCGGAGCTTGCCATCCAGACAGATCAACATCGTCTTGCGGCAGCCAGAGCATCGGCGCGCAGTTGACGGCGCCGGCGACCAGATTCATGCTTCGCCGCTGCCCGATGCAGAACCGCAGCAAACCGGGAAAAGGACACCGCTTGAGGGTCCGCTATCGGATATTTTCAAAGAGTTGAATCAATTGATAGGCCTTGATAATGTCAAAGAATTGGTGCATGAAATTTACGCGCTCCTTCAAATCTCGCAATTTCGCGCTGAAGCCGGTTTAAGCAGCAATGCGCATGTGTACCATATGATTTTCAAAGGGAGCCCCGGAACGGGGAAAACGACGGTAGCCCGGCTCATGGGACGAATGTTTCACGCGATGGGTGTGCTGAGCAAGGGGCATTTTATTGAAGTGGAACGCGCGGATCTCGTTGGTGAATATATCGGGCATACAGCGCTGAAGACTAGGGAATTAATGAAAAAAGCGATGGGCGGCATCCTTTTTATTGATGAAGCCTATAGCTTGGCGCGCGGAGGGGATAAAGACTTCGGCAAGGAATCGATCGATGCGCTTGTGAAAGGCATGGAAGATAAGAAGAATGACTTCATCCTGATTCTTGCCGGTTACAGTGACGAAATGGAGCAATTCCTTGCAACGAATCCAGGACTTCCTTCGCGGTTCCCGATTCAAATTGATTTTGAGGATTATCCGATTGAACAATTGATCCAAATTACGGAGCTTATGGCTAAAGAACGTGAATATGTGCTTATGCCGCAAACAATAATGAAGCTGAAGCAGCATTTATCTGAGGAAAAAGCCGCCACATGGCGGGCTTTCAGCAATGCGAGGTATGTCCGCAATATTCTGGAAAAAGCGATGCGGCATCAAGCGGTGAGATTGCTTAGCCAATATGTGAATGCTCCTTCCAAATCGGAGTTAATGTCCATACGGCCTGAAGATCTAAAATTTAAATGAACGTGTAAAACGATTTAACTTACTCCAAGTTAGATCGTTTTTTATTTTTGGTTTTTTGTGAGCTTTGTTATAATTGAATTTTCCTGCCCGGCAAATTGACTTTCCCAAGCATTTCCTACACAATGATGAAGGAATCCGTTGATTTTAGAGGGATTTCAATCGTGAAACGGCGAGACAAAGGAGACGATATTGAATGAAAACAACTTCACATATGGTTGAAAAAGAGATCGATGACCGCGCTGTGCTTGTTAGTCTGGTCACACAGAAACAGAAACGCAATGAAGCGATAGCCGAGTATTCGCTGCAGGAATTAGTGAAGCTGGCCGAAACTGCCGGTGTGCAGGTTTTGGAAACGATGACGCAAAATAAAGAGACGAAGGACACCAAATGGTTTATCGGCAAAGGAAAAGTCGAGGAGCTGAAGGCAAGACTGGAGGAGCTGGGCGGAAATACAGCGATTTTCGATCAAGAGCTGTCGGGGGCTCAAGTCCGCAATCTGGAAGCAGCGCTCGACGTCAAGATTATTGACCGCACACAGTTGATTCTGGATATTTTCGCGCAGCGCGCCAAAACGCGTGAAGGTATTATCCAGGTTGAGCTGGCACAGCTGAGCTATTTGCTTCCGAGACTTTCCGGTCAGGGGAAAAACCTTTCCAGACTTGGCGGCGGTATCGGAACGAGAGGACCGGGGGAGTCCAAGCTGGAGACAGACCGCCGGCATATCCGGGGACGCATAGACGAGTTGAAGGCGCAGCTTGAAGAAGTCGTTCGCCATCGCACCTTGCACCGGGAGCGCCGGAAGAAAACCGGGGTGTTCCAAGTTGCTCTGGTCGGCTATACGAACGCCGGGAAGTCAACATTATTGAAACAATTAACGCAAGCGGACGTCTATATTGAGAATCAGCTTTTTGCTACATTAGATCCGACCTCGCGTACGATGGAATTGCCGAGCGGCAAGGAAATCGTGCTGACGGATACCGTAGGGTTTATTCAAAACTTGCCGCATGATCTCGTTGCTTCATTCCGAGCAACTCTGGAAGAAGCCAATGAAGCGGATCTTATTTTGCATGTTGTCGACAGCTCAACGGATATGCGTAACGAGCAGATGCGCGTCGTTGGTGAAGTTTTGGAAGAGTTGGGTGCCCATCAGAAGGAACAGCTTACGATTTTTAACAAAATTGATGCTTGTTCGCAGGAAGAGCGGGAAATGCTGACGACGGAAGGAGAATTTCTGAAGATCAGCGCTTTTAACCCGGATGACTTGGAACGTCTGCGAATCGCCATTCAAGAGAAGCTCATGGGCGAGAGCAAAGAGTTCCGCATTCCGGCTGACAAAGGAGACGTCATCTCTTTGATGTACCGGATCGGCGATGTGCTTGAGACGGATGTAGACGGCGAGGATATGCTGTTCAAAGTCCGTGTCAACAAAGATGATTATGTGAAAGTGGCTTATCAATTGGTCGCATACGACCAGCAGGCGCAGCAAGAGGTTCAAGACAGCGAGGGAGAGATTTATTAATTATGCAATTCGGGGATAAAGTCATGTCATTGATGGAAAGCGCAGAGCGCCAAGCCGAAAGCGCTTTTCGTCATATTGAGAAAACAATCGATCTTAATCAGTGGAAAGTGATTAGCGCTTTTCAGAAACATAAAGTAAGTGATTACCATTTCGCCTCATCGACAGGCTATGGATATAATGATCGCGGCAGAGAGGTGCTCGATCTTGTGTATGCCGATGCGATGGGGGCGGAGGCTGCGCTTGTGCGGCCTCATTTTGTGTCCGGTACGCATACAATTGGGACGGCGCTGTTCGGTGTGCTTCGGCCAGGCGAGCATCTGCTTTACATCACAGGGAAGCCCTATGACACCTTGCATAAGGTGATAGGCAAACCTGGCGACGGCACAGGCTCGCTGCAGGACTTCGGGATTGGCTACAGCGAAGTTGCCTTGACGGAAGAAGGCGCGCCGGATTGGTCTGCGATCGCTGCAGCCATTCAGCCGAACACGAAGGTGATCGGCATCCAGCGCTCGCGCGGCTACTCGTGGCGGCCGTCGTTCACCGTGGAGCAAATCGGCGAGATGGTCCGATTCGTTAAAGAAATAAACTCTAACCTTATCGTTTTCGTCGATAATTGCTATGGCGAGTTCACCGAGGTGCAAGAGCCGACGCAGGTTGGCGTCGATCTGATGGCCGGCTCGCTGATCAAAAATCCCGGCGGCGGCATTGCCCCATCCGGCGGTTATATCGCAGGGCGGCAGGACCTCGTAGAGCTCGCCGCCTACCGCTTGACCGCCCCCGGGATCGGGGGCGAGGTCGGGGCCATGCTCGGTGCGACGCGCGCCATGTTTCAAGGGCTGTTCCTTGCCCCGCATCTGGTTGGGCAAGCGGTCAAAGGCTCTGTGTTCGCGTCAGCCGTGTTCGAACAGCTGGGCTTCGAGAGCCATCCGCGTTGGGACGCTCAGCGGACGGATCTGATCCAAGCGATCCGCTTTACGTCCGCGGATCATTTGATCACGTTCGTGCAAGGCATCCAGAAGGCAGCTGCCGTGGATTCGCACGTTGTGCCGGAGCCGTGGGATATGCCCGGCTACGAGCATCCCGTCATTATGGCGGCCGGGACATTCATTCAAGGCGGCAGCCTGGAGCTGTCCGCGGATGCCCCGATCCGGGAGCCGTATATCGCGTACATGCAGGGCGGTCTCACCTATTCACACTGCAAGTTAGGTGTGCTTACGGCAATCCAACATATGGTAGACAAGGAATTGCTTTGAAAAATAAGAACTGTGAACAAACCTTACACACCTTGACACGTTTTTGTTGCAAAGGTACAATAGGGGAGAGGTACTTAACTTTGCAGGAGTGATTAGCATGAGTGATGATATACGTAGAAATATGGCGTTATTCCCCATCGGAATCGTCATGAAGCTGACGGATTTAACCGCGAGACAAATTCGATATTACGAGCAGCACGAGCTTATTATTCCAGCCAGAACAGGCGGTAATCAACGACTCTACTCCTTTAATGATGTTGAACGACTTCTTGAAATTAAAGATTTAATTGAAAAAGGTGTGAACATCGCGGGGATTAAGCAGGTGCTCATCCCAGTCGATAAAGATTCGGAAGATGCTACGATTTTGAATGAGCATACGGAAGTTAAACGTAAAGAATTGACCGACACCCAATTGCACAAAATGCTTAAGCAGCAGTTGATTGGCGGGGGCAAGCGTCCTGATCAGCCTTCCCTCATCCAAGGACAACTTACCCGGTTCTATAAATAACATTTCGTAAGCGCTTGAAAAATGAGAGGAGAATGAACGTGACAGACAACAGACACTATACCAAAGAAGATATTTTACGTATCGCAAAAGAAGAAAATGTTCGTTTCATTCGCTTGCAGTTTACTGATTTGATGGGAAGCATCAAAAACGTGGAAATTCCTTTCAGCCAGCTTGAAAAAGCGTTGGATAATAAAATGATGTTCGATGGTTCTTCCATCGAAGGCTATGTCCGTATTGAAGAGTCAGACATGTACCTGTATCCTGATTTGGATACTTGGGTCATTTTCCCGTGGGTAACAGAAAGCAAAGTTGCCCGCCTAATCTGCGATATCTACTTGCCGGATGGCCGCCCATTCCCTGGGGATCCGCGCGCCATCTTGAAAAATGCTTTGAAACAAGCGGAAGAAATGGGTTATACGGCGATGAATGTAGGTCCTGAACCTGAGTTCTTCCTGTTCAAAACCGACGAAAAAGGCAATCCAACGACGGAGCTTAACGATCAAGGCGGATACTTTGATTTGGCACCGATGGATCTTGGCGAGAACTGCCGCCGTGATATCGTGTTGACGCTGGAAGAAATGGGCTTTGAAATCGAAGCTTCCCATCACGAAGTGGCTCCGGGTCAGCATGAGATCGACTTTAAATACGCAGATGCGATTAAAGCGGCTGACCAAATCCAAACGTTCAAACTCGTTGTCAAAACCGTTGCCAGACAGCATGGTTTGCATGCGTCCTTCATGCCTAAGCCTTTGTTCGGCATGAACGGTTCCGGTATGCACTGTCATCAATCCTTGTTCAAAGGCGATGTCAACGCATTTTATGACGAAAGTGATAAGTTAGGTTTAAGTAATGTTGCTAGACAATATATGGCAGGTGTGCTTCGCCATGCACGTTCTTTTGCGGCGATTACGAACCCTACCGTTAACTCCTATAAACGTCTCGTTCCCGGTTATGAAGCGCCTTGCTATGTAGCATGGTCCGCGAGCAACCGCAGTCCGATGATTCGTATTCCGGCTTCCCGCGGCTTAAGCACGCGTGTAGAAGTTCGCAACCCGGATCCGGCTGCTAATCCGTATTTGGCACTTGCAGTCATGCTTGCAGCCGGGCTGGATGGCATTAAGAACAAAATGCAGCTGCCTCCTCCAACTGATCGCAATATTTATGTGATGACGGACGAGGAAAGAGAAAACCAAGGCATTCCAAGCTTGCCTTTGAATTTGAAAAATGCTTTGGACGAGCTGGTGCGTGATGAAGTCATTTGTGACACACTTGGGGAACATGCTTTATCTCACTTCTATGAGCTTAAAGAAATCGAGTGGGATATGTATAGAACACAAGTTCACCAATGGGAAAGAGATCAGTATCTTTCCCTGTACTAAGAGAATTTGCGGCGTTTTAAACAATTAGATACGAAAGCCCGTCAGTGGTCAGGAGTTTCCTGAGCTGATGGGCTTTTTCATGCGAAGGAGAAGACAGCGAATGGATAACTTTATAGTGAACTTGGAAAAATATGCCGAATTGGTAGTGAAAATCGGAGTTAATTTGACCAAAGGTCAGGACCTAATGATCGAGTCGCCGATGGAATGCTTGGATTTGACGAGACTCATCGTTAAGAAAGCCTATGAGGCTGGAGCTAACTATGTGCAGGTCAATTGGCAGGATGACGTCATTACGCGCAGCCGGTTGGAGTCAGCCCATGACGATGCTCTTGACTATTATCCCGTGTGGTACACAGATATGCTGGAGCGTTTTGTTGAGAATGGCGGAGCCTTGCTGAACATTAAAGTTCCTGATCCGGACCTGTATGCTGGTATTGATTCGAGCATCATATCAAGGGCATCTAAGGCCATGGCGACTGCACGTTCAAAGTATCAACAATATGTAAGAACAAGCACATTCAGTTGGTGCTTGATTAAAGCGCCGACCGTCGCATGGGCTTCCAAAGTGTATGCGGATCTTCCTGAGGAAGAGCGGGTGGATGCGATGTGGGACGCTATTTTCCGGTTCAATCGGGTGTATGAGAATGACCCAGTGAGTGCATGGCGAACACATATCGAGCAGTTGAAGCGTGTCCGCAAAGTTTTGAATGAGAAACAATATTCAGCTCTTCAATACCGCGCTGCGGGGACCGATTTGCGTGTGGAGCTGCCGGAAGGTCATATTTGGCTCGGCGGAGATAAAGCGAACGAAAGCGGGATTCGATTCGTTGCCAATATGCCGACAGAGGAAGTCTTTACCATGCCGAAACGGACAGGCGTTCACGGCACAGTATCCAGCACGAAGCCGCTCAATATCAATGGAGCGTTAGTTGATCGGTTTTCCTTCAGGTTCGAGGATGGAAAAGTGGTCGAGTATAAGGCTGAAGTCGGTTATGAACATTTGGCTCGGTTATTGGATATGGACGAAGGTGCGCGTTACTTGGGTGAAGTTGCCCTGGTTCCTTATGATTCGCCGATCTCTAATATGGATCGCATTTTTTATAACACGGGCATCGATGAGAATGCATCCTGTCATTTGGCTTTAGGCAGCTGCTATCCGATTAATATTAAAGATGGCGCTTCTATGTCCAACGACGAGCTGAAAGCGCATGGTGGGAACACGAGTCTGATTCATGTCGATTTCATGATTGGGACGGCCGATCTTGAGATTGACGGCGTTCTGCAAGATGGTTCCACTGAGCCTATTTTCCGTGGAGGCAATTGGGCGTTAGCATTTTAGATGATGCTTATCTGCTATTTGCTATCAAATAAAGTTTGAATGCTGTTTTTTAATTCTTCATTGTGCAAATAGTAATTACTGCCGCTGCTGTTTGTGGTGAAGCTGAATTTGACCTGTTTATTCTCAAAAAATGAGACGCTAAAGAGAAATCCTACCCGGCCTTCTTGATTCGGATCTGGCACGAAGGAGATCTCTCGAACGTTTTGGATCCAAGGTTGAATTTGGTCTGGTTCAGTAAATGTCTTGAGCTCACCGGTTGACCCGCTGCGGATTTCGATGGTATCCACTTTGGCAAGGTCACCGGGATAAAGCTCATACAGTTTCTTGCTCGTTAATGCAGACGGCTGTTCGTTGGGTTTGCATGCGGTCAACAATACTGCAATTACAAAAAATATCACAAAGTGTATTTTCATTTGGATGACCTCCGTGTGATTGCTTTGTTTAGATTAACGTGTGATGGCTTGGAAATGTTGCTGCAACGTACCTGTTGAGACAAATTGTAGTTTCAGTAACTACATTCGCGAGACAGAGAAGAAGAGGGGATTTCGCAAAAGAGATTGCACACGCAAGGTATTCTCAAAATGTCGGGGCGATTGGGGAACTACAGGGCTTTATTTGTGCCCAGTTGGCCAGTTTCTCACTGTGAGCGGAGCTACAGGGCCTTATTTGCCTCCGGGAACCCGTATTTCCGCCGAGAACGGCAAAATAGAGGACCGTAGTTCCCTCCCAACAATCAAATACCTCGTGTACGCCCAAATAGAGGATCTCAGTTCCCTCTCCCTAGTACCGCATACCTCTATCTGCAGTTAAAGAAGCCATCTCCCTAGCACGCACATCTCACTCTGCACTAAAGAAGCTAAAAAAGCACCGAAGGACAAAGTCCTCTCGGTGCTTTATGTATTCCTGCTACATATCCCGGAACAAACCGATGACACGGCCAAGAATGGTGACGTTTTTCAATAAGAGCGGCTTTAAAGCGGAGTTTTCCGGCTGCAGACGAATGTGGTCCTTCTCTTTATAGAACCGTTTGACTGTAGCTTCATCGTCTTCCGTCATCGCGACAACAATGTCTCCGTTGTTCGCTGTTTGCTGCTGTTTGACGATGACATAATCTCCGTTATGAATACCGGCTTCGATCATACTGTCACCCAAAACACTCAGCATAAACACGTTGTTATCGCCTACCATGCTGACAGGAAGAGGGAAGTAGTCTTCAATGTTCTCTGTTGCCGTGATTGGCACCCCAGCGGTTACTTTACCTACGAGCGGAACGCGCGCAACGGAGACAGCGAAATGAGTTTCAGCACCGTCCAAACCTAGAATCTCGATGGCACGAGGCTTTGTAGGATCTCGACGAATTAATCCTTTTTTCTCAAGACGTTCCAAATGCCCGTGAACGGTTGAACTGGAGGCTAGTCCAACGGCCTCGCCGATTTCACGTACGGAAGGCGGGTAACCCTTATCTTTCACTTCGTTCTTAATGTATTCCAAAATAGCTTGTTGACGCTGCGAAATCTTACTCAATAGTTATCACTCCAATACTGGGAATCATTACCCAAAGTATAACATAGAACCCGAGTTCGTACAAACATAAGTTCGAGATTAGCATTGACTCAAACATATGTTCGTGTTATTCTAAGAACAGAACAAATGTTTGGGGGATGATTACTCATGTACATGGCTTACTCACACACTAACAATTCTGGCACACCTCATAGATCAACGGCCGCATCCAAAGGGATGACTTCTAATCCACGATATACGAAGACTTTCATTCGTTTCCTATTTATAGCTGTAATATTGGGAACGGTGTTCTCATTTGGAGCCATGGTGCAAGCTTACGCAGCATCATCTTCTCCGACAAGCAACAATGTGTCTACTCCAACGGTTTCTAAGGTCGTCGTTCAAGAACAAGTTGTCATTCAAGCGGGCGACACGCTGTGGGACATTGCAGCAGATCATAAAAAGGATGGAGAGAACATTCGTTCTTATGTAGATAAGGTGAAGAAGAAGAATCATTTGACAACTAGCTCCTTGAAAGAAGGACAAGTTCTATTACTCCCATAAATTTCAGCAAACATATCGAATATCATACGCAGGGGCGCAGAGAGGCTGGGATACGATCCTATACCTCTTTTTGTCGTTTTCTTGACATTCTACTAGAGGGATGGCAAAGTAATACTCATATTGAATTTTTTGAACTGGAGGATCATTATGAGTGACAGTATGGAAAAGAACATCGAGCGTATCAATGAGCTTGCTCGCAAAGCGAAAACCGTTGGTTTAACGGATGCGGAAATCGATGAACGCAATGAACTGCGAAAAAAATATATTGAGGCTTTCCGTGGCAATCTTAAAGTTCAACTTGATTCCATCAAGTTTACGGACGAAGAGTAGTTGCTATTTCACATAGAGACAACATTCAAAGGGGAAATGAATGATGACGTTGAAGGCTGTACTTTTTGATTTGGACGATACGCTGCTTTGGGATGACCGTAGTGTGCAAGAAGCTTTTGAAGCGACTTGTGCGGAAGCAGCCAAACACGCGGCAGTGAATCCGGAAGAGCTGGAAGCAGCTGTGCGTAAGGAAGCCCGTGCTTTATACGAATCTTATGAAACGTTTGCGTTTACGAAAATGATTGGCATTAACCCATTTGAAGGACTTTGGGCCAATTTTACACAAGGTGAAGATGAGAATTTTCGCAAACTGGAGACATTGGCGCCGGGTTATCGAACAGAATCGTGGACTCGCGGGCTTCGTGCACTCGGGATCGAAGATCCGGAGCTAGGCTATAAGCTCGGAGAACTTTTTCCTGCTGAACGCCGCAAGCGTCCATTCGTGTATGAGGAAACGTTCCGTGTTCTGGATACCTTGAAAGGAAGCTACAAGCTGCTCCTTCTAACGAATGGTTCGCCAGATCTGCAAAAAGAAAAGTTAGCTGGCGTTCCAGCCATCTCTTCCTACTTTGACCATATTGTCATTTCAGGCGAATTTGGCGTAGGCAAGCCCGATGTTTCGATATTCCATCATGCTTTAGCACTGTTGGGGATTCATGCGGAAGAAGGAATCATGATCGGCGATAAATTAACAACGGATATTCTTGGTTCCGGACGTGTAGGCATGCGCAATATTTGGATCAATCATCATGGGCTGCAAAGCGGAGACGAGATTATTCCTGCTTTCGAGGTATCTCGCTTGCAAGAAATTTTACCGATTATCGCAAATGCTTAATACGGCATAATGAAAAGCCCAACGGCTGTCAGGACGAGTAGTCCTGCGCTGTTGGGCTTTTGTCTAAAAGGATCAATTAAGCTTTGATGAATGCAGGATCATCTACATTGTAAGCAACCCATCCATCTTTTTCGATAAAAAGACGAACGGCAACGATTTGGCGATTATCCATCAATGTAAAGAAGTGGTTCGTGTTCTCAGGAACAGAGATCACATCGCCTGGCTCAAGTTCAACATCGAAATAGCCGATTTCTTCGGATTTAATGATGAAAATACCTTTACCTGAAACGATTGCGCGAATTTCATCCTCTGTGTGCGTATGAACTTGCTCAAACTTCTTAAGCAGTTCTTCAATGTTCGGCGTAGCATCGGAAAGGGAGATAACATCCCAAATTTCGTAACCGCGTCTGGCTGCTAAATCACGGATTTCCGGTTCATAAGTGCTAATGATTTGAGCTTTCTCTTCATCGTTAAGCACGAATTTCTCACGAAGAGCTTCAGGAAGCTTATTTGCATCCCAGTGTTCATATACGACTTCGTGACTATCCAAGAAGGCTTTGACTTGTTCTTCGCCTTCAATTCTTTCATTCGTGTTGCGAATTCTTATTTGTGCCATGGAGCATCCCTCTTTCTAAGTAAATATACTTGTATTATAGTGTAAATGATGTGAGCTGTCGATGAAAGAACATAAGATTATCCGATAAAACCTATAGGTATTTATGATAATTCATATTCTTTTCATAGAACCCGTATTCTGTTACACTAAATCTTAACATAATTTGTCGATTTTTTATTTTCTAACGCTTTAGGATAAGTTGAAAGGGAGTCATTTCATGTCTAAACCACCGATTCAAGAGCAGCTAAAGAAAAAGATCATGATCCTCGATGGCGCCATGGGTACGATGATTCAGCAGGAGAACTTAACAGCTGATGATTTCGGAAGCGATGATTTAGATGGCTGTAATGAAATTTTATGCGTAACACGCCCGGACGTGATCCGTAAGATTCATGAAGCTTATTTCGCCGCAGGCGCGGATATGATTGAAACGAATACGTTTGGAACAACAAGTGTCGTTCTTGCTGAGTACGATTTACAAGACCGTCACCGTGAACTGAATCTTGCCGCAGCCAAGCTGGCTATTGAAGCTGCGAATAAATATTCAACGCCGGAGTGGCCGCGTTATGTCGTAGGTGCAATGGGGCCAACGACCAAAACATTGTCAGTAACGGGCGGCGTTACGTTCGATCAACTGGAAGAAAGTTATTACCAGCAAGCATTAGCTTTGAGTGAAGCTGGGGTAGATGCCATCCTTTTAGAAACTTCCCAAGATACGTTGAATGTGAAGGCAGGAAGCATAGGTATTCGCAGAGCTTTTGAGACGTTGGGCTTTGAGCTTCCGATTATGATTTCGGGCACGATTGAACCGATGGGAACAACCTTAGCAGGGCAGAATATTGAGTCGTTCTATATTTCACTTGAACATCTGAAGCCGATCTCCATGGGATTGAACTGTGCGACAGGTCCAGAATTCATGAGGGATCATATTCGGACGTTATCGGACATTGCAGAAACGGCGATCAGTTGTTATCCGAATGCCGGCTTGCCGGACGAGAACGGACATTATCATGAATCGCCGGAATCATTGGCGAAGAAAATGGCTGGATTTGCCGAACAAGGCTGGCTGAATATTGCCGGTGGCTGTTGCGGAACTACGCCTGATCACATTCGTGCCATGGCGGAGACGCTAAGTCAGTTTAAACCAAGAACAGAATACGGTACTCATTTACCCGCAGTTTCTGGCATTGAAACCTTATTTATCGAGCCTGAAAACCGTCCGATCATGGTCGGAGAACGAACGAATATTTCGGGATCGCGTAAATTCAAACGCCTGATTAAAGAGGGCAAATTTGAAGAGGGTTCAGAGATTGCCCGTAATCAAGTGAAGAACGGTGCTCACGTTATCGATATCAATTTGCAGGATACGGACATTGATGAGGCTTATGCGATAGAAGAGTTCATGCAGCAGGTCGTCAAAAAGGTGAAAGTACCTTTGATGATTGACTCGACCTATGACCATATTATTGAGCTCGGCCTTAAGTATTCGCAAGGTAAAGCAATAATCAACTCCATTAACTTGGAGGATGGTGAGACGAAATTCGAAGGGATCTTGCCGCTTATCCATAGATATGGGGCATCCGTTGTTTGTATTCTCATTGACGAGCGCGGGCAGGCCGTCTCGCGTGAAGCGAAGATTGAAGTGGCAACGCGAGCGTATGAGCTGCTTACTGAGAAATACGGGATGAATCCTGAGGATATCATTTTTGATCCGAACATGTTCCCTGTCGGTTCAGGCGATCCGCAATATATCGGTTCTGCCGTGGAAACGATCGAAGGGATTAAACTGATTAAAGAGAAATATCCAAGAGCGAAAACGATTCTCGGCTTAAGCAATATTTCCTTCGGCTTACCGGATGCCGGACGCGAAGTGTTGAACTCGGTTTATTTGTACCATTGTACGAAAGCGGGTCTCGATTACGCGATTGTGAATACAGAGAAGTTGGAGCGTTATGCCTCCATTTCGGAGGAAGAGCGTCAACTGGCCGAGGAATTGATTTATAATACGAGTGATGAGACGTTAGCAAATTTCGTCGCTCATTTCCGTGAGAAGAAAGTCGAGAAGAAGGAGAAGATTTCGAATCTGTCTCTGGAAGAAAGACTGGGCTCTTATGTGGTTGAAGGGACGAAAGAAGGGCTGATTCCTGATTTGGAAATTGCCTTGCAAACTTATTCGCCGCTTGAAGTCATTAATGGTCCTCTGATGAGGGGGATGGAGGAAGTCGGCCGTCTCTTCAATAACAACGAATTGATCGTTGCGGAAGTTCTGCAAAGCGCCGAGGTGATGAAAGCTTCGGTTAGTTTTTTGGAACCTTTTATGGAGAAGTCGGAAACAGCTGTCAAAGGTAAAATCATCCTGGCTACCGTAAAAGGCGACGTGCACGATATCGGAAAAAATCTGGTCGAAATTATTCTCTCGAACAATGGCTATAAGATTGTAAACCTCGGGATTAAAGTACCGCCGGAGCAAATTATTGAAGCGTATCGCAGAGAAAAAGCAGATGCGATCGGATTATCGGGACTGCTGGTCAAATCCGCACAGCAAATGGTTGTAACCGCGCAGGATTTGCGTACGGCAGGAGTAGATGTGCCGATTCTCGTCGGTGGCGCCGCGCTGACACGCAAATTCACCAAAACACGTATTCAGCCGGAATATGAAGGCGTGGTCCTCTATGCGAAGGATGCGATGGACGGTTTGGACATTGCTAACCGGTTGAGCGATCCTGAACAACGGCAACGACTCATTCAAGAACTAAGAGATAGCTTGGAATCCGATGTGATGGATACAGGCAAGAAGGAAGAGAAGCTGCCGCAGCTTACTCGCGTGAGTTCGTCTGCTGTGTCCAAAGATTTGCCAGTACAAGTGCCTCAGGACACGGAACGTCATATTATGAGGGACTATCCGATCGGCCACCTCATGCCCTATGTCAACATGCAGATGCTGCTAGGTCATCATCTCGGCCTGAAAGGGAAAGTTGAGCAACTGCTGGGCGATAAGGATACTAAAGCGCTGCAGCTGAAGGATACGGTCGATTCGATTCTATATGCTGCTCAAAATAATGGGATTATTAAAGCGCACGGGATGTACCGCTTCTTCCCCGCGCAATCGAGCGGTAACGATGTTATCGTCTACGATCCGCAGGATCACAGCAAAGTTCTGGAAACTTTCACGTTCCCGCGCCAAGACAAAGAGCCGTATCTGTGCCTTGCAGACTACTTGAAGTCCGTGGAGAGCGGTCAAATGGATTATGTGGGTTTCCTGCTTGTAACAGCAGGGCATAATATCAATGAGTTGGCGAAGGAATGGCGCGACAACGGGGATTATTTGAAATCTCATGCGCTTCAGGCGACGGCCTTGGAAGTGGCGGAAGGTTTCGCAGAACGTATCCATCATATTATGCGGGATGTTTGGGGGATCGCGGATCGTGTGGATATGACGATGCAAGAGCGATTCGGAGCCAAATACACCGGACAACGCTTCTCCTTCGGCTATCCGGCATGTCCGAATCTCGAGGATCAAGCGAAGCTGTTCAGCCTTCTGAAGCCCGAAGATATCGGTGTCGAGTTGACGGAGTCGTTCATGATGGAGCCGGAAGCATCGGTTTCGGCTATTGTGTTCGCTCACAAAGAAGCACGTTATTTCAACGTAGGCTAAGAATGTCTAAGCAAAAAGCGAGGCAGCTTGCTCGAACATCCCATGTTCGGCAGTGTCCTCGCTTTCCGTGCTGTCACCAGCGATTTTCAGATAGATTGGAGTTTAGAACGTGGAACTAAATTTTTTGGGAACGGGGGCAGGAATGCCTTCCAAACAACGCAATGTAACAGCGATCGCGCTTAACTTGCTGGATGAACGCGGAACTTACTGGTTATTTGATTGTGGAGAAGGGACTCAGCAGCAGATTCTGAACTCTCCCGTAAAACTCGGAAGGACCGAGATGTTGTTCATTACACATTTACATGGCGATCATCTGTATGGTTTGCCGGGTTTGTTAACGAGCCGCTCGTATTTGGGCGGTGATACGCCGCTTACGATGTATGGGCCGCCGGGGCTTAAACGGTTCGTCGACACGGCTTTGGAGGTCAGCGGCGCACATTTGAGTTATACGCTGCATATTGTGGAAATCGAGGAAGAAGGGCTTATCTTTGAAGACGAAACCTTCTTGGTGGAAACCGCTCGCTTGGAACATCGCATCGAGTGCTTCGGTTATCGGGTCATTGAGAAAGATCAGCCCGGCAAACTGATGCATGATAAACTTGCGGCGCTTGGTATACCGGCCGGACCGGTTTATGGAAAGCTTAAGCAAGGGCAAACGGTTGAGCTTGAAGATGGGCGCACGCTTCATGGCGCCGATTTCCTGGGCGCGCCGATTCCCGGGCGGGTCGTCGTTATTCTCGGCGATACCCGTTACTGCAGCGGAGCTCAGCTTTTGGCTCGCGGCGCCGATGTGCTTGTTCATGAAGCGACATTCGCCATGGACAAGCAGGAGCTGGCTTATTCCTTCGATCATGCGACATCGACGGATGCGGCGCGGATCGCACAGGAAGCGGGTGCGAACGCGTTGATTATGACGCATATCAGCTCGCGATATCAAGGAGATGCCGTGCTTGAACTGCTGCAAGAGGCGCAGCATATCCATAGCAACAGTCATATTGCGAAGGACTTCTGGAGCTTTGAGGTGCCTCGCAAAGGGTGAAATAAGGAAGAGGCTGTCTCGGAAGTAGAATGTTCTACTTCCGAGACAGCCCCTTTTCCTTTTATCGGTTTTGTTCGTCTTTCTTTTCTTCTATGAAGCCGCTAATGCTTTGTTTGCGACGTTGATTTTTGGCTTCAATGCTTTGTTTCTCCTCAGAAGTTATTTCTTCCGCGTGTTCGTCTAAATAATCTTCAGCTTCTTGCAAGTTCGCTTTTGTATGGTCGATTGCATTTTGCAGACGTGCCGGGTTGTTTTCCCGATTATCCGGTTTTGCCATAGCGATGGTTCCCCTCCTTTTCGATATGATGGTGATCCTACTATACAATTCCACAATGTCACAAATAATATTCAGTATCAGGCAGTCATTTTCGCCGTTCTTTCTCATACACTATCCAAAAAGGCGTCAAAATTGAGGTGAAGGTATGGGGATTACAGGGGCAGAAATACTGCTATCTATCTTTATGTCCTCGATTTTTTATGTTATGTTAAGAGAAATTAGAAATGCTTATAAAGACTCCGGATGAGGCTGGTTTGAGCGGAAAAGGAGAAGTCATGCTAGGTTTTGCTATATTGCTAGGATTTAATTTCATAGGGTATGTGATCCAAATGGGCCTGCACCTGCCGTTACCCGGCAACGTGATCGGGCTCATCCTCTTTACTGCAGCCTTGTTCGCTAAGGTCGTTAAACTGGAATGGGTGGAAGATGCGGCATTGATGCTGACAAAGCATATGATGCTCTTTTTTATTCCTTATACGGTAGGAATCCTTCTGTTTCTTCCAATTATAGGAGCGAACCTGGTAGCCATCTGCGGTGGAATTGTCGGTGCGACAGCTGTCGTTCTTATCGTAACAGGCTGGATTTCCTCTAAGCTTGGCAAGGAAGGGGAAAAGTATGGCGGGTAGCATGCTGCAGAATCCTATATTCGGTTTGTCGCTTAGTGTTGTGATTTATGCTTTGGCCAATGTTATTTATCAGCGATGGCGGTTTATGCATCCGCTTTTCGTTTGCACAGGACTTATTATTCTTATTATAGTCGGTTTTCGAATTCCTTTTGATGACTTTAAACGTGGCGCGGATATGTTGACACTTCTGCTCGGCCCAGCAACAGTCGCCTTGGGTGTCCCGCTATATAAATACAGAGCCTTAATCCGTTCCAATTTAAAAAGGGTTATGGTTAGCGTTTTGGCAGGCTCAATTACGGGCATAGCGTCAAGTGCAGCCATTGTGGGACTCTTGGGTGGAAGCGAGTCTATTATCCTCAGCATGCTGCCGAAGTCGGTTAGCTCGCCGATCTCAATTGAAATTGCCACGCGTTTAGGTGCGATTCCTGAATTAACGGCTGTTCTTACAACGATGACGGGGCTGTTTGGCAGTATGTTTGGCACACAGATCTTGAACTGGTTGAAGATTAAGGATGACATCTCGATCGGGATTGCTTTAGGCACGGCCGCGCATGGGATCGGGACGGCTAAAGTTGTCAAGGATTCGGAACAGCAGGGTGCTTTTGCCGGTTTATCCATGGCGCTTTGCGGCATTATGACATCCATTTTATTCATCCCGATTTATTTTTGGCTAAAATAAGCGGAAACAGGCTTTCGTCCTACGGACGAGGGCCTTTTTTTGTATCTAGAGTCGGGAGTCAGAGTCCAGTCTCGATGACTCTCAGGCAGATGGTGGAACTACAGGCCGTTATTTTGCCAAAAAGATCTCTCTGCGTGAGGGAGAGGGAACTAGGGGCCGCTATTTCGCTATTGTGACACATATTTGGACGATGGAGGTTGAATAAGAGCCTGTAGTTCCCCTTGGGCCCACGAAATTCGGCAATTTGTTTAAATAAGGGAATGGAGTTCCCAATTCATACGTATTGGAGTTCGGACGTGAGCATTGCTTACGGATACTGTATCGTTGAAAGTGGTGTTCATGTATAACTTGTTTTTACGACGAAAAGCTTTGGAAGACTGTTTGCTCAGCGGGTCGAACAGACGTAATGGGGCATAGCGTAGTTTTTGTCCTCGATGACGGACAGAGAGGACCTTATTCGATGGAAAAGAATATCTTAGAATATGTAACGGACATAAGCGCTGTTACTTGCTCATTTGGGGACTGATTTCGTCCCGAAGTCGGCAAATAAGGACTCGGGTGTCCGTTAGCAGAGAGACACTACGCTTTGCGCGAAAATAACGGCCGCTGTGTCCGTAGCGTGATGAGACATAGGATTTCTCCGCCTGGTTTTTCCACGAGCAGAAAACTCGCCGCACTTGAGATCGCCAACCCCTGGGTGGAGTGCAAAAATAACTTGAGAAGGGAAACGGATAGGTTTAGACAAGTTCATACAAGTTTAGACAAAGATTAAGCCGCAGACTAAGTTTTTCTTTTAATGTTCAAAACATTACAAAAGTTTAATAACACGAAAACGGCCCCATAATAAACCTCTGCTACCATGAAAATGAGAGAATCCAGTGGAAAGGCGTGAGGAAGATGAATGGACCACTTCTGAATACAGCGCCGCAGCAAGCCAAACTTTCGGTTAGGCTTGCAAGCAGCGCACGTGAGATTGAGCAGGCCATGCGACTCAGGTATCAGGTTTTCGCCCAAGAAGAGAAAAACATGCGAATGCTTAATGAGGAAGGTCTTGAAAAAGACGCCTATGATGCGTACTGCGATCATCTCATTGTGACGGACCTGGAGACCGAACAGGTCATAGGTACTTACCGGTTGCTTCCTGGAGATCGCGCCTTGAACGGTATTGGCTTTTATTCGGAAACCGAATTTAATCTAGCGGCGTATGCCGAGTATACAAAACAAACGCTTGAATTAGGCCGCAGCTGCATAGCTCCGGAATACCGCGGCGGAAAAGCGATTCAGCTTCTATGGGAAGGAATTGCCGGCTATATTACTGAGCGAAATTATACCCATCTAATTGGCTGCGCTAGCGTGCATATGAGCAATTTGGAAGATTTAAATTTAATTTATACGATGCTGCTTCAGAAACAGGTGATAACGGATCGCTACGGCATAGAACCGCTATCAACGCACCGCATACCGGGCCTTGCCCGATTAGAGGGTGAGTGTAATGAAAAAGAAGTGTTTCGCAAGCTTCCCCCGCTCATGAAGGGCTACCAATGGCTTGGTGCAGAAATAGGCGGAGATCCGGCGTATGATGAGCTATTCGAAACTGTTGACTTTTTTATTATTTTGGAAAAAGAGCGGGTTACACGGCGGTATAAACGCCATTTCTTAAACGTATAGGCAGGGAGGATTTACTTTGTATGAGTGGATCGCGCAACTAACATCAAATGATCAAAAGCTGGCTCGTATAGAAAAAATACTTGGATTCGTTCCGCTATGGATGCTGCAGGCGGTTTGCTCACTCTTTTCCTATGTTGGTTATGCTGCTTTGCGTAATCGCTTTCTGATGCGCGTGAATCAAAATATCGCAGATTTGCTTGGAGACATGCCGATACGTGATATTAACGCGATTTCCAGACAATATGTAAAAAATATCGTGTTTACGCTTTTTGAAATCCTATTCTTATCCAGTCGTTTGAAAAAACTGCAATCTCGTAAATTCCATGTGCAGGGCGAGGAGCATCTTGAAGCAGCCCGAAAAAGCTCGAAGGAGAAAGGCTTCATCGTCTATTCGCCGCATGTTGGCAATTTTTTCTACTACTATTGGTATTTGACCCGGAAATACGATTGTATCACGGTAGCTTCAGCGGGAAGCCCGGAGCTTAGACCGCTATATTTAAAATTTGCTGCCATGGGTTGTAAAGGGCTGGATTATGACAGCGTACCTCCTCTGGAGCTGTACCGGACCTTAAAGAAGCATCTGCAGGGGGGAGGAGTCGTCTTTTTGCTTGGAGATTTCTGGCGCGCTTCGTTTCCTTTATCCCGGCTCTTCGGGAGGCTGACCCGTACGCCGGAAGGTGCGGCCATGCTGGCACTTGAGCTTCGAATTCCAGTTGTGCCGTTTTATGGACATCGCGTAAACGGATTTAACCACAGGCTCGTTTTTGGTTCGCCTGTCGACCTGCACGTTGAACATACCGGACGTATGGCGCGCGCCGAGGCGAATCTGCTGCTGAACGGATTCATGGAGAAGGTCATTCGCGAGCAGCCGGATTCTTGGTTCTATTGGTTCAATGTGCATGAACGGTGGGAGGAAAACCAGTTGGCAAATGTCGTTCAAACGACATCATCAGAAGCGGGATAACGCACACATAAGACAAAGGACTGGTGATTGATACATGGATACAGGAAGCCATTTATTGTTTGGCGTCACCTTGGCAGGACTTGCCTGTTTGGTACCCGCCGTATCGCAAGATCCGAGCTTAACTCATGCTATACTTGCAGGGACGCTCATCGGTTCGCACGCCCCGGATCTCGATGCGGTTGCGAGAATCAAAGGATATTCGAACTATGTGCGTGTTCATCGTGGAGTTACCCACTCCTTGCCGGCCTTATTCATCTGGCCGATTGTGCTCGGATTGCCGCTTGCCGCCATTTTCGGTGTTTGGGAGCATTGGTTTAGTTTGTATATGTGGATCTTTCTGGCTGTCGTTTTTCATGTGTTTTTGGATTTATTTAACGTGTATGGCGTACAATGCCTCCGACCGTTTTCCTCGAAATGGCACCATCTCGATACGCTTTGCCTCTACGAGCCTTTCTTGTTTGCCTTGCATACGATAGGCGTACTGATTTGGATATTCGTCTGGCACGGCAGCGGGGGGCTTCATATCGGGGAGATGTTCGCGCTGATTTATGCGGCAACCTTTCTCTACATTGCCATCAGAAGCGAACAACGCAAACGATATATGAAGCTGGTCAAAAAGGAATTGGAGCTGGAACAAGGCATTTGCCACCTCATTCCCAGCATTAGTTGGTTTCGTTGGCAGTTCGTCATCGAAAGCGATACACGATTTTTCTTGGGGGAAATTCGGGATGGCTCCGTCGTGACCCAAGTTGAATACAGTAAAATTAACTATACTCAGGAACAGTCACACCCC
Source organism: Paenibacillus planticolens (assembly GCF_013141725.1). Lineage (GTDB taxonomy): Bacteria > Bacillota > Bacilli > Paenibacillales > NBRC-103111 > Paenibacillus_E > Paenibacillus_E planticolens. The sequence continues at coordinate 114,024 of NZ_WHNZ01000012.1, read as the reverse complement.
ATTGTTCAGGCTACGATGGCCGCGGATGGCGTTCGCGCTTTCCTACACTTCGCGCAGCGTATCCACGTGTGCTGGACCGAGAAAACGGACGGCTACGAAGTGCAGTGGCGCGACGTCCGGTTCTGGCATCAACGCAAGCTGCCATTCGGCGTTAACGTCCAGCTGGATCGTGACATGAACGTGATCAGCGACACGCTGGGATGGGATAAAAAGGCGTGGGACCCGCCGTATGTATAAGGCTAAAAGCTTTGCTCCTTAGGGAGCGAGGCTTTTTTAATTTTGTGTGAAGAGGACACAAATTGAGCCCTGTTTGTCACTTTTTATGCAGGGATATCCCCTTATGAAGTCGAAAATATGGTACAATAGTCCTGCATTTTCAGGTGCGTTAATTATGAGATTATGAATCATAGGAGTACAAAGATGAAAAGAAGAGAACCCCGCGAAGAGGGCTTTACGCTGATAGAGGTTTTGGCTGCGACAGTGATTTTGTCTGTGGCTTCCATGGCGATGATGGCGTTTTTCATCAACGCCATGTCCTATAACAAAGGGAATCAGAACAAAACGGTAATGGTGAATTTGGCGAGGAATGCTTTATTTTATATGGAGAAACAGAACTTTACAACGATTCATAATTATTTTATAAATCCGATAAACCCGAAGATTTCTCCAGAAAAATGTAGCACACCCAACATTTGCGAAACGGATGATCTGCAAAATTTATTTCTTAATCCCAATATGAAGCTCTGGGAAGTGTTAAATCCAAAGGTAAACGATATTGAATATCAAATATCTGTCTCCTATCAGAAAGAAATAACAGAGGAATTGAAGAGTGATCCCGTGAAAAAAGGGATGACGGATTATTTGTTGCCCATTAAAATCGAAGTCACCGTAAAAGATAGCAACGTGAATAACGGAAGGAATAAGCCTGTCATTGTGGAGGGTTATATTGCAAATGAGACGATTCGTTAACAGCATCAAAGAGCAAAAGGGTTATTCGTTAATCGAGCTCATTGCCGCATTAAGCATTTTTTCTTTGATAGCCGGTTCCATCTATGGGGTAATTAACTTTGGTTTCAAGGCCTATGATCGGGTAAATGTAGAGAATTCCTTGCGCGACGAAGGCGATATTATTATGTCGGCGATCATGAGTGAGTTTTATACACAAGCCCCGGAAACCGTTGAAAATTTCAGCGCGAACAATGAAACCGAAAAAGGCATTCTGATGAAAATAAAATTAGTAGAAAAAAATGGCGAACAAACTGTGGAACGTACAGTTGAACGTCACGTCGTTATTGATAGCTCGGATCATAAGGTCTACATATATAGCGATCAGAAAACGACAAGCAGTGCCATCGAATTGAAGTCCAGTGTTATGAGCGGTTCCTTGATTCATATTAACAACTGTACGAACGGATGCACCAACGGGCTGATAGATGTCACGCTTGAATTGAGCCAAACTTCAAAAGGTAGAGATCACAAGCTCACGCTGCAAAGCAAGTTCGGGTTTTAAGGAGGAGTAACATGGTTCGCGAGGAACGCGGTTCCGCATTGCTGTTAGTTTTGTTCATGGTGCTTATCTTTTCGCTGCTAGGGATGGCGGTCTTAAGTGCAAGTATAGGCGGAGCAACTAGAACCGAGACGAAGCAAAAGGATGTTCAAAGTTTACATTTGGCGGAAAAGGCATTGAATGAAGCAGCCGCTTATATTATGTCGGATTTTCAAAGCCAGGACGGCGTTAATATTGATGAAGTTCAACAAAGGTTAAACAAAATTAAAGATGAGCTTAACGGAATATCCACCAGCACTTTGCTGGATAAAGAGGTTGGTACGGCCAAAGGGGAAATATATAGTATTACTTTCGAAGAAAATAAAAGAAAAGACAGCTCGATGAAATACGAAATTACGATTAATGCGATGGCTACCGTAAATAATGTTACGCGCCGACTAACCCAGGACTTGATCTTGGACACATTTCCTGATTCTTTGAAATATGCCATGGGTTCGGAAGGTACGGTATTGATAAACGGTTCACCCTACATTATCGGTGACATTTATGCAGGGGATGCTTTGAAGGTTAAGAACGAAGCAGAATATTTATACCTTGGGGTGCCCTTATATCAACCAACGAAGTTTCCTAAACTGGATGGGAGTGCTTACGTTCAAAAGAGTGCATCCGGCGATGGTTTGAATGCCTACTACTGCGAAAGCGTAAGTTCCCCCACCTCTCTAACGAATCCGCAATGTAATACGGTAGAAAGTGTAGGCAACTCTAATAGCGATTTTAAAAGTATTAGTGAGGATGAGAGAGAAGGCGTAAAAACGATCAAAGAGGTGCTGACGAGCACGGACACGGGAAATATTCATGTCAAAGACCAAAGCAAATTTGCCGGCATTGAAGTAGACGAAGCTTTCGTGGATAAAATGATTCAGGCTATTGGGAAAAACCCGGATACGCTGGCTGCCGCTGCACAAAGAACGGAAGTGAAGAATGTATTGGCATCCCATGAGAATCTGGCGGAGTTTATGCGTCAAAGAGTGGATGTGTTGGAACCGCTGCCTGAAGTGGCTCCTGATCCTTCTAACACTGAGGAGCATAATGAATATGAGGCAAGTAAGAGCAGTCTTGCCAACTTGTTTTCAAATCCGCTTGTAGATACGGTGATGTATAATGGCAATTTGACGATAGATGGAGGAGAAGTATTCAGTCAATTGCAATATTCGGATCAAATCAAACATCCGGAAGGCGAAGTTAATACAAATAAAAGCAGCTGGTTCATCGTAAATGGAGATTTAACGATTAATAATATAAGCGCAGACGGTGTTGATATTAAAGCCAATATTTTAGTTACAGGCAATTTATCTATTCATAACAAAGTGAAAATGGATGCGACGATTTATACTCTAGGCGCGACGGAAATTGTAGATGCCTCTATTCTAGGATTGGAGGGAAAGGAGCTTGTGCTTATTTCCAAAGGTGCTATTGATATTTATCGTGTGAATTCATTCAGAGATATTAAGAAGCCTTTTGAGCCCGGTAATCCGTCTAAAAAGACTGATGACGATAATCCCGATAATCCCCCAATCCTTCAAGCTTTTTTCTATACGGATAGCAATGCAACGATTTATGGCGTCGGTTCGGTATTGTGGGTGTATGGCGGTTTTTTTGCCAAAGGGAATTTGACAGTAAATGCAATCCGGGGAAATGCTACAGGAATGGTAGAAAATATTCAAATGGATGATCAAATGCAAGTTACCTCCGAGAATCAATCACGTCTGATTATTGACTATAACAGTAAAATCTTTGAGAACCAGAAGGTCGGTTTGCCGCGGGTTTCGAAAGTAGGCTTGACCGTCGGGAAGAAAAAGCAAGTAACGGAGTTTAAGAATAACTCCAAATAAAATTAGAGGCTGTATGATAAGCGAAATTAAATAGATTAAGAATGTAGCCAATAATCATGAAAAACGAACAAAGGAGTTAAGCAGCTTGCATCTGCTTAACTCCTTTGTTTTTTGCCTCAGCGGCCGCTTTCTTCATCAAAAATTATAGGCGAGTGAAAGCTGCCAGACCTCAAGACTTACTTGGGTAAGCCTCGAAAAAGGAACCTTTTGAATCCGCGGTCCGTTCCTTTTGTAAGTGGTTGGGTGTTCAAAATAAGGGGGGGAATCCCTCTAATTTGATCGCAGAAGCCTGTCACATTCATTTAGCGGGAAAAACTCCCTCTATTTGCGCCGATTTCATGAAAATATACGTATTCCGGTCAAAATAACGGGAGGTTCTCCTTCTATTTTCCCCTCCGAGGTCATCTTTTGAGCGATTAGAGGGAGTTTTTCCAGTTATCTTCCATCGACTTCTTCCTATGGCTTGGATTTGGAACCGTCAAGAATCTACTTATGAGACTGCCCCTTTATTTTAATATCTGTCGTTAAATTCGATAACTTGCACATTGACCTCGTCTTTCACATTTGCATCGTCTTTATTTGTGACAGTGATGGTTGTTGAGCCTTGTTTAAGGCCTGTTACGACTCCGTCCGAGTTAACATCAGCGATATTCGCCTTACTGCTCTTCCACTGTAACTGAGCATTCAAATCGGCAATCCATTCTGTTCTCCACTTGTCTGGCGCAACTTTGTCTGGCGTACCTGTGAGATATTTGAATAAGTCAAAAGACTTCTGAGCATCCGTACCTTTGGTATACAAAGTAATGATTGCCATCGGCAGGGTCAGTTTCGTTAGATCCTGCTTCACTTCGGCAGATTTGACCGCGGTTTTGGAAGGAAAGCCTGGTCCGCCTGCAACGTCGACTTGGATTTGAATGCTGCCTTTTTTGGTTCCTTTCAAAGTGACCGTTTCATTGATTACACTGCCGGTGAATTCAGCTTCACCTGTCCCCCCAGTGAGGGTCCATTTAAATCCATTGTTTGAGGCTGTCGCAGGATTCAAAGCAGCTTTCAGCACAATAGATTCGCCTTTGTCCAGTGTAATTACAGCCGGGCTGCTTTCAACGCCATTTGTGATTTTAACGATGGACATAGATTCAACCGAAACGCTGAAATTTTGGGAGTACATAATGTTTTTATCTGTAACGATGGATACAGTTCCTGTTACTACACCAACATTTTTGCCGCTAAACGCTCTGGCGTCTTCCGACGGCTTTGTGACATTCGCGAAAGTTTGATTGGGTTTGTCCAAAGCCCAAGTGAACGTTTTCGCATGTTGATGAGAAGATTTCAGAGATGCTGTAAGTGTTGTCGTTCCGTTAATGTTCACTACTTGGTCCCCATCAATGGCAACTCTTGGTTGAGCAACTGTGACAGTAGCGGAAGCAATAATATGCTGATCAACTTTCGAGATGATCGTTACTTGTGATGTTCCTTCTGACTTGGCATCATAGTTGCCTGAAACTTCGTCTACCGTAAGTACATTCGGATTCGTTGATTTCCAAGTTATATCAGAAGTCAAGTCTACCGGAGGATTAATCGAATGCGACAGGCTGCCGGTTTGGCCGACATCAACGGTTTGGTCATCTAATTGCAGGGAGATGACAGTTACTTGAAAGGCAGCATCATAGGAACCTTTCTGGTCAGTGTCCATATGCACAGTGCCGCTAATAGTGCCGTATTGCTTGCCGGTCAGAACTCTCTGGGTACTTCCTTGTACACCGGCGAAATCAGCTTTCAGTTTGTCTTCATCTGAAACAAACCAAGTCGTATGCGAAGGCGATTCATGAGCAGAGTGTAACGTAACATTAAGCGTAATGGATTGTCCGCCAATATAAAGTTTGTTAGGTCCGTCGACTGAAATTGACGGTCTAATAACAGTAATTGTAGCTGTAGCGGTAATATTCGTCCCATCCGTCGTTGTGGCTGTTATGGTTGCCGTACCGACAGCGACACCTCGAATATTTCCGTTTGAATCAACCGTTGCGATTTCAGGGCGATTAGAAGACCAAGTTAGTGTTTTGTTGCTCGCGTTTGCGGGCAAAACGGTTGTTACTAGCGCCGTAGACTCATTTACTCGAATCGTTGCATTCTCGATGTCTACAGAAACAACAGGAACAGTCGTGACGGAAACACTAAATGTTTTCGTATACGTATTGCCTTTATCCGTCGTAATTGTAACCGAGCCATTCACGGTTCCTGCTTTAACACCTGTTAACACACGTTTGTAATCACCATCTGTAGCAAAGCTGGCTTTATCCTGATCCGGCGAGCTCCAAGAAACGGAAGAAACATTTTCATTGATCGTGGAGAAAACAGCTTCTAAAGTAATTTTCTCTCCGATATTTACCGAAGTAGGCCCATTAACCGAGAGAGAAGGTTTCACTACAGTAACGGTCCCATTGGCCGAAAGATTGGAGCCGTCTGTAGAATTAATTGTAATTCTAGCTGTTCCTGCAGATACCCCCGTGATACTTCCATTACTGTCTACGGTAACTACCTCAGGGCGATCCGAACTCCAGGTGAAGTTAGGGTAATCGGCATCAGACGGTGCATAAGCGGCATTTAACTTAACGCTTTCCCCGACTCGAATGCTGGAACTGTTCAAATTTAAGGACGTTAAAGGCGTATATACTTTGACATCGTAATCTTTGGTATAAGTTTTTCCTTTATCCGTCATAACAGTTGCCGTTACGGTTACAGTGCCTTTTTGAACACCTCTTAGAACACCTGTAAATTGATTGTTAACGGTAAAGTTAGCTTTGCTCGGATTTGATGAGCTCCAGCTTACTGATGTTACATTCTCATTCACGGTCACAAGAGCAGCCATTAAATTAATCGTTGAGCCAACAGCTACTTGAGTGGGACCGGTGACGTTTAATCCAGGCTGGATAACGGATACTACGGATGTTGCTTGCAGTCCGCTGCCATCTTTTGCAGTTGCGGTAATTGCAGCCGTTCCTGCATTGACGCCTTGGATCTGGCCGCTAGCGTCTACGCTAACGATTGATGAGGCATTAGTTGACCAAGTGAAATCCTCATTTTTTTGGTATGTAGCATCAATAGGCTGAACTTTAGGAATGAGCTTGGACGTGTCACCTTTTGCGATGGTGAGGTTATCCAATGAGAATGCTGTTATTTTCTTAAACGCTGTTACCACTTTATTAGAGAACAGAACACTCTGGTTGCTTGAGGCGAAATCATTATACTTCAGGTTGGCATTCGACAAAGAGTAGTCTCCGGCTTTCGCTGGCTTGACCACGATGGTAAATGTGGAACTATTCGCTACAAATTGATTGCCTTCCGGACGATAAGGAATATTCGCAATATCGCCTTCAAGTGTAAATCCGCTTGCCAATGATCCCGTTTTCGTAAAATTCGGTGGGAATGTGACAAGATCCATATTAGCTGGGAACGTTTCTTTGAAATGCAAACCGCTAATGGTTAAATCACTTAAATTTGTTGCCGCACTGTACGCTTTGGCCGTTGGATTAATGGCATAGCTTACAGTTACAGGACTATTAACTTCAACTTTTTCGGCTGATATTGTACGGTCTGGCGTTAATCCGGTAGACGTAATGACTTTAACTGCCACTTCTTTTGTTTCTAAAGCGCCTGCGGCATCTTTGGTGGAGACGGAGATCGTTAAATCCCCTCCGCTTTCAGCGAGCGGATTGGCAAAGGTCTTGGTAATCGTCTCACCCTTGTTCGTCTCTGTATCTCCCATAACCTTTACAGTTTGATTAATTCCTGCACTGTCTTTGTATTTAAACGTAATGGAAGAGGTTAATTTCTTATCATTTAAATCCAAATCATCGGGTTTGAAGCTGACCGAAATCGCACTGTTCGCAGAGATGTAATTCTTGGCTGTTTCATTAAAAGCTATCGGAGATAAAATATCCAAAGTTGGCTTATGATTTGAGCCGATGAAGGCTCTATACATGGTGTTGACGAACAGTTTCTGTTCCCAATCGGGGAAGGAGCTGTTTTTGGTTGTGTTTACGAAATTGTGCCCCGTTCCTGAATAGGTGACATTGCCTTTGGAGTACGTGTAATAATGATTCCAGCTGTCTTCTACGTCGCGAACACTGCCATTGATGTTGTACCAAGGAATAACTTTAGGATCGTTCAGATCCAGCCTAAAATATTGATCATGCGTTGTCGCTACTGAAGTTGTGAGCTCGCTAATAAAGAAAGGGAATTCGGTTAACAAACCCTCATTTATTTTGACAGTGGACGTTGACGTATTAGGCGCGTTGAGTCCCATATTCGTCATAGGCCCGATTTGACCGGTGTCCGTTTGGAAATAATTGATCCACGTTGTGTTCCCTTGATAAACGGTATCATGGGTGAACATAACGCCTTGACCAGTCGCGATGAATGATTTTACAGCAGCTGCAGCAGTTGAGGAAATGTTAGCCGTCTGGTTATAAGAATCGTTAAAACCAAAGATTAACATATCATACTTGCTATTTAACGTTTTGTACTCTGTCGAGTTAAAGGTATTGAAATCAATGACGGAAATATTGATATCGTAATCGTCAGAATGCAAATAATTTTGTTTCAGGTTTGATTCTAAAAGCAGAGAGCTGGTCTTGTTAACCGATTGTGAATCTGGAATAACTTGCAGGACCTTAATGGTTGGTGGCTGGTCTTGATAACGGAAAACGCCGGCTGCCGAATCCTTCAGCTTTCCGGTACTGGTCTGATCTACAAGCTCGAGACGCCAGTAGTAAAGCCCGGAGTAACCTTTGGGAAGCGTGAAGCTTAAAGTATTGTTGGTAAGCGAGGTTACCGGGATTGTTTGTACCAAGTTCGAGGCGTCAAATTTTAAAACACTGTCAATACCCAAATACAAATTAGCTACTAAGTTACGCTGTCCGATATTTCTAACATTTGATACATTAAATGTATAAGTTAAAGTGTCGCCTGCCTTATACTTGCTGTCACGATTTGTCGTTAATGTATAATCAACAGGTTTGCTTGTCAGATTAAGCTGAGGCCGAACATTGGCATTCACAAGCAAGTTAGTTTTGTTGATAAAAGTGGTTGCATTACTAATATCCGTTTCACTTACAAAAATCACGTTGCTTTTGGGCGTCGTATTATAAGGATTAAATAAGTTGTATAAATTGCCGCTAGACTTCGTCCAGTTACTACCGTTTAAGTATCCTTGATACAAAGCGCCGCGTTTAGTGTTCGAATCGCTATATACAATAACGGGAAGACCTTTATTTATGTATTTCTCTGTAATTTCAGTCCCTTTGAGCGTTGTTATATCATTTTCAAGATATCTTGTGTTGTGGTTTGCTCCGGTCTCTGAGGTTGGATTAAATAAGCTTTTGCCGAAGTAAATCGCATCATATTTCCCATCCAGTTCATCGCGGAGTGCAACGAATTTCTTAATGCTCATCGTTTCCAGGGTGAAACCGGAGTTCGTTCCTAATTTTGATGCCAAATCAGATATGACGGCAGATGCGTCTCCGCTGGAGGGCTTGTCCAAATCTTTGATCTCCAGTATTTTCAAAGGCTTGGTGAGATCGAAGTAGGAAAGCTGAAACTTGATGAGCGAGGAGGTGGAACTGCTTTGCTCCGTAGTGATTGGGTTATTATTACTGCTTGATACACTCATATAGTAATTTTTGAGATTTCCAACCGGTATGAACGATACCGTTGCGTCTGAATTGGTGATCATTTTGAACTTCTGATCATCGTTAATCGTTTGCGACGAAGCTTTCAACGTATCTTTTCGACCGGAGCCAACCGTCACATATTTGCCGTTAGCTCTGGATTTCAGTGCATAGACACTTTCACCTTGCTCAACCAGATCAAACAAATCCGATACCCATGGATTCGTCTTATTGGCGTAAAGCGAATTGTCGCTTGTATCTGTAGTCATGTACTTGTTGTTATCTACAGATTTTAAAGCCACAGTTACGGAATCGCCTGTCGCAGCTAACGCTGTTTGGCTGACTAAATCTGCGAAACCGAACCATGATATAGCCATGGATGTGATCAGTATGATGCTGATCTTTTTTTGTATGGCTGAAAACATAAGTTTCTCTCCTCCCGTTGATTAAAACAAACACTATGCATATGAGACTATTTTACTACTTTTCAGCCTTGAAAATATACAGTTTGTGTACATGATATCGAAAATATTTTAGGAAAGTTTGAGGAAGTTGACGAAAAATACACATTTAATAATATTTTTATTTAAAGGAATTTCCTTGATGCGACGCGAATTATTACTTAGAAATAGCTTATCGCTAGCAATCTTTTCCATTCGACAGAATGAGCTAAGAAAGTTATTCTAAAATATATCCTAATGTTGTATAATGACATTTGCATTCGTTTTAAAAATGGGTATTTAGTCCTATTTATTTTGGTTGAAATTGGTAATGGAGTTGAATGGAAGATGGCTCTGGTTAGGAAACGATTGGGTGATTTACTTGTTGAGAGCGGGATCATTTCGGAAGCTCAGCTCCAAGAGGCACTTAAAGAACAGAGTAAAACCAAACAGAAGCTTGGGGACTTGCTCATTACGCAAGGCTATATTACAGAGCAGCAATTAATCGAGGTTCTGGAATTTCAACTCGGTATACCTCACGTCAGCTTGTTTAAATATCAGATTGATCCGGAAATAACGAAAATTATCCCGGAAAGCATGGCAAGGCGCTATCAGGCGATTCCCCTTCATAAAGACGGCGGAAAACTCATGGTGGCCATGGCAGACCCGCTGGATTACTTTGCAATCGAAGAAATGAGAATGAGTACCGGCTATCGGATTGAGCCGGCCATTACGAGCCGGGACGAATTGCAGCGTGCGATCGCTCGTCATTATGGACTTCAGGATTCCATGAGCCAAATGATGACGGATATGCCAACGACGGAAGATATTAAGGAAACCGAAATTACTGATGAGGATTCGCCGATCGTAAGGCTGGTCAATCAAATGATTCAGCAAGCGGTTCAGTTGAAAGTTTCTGATATTCACGTAGACCCGGGGGAGACGAACCTAGTCATTCGTTATCGCGTTGATGGGCATTTGAGGACCGAGCGTGTAATTCCAAAACAAATGCAAGGCTTCATTACTGCGCGACTGAAAATTATGGCGAAGCTGAATATCGCCGAGCGAAGATTGCCTCAAGACGGAAGAATCAAAATGCAAGTGGATTACAAACATGTAGATATCCGCGTTTCTTCGCTTCCAACTATTCATGGGGAGAAAATCGTGCTGCGTCTCTTAGATTTATCAACTGGCGTAAAGCCGATTGAGCAGTTAGGCTTCGGGGAACGCAACATGGGGGTTTTCCGTGAAATGATTGAGCAGCCCTATGGGATCTTGCTCATTACTGGTCCTACGGGAAGCGGGAAAACAACGACGCTGTACTCTGCTCTCAATCATTTGAACCGGGAAAATGCCAACATTATTACGATTGAAGATCCCGTCGAGTACCAATTGGAAGGTATTAATCAGGTGCATGTGAATCCGACAATCGGGCTTACCTTCGCCGCCGGACTTCGCTCTATTTTGCGCCAGGACCCGAATATCGTCATGGTCGGTGAGATCAGGGACTCAGAGACGGCGGAAATCGCCATACGTGCTTCACTTACGGGACATCTTGTACTATCTACTCTGCATACCAACGATTCTGTGAGTACAATTACAAGGTTTCGGGATATGGGCGTAGAACCCTACTTGATCGCTTCTTCTTTGATCGGCGTTGTTGCGCAGCGGCTTGTACGTAGAATTTGCCATGAGTGCAAAGTGGAGTACACGCCAACGGAGCAAGAACGGATCTTCATGAATAGCAAAGGGATACAGGCAGACAAGCTTCACAAAGGAGAAGGCTGCGGCAACTGTAATCGAACCGGGTATCGCGGAAGACTGGCTATTCACGAGATTCTTGTCGTGAATGATGCTATGCGTCAGTTGATCAGCAACAAGGCATCGGTTCAGGAGATGCGGGAAGCAGCGCTTCAATATGGGCTCATTCAGCTCATGGACGACGGCGTCCAGAAGGTAAGACAAGGGATTACTTCGCTGCAAGAGGTTATTAGAGAATCCGTAGCTTATTAATGAGAAAGGAGGTGGGGGAAATGTCAATCGCGTTAGATCGGATCGTAAGTCTATTAAGAACTGCACATGAGTCGAAGGCTTCGGATTTACATCTTTCCGTCGGTTCGCCGCCCATTCTACGCGTTCACGGAACATTGCAGCCCGTCGGCAATGATCCGCTGCAAGCTGACGACACTCGATCGATGGCAGAAGCCTTATTGCAGGCAGAGCAAATCGAGCGGTTCCAGCAAGCTGGAGAACTGGATTTCTCATACGAGCTTGAAGGATGTTCTCGTTACCGGATTAATGCTTATCGCCAAAGAGGACGTGTTAGCGTCGCCATCCGTACGATTCCAACAAAGATTCCATCTCTTGAACAGCTGCAGCTGCCTAATGTGATAAGCTCGTTAGCGTTGAAACCGCAAGGGCTAGTACTAGTGACAGGACCAACGGGAAGCGGGAAATCATCGACGCTGGCAGCAATGATCGATTACATCAATCGCACAGAGAAGAAGCATATCGTTACGTTGGAAGACCCGATCGAGTTCCTGCATACTCACTCTTCGTCTATTATTGACCAAAGGGAAGTAGGCAGTGATACGAAGTCCTTCTCGAATGGCCTAAGAGCAGCGCTGCGTCAAGATCCTGATGTGATTCTCGTCGGTGAGATGCGTGATCTGGAGACCATTTCCGCAGCCGTTACAGCCGCCGAAACCGGTCACTTGGTCTTTGCGACCTTACATACGACAGATGCGCCGCAGACGATTGATCGCATTATCGATGCGTTCCCTGCGCATCAACAAGGACAAATTCGCGTGCAGTTGGCGGCCGTTCTGGTCGCTGTCATTTCACAGCGATTATTTCCGAAGCCTGGCGGCCTAGGCCGGACCTGTGCTACGGAAATCATGATTAATACGCCGGCTGTCGGCAACCTGATTCGTTCGGAGAAAATTCATCAGATCAAAAGCGTCATGCAGACAGGACGAAGCTTAGGGATGCACACGCTGGACATGTCGATTAAGGAACAAATGCAGCAGGGACTTATCGATCCAATCGCAGCAAGAGCATATCTTGCTGAAGGCGGTGTGATGTAATGTCAGAGTTTCTGTATGAGGTAAGAGGCAGCAGCGGCAAACAGATCAAAGGCAAAATCTCTGCAACAGATAAGTCTACTGCGGTGGAAGAGCTTCGAAAGAAAGGCTATGTCGTTCTCTCTGTGAAGGAAGAACATTTCAAAGCGCTCAAAACGGAGATCTACATCGGTAATCCGGTCAAAACAATTCACTTTATCGTGTATTGCCGGCAGTTTGCGACTTTAATCAGGGCAGGCGTCAACATCGTGGAAGCAACGTCGATCCTTGCCGCACAGACCGAGAGCAAACCGCTTCGCAAAGCTCTTTTGCAGGTAGCTTCTAGCATTTCGAAAGGGGTGTCCTTCTCGAAGTCGATTTCGGAGCATAAAAAGATTTTTCCGCCGATGTTTGTGAACATGGTTCGCGCCGGGGAAGAAACAGGCGACTTGGAAGGGACGCTGGAGCGTCTTGCGAAGTTTTTTGAGAAGGAGCATGTGACTCGGGAGAAGATTAAGTCGGCGATGACTTATCCGGCAACGGTAGGAGGATTGTCTATTGTTGCAGTCATTTATCTTCTAAAGTCTGTCGTGCCTCAGTTTGTTACTACGTTTGAGTCTCTGCATGCGGAACTGCCTTTGATTACTAGAGTTGTATTAAAGTTAAGCAATAGTATTCAACATCAGTGGTTCTATTGGTTGGTTGTATTGCTTGCAGTCATTGCTGTTTATCAAGTGGCAAAAAGGTTTGAAGCGGGAGCATATGGGATTGATTATATGAAACTGAGAATACCTATATTTGGTAAGCTAAAGCAAAAAGGCTCTATTGCCTTAATGACTCGCACATTATCTTCATTGTATTCAAGCGCTGTACCCGTACTGCAGTCTCTAGCCATCGTGGAAGAAGTTGTAGATAACAAAGTGATTGGTGGATTTATTAGAAAATCAGCGGAATCGTTAAGGCAAGGAAATCCACTTTCTGAACCGCTAAAGCAGGCATGGGTGTTTCCTCCGCTAGTTACTCAAATGATTTCAATTGGCGAAGAGACCGGTGCACTCGATCAGATGCTTGAAAAGGTTGCAGATTTTTATGAGATGGATGTAGAGAATACTGTAGATCGTTTGAAGTCATTATTAGAACCTTTATTGCTAGTTTTGTTATCTGGATTAGTAGGCTCGATTGTGGCAGCGATTATGTTACCGATGTTTAGTATGTATGACAAACTAGGTTGAAAATTTGGAGGTAGACAACATGTTATTTAAAATGATGAAGCATCTTAAAAAAGAAGAAAAAGGATTTACACTGATTGAGTTGCTCGCTGTAATTGTTATCTTGGCTGTTATTGCGGCTATTGCGGTTCCTTATATTTTAGGAGTAATTAATAAGTCGAAAGATGATGCAGATGCTGCTCTTTTTCACCAAATATATGAAGCTTCCAGACTGTATGTAACTACAGAACTAGAAGGGACACCGCCAGCTACAGTAAAAGTACTTGCTGATCTTGTTGCTAAAGGTTACTTGGATTCAGGTATTGTAATGCCTAGTAATAAAAATCCAATTACAGCTGGAAAACTTGAGTACGATACGACAAAAACTTCACCAACTTATGGGAAATTGACGGGAGTAACATTAACAACATCTGCCGGTTCGGTTACCATTCCTGCAACAGATGTTGTATCTGGCAAAGGTAAAGCAGTCACTGCTGCTACAGCATATCCGTCTGAAAATTAATATGGTTAACAAATAAAAAGGAATCGGTCCATTCCGATTCCTTTTTAAAATCAAAGAAAGCGACCCAAACCCATGACACTCCTCATCGCAATTTACGTTTTCATTGTTGGTCTCGTACTCGGTTCGTTCTTCAACGTAGTCGCACTGCGCGTGCCGGCGAAACAGTCGGTGGTCAAGCCCCCGTCAGCGTGTCCGAAATGCGGGAAGCAGCTGAAATCAAGGGATCTGATCCCGGTGATCAGCTATCTTTTTGCACGAGGTAAGTGCAGGTATTGTCAAACGAAAGTATCCATTATATATCCCTTAGGGGAACTCGCAACAGGGTTGTTATTCTTATGGGTTTATGTGCATTTCGGCATCACAGGGGAAGCGTTAGTTGCCCTCGCAATGGTTAGTCTTTTAGTAATTATCACTATTTCGGATTTAACTTCTATGCTCATACCTAATAAAATTTTGATCGTTTTCTTTCCCGTTTTAGTAGGTCTACGATTGTTTTTTCCAGGAGATCAAGCCTGGTGGAGTTACGTGCTGGGTGCTGTAATTGGTTGCGGAATCATTGTGTTGATTGCAGTTCTTTCTCGCGGTGGTATGGGAATGGGGGATGCCAAGCTCCTTTTAGTCTGCGGCGCAGTATTAGGCTTATCTCATATTATGGTCGCATTTATTTTAGCATGTCTGATAGGCAGTCTGATAGGCGGGTTGCTGCTGCTGTTAAAAATCACGAAAAGAAAACAACCGATACCATTTGGCCCCTCATTGGCGGCGGGCATTCTGATTTCATACGGTTATGGTACGGATATGATAAAGGCTTACCTTACATTACTCGGATAGCAGGGTGTGATGAATATGATCGGCTTAGGCACTAAACGAATCGGAATCACGGTAGATCAAACGGGAGTCCGTTATGTGTCCGTGAAAAAGAAAAAAACCTGGGAAGTGAGCTCAAGTGGATTCCTTCCTATCCCGCCAGGGATTATTGTCGAAGATCAAATCGTCAATGGAGAATCCTTAAGCCTTCAGGTGAAACAATGGGTGAAAGCGGAGAAGCTGAAAGGGGCTTCTGCGACGATCGCCATTCCGACTTCGCAAATTATCATACGGAAAATGCGCATTCCTAGCATTAAACCTCAGGAACTGCGGCAATTGGTAGAGCTTGAAGTGGAAACTGCGCTGCGCCTGCCTTTTGAAGATCCTGTTTATGATTTTATCAAGGTAAGTCAAGATGATGAGAGCACGTTAGTTCTAGTGTTTGCAGCTCCGAAGAAGTTGATTATGAGCTATGTAAGAGTGTTTGAGGATGCCGGCGTACATGTGAAGGCGGCAGAAATATCGGCCACTGCGCTGGCAAGAGCGATTTCTTCGCAGCAGGATGAGTTTTTTGAAGAATCCATGCTGGTTTCCTTAGATCGCGGCTCTCTGGAAGTGTACATGCTGCAAAACGGCAATCCCATTTTTATGCGGACAATTACGTTAGTTGAGCATGATTCTGCTGTTGATGACGAATTAACCTCAGACCAGGTCGGAGAAATTATTGCTGAAATTTCTAGGATGCTGAGCTTTTATCAATATAGTATTCAAGAAGGGAAAAGCCGAATCTCTCAAATTATCGTGACAGGCGCTAATCAAGGTAGAATTCAGCTGCATATGGAGCTCCAACAGGCGCTCTCTGAGCTAAAAGTGGAGACGGTCGATTTTGATTTATTTGCCAATGGCCGGTCAAAAGATTTTAGCGCCAATGCGTATCGTGTGGCGATCGGTGTCGCGCTGTTCTCCAAGCAGAAAGCTCAAATTAATTTGCTGCCGCATCGGAAAACGGAGACAAAAGTTAAGCTGTTACTTGCTATTTTGGGCATGATAGCTTGGGTTGCTTGTGCGGCGTTAATTGGCCTCACGTATCTTGATAATCAGAAAACAATGACGCAAAACACGTCGAGACTTGCAACTCTCAATACGCAGAAGTCAGCTTTAGAGGCTAAATTAACATCGAAGCCGGCAAATCAAGGTGGAGATCCTGCTGCCTTTATTACCATGACGAGGGCAAACCGCAAGGATGTCGTTGTGATGATCGGAGATTTGAAGAAATCGTTGCCGGTTACTGCACAAATCAGTTCAATTTCTTATTCTTCGGAATCGCAAATTACGCTAACGGTCATATTCGCAAAGATGGAGGATTCTGCCCGGTATTTGTTTGATCTGCGCAAATTGACTTTCGGTGAGAACGCTTTGCTCCAGTCCATTACGGAAACGACCGTAGGCACAACGAATGCGAATGCAGCTGCCGGAACACCAACGGATCCAACCGCACCTGCTCCGACTAGCGCTGTAAAGCAATATACAGTCAATTATTCGATTGCTTTCAAGAAAGCTGCGGTTTCGAAAGATACGGGTACTAAGGGGACGTCGGAAGCAAAAGGAGAGGAGCCTGCTAATGTCCAACAAAAATAGTGCCAAAACCCTCCTGCTGCTCTTGGCGGTGCTGCTGTTTTTAGCTCTTTTTGCTTTCTACTATTTCGTACAACTCCCTTCAAGCAATAAGATCAAAGCGCAAGCAAACGAAATTGCTATCGTGGAAAAGCAGGTACAGCTGCTTACTCAAAAAATAAGCGAGAAGAAAGAAGAGACGGGTCCTTCGCTAAAAGATATTCAAGCCGCTCTACCATTATGGGATAATACGGAGCAGCTGACGCTTGATTTAAATCAGATCAAAACGGATACCAAAGTCACTTTCAACTCGATTTCATACGCCGTGGGCGACAAGAGTCCGCAAACGCAGCAGGCCGATGCAAACAACAAGAACCCTTACCCGAACATAAGGGAGGTCAGAGTGACGACGTCCATCTCAGGTGCGTTTGATGAGGTAATGAATGCCATTACTCAACTGCAAGCATTGCCACGATTAATTCGTGTGGATACGGTAAACTTTGGAAATTTGCCAAAGGATTTAAATCGAAAACTGACGGTAAATTTAACCTTCACGGCTTATTTTGACCCATCTTATAAATCGAAGGTCGATAAAGTCGAGACTCCGTTTTAAAAAAGAACACCTCATTCCGCAATCGGAATGAAGTGTTTTTTCAATTAACGAGTTTGACCGAACGTGCCTTCATACAGAAATTCGCTTACAGGATTGCGAGTGGAAGGAGCTTCACGCTCTTGAAAGCGTTCTGGCAAAGCCTCCACAGGACCGCGATAGCCAATTGCAATGACGGCGTGTGTTTGATAATCCTCAGGAATCTGGAGGGTTTCACGCGCCTGATTATGATCAAAGCCCCCCATAGCATGTGTAATTAAGCCTTGATTGTTGGCTTCGAGCGCTAGGTATCCCCACGCAGCGCCTGTATCGAAAGCATGACTTGGGGAGTTATTCCCGTTAGGCGCTTTCGTATAGGAAAGAGCGAGGGCAAGAACGGGAGCTTTCTCGCACCATTCCCGGTTGGCCGGCGCAATAAAGCTGTGAAATTTAGCGCGCTGCTCTTCCGTGCGGGCGAGGATAAAGCGCCAAGGCTGCAAATTACTGCCGGAAGGTGCCCAGCGAGCCGCTTCAAATAAGCTAAGGAGAACATCTTCAGGTACCTCTTGATTCGTAAACGAGCGAGGGGACCAACGCGTCAGAAATTGCGGATTGATTTCATGATCCGGTTGGCGAGTAGATTCGACTTCGGCGGATAAAGATGCTGTCATTATTACTTCCTCCTTATTTATGTAGTCTTCCTGATTTTACCTGATTTCTTTGCTAATTACGAATTTGGAGAAAAAGCCGTGATCTGTATGGACTTTCCCGAAAATGGAAAAGCTAAAGGGTATGAAAAATAGTACCGAGGGCGAGGTGCGAGGAACCGTGGATTTTACTAGTCATGATGTTGTGATCATTGAAAGAGCATTGAGAACTGCGATGAAGCATGATATGGAAGAGCACCGTTCTAGAGATTATCAGGAAGTTTTGATCAAAATGCAAGAAAGTGCGAGACAAGCCTTTCAAGCCAATGTTCCAACGGCAACCGCTGGTCACGAAGGGATTCGGTATGATTATGACGATTCATCCGATCTCATGTAGACATACGAACGTATATTCTGTAAAATAGAAGAAACGAGATTGGTAAGGAGATTCGACGTATGAATCCTTTAACAGGTAAGGTTTCTTCTATGAATGAGATGATCGGCTGGCTGCGCAAGCAGCAGGACATCATGTCACAAGTTACTTATTGGCACACCATACCCCCGCGTGATCCCAAGCTGGCTGATTTTCCAGAGGGATTGCACGAGGGTATTCGGGCTGCGCTTCAACATAAGCACATCAAGCAGTTATACACGCATCAAGCGGAGTCGTTCCGTCAAGTGCAGGCCGGTCATCATGTGGTCACGGTGACGCCGACGGCCTCAGGCAAGACGCTTTGCTACAATCTTCCGGTCCTGCAGAAAATTTTGGAGAACGATGCCTCACGCGCCCTCTATTTATTTCCGACGAAGGCGCTCGCGCAGGATCAGGTTGCCGAGCTGCAGGAAATGGTAGATTTCATGGAGGTAGATATCAAAACGCACACGTATGACGGCGACACGCCGCCAACGGTTAGACAAGCGATTCGCAATGCCGGGCATATTGTCGTGACGAATCCGGATATGCTGCATTCCGCGATTCTTCCCCACCACACCAAGTGGGTGAAGCTGTTTGAGAACTTGAATTACATCGTAATTGATGAGGTGCATTCCTATCGCGGCGTTTTTGGGAGTCATGTGGCTAATGTCATTCGCAGACTGAAGCGTATTTGCCGATTCTACGGGTCGAAGCCGCAATTTATTTGCGCGTCGGCGACGATTGATAATCCGAAGGAGCATGCGGAGCGGCTAATTGGCGAGAACGTTGCGCTGATCGACAATAACGGAGCGCCGGCAGGCGAGAAGCACTTTGTTTTTTATAATCCCCCGGTGGTCAATCAGCAGCTGGGGATTCGCAGAAGCTCCGTCTTGGAGACGCGCAAGCTGGCAGGCACGCTGCTGCGAAGCGGAATCCAGACGATTGTTTTTGCTAGAAGCCGCGTGCGCGTGGAGATTTTGCTGACCTACCTTCAGGAGCTCGTGACCCACGAGCTGGGCAGCAAATCGATCCGCGGCTACCGCGGCGGGTATCTCCCGAAGCTTCGCCGGGAGATCGAGAAGGGCCTCCGCAGCGGAGAAATCCGCGGCGTTGTGAGCACGAACGCGCTGGAGCTGGGCATTGACATCGGCCAGCTGCAAGCGTGCGTGCTCAACGGCTATCCGGGCACGATAGCCAGCACTTGGCAGCAGTCCGGGCGTGCCGGACGGCGGCAGGAGACCTCGCTGACGGTGCTCGTCGCGAGCAGCAACCCGCTGGATCAGTATTTGATCCAGAATCCGCAATATTTCTTTGAGCGACCGCCAGAGCAGGCGCGGATTCATCCGGATAATTTGATCATACTCGTGGATCATGTGAAATGCGCTGCTTATGAGCTTCCCTTTGAAGCCAATGAGAAGTTCGGCGAAGAGTCGCTCACGGACATCTTGGAATATTTAACCGAAGAGCAGGTGCTGCATCAGGTGAACGACCGCTGGTATTGGATGGAGCAATCCTTTCCGGCGCATAACATTTCCTTGCGGTCTGCCGCACAAGAAAATTTTATTATTATCGATATGACTAATGCGAATCGAGTGATTGGGGAATGCGACCGCTTTAGCGCGCCTACCCTCATTCACGAAGAGGCGATTTATATACATGAAGGCGTCCAATTTCAAGTGGAGAAGCTGGATTATGAAGAGAAGAAGGCTTATGTCCGTCAAGTCGATGTGGACTATTTCACTGATGCCAGTTTGGCGGTGCAGCTGAAGGTGCTGCATGTGAACAGGGAGGGGCGGAGCGGCGGATTGCTGCGGCAGCTCGGAGAGGTTACGGTGAATGCGCAGCCAACGATATTTAAGAAAATTCGTTTGCGGACGCACGAGAACATTGGCTCCGGACCGATCCGCCTGCCTGAAGAAGAACTGCATACCAGCTCCTATTGGTTCACCTTTGACGAAGAAATGGCGGCTGGTCGTTCAGTCAACGATATGCAGTACGCGCTGCTCGGGATTGCGAACGTTCTGTCGCATCTTGCTCCGCTCTATTTAATGTGCGATCCGATGGATATCCGGGTCGTTCCGCAGGTTAAGGCAGTGCATAATAAGCTGCCGACGGTATTTTTCTATGACCGGTACCCCGGCGGCGTCGGACTCAGCGACCGGCTGTATGAGGTGCACGGCCAGCTCATGGATCAAGCGCGCAGCCTCATCCAAAGCTGCGGCTGCATCAGCGGCTGCCCGGCGTGCGTCGGGCCGATCGAAGAGGTCGGCTTGCTCGGCAAGAAGCTCGCCCTGGAGCTGCTGGCGCAGCTGGACGGCGGTGCCCGATGAGCGGGCTCCGCGAAAGGCTCGGCCGCCTGCGAGGCCCCGCAGCGGCGCAGCCGGCCCCGCCGTCCTTGCCTGCGGCAGAGGACGAATGGACGCCGCTCGGCGCCCATATCGAGACGAGCCCGAGCGGCTCGTTCGTCATGCGGCGCCGCGTTTATGGCCGGGACAGCGTGCACGGCAAGTATCGGCTGCGTGAGCTGGCCGATTGTGCGCAGCACCTGTCCTGCTTTCACAACCGTGACGCTGTCGTCCGGCACGACGCGCTGCTCTTCTTCGATACCGAGACGACAGGGCTCGGTGTCGGAGCGGGCAACGTGCCGTTCATGGTCGGCATCGGCTATTACACCGGAGAGCTGTTCACGGTGGAACAGCTGTTGATTCGCAATCCGGCGGAGGAGCAGGCCATGCTTGTGTACCTGCAAGGGCTGCTGGGCCGCTTCACGCATATTGTTTCCTATAACGGCCGAACTTTTGATTGGCCGATACTTAAAAATCGCTACGTACTCAACCGGCTCACATTGGATGATTCGGAGCTGCTTCAACTAGATTTGCTGTACCCTTCCAGAAGCTTATGGCGGAACACGCTCCCATCCTGCAGGCTAAGCAAGGTTGAAGAGAGCCGGCTTGGCTTTGAGCGCGTAGACGATGTTCCCGGTTCTATGGCGCCTGCACTTTATTTTCAGTACTTGGCGGAGAAGAATCCGTCTGTCCTCCAGGGCGTTTTCGTGCATAATGAGCATGATATAGTCACCTTAGCGGCTTTAGCTATCCATTTCTCCAAGCTGCTAAGCGGAGATAACACTGGGGTTGTTGCCGAACTTGAAGTAGAAGAGTCATATCGAACAGGTCTCTGGTTGGACAAAATGGAACGGTTTGCGCTAGCAGAAACGGTTTTCGATGATTTATTTTCCAGACTCATGTTTGACTCACAACCCGCAAACAGCTCCGATCATGAATCTGCCATTTTGCTGTTAGCTGCCTTTTATAAGAAAAAAGGTGAATTTCTTCGTGCCGTAGACCTGTGGAAGCGATGGATTCAAATCAAAAACGCAAGCCTTGCGCTGCAATTGGAACCTTATTTGGAGCTGGCGATGTACTATGAGCATCGGGAGCGGAATTTGGATCAGGCGATATTTTATGCGGAGGAGGCTTGGGCTAAGCTTTGGCGCAGGCGCGCCCTGCATCGTGGAGATCGCAAGCAGAATGAAATCGAGGAAGCGCTGGAGAAGCGGATCCGCCGTTTGAAGGATAAGAGGAGAAAGACCGAGAGTCTTCAAGCTCGCGAGGCGTCGTCCACTAAGAGAATTCCGAAGCAAGCAATGCAAACTAAAACTCGCAAGAAGAAACCAATTTACGCGAGTGAGGGATTGATTTAAGTCACACGATTGTCCGTTTACTTTCTCTGTCATTTGGACATACAAGGAAGAAAACGGCAAGGAGAAGTGTCATGCCCGAACTACCCGAAATGGAGACATATCGCCAGCAGCTAACGAGACTCATCCTGAATTCGCCTATTACAGGAGCGGAAGTTAGCCGTCCCAAGTCTTTGAATGTGGAGCCTGAACGCTTTATCCGGCAATTGACAGGCAATCGGATTGTACATATCGATCGCCGAGCGAAGCATTTGCTTTTTCATATGGGATCAGGCGAAGTTTTATTGCTGCATTTGATGCTTGGCGGATGGATGTTCTTTGGAACAGAGGCGGAGAAACCGGACCGGACAACGCAGGTGGTGATCCATTTTGGCACAAAGCACTTATATTTCATCGGATTGCGGTTAGGATATTTGCATATGCACGCGCTGCCAGAGGCAGCGGCGTTATTAAGTAAGCTTGGACCGGAGCCCTTAGAGGCTGGTTTTACTTTTCCACGGTTTCAGAATGTGCTCAAAGGGAAGAAAGGCAATCTGAAAGTGACGCTTGTCGATCAATCTTTTCTATCCGGAATCGGGAATTGTTACTCGGATGAAATCTGCTTTTCAGCGGGTATTTTGCCTCTGCGTAAGCTGTCGACGCTAACGGAAGAGGAGCAAAACCGCTTATTCTTAGCGATGCGTTCGGTGCTGCTCGAAGCTATTCAATACGGCGGCTATATCGACGAGCCGTTGTTCGTCGGAGACCCCTTAACGGGGCAGTTTGACGCGAAATGCCGCGTATATGACCGCGAGGGAGAACCCTGCTTACGCTGCGGTCATCCACTTGTGAAGACAGAGGTTTCCAGTCGCAAATGCTTTTACTGTGCGAACTGTCAATCATGAAAGGGCTGAGGGGTCATGTATGTTGGCGCTCATGTTAGTACGCGGGGCGGTTATATCGGATCGGCCAAATCAGCATGGTCCATGGGGGCAAATGCTTTTCAATACTTCCCGATGAATCCAAGGAGTCTTTCTACGAAAATCGTCAATATGCAGGATGCCGCTGCCTGTGCTGCATTTTGCCGTGAACACGATATATTGTCGATCGGACATGCTCCATATCCTCTGAACCCGGCTGCAGACGAAGCTGAACGTGAGTTAATGGTGAAGCTGTTAAAGAACGGACTCGAAATAACGGACGCGTGCGGTTCGGTGGGGCTTGTGGTGCATTTTGGCAAATATGTTGGAAAAGACCCGTTACAAGGGTATAAAAATATAATACAATGTTTGGATAGCGCCACTTACGGCTATGAGGGGGCATCTCTCATTCTGCTTGAGAATCAAGCCGGCGAAGGATCTCAGTTAGGCCTTACTTTGGAAGAAATGGTTCAGGTCCGCAAGCTATGCCGATTCCCTGAGAAAATTGGCTTTTGCTTAGATACTTGTCATGCCTGTGCAAGCGGTTTATGGCAGAGTCATGGTTGGTCGGAACTCGAGGCTAGGGGCGGGCTTCTTGACTATTTTCCTCATTTGAAAGCCGTGCATCTGAATGATTCGCTTCATCCGTTTGGCTCGCGTAGAGATCGCCATGCGAATATAGGGACCGGGTATATCGGTCAGGATAATTTTGCGGAAATGTTGTCTTCTTCTTATTTGAAGCACATTCCTATCGTTCTCGAAACGGGAAAAGGGCCGGGCGGCACCCATGCGGAAGAAATTGCTTTAGTCAGATCTTTACTCCGCCAAACCGAATGATGCATCGCATGTATAGGAAGGGAAGGAAATTCGGTCATGATTCATGTATACTTAGATGATCTGCGCCCTTGTCCCCAAGGATTTACGCTTGCCAGGAATATACAAGAGTGTCTGCTGCTGCTTGAAGAATGCGACGTTGACATTTTATCGTTAGATCATGATATGGGCTGGATGTCGAAGCAAACAGGCATGGACGTTGTCATCTGGCTTGTTCAACAGCAGAAATTTCCCAAAACCATTTATATTCATACCTCAAGCCCTACGGCTTGTACGGCAATGTATCAAATGCTGAACTCAGCCAAGCCTGAAGAGGTGCGTATATACCCACACCGGATACCGGACGATTTGCTGCTGCAAATTGCACAAGGTACATAGCGCAGGAAGAAAGGAATGTAGCAAGAGATGATCCATTTATCACATATTCATTTTATTCGAGACGAACGGCATATTTTAAATGATGTGAATGTACATATTAATCCCGGTGAACACTGGGTCTTGTTAGGTCGTAACGGTTCCGGCAAAACAACTTTGCTCGAGATGATGAATGGTTACGAATTTCCTAGCCGGGGAACTGTAGACGTGTTAGGCAATCGGTATGGGCAATGCGATGTGAGAGAAATCCGCAAGAAGATTGGCTATATTTCTCAGTCCCTGATGGAAAAACTAAATCTTAGCGATCCTGTTATTGAGGTTGTGGCTACGGGTGAATATGCGTATCTTCGCTTTTATCAGGAAATTCCGCAAGATGTTTTGGACCGCGCGAAGGTCATGCTGGAGCGTGTACGCATCCCTCATTTGGCGCATCAAACATTAGGCAGTTTGTCGCAAGGCGAACGCAAAAAAGTCATGCTGGCCAGATCGTTGATGATGAAGCCTTCCCTCCTGGTATTGGATGAACCGGCTGCAGGATTGGATTTATACGAGCGGGAACGCTTTTTAAGAGATGTCAATGAACTTAGCAAGCAGGACATTACGGTCGTTTATGTGACCCATCATATTGAAGAAATCATTCCGTTAATTACGCATGTTGCCATTATTGAACAAGGTGAATTAATTGCTGCGGGGCCAAAGAAAGAAGTGCTGACGCCGGAAAATATTAAGAAAGCTTTTGACGTGGATATTGCATTGGAATGGTATCAGGATCGACCGTGGATTAAGGTTTTGGATTAAAGACGACAAAGGATGCGGCTATGACACAAATTACGACATACATTGGTACTTCGAATCACGGGTTCGCGCAGTACGCGCAGGATGAAATCCGCAAACTATTTCCGCTGACCAAGTTCACCTTGCTGGTGCCAACTGAAGTGTTTTTATTCGAAGTGCCGGCAGGCACAGAAGATGCCATAACAACCATCAAAGAACAAGAACCGATCTTTCTCAGACACATACAGCCTGTTTTGCAGGACTGGGAAATCACCGGAACGGAAGAGGATCTTGACAATCTGAAGGGTTGGTTGCGAGGTGCGCATGCAGCGGGTCTTCTTTATTCTGGCGAAAAGATCGCCATCCAAGTGCGTAAAGAAGAACGTGCAGACGTACCTTATGCGCCATTTTCGGTAAAGGCTGCGTTAGATGAAATTCTTGTTTCGGAAATTTTGGCTGAACCGGTCGTCCGCTATGCCGATCAAATTATTTCCATCTATATCAACGCCAAAAAGCTGTTCGTAGGGCTATCGAAGCCAGCGGACAATTTGTCCGATTGGTCGGGCGGAGCGATTCGCTTTATGAAGGAAGAAGATCAAATCTCACGCGCCAAATTTAAGCTTTTGGAAGCCGAACAGCGGTTTGGCATTGATTTTAGTATTGCAAGAACAGCCCTTGATATCGGAGCTGCTCCCGGTGGCTGGACATCACTGTTGTTGGAGCGCGGCCTAAAGGTCACGGCCATCGACCCTGCGGCTATGAGTCCAAGGCTGCTTGGCAATCCTAATCTGAAGATTTACAAAAAAAATGCAAGCGATGTGAAGCTGCGGGATAACGAATTTGACTTGCTTGTTTGTGATATGAGTTGGGATCCGCGTCAAATGGGTCGTTTGGTCGCTGATTTGCTGTACTCCCTCCAAAGTGGCGGTACGGCGATCATCACCGTCAAGCTGATGCATAAGAAACCGTTTCAAACGGTTCGGGATATTCTGCGAATACTGGAACCGTCTCTATTCCTGCTGAAGGCAAAACAGTTGTTCCACAACCGGGAAGAGCTCACCCTTTATTTGCAAAAGATGTAGTTTGTGTAAAAAAATGTAGATTTCACCGAAGGCCCCTTTTATAATCAAGGTAATGAATACTTGAAATGAAGGGGGCTTTTTTATCGTTGAGATGAAAAAGAAATGGATTGGCACCTGTATCGGCGGAAGATACCGCATTGAATCTATGCTGGGACAAGGTGGCATGAGCCATGTTTATTTAGCGGAGGATATGAAGCTGAAGGGGAAGAAGTGGGCGGTCAAGGGAATTTACCCATCGGAAGAAGAAACAATGACTTTCATGGAAGAAGCAGAAATGCTCGCAAAACTTCATCATCCGCAGCTGCCTCAATTGGTTGACTATTTTACAACAGACGATGGGACAGGCTTCTTGGTCATGGATTACATTCAGGGCCCCACTTTACAAGATCTGTTTGAAGGGAACGGACGGGAATTCCCACTTGTGAAAATGGTCGACATCGCTTTTCAGTTATGTGATCTGTTTCATTATTTGCACACGTTTCAACCTTGCCCGATTATTTACCGGGATCTCAAGCCCTCCAATATTATGATTAACGAGCAGTCTCAAGTTCGCTTAATTGATTTTGGCGTTGCCAGGCAGTTCAAAAAGGGCAAACAGGCTGATACGATGCAGATGGGGACCATTGGTTTTGCCGCACCTGAGCAATTTATGGGCTTGCAAACCGATGCGCGTTCTGATTTATATTCTCTCGGCGCTATGCTGTATTACCTATTATCTGGCGGCCAGTTTGCCTATATGACCCAGAAGCCTTTGGAGCAAATAAAGCCAAAGCTGCCTGATGCTCTGACCTCTACCGTACGACTGCTCCTGCAAGAAAATCCCCAGCACCGATGCCAATCCGCCATGGAAGTGAAAATGAGGCTTCGATCCATCTATCCCGACCAAACGAATATGACTGAAAATATGCATCACACTTCTCAATTACCGCCGGATAAGTTAATCGTCATTGGAGGCCTGTTTTCTGGGGTAGGATCGACATTCACGGCGATTTCTCTTGCTAGAATTTTGAATGCTATCCACATTCCGAACGCACTGATTGAACAGCCAACCATTGAACCGGATTTGTACATGTTATTATACGGCGATATGAAAGCCCCGAAGGATTATAGGTTTGCTGTTCATCTTATTACTGCGCAAGAGAAATGCTTATCTTCCTCCGCTTCATGGGATAACGGTTTATCGACTTGGGTGCCTCTTCATCCAGATGGTTATCATGATGCTTGGCTCCCCGCAGATTCCTTTAAGCTTCTTCATACGATCAAAAAGCCGATCATTCTATGGGACGTTTCGACGCATTGGGAGCATCCTTCAGTACGAGAGCTTTGTCATAGCGCAGATGAAATTATCGTGGTTATCGATGCTTCTCCGGGCAAATGCAATCGGCCCAGTTCACGCGCGCATTTTGAACGATTTAATTCTTATCGGCAGCGGGGAAAAAGAGTGCATTATGTCGCCAACGGCTGCCTCCCGGGACAGTTGGAGAAAGAATGGGCGGAATCGCTTCCGGCTCCTCCATTATGTACCTTGCCTGAGCTGCCTCGGTCTAAAGTGATGCGAGCGGTTTGGAATGGGGAGTGCATTCAGGATCATCCCGAGGTCTTAGCGCAATTAAATTACGCTTTATCGCCGCTATTAAAGGAGATTCTTCCAAGGAATAGCATGAGTTTAAGCGGAAAAAAGAAGACGAACCCTTCAATATTTTCAAAACTTATGAAGCGCGGTAGTTAAAAGCAATTATGACCAAAGTAATTCGAAGTATGTTATGATGATTCATAATGAAATTAGATACATAGCAAAGGGGTATTAGACATGGAACAACGTTATGCCAGAGAATCCAGATGCTTTAAAACATCCCGCATTTTCCCGACGGATGTAAATAATCATAATACGCTGTTTGGCGGTAAGCTGATGTCCTACATCGATGATATTGCTTCGATTGCTGCACACAAGCACTGCCGAAGATCCGTAGTAACGGCATCGACGGATTCGGTTGACTTTCTGTATCCGATTCATACCTCTGATTCCGTTTGCTTAGAGTCATTCGTTACTTGGACGGGGAAAAGCTCGATGGAGGTTTTTGTGAAAGTCGTGACGGAAGATCTGAAAACAGGAGCAAGAAAAATTGCCGCGACGTCTTTTCTGACTTTTGTTGCCTTGGACGATAATAAAGTGCCGGTAGAAGTGCCGCAAGTCATTCCGGAAACGGAAGAGGAGACGAAGCTGCATGAATCGGCGCCACAGCGGGCAGAAATGAGACGAATTCGCAGAGTCGAAAGTAAAAAGTTGGCTGGATTTTTCACCATGAAATATCCTTGGGAATAAAAGGGATTGATTTCCCAGGAAAATGTGGTACAATTTGGATACATTGTTTGAACAAGCGGAAGCACCGCTGATTTTGGAGATAACCTCTCCAACGTCGGCGCGTGCTTTTTTTGTTTTTTAAACCGCTGAGGAGGATGGTGAATGAAAGATCAAACGACAACAATTCGTATCGCGATCGTGCTTTTGGTCATTAGCTTTGTATTAATCGGGAGTGGCATGAATGCCAAAATGTCGTGATTTTCATGAGATTGGGAGGTTTCGATGAACAAAATTCAACTTTATGTTTTAGATCATGACGAGGAATACTCGCAGCGGCTTGCCGCCTACATTCGTGCTTCTGAGTTCGCCGAGCGCATGCAGGTAAAGTTGTTTTCAAAGCTGGAATTAATGTTTGAAGTGATTGAGAATCAGCAATTAGAAGGCGTGCTATTAATGTCGGAAATGTATTTCCAAACTTTAATGCGCCGAACAACTGGACTCCGCAGGATGGTTCTAAGTGAAACCATTGTCAATTCCATGGATGCAGAAACGAAAATTCCGTTTTTATACCGGTTTCAAGCGTTACACCAATTGCTCACGCGGCTGCAAGCTTTTTATGCCGATAACACGAATGGGGAGAAGAGCCACGGAACGACAAAAACGTGTGTTCTCTCTGTGTACAGCTCCAGCGGAAATAGTGGTAAGACGATGACGTCTATCCATCTGGCCAAACAGCTTTCTTTTCGTGGCGAGCGCGTTTTTTATTTGAGTTTGGAAACAGTGAGTTCAACCTCGCAATGGCTGCAAGGCGAAACAGGGCAATTTTCCAAGCTGATTTACTATTTGAAGAGCTCGCCAGATGTACTCGGGCCCAAGCTGCAATTGCTTAAATCCCATGATCCACACTTGCGATTTGATTATTTGTCTCCCAATGACCAGATCAGGGAAATGCAAGAAATAAGCGGAGAACAGATTCGAGTTCTTATCAATACGTTGATCTCATTGAATGAGTATGACTACATTATCTTAGATCTTGAGGCGTCCGTGCATCCTCGAATTGTGAAAGGACTGGAGCTCAGCGACCACATTATTTGGCTCATAAGAGATGATTTGAATGATGCCTATAAAACGATGGCGCTCTATAAGCAGATGAGCTTCCTTCAAAATGTTCATTTTGTTTTGAATAAGTATACAGGGATGCAGACGAATGATTTCTCTGGTCTTGGCAATGAAATCTCCTTTATGCTTCCGTACATCCCCGAGTGGAAAATCATCAGAACGCCGCAGCAGATATGGGAATCCGGGTTATTCTCGGAACAGACCTATCACATGTTCACAGCTCTCTTAAACGGTAAACGGATATCTATATCCGGAGCAGAAGGGGCCGTCGCTTGATGAAGATGAGTCAATTCATGGAATTGAAGCAGCAAATCAAGGAAAAGCTTGATCTTTCCAGCACGGTTAGCGATGCCAGATTAAAGGAACTTATCGAAGAAGCCATTTTTCAGGCAGCAAATGAGGACAATTGGACATCGGACGAAATACATGCCTCGGTTAAACGTATTTTCGATTCATTTCGTGGGCTGGATCTTTTACAGCCGCTTATCGATGATCCATCTGTTACTGAGATTATGGTGAATGGGCATGAGGATATATTTTTCGAACGCAAGGGTGCAGTCGAGCGGTACCCACACCCTTTGGAGAGCGCGGAAAAGCTGGAGGATCTTATTCAGACGATTGTTTCCAAAGTAAACAGGATTGTTAATCAATCAACTCCCATCGTCGATGCGCGTCTGCAGGATGGTTCGAGGGTTAACATCGTACTTCCGCCTGCCTCACTCAGCGGACCTACCTTAACCATTCGTAAATTCCCCGAAAAGCCACTGCTGATGGATGATCTGATCCGAATGGGAAGTATCTCTGTGAAGGCTGCGGAAATGCTGCAAGTGTTGGTTGAGTCCGGGTATAACATCTTTATTGGAGGAGGAACAGGTTCTGGGAAAACAACTTTTCTGAATGCGCTTAGTGCATGGATTCCTGCGCATGAACGCATTATTACAATTGAAGATTCGGCAGAGTTACAAATACGGACACTTCCAAACTTGGTCAGAATGGAAACCAGGAATGCCAATACCGAGGGACGAGGAGAAATCACCATTAGGGACCTCATTCGCGCCTCGCTTCGGATGCGTCCGAACCGGATTATCGTTGGGGAAGTGCGAGGCGTTGAAGCTTTAGATATGCTAGCTGCAATGAATACAGGTCATGATGGATCCCTAAGCACAGGTCACGGCAATTCTTCCGTTGATATGCTTAGCAGATTGGAGACTATGGTGCTTAGTGGCGCTCCTCTGCCGATAGAGGTGATTCGTAAACAAATTGCTTCAGCTCTTGATGTGATGATTCATATCAGCCGAATTCGCGATCGCAGCCGGAAAGTGACAGAAATTCATGAAGTCATCGGTGTGAAGGATGGTGAGGTGCAGCTCAATCCGCTGTTTTTATTCGAGGAAAGAGGGGATGTGTCAGAGGATACAGTAATTGGGGAACTCGCTTATACAGGCAACGAACTGCGCAATATGCACAAAATCCGAATGGCTGGCACGAAGCTGCCCGAGTGGTTCTCGAACTGGGAGGGAGAGTGTGGAGCTGGATGACGATGATACTGCTTCTTCTTATTACGGGTACGCTGAGTTGGTTTGTTTTGATGTACCTGGAACGCCGCAAAAATAATAAAACCTCAACGAATAAGGTCAAAATCCCGAATGCTCCATCGCCTCAATCCATCCACACGTTAATAGATTATCATCAGTATCATCTAACACCACGGCAAAGAGTAAGTGCGATTCTTATGCTCGCCTTGCCTGCTTTCCTTGTGGGGTACATTTTCTATAAAACATTCATTTTCGCTGCTGTATTTTCGGCGGCAGGATTGGTGTTTCCTCGCATACGCAAACAGCAATTAATCCAGATGCGCAAAAACAAACTGTATGTTCAATTCAAACAAGCGTTAAGTTGTCTTTCCTCCTCCATGACAGTAGGAAAGTCGATTGAAACCGCTTTTCAAGAAGCCCTGGAAGACTTAAAACTGCTGTATCCTGATCCAGCCTGCCTGATTGTGATTGAATTTAGTATCATTTGCCGCAAGGTTGAGAACGGAGAGCCGATTGAAGCGGCACTGAAGAATTTTGCGGAACGAAGTCATTTAGAGGACGTAGTCAGCTTTACCGACGTCTTCCTTACCTGTAAACGCACAGGCGGTAATTTGGTGGAGGTGATGAAGCGGACTGCCGCTGTTATCGGAGAAAAACTTGAAATTACGCAGGATATTAACGTCATGATTGCCCAGAAACGGTTTGAGTCAAGGGTGCTGTTGTTTGCTCCTATTGTGATTGTTGCCGTACTTGCCTTTTCATCACCGGAGTATATGCAGCCATTGTATTCGGGAGTTGGTGTTGTTATCATGAGCGGTTGTTTATTCATGTTAAGCGGCTGCTTTGCCCTCACTCAAAAAATCATGAATATCAAGGTGTAATATGTGGATCGCAATGATGTTGATACTTGAACTGGCTGCAATACTTATTTTGCTGCTTTGGGGACGCAAACGGCATGCAGATTTTATGAATGAATATCCGTATCCCTTCCGTATGAAAGTATTGCTTCCTTGCAGTTATTTGCTTGTGGATCAGCTTGGTCTGATGGAAAAATTGCCCGACTTTACATCCAAAATTCACCATAGTCTACTTAAAATTTATGGGAGAGGTTTATCTGCCTATGGGTGTAAATATTTTTACGCGGAACTAATTTCCATGAGCACGCTCTCTCTAGTTATCGTGACTCTTCTTTCGATTCTTGCAAGCGGAGATGGATCGGTTTTGGCTTTTGGGCTGCTCGTTACTGTCATTATTCCTTTGCTGATGGTACGTGATTTGGATGTGAAAATCAGGAAGAAACAACTCCTCATGATCATGGAATTGCCAGAGGTATTGAGCACGATCGTGCTGCTTGTTAATGCCGGTGAAACCGTCAATCGAGCGTGGATTCGCTGCGTAGAGGCTCGTCCTCATAAAGCGCAATCGCCGCTGTACAAGGAGCTGTCTCAAGCGGTGCATGAACTGGAGATGAACGTCTCATTTTCAAGAGTGATGGAAGACTTCAGTAAACGCTGCGCACTCCATGAAGTATCTTTGTTTACTTCAGCCATCTTGCTGAACTATAAAAGAGGAGGAAACGACTTCGTAACCGCTCTTCATTCGCTTTCTTTAGATCTATGGCAGCGCAGAAAAACTGTTGCACGAACACTTGGGGAGGAAGCATCATCTAAGCTTGTATTCCCCATGGTTCTAATTTTTGTTGTGGTGATGGTTATTGTCGCCGCCCCAGCGATGCTAATGATGAAATAATATCCGGAGGTTAGAAGAGATGAGAAAGATGCTTGAAGGGTTAAAGTCATTTTGGAAAAAGGAAGATGGACTCGGGACTTTAGAAATTTTATTGATCGTCGCTGTGCTTGTTGCTATTGCGATCATCTTTAGAAAATGGATCGTCTCGTGGTTTCAGAAATTGATTGGGGATGCCAATTCTGATCTAAAAAACAACAGTTCAGTGGCACCTTGCGCCCCCAGTCCTACGACAAGCTGTGCGCCATAGCTGCAGGCCGCGTTTCAGAAGCAGCGAACAGGGAAGCTTTACGATTGAAGCCTCACTTGTATTTCCGCTCCTTTTATTTTGTGCAATTACACTTCTCTTCGTGAGTTTGTATGCCTATCAAAACGTGTATCTTCAACAGATCGCAAGAACAGCAGCGGAACGGCTGGCTTTTTCATGGGACAATAGCCATAAAGATTTGATGACGGGAAATTATCATCCTGCTGAAAATGACGGTCTTTACTTCCGTCTTACACAAAACAACGTATCAGATTTATTCGGGCGATTGGTGTCGAATGGGGCAACCGAAATTGTGCTTCCATCGGAGGATGCGAAGGGGCTCGTCGAGAGAAAATTAGTTAGAATTTCACCTTTGCTGCCGCAAGGAGTGACGGGCACAGCGAAGTTCTCCAATTATTTGCTAGACCAACAAGTAGAGGTGAGGCTGCAGAAAGCTTTTCATCTGTCACCGGTAATGAGCAGGTGGTTTAACGCTAATCAGACGGGAGGAAGAGCGGTTTCACATGTTGTAGAGCCAGTAGAGCTTATTCGTATAACGGACATTACACGGACTTATTTTAGAGCGATCAAGGACAGAATTTCACCGCAAAAAGCAAGGGAAGCACTTGTAGAACCGGCTAACGGCAACCTAGCAGGACCAAGTATTACGATAAAATCGGAACGCCAGGCCGCAGCTTATTTGCGATCGTTAGTTGGCGGCTCTGAGGTCGTTTTGATAACGGAGTCGGGAAAAAGCAGAACGATAGATGCATTGGATGCTCGCGGCATTTCTCATCAAGCCTTTTACAGTTTGACGGAGTCTCAGCTTCGTGCGGAGCAAATGCCAAAGGATGTAGAGCTTTTAAATGAGGGCACACAAGTGAAAGGGGTCGTATGGCATTTTTTCAAGAAGAATGCCAATGAGAAAAG
Organism: Paenibacillus planticolens; assembly: GCF_013141725.1. Taxonomy (GTDB): domain Bacteria; phylum Bacillota; class Bacilli; order Paenibacillales; family NBRC-103111; genus Paenibacillus_E; species Paenibacillus_E planticolens. The sequence continues at coordinate 80,108 of NZ_WHNZ01000012.1, read as the reverse complement.
CGTGCCTTCCAACAGTTTTCGCAAAGAGCTGGAACGTAAGGGAATCGTAGTTGTCATCCATAATTAGAATGGGGGGAGTTTTTGAGGACATTTATTCGTTCAGAGAGAGGGGCCGTTTCCGTCTATCTGATTATGATTATCGTGCCGATTTTTTTGTTCCAGGCGGTGCTTATTGATTTTGCCAGAGTGAAATTGGCGGAGAAGGAGACAGAATCAGCGGTCAAAGCCGCTGCACGCTCGGTGATGTCCTCATTTGACACAGAGCTTCAGGCTATGGGCTTATATGGACTTGGAATTTCGCAAGAGAAGTCAGAGGATATTTTTCGTACTGTTTTCGCAAATAATTTGTCTGGTCAAGTATCGTCCGGCGCTTTTCATTATGTGGATACAAAGCCTGTAGCGCATAAGGAGCGAGTTACGCCGGTATACGCGTTAGCCAGCCACGTCATATTTGAGCGCCAAGTGCTGGAGGATATGAAAATCAAGGCGCCTATCGAGTTTACGCTCGAGATTACGGATAAATTTCGCAAAACAGGGACGAAAGCTCCATTCCAGCTTGGAAGCCAGTTTTCCAAGGAAGCGGCCGGGGGAGAGAAGCTCATTGATCAAAGAGAAAAAGCGCTCGATGAAGCATGGCACAGCAGTGAGGAGCTGCATGGCAAAACCACCTTGTATCATACCTATTTCCAATCGCGAATTTCAGAATTAGACGATCTAGCGGCTCAAATAGGCATTCATACGGTGGAGGAGGTACGCAACGAAATCGTCCAGGTGGAAAGCCAATTGCAGTCCATACTGGCATCCCAACAGGCATTGGAGGAGCAAGCGCAAGCGCTGTCCCGGAAATTAAATGAACTCCAAAATCTGCTGCAATTGATTATCAAGTATGCTGCGCTTCTTGGGGCTACGAAGCTGGAGGTTCTGGCAAATGCTAAGGAAATCGGCCGATTACAGCAGTCGATTGAGCCTGCCTTGCGGACGGCAAAGCAGCGAAACGAAGAAATTCGCGCGAAGTTAGTTGAGGCTTCAAGCAGCAGCCAAGGTAATGGAACAAACCGTGTGAATGAGGTTTTTCAGCATGTTTCTGTCATGGGGGACGATTACTTTTACACATATCAAACAGCTGTGGCCAGTATTTCCGCTTTATTTGCAGCCTTTCAAGACAAAGTTGCTTCTGTTCAATTGTATACGGCGAAAAATACAAATAAAGTTAATTTGGCTAATGATGCCTATTGGTCGGAGTCCAACGCTTTTTATGGGAAGCAAACAATTTTGGAGCGATCAAGAATGGATAGAAAGGGCGCCATTGCAGCGAATAAGAATGAGCAAAGAAATAAGATTCAAACGATTCTGGATCAAGCAAAGCAATCAATTGGCGGTTGCAAAGTAGTGAATGGCCAGAATGGCGATGGGGAGCTTTATGAGCGGCTTCAAGGATCCGCGACAAAGGGATACTACCAGAAATACAGGGAAGCGAATGCACAAGACACCACAATTGGCAGTGAGATTGCGTATGATTTGGAGAAATCGGAGCCGGTAAGTTTGAAGGCGATGGACATGCTTGAGGTTTTTAATAACGCGGCGGAATCTATGCGCAATGAACTTTATGTCAATGAATTTGCTTTGACCAAGTTTAATTACCGCACCCTTGGTTTAGAAATGGATCAAGCGGGAAAAGCAAAAGCTTCAAATGAAAGAATAGATCCGAGCACTCACGCGTTAGCGAATCAAGAGGTGGAATATTTACTCTATGGATTTTCTTCATGTGCGGCGAATATTTCGACTGCCTATGCAGAAATGTTCGCTTTTCGTTTGGCAATCCGCATACTTGAAGCGCTGCTCGATCCCAAAAAGGAGCTCCTTCATCTAGGTTCTCCCTTGTTGGTGCTGTTGGCTGCAGCAGCGGAGGGAGCTTTGATTGCTTTTCAAGATATGACGAAGCTGGTGAAAGGCGAAGCGGTAGAGTTATCCGCGAAAATTACGATCTCGGCTCTCAGTTTGACTTACAAGGATTATTTGCGAATATTCATGCTCATGCACAGCGAGAATCCGAAGCTTTTGGCTAGAATGCAGGCGCTAATTGAGCTGGAAACCGGAAAGGATTTAATGAAGGCAGCGACCTATATACAAGGGAATGCTTCGAGTGATGTTAAGCTGTGGTTTATTCCGCAAATGATGAAGCTGTTGGATGGAAGCGGGCTGCTCAGCTGCAAAGTGACAGGCAATCGATGCCAATTTACGAGTACGGCTGCCATCGCGTATTGAATGTGGGAGGGGCTGCATGCTTCATAAGTTTTATCGTGAGCAAAGAGGTGGCATTGTGTTGGAAGCCGCACTGGTGATGCCTTTTTTTCTTGCCTTTGTTGTTGGTCTTATCATATGTATTCAAATTGCATGTCTAGAGATGGCTTTACAAGCCGGAGTGACGGAAGCAACCAAATCCATAGCAGGTCAAATATACCCTGTAAGACTTCTCGTACAAGAAGCGAAAACGAAATTTGATCAAAGTCGTCCGGCAGAAATAATGAATAATGTCATCGACCGCGTTCAATCGGTCAGAGATCAAGCAGTGAATGCAGAAAACTTATCAGAAGAGTATGCTGCATATATTCCCGAACCGCTTCTAGAACTAATAAAGTGGGAAAAAGAGAAGCGGGAGCTAGGTGAGGAACAGGTGAGAGCCGGGATAAATGATGTGTATGAGCAGCAAGTTCAACCCCGTCTACTTGGTGCGTTCACACCGATTGTTTATGCTTTTTGCGATCGTTCCACAGTTTCAAAAAATAACTTCAGTGTAACTTCCGTAACGCTCCCGAGCTTGGAAACCGGGGGTGATGCTTTTTTGGTTATTGAAGCGCAAATTTCCTTTAAACTTCCTCTTCCATTTCTGAATCAAACGATCATTTTAAAAAAGAGGGCATTTGAACGAGCATGGGTAGGCGCATAACCGCATTTTCACTATGAGGGGGACTTTAGATTTATTATATTTTTTTGATCTTTATTTCAATTGCTTTTGTAACAGATGCGCGCAGCGCCATAATTCCCAACCGGTTAACCGTTTGCGGCACTTTGACAGGTTTGGCGTTCCATGTGTATGAAGATGGCTGGAACGGTCTTGTTTTTGCGTTGGCGGGAGCAGGCGGTGCACTTATCTCGCTTATCCTTCTCTATCTCATCGGTGCGCTTGGCGCAGGGGATGTTAAGCTTTTTACGGCGGTTGGCGCGATGATGGGCTTGAGTTTTGTTCTTAAATTAATGCTGTATTCCATACTTATTGCAGGAATCATCGGACTTATTTTGCTGATTATGCGCAAACGAGTGGCGGTAACGGGACAGAAGCTGGCGAAATGGCTTTTTTCGATTGTGATATTACATGATGTGAATAGCGTAATGGGAATGAAGCATCAAACCAATATGAAGTTTCCGTTTATGTATGCGGTTGTGCCGGGCGCCGCCTTGACCTGGTATTACTCATTTTTATGAGAAGAGGTGAATCCGTGACGGAAGAAGTATTCGGACTGCGCTATGAATTTGTATACCGTCATGGCCATTATATGAGGCTATGCAAAGACGACTCGGACGGACTGAAGGCAGAAGACTTCTCAACGTTACAAGTCAAGATGCTTGAAGCTAACACAATCCCCAAGTTGCTGCCGCTGGAAATCCAGGAGGTAGATCTTCGAATCAGTCTGCTTTATCGATTAGCGGCCAAACGAATGCTTGTTCAAGTATTGAAGATTGAAGGCTTTTCGAGATGGGATTTTGCCAGACTTCTGTATGCAATTGTTTGTGCATTGGAAGATAGTAAAAATTATATGCTGCTGGAGACGGGATTCGTTTTGAGAGAAAATTTCATCTTTATTGGCAGTGATTGGTCTGATGTCTTTTTAACGTATGTGCCGATGGAATCTTGCAGCACTGGCGGGGATGTTATGACTTCTTTAAAAAGCTTAGCGAGTCAGATCGCCTTGAAAATCGATGCAAATGAGAAGGAAGAATTGGAGTCGTGGTTAGATTTAATGCTTCGTCATCAAAGTTTACGAGATTTCAAACAATGCCTGCGCAATCTGATGGATGAGAAGAAGCCCGCTATGCAAGAGGAATTGCCAAAGCCAATATGGCAGCAAAATACGCTGAACAAGCCCGCTAAAATAAGCATTCCATCCGGTGAGATATTGGGAAATAAACCAACGATGGACGTCGGTGGTGCAAACACTGGTCAAGCAGTTTCTTTTACTCCGCTTTCGCAAAGATTGCAAATTTTCGTACTTGCGGGTGTAAGTGTGGCAGCTTCCTTTTTATGGCGGCACTATATTTCCTTACCTTCGGCAAGTACGCTGCACCTAACAGCAGGAATGACAATTTTGCTCGCGGACATATGGTTTGTTTCAAAATTTCTGGGGATGCCGCGATACAAGCGCGAGCAAAACAAACCGCAATTACCAATTGAAAATAATAATGCAATGTCTAAACTTGAAAATGAGCCTGGAGATATTCAAACTCACTATCAAAATTTGCATTTGCATACAACACTAATTCCAAAAAAAGGTCACAATGCCACCGTTATTCTTGGAAACCTAAGGAACACTTTGCAAGGGCCTAGACTTGAAATACAAATTCAGGATTCGCCAAGATTAGTAGCAATCGTTAGCGACCATTTTACAATTGGCAGGGGAGATGCGAATTTAAAGGTAGATTATGTGTTGGAAGAAGCGGGTGTTTCCAGGGTACATGCCGAAATCACCAAAAGTGAACAAGGTTATGAACTGAAGGATTCGGGCTCCACAAACGGGACCTGCCTCAACGGTGAGGAGCTCGTTGCCTACCAATCTTATTTGTTAAAAGACGGAGATGAGATTAGGATTGTTCGCCAAGAGATGATATTTCGATGTTGAAAATTTAACTATTTCCTGTCTAGCTCTAGCAGTGGTATAATAAGAAGTCACGAATAGGGGCGATTTTTTAACAGACAGGAGTTCAGATTTTTACAATGAGTCTTTTAACGATAGAAGATTTAAGCCACAGCTTTGGAGATCGTACATTATTTAAAAATGTATCCTTCCGTTTGCTGGCCGGCGAGCGCGTTGGTATTGTTGGAGCGAATGGTGTGGGGAAATCCACATTAATGAATATATTGACCGGCAAACTTTTGAAAGATACAGGCAAAGTAGAGTGGACGCCTAGAGTTCAGTACGGATATTTGGATCAGCACTCAGTGCTTACACCTGGTAAAACGATTCGCGATATTTTGCGCGATGCGTTTCTTCCTCTTTTTGAAGAAGAGAAAAACATGATGGCGATTACCGATAAGATGGCGGATGCCACCCCGGAAGAACTTGAAGTGCTTCTAGAGCAGATGGGCGAAATTCAGGAACGTTTGGACATCGGCGGTTTCTATATGCTGGACGTGAAAATCGAAGAGATGGGTAACGGACTTGGTCTTAACGCAATAGGTTTGGATCGTGACGTGACATCACTTAGCGGGGGACAGCGGACCAAAGTTCTTCTGGCTAAGCTGCTATTGGAAAAGCCGACCGTACTGCTCTTGGACGAGCCTACGAACTATCTGGACGTAGAACATATTGAATGGTTGAAAATGTATCTCAAAGACTACCCGTTTGCGTTTATGCTGATATCCCATGATACGGAATTCATGAATGAAGTTGTTAATGTGATCTATCATTTGGAGTTTACGAAGTTGACTCGTTATACGGCGAACTATGAGAAATTTCTTGATATGGCCGAAATGAACAAATCACAGCATATTGACGCTTACGAAAAGCAGCAGGAGTACATTAAGAAACAGGAAGACTTTATTGCGCGCAATAAAGCACGGGCTTCAACTTCTACACGGGCCAAAAGCCGTCAGAAGCAGCTTGAGAAGGTTGAGCGAATCGAACGTCCGGAAACGGCGATGAAGCCAACGTTCGTATTCAAGGAATCTCGCACGAGTGGAAGAATCGTATTTGAGGCAGAGAATCTGGAGATCGGGTATGATCGTCCGCTTTTGCCGAAGATGAATGTGACGATTGAACGCGGCGAGAAAATTGCCATCGTCGGCTGTAACGGGGTAGGGAAATCTACGCTGCTCAAGACGATTCTTGGCAAAATTGAACCTTTTAGCGGCAAAACGTATCAAGGCGATTACTTAAGCCCTGCTTACTTTGAGCAAGAGGTCAAAGCCCCGAATATGACGCCGATTGACGATGTTTGGAATGAGTTTTCTTCCATGAATCAAAACGAAGTCAGAGGTGCGCTCGCGCGATGCGGTTTGAAAAACGAGCACATCACCCGCGCCATGAGCATGCTCAGCGGGGGAGAGCAAGCCAAAGTGAGGCTTTGCAAGCTGCTGATGAGAGAAAGCAACTGGCTATTGTTCGACGAGCCTACGAACCATTTGGACGTTGTTGCCAAAGAAGAGCTGCAGAGAGCTTTAATCGCTTACAAAGGAACGGTTTTGCTTGTTTGCCACGAACCGGAATTTTATGAAGGCTGGGTCACTAGAGTTTGGAACGTAGAAGAATGGTCTGCCAAAGCAAAAGTAACCAATTAGGGGGAAATGTCCAATGTTAACTCACGTTGTGTTTTTTAAGCTCAAAGATCGTAGTCCTGAAGCTGTTGAAGTAACCAAAGCGGTACTTACGAACATGGAAGGTAAAATTCCGGTTCTGCGCCATATTGAAGTAGGTACAGACATTCTGCATTTGGAACGTTCATATGATATTGCGTTGATTACAAAATTTGATTCTCTAGAGGATCTGAAAGTATATGACACGCATCCTGTGCATGAAGAAGTAAAAGCTCATATGAAGACAGTTCTTGACGGCACTTCCATTTGCGTTGATTTTGTAAGCTAATTGCGTTTGAAAAACACAAGGGAACAGTGTAGTATCCTTAGAAGGGGTTAGCATAGCGGTTTTTGCCGCTTGCGCAGCTATAATTCCTAGGCTGCACTGTTTTTGTGTGTTTATAGGAATCCTATTAATTTATAGAAAAGGGAGGAATCCCAAGTGAAGTCGAAACTAGATAAAGCTTATATGACTGAAGTGCTTGAGATGCTTCTGCGGACACCTAGCCCGACAGGATTTACGCATCACATTATGAAAAAGGTTGAACAAGAAGTGAATAAGCTGGGTTACGAGCTTACATATACGAATAAGGGATGCGGTGTGGTGACCGTTCCAGGTGCGCGTAATGACCGAGTGATTGGCATTTCCGCTCATGTGGATACCCTTGGGGCGATGGTTCGTTCGATTAAAGATAACGGCACGCTAAAAATCACTTCATTAGGCGGTTTTATGATGGGTGCAATCGAGAATGAATACGTTCAAATTCATACGCGCGATGAACGCGTTTATGATGGAACGATTCTGACTTCGAGACCTTCCGTTCATGTCTATGAAGATGCCAGAGAGTTCAAACGCGATGAAGCGAACATGGAAGTGCGCATCGATGAGCTTGTGAAATCCAAAAAAGAAGTTCAAGAGCTGGGTATCCGTGTTGGAGACTACATTTCGTTCGACCCTCGGGTGCAGGTGAAGGAGAACGGCTTCGTGAAGTCGCGTCATTTGGACGATAAAGCGAGTGTTGCTTCCTTGTTCGGTCTGCTTAAGCTTATGAAAGACGAGAGCATCCAGCCTCTCTTTACGATCAAATTGTTTTTCTCCAATTATGAAGAAGTTGGACATGGCTCCTCTTTTATTCCGGAAGATATTACTGATTTTATCGCTGTGGATATGGGAGCGCTTGGCGATGATTTGAGCGGAAGCGAACGAGATGTCTCCATATGTGCCAAGGATTCGTCCGGTCCGTATGATTACCACATGACTTCTAAAATGATCGAGCATGCCGAGAAGCTTGAAATCGGCTATGCCATTGATATCTACCCGAGATACAGTTCGGACGCGACTGCCGCCCTCAGAGGCGGACGCGATATTCGCGCCGCGCTGGTAGGTCCTGGCGTTCATGCGTCACACAGCATGGAGCGAACGCATATGGATGCTGTAGTTAACACTGCAGCACTTCTATCAGCCTATATCGTGGAGCCTGTGGAAGCATGAATATTTTGAGCGCAGTCAATATTACCAAGACCTTTGGCGACAAAATATTGTTCGATGACATCTCGTTCACGGTGAACGAGAAGCAGCGCATCGGTCTCATTGGCGTGAACGGCACAGGCAAATCCACGCTGCTGAAGCTGCTGGCGGGGCTGGAAACTGCGGATCGCGGCAAACTTGTGCACGCGAACCATTTCCGGGTGGAATACTTGCCGCAGAACCCGGAGTTCGATCCGAACTCCACGGTGCTTGAGCAAGTATTCCACGGCGACACGCCGCTCATGAAGACGCTGCGCGACTATGAGCTGGCCCTGGCTGAGCTGGAGCTTGATCCCGCCAGCGAGAAGAAGCAAGCGCGGCTGTTCACAGCCCAATCGCGCATGGATGAGCAAGGTGCCTGGGAAGCCAGCACCTTGGCCAAAACCGTGCTGATGAAGCTGGGCATCAGCGAGTTCGACAAACCCGTCGGCCTGTTGTCCGGCGGTCAGCGCAAGCGCGTCGCCATGGCGCGCGTTCTGATCCAGCCTGCCGATCTGCTCATCCTCGATGAGCCGACGAACCATATCGACAACGAGACCGCGATTTGGCTCGAGGAATTCCTCGGCAAATGGCGCGGCGCGTTACTGCTTGTGACACATGACCGGTACTTCCTGGAGCGGGTGACGAACCGCATGCTGGAACTGGACCGGGGCAAGATCTACAGCTACGAGGGTAACTACGAGGCGTTCCTCGAGAAAAAGGCGGAGCGGATGGAATCCGAAGCCGCTAGCGAAGATAAGCGGCAGAATCTGATGCGCCGCGAATTGGCTTGGCTCCGTCGCGGCGCGAAGGCGCGCACGACGAAGCAGAAGGCGCGTGTGCAGCGCGCCGAGGAACTGCGGGACCACAAGGTGGACGGTTCCGCAGAGAAGCTTGACATGGCGCTGGCCGGCAGCCGCCTTGGCAAGAAGGTGATGGAGCTGGAAGACGTCACCAAAGCGTTCCCGGGCGGGAAGACGCTGCTGAGCGGCTTCAGCTACATCGTGATGCCGAAGGATCGCCTCGGCATCATCGGTCCTAACGGCAGCGGCAAATCGACGCTGCTGAACATGCTCGCCGGGCGTATTCAGCCCGACAGCGGGACGATCGAGACCGGCCAAACCGTGAAGCTGGCCTACTACACGCAAGAAAACGTCGAGATGGATGAAAAGATGCGCGTCATTGAGTACATCAAGGAAGCGGCCGAATTGATCCGCACTTCCGATGGCGAAACCATTTCCGCTTCGCAGATGCTTGAGCGTTTTATGTTCTCCCCGACGCTGCAGTGGTCGCCTATCGGGAAGCTCTCCGGCGGTGAGCGGCGCAGGCTGTATTTGCTCCGTACACTTATGGGAGAGCCGAATGTGCTGCTCCTTGATGAGCCGACGAATGATTTGGACATTCAAACGTTGACGATACTGGAAGATTATTTGGATCATTTTCCAGGGGCTGTCATAACCGTTTCCCATGATCGTTACTTTTTGGATCGAACCGTTACGCATCTGTTTGCTTTCGATGGCAATGGGCGGATAGAGCCTTACATCGGCAACTACTCCGACTATTTGGAGGAGAAACAGGAGCAGGAAGAGGCGGAACAGGCACGCAAAGAATTAGTGCGGCAAGCTAGCGGCAATTCTAACGCAGGCAAAGCAGCTCCAGCCAATTCCGCAGCAACAAGCGGTTCAGCAAACACAAACCGTCCCAAAAAACTAACGTTCAAAGAACAAAAGGAATGGGACGAAATTGAGGGCACGATTGCTTCATTGGAAGATAAGGCGGCGAGCTTAAAGCAGCAAATCGAAGCGGCCGGCAGCGATTTTGATCGTGTTCGCGATTTGTATGAGCAGGAACAGCAAACGACGGCCGATTTGGAAGCAGCGATGGAAAGATGGACTTATTTATCCGAGTTGGTAGAAGAAATAGAGCGAAATAAGTTATGATAGAAGAAACTATAATAAAGGCAGGTATGTATTCCACATGATTAATGTTAACAACGTGACGCTTCGTTACGGCAAAAGAGCCCTTTTCGAAGACGCCAATATTAAATTTACTCCGGGGAACTGTTACGGGCTTATCGGCGCGAACGGTGCGGGAAAATCCACATTTCTAAAAATTCTTTCCGGCGAAATTGAGCCAAACACAGGCGAAGTGTCGATCACTCCTGGGGAAAGAATGGCTGTTCTGAAACAAAACCATTACGAGTTCGACGAAATCGAAGTGTTGAAAACCGTCGTTATGGGCCATGCACGTTTATTTAAAATTATGGAGGAGAAAGATGCGCTTTACGCAAAAGCGGATTTCTCTGAAGAAGATGGCATGAGAGCTGCTGAACTTGAAGGCGAGTTCCAGGATCTTGACGGCTGGCAGGCGGAATCCGACGCGGCTGAGCTTTTGATCGGCTTAGGCATTCCGACTTCCCTTCATGACACGAAGATGAAAGACCTTGACGGCAACGAGAAAGTTCGTGTTCTCTTGGCGCAAGCTTTGTTCGGCAATCCGAATATTTTGCTGCTCGATGAGCCTACCAACCATTTGAACTTAGAGTCGATTCGCTGGCTGGAGCACTTCTTGTCTCGTTTCGAAGGCACTGTCATCGTCGTATCCCATGATCGTCACTTCCTGAACCAAGTATGTACGCATATCGCAGATATTGATTTTGGCAAAATTCAAATGTATGTCGGTAACTACGACTGGTGGTACGAATCAAGTCAACTCGCACTTCGCTTGGCTAGAGACGCTAACAAGAAAACGGAAGAAAAACGTAAAGAGTTGGAAGCTTTTATCGCTCGTTTCAGCGCGAACGCGTCCAAATCCAAGCAAGCTACTTCCCGTAAAAAACAACTTGAGAAGCTTACTCTTGAAGATATTCGCCCTTCCAGCCGTAAATATCCGTTCATTCACTTTAAAGGTGAGCGTGAAGCGGGTAAACAACTGCTAGCTGTTGAGAGTATCTCCAAAACGATCGATGGCGTTAAAGTATTGAACAATGTGACGTTCACTCTTAACAAAGGGGATAAAGTCGCGTTCGTGGGTCCGGACGGCATTGCCAAAACAACGCTGTTCAAAATCCTGATGGGTGAAATGGAAGCGGATGAAGGCACATTCTCGTGGGGTGTAACGACTTCGCAAGCTTATTTCCCAAAAGACAGTCAAGATTACTTCAATTCTGAAATGAACTTGGTGGATTGGTTGCGTCAATACTCCAAAGATCCGGATGAATCGTTCCTCCGTGGCTTCCTTGGACGTATGTTGTTCTCTGGCGAAGAAGCTTTGAAGAAAGCGAATGTTCTTTCCGGGGGAGAAAAAGTACGCTGCATGTTCTCCAAAATGATGCTAAGTGGCGCTAACGTTCTCATTCTTGATGAGCCTACGAACCATTTGGATTTGGAGTCCATCACAGCACTGAATAACGGTCTCGTTGATTTCGACGGCACGATGCTGTTCGTTTCCCATGACCATCAATTCATTCAAACGATCGCAAACCGCGTTATGGAAATCACGCCGAAAGGTCTCATCGACAAAATGCTTACGTATGATGAATACCTGGAAAGCGATGATGTGAAAAAACAACGCGAAATCCAGTACGCATAAGACAAAATGAAAAGCGCCCTGATGTTTGACTCTCAGGGCGCTTTTACCTACATCGTACTAGCTGCCGCCGGTACGGCGACGTTGATTGTTGACTTTTTTCGTCATTTGGCTTTTTGCACTTTGGTTTGTATTGCCGGCTTGCTTGGGATTTGCGCGTGCTGCGGCTTGATCCGCTTTCTTCTGGGCTAGCTTTTGCTTAATTGCGTCGGCTAGAGAGACTTTCTTCTGACCTTGTGATTCAGCCTGTTGATCTTGAGGCTTGTCTGACATCGTAACACCTTCTTTACGTGATATGCTTTTAGTATAATCGAATCAAACAAAAGATGAAAGAAGGTGTATGCGATGTTTGACCCAACAATTTACGATAACATCAAGGTGGTCCTTGAAGGAGCCGTCTACGATCTGGATTTGGATGGCAAAATTATTATTACACGCCGGGAAGATCTAGTGGATCTATCCTCTATGTCGCGAACGTATGCGATTGAATTTGCCAGAAAAATCGATAAACCGAGCAAAGCTGAAATCAACCTGCATGTGCATTTAAGCGATTTGGCCGCTGAAATTTTAGAGAATCCTACAGCCAAACCGGGCTGTACGCTCACCATAAAGCTTTTTACGAAGGTTAAGCATCCGGAAATGGAGTGCAAGCATATTGAGGAACAGCTAGGCTTGATTTGGGAGCATCGTCCGTTAATCACTCAGCTTCTTTCCTACACATACGGCATACATCCGATCGCTTATCACAATCAAATTACGCTATCCTTCGGTCGAAAAATTGATGAAAGCCATTTGGACGATTTCCCGCATCTCATTGGGTATGCGGCCGACAGTTTGGCATGGTTAGATGAAAGAGGTAGTTAGAATGAAGGAGCTGTCCCAGCAAGAATTGTTAGATTGCGCTCACAATCAGGAAACGGCTTTTGCGGTATTTTTATTTACACCTTTCTGTGGAACATGCAAAGTGACCGAGCGTATGCTTGATGTCATCATGACCATGCAGCCCAATTTGCCGCTTTATAAAAGCAATATTAATTTTCTCCCGCAAATTAGCCGGGAGTGGCAAATTACAAGTGTGCCGTGTATCGTTATTTTCGAACCAGGAAAAGAAAGACAATTGTTGTACCGCATGCAGTCGGTGGATGAGCTATATCGAAATCTGCTGCCGCTAAGCAGCAAATAAAAGATAGGAGATGTTGATAATGAGCAGTTTTCAAATAGGAGACCGAGTCATTGCTGAGTATAAAACAGGGGTTTATTATGGTGAAGTGGCGGAGATGGGCAATTCGATGAAAGCGGCAGTCCGTATTCTTGCCGTGAAAGATCATCCGACGCAAGGGGACTTGCATAATCCGATGGATCCCAGCGTTGCTTTTTTTCATCAAAGACGGGCATTGTCGTTTCAGGAGATCGCATTAATGCCAATTTCAACGATACGTCCTTATGCAGGTGCTATTCCGGAATATAGAGAATCACTGGAGAGAGCGCTTTTGGTGCAAATCTCAAAGCTGTCGGATATGGAAGCATGGGCCCGACGCTCTCTGCAGGAGCTTACTCAGCTACAGAAGGAATATTTTTCGAATTCACATTAAGAAACTTCCAGGTACAACTTTGTGCCGTCGTTATATTTGAAAATAGCGACATCACCAATGATCTCAATCATCGAGATCATTTTTAGTTTTCTGCGAAATTCAAAATGAAGTTCAAACTCCTTCAGTTTGCTGGACAACAGTTCCATATGTGAGCTGCGATGTGTGAAATTAAGCACAGGGATGGATTTGTTTTTGAATTTAATCGTAATTGCTTGCATGTCAAGCCCTCCTTCACGTTTTCCACCCGGAAAAACTAACCAGCTGGTCTACATATTTAGGATACATTTCAAATGTTAGTTATGTTTGAGACAAACTATTAAGAAAGTTTTAGCATCTTATTATATGTAATGAAATGCGATTGAGGGCTAGTTCCTTAAAGAATCTTTTCGAATTCATCGGGGAACCGTGCCCAAACGTCTCCAAAAGGGACAGATTGGCGGTTGCGGGGAAACATAAGCACATTTATAATATAAAAGATTGTAATCTAACATGTTTCGGGGGGTATACAAATGACAGCAGGAAAACCAGTTCGTATCGGTATTATCGGTTCCGGGAATATCGGAAATGTACATATGGAAGTTCTAAAGCAAGTGCCTGAGGCAGAAATTGCCGCGGTAACTGACGTGTACTTACCGCTTGCAGAAGCTAGAGCCAAGCAGCATAACATTGAGCGGGTTTATGAGAGTACGGACAAGCTGCTTGCTGACTCAAGCATTGATGCCGTGGTTATTGCTGTATCCAACGAGTGGCATGCGCCAATCGCCGTTCAAGCGTTAGAGGCAGGCAAGCATGTTCTGCTCGAAAAGCCGATGGCACTGAACCTTGAATCTGCCAGACAAATCGTAGAAGCAGAGCGCAAGGCTGGTAAGGTGCTGATGATTCCTCACCAATTGCGTTGGGAGACTCTATCACAGGCTGTCAAACAACAAGTTGATAAAGGTGCGCTTGGACATATTTATCATGCCAAAGCAGGCTGGCTGAGACGCAAAGGCATTCCCGGCTGGGGAACCTGGTTCACGCAAATGGATAAATCCGGCGGCGGACCGCTGATTGACCTTGGCGTGCATATGTTGGATTTATCCCTCTACTTGATGGGGAATCCGAAGCCTGTATCGGTTTATGGCGCTACTTACGCCGAATTTGGACCGCGCAAAAAAGGTATCGGTTCCTGGGGAACACCGAACTGGGACGGTCAATATGACGTAGAAGATTTAGCTACAGCGCTTATTAAGCTGGATAATGGTGCAACCCTATCGCTTGATGTAAGCTGGGCCGCACTGATCGAAACAGATAATCAGCCTTATGTGCAGCTGCTTGGTTCCGAAGGCGGTGCTTCTATTCGCGGTTCGAAAGGGAAGCTCTTGGCAGAAATGTTTGATCGCGAAGCGGATGTGGATCTGACCGTTCCTGAGCAGGATGAAGGTGCTCGTGTGCGCATGATGAAGCATTTCATAGCTTGTATCGAAAGCGGTCAACAACCAATAACTTCTGTTATGACAGGCTATACGAATAATTTAATTTTGGATGCGATTTATCGTTCCTCACAGACCGGCAATGAAGTGAAATTGAATTGGGACATCGAGTAGACAGGGGCTGCAGGAAGTGAATTGGGAGTTATTCAGTATCATCGGTACCATCGCGTTCGCCGTGAGCGGAGCTATTGTTGCTATGGAAGAGGAATATGATATTCTTGGGGTTTATGTTCTTGGACTCGTAACAGCTTTCGGCGGTGGTGTCATTCGTAACTTGTTAATCGGCAAGCCCGTTGTTTTATTGTGGGAGCAAGGACTTTATTTCCAAATTGCTTTGTTCGCCATGACATTGGTATTCCTGATGCCGGTCAAGTTCATCCGGATGTGGAAGACGTGGGAGGCATTCTTTGACGCCATCGGCTTAGCGGCCTTTTCCATTCAAGGTGCTATTTATGCAACGAATATGGGCCATCCTCTAAGTGCCGTGATTGTGGCGGCGGTTTTAACAGGGATCGGCGGCGGGATGGTCCGTGATGTGCTGGCCGGTCGCAAACCGCTAGTGCTCAGAGATGAAATCTATGCCGTGTGGGGCATGCTGGCAGGTGCCATGATTGGTCTGGGCTGGTCGCAGGGCGCCTGGCAAATATCCGTGCTTTTTGCGTTAATCGTCATTTTGAGAATGTTAGCGGTCTTTTACAAATGGAAGCTGCCTAAACGTTCTTTGCGCAATGCGATAGCGGAATCAACACGCAGACTCGATTCATAGCATAACGAGATCGGAAAGAGGTGAGTTCAACTGGAACAGGAAGCATCATTCACAAATCAACACAAGATTTCCGCTGAAACGATCGCCTCGCGAATAATTCCGGTAAAGGAATTACTTCAAACGGAGCTTGATCTGTATGAGGTATCCAAGGATGCGGAGACGGGCGAACACTATTTGCATTATGCATACATGCATCGCGATTTTACGAATACCGGCGAACCGGAATCGTTTCATTATTTGCTGCCGATTGACAGCGATGACGTGCTTGGGATGATTTTCGGAGAACAAGGCTATGCGTATCCGGAGTTTTGGCGTAAGTCCTTCTTGCGCAACGGGCCGGAAGGATTCTATATTTGGTTTGATCCATCCCATGAAGAGCAGCTCACGGAGGATGAAGCTATCGCGGCTGATTTACTGAATAAGCTGCGGGCTTTTAAGGAAAGCGGTTCTGCGGACCCTGATGCGGTTCGTAGGTTGCTTGAAGAGCTGGATGAGACACGTAAGAAAGACGATAAGTGAGAAATGCCTGTATGCCGATAGATGTTTCGGCTGCAGGCTTTTTTTATTTGTCTGAGGCGGGGAGCGGGAGGAGTGTGAGTGTTTAGGATGATGCCGAGTGCTACCGAGTGCGACCAAGTGCTGGAGGGAACTGTGGTACTCTATTTCAGCTATAAGTAGTGTTTCCCGTTTGAATGGGAACTACGGTACGCTATTTTTGCTTTTTTGGCCCCAAATCGCCGAGTATCGAGCAAATAAGGGACTGTAGTTCCTGCAAACAAGCGCATTATGCTGATTTTGGCAAAATAGAGCCCTATAGTTCCCCTTGGTGACACATAGTAATGGGGCATCAGGGTATACCCCAGTCCATCACTTCAGTTACATATCACTCCTACTCCCACAATTCAGCTACTCAACATCCCCTAAATTATGCTACTCAACACCCCAACAATCATACTGTAATAGCCACAACGCTACTCCCTGCTTTTCATCACACTATATCCCATTAACTCATTGCCACAGAGTTTCGTCCTTCGGAATATTCCAACGATATCGATAAGAAGCCACGCCTAAAGCACAACGCCATGAGATAGGCAGCAGCGAGCGCTGAGCAAACATTTTGCGTGTTTATTATTTAGTAAAAATGAGGATAAATGTCCATATTAACGCTAATGACTTTTTTCAAGAAAGGAGGATGAGATCATGAGTATAGATTCTTACCAATTCGCTAATCTAGGCGCACACGAAGAGTTGCTGGAAGATTTGCGCAGCTTGGAGTCCCGGATGAAGGACGAGTTGGGGTACGAGGTCGCATTGATTGCTTATGCGCAAGAAGCGCAGGAGAACAACAAATAAAGAAAGAGCAACAAGAAGGGGGAACCTGTTTATGAAAAAGACAATGATTCAGATCGTTATGTCGGTTGTGCTCATGGCCACGGCTGCCGGCTGTACAGCAGCAAGTCCGAACAATCATGGAGGAGCCAGTTCATCAAATCCGAATGCGGGTACTTGGGATACCAGCCTCAGGAACAATGAGAATGCTTCATTGGGGGCTAAAAGTGTTAACCAATCACCGCTGCCTTCTATTCGACCGTCAACCATTGATAACATAAAAGCACATACGAATACTCATATGACGATGAATCGCGATCTGGCAGATGGGATTATCCAAGCGGCACACCTGGGGAACACGGCAGTAGCGATAACAGATCACAACATTTATGTCGCTGTGGATATGGGAGGCATGCAAGCGATGGGCGCCGGTGACGATGGCATCAAAATGCTCAGCAAAACAAATGACCCGGAGAAAGGAGCCGGCTTGTTCGGTTCAGGGCATGGGGCGCAGATGGATTGGCTTTCGGCTAAGCCTTTGCCGGCAGAGAGCGCTAATGCGATACGGAATATGCTAACGCGCATTTATCCGGATGCTAATATTTTCATCTCGACGAACCCGCATTTTGTGAACCGTATGATGTATTACGATGGTCAGCAGCAAAATCATAAACATATGGACACGTATCTTAACGAGTTCAACACCATGATCCAGTATGCCTTCCCAACCTATTCGACGGGTCAAAAAAACATGCTGCCTTAAGGAAAGTTCCTATTAGGTCCAAAGCTCCCTCGGCGTCCTGCTGGGGGTTTTGTCGTATGTATCCCAAGTTAATCTTACAAAAATGAAGGAGTAAACCGAATGACTCAACAATCAACAGTGCTGCTTTCGAAACAATACCCCACGCCGAGTCGCAATTATGGTTAATAAATATAAGGTCAGAGCTTATTGCAGTTCGCGCCTGTGCGATTACGTGCAGCACGATGACGTTATTCAAGCGATTAATGGAGAAACTTCCTATGCGTTAGCGCTGCATTATAACGAATCGCCTGCAAAACCAAGCTGTCCGAAGTGTGGAGAAGCGATGTCTTTCTACTCCCATTCGGTCATTGATGAGCCATGGCTGCCATGACAGGCTTGACAACCTAACCTTTCCTGATAAATAGTAAGAGAACAAAGAAATCAGGAGAGGAACATCAGATCCTATGTTAACAGAAAGTATACCGCAAGAGATCCGCGAAAAGTTGGAGAAAAATAAGCTGAACAGACAGGTCAATACCGCGTCCGAAGATTTAAAACTAGTTGGAACGGCGGCTTTTGAAGCTCCTCGGGAAGACATCCTAATTGATACCGTCATTGCTCTTTATTTAGGGAAAAATGTGCTGCTCAAAGGCCCGACTGGCTCGGGCAAAACAAAGCTGGCCGAGCATGTGTCTGCTCTTTTTAATCAACCGATGCATGCCGTTAACTGTTCGACCGATCTTGACGCGGAAGCGCTGCTCGGGTTCAAAACATTATCGCATGATGAGCAGGGGCGCTCGCAGATTGTTTTTATTCCTGGGCCGATCATGAAAGCCATGACCAAGGGCCATTTTCTATACATAGACGAAATTAATATGGCAAAACCAGAGACGTTGTCGCTGATCAACGGTGTGTTGGATTATCGGAGATCGATTACGAATCCTTTTACCGGAGAAGTGATCACGGCCCATCCCGATTTCAGAGTCGTGGCTGCAATTAACGAAGGATATATGGGGACAGTCCCTCTTAATGAAGCTTTGAAAAATAGATTTGTAACCGTAGACGTTCCCTATTTGCAAGGTGAAGCCTTGTATCAGTTATTGAAAAGCAAATCGATATTACGTGAAGACAAGCAATTGAGGACTTATGTGCAGCTGTCGGCTGATCTTTTGACACTGATTGAGATGGGACAGCTGCCTGATGAAGCGGGCTCGATTCGAGCGCTGCTCGATGCTTGTGATCTCACGGCATACATTCCGCCGATGCGAGCTGTGTCCCGGGCGATTGCCGATAAATTAGAAGATGAAAGGGAACGTGCAGCCGTGATCAATGCGGCGGAAACGTTATTTTAAGGGGATGTTTGTAGGGAAAATCAGCATGCTTGATGATAAAATTGACGCCATGCTACAAATGCAATTAGTCGATTTAGCCCGGATGTTCACGAAACGCAAAGAGCTGGAAGTGGAAGCAGCGTTTCACGCAGAGTATGATGAAGGCGCCGCGCGAATCACTGTCAGCCAGTTTTGGTGGGACTATCCTCCGAATGATAAAGCGTCAGGAATGAAGAGCGATGTGTACTTACGTGGAATCGGGAGTGCTTGGTACACAGGATCCGAAGCGGTTAAGTCATATTTGGCTTTTTCTCAGCAGAACCGATTTCCAAAGCTGGCGAATTCGCTCTTCGCGCTGTGCGAAGATATGCGGCTTGAACGTATTTGCCGCGCGCGCAGACTGGGAACATCGCGTGTTTTTACAGCTCGGCATCGTATCTACGGAGCTTATTTTGGGCATAAGTTGCGCACGCATTTAAACAAAGGCGAGCTGGCAGATGCCGTTCTTTTGTTGATATACGGTTGGTTTACCGGGGCGGAGTGGAGCGCAGCCGAAGGAGTTGGGCTGGCTTCCCGGCTAGCGCCGCTATACCCTGTACTAGAACGCATCGAGGAAGCGGAGCATACCTCGGAAGTGGCTGCCAGCTGCGAAGAGATGATGGACGCGCTGGCTTATTGGCTGGACAGAGATGCGGGGGCCGCTTATTTCTGGATGCAGCCAGGGGGCGGCGTGGCGGAGCCGCTGCCTGCGGGATATAAAGGCGAGCTGAAGCGCGCCAAGCGGCTCGCGAATGAGGATGTGCTCCCCGAGCAGGAGGGGGAGCGCCAGCTGCCGGGCCAGGAGCGCATGCCGACCTGGCACCGCGAAAGCAGCGACCGCAGCCCGGGGCTGCTGCGGTTTGAGCTGGAGCGCGGCTCACGCACAGCCGCGCTCGGTTCTGCGCCCCGCGAGGGCGACGCCGCCGATCAGGCGCTCGCCATCGTCCAGGGGCGCTCGCAGCGCGCCCAGCGCACTGGCGCCGCCCCAGACGGGCGGCGCGCCAAAGCTGCCGTGCCTGCTGCCGCAGGGCACGGGGAAGGCGCTGTCGCCGCGTTCGCGACGGCGACGTGGCTTGCGCCTGAGCGGCCGACTGCTGTGCAGCAGGCCGCTTTCAGGCGCCTTCGCGAGCGCGCAGCGCCGCTCGCGAAGCCATTGCAGCGTGCGATACGGCGCACGCTGGAGCAGAGGCGGGTCGCCCCGCGGGGCGACCTCTTGTTTGGGCGGCTCGACAAGCGGCTGACGCGAGCCGTTACGCAAGAGCAGCCGCGCCTCTTCTACAAGAAGCGCGCGCCAGTTCCGCAGCTCGATGCGGCCTTCGCGCTGCTCGTTGACTGCTCGGCGTCCATGTATGACAAAATGGACGAAACAAAGCTGGGTCTCGTGCTGTTCCACGAGACCCTTCAATCCCTGCGAATCCCCCACGAAATCGTGGGCTTCTGGGAGGATGCGGATCGCGTTACGGAGCGCGAAGCACCCAACCTGTTCCAGGTTGCGGTGGACTTCGGCTCCTCGCTTGCTTCCGGAAGCGGCGCGGCGCTTATGCAGCTTGAGCCGCAGCAGGATAACCGCGATGGCTTCGCGATACGCTGCATGACAGAGCGGCTGCTGCGGCGGGCGGAGCGTCAGCACATCCTGCTCGTATTCTCCGATGGCGAGCCGTCGGCAGCCAATTATAATGATGTAGGGATTCTCGATACCTACGAAGCCGTTCTGCGCGCCCGGCGGCTAGGGATTGAGGTCATCTCCATCTTTTTGGCAAGCGGTACCGTTCATGAAACCGAACGGAACGCGATGCGCAACATGTACGGACGCAGCAGCATTGTCGTGCCTCATGTGGAGGAGTTAACTGAGCAATTAGTACCGATTTTGCGCAAACTTCTGCTGAAATCTATCTTTTAAAGTCGAAATCCTTTACAATAGATCAGGGTATTTGCCGGGATTGTTATTTTTACTTACATAGATATCAAGAAGTTATAAGCTTGCTTAGGTTGGGCAAAACATTAAGGGGGAAATCATTTCATGTACGGTGCACCATTATCGAATAAAGCTAAGAAAATTATGCTGCTGGGATCGGGAGAGCTTGGCAAAGAAGTCGTCATAGAAGCGCAGCGTCTAGGCATAGAGACAATTGCCGTGGATCGTTATGCGCATGCTCCGGCTATGCAGGTCGCGCATCGCAGCCATGTGATCAATATGCTGGATGGGGAGCAGCTCAGGGCACTTGTCGAGCAAGAGCGTCCGGATCTCATCGTACCTGAAATTGAAGCGATTGCGACGCCTGTCCTGGTAGAGCTTGAGTCAGAAGGCTATCGCGTCATCCCGACGGCTACCGCCTCGCGTTTGACGATGGACCGGGAGGGCATTCGCCGTCTGGCTTCTGAAACGTTGCAGCTGAGGACAGCGAAGTATGCATTTGCAAATAGTCTCGAAGAATTGCATGCGGCCGTTGCTGAAATCGGTACCCCTTGCGTCATCAAGCCGATCATGAGCTCATCGGGCAAAGGGCAAAGCGTATGCCGCACGCCTGAGAATGTGGAACAATCGTGGAACATGGCGATGGAGGGCGGACGTGCCAAGAACGCTCGTGTCATCGTTGAAGAATTCATTCATTTCGAGTCCGAAATTACATTGTTGACGGTTCGTTCCGTTTCGGGAACAACCTATTGCGAGCCGATCGGCCACATCCAAAAAGACGGCGATTACATTGAATCCTGGCAGCCGCATGACATGTCAGAGCAGCAAATTCTGGATGCCCAGCACATGGCCAAAACGATTACGGATGCGCTCGGCGGCTACGGCATTTATGGCGTAGAGCTCTTCTTGACGAAAGACGGCGTATACTTCAGCGAAGTTTCGCCTCGTCCTCATGATACAGGCATGGTTACGATGGCGACACAGGATTTGAGTGAGTTCGCCCTGCATGCCAGAGCGATTCTGGGATTGCCGATCACCGGCATCCGTCTTTTAACGCCAGGTGCCAGCTATACGCTCAAAGCGGATCGCGAGCAAGTTGAGTACACCATCAGCGGGCTAGAAGAAGCGTTGTCCGTTCCGAATACGCAGGTTCGCGTGTTTGGCAAGCCTGAGACAAAGGTAGGCCGCCGTATGGCGGTTGCGCTCAGCAGCAGTGAAACCGTAGAGGAAGCTCGCCGTTTAGCGAAAGAGGCTGCAGGTAAGCTTAAACTGAACTACTAATTGAAGCAATTTGTGCATGGCCGATCGTTATCAACAGGAGGAAACTACATGGAAGCTAAACCAGCAAGACTCTCCCGGACCGTGTTAACTGAAATTATTTTGCCTGCGGACACGAACTATCACAATACCGTGTTTGGCGGCCGCGTCATGCAGTACATCGACAAGGTAGCAACGATTGCCTCTATGCGTCATTCCCGCAGAGGGGTTGTAACGGCTTCTAGCGACAGCTTGGATTTCTATGCACCAGTAAAGCTTGGTGAAGCTATTCAGTTGGAGGCTTTCGTCACTTGGACGCATCGGAGTTCAATGGAAGTATTCGTGAAAATCGAGTCGGAAAACTTGTTGACAGGCGAAAAAAAGCGGACAGCCAATTCTTATTTAACCTTCGTAGCTCTAGACGATAACGGACAGCCTTGTGAAGTGCCGGGCATTATCCCTGAGACGGAGGAAGAGAAGCGACTTTTCGAAACGGCTGAAACGCGATTTGCCGCGCGCAAGCTTCGGAAAGAGGAACGGAATTTAAATTTGTAGTAAATATAGAGTGGATCTCATGGAGATCTGCTCTTTTTTGTGCTTACGGACAGGAGGCCAGTAGCACTATCTTTAGTAAGTGGAACTTGTAGTCCTCTATTTTGAAGAATATGGGCACAGAGGATGCTGAAACGGAACTACAGGGCACTATTTATTGTAAAAACATCGTTTTCGAGCAAAAAAGGTGGAATAACGGAACATAGTTCCCAATTGTGAGCTGCTGAACAGCTTTTTGAGCAAATAAAGGATCATAGTTCCCACTTGAAGCGTCATCATGCTTTTTATGATGGAAAAATCGACTGATATGGATTATTATGGAAATGAAAAAAACCCGGAAGGAGGATTCAAATGAGAAAAATGATGTTTCGCTCCTTGATATTCGCGATCCTACTCGTCATCGGCTATTATGCCGTTCAAGTGTTTTGGGGCTACTATATCACATTGAAGTATGTGCCTGACATTAGCAATTCATCATCTGCAATTGACTTTGGAAGTCATAAAGTTGAGTTCGGGATTAAAGCTAGCCCGCTTAATGTGATTAGTGAAATTATGATCATCATGGCAATAGGTGTTGTTATCTATATTTCAGGAAGCTATGTCACGAAAAAAATAACAACCTCCTGAAACTAACCATGAAAATCGCCGTATTGAATGAAATCTATCCCATGCCATCGTCCACAAAAAGCAAGCCCGGCAGCGAAATGACCTTCGCTCCGGGCTTTTTTGCAATTGCCTTACTTGGATCCGCCTTCTGCGAGGATAGTTTCCCAAATAGCGCCTTTGCCGTAAAGCTCTTTATTTACTTTATCCCAACCGCCAAGATATTCAATGTTGAATAAGCCGGCTGGAGTTGTGTAGTTTTTCTCATATTGTTTGGCAATTTCCGGCAATACGGAGCGGAATCCTTTATCCGCGAATACTTTTTGAGCGTCAGGACTCCATAAGTAGTCGAGGAATGCTTGAACAGCTTCGCGATTGCCATGCTTATCTACGTTTTTATCAATAAGTGCAACGGGATTTTCGATGGATGTCGTGTATTGCGGGATGACTTCCACATATTTTTTGCCGGATTGAATGCGGGAAATAAGCTCATTTTCGTATGTGACGATCGCATCGCCAACGCCTTTATCGAAAGTCGCAAGGGAATCTGCACCGCTCTTATCCAGTACTTTGATGTTTTTGTACACTTTGGCTACATAATCCTTAGCGAAGGCCGGATCTTTTTTGCCAGCAGCCTCAGAAGTTTTCAAGCCTGCGCCATAGATCGCATTAATGTCCCATTTGGCTCCGCCGGAAGTACTTGGATTCGGGATCAACACTTCAACGCCCGGTTTTGTCAAGTCGGTCCAGTCTTTAATGCCTTTTGGATTGCCCTCACGCACGCCGATTGCTGCGATGGAAGAGGTGATATTGCCTTTGTAGGGGTTGTTTTTCCAATCGTGTGTGATTAAGCCTTTTTCGACGATTTTTTGGATATCTCCTTCAAGGGAAAGTGGTGCGATATCCGCTTCAAATCCTTGGATAATCGCGGTAGCTTGCGAACCGGAAGCCACATAAGATTCTTGGAATTCTACGGTTTGGCCGGTTTTCTTTTTCCACTCTTCTTTGAATTTAGGCAAAATAACGTCGAAGGAATCTTTAAGGATGGAATACGCGCCGATGGTGATCGTTACTTTTTCAGCCTTTGGAGCGGAACTGGCCGCTGCCGTAGCCGCAGCTGTTGCAGCCGCTGATGGAGCAGGCGTGCTAGTTGTTTTAGTACTTGTTCCGCAAGCTGTAAGCGCGATACTTGCAGTGAATAACGTAGCAGTGATAAGACCTAGTGATTTGAATTTTTTCATGGTTTACAACTCCCCTTCATCCTATAAATAGTTTTTTTATATAAAAACAGGCAGTGGATCTTGTTTCGCCTGATTTTCAATGACGATGTTCTCTGTTTTGGTAAAGACGGAAATGTGATGGATCAAAATATTCACTTCATCGCCGGCTCGATAAATTTTCTCTTTCACAGATTGATAAGCGAAAAGCTTAATCGCGCCCGTATCGATTTCCAGATACCAGGAATCCCCGCGGAAATGGACATGAGTAACTTTTCCTTTTTCACCAGCCGTTGCAAGATGACTTACGTCATGGGGGCGAACTTCGATGGATTCGGGACGAATCAGCACGTTCACATCCGGCAGCCATTTGCCGTCTTGTTGGATTTCATCCAAGTAAGGGAAGCCGATGAGCGGCGTGTATTGGGAGATTACATTAGATTCTCCGATGAAGGATGCCACGAATGATGTTGCAGGCTTGGTGTAAATTTCCCACGGACTTCCTTGCTGCTCGATTTTTCCGCCTTGAACGAGGATGATTTCATCAGCGACCTCAATGGCCTCATCTTGATCATGGGTGACGAAGAGGGTTGTTACTTTAAATTCGTCAATCAGATTCCGCAGCCAAAGGCGCAGCTCTTTGCGGATTTTGGCGTCGATTGCGGCAAAAGGCTCATCCAGCAGCAGCAATTGAGGCTCAGGCGCCAAAGCTCTAGCAAAAGCAACCCGTTGGCGTTGACCGCCGGAAAGCTGGTGCGGGTATTTGCGCTCGTTGCCGGCAAGCCCCATTAAGTTCAAAAGATAGGTCACTCTGTCATGAATGACGTCTTTTGGCTTTTTGAGAACTTTAAGGCCGTAAGCCACGTTATCAAAAACGGTCATATGCTTGAAGAGAGCATAGCTCTGAAAAACGAAGCCAATTCCCCTTTCTTGAACGGGCAGATGTGTGGCCAGCTTTCCATCGAAATAAATGTCTCCGGTTGTCGGACTCTCCAGGCCGGATAACATGCGAAGGATGGACGTTTTCCCGCCGCCGCTGGGACCGATCAAACCAACCAGATGACCTTTCGTAATGCTGAAATTAACATCTTTGATGGCGTGAAATGACCCGAAATGTTTATTGAGATTTTTTACTTCGATGTGCATACGGGGTTCCTCCTTAATGGCTTCTCAATTTTTCGCTTCTTCTTTTCAACCATTCTAACGTTAATAAAATAGAAATGGAGATGAGACCGAGTACAAATGCGACACTGTTTGCTGCAACGAGCTGAAATTGCTCGGCGTCTTGATATACGAGTGTAGTTGCGGTTTGCGTTTGGTTGATGATATTTCCTGAGACAACTAAGATAGAGCCGAATTCACCGAGCGATCTTGCAATGGTTAAAATGAGTCCGTACACGACGCCCCAGCGGATGCCCGGCCATGTGATCTGAAAAAAGGTGCGCCATGCACCGGCGCCAAGTGTAGCGGATGCTTCTTCGGACTGCGTGCCGATCTCTTCGAGCAAAGGGACGACTTCCCGAACCATTAGAGGAAACGTAATGAACATCGTAGCCAGAACCATCCCGGGAATGGCATATACGATTTTCATATTATGATCTTCCATGAATGCTCCAAGCGCCGTGTTTGGACCAAAAATGAGAATGACCATTAAGCCGACGATGACCGGTGATACTGCAAATGGCAAATCAATCAGGGCATTGATGACAGGTTTCAACCAACGGGAGATCCAGGAACCTCTTACGATCTCTAATGAAAGGTAAACACCGACGATGGTATTTAGCAAAGTTACGATCAGTACGATAATGAAAGAGATTTTTAAGGCATGCAAGGCTTCGGGTCTTACAAGCGCATCGAGAAAGGCTTTCGGGCCTTCTTCAAAAGCGCCGAAGGCTACGCCGAGAAACGGCAGCATAATCAATAGAAAAATGACGAGAAACGAAATGCTAATCAATATTCTTCTCATGCGAGGCGCCCCTTTCCGCGTGTCAATACGTTGATAATCCACAAAATAAGGAGGGATAACGTAAGGAGCACAAGGGAAATAGCTGCCGCGCCTTCGGGATTATAGTTCTGCGTCTCACCGTATATATAGACCGATGCGACCATTGTTTTACCCGGCAAATTGCCGGAGATCAACGAGATGGCGCCAAACTCGGCTAGGGATCGGGAAAAAGCAAGCATGCTGCCGGCAAGAATACCCGGTAATACAGCTGGAAAAACGATTCGGCAGAATGAATAGAATCTGCTCGCGCCAAGTGTAAAGCTGGCTTGTTCTTCAGCAGGGTCAATTTGCTCAAGCAGGGGTTGAACGGTCCGAATCACGAATGGAAAAGTTACGAAAACCAAGCCGATCACTATGGCCGTTTGATTGTAAAGCAGCTTGATTCCAGCATGGTCGAGCCAGACGCCAAGCGGACTTGAAGGGCCAAGCAACGTTAGAAACATGAGTCCTGCCACGGAGGTTGGCAGAGAGAAGGGAAGATCGACCATGCTGTTCAAAATGCTCTTCCCTCGGAATGTGTATCTGACGAGCACATAGGCGATGATGGTTCCAACTATGGCTTGAATGATCGTCGATACAACGCTGAGCTTGATTGTAAGCAAGATGGACTTCCAGGCTAGTGGTCCTGTTACTTCTTGCCAAAAGGGTTCCCATCCTAAAGAAAATCCTTTGAAATAGATGGAACCGATCGGGATGAGCAGAAGCACAATCAGATAGCCAATAAGCACAGATCGAACCGTAGCTTTAAATACTGTGTTAATCACATTGCACCACCCATTTTTATTAATCATAGCGTTTTACTCGGAATATTAAATTGAATATAACAGCGCGTAGTCAAATTTGTCAATACATCTATTCCTGTTTTTTATGGAATTATTCAAATTAATTTATAATTGTCAAGCGTGTACCCTATTCGTGATCGGCCATTATATGAAAGAATACAAAATAGAAGGATGAACTGGTTGAGAGTCTGCTGGCAATAGGGACTCGCATACTGTTGTTTGCAAAAAAAGCATTGACGCGCCTTAATGCCAGTGCTAGTATATGTATCAATCAATATCCGAGTAAAACAATAAGAATTATAAAGTTTACAAAGAGTCGACCAGATGACTGGAGACTCCCGTCCTTGCTGAACAAGGATTGGGAGTCTTTTTGTTTTCTAACGCCTCTTCACTTTATACAAAGAAAGAGGGAATCACATGCTAGCTAATCGCAACGCACCAATTGCCCGTTCCAAGGTTTGGCAGCCATGGGTCATACCGATTCTCATTTTACTGCTATGGCAAGTGTTTGGCTTAACCGGATGGCTATCACAGCGAATTTTGCCAACACCATGGGAAGTCGTGAAAGCTCTATACGGGGTGATTAAAGACGGAACCATCTTTGAATATGTTGCGGTGAGTACCAAGCGGGCATTTCTAGGCTTCCTCATTGGCGGCAGCATCGCATTTGTCATCGGTTTGCTTAATGGGATTTTTCCAATCGCTGAAAGATATATTGATTCTTCGGTGCAAATGGTTCGAACCATTCCGCATCTTGCGATGATTCCGCTCGTCATTATGTGGTTCGGCATTGGCGAGACCTCCAAATTATTTCTGGTTTCACTCGGCGTTGCTTTTCCGATCTATCTGAATACGTTCCATGGCATCCGTTCCGTTGATCCAGGTTTGATCGAGATGGGCAAGGTCTATGGCCTTAAGGGGTTCTCGTTATTTGCTAAAGTAATTTTGCCGGGAGCGTTGGCGAACATCCTGCTTGGTATCCGTTTTTCCTTAGGGATTATGTGGCTCAGCTTGATCGTCGCCGAAACGATTGCCGCGGATTCGGGGATTGGCTATATGGCGACGCATGCCAGAGAATTCATGCAGATGGATGTGGTGGTATTATGTGTCATTTTATACGCAGTCTTAGGGAAGCTATCGGATTTAATTGCCAAATTTTTCGAAAATCGCTGGTTGAAATGGCATCACAACTATATTCAAAAAACGTAAGAAGGGGAGGATTCTTATGAGTAAAGCCGGAGGCATTCAGCTCCACATTCGAAATGTGAACAAATCTTTCGGAACGACAAGTGTGCTGTCAGGCATCGATTTAAACATCAAGCAAGGGGAATTCGTCGCGATTGTGGGCCGCAGCGGGTGCGGCAAAAGCACGCTTCTCCGCCTCATCGCAGGTTTGGATGAAGCGACAAGCGGAGCCATCTTGCTGGATGCACAGGGGATTCAAGGCATTCACAAGGATACTCGTGTGCTGTTTCAGGAACATCGGCTGCTTCCTTGGAAGAAAAATATCGATAACGTTCGGATTGGTGTTAAATCCGGCGACAAGGAGATTGCTTATAAGGCGCTACAACAAGTTGGCCTTGAACATAAGAAGGATGACTGGCCGGCTGTTCTGTCCGGCGGTCAAAGACAACGTGTTGCGCTGGCTAGGGCGCTTGCCGGTAACCCGAGGCTTCTTCTCTTGGATGAGCCGCTTGGCGCATTAGATGCTTTAACTCGCATTGAGATGCAGCAGCTTATTGAACAGCTTTGGCTGGAGAAGCAATTCACCGTGCTGCTCGTCACTCATGATGTGAGTGAAGCCGTAGCGTTGGCGGACAGAGTCATTCTTATTGAAGATGGAAAGATTGGGTTGGATTTGAAGATTTCGCTGGCCAGACCCAGGGAGCATGATAGCGGCTTTGCTTATTTTGAGAAAATAATTTTGGACCGGCTGCTAGTGAAACAGCACTATGAAACAGCGAAAACAGCTGCAGAGGCTTTTTCCATTTAATGAAGTTTAAGATTGATGAGATGAGGGAGGGCTTAAAGATGACTCAATTTGATTTGCAATTGCACGCGGATGTACTCATTATCGGTGGAGGACCTTCCGGGGCTTGGGCGGCGATCACGGCTGCCAAAGAAGGAGCAAAGGTCGTACTTGTAGATAAAGGCTATTGCGGCACGAGCGGTGCTACGGCACCATCGGGAACAGGCTTGTGGTATGTCAACCCAACGGCCGAAGAACGTGAAGCAGCGATGAAGAGCAGAGAGGCGCTTGGCGGATATCTCGCGGATCGCGGCTGGATGAAAAAGGTATTAGATCAAACGTATAGCAATACGAACCAAATTGCCGCTTGGGGATACCCGTTCCCAATCGATGAAACAGGTACTTCACATCGGAAAAGTCTGCAAGGACCGGAATACATGCGTTTAATGCGCAAGCAGGTGCAGAAAGCCGGTGTCCGCATTCTCGACCACAGTCCTGCGCTGGAGCTTCTTGCGGATGAGCATGGGGTCGCTGGGGCAACCGGTGTGAACAACCAAACCAAAGACACATGGCGCGTGGATGCCGCATCGGTCGTTATCGCAACAGGCGGTTGCGCGTTCCTGAGTAAAGCGCTTGGTACGAATGTGCTAACCGGAGACGGATACTTGCTTGCTGCTGAGGCAGGAGCGAACCTATCCGGCATGGAGTTCTCTACCGCCTATTCCTTAGCACCGGCTTTTTCTCCGGTAACGAAATCAGCCTTCTATACGTGGGCAACGTTTTACTATGAGGATGGTACGGTGATCGAAGGGGCCGGTTCGCAGCGAGGACGGTCTGTCATCGCCAAGACATTGCTGACACAGCCTGTATTCGCAAGAATAGATAAGGCCGATGACATTGTCAAAAAAGCGATGCGGCAAGCGCAGCCTAACTTCTTTTTATCTTTTGACCGACTGGGCATCGATCCTTTTACGCAAAAGTTTCCCGTGACGCTCAGATTCGAAGGGACAGTGAGAGGAACCGGGGGCATTCATATTATCGATGAAACTTGCGCGACGGAAGTGCCTGGTCTTTATGCGGCGGGGGATGCCGCGACAAGAGAATTGATCTGCGGCGGTTTTACCGGCGGAGGCAGCCACAATGCGGCTTGGGCGATGTCATCGGGATATTTCTCAGGCGAAGCAGCGGCTAAATATGCACGAAAATTGGGCGCAGCCGCTTCGGATCGCAAGGCGAAAGGCCTATCGGAAGCGAGCGGCGTTCCGACACAGGCAACAACGAAGTCGGGAGCTCCTGATACGAATGAAATTATCAAAGCCGTTCAGGATGAAGTGTTCCCGTATGACCGCAACTGGTTCCGTACAGGAGAAGGTCTGCAGAGCTCTTTAGGGCGATTGGATCAACTATGGCATGAATTGAAGCATGGCATTCAAGCTAACGACGGCAATGTCGTACGGGTTCGCGAAGCGGCTGCCATGACAGCGACGGCGAGATGGATGTATACCAGCGGTCTTGAACGCAAAGAAACGCGGGGCATGCATCGCCGGGAAGATTTTCCGCGTATCGATGAAGCACAAAAGTACCGCATTAAGAGCGGCGGCTTGGATAAGACATGGGCGAAGCCGTTGGTGGATGGAGCCCAACCGGCCGAGATTAAGGAGGCTGTTGTGTAATGATAGAACTGTTAAGCAAAGATCGCTGCATTAGCTGCAACCAATGCGTTTCCGTTTGCCCGACGAATGTTTTTGAGGCGGTTCAGGGCGATAATCCCGTTATCGCTAGACAATCGGATTGCCAAAGCTGCTTTATGTGCGAATTATATTGCCCGACCGACGCATTGTACGTTTCACCGGTTGCAGAAGAAAAGACAAAGGTTGACGAGGGCGAGTTAGTTCAAGATGGCTTATTAGGCAGCTACAAACAAAACGTGGGCTGGGGGAAAGGCAGAGTATCTACAGCCTCCTCTGACGGTTCCTATATCATTTTCCAGCGGATGCACGCATCGCATTAATTCGTTTATTTTCCAATCCATTTACAACTCAGGGGGTCAAAGACATATGAAACAAAGAACATTGAAAGCAGCCAGCCTTATACTCATCCTATCCATATTCACCGTACTGCTGGCAGCTTGCGGAGCTAATTCAGAGAAAACAGCGGCTCCAGTTGGGGCGAACGCAGCATCCAATGCCAAGATTACGCTGCCTGAAACATTGCGGATCGGATTTATTTCGGCGAATAATAACAAAACGATCACCGGACCAGAAGGTTGGGCACAATCGAAGGGCTATTTAGAGAGTGAACTAAAGAAATACGGTGTGAAAGAGTTCAAATACTTCACGTTCCCGAACGGTCCAAACCTTAACGAGGCGATCTCGGCCGGTACGCTTGATGTTGGCATCTATGGTGACACACCGGCCATTAATGGCAAAGCGGCAGGCTTGAAAACGCGTTTAATCAACATCACACAGGTCAATATGAATGCTTGGCTGGTTGCGAAAGCCGACGGTTCGAAATCGTTGGAAGATCTCAAAGGTAAAAAGGTTGCTACTTCCCAAGGCTCATATATGAGCCGTTATTTAACCAGCCTTTTGAAAGAGAAAGGGCTTGATAAGGATGTGAAAATCCTTCATCTATTGCCTGCAGATGCGGAAGCAGCGCTTTCCCGCGGGGATATTGCCGCTTATGCCTACCCGACTGGCTTCGGACCTTTGCTGCTGAAAAAGGGCTATGTGGCGATCGATGAAGCCGCCAATCATCCGCTTCTGCAAGGCTCCAGCTTGACTGTTGTAACCGAGGATTACTTGGCTAAAAACCCGCAATTTCCAAAGCTATGGAATGACCTGCGTACGAGAGCTGTCAAAGAAATTCGTGAAAACAAAGAAGAATATTTCAAATTTTATGCAGAAGCCTCTGGATATCCGTTGGATGTCGTGAAAGCTTCCTTCAAAATCGATCAATGGCCTGTGGAGGCAGCTCTGCCTGACGGACTTAAACTGATCGAAGAAACGAAAAAATTCCTGGTCGATCAGGGCTTGGCTAAGAAAGATTATGTGATTAAGGACTGGTTAACGAATTAGGGGTGACAGCGATGAGAGAAGTCCCCATTTCCTTTGTGAAGGCCAATCAAACAGGCATTGTTGTTTTTGTTCTACTGGCCTTAGCGTTTCAGTGGGCATGGTTGGTTGGTATACTTTGGGTCATTCAGGTGCTTGGATTAGTTGGCGGAGCGAAATGGAATGTGTTCGTGGTGGCATTTAAGAAGATCTTTTCCTATAAGGTGACAACAGCAGAAACGCAAGCGCAGGAGTTGACCAGGTTTAACAATGCTTTGGCTGTATTATTTTTATCCATATCTCTGGCAGCTTTTGCGATTGGCTGGGCTTTCGTCGGCTATCTGTTTGCGGGATTTTTACTTCTGGCAGCAGGCGCAGCGCTCCTTGGCTATTGCGTTGGATGCACGATTTACTTTCAGTACAAACAGTTTGTAAATAGACAGAGATTCAAGCGCGGTTAATGAATGACAAATATGGAAAGACTCTCACTTGGGGATACTTTGGTGAGGGTCTTTTCGAATCAACTTATTTTTACCGAAAATATGTTAAAAACAGGATTGACACCCTCGTAAGTGGATGCTAATATTGGTATATACCTAATTCATACTAATCTTATCGGAATTATACGAAAGGGAGTTAACATCATGGAGCATGCTATCACTATACAGAGCGACGACATCGAATTGGCCGCAACGCTGCATTACCCTACGAATCAAACAGGAGCTGGGCAAGCCGACTGTCAGCGTTGGCCGCTGGTCATCATCTGTCATGGTTTTATCGGAAGCCGGATCGGCGTGGATCGGCTGTTTGTGAAGGCAGCGCGTGAATTTAGCTCCAAAGGATATTTGGTACTGCGCTTTGATTACGGCGGTTGCGGCGATAGTACCGGAGATTACGGTGCAGGCGGGCTGGATGTTCTCATTGAACAAACGCGCAGAGTCATTGATTATGCGATAACCATTGATTGCGTAGATTTAAGCCGTGTTATCTTGGTTGGACATAGTTTGGGCGGAGCTGCAGCCGTATTGACCGCAGCGAAAGATTCCCGTGTCAAAACGCTTGTGCTTTGGTCAGCAGTGGCACACCCGCATAACGATATCGTTCGGATCGTAGGCAGGAGTGAATATGAGAAACTGCCGTTAGGCGGCGCCATTGATCATCATGGTTATTTACTAACAAGCCGTTTCTTTGATTCGTTAGCGCAGCATCAGCCATTTGAACAACTGCGAAAATTTAATGGCGATGTTCTCGTCTTGCACGGAACAGCCGATGAGATCATCCCTGTTGATTATGCCCCTTTATATCAGAAAATGTTTTGGCTGCGCAATGAAGGGCAATGCGAGCTTGATCTTATTTATCAAGCGGATCATACGTATTCGACATCTGGAGCGACCAAAGAACTATTTGAGAAAACAAGTAATTGGCTGTCCTTTATTCAGAAACGGAAAAACGACTGGAATGACTGGACGATATGATAAAGAGCGGAGGAAAAGAGATGGCGAAACCATTGGAATTAGATGACATTTGGGTGGACAGAATTAAACAAATGTTAAACGGGTTGGAATACGGATCGGTACAGATCGTGGTGCATGATGGGAAAATTGCTCAAATCGATAAAACAGAGAGAAGACGATTCGACACTCCCGCGCAATCTCAGTCCCAATTGCAAGCTGTTAAATCAGTTAAACAAACCAGCAAAGCCTAGCTATCATAAAGATAATCATGAGCAGCCTTCTTTCTTCGGAAAGGGGCTGTTTTCACGTGAAAAGAGAAGTATACTGAAGAGAATACAGGAACTGCAGGTGGCAGGGAGGCCAAAGAGTTTATGAGAAAGCAGCATTTTATATGGCAGGACGATGAGCATAACAACCACTATGTGTACGAATGGCTTCCCTTGGAAACGATTGCAATTAAAGGTATTGTGCAGATTGCGCACGGCATGGCCGAAACGGCCGAGAGATACGAAAGGCTCGCTGAGGTGTTGACGAAAAGAGGGTATGCCGTCTATGCGAACGATCATTTGGGACATGGGCGAACAGCCGGAACGCCGGATGCCGTTGGTAAATTTGGCAAGAACAGCTTTGAGCGTATGGTGGATAACATGGGGAAGATTACAGGAAAAATTCGGGAGCGGTATACGAATCGGATGCCGTTGTTCGTAATGGGCCATAGCATGGGCTCCTTCTTGACGCAATCTTATATGGGTACTTATCTCGTACAATTTCCCGACCATGTACAAGGCATCATATTGTCGGGATCAAATGGGAGCGAGGGGGCTGCGCTTAACGCTGGAATCGCGTTAGCGACTGCTGAAGCGGCGATTCGGGGTGACCATCATCGCAGTTCGCTGCTGACGTCGCTATCTTTTGGAGCGTATAATAAAAAATTTGCTCCCAACCGGACGTCTTTTGATTGGTTGAGCACGGACAAGGCGGAAGTCGATAAGTATATGGACGATCCATACTGTGGTGTGATGTTTACGTCCGGTTTTTTTCAGGACTTCTTCCGTGGGTTGAAGGCCATCCATCACCCGGCGCATGTTCAGCGGATTCCGAAAAAAATGCCGGTCTATATTTTCTCAGGGGAGGAAGACCCGGTTGGCGGGCATGGCAAAGGGGTTCGCAGATTGATCCGGATGTATCAGGAGCTCGGACTTACGAAGGTCAGCAGCAAACTTTATCCGGGCGGTCGGCATGAGATGCTGAACGAAGTGAACCGCGAGGAAGTTATGGCCGACTTGGCGGGTTGGTTGGACCAGCAGGTTGGGGAAGAGCGGAGATAAAAGCCTTTGGAGACTGCTATTTGCCCTCAAAGGGGAGAAAAAATAGAAATAAGAGCCTTCAAAGGCTCTTATCCATGGAAAGATGACGGTGGTTATACGACAGCTGGGCTAGTCAACGTTCCGCTGAAGCTGCTGACGGATGCCTTCGCGGTCGATTTGAATCCAGTACTCGACGATCCGTTCTTTCTCGACCCGATAAACAGCGCTCGCAATTTCTACGATGGTTTTGCCTGTAGGGGCAAATCCATCCACTTCGCCGACATGTGTGCCGGTTTGCTTCCAACGGACGAAGACGCGATCGTCCTGAGCGATAAGCTCTTGAACATCTAACGTAAAATCGCCATATGCGGCGATCATTTCCCTGACGTGATCAGCATAATTGGCAGGGGTGCGGTGAAAGGTTGTTTCGTTCTCGGCCGTCATTTGATGAGCCAGCACTTGTTCGGCCATGTACTCATGAGCAGCATCGGGGTGTAATCCGGTACGGACGTTATGGAAAAATTGCTGAACGATTTCTGATGGTGTTTTTGACATCGATGAGGACTCCTAACTTGCTTGAACTGTACAATGAGTTTACTAGAATAGCAGTTGGATGACAAGCGAGTAGCTCCAGTAATCGGAAATGCAAAAAGGAACTAGAGGGCTCCGGACCATAGTTCCCAAATGAATGATGCGCGCGCAAGCAAGCAAAGTGGCTACTTCAGCAGCTGCCGGAATTCCTCCGTCAACAGCGGCACGACCTCAAACAGATCGCCGACGATGCCATAGTCGGCAACTTTAAAGATCGGCGCTTCGGCATCCTTGTTGATGGCGATGATGACGCGCGAAGAGCTCATCCCCGCAAGGTGCTGGATGGCGCCGCTAATGCCGCACGCGATGTAGATCTCCGGCGTCACAACCTTGCCGGTCTGGCCGATTTGCATCGCGTACTCGCAGTAGCCCGCGTCGCAGGCTCCGCGGGATGCCCCGACAGCGCCGCCCAAGACGGCAGCCAGCTCTTCGAGCGGCTGGAAGCCTTCGGCGCTGCGCACGCCCCGTCCGCCGGAGACAACGATCTTGGCTTCTGCCAAGTCGATGGCGCCGGACGTTTTCTTCACCACCTCCCGAATGATGCTGCGCAGGGAGGGGGCCGGGTAAGCAACATCGACAACGGCAGCCTGACGCGAAGCGTCCGTCGCTTGGGGGGCGATGTTGTTGGGTCTGATCGTGACGACCCAGATGCCGTCCGGGTCCGTAAACGCTTTCTTCTCGACGGCTTTGCCAGCGTATAGCGGCCGCGTGAACTGCACGCTGTCGCCGCTGCGCGAGATCGCCGTCACATCCGAGAGCTGGCCGGCGGAGAGCTTCGCTGCGGCCAGCGGCGCAAGATCGCGGCCGAGAGCGGTATGGCCGAAATAAAGCGCTCCTGGCTTCACCGCATCGCTCACTGCCAATAATGCGCTTAAATATGCTTCCGAGCTATAGCTCTCAAGCGCAGCGTCTTCAACGACATAGACGTTGTCCGCGCCATACGCGGCAAGCTCGCCGGCAAGCGCTTTGATACCGCTTCCGCCAATCAGAACGGCGTGTATCGCATCGCCGTCTGCAGCGGAGAGCTGCGCAGCGCGCAAGGCTTCGAAGGTAACTTGACGCAGTTTGCCTCCGCGAGCTTCGGCAACAACGAGAAATATTTTAGCCATAGATGGTAGCCTCCTCTTCCTTAAATCACTTTGGATTCGTTGCGCAGCGCTTGGACAAGCTCAGTCACCTGCTGAGTGAGCTCGCCACTCAGAATGCGGCCCGCTTTGCGTTCCGGCGGGAGTGTTAAGGCAATACGCGTTGTTTTGGCGGCAGCGGAGCTGAAACCTTCAATGTCATCTAGCGTTAAGTGCCTAAACGGTTTCTTCTTAGCTTTCATAATGCCCGGCAGCGAAGGGTAGCGAGGCTCGTTCAAGCCTTGCTGGGCCGTGAAAAGGGCGGGGAGCGGAACTTCGATCACTTCCATATCGCCTTCTGCATCGCGGTGAGCAACTGCCACGCCTCCCGATATGTCAAGCTTCGTGATGGATGCTACATGAGGTAAATCAAGAAGGGAAGCGATGCGGATCGCCACTTGGCCGGCACCGTTATCGACAGAGAAATTACCGCCTAACACCAAGTCGAAGGACTGTCCGCGCAAATACTGCGCCAAGATTTCGGCAACCTCGAACTCATCCCCTTGAATGCGGTCATCCGTGATGAGAATGGCCTCATCCGCCCCCATAGCCAGAGCGGTGCGCAGTGCTTCTGCCGTTCGGTCAGGTCCTACGGAGAGCAATGTGACCTTACCCCCGAATTCATCCCGCAGCTGAATGGCTTGCTCGACGGCATATTCATCGTAAGGATTGATGACGAATTTGACGCCATCCTCTTGCACGCTGCCCCCTTGCAGAACGATTTTCTCCTCTGTATCGAACGTTTGCTTCAATAATACAAAAATGTCCATAGCCAAGCTCCTTCCTGAATATACATGATATACAGACCCTTAAGCCTCGATGCCTTTCATAAAAAAGTTAATCGTAGGGCCAACTTGAGCGGTTAAGGAATACTTTTGCCCGGAGATAAGCCAAGAGGTCACAACTTCATCCATGCCTCCGAAGATGAGAAGCCTTACGAGTTTCACATCAAAGTCAGCGTGGAAGCTCCCGTCTTGTTTGCCTCTTTCTAATATATTTTCGATGAGAATAATATATCTCTTGAGGGCAAGGCCAATCTCTTTGCGCAGCTCCAAATCACTCTGGCGCAGCTCTATCTGGGTAAGGAAAGCAAGATTGACATTCGCTTCAAGCTCGCTGAAATGAATTTCGCAAACTTTGTACAGGGCTTCTTTCGCTGTCATTTGCTCCGTGAGGCCGGAGTTGAATTTCTCAACAAGCTCGCCTAATTTCTCTTGAAACAAACTTGTCAAAATATCCTCCTTCTTTTTGAAATATAAATAGATGGTTCCGTCGGCCACTCCGGCTTCCTTGGCGATCCGGGATACTTGGGATTTGTGAAAGCCGTTCTCGGCAAAGACGTTCAGAGCGCCTTCGAGAATTGCATAGTACTTGTCTGGTTTTTTGCTACTTGTCAAGAAGATCACCTCGGTGTTAAGATACAGATATTGGTGAATGAATACTCATTCATTTTTGTAATCCCATCATAAAATACGTAGTACGCCTTGTCAACGACTTATTCAGCTTAAGAAGCAAGTAAGAAAGTTAGCCGGCTTACAGCAAACAATGAAGCATTTTTCAACTCTGGAAATAGGGGCATATGGAACTTGCTTTTTTACGATCCACCAATGTAAGCGCTATCTTTTCAATGCAAGGAGGTCCTCTATGATCGGTTCACTCATTCAGTTTCTATTGTTTCTAATGGTTACAGGTTCCGCGTTGTACTTGTTTGGCCGGGTTGTATACCACCGGTACTTGTACATCCAGCTGGGAAAGTCAGTGAATTTAAAGAAAGAAGCAAAAGCGCGCCTGAAGGAATTCGCCATTCAAGTTTTCGGTCAGACGAAGCTCCTGAAGGATATGAAAAGCGGCATCATGCACATTGTCATCTTCTATGGCTTCCTTATTTTACAGCTAGGGGCGCTTGATCTCATTCTAAGAGGATTAATAGGCCGCGGGCTGCCGCTTCCCGGTTATGATTATTTCACCTTCATTCAGGAAGTGACGGTTGCCCTGATTCTGCTGGCGATGGGTTATGCGACTTACCGTAGGTATATCGAAAAGCTCAAACGCTTAAAACGCGGGTGGAAACCAAGCATCGTTGTTTTCTTTATCTTTTTCCTCATGCTTTCCGTCGTGGTCAGCGGAGGTTTTGAGCGGGTGCGGGAAGGGCTTGAAGCTTCTGGCTATGCTCCTATCTCATCTTTATTTGCGGCCATGTTTAGCGGTCTCTCGCATACGGGGGCGGCCATAGGGTTTTATGTCAGCTGGTGGATGCATCTGCTGATCCTGCTGTCTTTTCTGATCTATGTTCCCCAATCGAAGCATTTTCATATTATTACTGCACCTATCAACATCTTGCTCAGACGTACAGAGCCAACCGGCAAGCTAACCTCGCTTGATCTGGAGGATGAAGAAGCAGAATCGTTCGGTGTTGGCAAAATTGAAGATTTTACCCGGAAGCAAATGCTTGATTTCTACTCCTGTGTGGAGTGCGGGCGCTGTACGAATGTTTGCCCGGCTAATACGACAGGCAAGCTGCTTTCGCCGATGCACCTGATTACGAAGCTCCGCGATCATTTGACAGAGAAAGGCGCCGCCATCACGTCCAAATCGCCATGGGTGCCTGCTGCCGCATTTGCCGTACAAAGCGGACATAACCCACTGGAGGTTGAGCTTATCGGCGGAGTAATCACGGAGGAGGAGCTGTGGGCCTGCACAACTTGCCGCAACTGCGAGGATCAGTGTCCGGTCGGAAATGAGCACGTAGACAAAATTGTGGATCTGCGCAGACATTTGGTGCTTACGCAAGGCAGTATGCCGCATGACGGTCAGCGTGCCCTGCAAAACATTGAGCGTCAAGGCAATCCGTGGGGAATTAGCAGGAATGATCGCGTGAAATGGATCAAGGAAATAGACCCGAATCATGAGCTGAACGTTCGTACGGTAAAGGAAAATCCCGACTTCGAGTATTTGTTCTTCCTAGGCTCCATGGGCTCTTATGATAACCGCAGCCGCAAAATTACGCATGCTTTCGTGAAACTGATGAATGAAGCCGGGATCTCCTTTGCCATTTTGGGGAATGAGGAGAAAAATTCCGGTGATACCCCCCGCCGTATGGGGAACGAATTCCTGTTCCAACAGCTGTGTGCCGACAATATTGCGACTTTTCAAAAGTATAAGGTTCGAAAAATCGTAACGGCCTGCCCGCACACGTACCATATTTTTAAAAATGAGTATCCTGAATTCGGCTTGGAGGCCGCCGTTTTTCATCACACGGAGCTGTTGGATATGTGGGTGAAAGAAGGGCGCCTGAATCCTCAATACGAAGTGCAAGAACGCATCACGTATCACGATTCGTGTTACTTGGGCCGTTATAACGAGGTATATGAGCAACCGCGCAGCGTGCTGCGTGCGATTCCCGGGGCCGTATTGGTGGAGCAGCCGCGATCCCGCGAAAACAGCATGTGCTGCGGTGCCGGAGGCGGCATGATGTGGATGGAAGAAACAGCCGGAACTCGCGTTAATGTAGCACGCACTGAACAGCTTCTGAGTGTGAATCCGACAGTGATTTCTTCGGCCTGTCCGTATTGTTTAACGATGGTGGAGGACGGTACGAAGCTTAAGGAGGTAGAGGAGCAGGTTAAAGCGCGGGATATCGCTGAAATTCTTGCCTTGTCTGTGTTTGGAACCGCGTAAGACAGACTGAATATTTCATGTAGGAGGGTATTTCCATATGACAAAGATTCGTACTGCTGCCGTTATCGGCTCCGGTGTAATGGGCTCCGGCATTGCTGCCCATTTGGCAAATGCAGGCATTCCCGTGTTGCTGCTCGATATGGTGCCGACCGGGCTGCTGCCGCAAGAAGAATCCGCGGGACTAACGCTGGATCATCCCAAAGTGCGGAACCGGTTAGCGGTTAACGCCATGGATAAGCTCAAAAAGACGAACCCGGCGCCTCTATACAGTGAAGCCTTCATGGACCGGATCACGCCCGGTAATTTGGAGGATGATTTAGCGAAGCTTGGCAGCGTGGATTGGATCATTGAAGTTATCGTAGAAAATTTGCAGGCGAAGCAGCAGTTATTAAGCCGTATTGAAAAGGTGTGGAAGCCGGGAACGATCGTTTCCTCTAACACGTCAGGCATTTCGATTCATGCGATGATCGAGCAGGCAAGCGATGCATTCAAAAAGCATTTTTTAGGCACCCATTTCTTTAATCCGCCTCGTTATATGAAGCTTTTGGAAGTTATCCCAAGTGAACACACAGACCCGGCGATTGTATCTTTAATGACTGAATTCTGTGAGAAGAAGCTGGGGAAAGGCGTCGTGCAAGCCAAGGATACGCCGAATTTCATTGCGAACCGGATCGGTACGTACGGGCTTTTGGTTACGTTGCGTGAAATGTTGGCCAATGGTTATTCCGTTGAAGAAGTCGATGCCGTCACAGGTCCGGCTATGGGCCGTCCGAAGAGCGCGACGTTCCGAACGCTGGATCTTGTCGGTCTGGATACATTTGTGCATGTGGCGAATAATGTGTTTGGCCTTGTGGATGACACGATTGAGAAGGAAGTTTTCGACACGCCGGAAATTTTAAAAACGATGGTAGAAAAAGGTTGGATCGGGGAGAAGGCTGGCCAAGGTTTTTATAAAAAGGTAAAGTCTGAAACCGGAAAAGAAATTCAGTCGCTGGATTTGGGCACTATGACGTATGCGGCCAGCCGAAAGATCAGCTCGGCATCCTTGGAGGCGTCGAAGCAGGCCAAAGGCACAAGCGGCAAGCTTAAAGCTTTGCTTGGCGCGAAGGATCGGTATTCCGATCTGGCGTGGAACATTTTGAAACCCGTGCTGCTGTACTCCGCAGAAAAAATGAATGAAATCGCGGATTCCATTGTGGAGATCGATCGTGCGCTCAAATGGGGCTTTAATTGGGATTTGGGTCCGTTCGAGACATGGGATGCGATAGGGCTAAAGCGCTCTGTGGAGCGCATGGAAGCAGAAGGCAGCAAGGTGCCTGACTGGGTGAAAGCATGGATTGCTGCAGGCAACGACAGCTTCTATAAGAGCAAGGAAGGCCAAAGCTTTTATTATTTGAAAAATGAGTATCGCGGCATTGAAGCAAAGCCAGAGCTTATTTCACTGTCAGCATTAAAACAGCAAAATAAAGTGATCCGCTCAAACAGCGGAGCGAATTTAATCGATATCGGGGATGAGGTTGCCTGCTTAGAATTTCAGTCGCCGAACAATGCCATAGGCGGAGATATCCTCACCATGATTCAACAGAGTGTAGATGAAGTGCGCAGCAATTACCGCGGACTTGTCGTGGCAAATGAAGGCAAAAATTTCTGTGTCGGCGCTAACCTGATGCTGCTTCTCATGGAAGCGCAGGATGGCGAGTGGGATGAAGTGGACGGCATTATTCGTTTATTCCAAAATTCCATGATGAAGCTGAAAAGCTTGGAGAAGCCGGTTGTTGCAGCTCCGCACAAGATGACGCTCGGCGGCGGCGTTGAAGCTTGTATGCCGGCCGATCAAATTATTTTCGCAGCGGAGACGTATTATGGGCTCGTTGAGGTTGGCGTGGGCTTAATTCCTGCCGGCGGCGGCTGTAAGGAACTGGCGCTTAAGGCCAGTGCGCTTGTGCGCGATCCGGAAGTGGATCTCCAGCCATGGATCAATGCAAGCTTTGAGACCGTGGCGATGGCGAAGGTGTCGACGAGCGGTCACGATACGAAGCGGCTCGGATATATGCGTCCCCAAGATACGGTCGTGATTAATGACGATCACCGGATTTATGAAGCGAAGCAAGCCGTCCTTCGCATGGATGCGGCAGGATACTCGCCGCCTGCGGTGGAGAAAATCCGCGTCGTCGGGGAAAACGGCAAAGCGGTTATGCAGGTAGGCGCGTATTCGATGAAACAGGGCGGCTACATCAGCGATCACGATGTCCTGATTGCCAACAAGCTTGCGCATGTGCTTGCCGGCGGAAATGTCTCTGCAGGCACGCTGGTCACCGAGCAATATTTGCTGGATCTGGAACGGGAAGCTTTCCTGAGCCTGTGCGGAGAACTGAAAACGCAGCAGCGTATGCAATATATGCTCTCTAAAGGTAAACCGCTGCGCAACTAAGCGGTGATTGCGAACGGAAATAAGTGAAAGTGTCCCTACTACTTTGATTGAGGTGAGAAACGATGAAGGAAG
This sequence comes from Paenibacillus planticolens, assembly GCF_013141725.1. Taxonomy (GTDB): domain Bacteria; phylum Bacillota; class Bacilli; order Paenibacillales; family NBRC-103111; genus Paenibacillus_E; species Paenibacillus_E planticolens. The sequence goes on along the minus strand of NZ_WHNZ01000012.1, from coordinate 37,164 downwards.
CAGTCATTGTATCGATCACGCGTACCGCCGTCGGACGCGCAAAGAAAGGCAGTTTCGCTCAAACGAGAGCGGAGGATCTCGGCAAAGCCGTTTTGGAAGAAGCGGTGCGGCGGGCGCCAGGCCTCGATAAAGGCGATGTCGACGACATCATCATCGGCTGTGCGATGCCGGAGGGCGAGCAAGGGCTCAACTTCGCCCGCACGATGGCGCTCTATGCGGGCTTCCCGGTGACCGTGCCGGCGATCACGGTCAATCGCTTCTGCTCCTCCGGGCTGCAGGCCATCGCTTATGCGGCGGAGCGCATTATGCTGGGCCACGCGGAGGTGATTATCGCCGGAGGCGTAGAGAGCATGAGCCACGTCCCAATGACGGGCTTCAAGCTCTCGCCGCATCCGGGGCTTGTCGAGACTATGCCTGAGGTGTACATGGGCATGGGGCATACGGCCGAAGCTGTGGCGGAGCGCTTCGGCATTTCGCGCGAAGCGCAGGATGGCTTCGCGGTGCGAAGCCATAAGCGGGCGGCTGCGGCGATAGCAGCCGGCAAGTTCGTGGATGAGATCGTGCCGGTGGCTACGAGCGTGAAGGGCATTGACGAACGCGGCAAAGCGTTTGAGCGTTCGTTTGTATTTGCTGCGGATGAGGGCGTTCGCCCCGATACATCCGTGGAAGGGCTTGCCAAGCTGAAGCCTGCGTTCAGCTTGAACGGTTCGGTGACGGCGGGCAACGCGTCACAGACGTCGGACGGCGCAGCGGCAGCCGTGCTGATGAGCCGTGAGCGCGCGGAGGCGCTCGGGCTGAAGCCGCTGGCGACGTTCAAGGCGTTCGCGCTTTCCGGTGTGGAACCGGAAATTATGGGGGTTGGCCCGGTGAAGGCGATTCCGAAGGCTTTGCAGATGGCCGGCATCACCCAGGACCAGGTGGATCTGTTTGAAATCAACGAAGCGTTTGCTTCGCAATGCGTCCATATCATTCGCGAGCTCGGTTTGAATGAGGAGCTGGTCAATGTGAACGGCGGCGCGATTGCGCTGGGCCATCCGTTAGGATGTACGGGCGCGAAGTTGACGACTTCTTTAATTCATGAGCTGCAGCGCCGAGGGGGCGGTTACGGCGTAGTTTCCATGTGCATCGGAGGCGGGATGGGCGCTGCGGGCGTCTTTCAAGTGCACGCTTGATTTGGGTGTCTAATGCGTTACCCTCCCGTGACTCACTCGTTATGTTGTCACTCATTAATCTAGCGGGAGTCCCATTTAATCTACTATTATCCTGTGCACGCCTGTAATTAACGGGATTTCCTCCAGTTAATCAATCATCAAATTGTAGAATCGTTCAATTAACGGGAAATTCTCCCCCCTATTGGCTGCCTATTCGCTTAAAACGATCCAATCTGTTCGATTTAGCGGGAGTTTTTCCATCTAAAATAAGCTTTTCTGAAATAATCCGCTGAAATAACGGCAGTAATTCCAGTTATTTGTTTTTAGCGGAAGGGGGGAGTTCCCGCGCTGTTTTTGCTTCCTTTCTCGCATCCAATTATTAACCCTTGTCCAATTCATTCTGAGGAGAGATGAACCATGTCCGATAAAATCGTAGGCGGCAGCTTTGTCATTTCTGATATCGATTTTCATAATATCGTAACTCCGGAGGATTTTACGGAGGAACATCGCATGATTGCGGACACGACGCGCGATTTCGTAGCGGGCGAAGTGCTGCCGAATGACGAGCATCTGGAAAAGCTGGATTATGATTTGACGGTTAAGCTGATGAGAAACGCTGGGGAATTAGGGCTGCTGGGAGCCGATGTGCCGGAAATGTATGGCGGGCTTGGGCTGGATAAGGTAAGTTCCACGGTCATTAGCGAAAATCTGGCGCGTGCTTCCGCGTTTGCACTTTCAATTGGCGCGCATGTCGGGATCGGAACGCTGCCGATTGTGTTTTTCGGGACACCTGCACAGAAGAAAAAGTATTTGCCCGATCTCGCCACAGGCGCGAAAATTGCAGCCTACTGCTTGACGGAGCCGACATCTGGTTCCGATGCATTGGGTGCGAAGACGACCGCGCGGCTTTCAAATGATGGGAAATATTACCTCTTAAACGGCTCTAAATTGTATATTACGAATGCCGGATTCGCCGATATTTTCATCGTCTACGCTAAAATCAACGGAACGGACTTCACAGCGTTTATTGTAGAAAAAGGCGACCCGGGCTTTACGCTCGGACCGGAAGAGAAAAAGATGGGGATTAAAGGCTCGTCGACCCGACCGCTCTTTTTTGAAGATGTCAAGGTGCCGGTGGAGAATTTGCTTGGCGAAATCGGGAAGGGGCACCTGATTGCATTTAATATTTTGAATATCGGCCGTTACAAGCTGGCTACGGGCTGTTTGGGCGCAGCCAAGGAAACGATCGAATTAGCATCCAAATATGCCAATACCCGTCAACAGTTCAATACGCCAATCTCCAAATTCCCGCTGATCGGCAAGAAGCTGGCTGAAATGAATATTCAAACGTATATGTTAGAGAGCATGGTGTATAGAACGACGGGCTTATTCGATGACATGCTCAAAGACATCGATCATACAAGTCCCGATGCCGGCAAACATTCGGCGAAAGGGATTTCTGAATACGCGCTGGAATGCTCGATCAATAAAGTGTTCGCATCGGAAGTTTTGGATTTTGTCGCAGATGAAGGCTTGCAAATTCATGGGGGCTACGGCTTTATTCAGGAATACAAAATTGAGCGTATTTATCGCGATTCGCGCATTAACCGCATATTCGAAGGAACGAATGAAATTAACCGCCTGCTCATTCCGGGGACTTTAGTGAAGAAAGCGATGAAAGGCGAACTGCCTTTGCTGCAAAAAGCGCAAGCGCTGCAAGGCGAGCTGCTGTCGATCGTCCCGGGCCAAACATTCGAGGGCACGCTCGCTGAAGAGACGCATCTCATTTCGATGGCGAAGAAAATTTTCCTTATGGTTGGCGGGCTTGCTGTGCAAAAGTACGGCATGGCACTAGAGAAAAATCAGGAAGTATTAAGCAATTTGGCTGATATGATGATCCAGATTTTTGCGGGGGAGAGCGGACTTCTACGTACGCAAAAGCTGATCGCCAAAGCAGGGGAAGACAAATCGGTCAATGCGATTCAAATAACAACGGTATTCGTGCACGAAGCTTTTGACAAAATTGAGGCATACGCGAAGGAAGCGCTTAGTACGATGGAAGAAGGAGATGTGCTTCGGACGCAATTATCCATATTGAAAAAGCTGGCAAGACGCAGCACAGTCAATACGACTCAATTGAAGCGCGACATCGCCGCACGTGTTATTCAGGGTGAGAAATTCATCGTATAGTCATCGGTGTGAAGAACCTGAAGGGGATGGTTTTGTATGAGTGAGACAAAGCCTTGGCTGCGTCATTATCCGGAGGAAGTGGCGCCGACTTACGAGTACCCTAAGCATAATCTTGCACGTTTGTTGGTAGATTCCGCTCAAAAATATTCGGACCGGCCTGCCTTATATTTCATGGGTAAAACGCTGTGTTATCGAGAAGTGCTTGATGCATCGTATCGTTTTGCAAATGTTTTAAAAGCTTTGAGTGTGAAGCCGGGAGACCGCGTGTCGATTATGCTGCCCAATTGTCCGTCCGCCATTATCGCTTATTTCGGCACGCTCTTGATGGGCGGGATCGTCGTTATGACGAATCCGCTATATATGGATAGGGAGCTGGTTCACCAGCTCTCCGATTCTGGGGCAACGGTCATTGTCACGCTAGATTTATTGTTCGACCGCGTGCAGAAGGCGAAAGCAAGGACGCCGATTCAACACGTTATTGTAACGTCAATCAAAGATTATTTGCCTTTTCCGAAAAATGTCTTGTATCCGATTAAAATGAAAAAAGACGGAGCAAAGCTGGATGTCGTCTATGGTGAGGGCGTTTACGCTTTCAAAAAATTGCTGCGGGAAACCTCAAGAATACCCGATTGTGTTGACGTGGATGCAGATACGGATATTGCTCTGCTGCAGTATACGGGCGGTACAACAGGGATTTCCAAGGGAGTTATGCTGACTCATTCGAATTTAATCGCCAACGCGTATCAAACGATGAAATGGTGCTACCGGACTCAAATGGGAAGCGAGCGTTTCCTTGGAGCGATTCCTTGTTTCCATGTATTTGGTCTGACCGTATTGCTGAATCAAGCGATGCTGCAGGCAGGAATGCTGATTCTGATACCGAAGTTCGATATTGATACGATCCTGGACACGATTAACAAAATGAAGCCGACGATTTTCCCCGGAGCACCGACGATGTACATTGCTATCATTAATCACAAACGGGTGAAAGAGGTTGATATTTCTTCCATTAATGTTTGTGTAAGCGGTTCAGCTCCCCTTCCCTTAGAAGTTCAGGAGCGATTTGAAGCGTTGACTGGCGGTAAATTAATTGAAGGCTACGGGTTAACGGAAACTTCCCCGGTCACACATGCCAATCCCATTTGGGGTTATCGGAAAATCGGATCGATCGGCGTTCCTTTACCGGATACGGCGGCCAAAGTGGTCGATGTGAATTCCGGCGAAGAATTGCCAATCGGTGAAATTGGGGAATTGTTAATCAAAGGCCCGCAGGTGATGAAAGGGTATTGGCAGCGTGAGCATGAAACCGCCACGACCATTCGAGACGGCTGGCTCTATACGGGCGACATGGGACGTATGGATGAGGATGGTTTTTTCTCTATTGTTGACCGTAAAAAAGACTTGATCATTGCCGGCGGCTTCAATATTTACCCGCGTGAGATCGAGGAGGTGCTCTTTGAGCATCCGGCCATATTGGAAGCGGTGGCGGTCGGTGTACCGGATGAATACCGGGGGGAAACGGTGAAAGCATTTATCGTGCTGAAGCCCGGCATGACGTTGACGGAGAAGGAACTTGAGCTGTGGTGCCGGGAACGCTTGGCTGCATTTAAAGTGCCTCGGAAGGTGGAATTCCGTCAATCTTTGCCGAAAACAATGATTGGGAAAGTGCTGCGAAGGCAATTACTGGAAGAAGAGAAAAAAACTTAGCGGTCTCTTCTTGTTTGTTCACATAAGGGTTAGCCCTTTGCAAGAAGAGTGGAGGGGGATCCTATGGATAATACTCGCGAGCGAGTGAATAGACGGCTGCAGCAGTTGGCGGCATCAGCGGAGCTTTCATTTTGGGGCTTTCTCGGCTGTGAATTCGTAGATATGAACGATGGGGTCATTACAATTGCCTTGGAGGCAAAGCCCCATCATTTAAACCCGATCGGTATTGTTCATGGCGGCGTTCTTTCCTCTTTGCTGGATAATGCCATGGGCATTGTTGTGATGACAGCCAGACCCGAGGATAAGGTTGTGACAACGAATTTGAACGTGCACTTCGTCGCTCCGCTCTATGAGGGGCGGTTGACGGTAACGGCCGAACTTGTTCATCAGTCTCGAAAAATGATTACGGCACAAGGGCGAGTGCTGGACCGGGAAGGAAATTTAGGGACGATGGGAACGGGAACTTTTCGCGTCATATAGGTTGTATGAGTTTGCGGGACATGTGCGAGCATGTTCTTTTTTTAATTTCATGTCACTTAATATGACATGAAATTAAATTACAGTCATAAAATGTTCATAAATTTTTCGTTAATGTCATATAAGTTAACATATAGTCATTGACTGTTTACTAATGTCATCCTATAATCTTTAAAAAGGCATAAGGGGGGAGCACCATGCATCTTACCATTCGCGAAGCATTATCCATCTATCCATTAACGGAAGCGAAGCTAGTAGCTGGCAAACAAGGGGAATCCCGCATCGTTAAATCAGTCAATGTGATGGACGCACCAGATATTGCCGATTGGACGAAATCCGGCGAAATGCTCTTCACTACCGCTTTCGCTATGAAAGACAGTCCGCAGGAAACGGTCAATCTGCTTCGTAAATTAAATGATCGCGGCGCTGCCGGGCTGGGCATTAAACTGGGACGATTCTGGACGGAGCTGCCACAGGTTGTTGTCGAGGAAGCGGATCGGCTGCATTTTCCAATTATTGAGATGCCTTTTCAATTTACATTTTCCGATCAAATGAATGCCTTGTTCAATGCGGAATACCGCCGCAATACGAAGATGCTGCAATCCGTGCTGGAAAAGCAGACGAAGCTGATGCAGTTCGGTTTGAAACAAGAGAATATGGCGTCTATGTTCCAATTGTTAAGCAATATCCTTGGCTATCCGATGGCTGTGGTTTCTGCCAGAGGGCAGATTCTATATAATACAAGCGCTTGGACACAAGAGCAGTTGGTTCAGAACTGGCCTAAGCGAAAATCAGGTTGGGTTTATGCCAACAAAGACCGTGCGTATCGGGTGGGACTTTGTCAGCAAGAAGATGAACTTCTGGGGCATTTGCTCATTATGCCGGATGTGGTGCTGCTTGCAAATGTGGAAGAAGGCTTGTTTCAGCAAGCTGCAGACATCTTAACTTTTCATATGAGCTATACCTTCCGGTCGCATGTCGAGGCTTCGGCGGAGCGGGATATGGTTAACTCGCTGCTGCGGTATTTGGAGAAGGGAACATCGCTCGAGGAGTTCTTGGAACAAGTGGAGAACAGAAACTTATCGCTTTTCACGGGCGGATACCAATGCGTTATAAGTAAAAGCAAGCCGGACAGTCAGGCGGATGAACAACGCCAAGGGAAGCTGAAGCGCTTGAAACAGTATATGGAGCTGCATCCTAAATCCAATATTTTGCATGCGAGCCACTTTATTATTCGGGATATGATGTTCTCTGTTTATTCCGCGAATCATGCCGATAACTTCCCCGAAGAGGAGTTGTCGCAGCTTCTGATCAAGTATGCGGGGGATTCTGGCTGCAGAGAGGAAGCTGGCGAGATCGCTTTCTATACAAGTGCAATGAAGACAAAGCCGACAGCTTTAAGAGAAGCTTACATGGAATGTATGGAGACGCAGCGAATGGCGGATAAACTCGAGCTTTCCGACCGGGTGGTTCATTATGAAACGATAGAGTTTGCGCATCTTTTTCAACATGTGTCGGTGAATATGATGGAAGACTATTGCGCTAAAATACTTCGTCCGCTCTTGGAAAGGGATGCCGAGTACTCGCAAGAAATGATTCGGACCTTAGAAGTGTTTATCCGCAATGACGGTCAAGTCAGCGAAGCCGCGAAGCAATTATTTATTCATAGAAATACGGTCACTTACCGATTAGAGAAGATCAGTGATCTCTTGCAAGTGGATTTCAAAAAAGTCAATGACCTGTTGAAGCTGAAAGCCGTTTTCTTATTCCGTCAGTTTTTGCATGTCAGACAATAAGGCTTGAACCCTGTCATGCTGCTGCGTAGGCGCTCAGGGTTTTCTTTTTTGTAACGTGATGACTGTAATTTCAGGTCTGCATAGGAAGCGGAAAGGGAGGAACGTTGTTCCTATGCCCCGATTGGTATAAACAAGCATCTTGGAATCGGGCACCTCATAAAGCCCCATTACGTAATTTTTAGCTTGGAGCGGGGTGAAGAGGGCGCCGACAACAGGCAATCGGACCTGACCGCCATGCGAGTGCCCGGATAATTGCAAATCAATGGGTAAGGCGGCAGCTTCATCAGCGAAATCGGGACAATGAGAGAGAAGGAGCGTGAACATTTGTGTATTGGCACCTTGAAGGGTCATTGTGATATCGGGATTGCCGGTGAGCTTGTCTTCAACGCCTGCAATTTGAATGGTCTGTCCTTTGTATGAGATCTTTTTAAAAGCATTAAGCAGCATTTGAAAGCCGCCTTCTTGGAGGATCGACAGAGTATGGTTTGTTTTGTTCAATTTATCATGGTTTCCAAGGACAGCCCATTTGCCTAAAGGAGCCTCAAGGCTGGCGAGCAATTTGCTCGTTGATGCGGGGTCTTCCGTAATTTGGGAATCGAATAAATCGCCGGTGAAAGTTACGATATCTGCTTTTTCATGATTGATAAGGCTCACGATATGTTCGAGATCCTGCAGGTTTAGATGATGACCGAGATGTAAATCGCTGAACTGCAATAGTTTAAGGCCGTGAAAGTTATTTGGCAGTCTTTCAAATGAAAGGTTGATTCGTGTGAATTCGTACCATTTGGGTTCGATGTAACTGGCATAACTGCCGGCAAGACCTCCGGAAGCCAGCAGAGAACCGGCAAGCACAGCGCCTTTTTTTAGAAAAGCGCGTCTTGATATTTGGGGTGGTGATTGCATAAATTCCTCCCGTTCCATGATGTCCTAGGTATATCCTGATTATACCAAGAAGGAAGCGGCGTATGCGAATTGTGCGAGTTGCATATGAGGATTCGTTACTTTATACTAATTTTAATGTAATGGGAAGGGAGATGTAGGAAATGTCAGCATGGAAAGAGCTCACAACCGTTGATCAATGGCAGGAAGTTCTCGATCGATCCTCCGATAAACCGGCGGTCGTCCTGAAGCACAGCACAACATGTCCGGTTAGCGCAAGCGCGCTGGATGAATACGAAGAGTATTTGTCTGGAAAACCGAATAGCGATGTCGATTATTATTTGGTGAAGGTGATCGAATCCCGTCCGGTTTCAAACCAAATTGCGGAGGATCTTGGAATTAAACACGCATCGCCGCAAATTCTTTATTTTAAAAATAAAGAATCCATTTGGAACACCTCTCACTGGTCTGTCACAACCAAGCATATTACGGCTGTTTTAGACTAATAGCGCAAGGAATGATTCGAGAGCCCTTTTGGTGGCTGCCTAAGTATATTTAGGTGGCTCCAGGAGGGCTTTTTTTTATACCCTTCCCCTTATTTTGATCATTGAAGAAAATTGAACGATGTTTAAAAAAGATTGGCAATCCCAGCTTCCTCTTATATAATTATTTGGCATCAACAGGTATCTACTAACTAAGGAGTTTTGCAAGTATGAATGCAATGAATAAAACCAAAGTTCCGATCTCTGTTTATTTGTTGATCGGCATTATCGCGATCTCGTTCTCGGCTATTTTTGTCAGATGGTCAGATGCGCCAGCCTCAGTCACCGCCATGTACCGGCTGCTGATGACGAATGTGCTTATGCTTCCTTTTCTATGGAATTACCGAAACGAGATTACTAGAATTCGCCGAAGAGATTGGTTGCGCACCGCGGCTTCCGGTATCGCACTGGGCCTGCATTTCTTATTTTGGATGGATTCTCTTCGTTTTACAACGGTCGCTAGCTCAACTGCGATTCTGACACTGGAGCCGATCTTTGTACTTGGCGGAGCGTTTCTGATTTACGGCCAGCGAACGAGCCGCAAGGCGGTCATAGCGATGTGTGTAGCAATTATAGGCGCCATCTGTATCGGATGGGGAGATTTTCAATTTTCAGGAACCGCACTGAAAGGAGACTTTCTATCTCTCATCGGAACGGTTGCGGTTGCGCTGCATATGCTTTGGGGTAAAAGTTTGAGAGAGCGCATTTCCGCTTTCGTGTACAGTTTCTTCGTCTTTTTGTTCGCAGGACTCGTTCTAGCGGTAACAAACGTTGCCACGGGCACTTCATTCACAGCCTATCCGGCCAAAGAGTGGGGAGTATTCTTGCTGCTTGCGATCATCCCCACTGTTTTTGGTCATTATGTGTTTAATTGGCTGCTCAAGTACATGAAAGCATCGTCCGTTTCGATGACGGTCTTGGGAGAGCCGCTGGGCGCGTCTTTGTTGGCTTATTTTTTACTTGGCGAAAAAATTACCGCGATCCAGCTTCTGGCAGGTTGTATACTGCTAGTGGGAGTTGGCTTGTTCTTGCGCAGCAACGAGAAACAGTAACAGTTTTTCATGCTTTAATCTCACGCTTTAATTGAACGCAGGTAAAATAAGAGGGTTGGCAGAAAGTTTTTTTCTACATTGGAGGGATAACGTGAGATTTCGTGATTTTCACCGTAATGTCAAACTAAGAATCGGTCTTTCCTTTCTATCCGGCACTGCCAACAATATGGTACTTCCCTTTATGTCGATCTACTTTTCCGGAAAATTAGGCGATACGAGCGCTGGGCTTGTCGTCATCCTTGGCATTTTAGCAGGCGTCATCGCAGGTTTCATCGGCGGCTATTATGCTGACCGGATTGGACGCAAGAAGCTGATGATAACTGCAGAAATAGGCTGGATGATCTGTTTTATGGGCATGGCCGTTTCCAACTCGCCGTGGTTTTCATCGCCGTGGATGACATTTGTGCTTATGATTTTTGTAAGTATGTTCTGGGGGGTTCACGGACCGGCGAATGATGCGATGCTGCTGGATGTTACTGCTCCCGATATTCGTAAATTCATGTATGCCATCATGTATTGGTTGAACAATTTATCTTTTGCTATTGCCGGTATAGCGGGGGCATTCCTGTTCAAATCGTACTTATTTGAGTTGTTCATTGGTTTATCGGTGATTGGAATGATCACGCTAATGGTTACTTATTTCTTTATTGATGAGGTTTACCGACCGCAGTCTGATGAGGGGGAACCGGGTCGCAGTCAGAGGAAGACATCGATGTGGTCCAATTATCAGTTGGTGCTGCGTGACAAGACGTTTATGATTTTCACAGCAGCTTCCTTGCTTCTTGTATCCGTTGAGTTTCATTTGGGCAATTATGTCGGTGTCAGACTGGAAAAAGAGATGGTAGCTGCTCCGTTCATCCCATGGATGGAGTCATCTTGGCACGTTGACGGACTCAAAATGCTAGGCTTTATCCGCACGGAGAATACCGTACTCGTTGTTGTACTTTCGGTGTTGATGGGGGTCTTAATGCGGCGGTTTTCGGATAGCAAAGTGCTGTTTGTCGGCTATGCTTGTTATATTTTGGGCTACAGCTACTTAGCTTACAGCAATCAGCCTATGCTGCTGCTGCTCTCGATGCTGATTGCGACGGTTGGTGAGCTGATGTATGTGCCGATTAAGCAAGCTTATCTGGGCAACATTGCTCCTGATCATGCACGCAGTTCTTATATGGCATTATATGGGATGGTGTACAAAGGGGCCATGCTGCTTGGCGGTTTTGGCGTTATCATTGGGGGATGGACTCCGTCATGGATGATGGCGTCGCTTATCTTGCTAAGCGGGCTTGTCGGCATGGCGATGTTTTACGCAATTCTCGCTCAATTAGAGGAGCGCAAAGTGAAGGCGGAGATGAGCTACAAGGCATCGACTGCACCAAATGCGAGTGCGAGCGTTTCGCTTTAAGCTCTCCGCTGTCAAAGAGTAAACAAGGGGCTGTCCCATAGGACTTTCAAGTCCTGAAGGGACAACCCCTTGTTCTCGTTTATTTCATCGACGCAGCAAACTCCGCTTTGATTTTCTGCAGCAGCTCCGGGCTGCTTAGTACTTCATAAGCGGTGAAAGCAAGTGCTTTGGCCGTGAAAATCATCGCGTCCAGCGCAGGTTCCTGCTGGGCAAGATCGCGAAACTCCTTGGTGTGCAGCATGTGTTTCTCGCCTACAACTTTGACGAAGGGATGTATCGTCGGACATTGGATCGAAACGTTGCCCAAATCGAGCGAGCCGTGATCCTTGCCGATTTCAATGTCTTCAGGATCGATGCCCATCTCGCTCAGCTGATCTGAGAAAACCTGGGACAATGTCTCATTGGTTCGCAGTTCGTCGTACGAATACTCATAGAATGACGTTTTGAGTGTGCAGCCTGTTTGCAAGGCAGCGCCCTCCGCGCAGCGGAGCACTTTCTGAACGAGCTCATCGGTATACGTTCGCGTAGCGGAACGGACGTAAAACTGAGCGACAGCGTAGTCCGGGATAATGTTCGGTGCCTTGCCGCCTTCGTTAATAATGCCGTGGATACGGGCGTCCGATCTGATTTGCTGGCGCAGCGCGTTAATGGAATTGAACAGCTGTAGCACGGCGTCCAGCGCATTAATGCCTTCATATGGCTGCGCAGCAGCATGAGCGGAGCGGCCGAAAAATTCATACTGAATCGCATCCATAGCGAGGGATTCACCTGATTTTTCGTAGGTGTAGTAGGGATGTGCCATTAGGGCGATATCCACGTCGCGGAAGAGTCCTGCTTCGGCCATCGGCACTTTGGCGCCCTTGGTTTCCTCAGCCGGAGTCCCATAGACACGTATACTGCCGCCGGTTTCAGCTATGACGGATTTAAGCCCAATGGCTGCGCCAATGCTCATCATACAGATCAAGTGATGTCCGCAGGCATGGCCTAGATCTGGTAAGGCGTCATATTCAGCTAAAAAGCCAACGACAGGTCCAGCTTTGCCGGAATCGAATGTCGCGATAAATGCGGTTGGAATATCCAACACGCCGCGTTCAACTTGGAAACCGTGGAATTCCAGTTCCTCCGTTAAACGTGAGCAAGCCTGAAATTCTTCGTGTCCCAGCTCAGGGTTCGCTCCGATAAAGCTGGAAATTGATTTGAATCTATTCGCATTGCTGTCAATAGTTTGTGTAATGATGGATTTCATAAGTCGGAAGGCTCCTTTATCATGGTACTTCTTTTATTGTAGTATAAAGGCGGCCAAACTACCACTTTAAGTCGCGCTGGGTTACAATGATTGAACGAAAGCTCATACGGTTAGCGATTATTTTACTGAGAAAATAAAGTAATGGGGGAATTGTCAGATGATGAAATACGGAGCCGAGCACGTTGAGCACCGATTTACACTAACCTTTATAGAATCTGAAGTACGCGGACAATGGCGCGACATTTATTTGAGGATGCATCTTCAGGCCGGGGAGGCGTTTCCGGAGGATCTCATCGATCCATCCGTTCTTGTGATATGTAATCTGCAAGGGGAAATTGTTCAAATTGTGCTTCATGACGAGGGCTGCGATTGCGAATTTCAATTCACGTATGCAGAAAAAGCGCAAATCGAAAATTTTGTTCAAGAGCATGTAAACGTATAAAAAACTTGCCTCGCAGCGGAGGAGAATGTCCCTTCCCAAACTGGGCGCTTATGCATATACTATCCTACGTCAGCTTTAGGGAGAGGATAGCATGGATAAGACGATCACCTATTTGGCATTTGGAGATTCGCTTACTGTTGGTTTCGGAGCGCCGGACGGTCGCGGATTCGTGTACAGTTTTCGGCGGAAGGTAGAGCAACTGCTGAACGTTCCCGTTCAATTCATTCAAGCGGGTACGAATGGCGCCACGACAAGCGAATTGCTCCAAACGCTTGAGTCCGATCCGCAAATTCAGAAGGATATCCAGGCGGCGGATATCATTACGATTACGGCTGGCGGTAATGATCTTATTCAAGCGGCAATTCCTTTCTTTTATGAAAATGATGCTGCATATTTAAAAACCGCTCTTCAAACCTACGAAGCGAACTACAAAAAAATAATGACACAAATAGAAACGCTGCGGCAAGGCATTGATACCCCGTTCTTAATTGCTCTGATCGGATTGTATAATCCTTTACCGCAGGTGCCGGAATCGGCTTACTGGGTGCAGCGTTTTAATCTGTTTTTACGTAAATTGGAGCAGGCGCATATTCACATCGTGCAAGTGTATGATGCTTTTGTGGGGCAGGATACCCGTTACATTTCCGAGGACTCCATTCATCCTAATGAGGATGGCTATGACGAGCTTGCGCGTCAGATTGAAAGTGCCATTTCGCTGCAGCACCTTGAGCGGTTGCTCAAGCAGCTATGACATGATGACATATCCGAAGATGGAAATGAAATGACAGGCGCTACCGGCGAGCACGAAAATATGCCAAATGGCATGGTGAAAAGGGATGCGCCTCCATACATAGAAGATCGAACCGAACGTGTACAGCAGTCCGCCTGCCACAAGCCAAACGATGCCTCCATAGGGCAGGTTCGCGTATAGGGGCTTAAAGGCAAGGACAATGAGCCAGCCCATCAAGATATAACAAAGCGTTGAAATGATGATGAATCGTTTCACAAAAAATAGTTTGAGCACAATCCCGATAAGTGCAAGCCCCCAAATAACGCCAAAGAATGTCCATCCCAAAGGACCGCGCAGCGTCACAAGCAAATAGGGCGTATACGTGCCGGCAATTAAGAGATAAATGGCGGAATGGTCGAGAATCTCGAAAACATCTTTCAAACGCGGATGTGTGACACTGTGCAGCAGGGTAGAGCAGGTATACAGGGTGACGAGAGCCGCGCCAAACACACTGAAGCTCACAATATGCCACGCATCGCCATGCAGACAAGCTTGAATGACAAGCAGGACAAGCGCTGCGACGCTCAACAGTACGCCAATCCCGTGGCTGATGGCATTTGCTTTTTCTTCTTGGATGGAATATTCCATGGAAATCCCTTCTTTCCTTGTTGAATAACATACTACCTAACAGATTAGACGTTGAGAATATGTTTTTACCTTCATTTAAACCACGTAGCAGGTGAAATTCGTTGTTCGTGAATGGCGGAATGACGATCTAAGGGTTCTTATTTATCATTAATTGAGCTTTCCCTCTATATCCTTTATACTGAACACACAACAATCCATAGATTTGATGTGGTTTTCATTAATAGAAAGTTTTGCTAGAACATGAAGATAAGGTGGTAGACAGCAATGTGCCGGGTGCGTATTTTTACAGACAGCACATGTGATTTAAGCAATGAACTCGTTCAACAATATCAAATTGAAATCGTACCGCTTTACGTTGTTTTTGAGGACCAATCGTTGAAAGACGGCGTATCCGTTAAGTCTGACCGGCTTTTTGAGCTTGTTGAGCAAACGGGTAAGCTGCCCAAAACGGCTGCGCCTTCTCCCATAGATTTCGAGCGTGCGTTTGAGGGTGTCATTCAGTCCGGAGATGATATCGTTTACATCGGGCTTTCGTCTGAATTGTCTTCGACGATTCAAAATGCAGCCATAGCGGCAGCGAATTTTCCCGATGATAGAATTACCCTGATAGATTCTAGGAATCTATCAACTGGAATTGGTTTGCTAGTGCTGAAAGCAGCGCAAGCGGCTCAAGACGGCAAAAGCAGCGCGGAAATCAAAATCATGATCGAGTCGCTTCGTTCCCGTATTGAAGTTGAGTTTATCATCGACACCTTGGAGTATTTGCATAAAGGCGGCAGATGTTCGAGCGTGCAGCACTTCATTGGGAGTCTGTTGAAAATTAGGCCTGTTGTGAAAGTGATTAACGGGGCTATGACATTGACGGACAAAGTACGAGGGAAGAGGGAAAAAGCGCTCCAGCAGCTCTTGGATAATGCGCTAGCCCAAAAAGACGACATGGACACAGAGTTTCTGTTTGTCACTCATGCATTGGCAGCCGAAGAAGCGGCTTATGTGAAAAGGCAGATTGAACATCAAACGAATGTAAAGCAAGTCTATATGACCGAAACGGGCTGCGTGGTTTCCAGTCACTGCGGACCGCGAACGGTTGGAATCGTTTTCGCCAAAAAATAGGAAATGAGTGTACACACAACATGACGACAATCAAGATTATCACTGACAGCAGCTGCGACCTCCCCACAATGATTGTAGATGAGCTCGGGATTACCATTGTGCCATTGTCCGTTCATTTCGGAGAGGAGTGCATGCCACCTCACATGGAACTTTGTGATTTTTATGCGAGAATGAAAACGGAAAGTGTTCTGCCTAAGACGTCCAGCCCTTCACCGCAGCATTTTCTCGCCGATTATCATAAGAAAGCTGAGGTAAATCAGGATATTCTTGTGATTTGTCTGTCATCTGCTCTTAGCAGCACGTATCATCATGCACTCATGGCCAAAGACTTGTTGATAGAGGAAGGTTATACAGGCCGCATTGAAGTCATCGATTCGAAAACGGCTTCCTTAGGCCTTGGTGTTCTTGTATACAAGGCTGCCAAAATGGCTGAAAGACATGTTCCTTTTGAGCAATTAGTAGAAGCAATCCGACAATCGGTTGTTTCTTCAGGGACGCTTTTTTTCTTGGATACGTTAGAAAATGTGATCAAAGGCGGCCGGCTTGACCGGGTTCGCGGTGCCGTCGCTTCCATTCTGAACATCAAGCTGGTCATGAAAGCAAGTGAAGAAGGTTCAATTGAAGTGTTGGAAAAAATCCGCGGCACCCAGCAAGCGTTGAAGAGGATGATTGCCAAAGTGGGCGAGGCCGTCCACGATTACGAAAAAGATGTGATTGCGGTCGCACACAGCAATTGCGAGGAAAGAGCGCGTGAGGTTCTGAACCAGCTGCTCGAGAAACATCCGTTCCGCAATGTGTTATTTGCCAACATGGGCACGGTCATTGGCACATATGCCGGAGAAGGCGGCGTACTGATCGCCTATTAACAAAGAAGACACCTGATCGGATTCCAAGGCTACTGGCCAAGGAAGGATCAGGTGTCTATTTTATTCAGGAAAAGCGGTTGTGACGATTTCCGGTTCATCCGTTGAGACGAGAGGCGACAATTCGCCAGCGGCCATCAGCCACAATTCATGAAGTGCGCGCGTACAGCCCACATAAAGCAGTTTGGCATCGATGAGTGAGGCTTCATAATGTCCGGAGGTAACATCCATCAGCAGGACGGCATCGAACTCCAATCCTTTCGTCAAATAGACGGGCACGACCGATATTCCGCCGCGGTACACACGCTGTTTGGACGTGATGAGATTCGTTTCGATTCCGGCCGAAGTTAAAGCGTCATGCAGCTCTTCGGCTTGCTTCTCCGTGCGCGCGACAACGGCGATGGTGCGAGAGGTCCCTTGCTGTAAGGTTGCGATAGCGCGTTGCAGCAAAGGCAGTCTGCCTTTGAGATCCGTTTGCAAGACCCGGACTTTGTTGCCGCTTCGAAACACGGGGACTGCAAGGAGCGGGTTCTCGACGCCGCGTTTCAGCACCGAATTGGCAAACTGAATGATCTCCATCGTGGAACGGTAGCTTCGTTCCAGCTCAAAGTAGCCTCTTTGGTCTTCTTGAAACAGACCGGAAAATTCCTTCCAGTCCTTGATGCCTTGATAGGCATGAATCCCTTGCGATAAATCGCCTAGTATTGTAAAAGAGCTGTTGCGCGTATAGCTATCGAGAACAGCTACCTGGAAAGGTGAAAAGTCTTGAGCTTCGTCAATGACGACATGGTCAAACAATTGATCCGATGATATTCCGTTTAGACGCGTATGAATATAAAGGAGCGGAGCAAGATCTTCAAGCTGCACTTCTTTTTTCTTGAAAAGCTTCAGCGACGCATTGACCAACTGTTCAGGGAGTTGGTTTAACAACTCTGCAGGCAAACTGTCCGGGCGGCCGTTTTCTGTGTACAGCATTTTGTAAAAGCTGAATGCTGAATGCTCAGGCCAACCGGTCAAATAGGTCCGCAGCTTCTGCGAGGATTTCTTTTTGAGTTCTTTCTTTCGGGTTTGCTCCCAGATTTTATCGAGCTGCATCTCCGTCCAGCGCTTGATCCGGGCTACGACGCGTTCGCGGCGTTTGACAAGCGGGTAATGCTTGTTCTCGACGAAGAACCATTCGCGAATGGTTGCCAGCGGCAGCTTAGCACCCTCCCAGGGGATATAATCCGCCGAAGGGACATAGGACGTTTCGAACTTCGTCAAGCAGTCATCCAAGTAGGTCTTGTAAGCGACGGACCCTTTAAATCGACCCGGAGCGTTATCGTCCACCGGAGGTCTTTTGCTGCCAAGAGAGAACCAGGTTTGCAGCGTTAGAGCTTGATCGGCCAGCTTGACCTCATGATCGAGCACGTCCAGCGCCCAATCCGTAAAGGTGCTTTGTTGAATATTGCCTACGCCCAATTCAGGAAGCACGCCGGAAATATAGTCGAGGAACATCGAGTTCGGAGCAAAAATAATCATCCGCTCGGCGCGGACTTGTTCACGGTATTGATACAACAGGAAAGCGAGGCGGTGCAGGGCTACGGTTGTTTTACCGCTGCCGGCTACCCCTTGGATAATGAGGGCGGTATTTTTGGCTGCGCGGATAATTCGATCTTGTTCCGCTTGGATCGTGGAGACGATATCACGCAGCTTGTTATCTTTATTTTCGCCTAACCGGTACAGTAAGAATTCGTCGCCAACGGCCAGGGAATCTTCATTGCGATCATAAGTATCTACGACGCGTTGGAGGATTTGCTTGCGCACTACGAGATTTCGCTTTAAGTAGACGAGTCCTTCGATGAGACCGTCCGGCGAGTCATAGGAAGCGGCATCAAGTCCGCCGGTGAACGAGTAGAAAAGGCTCGCTACCGGTGCGCGCCAGTCAATGACCAGCAGTTGTCCGGTACGTTCGTCTTCTACGCCTGATTTGCCTATGTAAAGCGGCATGGAAGATGCAGTGCCTGTTTCTTGGAAATCGAGGCGGCCAAAATAAGGCTCGTCAACGGCTTTGGCCAAGTTGTGTCTGCCGTTTTCACGGGCAACCTCCAGCGCCTGTTCGGTTAAATCAGGGCCATAATAAACAGGAGTTGCTCGCAGCCTTGCGAGTTGTTTATCAATTTCGATATTGGTTTCTTCAAGCCGTTGCAGCTCTTCTTGATAGGCACTTTGAGTCTTTGTGTCCAAGATCAGTTACCTCCTAAGATCAGATGTTGTCTATTTTGCGAATAAACAGGTAAACAATATACCACACCTGTCAGGATATGGGAAGCTAAACCGTAAACGCAGGCACATTTGGGGCCGCTGGGAAACAATGCTATAATGGGAGAGTACCTATTATACCTATGAAGGAGCCAAACGCTATGTCCATTTATGATATCGAGGTTCAAACCATTACGGGAGAAACGAAGTCACTTTCTGAATACAAAGGCAAAGCGTTATTGATTGTAAATACTGCAAGTGCATGCGGACTTACACC
The DNA here is from genome assembly GCF_013141725.1 of Paenibacillus planticolens. GTDB lineage: Bacteria > Bacillota > Bacilli > Paenibacillales > NBRC-103111 > Paenibacillus_E > Paenibacillus_E planticolens. The sequence continues at coordinate 18,408 of NZ_WHNZ01000012.1, read as the reverse complement.
GCATTATAAAGGTTTGCAGAGCTTGTACGAACAGTATCAGGACAAGGGCTTGGTCGTGTTAGGATTCCCTTGCAATCAATTTGCAGGACAAGAGCCTGGGACTAATGAAGAAATTCAGAGCTTCTGCGAGTTGAATTACAAGGTGACCTTCCCTATGTTTGCCAAAGTGGATGTGAAAGGTGAAGATGCGCATCCGTTATTTACATATTTGTTGTCGCATACGCCAGAAGCTTATCGCACAGGTGAAATTGAATGGAATTTTGTGAAATTCCTCGTAGATGCTAACGGGAATGTAGTCAAACAATATAGTGCAAGAACAGAGCCTTCTGACATCACAGCAGATATTGAAGCCATTTTAGCTTAGGATAGCTAAAAAAAAGTTGCAATGGAGACAAGCCCCCGCTATAATCAGAATAATCATAACGTTGAAGGAGTCGAATCAATATGAAGAATACAGCTTGGTTCGTACAATTTCATTATTTTCAAAGGCGTTAGCACATACCTGAACATATCAGGGTGGGCTAACGCATTTCGCGTTGGCCTCCCTGCGGGATAGCAATTCGCGCAGGACCATAGGTCCGGCGCGTTTTTTTATCTCGGGAGAAGGGAATAGGTGAAGGTATGGGGAACGCGAATAGATGGTATGAAATTACAGATGAGAATAACCAAAATGTCAATCAACTTAAACAAGTCAGAGTCATCCTGTTAGCTCCTAAAGATTCAAGGAAGTCAATTCACTTAATTAGTGAACTGGATCAAGTCGGGATTGGCGTCAGGACGGAAAGTGTAAATCCGAAGTCCGGGATACAAATGGCCGAGGATCTTGGTATCCGGTTTGTCGTTGGGATCCATGATGATGAAATGGCTGCGGATCGAGTGAGCTTCATGGATAGGCTGGAGCCGCATGAGCGGATAATGTCCTTGGATCAGGCGATCTATCTCATTGAGAAAGTATATCCGCCGGCAGATTTTAAATAATAGAAAATGGAGTGAAACGATAAATGGGAACTCGCTATGGATTTATATATGCGCATCCGGATGATGAGACTTTCCTGAGCGGATGTTTGATTCGCCAGTTTGCCGACGAAGGCAGCAGCCCTGTCCTGCTTCTTGCAACACGCGGCGATGCCGGGAGGCAAGGCTTGGAAAGAGCGGCAGACAAGTCGGAGCTTGCCAGACTGCGGGAGGAAGAGATGAAAGCTGCCGCCGAAGTGCTTGGCCTTTCACATGTCGAGCATTTAGGCTATCCGGACGGCCAACTGGTTGTGATTGATTTTGATGCGCTTGTTGCAGGTGTTGTCTCGTTTATTCAGCGTTACGAACTGGAGAACGTGTTCAGTTTCGCAGAGGATGGGGGGAACGGTCATCCAGATCATGTAACGATCTCCAAAGCGACAACGGCAGCCGTGCTTAGTGGACAATGTCCAAGTGTTCGCAGGCTCTATTATGCCGCATCCGGAACATTACGTGATCAAGGCCATAAGCCTTCCATCGTAGTGGATACCGAAAGAGGTTGGCCCGTCAAGGCAGCGGCATTGAAAGCTCATGCTACGCAGCATGTTGCGATCTCCAAATATTTTGGCGATCTTGCCGTCTTCCCGGAGGCGCGCAGGTGGGAAGCTTTTGTGCTCGGCTGGGAAGACGGCGTGATGTGGCCGGAGAAAGCAGCTGAGAAATAGTTGATAAATCCGATTTTGAGTAAGCCTTTGGTGGGGAAGACGAGAAGAAAGTGAAAACAGGCAGACAAGGTTGGTGGATCGCAGGATGACCTTAATTGCAAAAGTAGAAGCTGTGTTTATCGCTGATGATGCAGCTACCTTTGTGACGAGAGAAATAGATGGTGTCGGGGCACAGAAATCATGAACCGACGCCAGCTTAGCATTGTTTCCGTAGAGGAGCTGCAAGGAATTGCAGAGCGGCTTGGTGTAGAAGAGATTCGATCGGAGTGGTTAGGGGCGAATACTCTCGTGAGCGGCGTACCTGAATTAACTAAGCTGCCGATGGGCATCCGCATGATGCTTTCAAGCGTTGGCGGACTCGTCTGTGAGGGAGAAAATGAGCCTTGTGCCGGACCGGGCAATGTTATTGCCAACCATTACGGTGATAAAAGTTTAACGAAGTTATTCATGATTCAGGCTCAAAAAAGAAGAGGTATCGTCGCCTACGTGGAACGTCCTGGCGAGCTGAAGTCGGGGGATCTCATCGAGATTCATCATTAATTTCTTGGGATTGTCGGCCTAGCATACCCCCATAAGATCAGGCAAGCTTTCGAATGCTGTTTCTAAATAGAAATAGCCTGCAATGGTTCGGTTATGGAAGGTGTGGAGAGATGTCGCTATGCAACTGTGAAACGTGCGGAACCGTATTTATTTCAAACTACGGGAAGCGCTGTAAATCGTGTTCTCAGCAGCTCTTGATCGAGTCGCACAGAGTGAAGGACTTTGTCCGGCAACATCCCCGCGCCACGGTCATGGAGGTGTATCATCAAACAGGTGTGTCACTTAAGACGATTAGGGATTTGATGCGGGCTTGAGATTTTCGAATGTGAATGTGAATGTGGATGTGGACTCCGAAAGGGGTCCTTATTTAATATTATAGAATTGCTATGTTTACAGGGGAACTACAGGCCGCTATTTGGCCAAAAAGATCCTTTTGCGTGAGGAAGAGGGAACTAGGCTCCGCTATTTCGCCATTTTGACACAAATTTGGACGATGGAGGTTGAATAAGACCCTGTAGTTCCCCTTGGGCCCACGAAATTCGGCGATTTGCTTAAATAAGGGAATGGAGTTCCCTTTCCATATTAGTGTCGGGTTCCAACGACGAAATGCTTTGGAAGGCTGTTTGCTCAGCCGGTCGAGCAGGCGTAATGGCCGGGCACAGGCTTTGTCCTCGCTGACGGACAGAGTAGCCCTTATTCGATGGAAAAGGACCTCTTCGAACATATAACAGACACCAGCGCTTTTATTTGCACACTGGGGGATTGATATCGCCCCAAAATCAGCAAGTAAGAGCTCTGGCGTCCATTAGCAGAGAGACACGACGCTTTTCGTATAGATAACGGCTGCTGTGTCCGAAGCGTGACAAGACGTATGCTTCCTTCACGGCGTTATTTTGCTATAGATAACCCCCTCAAGCCATGAAAGCGGCGAGTAGGGGGTTTATGTGTTGAGCGCAACTCGTGAATGAGGTCACCGCTTCGCAAACACATCAAGCAAAAGCTCATCCTTGACGGGATCCTGCATATCCCAGGCAGTCGCAAAGCGCACCTGATGCGAGACGCCGACAATTTCGTATTTCTGCACGAGATGCTGGCGGGCGGAGCCGATGATCAGGGAATGCAGCCGCAGCTGCTTCTTTTGGCCAAGTGTCGCGAGCTTCTGCAGAGTCGCTTTGGAGATTTGGCCGACACCGTCGGTGACCATGACAAAGTCTGCATCGTGAAACTTAGGCTCATACTGAACGATGTCCATCCCTCGGCCCAGCGGGGCGTCGAAGTTTGTGCCGCCGCCGAACGCGAGCTGCGCGAGGCCATAGAAGCGATCCCAGTCCGGGCGCTTATATGACAAGATGTGCTCGACGAGCTCGCCCTTTGCGCCGAACAGGAGCAGAACGAAATCCCGCCGCTCAAGTAGGGCAAAGGATGCGAACGTTGCGGTAAACAGCTGGGCAAGCCGCAGCTTGCTGCCGCGCATCGAGTGGGATGTATCGAGCATGCAGATCACGGGACCTTTTTGCGGCTCGGGAGAGGAGCCGGTGTAATTGTAAGTCATGAGCTTATTTTCCATCCATTTGACCAAAAAATAAGGCTCGAAGTCTATATCCGCAAGCAAACTGGCTTCGCTGGGAAGCAAGTGGGCGATGTCGCCGGAGTAGCGCAGATCATCGTAGGCTTCCGGCACATAAGGCGAGCGCTGCTTTTTCCGCTGCACCCGCAGATGATGGATGTTGCGGCCCACCTCCTGCAGGAATGCGACCAAATCCTTGCTGCGCTTCAGTTTCTCGATCCACTGCATGTAGTGCTCGAACGTCTGCCTGCGCAGTTTCCCCAGCTCGCTGCCCCAGCGCCGGTTCGCAAGCCGCTGACTCGCCTGCACGAGCTCGTGTACGTTAAAGCTGTCCACCTCTTCGAGGGACAGCGTCTCCTTCAAAGAGCGGCCGAGCCAGTCGCCCAGCTCGGCCTCGAGCTCCTGCATCGCGGCAAGATCGCGCGCGCTCATGCGGTCCAGCTGCCGCTTCCGGCGTTCGAGTTCCTCTTCCGCCTTGCGCAGCTTTGCTTTCAGCTTGTCGCGTTTCATGAACTCCGTACGCATCTCGCGTTGCAGTTCCGTGATACGCTCTTTCAGCGCACGTATCTCTTCAGCAACCAGCGGCCGCGAATCGGCAGCTTCCTGTTTATCCTCAACGGCGCGCTTTGCTTGCTGCAGGGTGTAGCCAACGAGCCGCAGCTTCTCGATTTGCTTATCTGTGAGCCTTTCGCTGACGCTTTTGTCTTCTTGGCCGCTCATTTGCTGCTTTTTCTCCAGACCGATGCCAATCTGCTGCTGTTCCTTCTGCCTTTTTTTCACTTCTTTCTCGTAGGACTCGGTCAGCCACATCAGCGCTTTGAGCGCTGTTTTGAAGGAAGCGTTCACTTGCCCGATCGTACGCGGATGAATGGACACATAGAAGTATTGCTTGGTCAAGGTCAGCACCATCCAACGATGGAATGGCGTTTCCTCCGAAGCAGCGTCCATTTCGGGTTTCGTCAAATAAAAGCACATGAAGAAATCGGCAAACAATTCAATAGAAAACCAAGGCGCTTGCCGCACCGCTTCGCGCATCCACTCCTGTGCGACGCTTGAAGAATGGACATAGCCCTCAAATACATAGCGGTCAACCCGTGTGCACCGTATGATCATAGGATAACCTCTTAGAGTGTGTAGTCGTATACAATGCCCGGTACTTCACGGTCAAACAATGTGCGGTATAAGCCTTGTATGGATTGTAAAATACGCTCGCCCTGAATGCGAAGGTGAGTAAATTTAACGGCATACTGCTCGGGATGCTGCAGAAATATCGACTGCGAGGCAACCCATTCCGGCAGTTTCTTTTCTTTCTCCTGCCAGGAGACGAGTCTCCCGCGCAAACTGCGTGCGGTTTCCTCAAGTTCTATTCGGCACTCTTCCAAGTTTCCTTTTAGACGCTCAGCGGCGTCTTTGGTCAAGGAGCCGCCGATTTCTTTCTTAAATTGGAAGGCGTGAAGCTCATCTTCCTTGTCCAGCCACTTTTTAACCGTCAAGTTGTACTGCTGTAATGGGAGCTCTTGTTCCATCTCTCGTTTTAGCATATCCTGAAATAAGGTATCGAAGATCGCTTTAACTTCTGACAAATCCTCGGGGAAATCCCAGAGCATGTGCGGGGTAAGGACGGTATCCCAAACGCCGGCTGCGCTGCGCCCGTGAATGGCGGCTGATATTTTCCAAGTGTGTCCGATTTTGTTCCAGCGGCGGTCCGAAACCACATATTCCTTCTCTTGAAGGGCAGTTTTCAACTGGAAGAGCATGTAAATTAAAGCATCAGGCAATTGTACATCCATAGCCTGTGATCTCAATTGCTTTATGAGCTCTGTGGAAAGCAGGGTGGGAAGCGGCGTGTTCGGCGCCTGAAACATCAGCTCAAAGCTGGAAATTTGTTTGACGTATTCGACTTCAAACCGGAACAGAAAACGGTCGTAAAGCGCAGCAAGCTGATCATTATCCTCCGGCAGCTCATTGGATGCCGCCATTAGAAATAAAAGGGGAGATGGCTGCTTCAGACGGCCATTGAAGAAAACACGTTCATTTAATATCGACAGGAGTGAGTTAAGAATGGCGCTGTTCGCTTTGAAGATTTCATCAAGAAAGGCGAAACGGGCGCTTGGTAAGTAGCCTTCCGTGAGACGGCTGTATTCATCCTGTTTTAATTTTTGCAAGGAGACAGGTCCAAACAGCTCATCCGGTGTCGTGAAGCGAGTCAATAAATAGTCGTAATAGGGCTCGTTGCCAAATAGATCCGCAGCAGCGCGTGCCAGCTGTGATTTCGCTGAACCGGGAGGTCCGACCAAAAGGACATGTTCGCCGCTCATAATGGCTAGGAGCAGTACTCGAATCAGCTCTTCCCGCTCCATGAACCTTTTTTCGAGATGCCCCATAGCTTCTCTTAATTTATTTTGTATGACGATGGGCTCTTTCATCATGGTTGTCCCCCTTGGCGTAAACTTCAGCTTTATTGTATCAAACTGCACGGCAAACATCGAATTTGTGGTATGAACAGAAAGGAGAGATCTTCATGCGAATTGGCGTCATTTCAGATACGCATTTATCCGCAAGCGCAAAAAAACTGCCGGATGCGCTGGTTGACGGCTTGCAAGGTGTCGAGCTTATTCTTCACGCGGGAGATTGGGTGAGTGAGCATGTGGTCGAACTCGTTGAACAAATTGCTCCTTGTGAAGCCGTAGCTGGAAATAATGACGGTCAGGAAATCATCGAGCGGTTTGGTTTGAAAAAAATCGTGACCGTCGGCAAGTTTCGGATCGGCCTTATCCATGGAGACGGCTACCGCAAGACGACACAGGAAAGAGCCAGGGAAGCGTTCCGGGACGAGCAGCCGGATATCGTCATTTTCGGGCATTCTCATATCCCTTTTCACGAAACCATACAGGGGATGCTCATGTTTAACCCGGGCTCGCCGACGGATAAAAGAAGGCATCCGCGATACTCATACGGCATAATCGAATTGGGCGACAGCATTCGGGCTAAGCATTACTTTTATGATAGTAAAGTCTAGAGGAATGAAGCAGCGGTCCCGTTTTACCCGCCCGAGACAGCTTGGAATACGGTGAGACGGTCACCGGCCTGCAGCGGAATCTCCAAATCATCCAGCCACGCGATATTCGTATCATTATAATAAAGCAGGACATGCTTCCGGACTTGTCCTGTTTCCGTCCAGAGGTGCACGCGCAGCAGAGGATAGCTGAGCAGCAGCTGATTCAGCGCCTCTTGCAGCGTAAGCGCCTCCAGTTCAAACTTGACGCGGCCGCCTGTGCAATCGCGCAATAAGGAAGGAATGGTAACGGCAATACGCATACTAATCCTCCCCAATAAGCGTCTTGACGGTTAGGATGCGTGAAAATTGGCCGGGCAGCCGCTCCCAGTTTTCCCCGCGGTCCAGAGAACAGTACACTTCGCCAGACGTAGTTCCAAAATAAAGACCATAGGGTTCCAAGCTGTCAACGGTCATGGCGTCGCGCAGCACACTGACATGGCGTTCTTCCTCCGGCAGCACATCGCCGATCGGCTTCCAGCTTTGTTCACTGGCTGCCATGCGGTAGACGAGCAGCTTGCCGTCCCGCATCGAGCGCTGTTCGCTGCTTTCTAAGGGGATCACAAACAAATCGCCTGTTGGCGCTACGGCAATCGGGAAGCCGAAGGGCATGTCGCCTTCGCGCAGCGTCAGGCCTTCTTCGATCGGATACCAGCTGTCACCGCCGTCCGCCGATTTAAACACGCCGCTATGCTCCTGCATATAGAGAATATCGGAGTTTGCCGGATCGAGCACGATTTTGTGCACGCAGTAGCCGACTCGTTCATCGGGTTGCCCTGTCGGCACGCGGTTCAAGCCGTTATTGCAGGGGCTCCAGCTTGAACCGCCATCCAGCGTACGGAAGACGCCTACTGCGGAAATGCCGACCCACATTCGTTTGGCGTTCCGGGGGTCAATGAGTATCGTATGCAAGCACATGCCGCCCGCTCCGGGGAACCAGTCCGGCCTAGTGGGGTGCTTAGTTAGTGCATCCAATTCCTGCCAGAAACGGCCGTTGTCGCGGCTTACGAATATGCCGGCTTCTTCGACACCGGCGAAGAGGGTATCGGGTTCCGTTGCATGGCCTTGTACGATCTGCCAAATCCGATTTAATTTGAAACCGCTTTCAATCTGATAAGCCGGACCATCCCCGATCTGATCCCATGTTTCACCGCCATTGTCAGACATACGAAGCGTAGCGCCGTAGGCGGCATGCGAAGTACCGGCATACAGCCTATTGCCGTTGCGCGTATCTCCAAGCACACTGTAGGCTTCCCACCCGGGTAAAAAGGGTCCCTTCAAGGACCAACTTCGTCTTTCCATCGTAGAAGAATAAATAAAAACCCCTTTATTGGTCCCCACAAGCAGTTGAACGCGCTTAGCCATTGGTTTCCTCCTTCATGCTTACTTATAGCCTACATTCGACGAATGTAAATAAATTCCTTCTCCTCCTTTGACTCATTGCACAGGTAAGACATTATTTATCGATTTCTTGAAGCCTGTGAAGCGCATCTTTGGCAATTGAATAGGTGGGGGAAAGTTCATAAGCCTTCTCGTAGGCGTTTATTGCCGCTTGGTTATTTCCCGTTTTTTCCCAGCATAAACCTAAATAATACCAGGCATGAAAGCTGCCCGTACCGCGCAAGGTCAGATGAAGTCCTGTCGTCTCCCCCAGCTCTAGGCAATGCTTGAATACGTCAATAGCCGCAGCGTACCACCCTTTCACATAACAGATGACGCCTTTATAAAAATGAAGATCAACATAATCCGGATACAGCGCAATAGCTTTATCGATACCGGGCCAAGCGCCGTCAATGCTTCCTGTGTTGAAAAGGATCGCATACTTCAGTTTATACAACATGGACGGAGGCATTTTGCCGCCTTGTATGAATCGGATAATAGATAAATTTACATACTCAAAAGCTTTCTCATACTCCCGGATTCGATAATACTCACTCGCTATGTGATACTCAATCCATGGATTGGAAGAAGAGGACGGTGATTTTGCTTCCTGTTGCAACAAGGTCATGTTGCGTGAATACTTGTTTTTTTGAGTCGTAATTGGCTCCATATACCCACGGTGAAACAATTTAAGCGGTATAGCTCCCATTACTTCGGCATGGTCACGATCGGGAAAAACATCGTCGATATTCAGTGTTTCATGAATGGCATATTTGAACTGCAGCCCAATGTGGTTGCGGAAAAAACGGGGATGAGCTATATGAAATGCTTCGTCTTCATTTGGAGAATCCCCAATATAATTAACTAAATGAAGGGAGAGTATGGAGGCTTGTGTCTCCTTGAGCGCCTTATGCAAATCAAAATCACCGAGAGGGGACAGTTCCTCATCAGCATCCAGATAAAGGATCCAATCTGATTTGGCATGTGTGAGTCCATAGTTCCTGGCATCGGCAAAATGATTGTTCCATTCGAAGGAAAGCACAGCAGCCCCCATGGAGCGGGCAATCTGCACGGTCTTGTCGGTTGAACCCGTGTCTACGACGATCATTTCATCGATCCAATCTTTGACACTGAGCAAACAGGTTTGGATCAGTGCTTCTTCGTCTTTCACAATCATACAGAGTGAAACAGTCGGGCGTTTCATCAAGGGACACCTCCGGTTTTGACGGCTTATGGCCATAAGTATGCGGCTGCATACAAATAAATGAAAGAAGGGATGATCGCGTGCAGTCATGCCCACTTTGTAAAGCGAATGAAAGCATGATTTTCCATTCGTATGCTAATTTTACACTGATGATGTGTAAGTCCTGTCAGCTTATTTATCAAGAGCAGGTCGACAAAGTTCAGCAAGAACAGCTAATTAAGGATATTTACGATAGCAACTGGGTGGCGATGAGGGATCTATATGCGGTGAATACGCTAAGAGAGCATGCTGCTTTCAGCGTTTTGCTGTTGGATATGTTTTTTCGTAAAAAAGGGAAATTGCTTGAAATTGGTTCCGGGACCGGCGAGTTTCTGTGGTTGGCTCGGGAAGCGGGTTGGCAAGTGCAGGGACTCGAGCCGTCGGCCGTTGCTTGCGAATACGCGAACGATCGTTATGGTCTGAATCTCAGAAATGAACTTTGGGAATTGAATCTTTTTGAGGCGGATGAAAAGTTCGATGCGATCGTATTTTGGCATGTTTTAGAGCATATTCCGTCCCCGGTTTCTTTTATGGAGCAGGTAAGTACGGTTTTAGCGCCGGGAGGGAGAATCTTGTTCAGTGTGCCCAATCAGCATTCGCTTACCAATGCTTTGCAAGGAGCTTCATCGCCGTTATTTACAGAAGAGGACCATTTATTTCATTATGCTAAGAGACATATTGAGCATCTGATGTCTTTAAGTCATCTTGAGATTATCTCTTTATTTTCCAGAGAGGAGCCGGCACGGCTCGAAAATGATTTGCGGATCCATCCTGGCACAATTCCATCGCTGTCTGAAAAAGAGAAAATAAAGATGATGATTGGGCTTCAGGCCGGCTGGAACGGACATGAAATTTTTTGCGTAGCGGGGCGCTCGATATGAGTAAATTAACGCTTTCGATGGTTGTCAAAAATGAAGGCGGCCGCTACTTGCGAAATGCATTGTTACAACATCGCGATTGGATTGATGAGGCGGTTATTATTGATGACGGAAGTACGGACGATACCTCTGACATCTGTCAAGAGCTGCTGTCCGGCATCCCGCTGCATCTGATTCGTAATTCGGAATCTCGCTTTGCCAATGAAGTGCTGCTGCGCAAGCAGCAATGGGAAGCGACAGTGCGTACGAACCCCGAATGGATACTGAATTTGGATGGGGATGAACTGTTTGAAGATCAGTTTGCGAATCAAGTGGGCGACTTGCTGAAGGGATGTGAGCAGGATGCGATCTATTTTCGGCTGTACGATATGTGGAGCGAAACCAGCTACCGGGAGGATGCCTATTGGAGTGCCCATCATATATATCGCCCTTTCCTAATCAGGTATAAGCCGCATTTTCCGTATCTCTGGAGAGAGACGCCTCAGCACTGCGGCAGATTTCCGGCGACAATCAACTATTTCTCTTATGTTTGCCACCGTGCCAGAATCAAGCATTATGGCTGGGCTAAGCCGGAAGACAGGAAAGAGAAATATGAGCGCTATATGCGGCTGGATCCGAATGCCCAGTATGGATGGAAAGAGCAGTATGATTCTATTCTAGATGAACATCCAAACCTCGTACTTTGGGAGGAATAGCCCATTGATAACGATAAGTTTATGTATGATTGTCAAAAATGAAGAGCTGTCGCTTCACCGCTGTCTGCAGTCGGTTAGAGACATAGCGGATGAAATCATTATCGTAGACACAGGCTCTACGGATCGGACCAAAGAAATAGCTTCCTCTTTTACAGAGCTTATTTACGATATGCCTTGGAAGGATCATTTTGCAGAGGCTAGAAATTTTGCTTTTTCTAAAGCGACCATGGACTATATTTTATGGCTGGACGCGGACGATGAGCTCGAGGAAGAGGACCGGCGGAAATTTGCAGCGCTGAAATCCTCCATCGACCCGTCTGTGGACAGCGTGATGATGCCGTATCACTTAGCCTTTGACGCCGATAACAAGGTAATAACAAGTCTGAAACGCAACCGTCTAGTCCGGCGAGCCTGCGGTTTTCGCTGGGAAGGTCCCGTTCACGAAGTGCTGATCGTCAGCGGGCACGTCATGCAGTCGGACATAGCCATTACACACAAGAAAGATAAGCAGTATACTGACCGTAATTTGCGGATTTATCAGCAGCGCGAGTCCGAGGATGAAATTTTTTCTCCGCGAGACTTGTACTATTACGCAAACGAGCTTAAAGATCATGGGCTTGATGATAAAGCTGTCATGTATTATGAGCGTTTTCTTGCCACGAAGCAGGGGTGGCGTGAGGATTGTTTTGCCGCTTGCCTGAAGATGGGGGATTGTTACGGTAAACTGGCGAACCGGCAGATGCAGCTGAAAGCTTGGTTTAGAACTTTGCTATATGGGAAGCCAAGGGCGGAGATGTGCTGCCGGGTGGGCAGTTATTTTATGGAGGACAATCGGCTCGAGCTGGCAATCTATTGGTTTCAAAAAGCAACTACGTTAGGCGAACCCGCCGATTATGCCGGAATGGTTGATCATGCGGCTTGGACGTGGCTGCCGCACCTGCAGCTCTGTCTATGCTATGACCGAACAGGACAGAAGCAAAAAGCGGAGCTGCATAATGAGATTGCATTCGTCTACAACCCGGCGCATCCCGGTATTTTGCACAACAAAGCTTATTTTGCCAATCTTCGCCGGGAGGAGAAGACACCTTGAGTCGGAAAAAGCGCATATTGATCGGAAGTCCCATTCGCCAGAGCCCGGAAATACTTGCCCCTTTTCTCACCTCTCTGGCAGAGCTTGAACGAACAAACATCGTTGTGAGCTATTTATTCGTCGATGATAATGCAGAAGAATCTTCACAGCTATTGCTTCGTCAATTCCAATCGCAACACGGCAGAACGGACATCCATATAGAGGAGAAACATCCTGAAACCTATGAGAAGGATGAGTTCACTCACTACTGGCCGGAAGAAACGATTTGGAAAGTAGCAAGGATGAAGGACGCTATTCTTACATATGCCCTTGACCGCAAATTCGATTATGTATTTCTGGTCGATTCGGATCTCATCTTACACCCGCATACATTGGAACATCTTGTTTCAGCGAATAAAGAAATCATCTCCAATATTTTTTGGACGAAATGGCAGCCGGATACGATGGAAATGCCGCAAGTTTGGCTTAGCGACCAGTATACGTTGTACCACAAAGACAGGAAGGAATCGTTATCCGATGAGGAGTCGGCTAAGCGGACTTGGCAGTTTTTCGGCCAATTAAGAGTCCCGGGTATATATGAAGTTGGCGGACTTGGCGCATGCACCTTAATCAGCCGCAAAGCCATTAAAGCCGGGGTTCGGTTTGCCGAAATTCCGAATTTATCTTTTTGGGGAGAAGACCGGCACTTCTGCATACGCGCACGTGCCATGGGATTTGCCCTCTATGTGGACACTCATTTTCCGGCTTATCATATTTATCGCAAGTCAGAACTGGCCGGTATTAATGCCTATAAGCAAAGTTGCAAAGGGGTACAGTCAGCAGATCGCAAGATTACCATCAGTGTGTGCCTCATCGTTAAAAATGAGGAGAATGCACTACCTGTTTGTCTACATTCCATTCGCGATATTCCGGATGAAATCATTATTGTCGATACAGGATCGACGGACAGGACCAAGGCAGTTGCTTCCAAGTACACGGATAAAATTTATGATTTCGCTTGGGTGGACGATTTTGCCGCAGCCAGAAACTTCGCTTTTTCTAAGGCTACGCAGCAATACATCTTATGGTTGGATGCCGATGATACGCTGACAGAGAAAGATCGCCTGCTTTTTCTGGAATTGATTCGGACGTTGGAACCGCTCGTTGACCGCGTGACGATGAGCTATCATCTAAGCTTTGATGAGAATCAGAATGTGACATATAGTCTGCGCAGGAATCGGCTTGTGCGCCGAGAGTGCCAATTTCAATGGATTGGCGCTGTGCATGAATATTTAGCGGCCAGCGGAAGCGTGTACGACAGTGAAATTGCGGTCACACATCGAAAAGATAAAATTCATACAGACCGGAATTTACAAATATACCGGAACATGTTGGCCAGAGGAGAAGGCTTAAGCTTACGGGATCAATTTTATTATGCCAATGAATGCAGAGAACATGGTTTTCATCAGGAAGCAGCTGTATATTATGAAGCGTTTCTTCAAACTCCGGAGGGCTGGCAGGAAGATAAGATTGCCGCTGCGCTTCACTTGGCAACCTGTTACAGTCATTTAGCCCAGAGAGACGAGCAGCTCTTGGCACTCTTCAGGGCATTTGAACACGATATGCCTCGGGCAGACTGCTGCTGCCGGATCGGATCTGTTTTTCTCGAAGAACAAGATTATCTTCAAGCGATTTATTGGTATGAGTCCGCAACACAGTGTCCGAAGCCAAAGGAGTCTATGGGTTTTATGGATCATTCATCATTGACGTGGCTGCCGCATGTACAGTTATGTTTATGCTACGACCGGATCGGGAGGCCGGATAAGGCTAAATTTCACCATGATATTTCCTATTCCTATAATCCCAAACACCCATCGATCATCCACAATCAACGATATTTTGAACAAATGGGCAATAAATAAGTTGAAATTAGCAGTTCGAAAAAACGGGCTATCGTGCATATATATGACTAACTTAAGCTGCTCAAGTGGAAATGGAGGAATGTAAATGTCACAAGCCAATATACCGAATATTACCCCGATAATATCGCTTACGTTAGGTGGGACGGTCAATTTATTGTTGGCCTCCATAGCATTGGAAGAGCTTGCGTTAGCGCATATCGTCAATGCGGAGGCAGAGAAAATACAGTATGTAGTCGGCACCTTGTTTCCGTCGATTACGCCGCCAACGACGAACATTTCGAATCTTTTGCTCATTAATGACAGTGTAAGGAAAACCTTGCAAGACGTGATTAAGAAAGAAATGCTGCTGCAGTTTAAAATGGAAAATATTTTGGATCACTTCCCGAATGAAGTTCTGTAAATGATTAAAGCTATATAAAAAAAAGCCCGTATGGGCTTTTTTTGTTTTATTTTTCCAAAAACAGGTTAAAAAAATCATGAAAACAGACAACCATCATATACTAGATTGAAGGTACGGATGCATGCCTTAAAGTTCATAAAATATTACAATACAGGAGTTGAAAGACATGTCCATGCCTAATATTCCTGACATTAAACCGGAAATTATCCTAAAACGGAAAGAAGTTATTAATTTATTGTTGACCTCGATCGCACTTGAGGAGATCGGACTTTCTCACATGATAAACGCCGAAGCGGAGAAACTGCAGCACGTCCTCAAAGACCGTTGTCTAACGATTAATGAAGCACTTCTTATTAATTCGAGCGTGGATCGAATGATGAGAAATATCATTAGCAATCAGATGCTGCTTGCCTTTAAACTATCCGATATCATGAAGCTTGAAGAAAAAGACGAGCTCTCCGAGTATATCATAGATGATTGTGAAGAATAGAGCTTAGTTTCAGGCGAAAGGGGAGTGAATCGTTGAGACCATTCGAGCAAGTGCCTTCCTACACATCTGCGATCGCTCATTTGCTGCAGTCTCTCGCCTCCGAAGAGGAATCACTTGCTAAATTAATGAGAACAGAGGCGGATAAAACATCATCCTTTGTGGGAAGAAATCTCGATTTCCCCACTGCACCTACCACGCAGGAGATTCTTATCTATAACCATAGTGTTATTCAATTTCTAGATTCCATGGTGATGACGCAATGGTTAATGCTAAAAAAACTGCACGCTATCTCGCATATGCAGTTCCTTGAAACAAAATCGTCAACGCCGCTTGAAGAAGTGGAGGCAGAAAATATTATGGAACTGGAAAACTTGGAGTATGAGCATTTCGACTACTGAACAAGCCGTAAACAAATGTGCAGCAGCAGTCCCTCAGTTAAGCTTATCGGTATTTCACCTTATAGAAGCCTTGTTGTATCGTATGAAAGGCGAAGCGGATGAAATCAGAAATGATCTTTCATTTCAAATTTGCGCTTTGTTCACCTCCTTATTAGATTTACATGCAGCTGTGCAGCGTAAACACCAAAATCTTTCCCATATCGAAAAAAATGAAATTGAGCCGATTCCATCCTCTGACATTCATGAAACCGTGCTGAGAATGATTGCGTTGCTCCAGCAATCCGATCTTTTATCAAAAAAGGAATGTATAGAGAGGTTGGTCCATCTTAAGGATTATTACCTGAGCAACCCGAACATGAGCAACACGATACCGGATGAAAATGAACGGTTCGATTACGTCGAACCGGACAATGTTGCGGAAGAACAATCCGGTGTATTAAGTCCTCTGCCTGTTGAGGAGTCCGACCGTAGACAAGCCAATAAGTCAGCATCACCTCCGCTAATGTTTACCCGGCGCGAAAGAAAGCGAACTCCTAAGCGATCGTAAGTATAATGGAGCCATACTAATTATACAAAAGAAAAAAAGGCCGTCCTTTTGTCATTGTATGACTTAGGGGACGGTCCTTTGTGGTTCCGTGGAAATGCGCCTTTATTCCCAAAAATAGGTATTCAATTCAACACACTTCCAATCGATGAGAATATTCTATAACTATCGAAAGGAGGTTGAACAATGTCACAAGCTAATATACCTAATATATCACCGAATATTTCGGTAACACGTGATCAAGCGATTAACTTGTTGCTTTCGTCGATTGCGATGGAAGAGCTTGGATTAAGTCATATTCTCAATGCGGAAGGTGAAAAGCTCCAATATGTTCTTGGAACATTGCCGGGCTTAACGGGACCGCCTGCAACGATTAGCGATCTTTTGCTAGTAAATGAAAGCGTAAAAAGTACGATTAATACGGTAGCGAGGAAAGAATTCCTTCTGCAATCTAAGCTGGAAAGTATTCTTGAAACACCGATTTCTGTAGGACCTACAGGTCCTGTTGGTCCAACCGGTCCTACAGGTGGACCAGCAGTTGGACCGACAGGAGCAACCGGGGCGACAGGTGACCCAGGAGCAACCGGAGCAACGGGTGCAGCAGGAGCAACCGGGGCAACAGGCGCAGTAGGAGCCACCGGGGCAACGGGCGATCCAGGAGCAATCGGAGCAACGGGTGCAGCAGGAGCAACCGGGGCAACAGGTACAGCGGGAGCAACGGGTGCAGCGGGAGCCACAGGTGCTGTTGGTGCAACAGGTGCAGCAGGAGCAACCGGTGCGGCAGGAGCCACAGGTGCAGCAGGAGCAACCGGTGTAGCTGGGGCCACCGGGGCAACGGGATTGAATGGTTCTGGTCCGATTATTCCTTATTCATCAGGTCTTCCAGTTACATTGACCACTATTGCAGGTGGGTTAGTAGGAACTGTCAGTATGGTTGGTTTTGGAAGTTCTGCAACTGGCGTCACGATTTTGGGCGGGGTTATTGATCTTACAGGAGCAAGTGGTACATTACTAAACTTTGCATTTTCGATGCCAAGGGGAGGAACAATTACTTCCATTGCTGCATATTTCAGCACAACTCTTGCTTTATCATTACTCGGTACGACGGTTTCTATAACAGCTCAACTATATAGTTCTACGACACCAAATAACTCGTTCACAGCTGTACCGGGAGCTGCAGTCACTCTTACACCGGCCTTAACGGGCGCTATCTCGCTAGGGACCATTAGTTCCGGTATCATAACTGGATTATCGATTCCGGTAACAGCACAAACAAGATTATTACTTGTTTATTCTAGTACGGCAACTGGACTTACTCTAGTGACTTCAGTTGAAGGATACGCAAGTGCCGGTGTATCTATGGTATAGAAATTAATTCCAGTTATACGATGAAGGGGTTGACTTGTGAAAAGTCAGCTCTTTTCGTATTTCTTTGACTTTATAGACGAAAGCGGGGGATTTCAAGATGTACGAAGACGATTTTCCTAATATTACACCTATAATCTCTATTACCAGAGAAGATGCCATAAATTTACTGCTAGCCTCTATCGCTTTGGAGGAGCTGGGATTAAGTCATATTTTGAACGCGGAAGGAGAAAAGCTGCAGTATGTACTCGGTACTCTGCCCGGTATTACACCAATAGCAGTGACGATCAGCGATATTTTACTAGTTAATGAAAGCATAAAAAATACGATAGCAGCTGTGAGCCTGGAGGAGGCCATTCTGCAAGCTAAACTGGCGGATGTTCTGTCTGCGCCGACATTAATAGGTCCTACGGGTCCAACTGGACCTACAGGTCCTGCCGGCGGTCCATCAGGACCAACGGGATCAACAGGGGCTACGGGAGCGACGGGAGACCCGGGAATAACGGGAACAACGGGGGCTATGGGAGTGACGGGAGATCCGGGAGTAACAGGAGCTACGGGAGCAGGGGGAGCTACTGGGCCGGCGGGAGCAGCGGGAGCGACGGGGCCAGCCGGGGCAACGGGGGCAACGGGGCCAGCGGGAGCGACAGGAGCAGCGGGAGCTACGGGTCAAGCGGGAGCGACGGGTCAAGCGGGAGCGACAGGAGTAGCGGGAGCAACGGGTCCAGCGGGAGCGACGGGTCCAGCGGGAGCGACAGGAGTAGCGGGAGCGACAGGAGTAGCGGGAGCAACGGGTCCAGCGGGAGCGACAGGAGTAGCGGGAGCGACAGGAGTAGCGGGAGCGACAGGAGCAGTGGGAGCGACGGGTCCAGCGGGAGCGACGGGTCCAGCGGGAGTCACGGGAGCAGCGGGAGCGACGGGTCCAGCGGGAGCGACGGGAGCAGCGGGAGCGACAGGAGCAGTAGGAGCGACGGGGCCAGCGGGAGCCACGGGAGCAGCGGGGGCGACAGGAGTAGCGGGAGCTACGGGAGCAGCGGGGGCGACGGGAGCAGCGGGAGCTACTGGGCCGGCGGGAGCGACGGGAGCGACGGGAGCAGCGGGAGCGACGGGTCCAGCGGGGGCGACAGGAGCAGCGGGGGCGACGGGTCCAGCGGGGGCGACGGGAGCAGCGGGAGCGACGGGT
>NZ_WHNZ01000011.1 GCF_013141725.1 Paenibacillus planticolens | reverse complement strand
GGGCGTTGGCAATCAGCGAATTCAGCGAGGATTTATTCACAATATGAATCTGGATGTAGTGGGAGGAGCCTACTGTCTGAAATTCCTTTCCTGCGCCGTCAGCCAGCACTGCTGAAGCTATGGAGACTTTTGTGCTGGAACTAGTTGCAACTGACTTGGCTTTAAGTTGAAGCTTAAGTATATCTCCATCAGTTTTTATCGCCTTGCTTGATCCCAAGCTTGCAAGTATAAGCCGTACTTTACCCGGTCCTGTCACCTTCTTATCTACGATAGACACAGCTGTTGGATCCGATGGTTGCGCATCGATATATTCAATTGCATTCGGATCATAACTAATTGTCAAATCCTGTGCAAATACGCCTTGATCGACCGTTTGCTTTACGTTTTTCAGACCATAGTTCAAACTAAAGGATTCGCCTGGTGCTACGGAACTGCTTCCGGCTAGAGTAGTTTTTGCGCCATAAGATAATCCAAAACCGAACGTGTAATCATCACCAGCCACATTTGTGTAGGCGTAATGGAAATTCTCGGCATATCCTGGAACATCCGATGCGTTATTCTCCACGGCCGCTTGGTTAGCCGGGATTGTGATTGGCAGAATACCAGTAGGGTTATAACGCCCGCGCAGAACGTCGAGCAAGGCTTCGCCCTTGACATCGAAGGTTGCCACAACAGCCGCAGCGTTGGGCTCGATCTCATTGATGACCCATGGATTGGTCATGTTGATTGCCAGAGCAGTCGGAACAGCCGCTTCGATCTGCTTAATCTTATTCACGTCGATGCCTGTGAGTGTACCCAACTGGATCTCCTGAGTGGAATTGTCGGGGTATGCATAAATCGTCGGCAGTACCCACACAAATGCGGTGTTCGCCTCTGCAAGCGTGTTGACGATGGTTACCGATGGGTCCTTATCAGTAATAAGCTTTTTAATTGCATCGGTTTGTGTTGCGCTATTATTTCCGTTGAAAACTTCCACGTACAGTTTCTTGGTGTTGATGTTTGCATCGGACAGTGGCAACATACCCTTGTCGTTACGCAGGAGCGCAATCGACTTGTGGTGCGCCTCATCGGCCCGCGCTTGGGAAGCAGGTGAGCTGGCAATCGTCTGGGCTTTAACCGGGTCCGTGTAAGGGTTCTCAAAAAGTCCTAGGTCGAACATCTCTGCAAGCAGGTGCGCCACGGAGGGGTTGAGCTCCTCTTCGCGGAGCAGACCCTTGTTAACAGCAGAGATGAGCCCGCTTGGATCGCTGTTGTCCGAGAAGATGTTTGCCCCGGCATGAATCGACTTGGCGAACTTCTCTTCAATTGTAAGATCATGCACGCCAAAATCACGAGTGGTCAGTGGTCCGCTATCGGTGTTGACATAGCCGGTGAAGCCCATCTTGTTCCGCAGAATGTCGGTGATCAGGGTCTTATTGTAGGCGCCTGCCACTTCCTCGAACTGCTGGTTTGTGGAGTTCCACAGTTCATCCGGGAGCTGCTTAGCGCTAAGCGCGTTGCTTGGAACATTGTAATAGGACATAATTGAACTCACGCCAGCGTCGACTGCGGCTTGGAACGATGGGAGCTGGTATTTAAAAAGGCTGCCTTCAGTAGGGTAGACCGCCCACTTACCGGGTTCGTTGTGCGGGTCGAGACCTCGAAGCACCGCACCGTCACCGACGAAGTGCTTAACGGTCTGGGCAACAGATTTGTTACTGAGTTTCTCCCCCTGGAAGCCTAAGACCAGCTCCCGGGCAATCATAGAGTTCCATTCTGTACTCTCGCCAAATGTGCCGGAGATTCGGTTCCATCGAGGCTCCGAGGCGATTTCAACCTGGTATCCGTAGGTCTTCTGGATACCAGACGAGCGCCACTCGTCGCGGGCTATCTGAGCAAAGTCGCGGATAATGCTGAGATCGCCCGTTGCTGCAAGGCCCAAGGTGCCTGGCCATGTAGAGAACTGTCCGGAGGCCTCACTGATGCCGAACGCGAGCTGCTGACTTACATGATTACGAGGGTTGGAGGTGAAAACGAGCGGGATGCCGAGGCGAGAAGCCTCCGCGACCTCTTGGTATTTATTCGCTCGCTTAGCAAGCTCCAAGGCCGTTATGTTGTCACGGATAATGAGATAGCGAATGTTGCGGTTATTAACAAAGTCATTGACGCCGTCGATGTCATTAGGTAGAGAAGTAATCTGCATGATTCCAGCCTTCTCCACCATGCTCATGCGCGGAAGAAGATCAGCCACGCGCTGATTAGTGGGCAAACGCCAGTCCTCGTAAGGGTCCAGTGAACCGTTCCCATTTAAATCCTTGAATGTCTTGCCCTCAACATTAAGAACATTCTTTACATGACTGGATATTTCAGGCTGAGATATGCCAGTAGCCGCACTTACATTTAATATAGCGAGCGGTGAAGACAACAACGATAAAATAAGCGACGATACCATAATCTTCTTAGAATGTTTCGAAATTAATGTCATATTTCCTTTACCCCACTTTCTCAAATTAAAGCGTTTGTATAATATTTAATTATTAAATTTCATATAACTAGCCTAGGTGGATTGGAAAAGCACCCGAATCTATAGCTGCACCCCATTCATGATTTGCGATACAAAATGTAACATTACCCACGCAAAAGCCGTATCCATTTGTTTACAAACTTCTCAACTCGTTTTATCTCCCTACGTACCCAGACTACAACTAACCTTCTTCAAGTACTTTAATATTCAAAAGATACAACATACATCACCTCCCACTATAATCGAAGCTGTAATACAACCGCCAAGTCGAACCTCAAAAGGTAGACAGAAAAAAGCCAAGAAAACACGATCTAGGTAATGAGTTGATCTCGCAAAACCGCCCATTGAAACGGATATAAATACCAAATGGGCAGCAACTGCCTGAATCGAAAGACCTCCGTCATTTTTTAGCTCATAGACCCAAAGTGGTATTTTCGGAAAATTTAAATAATTGTGAACATCAGAATTTATGCAATCCTACTGATTTGCTATGTGATGAGGTCAGCATGCCATAGATTGGGTGATTGCGTTACAACAACTGCTTGATTTGATCAATGAAGTAGCAGCAACGGCAAGCAAAAAGCTATCGAAATTGATTAATAATCAACTACAACAATGGATCGCCGGTTTGCCCAGTTATCTCAAGGCTTACCTGCCTATTTCAGGCTGCGAAAGTTAAGTTATATAACCCTTAAAGCGCAGTGAATGCTGAGGGTGGGAACACCCTCAGCATGAACAATCAAAACCATCATGTTAGGCCTATTCCATATTCGTCGTTTAATTGTAAGTCCCGATGTTAAATGATATCGGGGCTTATTTTAGTGCGCCAAGCATGGGCACTGTACGTACGGTGATGTGAGAGCTTGGGGGCTTGCCGCCCCCTGCTACTCGATTTTCATAAATTTTTTTATTCAAGTATTTTTCTGGCCATAATTGCGAGATCCGTAACGTCTACTTTGCCATCATTGTTTAGATCTGCCTTTTTGTATTGATCCCAATCCGCATCAGTTGATAATTTGCCATATGCTGCGGCAATAATCGCCAGATCGCCGATCGAAATT